>JAHFPV010000025.1 GCA_023266575.1 Sphingobium sp.
CTCAACCTCACGCAGCTTGCCGATGATCTCTTCTGGCTTGTGCTTCTTGCTCGGCATTCAATGTCCCCTTCATGGTCCAGACTATCATAGTCTCTGGGCCACTCAGCGGGGGGCAGATCACATTGCTCAAACGCTGTGACACTTTCGTCGTCACCCAAGTAGTGATTCATATCCCACATAAGCGTTGTGCATCAAAAAAAATACGCAACCGTTACTGGGTTTCGCAATATGTCGTTAGGCGGCCAAGGGCTGAACCGTGCAACCGAAAACCCACTATCTGTACAATATTTTCCAAACGAGATTTTATTGATTTGTACTTTTAGTGGGAAAACATGAGTTAAATTCAGACTTGCAAGCAGTATCGCAACGAGATTTTTTAAGATCAAAATCATTTATCCCTCAAAGATCGCTCATCTGCGCCATCAGCGGCGATCATACAAAACCTCACGTCCGGTCATGGTCGGTGCGCTGTGCCCTTCCATACGCAAATACTATGCGCTTGCGATATCCTCCGTCTCGAATTCCAACGACGCCCTGCAATATCTAGGCGACTGCAGATGACTCATGCGGCCTCCTTCGCGCGAGCACTGTGGGAGACAACCCATGCAGGACATCCTCTGGATCGGCCTCATCCTCGCTCTGCTCGGCGCTAGCCTTGGCTATGTCGCCCTGTGCGACAATGCGTGAGGGTGGCCGGACAATGACCATTGATCTCTGGCTCGCGGCAATCACCGCCCTTGGCCTCCTTCTTTATCTGGTCGCCGTACTCGTGCGGCCCGAACGCTTCTAGACAAAGGAAGCTCTCATGACATTCCAGGGATGGCTGCTGATCGCGGCCTTTGTGGGCATTTTGCTGGCGCTGACCAAGCCGGTCGGCCTTTGGCTGTTCGCTCTGTATGAGGGACGCCCCACACCGCTTCATGCCATACTCGGCCCGGTCGAGCGTGGCTTTTACAAATTGTCGGCCATCGATCCGAACGAGGATCAGAGCTGGCGGCGCTACGCCGTCCATATGCTGATCTTCAATGCCGCGCTGCTGCTGCTGACCTACGCCATATTGCGGTTGCAAGCGGGGCTTCCGCTCAATCCGCTTGGATATGCCGGGTTGAGCGAACATCTCTCGTTCAACACCGCGGTCAGCTTCACCACCAACACCAACTGGCAAAGCTATGGCGGCGAATCGACCATGTCGAACCTCAGCCAGATGCTTGGCCTGACCATCCACAATTTCCTGTCGGCCGCGACCGGTATCGCGCTCGCCTTTGCCTTTTTTCGCGGATTCGCGCGGCGCAGCGCGGCGGGTATCGGCAATTTCTGGGCCGATATGACGCGGGTGACGCTCTATCTGCTGCTGCCGTTCTGCATCGTCTATACGCTGTTCCTGATCGCCAGCGGTGTGCCGCAAACATTGGCCGGTTCGGTCGATGTGACGACCCTGGAAGGCGTGAAGCAGACACTCGCGCTTGGCCCGGTCGCCAGCCAGGAAGCGATCAAGATGCTCGGCACCAATGGTGGCGGCTTCTTCAACGCGAATTCCGCCCACCCGTTCGAGAACCCGACCGCGCTCACCAATTTCGTGCAGATGGTGTCGATTTTCCTGATCGGCTTCGGCCTGACCTGGACCTTTGGCAAGGCGGTCGGCAACACCCGCCAGGGTTGGGCAATCCTCGCCGCGATGCTCACCATCTTCCTGATCGGCGTGACGATCGTCTATGCACAGGAAGCCGCCGGTAATCCGATCCTGCACGGCCTGGGTGTTCCGGGCGGCAATATGGAGGGCAAGGAGGTCCGTTTCGGCATCGCCGCTTCGGCACTCTTCTCCGTCGTCACCACAGCGGCCAGTTGCGGCGCGGTCAATGCGATGCATGACAGCTTCACGGCGCTGGGCGGCATGATTCCGCTGTTCAACATCCAGCTGGGCGAAGTCGTCGTCGGTGGCGTCGGTGCCGGTATCTACGGCTTCCTGCTTTTCGCCATCCTGGCCGTGTTCGTCGCTGGCCTGACGGTTGGCCGGACGCCGGAAAATGTCGGCAAGAAAATCGAGAGCCGCGAAGTGAAACTGGCGGTGCTGGCCATTGCCGTTCTGCCGCTCATAATTCTTGGCTTTACCGCTATCGCCTCGGTCATGGATGCCGGACTTGCCGGACCGCTCAACAAGGGGCCGCACGGCTTCTCGGAGATACTTTACGCCTTTACCAGCGCCGTCGGGAATAACGGGTCGGCCTTTGCGGGTCTTACCGCCAACACGCCCTTCTATAATGGGCTGCTCGGCATCGCGATGTGGCTTGGCCGTTTCTTCGTGATCATCCCGATGCTGGCGATCGCAGGCAGCCTTGCGGCGAAAAAATATACACCGGCGACAGCGGGCAGCTTCCCGACCACCGGACCGCTCTGGACCGGCCTCCTGATCGGCATCGTGCTGATCGTGGGCGGCCTCACCTTTCTGCCCAGCCTCGCGCTTGGTCCCATTGCCGATCATCTTGCGATGATCCGCGGCCAGCTTTTCTGATCGGAGCATCAAAATGGCACGCACAGCGTCCAAATCGCTCTTCACCGCAGACCTGATCGTTCCGGCGATCGGCGATGCATTCCGCAAGCTCAATCCCAAAAAACTGATCCGCAATCCGGTGATGTTCACGACCGCGGCGGTGGCTGTTCTTCTGACCGTCCTTTTAGCTGTCGGGCAGGACGGGCTGACGGTCGGCTTCAAACTGCAGCTGGTCATCTGGCTGTGGCTGACGGTGTTGTTCGGCACCTTTGCCGAAGCCATCGCAGAGGGGCGTGGCAAGGCGCAGGCTGTGTCGCTGCGCGCGACCAAAGCCGACCTGACCGCCAAGCGCCTGAAAGGCGACGGTCGCGAGAGCGAAAATGTGCCGGCGAGCGCGCTCCGCATGGGCGACATCGTCCTGGTGGAAACGGGCGACCTGATCCCGGCCGATGGCGAGGTCGTGTCAGGCGTCGCGTCAGTCAACGAAGCGGCCATTACCGGCGAAAGCGCGCCTGTGATCCGCGAGGCCGGTGGCGACCGGTCGGCGGTCACGGCGGGCACGCGCGTCATTTCGGACGAGATTCGCGTCCGTGTCACCGTGAACCCCGGCCAGGGTTTCCTTGATCGGATGATCGCCCTGGTCGAAGGGGCCGAGCGGCAGAAAACGCCCAACGAGATTGCTCTCACCATATTGCTGGTGGGCCTGACCATAATCTTCCTGATCGCTGTTGGCACTATCCCCGGCTTTGCAAGCTATGCTGGCGGGTCTATTCCGGTCGCGATACTGGCCGCGTTGCTAATCACCCTTATCCCGACGACGATCGCCGCTTTGCTGTCTGCGATCGGCATAGCCGGCATGGACCGGCTCGTGCGCTTCAACGTCCTCGCCAAGTCCGGCCGTGCCGTCGAGGCCGCAGGCGACATTGATGTGCTGCTGCTCGACAAGACCGGCACCATCACGGTCGGCGATCGGCAGGCGACCGAGTTCCGTCCGGTCGGCGGGGCAAGCCAGGCAGCGCTCGCAGAGGCCGCCCTGCTCGCCAGCCTGGCCGACGAGACGCCGGAAGGTCGTTCCATCGCCCTGCTCGCCCGTGACAAGTTCGGCCAATCGGCGCAGGTTCTGCCCGACGGCGCGGAGGTGATCCCGTTTACGGCGCAGACGCGGATATCCGGCGTGAAGGTCGGCGGCAGCGTGATCCAGAAGGGCGCGGTCGATTCCATCCTTCGCGCCAATCCCGGCCTGGACAAGGAACCGGCGACGCAGGAACTGCGCCGCATCACCGACGAGATTGCGCGCGCGGGCGGCACGCCGCTGGCGGTTGCCAAGGACGGCAAGCTGCTGGGCGCGATATTCCTGAAGGACATCGTCAAGGCGGGCATCCGCGAACGTTTCGGCGAACTGCGCGTCATGGGCATCCGCACGGTCATGATCACTGGCGACAATCCCCTGACCGCCGCGTCGATCGCCGCCGAAGCTGGCGTCGATGACTTTCTTGCCCAGGCGACGCCAGAGGACAAGCTGGCGCTGATCCGCAAGGAACAGGAGGGCGGACGCCTGGTCGCGATGTGCGGCGACGGCACCAATGACGCGCCAGCGCTCGCCCAGGCGGATGTCGGTGTCGCGATGAATACCGGCACCCAGGCAGCGCGGGAAGCGGGCAATATGGTCGATCTGGACAGTGATCCGACCAAGCTCATCGAAATAGTGGGGCTTGGCAAGCAGCTGCTGATGACCCGTGGCGCGCTCACCACCTTCTCGGTCGCCAATGACGTCGCCAAATATTTCGCGATCATTCCGGCCATGTTCGTGGTGCTTTATCCGGGCCTGGGCATTCTCAACGTCATGAAGCTTGCGACACCGCAGAGCGCGATCCTGTCGGCGATCATCTTCAACGCGCTGATCATTCCGCTGCTCGTGCCGCTGGCGTTGAAGGGTGTGACCTACCGGCCCATCGGTGCCGGGCCGCTGCTGGCACGCAACCTCGCCATCTACGGGCTGGGCGGCCTCCTGTCGCCGTTCGTCGGCATCAAACTCATCGACCTGGCCGTCAGCGGCCTTGGCCTCGCCTGACATCATCGGGCCTGAAGGAAAGCATCATGGGCAAGGACTTCCTCACCTCTCTCCGGCCAGCGATCGTGCTGACCATCCTCTTCGCGCTTCTGCTCGGCATCGTCTATCCGCTGACGATGACGGGCATCGGCCAAGCCCTCTTCCCGCATCAGGCCAATGGCAGCCTGATCGAGGAACAGGGCAAGCTCGTCGGCTCATCGCTCATCGGCCAGGGCTTTGCCGATCCGCGCTATTTCTCGCCGCGCCCGTCTGCCGCTGGCAAGGGCTATGATGGCCTTGCCTCATCAGGCTCCAATTTCGGTTCGACGAGCCAGGCGCTGGTCGATCGTACGAAAGCCGATGTCGCCAAATTTCAGCAAATGTCCCCCGGTCTCCCTGTTCCGTCCGACCTGGTGACAGCCTCCGCCTCAGGCCTTGATCCTGACATCTCGCCTGAGGCGGCTTTTTATCAAGTTGCGCGTGTCGCCGCCGTTCGCGGCCTGCCCGCGGCGCGCGTTCGCGCCCTGGTGCAGGACACGATCAGGACGCCGTTCCTGGGCTTCCTGGGCGATCCCAGCGTCAACATTCTCGATCTTAATCGACGACTGGACCGGATCAGCGCTACAACAGCACAGTGAACGACACCGACAAACGCCCTTCGCCAGAGTCCTTCCTGCGCGCAGCCGCGCAGGAAGGACGCGGCCGTCTCAAGCTGTTCCTCGGCGCGGCGCCTGGCGTCGGCAAGACTTACGAGATGCTCAGCGACGGGATGCGGCGGCTCAAGTCCGGCGTCGATGTCGTGGTTGGCGTTGTCGAGACGCATGGCCGACGCGAGACCGAAGCGCTGATCGCGGGTCATGAAGTGATACCAAGGCGGCAGATCGACCATGGGGGGATCAGCCTTGGCGAAATGGATCTGGATGCCATCCTCGAACGGCAGCCAAAGCTCGCCCTGGTCGATGAACTGGCGCACAGCAATGCACCGGGGAGCCGTCACCCCAAACGCTATCAGGACGTCGAGGAACTGCTCGACGCCGGTATCGACGTCTATTCTACGATCAATATCCAGCACATAGAGAGCCTGAACGACGTCGTCGCATCCTTCACCCATGTGCGCGTGCGCGAAACCGTGCCCGATTCCATTCTGGAAACCGCGGAGATCGAGGTCGTCGACATATTGCCGGACGAGCTGATCGAACGGCTCAAGGAAGGCAAGGTCTATATCCCGGCAGAGGCGACGCGGGCGCTCTCCCATTTTTTCTCCAAGTCCAACCTGACCGCCCTGCGGGAACTGGCGCTGCGCCGTGCCGCGCAGGCGATCGATACGCAGATGCTCGATTATGTCCGCGCCCACGCGCTGGCGGGCAGCTTCGCGGTGGGCGAGCGCGTCGTGGTCGCCGTCAGCGAGCAACCGAGCGCGCCGGGTCTGGTCCGCGCTGCCAAACGCCTCGCCGATGCGCTCAAGGCGCCCTGGACCGCAGTGCATATCGAAACCCGGCGCGCGCAGGCCTTTTCCGACGAGGAGCGCAAGGCGCTGGCCGATACGCTGGCGCTGGCATCGCGACTGGGCGCGGCGACAGCCAGCATTCCGGCGGAAAATGTTGTCGAGGGTCTGCGGAGCTTCGCCGCCGATGCGCACGCGACCCAGATTGTCATCGGCAAATCGAGCCGATCCTGGTGGTTCGAGCTGCGCCACGGATCCGTGGTCGACCGGCTTGTCCGCGATATCGGGTCGGTGGCGGTCCACGTCCTTCCATCCGACGACGATCTTGCGCCGCCGCGCATCCGGCATTCCACCCGCATGGCATGGGGCAAGCCGACCGACTATCTCTGGTCGGCGCTGACGATCGCCGCGATGACGGCGGTTGGCCGCCTGCTGCTGGAGGTCATCGACCTTGGCAATATCGCCTTGCTGTATCTGGTCCCGGTCATGTTCGCCGCAGCAACCTACGGCCTGCGCGCCGGGCTGTTTGCCGGGCTGGTATCGAGCCTTGCCTATAACTTCTTCTTCCTGCCGCCGACCGGCACGTTGACCGTCAGCAACCCGGAAAATGTCATCTCCATCCTCGTGCTGCTGGGCGTTGCGATCGTCACCAGCCAGTTTGCCGCGCGGGTGCGCGGGCAAGCCGATCTTGCCCAATCCAGCGCGCGCCAGAATGCGGCGCTTGCCGGTTTCTCCCGACAGCTGACCTCCGCAGCCAGCCAGGATGATCTGATCCAGGCGATCTGCGCGGAGATTGCGCGGCTGCTTGACGTTCGCACGGTCATGCTGCTGCCGTCCGATTCCGGCCCCGCGCTGCGCGCCGCCTACCCGCCGGACGACAGACTTCAGGAAATCGAGCGGGCCGCAGCGCAATGGGCGATGAACAATGCCCAGCCAGCGGGCCGGGGATCATCGACGCTGACCGCGTCCGACTGGCTGTTCCATCCGCTGCGCACCCAGCGCGGCGTGCTGGGCGTGCTGGGGATGGCGCGCGACGATGCGGGGGAACCGCTGCGATCGGATCAGACGCCCCTGCTCATGAGCCTTCTCGATCAGGCAGCGATTGCGCTCGATCGCATGGCGCTGGAGGAAGAGATGCAGGGCGCGCGGCAGATTCACGAACGCGACCGTTTGCGATCCGCGTTGCTGTCATCCGTCAGCCACGACCTGCGCACACCACTGACGACGATCAGGTCTGCGGCGCAGGAATTGCGAAGAAAGCAACCATCGGCGCTGCTCGACACGATCGAGGGTGAAGCGCAGCGCCTCAACCGGTTCGTCGCCAACCTGCTGGACATGGCCAGGGTAGAAGCCGGCGCCCTGCCGATGAAGATCGAGCCGACCGACCTGTTCGACGCGGTGGCCAGTGCCATCGGAGACACGCGCCAATCACTTGTCGGCCATGAGATCAGGGTCGACATTCCTTCGGACATTCCGCTGGTGCGCGTCGATCCGGTCCTGCTGCACCACTGCCTGATCAACCTGCTCGACAATGCGGGCCGCTATGGTGAGCCGGACACCCCGGTCACGATCAGCGGCAAGCGGGTCGCCGATGCCATCCTGCTATCCGTCATCGACGAGGGACCGGGTATCCCGGTCGGCGCGGAAAAGAAGGTGTTTGATACGTTCACGCGCCTGGAAGGATCGGACCGGGTCAAGCATGGCACGGGACTTGGCCTCGCCATCGTCAAGGGTTTTGCAGAAGCGATGGGCCTGGGCGTCGATGCCTCGACCAACAGCGAACCGCGCGGTGCCTGCTTCACATTGCGCATACCCGAACATCTCATCATCAGCGATTTTCCCGGCGAGCCACTGTCATGACCATCCGCCACAAGGTTCTTATCATAGATGACGAACCGCAGATCCGCAGGCTGATCAACGCGGCGCTGAGCCGCGCCAATTATGCGACCGTCGAGGCGGAAAATGCGCGCGACGCGCTGGAAAAATTGCGGACCGAGCGGCCGGATATCAGCCTGCTCGACCTGGGCCTGCCCGATCGCGACGGACTGGAACTGGTGCCTTTGTTCAAGCAGAAAAGCGATACGACACTGATCATCGTGTCAGCGCGGGACGCCACCGAAGAGAAGGTCGCGGCGCTCGATCTGGGCGCGGACGATTATCTGACCAAGCCCTTTGACACGGACGAACTTCTGGCGCGGGTTCGCGTGGCGCTGCGCAACCGCATGACCAAAGGCGGCGGCGTCCCTTCAGTGCGTGCGGGCAATGTCGAGATTGATCTGCTCAACCGGGTGGTCAGGAAGGCCGGGCAGGAGGTGCATCTGACCCCCAAGGAATATGCGGTGCTGGCCCAGCTCGCACAATTTCCTGGCCGTGTGATCACCCATGGCCAGATCATGAAGGAGGTCTGGCCCAAGGAACATGAGCATCATGTCGAATATCTGCGCGTCCTCATCCGCACCTTGCGGCAAAAGCTTGAGGATGATCCGCAGCGTCCGCAGATTATCGGCAACGAGCTGGGGATCGGTTACCGCCTCCGCTTCTCAAGCGAACTGGCTGACGGTTAAGGTGACCGGCGCGATATCAAACAATCTCCATCGCGTCGCCCGGTTGCAGCAGCGGTAGCAGTTGCAACATGTCCGTGCGCTCCACCGCGACACAGCCTGCGGTCGACCGGCCTTCCGACAGGTGGAAGAAGATCGCACTGCCCTGCCCCGGCACCGGCGGCCGGTCGTTATGGCCGAGGATGACGATCACATCATAGGCGTCGTCGGCGCGGATCAGGCTTTCGGCAGAGAAACAACGCGGCAGGCGGACCGGGCGATTATAGGCGGGATCAGCCGGATCATCCGACCACCCATCGCCCGCCCGCACCCAGCGCCAGGGCAAACGCAGCCCCGCCGGATCGACCTTGCCCGGTCGCAGCAACATGCCCCGAAGCGGCCAGACGCCCAGCGGGGTGCAGCCGTCGCCCTCGCACTTGTCGCTCGCCACGCAGGCACCGCTCCGACCGATGGTGCAGGCCATGCTGGTCGCACCAAAGCTCAGGCGACCCGCGCCGCTATCGACGCGGATCAGGCTCATAGCTGGTGGCCGGTCCGGTCGCGCTTGGTGGCGAGATAGCGTTCGTTATGCGGGTTGGTCGGCAGGATGATCGGCAGCCGTTCGGCCACGCTGATCCCCGCCGCCTCCAGCCCCGCCACCTTTTGCGGATTATTGGTCAGCAGCCGCACGCTGCGCACCCCGATCAGGTCCAGCATCCGCGCCGCGACCGAAAAATCGCGCGCGTCGATGGCAAAGCCAAGCCGGACATTGGCGTCCACGGTGTCGAAGCCCTGATCCTGCATCGCATAGGCGCGCAATTTGTTGACGAGGCCAATGCCGCGCCCTTCCTGCCGCAGATAGAGCAGCACGCCCCAGGGTGCGTCGGCGATCTGGTGGAGCGCTTCGTGCAGTTGCGGGCCGCAGTCGCATTTCAGGCTGCCCAGCACATCGCCGGTCAGGCATTCGCTGTGCAGGCGGACGACGGGGGGTGAGGAGTCCCGCTTCCCGACAATGAGTGCGACATGTTCGCGCGGTTCATCGGGGCTGCGGAAGGCAATGATTTCCGCGCTTTCGCTGGCCGACACCGGCAGGCTGGCGCGGGAGGCGATGGCAAGGTGGACGGCATCATCATAGGCGTCGATCGCTTCGGCGCTGACATCGACATCCCTGTCGCCCTCGCCGTCCAGCGCGAAATAGGCGGGAAGGATACCGGCGAGGCGGGCAAGGCGCAGCGCGGCCTTGGCAGCGAGGGGGGCCGTGAGCGCGCGGGCCTGAAATGGGCCCTTAAGCGGGGAGGCGAGGTCCAGCACCGGGTCTGAGATGGCGGTCGCCACATCGGCGTCGATCCAGGGCGCGCGGGCGATCAGCACCGGCATGTCGGGAT
Organism: Sphingobium sp.; assembly: GCA_023266575.1. GTDB lineage: Bacteria > Pseudomonadota > Alphaproteobacteria > Sphingomonadales > Sphingomonadaceae > Sphingobium. Next base: position 9,908 of record JAHFPV010000025.1, read on the forward strand.
CAGCCGCGGCGATCTGGTTGGCGAGTTTGAGCGTCTGGCCGCGCGCAGCGGAGATTAATATGTCGGCTTTGCCCGCAGGATCGAAGTCGGCCAGCGTTACCGCGTCCGCCCCCTCCACCGCCATCAGCCGCAGCGCGCCATCGGCAGCCGACACCCGCACCGCCCAGCCGCGGCGCAGCGCGTCGATCGCCCGCGCCGCGTCGCGCCCGATCGCTCGCCTGCCCATCAGAAGGCGAATTCGGTGATGATGGGGATATGGTCGGACGGCTTGCCCCAGTTGCGCGCCGGTTCGACGACACGGTGGGCAACCGCCTTTTCGGCGACGTCGCGGGTCATCCACATATGGTCGAGCCGGCGACCGCGATCCGATTCGGCCCAATCCTTGGCGCGATAGCTCCACCAGGTGTAGAGTCGCGCTGGTGCAGGGTGGAAATGGCGGCCGATATCGACCCAGTCGTTCGATGCCTGCAAGCGAGCGAGGATTTCACATTCGACCGGCGTGTGGCTGACAACGTTGAGCAATTGCTTGTGGCTCCAGACGTCGCATTCCAGCGGCGCGATGTTGAAATCGCCGGTCAGGATGGTCGGCTTGTTATCCAGCGCCGACGACCATTGAATCATGCGTTCAATAAAATCGAGCTTCTGGCCGAATTTGGGATTTTGCTCCCGATCGGCAATGTCGCCCCCGGCGGGGACATAGACATTTTCGATCCGCACCCCATTGTCGAGACGGACGCCGACATGGCGTGCCTCGCCATTGGCCTGCCAGTCGAGCCGGTCATCCTCATGTATCGGCACCCGGCTCATGATCGCGACGCCATGGTGCATTTTCTGGCCGTTCAGCACCTGATGAACATAGCCCAGACGGCGGAACATATCGGCGGGGAAGGTCTCGTTCACCACCTTGGTTTCCTGAAGGCACAATATGTCCGGCGCTTCTTGGGTCAGGAATTGTTCGACAATGTCGATGCGCGCGCGGACGCTGTTGATGTTCCAGGATGCGATGGAAAGAGTGTCGGCCATGGTGTCGCACTAGGAGGCTAATCCGCGCCATGCAAGACGGCTGCGCGCACTGCCCACAAAGTAAGACCCCCGCTCCGGGGGCATGGAACGGGGGTCTCGATCGCGCCCTTGAAGCGCTTTGCGACGGGAGGACTGTGCCGGGTAACAGGGGGGAAATCCCGGTTGGCCTCTCGCCGTGGAGTTCTAGATAGCGCCCCGGATATGAGCGGCAGATGAACGGAACGGCAAGTTTTTCCGTCCATCGCGCGGGGCGCTCGTTTCAGCCGCCCGCCGAGCGTCCCTTTGGCCTGGGATCGGTCCAGCGGAAGGCGGAATCGGCGATCGGAACGCCATAGCGCTGGTTGGACAGGCGGATGGCGGTGCGGTTATTCTGCGAATCCAGCGCGACCCAGCCATAGAGTTGCAGGCCCGCCGGGCTGGCGGCGTCGCGGCGGAAAATCATGGTGATGGTGCCATATTCAGGCCGCTTGGGATCGCGCGCCTGCACGCTCAGGATCGAGGGGTCGCCGGTTGGGACGACCTTGCCATATTTCGACAAATCCTTGTTCGGATCGAGCAACGCTCCGAGCGGTGAATTGCCGATCGGCCAGCGCTGTACCTGGCGCACCTCATAATCGATTACGGTCAGCGCCTTGCCATCGCCCACGATCAGCATCGGCACGCCTTTTTGATATTGAAAGCGGATCTTGCCTGGCTGTTTAAGTGTAAGCTGTCCGGTCAGTGTCTGTCCGTTGCGGTCGGTCTGGCTGAAGTCGGCGGTCATGCTGGTGACGGCACGGATATAGGCATTGACCCGGCTGAGTTCAGACTGGCCCTGCTGCGCCAGCAACGGCGCGGCGAGCGGGACGGCAAGAACGAAAGGCGCGATGGCCAGCGCGAGACTGATGCGCTTCATGGAAAACTCTCCGGTTGTTACGGATGCGGTGTAGGATGAAGCGATTGAACGACCTGTGAACCCGCCCGTTCCCTGCCGTTCAGCCACGCCCCCCGTCAGGCTATAGCGGATTGCCATTCTCATCGCGCAGCACTTCGCGGCGACCGACATGGTTGGGGGGGCCGACCAGCCCTTCTTCCTCCATTTTCTCGATCAGGCGCGCGGCGCTGTTATAGCCTACCCGCAATTGCCGTTGCAGCCAGCTGGTCGAGGCCTTCTGGTTCTCGAACACCAGCTGGCACGCCTTGCGGAACAGCTGCGCGTCGGGGCTGTCGTCGCCAAGGTCCACGCCGTCGAGGGCGAAGCTGCCTTCTTCGGGTTCTTCCGTGACGGCCTGGATATAGTCGGGCTGGCCCTGCGCGCGCCAATGGTCGGCGACGACGCGGACTTCATCGTCCGACACGAACGGCCCATGGACGCGCATCAGCCCCTTGCCGCCGTGCATGTAGAGCATGTCGCCCTTGCCCAGCAATTGTTCGGCACCTTGCTCGCCCAGGATGGTGCGGCTGTCGATCTTGCTGGTGACAAAGAAGCTGATCCGCGTCGGCAGGTTCGCCTTGATGACGCCGGTGATGACGTCGACCGAGGGGCGCTGGGTCGCGAGGATCAGGTGGATGCCGGCGGCGCGCGCCTTTTGCGCGAGGCGCTGGATCAGGAATTCGACTTCCTTGCCCGCCGTCATCATCAGGTCGGCCAGCTCGTCCACCACCACCACGATCTGCGGCAGCGGCTGGAAATCGAGCTGTTCTTCCTCATAGATGGGTTTGCCATTTTCAGGGTCATAGCCGGTCTGGACACGGCGGCCCAAGGGCTTGCCCTTCGCTTTGGCGGCGCGGACCTTTTCGTTGTAATTGGCAAGGTTGCGGACCGAGATGGACGCCATCATGCGATAGCGATCCTCCATCTGCTCGACCGCCCATTTGAGCGCGCGGATCGCCTTTTGCGGTTCGGTGACGACCGGGGAGAGGAGATGCGGGATGTCGTCATAGGTCGACAGTTCCAGCATCTTGGGATCAATCATGATCAGGCGCAGTTGGTCCGGCGTCATGCGGTAGAGCAGGGACAGGATCATGGCGTTAAGGCCGACCGACTTGCCCGACCCGGTGGTGCCCGCAATCAGCAGATGGGGCATGGGGGCCAAGTCGGCGATGATCGGTTCGCCGGAAATATTCTTGCCCAGAATGATCGGCAGCGTCCCTTCGCCACCAAATTGCTCGCTGGTGATGAGTTCGCGGAAGGACACGCCTTCGCGATGGGCATTGGGCAGTTCGATGCCGATGACGGTGCGGCCCGGAATCGTCGCAACACGGGCCGACAGCGCCGACATGTTGCGGGCGATATCGTCCGCCAGCGCGATCACCCGGCTGGCCTTGATGCCCGGCGCTGGTTCCAGTTCATACATGGTGACGACCGGGCCGGGACGGACTTCGACGATATTGCCCTTCACATGGAAGTCGTCGAGGACGGATTCGAGCAGCCGGGCGTTGCGCTCCAGCGCCGCCTTGTCGATCTTGCCGCCCTGGCTGGCGGGAACCGGGTTGAGCAGGTCGGGCGATGGCAGCGAGCTATGGCCAAACAGATCATCCTGACTGACCGGGGCCATGGGCCGCTGGGCGGGCGCAGGCTTGGGCGTCTGGATGGTGATCGGCGGCTTGGGTTCGTTGGACACGGTCCTGCGCGGGGCGATGACCCGTTCGCCGACCTCTTCTTCCTCTTCCTCATCCGCCGCACTGCTGCCCGCAAAGCCAAGGCTGGGCTTGGGCAGGCTGAGTTTGGGAAGGGCCGGGCGGCGCAGCGCAAGAATCGGCTTTTCCAATGCCAGGCTGCGATAGCAGGCGACCAGGCCACCGATCATGGCGATGATCACGATAGCCCCGGTGATCCATGGCTGCGCCACCGGTACTTGGGCCGTCAGGCTCAATATCCCCTTGGCAGTCACCAGCGCGATCACCCCGCCCCAGCCCGCTGGCAGGCCGACCAGCGGATTAGTCTGGAACAGGGCCAGCGCAATCCCGATCAGGATGATGCCGAACAGGCATTGGCCAAACTGCCCCTTCCAAGCGCTCATATCCTGGTCACCCCACAGGCGGCGCGCGGTGACCGCCATCAGCGGCAGGATCAGCGCAATGGGCACGCCCAGCAGCCAGAGCAGGAAATCGGCGGTCCAGGCACCGGGTGCCTGCATGACATTGGCGACATGATCGCCCGCCACCGTGTTCATCGACGGGTCGCTGGGTGTATAGCTGAGCAGCGCCAGCGCCAGAAACAGCGTCGCCAGCATCAGCGCGATCGCGCCGATCAGCGCGCCGCTGCGGAGCAGGCTGCGCTTGAGCATTTCGCGCCATTCGGGCGTGCGCTTCACTGTGCGGCTGACAGCCATGTTAACCCCGTGTCCCCCAAATGTTCCGTTTGCGCACAATGCGCCGGGCGGGGAGTCGGCGTCAAGGGTGCGCGCCCACGGCTCGTCCCGACTGATCCGTAACATTCCGTATGGCGGGCGGGGTCAGCGGCGGGGCAGGAAGAAGCAAGAAAGGAATTCACCATGATCGCCGACTATTTCCCTGCCGTCGTTGCCCTGTCGCTGGGCGCCTTTGCCGCCATGCTGATCTTTGTCAGTGTCGAGGACGCTCTCAAGCGGTGATCGGGGCCGTGGCGGCGAGCGCGCGGAGCGCTTCGCCGTCGAGCCTCTGCACCGTCCATTCGTCCATCGGCTGCGCGCCGATGGCGCGATAGACGGCGATGGCGGGCGCGTTCCAGTCCAGCACCGACCATTCCAGCCGGGCGCAGTCGCGATCCAGCGCGATCTGCGCAAGCCGGGCGAGCAACGCCCTGCCCGCGCCCATGCCACGCGCGTCCGGCAGTACGAACAGATCCTCCAGATAAAGACCCGGCCGCCCTTCAAAGGTCGAGAAATTGTGGAAGAAGAGCGCGAAGCCTATGGCCGCGCCGTCACTTTCCGCGATCAGCACTTCGGCCATCGGGCGCGGACCGAACAGGTAGCGGGCCAGCGTCGCGGGGTCCGCCTTCACCGCGTGGGACAGCTTTTCATACGCCGCCAGCGCATGGATAAAGCCCACGATCGCATTGAGATCGTCCGGCGTGGCGGGGCGGATGGTCAGGGTCATTCAGGCGGTTCCCGGTTCGACATGGGCGATAGCCGCCCGCTTGCCGCGTGCGGTTATCAGGCAGGCGGCGATGATAAGGGCTGCGCCCGCCACTGTGGTCAGGGTCAGCCGCTCGCCAAAGGCCAGCCAGCCGACCACCGCCGCCCAGAGGAAGGCGCTATATTCGACCGGGATCAGCCGCTGCGCTTCAGCCCGTGCATAGGCCCAGGCCAGCGCGGCAAGCGAGGTGAAGGCCAGACCCGCCGCCAGCAGGATCAGCGGGATCGCTGACGGCACCGGCAGCCGGGCGTAGAAGGGCGCGCCGATGGCGAACACGCCCAGCATGACGAGATGCTGGAAGAAGGCGACCTCGATCGGGGACGCGCGCTGCGCCTGCTGGCGTTGCAGGATGAGGTTCCAGGCGAACAGCACCGCCGACGCCAGCACAGCCAGCGCGCCCAGCAAGGCGTCGCGATCATAGTGGCCCTGCAAACGCCCCGACAGGATCACGCCGACGCCGACCAGCCCCAGCACAGACGCACCTATTGCCTGCCGCCCGATCGTTTCGCCCAACAGCAGGGCGGCGAGATAGAGCGCGATCAGCGGCGCGATGAAGGACAGGGCTATCGCTTCGGCGAGCGGCATCCGCATCAGCGCCCAGAAGAACAGCCCGGCCATCAGCGCCACGACCGATCCGCGCAGCATGTGCAGGCGCAGCACGGCGCGGTCCGGCCAGCGCTGGCGGGTGAGGAGCATCAGGCCAAGGCCGAGCAGCGTCCCCGTGATCGCCCGCCACAACAGGGCGTTGTAGAGACCGATGGCGAGGCTCAGCCCCTTCATCGCCGCATCCATCACCGAAAACAGCGCAACACCGACGCAGCAGACGGCAAAGGGAATGAGGAAGCTGGAGCGCGCTGGCATGGCTTTCAGCGGATGAGCCGGATGTCGATGCCGATGTCCAGCGCGGTCCAGGCCCGGTCAGCGGTGATCACAGGCAGGTTAGTCAGCCGCGCAAGCGCCAGACAGGCCCGATCGCCAAGGGACAATCCCAAATGCCGGGTCATCGGACGAAGCATGGCGGCTTCCAACGCGTGCGCTTCGTGGAATGGGCTGATACGCAGTTCCAGGCGCATGACCTGGTGCTCGGCATCGTCTCGCGACAGGCCAGCCTCGACAAGTTTCGTGTAGGTTTCACACAGATTGATGACCGACATCTGCCCGATCGCCAAATGCGGCCGCACCTGATCGGCTCCCGGCTCATTCAGCAATATGGTCAACAATGCCGATGTATCGATGACCGCGGTCATTCGCGTTCCGCTTCGGCGCGGCGTTCGGCTAGAAAATCATCGACGGTGAAAGGCTTTTTTATCAATGCTTTCAGATCGCTCTGCACTTCGCGCAAGACCTGATCATAGCTTTTCACCAGAATCCCGCTGCCGTGCCGCTCGAACACGATCCGGTCACCATCCTTGAAGCCCAGTTGTCGGCGCAACTCTGCGGGGAATACGGCCTTGCCGCCTGCAATCATCTTTCCGCTATAGGTCATGAAATGCCTCCAGGACCTGAATAATATATCGGTCCTGAATTTCCAAGCTACCTATTCCGCTGCTTCCGCCTTACCCGCGTCGGTCATGTCGGATTCGGCCTTGGCGGCCTCGATCTCCGCTGCCTTGGCCTCGACCAGCCGGACGATATGATCGACCATATTCTCGTCCTGAATGGTGTGGTCGGTGATACCCGACAGATAGACCATATGCTTGCCATTGCCGCCGCCGGTCAGGCCGATGTCGGTTTCACGCGCTTCGCCGGGACCGTTGACGACGCAGCCAAGGACAGAGAGCGAGAGCGGCGTGTGGATATGCTGGAGCCGTTCTTCCAGCGCCTGCACGGTACGGATGACGTCGAAGCCCTGGCGCGCGCAGGACGGGCAGGAGATGACCTTCACCCCGCGAGTGCGGATGCCCAGCGATTTGAGGATCTCATAGCCGACGCGGACTTCCTCTTCGGGTTCGGCGGACAGCGAAACGCGGATCGTGTCGCCCACCCCGGCCCAAAGCAGATTGCCGATGCCGATCGCGCTCTTCACCGTGCCGCCGATCAGCCCGCCCGCTTCGGTAATGCCCAGATGCAGCGGGCAATCGACCGCGTCGGCCAGCTGCATATAAGCGGCGACAGCGAGGAACACGTCGCTGGCCTTTACCGCGACCTTATATTCGTGGAAATCCTGGTCCTGGAGCAGCTTGATATGGTCGAGCGCGCTTTCGACCAGTGCTTCGGGGCAGGGTTCGCCATATTTTTCGAGCAGGTCGCGTTCCAGACTGCCGGCGTTGACGCCGATGCGGATCGCGCAACCATTCGCCTTGGCCGCGTCCACCACTTCCTTGACGCGGGCTGACGATCCGATGTTGCCGGGGTTGATGCGCAGGCAGGCCGCGCCAGCATCGGCGGCTTCAAGTGCGCGCTTATAGTGGAAATGAATGTCCGCGACGATCGGCACGCGGGCGGCACGGACGATCTGCTTCAAGGCGGCAGTCGATTGCTCGTCCGGGCAGGACACACGGATGATGTCCACGCCCGCCTCTTCGCAGCGACGGATCTGGTCGATCGTCCCCTTGATGTCATGGGTGAGCGTGTTGGTCATGGTCTGGACCGTGACCGGCGCACCACCACCGACCGGGACATTGCCGACCATGATCTGGCGGCTCTGGCGGCGGGCAATGTCACGCCAGGGGCGCAGGCCGGGATTATGGTCGGACATCTGTGAACGGCTCCATCAATATGGAGCCGCTATAGGGATGTTTGGTGACGGTTAAAACCGGATCGTTAGGGAAGCGGCCAATTGATCCGCATTGCCGCTGGCGTTCGACAGCGTCGTGGTGGTTACCGTGGCGGGGGCAGGATAATAATGGTCCGGCCGGATGATGTTCGCTTTTTCCACGAAGGTGTGCGCGTAGCTGAGGTTGAGCGCCAGCGCGGCGGACATATTCCAGGTCGCGCCGCCGCTCAGCCAGACGCGGTCGCCATCGGGGACGCGGGTGGTGAGGAATTGCGGATTGGTGGGCGTGCGGTCGAACATGGTGCCGGCGCGCAGGGTCAGCCGGTCGCTGACATCATATTCGCCGCCAGCGCTGACGCTGTAGCTGTCATGATAGTGCATGTCCTTGACCGATGTGCCGGTCGCGGTGTTGATCGTGATCGCCTTGAACACCGACCAATTATACCAGCGCGCCGTCAGCATCGCCCGCAGCTTCGGCGTCAGGCGGTGCATCATGCTGACCGTGACGATATCGGGCAGTTCCAGCGGGGCGTTGGCGGCGAAAGTACCGTTGGCCCCGGCCAGCGGTCCCAGAAGCCCCGAAATCTCCTGTTCGCCTTTCAGCTTGTGGGACATGCCTGAACGATAATGGACGCCGAAATTGGTATCGCCGCTGGTGTAGAACAGGCCCGCGTTCCAACCGACCGAGAGATCGTCACCCTCGATCGAGGCATGGCCATCGGCCAGCAGCGGGGAGAGTTGCGGCAGGGCGTTGGTGAGCGTCACCTTGACATATTGCACGTCAACGCCGCCGCCGATCGAGAGATTGTCGCTCAGCTTGTAGGCGGCGGATGGCTGGACATTATAGGTTTTCAGGTCGGTATGGAGGGAATCGTATCGGCCGAAATAGCTTTCGTCATAATGCAGCTTCAGCCCGAACGGCGCGTTGACGCCCAGGCCCAGCCAGAGGCGGTCGCTGACCTGCGCGGTGGCGTAGAAGCTGGGAATCGGAATGATTTTGGCAAACGGATTGCCGCCATCATTGCCGGTGACCGGCACGGATGTAGGCAAGCCCGGCACAGAGCGGCTGGACCCGCGATTACTTTGCTGGGCGGTCGCCGACAGGATGATGCCGCCCACCGACGTCTGGATGCCCGACAATTGGGTCATCGCCGCGGGGTTGAAATAGATAGTCGATGGATCGTCGCCTGCGGCAGCGCCCCCTGACAGCGCACGCCCGGTTTCCTTGGGCGATTGTTCCTGCAGGTAGAAGCCGCCCGCCAGCGCCGGGACCGGGGCCGCCAGCACGCCTGACAGCAGGAAGGGAAGAAGGCGACGGCTAAGCGACATGGACGATCCTCTACACACTATCGTGCCGGCACCGGCGCGCTATCCCGCGCGCGCTGGCCGACTTTGCGCAGCGCGGATAGCAGCATCGTGGTTAATTTCCAGTATCGCGCCTGTCCGGTTCATCGCATTTACAGGCGGTTGCGACGGTCAGTGACAGTCGGACGCTACGGCAGGAGGCAGGACCGCCATGCGACAAGACAAAAAAAAGCCGCCCCGAAGGACGGCCTTGAAGTTTTAGGAGAGGATGCCTGAAAGGCGAGTTTCTTTTGCGGTGCAGCAGCGATTGTCGCAAATGCGAAATATGACGGGGTGATTGCAGAAAATGCAATCATCTCCGCGTTTACAGCTTTCCGTAAGGGAAAGGCCAAGGGCGCGGTGATAGCGATATCAAATTTTTTATCGGTCGATCATATAATGGGTCGCCTGATCCCCGAATCGTGCAGCTGTGCGTCGACCTGGGCCATGAGTCTGGCCAGTCCTGCACCGTCTTGCGATTCGGCGCGGGCGACCAGGGCCGCCTGAGTATTGGAAGCGCGCAGCAGCCACCAGCCGTCAGCTGTGCGGACGCGCACGCCGTCTATCGCATTCACATCCGCGCCGCTGGCACGCAGCCGGGCGCGAACTTCGTCGATCACCGCGAATTTGCGATCCTCCGCCACCGCAAAGCGCAGTTCGGGGGTGTTGGCAAGGTCGGGCATCGCGCTGCGCAGGTCCGTGATGCTGCGATCCTGCCGGGCGGCGCGGATCAGGCGGACGGCGGCATAGAGGCCGTCGTCATAGCCATAATAATCGTCGGCGAAGAAGAGATGCCCGGTCATCTCGCCCCCTAGTGGGCTGCCAATCTGCTTCATTCTGGACTTGATATGGCTGTGGCCGGTTTTCCACATATCGGGTCGGCCACCCAGCGCGGCGATGCCGTCGAACAGCGACTGGCTGGCCTTTACATCGGCGACAATCGCGGCACCGGGGCGTTTTTCCAGCACGCTCGGCACGAACAGGCCCAATAGCTGGTCGCCCGCAATCACCCTGCCCTGCCCGTCGATCACGCCGATCCGGTCGCCATCGCCATCGAAAGCCACACCGAAATCGAGCTGCTTGGCAAGGACAAGGGCGCGCAGGTCGGCCAGATTCGCTTCTTCGGAAGGATCGGGATGATGGTTGGAAAAATTGCCGTCTATGTGGGTGAAGAGCAGATGATGCTCACCGGGCAGGCGCTGCACCAGCTTCTCGACCACCTGGCCCGCCGCGCCATTGCCCGCGTCCCAGCCGATGCGCCAAGCGCACCCGTCAAAATCCTCGACCAGCCGATCGACGTAGCGGTCGATGATCGTAATGCTTTGACTCTGGCCAAAGCCATCGTCCCAGTCGCCTGCGGCCGCCATGACGCCCAGTTGCTGGATCGCTTCGCCGAAAAAGGGCGCATGGCCCTGCACCAGCTTGAAGCCATTTTGATCGCCGGGATTATGGCTGCCGGTTATCTGAATGGCGCCGTCCACCTGGCCGACCATTTCGGCATAATAGAGCATAGGGGTTGGTCCCAGCCCGATGCGCAGCACGTCGATGCCGCTGGCGCACAGACCGTCGACCAGCGCGCTTTCGAGCATCACTGAACTCAACCGTCCGTCATAGCCCACGGCAATGCGCGATCCCCCTGCCCGCGCGATGACGGTGCCGAAGCTGCGCCCCAGCGCCCAGGCGTCGGCGGCGTCCAGCGTTTCGCCCACCGTGCCGCGCATGTCATAGTCGCGCAGCAGGGTCGGGTCGAAACGGTGAGTCACCTTTCCGCCTGATCGCGCAGCAGCAGGTCGCGGGCAGCGTTGATCTGGGCCGCCAGTGCCTCCGTCCCGCCCTTGTCGGGATGGACCGACGCGATCAGGCGACGATGGGCAGCGCGGATCATGTCGGCGTCGGCATCGGGCGCCACCCCCAGCAGGGCGCGGGCCTGCGCAATATCCTGTGGCGGCAAGGGTTTGGGCGCGGCGGTCTTGCCTTTGCCGCGCAGCTTGCCTTGTCCTACGAAGAACATGGCCGCGCCGATCAACAGCGGCGCACCGATCACCGGCTTGCCCTTGGCCGCCAGCACCGCGCCGACCAGCGCCACGCCCAGCGCCATTCCATCTTTCGCGCTCATGCGTTGCAGCCTTCCTGTCCAGATCAGCCAGCCCGCAAGGCCCGCCAGCAGCAGCGCAAGCCAGCCCATCAGGCCGCGCCGATCAAGTCCATGGAGCCAACGCCGCTGCGTTCGGGGAGCGCAAGGCCCGCCACCATTTCCCGCAACTCCTGCCGCGCGGCGATGTGGCTGACGCCCAGTTCGCCCAGATGCCCCTTGTCCAGCAGGGTCAGGCCCGACGGGAACAGTTCGCGGAAGATCACGCGCTCCGACAGGCCCGGAATGACGCGGAAACCGACGCGGCGGGACAATTCCATCAGCGCGTCGCCGACCCGCTTCTTGTTGCGGGCATCCTGATGCTGGACGCGGTTGCGCAGCACGACCCAGTCGATCGAGACGCCATCGGCCTTGGCCCTGGTCTTGCGCGCTTCAAAGATGAGTTCGGAATAGAAGGACAGGCGCTTGACCTTGAAACTTTCCGCATCGACCTGCCCGATCAGGTCGAAATCGACGAAACTGTCGTTCATCGGCGTGACCAGCGTGTTGGCGCGCGCGGCCATATGGCGGGCGAATACATCATCGCGGCCGGGCGTATCGACGATCAGGAAATCCGTGTCCTGCGAGACGGCAGCGACTTCGGATTCGAGCGCCTCTATGCTGTCGCCCTTCAACACCGCAAAGGTCGGTGCGACCAGTTCGATACCGCGGCGGCGCGCGGTTTCGGCGCGATTTTCCAGATAGCGGGTGACGGTGCGCTGGCGCGGATCAAGGTCGATCATGCTGACGCGATGGCCGAGCGCCGTCAGCGCGATCGCGGTGTGGACAGCAGTGGTCGATTTGCCGGTTCCGCCCTTTTCATTGGCGAATACGATGAGATGCGGCTGCGAATTGGCCATTGGACCCCTGATAACCCCGTTGATTGTCGCAATGATTCTTGACCGTCCAGCGACTGCGCGCCTAGCAGGACGTCCCTGACACCCCTGCCCTTATCGGAGCCGTTCCTCCCGTGCAAACCCTGTCTGACCTGCCCGCGCTGCGCGCCGCCATCGACGCGCTGAAAAGCGACGGAAAGCCGCTGGTTCTGGTGCCGACCATGGGTGCCTTGCATGACGGGCATATGGCATTGGTCGAGGAAGCGCGGCGGCACGGGCGGCATGTCGTCGTGTCGATCTTCGTCAATCCCAAACAGTTCGGGCCGAACGAGGATCTGGCCGCCTATCCCAGGCGCGAGGCCAAGGACGCGCAGATGCTTAGCGCCGCCGGGGTGGATATTTTGTGGATGCCCACGGTCGATGTCATGTATCCGGCGGGCTTTGCCACCAACATCAGCGTCAGCGGGGTCAGCAACGGGCTGGACGGGGCAGCGCGACCGGGCCATTTCGATGGCGTCGCGACGGTGGTGACCAAATTGTTCAACCAGGTGCGACCCGATGTCGCGATATTCGGCGAGAAGGATTATCAGCAGCTCGCCGTCATCCGGCAGATGGTGGCCGACCTTGATTTAGGGATAGAGATTGTCGGGATGCCGACCCAACGCGCCGAGGACGGCCTGGCCCTGTCATCACGCAACGCTTATCTGAGCGACGATGAGCGCAAGGCTGCGCTGGCTTTGCCGCGGGCGCTGGGCGAGGCCAAGCGGCAGATCGAAAAGGGCGGCGCGGTCGAGGAGGCGCTGGCCAAGGCGGTTACGATGCTGAGCGCCCAGGGCTTTGACCCGGTCGACTATGTGACGTTGTGCGATGCGGTCACGCTGGAGCCGATGCATGTGCTGGACCGCCCTGCCCGGCTGCTTGGCGCGGCCAGGCTGGGCAAGACACGACTGATCGACAATATCGCCGTGGATGCAGCCTGATCTGCGTCAGAGCAGCTGTTTGACAAGGACAGCGGCCGCGACCAACAGGCCGATGATCGCCCATCCTTCCCAGCTACACGGGCCCCATCCCCAACCAAGACGCTTGCGACCAAACCAGAGGCGGGGATGATTCATCGGACGACTCAATCCTGATGCTTAACTTCGCACTTTTCCCGGTAAATCGGACATTTTATTGCGCGGGTCTGATCCTATCGGAAAGCGACAGCGGGATTATAGCAGCGCGGCAGGGTGTAGGATAGCCTGCCCCCTCCCCTTCCCCCGAAGATTTAGAACGGTTTGACGATCACGGCGATGACGATGACCGCGGCGGCCACGCCGGGGACTTCGTTGAACAGGCGCAGCTGGCGGTCGGTCAGGGTCCGCTGCCCCCTGGCCAGTTTCTTTGCATAGCCCGCAATCCAGCCATGATAGGCCGACAGACCCAGCACGAAGAGCAGTTTCAAGTGAAACCAGCCAAAGCTCCACGCGCCCAGTTCGACCATCAGCATCAGGCCGAAAATCCAGGTCAACACCAGCGAGGGGTTGAGGATGATCTTGAGCAGCCGCTTTTCCCGATCGATCCATTTGCGGTCCTCGTCCGATCCGGGCGCGCTTTCCTGATGATAGACGAAGAAGCGCGGCATCATGAACAGGCCCGCCATCAGGAAGATGACGAAGATGACATGGGCAGCCTTCACCCAGAGATAAGCGGCACCAAGATAGGCCATCAGACATGCTTTCCGTTACGGACATAGGCGATCAGCGCCTCGACATGCGCGATGGGCGTGTCGGGGAGGATGCCATGGCCCAGATTCATGATGTGGGGTCGGTCGGCAAAGGCGGCGCGGATATTGTCCACCGCCTGTTCGACCGCCTGCCCGCCCGCGATCAGTGCCAGCGGATCGAGATTACCCTGCACCGGCAGGCCCTGGGGCAGGACGCGGTTGGCCCAGTGGGGATCGACCGTTTCATCTACGCCGATTGCATCGACCCCGGTGCCAGCGGCATAATCGGCCAGTTTCGCGCCCGCGCCCTTGGGGAAGCCGATGATCGGGATAGTGGGATGGAGCGCCTTCAACTTGCGCACGATCGCGGCATTGGGCTGGACCACCCAGCGGTCGAACTGGAGCGGGGCGAGGCTGCCGGCCCAGCTGTCGAACAGTTGGATCGCCTCGACACCAGCCGCGATCTGGCCCGACAGGTAAGTGACGGTCGCATCGACAATGGCGTCGATCAGTGCGCTAAAGCGGACAGGATCGCCATAGGCGAGGCGACGGGCCGCGCCCTGATCCTTGCTGCCCTGCCCAGCCACCATATAGGTGGCGATGGTCCAGGGGCTGCCTGCAAAGCCAAGGAAGGTGACTGACGGGTCGAGCGCGGCCTTGACCTGCCTGACCGTCTCATAGACCGCCTCAAAGCGGTTAAAGTCGGGTTTGAGAGTGCTGATATCGGTTTCGGCAAGGATGGGAGCAAGCCGCGGACCTTCGCCCGCCTCGAACCATAAATCCTGTCCCATCGCATAGGGGACGATCAATATGTCGGAAAAGAGGATCGCGCCATCAAAGCCGAAGCGGCGCAAGGGCTGGAGCGTGACCTCGGCAGCGGCTTCGCTGTCATAGACAAGTTCGAGGAAGCCGCCCTTGTCCGCCCGCAATGCGCGATATTCGGGCAGATAGCGCCCGGCCTGGCGCATGAGCCACATCGGCGGCACGGCGGGGCGATCGCCCTGGAGGACGCCAAGCAGAGGCTTGGTAGCAAGGACCGTCGGCGCGTCGAGGCTCATCTATTCTCTCTTAATATAGATTTAAGTAGGATGATGGAGATAGTAGGGACGTTGGCAGCGGGGTTTATGCGCTGTGCCCGGATTTGCCAACAGCTTGACTCCCTTAGCTTACGCTTTGCGGCCTGAGTCAGTCATTCTATCCCCGTTATCCACAGGCTGTGGATGAAAAACCGGGTCTGTTGGGGGGCTGTGGATAAGATTTGCGGTGTCGTGGACAGACGGAAAGCCGGGATTTTGTCCCCAACTCCTCCCTTGCTTTATCCACAGCCTGCCCACACAGATAGGGGCCATGTCGCGCATCCACCTGCACCTCCTGTCGGACTCCACCGGTGAAACGCTGGAGAATATCGCCAAGGCCGCGATCGGCCTGTTCGAAAATGTCGAGGCGATCCGCCATTTCTGGCCGATGGTGCGATCCGAAGTCCATCTCGACCGGATCATGCAGGAAATCGCCGCCAATCCGGGGCTGGTGCTGTTCACCCTGACCAACCATGTGTTGCGGCGGCGGCTGGAAACCCGCTGCCGGGCGCTGGGCCTGCCCCATGTCGCCGCGCTCGACAGTGTAGCCGACGCGCTGTCCAACATATTGGGGCAGGAAACCCGGACCCGGCCGGGGCGTAAGCATATTCTCGACGAAGCCTATTTCGCCCGGATCGAGGCGATCCAGTTCACCATCGCCCATGATGATGGCGTGGGCCATGAAAATTGGGAAGAGGCCGATATCGTGCTGGCGGGCGTGTCGCGCGCGTCCAAGACGCCGACGTCGATCTACCTCGCCAATCGTGGGTATAAGACCGCCAATATCCCGCTGGTGCCGGAATCGCCGCCGCCAAAAAGCCTCTATAGCCTGAAACATCCGATGATCGTCGGCCTGACCGTCAGCCCCGACCGGCTGATCCAGATAAGGCGCAACCGGCTGCTCTCGCTCAATCAGGCGCCGGAGACGGCCTATGTCGACAATGAAAAGGTGCAAGAGGAGCTGGCTTTCGCCCGGCGGATGTTTGCCGATCATGGCTGGCCGGTGATCGACATGACCCGCCGGTCGATTGAGGAAGCCGCCGCGGCGATCATCAACCTGTTCAACGACCATGTTCTGGGTGAAGGGGCGGCATCATGATCGTGCTGGCATCGCAAAGCGCCAGTCGTCGGGCGCTGCTGGAGGCGGCGCATGTGCCGTTCGAGGCGCTGTCGCCCGGCGTGGATGAGGAAGCGGCCAAGGACGCCTTGCGCGCCGACGGGCTGGATGCGCGGGCGCTGGCGGATGCGCTGGCGGAGTTGAAGGCGCTCAAGGTTTCGCGCCGGGTGCCGGGCGGGCTGGTGCTGGGGTGCGACCAGACGCTGAGCCTGGATGATGGCAGCATGATCGACAAGGCGGTCGACCGGGCGGACGCGGCGCGGATACTGCGATTGCTGTCGGGGCGGGTGCATCATCTGCATAGCGCGGCGGTGATCGTGTTGAATGGCGAACCGATCTGGCGCCATGTCGAGCGGGTGCGGATGACGGTTCGGTCCCTGAGCGATGGCTTTATCGACACCTATCTGGATGGCGACTGGGACGAATGTCGCTGGTGCGTGGGTTGCTACCGGATCGAGGGGCCGGGCGCGCAATTGTTCAGCAAGGTCGAGGGCAGCCAGTTTGCAATTCAGGGTCTGCCGCTGCTGCCGCTGCTTGACTTTCTGCGCGTGCGCGGCGTTTTGGCGGCATGACCGACACGCTCCCTTATGCTGAAGTGATTGGCGATCCGATCGCCCATAGCAAATCGCCGCTCATTCATAATTTCTGGCTGAAAGCGCTGGATATCGAGGCGGAATATCGCAAGACTCATGTGACGGCTGAGGGGCTGTCCAGCTATTTCCTGCAACGGCGCGCCGATCCCGACTGGCTGGGCTGCAATGTCACCATTCCGCACAAGATGGCGGTGATGGATTATACCGACGATCCGGGCGGGGTGCGCACGCGGATCGGGGCGATGAACACCATCGCCAGCGAAACCGGCGGGCCGCTGATCGGCACCAACACTGATGCGGGTGGCTTCCTCCAGCCTCTGCTGCGCGACAAATGGAAGGGGCAAAGGGCCGTCCTGATCGGCGCGGGTGGCGCGGCGCGGGCGATCCTGTTCGCGCTATCGAGCCTGGGCGTGCCGGATATTACGATCATGGTGCGCGATGTCGCCAAGGGGCAGGCGCTGCTCGATCGGGCTGGGGTGAAGGGACGAGTCATCAGCCTGACCGACCCGCTGCCGGCCTGCGACCTGCTGGTCAACAGCACGTCGCTGGGCATGGTGGGTCAGCCGGTGCTGGACCTTGACCTTGCCCCCCTGCCCGCCAGCGCGACCGTCTATGACATTGTCTATGCGCCGCTGGAGACCGATTTGCTGAAAGCCGCGCGGGCGCGGGGTCTCAAGACGCTCGACGGTCTGGAGATGCTGATCGGGCAGGCGGCGCTGGCGTTCGATATTTTCTTCGATGCGCAGGCGCCGCGTGAGCTGGACGCGGATTTGCGCGCGTTGCTGCTGGCGGCGGACTGACGGGCAGCCCCATGAAGATTTATGGCCTGACCGGATCGATCGGCATGGGCAAGTCGGCGGTGGCGGCGATGTTCCGGCGTGAGGGCGTACCATTATTCGATGCCGATGCGGAGGTGCATCGGTTGCAGGGGCCGGGCGGCGCGCTGATCCCGGCGATCGAGGCGCGCTTTCCCGGCGCCACCGGACCCAGGGGGGTGGACCGGGCGAAGCTGGGCGCGGCGGTCTTTGGCCATCCCCATGAATTGCGGGCGCTCGAAGCCATCGTCCATCCGGCGGTGCAGGCGGCGCGGCGCGTTTTCCTGCGGCGGCACCGCTCGCGGCGCTTTGTGATTCTCGACATTCCGCTGCTGTTCGAAACGCATGGGCAAAAGCGGCTGGCGGGCGTGATCGTCGTCACTGCGCCGGCGTGGAAACAGCGCAAGCGGGTGCTGGCGCGGCCGGGGATGACACCCGCCAAGTTCCGCCGAATCGTCCATCTCCAGACCCCGGACGCGGAAAAAAGGCGGCGGGCCGATCATATCATCCACACCGGCACCACTTTCACCCAGACCCGCGCGCAGGTGCGGCGTCTCGTCGCTTGCCTTGGCGCAAAGATGGGTCGATAAGGGTTTGCCCAAGAGTCGATATGAAGAGGGCGATGCGCGAGATTATTTTCGATACCGAAACGACCGGATTCGATCCGGCATCCGGCGACCGACTGGTCGAGATCGGCTGCATCGAACTGATCAATCGCGTGCCGAGCGGCCGCACCTTCCATGCCTATTATAACCCGCAGCGCGACATGCCCGCCGCAGCGGAGGCGGTGCATGGCCTGTCGTCGATTTTCCTGAAGGACAAGCCGCTGTTTGCCAGCGGCGTCGATGATCTGCTCGCCTTTCTGGAGGACAGCCCGCTGGTCGCGCATAATGCGCGCTTCGATTTCGGCTTCCTCAACCATGAATTGCGGCTGTGCGGCCGCGCCGATGTGTCGATGACGCGGATGATCGACACGGTGGCGATCGCACGGACGCTGCATCCGGGCGCCAAGCACAGCCTGGACGCGCTCTGCACCCGCTACGGCATCGATCGCAGCCATCGCATCAAGCATGGCGCGCTGCTCGACGCCGAATTGCTGGCGCAGCTTTACATCGAACTGACCGGCGGCCGTCAGATCGGCTTGGGTCTTGCACAGGAGGAGGAAAAAGCAGCCACAGACGGGGAACTTGGCGCTGGCGCCATGGTTCGCCCTGTTCGTCCCGCGCGCGTTTTTGCAGCGAGCGCGGCGGAGCTGGAACGGCATGGCAGGTTCATTGCGACCCTGGACAAGCCGATCTGGCTGGAGGAGGCGCAGACGGGCTGACAAAAACGGTCCGTGTCCGTGCCTCCAGGTCATCCGGGCCGCTTCCTGCGACCCGGCAAGAATAAGGAGAAGGCATATGGATATTCGTGTTTCCGGGCATCAGGTCGACACGGGCGATGCGCTCAAGCAGCATGTCGCCGACCGCATGGAGGCGATGGCCGAGAAATATTTTTCCCGCACGATTTCGGCCCATGTGACCTTTCGACCCGCGCCGCACGGCGCCTTCCACTGCGACATCGTCTGTCATGTCATGACTGGCCTGATCCTGAAAGGAGCAGGCGAGGCGCAGGAGGCGCATCCGTCCTTCGACCAGGCGGCGGACCGGATCGAAAAGCAGCTGCGCCGCTATATGCGCCGTCTGAAGGACCGGCACAGCCAGGCGACCGCGGCGGAGGCGCAGCGGGTCAGCAGCTTCAGCGTCGATGATATTGACGGGGCGGGCTACACCATTTTCGCCTCGCCCGTGGACGAGCATGAGGAGGTGATCGAGGATTCGCCGCTGATCGTCGCGGAAACCCGCGTCGATATCCCCGAAGCCAGCGTGTCCGACGCGGTCATGATGCTCGACCTGCGCAACACCAATGCGCTGCTGTTCGTCAATGCCGGGACCGCGGCCTATAATATGGTCTATCGTCGCCATGACGGTACGATCGGTTGGGTCGAACCGCGTTTGGCGGCGAGCTGAACCGGGCCATCCGCCATGGGCCGCCTGTTGACCTGATGGTGCAGGCGGCTTATGGGGCCGGGCTTTATATTCCCCGATCGCCGCGCATCTAGACCCCAGGCTGGGCGCGGCTCGGCTGGTTCGGACAGACCATGGTTGATTTCCACGACATCGTTTCAGCGGACGCGCTCGCCACGGGCCTTTCGGTGAACGGCAAGAAGCAGTTGTTCCAGAAGATCGCGGCGCTGGCGTCCTGCGCCTATGGGCTGGACGCCGACGAGGTTGGCGACGCTCTGTTCGAGCGGGAGCGGCTGGGTTCGACCGGCTTTGGCGGCGGTGTCGCCATTCCACATGCCAAGATTGCCGGGCTGGAACGGATGTGCGGCATGGTCGTGCTGCTCGATCCGCCGGTGCCGTTCGATGCGGTCGATGATGCGCCGGTCGATATCGTCTTTGCCCTGCTTTCGCCGGTGGATAGCGGCGCGGAACATCTCAAGACATTGGCGCGGGTATCGCGTTATCTGCGCGACGAAAATCAGGTCGTGCGGTTGCGCGGGGCCAAGTCTGCCGCCGCGCTCCACGCGCTGCTGGCCGGTGGCGGGGCGCGTGACGCTGCCTGAGACAGGCGCGCCCGCCAGCGGCGAGGCCGCGCATTTCCGTGCGCTGGAAAATCTCTATCGCTCCGCGCCGATCAACCGGCTGTTCCGATCGGAGATTGCGATTCAGGAGCCGGGCCGCTGCGTCATCGATTTCGATGTGGATGAAAGCCAGTTCCACGCCGCCGGTGCCGTCCATGGCACCGTCTATTTCAAGATGCTGGACGATGCGGCCTTTTATGCGGCCAACAGCCTGGTCAGCGACCGATTCCTGCTGACCACCGCCTTCAACCTGCTGTTCACCCGGCCGATCGCGCCGGGCCGGATTCGCGCCGAGGGGCGCTGGATCAGCGGCAAGCGCCGCGTTTATGTGGCCGAGGCGAGTCTGGTCGATTCGGACGGCGAGGAAGTCGGGCGCGGCACCGGCACCTTCATGCGGTCGCAATTCCCCCTGTCATCGCTGCCGGGATATGGTGGCTGAGTCGCAGGACAATGCGCGGCTGACCAGTGCGATTCTGGTCAACGCGCTGGTGCGGCGGACCAACGCGGCGGGCGGCTTTGCCATGGTGCTGGTCAAGGGCGACGCGACCAGCGGCGTCATACTCATACAAGCGCTTGAAAAGGGGAAGGAAACCGGATTGTTCGAACGGGTATCGAACTTTGCCGGGGGTCATGCGTTGATGCGCTGTGGACCTTCCCCGGAGGATGGGCCGGAGGCGCTTGCCACCTATGTGGCGCGCCGGCGCAGATCGGACCCCGATCTGTGGATCGTTGAACTCGATATCCCGGAAGCAGAACGGTTTGCCGCTGAAACGATCTGCTGATCGTTGACATAGTGCAATGGTCCGTGCAGAGGCGCGCCCACGCTGAACGCGCAGGTTGCTGCATTCGTCCAAGGGGGGTGAATGTTGTAAACACGCAGACGGGGGGCGGCCCAACGTCAGGGAATATGTGTTAAAAACGACGTTTAAGGCCAAGAACCGCACGTTTTTGAGTAGTAATGAGTTTTCGTCTGAGAGCCGCGATCATCGTGGCATTTGCACTGTCCGCCACAGCGGCAGTGACCGCTTCCGACATGTCGATCGCCGGTGAGTCGGTCCAGTCGGTAGCCTCCCTGTCCAGGGACAATGCGCTGATTCCAGCGCCTGCGGTCGCCCAAAAGCCCGCCATCACTTTTGCCGCGCCGCGCGAAATCGTGCAGCCGCTGGCTTCGGCCTCCAAGGCCGACCTCACTTATTCTCCCGAATCCGACGTCCAGGCGAGCAGCCTGTCCGCGCTGGTTGCCGCCCATGGCGACGCAGAAGCCGTGGACGGCGACATGAAGTGCCTGGCCGGAGCGGTCTATTTCGAATCCAAGGGCGAAAGCCTGGAAGGCCAGCTGGCCGTGGCACGGGTGATCATCAACCGCGCCAAGTCTGGTCGCTTTGCCGACAGCCTGTGCGGCGTCGTTTATCAGCCCAGCCAGTTCAGCTTCGTGCGTGGCCACGGGATGCCGCCGATCCGCATCGACAGCCGCAGCTGGCGCGAAGCCGTCGCCATCGCCCAGATCGCGATGAACGACAGCTGGAACAGCCCGGCCGAAGGCGCGCTTTTCTTCCACGCCCGCCGCGTTTCGCCGGGTTGGGGCAAGGCCAAGCTGGCGATGATCGACAATCATATCTTCTATCGTTGAGAGACGGCGCGCGATTGGCGCGCATCTTTTGGGGTGGATCATGAAAAGGCCGATTTGGTGTTTACCGAATCGGCCTTTTCTTTTGTTCCCGACCTGTTCTAAAGTCGCGCCATGAGTAGCGCTCCTATCGAAAGTTGTTCCCCGTTGACCGACGGCACCGCGCTGGCGGTGGCGCGGGGGACGTTGCGGCTGTTTTTCCGCCATGACATGAGCGGCATATTGGAAGTGCCGCTGCCCAATGGGCGGCGTGCCGACATTATGGCGATCGACGGGGCAGGGCGGCTGACGATCGTGGAGATCAAGTGCAGCCGCGCGGATTTGCTGGGCGACATGAAGTGGCCCGACTATTTCGACTATTGCGATCGCTATTATTGGGCGGTGCCGATGGGGTTCGACCTGTCGCTGTTCGATAGTGAAGCACTATGGCCCGCGCGCACCGGGCTGATCGTTGCGGATCAATATGACGCCGAACTGGTCCGCCCCGCGCCGATCGAGCCATTGGCTGCGGCCCGGCGCAAAGCGGAGACGTTACGCTTTGCCCGGCGCGCGGCGCGGCGGCTGACCGCGATCAGCGACCCTGATCATGCGGCGGAGATCGGGTGGTAGGGGGCGTTTTGCCTCAGAACACCGGACCCTGCACCGGTCCCTTGGGTGCGGTGCTGGTCTTGGCGGCGGCGAGGGCTTCGGTGAGGCCGGGGGTGCGGTTGTCGCGGTTGGCATAGTCGCGCGCGGACATGCCGGCGATGCTGTCGCGCTTGTCGGGATTGGCGCCCTGCGCCACCAGCAGCCGGACAAGGCCTAGGTCGCGCAACTGCACCGCACGGATCAGCGGGGTTTCGCCGCTGCCATTGGTCTTGTCGACCTGCGCGCCACGGGCGATCAGCGTGCGCACGCCTTCCTCGAACCGGCCCTGCACCGCCTTCATCAGCGGGGGATTGCCCGCATTGTCGGCCAGATTGGGGTTGGCCCCCTTGGCCAGCATGAAGGCCAGCCAGGTGGCGTCGCGCCGCGCGATGACGATGTGCAGCGCGGTTTCGCCGGTCGTGACGTCGCGGCTGTTGACCACAGTGGAGCCGGGCTTTTGCAGCAGGTCGGTGACCTTCTGCCCGTCGGCATCCTTCACGGCTTTGAGGAAATTATAATTGTCGGAAAATTGCGCCTGCGCCGCGACCGGGGACAGCAGCGCCAGCGTCAGCGCGGCGGCGCGTCCCAGACCCATCCATGCGCTCAACCCGGTCTTGATCATCATCTGCCCCGTATCATTTGCAAATCGGCCCATAGCAAGGCATGGCTGGCGGCACCATGAACAAAGCAAAGATTGCGATCGCCCTGCCGCTGCTGGCCTTGCTGGCTGCGTGCAATATGGGGGCGGACGGAAACGCATCAAGCGGCGACAGTGCGCCGGGGGAACTGGCTGGCGCGCGGATCGGCGCGCCCTTCACCCTGACCGATCAGGATGGCAAGCCGCGAGGCTGGGACGATTTCAAGGGCCAGTATCGCCTGGTCTATTTCGGCTATACCTATTGTCCCGATGTCTGCCCGGTCGACCTGCAACGCATCATGCAGGCCTTTGCCCAGTTCGAGAAAGCGCAGCCCGCGCTGGCGGCGAAGGTCCAGCCGATCTTCATCAGTGTCGATCCCGCGCGCGATACGCCCGCAATCCTGAAACCCTATGTCGCCGCTTTCCACCCGCGCCTCATAGGCCTGACCGGTACGCCGGAGCAGATTGCGAAGGTCGCCAAGGATTTCGTGGTCCTCTATAATGTGGAGGGGAAACCTGGGGACAGGGACTATCTGGTCAGCCACAGCCGCACGCCATACCTGTTCGATCCTGACGGCAAGCCGGTAGCGCTAGTGCCGGTCGATGATCCGGGGACACCGGATATGGACGAAGGCGCGCCGGACAAGGTGCTGGCCTCGCTTCAGAAATGGGTGAAATAGGGCTTGGACTTCTGGGAAAAGCCTCTCCACACGCTGGACGCTGCCCAATGGGAGGCGTTGTGCGATGGCTGTGGCAAATGCTGCCTGCACAAGGCGGAGGATGAGGATACGGGGCATATCTACCCCACCAATGTCGCCTGCCGCCTGCTCGACCGCCATAGCGGCCAATGCACCAGCTACAAGAATCGCCGCAAATTCGTGCCTGACTGCGTGCGGCTGACCCCGGCCAAGGTCAAACAGATCAGCTGGTTGCCGCGCACCTGCGCCTATCGCCTGCGCGAGGCGGGCGAACCGCTGCCCGACTGGCATTATCTGGTGAGCGGCGACCGGGAAGCGGTGCATCGCGCGCAGGAATCGGTGCGTGGCTGGACCGTGGCGGAGGCGGAAGCGGGCGACCTGGAGAATCATCTTGTCGACCGGGACATCTGATCCCGACGCCGCGATCGTTATCGACGGTGTCGCGATGCCGGTGCGGGTGCGCCGGTCGGCACGGGCGCGCGCCTACCGGCTGACGATCGACGGGGCGCGGGGCGAATTGCGGCTGTCGATGCCGGTGCGGGCGAACCTGAAACGCGCGCTTGGCTGGGCGCAGCAGCATGAGGGCTGGGTGCGCACGCAGATGGCGGCGCAACCGGCGGTGACATTGCTGGAGGATGGCGCGACCTTCCCGCTGGAGGGGCGGGAGGTGCGCATCTGCTGGGTCGAAGGCGCGTCGCGGACGATAAGGCTGGAGGGTGACCGGCTGATGCTCGGTGGAGCAGCGGAGTCGGTGAGTGCGCGGGTGCAGCGCTGGCTGGTCGTACGGGCGCGGGCGGTGCTGGAAACCGAGACGCAGGAGTTGGCGCGCGATCATGGGCTGATCGTCGCGTCGGTGGGCGTGGGCGATCCGCGCAGCCGCTGGGGCAGTTGCACCTCGTCCGGCGCGATCCGCTATAGCTGGCGGCTGATCCTCTGCCCGCCGGAGGTACGCCGGTCGACCGTGGCGCATGAGCTGGCGCATCTGCTGCATATGGACCACAGCCCGGCCTTTCACGCCGCCCATGCGCGGATTTATGGGGCGGACCCGCGACCTGCGCGGGCCTGGCTGCGCGCAAACGGGGCGGGGCTGCACCGCTATCGGGCTTAGGCGAATGGCGCGCAGAAAACGCTATCTGACCGCGACCATGCCGGACGGCTATGTCAAGACGATCGGGCCGACCGCGGACCCCTTCACCCATTATTGGCGGATCGTCGCCGTGCTGGACAATGGCAAGACGGAAGTGTTCTGGGGCCATGTGCGGTCACTGGCCGAGGCAAAGAAGAAGCGCGCGGCGGCGGCGGACGGCGCGCGGATGCGCGGCTGGAAAAGCTATGCGTTCGAGATTGCAGAGCTGGTGGAGACGGTGCCTTAATCCGTTCGTTTCGAGCGAAGTCGAGCATCTGTCTTGTTGGTCAAGCATGGATTGGGGACCAAGTTCGATTTTCGGCAACGAGGCGATTGGCGAGGACGACGATTTTTCTAGCGACGGCGG
>JAHFPV010000007.1 GCA_023266575.1 Sphingobium sp.
CGCCGTCGCTAGAAAAATCGTCGTCCTCGCCAATCGCCTCGTTGCCGAAAATCGAACTTGGTCCCCAATCCATGCTTGACCAACAAGACAGATGCTCGACTTCGCTCGAAACGAACGGATGTAGGGCATCACATTCTAAACATCCCCGTCGCCCAGCCAATGCTCCGTCTGCGGCGGCAGATATTGCGCCATGCGGTCCAGCAATATGTCCGGGTCATCGTCGATCAGCAGCATCGCCCGGTGCCGGGGCTGGAGGAAGCCCTCCGTGACCACCGAATCGATGAAGGTCGACATCGGCGTATAGAAGCCATTGACGTTGAGCAGTCCGCACGGCTTTTCATGATAGCCCAGCTGCGACCAGCACCACGCCTCGAATATCTCCTCCAGCGTGCCGATGCCGCCGGGCAGGCACAGGAAACCGTCGGCAAATTTGGCCATCATCGCCTTGCGCTCATGCATCGTCTTGACGACATGCAGCTGGGTGATGCCCGGATGGTCATGCTCCCGCGCGCGCAGCGCTTCGGGGATGACGCCGATCACCTCGCCCCCTGCCGCGCAGACGGTATCGGCAATCACGCCCATCAGCCCGACTGTGCCGCCGCCATAGACCAGGCCAATGCCACGCTCGGCCAGCAGCGTGCCGACCCGTTCGGCGGCTTCACGATAGACAGGCGAGTTGCCGGGCGAGGAACCCAGATAGACGCAGATCCGCATCAGGCCAGCCGCTCAGGCACGGACAGCGCCTCTTCGACGATCGTCCCCTTGGCGCCGACCGCTTCCCAGGGGAACACGAACCAGCGTTTGTCCTCGTCCCGGTCGATCATCTCCGCCCAATAATCGACCGTCACCCGCGACCGGCTGTTGGTGATGATGACGGCAAAGCGCAGATTATCGCCATTGCAGCCATTATCCGCCAGCAACCGCCGCACATAGTCGATCGTGCCGCCGCTGTCGTTGATATCGTCCACGAACAGCAGCCGCTGGCCCGCGGCACTCTTGGCCGCGACCTTGGCCAGCAGCTCGTCGGCAAAGCCGGGCACCTTGGAACTATGGTCGATCGACAGCATCGGCAGCTCTGTCTGGTGCGAGATATAGACCGCCGGCACCAGCCCGCCGCGCCCGATGCCGATGATGAAATCGGGCGTCCAGTCGCCCTGTTCAATCTGCCGCGCCAGCATTTGCACGTCGGCGACAAAGGCGTCGTTGGAGATGTAATGGAGCTGAGGCTCGGCAGTTTGGCTCATGGCAGGGGGTCCGTTGACGGTCAGGAAAGACTGTCCGTTATCGGGTCTGCACGCATTGGGCAATCGGCACAAAGGCGCTTATGCGACGGCGGGACCATCGATCGATATCGGATAGCTGAGCTGCGGGAAGCCATTTTCGATTTCCTGCAAGGCTATGCCCGCCGCATAGGATGGCGTGCGCGCCGACGCGGTGCAGAGCGCCAGCGTCATCGGGCGCAGGATCGGGTCGGAAATCTTGGTGAAGGACAGCAGGCCGCGCCGCACTTCGGTAATCACGTCGAGCGAAGTCAGCACGCCAATGCCCACGCCCTGCATGACGAGCGAGGTGATCATCTGGATATTGTCCGATGATACGGCCCGGTCGATCACCACGCCCGTCGTCCCTTCCAGCACCGAAATCTGCTCATAAACCGCCAGCGGTTCGGCGGGCACGATTAGCCTGGACCCCACGCAACTGGAAAAGCGCGCCTCCCTTTTGCTGCCCAGCGGATGGCCGGTTGGCGTGACAAAGCCTAGCACCACCTCCACGAAGGACCGCACCGCCAGGTCGCGCACCGTCTGCGGCTCGAAGAAGATGCCGAAATCCACCTCGCCGCGCACCGTCGCAAGCCGTGCGGCATCATTTTCCAGCACCCGCACGCCGATGGTGATGCCGGGATATTTGCTCTGGAGCGCCTGGATCGCGGCGGGGACATAGCCCTTGGCCAAAGCATCAATGACGGCGATGTCGACATGCCCGCGTTTCAGCCCGCGCAGATCTTCTATCTGTGCGCGGACATCGGCCATATTCTTCTGCCATTTGCTGCCAGCGGCCATCATGATTTCGCCCGCCGCCGTCAGGCGCAGCCCGGTCGGCAGCCGCTCGAACAGCGGCATCCCCAGATTGGCCTCGACGTTCAAAATCTGCCGATCGATCGCTGAGGCTGACACGTTCAGCTCATCAGCCGCCCGCCGGATCGACCCCAATCGGCCTACCGCTATGAAATAGCGCAAGAAACGTGAAAGTGCCGGCATACCCACCCTATTTTTTGCAACACTGCGTCGAATTCATTGCATTTGATCGCACCACGTCAAGCCCCTAGTTGCAATGCACACCACATCGTCTGCCGACGATTGGCGGGAATCATGGCTGTGCGTGCTGCAAAGCACCGTTGCCAAAGGGCGACGCCGCAGGTCCCGTCCGGCCGCGGCAAAAGCCTGTCGTGACGACATATATGGCTGGAATTTCTCAATGAAATCCAGCCGCCGACCAAAAGGGAGAGGAACAGGGAGCTTTAACAGCAGGGCGATCAATATGTGCCGCCCTGTTTCAATTGGGGGGTATCATATTCATGGCGAACATTCATCGACTGCACGACATAGCGCCGCGCCAGGACCGTCGCGGTCGGCCTTTTGGCATGGTGGCCGCTGGTCTGCTGGCCTGCACCGCGCTGACGACCCCCGTCTGGGCACAGGATGGTGCCCCTGTCGATGCACCTGCACCGGGGGATGAAATCATCGTGACCGGCGCGCTCAACGCGCTGCCGGACAAGGATGTCGGGTCGATCTTCGGTTTTGCCAAAACGCTGGTGGAAACGCCCCGTTCGGCCTCCACCGTCAGCAGCGAACAGATTGAGCGCTTCGGAATCACCGACATTTACGATCTCGTAGCCCAGGCACCCGGCACCTTCACCAACAGCTTCTTTGGCGTCGGCGGCGCGCTCGACATTCGCGGCACGCCTGGCGAAGTCTATTTTCGTGGCGTTCGTCGCCTCGACAATCCTGGCAACTATCCCACGCCCATTGGCGCATCGGACCGGATCGACATCGTGCGCGGCCCGGCTTCGCCCATCTATGGCCCATCCAAGACCGGCGGCTATATGAATTTCGTGCCGAAATCGGCGCGGGTGAAGGACGGGTCGCTGCTGACCGGGCCGGAGGGTGAACTCAGCTACACGATCGGCAGCTGGAACCGCAATGTGCTGAAAGCCGAATTGCGCGGCCCGGCGAAGATCGGCACCGCCGAATTTGGCTACAGCCTTTACGCAGAGGTCGAGGATAGCGGCAGCTATTACGACAATATGTCAACCAACCAGACGATCCTGCAAGCCGCGTTCGACAGCCAGATCACCGATAATTTCCGCATCGAATTTGGCGGCATGTACCAGAAATATTCCGGTCAGCAAAATGGCGGCTGGAACCGTCTGACCCAGGCATTGGTCGATGACGGGACCTACATTACGGGATCGGCGAAACCCGTCGATGCCAATGGCGATGGCCAGTTGTCGCAGCAGGAATTCAGCGCGATCGGCGATTTCAACCCGTTCGGTTCCTTCGGTTGCGGTGGTGGCAGCATCTTCGCCAACGCGTCCAACAATGACGCCTGCTATGCGACCAACTATCCCTGGCTGGGCCTGACCAATGTCGGTACGACCAAGCTCAGCCGCAGAAAGGTGCTGACCGGCAAGAACGACCTGTTGGTGAACAAGGCAAAGACCGCCTATTTCGACATGATCTTCAATGCCGACAACGGGTTTGAGATCAAGAATCAGTTTTTCTACGACGGCATCGATAATGATAACGAAAATAGTTACGGCTTCTCCCAGTTCCACAAAAGCTGGGTGATCGAGGACAAGATCGTCATTTCGAAAAGCTTTGACAGCAGCGCGGGCAAATTTTCGTTCCAGCTGTCGCCGTCGGTTCGCTACACCAAGTTCCTGCACGGCGATGATTTCAACTTCGAATATTTCCACCGCGTCGACCTGACCAAGGGTTATGACGCGCTGTCGGATCGTCTGCTATCGACCGAATGCGATTGCGATTATTCCAACTACCTCAAGGGCCATTATACCGATTACGGCTTTGCAGGCCTGGCCGACCTCGACTTCAACTTCGGCCTCGGCATCATCCTGGGTGCGCGCTATGACGATATCACCGTCGATTCCAGCTTCATCCCGACCAAGATGAACAACCTGCCCGCCGTCACCTCTGCCAAGGGCAGCAAGGGCGGCTGGTCCTGGACGGCGAGTGCCTCCTACAAAATGCCCTTCGGCCTGATCCCCTATGCCACCGCCTCACGCCAATCGACGGTGATTGCAGGCCAGGGGTCGGAAATCGATGCTGGCACGGTGGCCGCCAACGGCTTCATCACCGCCTCCAAAATGGTCGAAGGCGGCGTCAAGGGCAGCTGGCTTGGCGGCCAGCTCTATGCCGCCCTGTCGGTGTATAAGCAGGAGCGCACCGATCACAATATCCAGTCTTCCACGGTCAACCAGTCGGTGCAGACCAAGGGACTGGAGGCGGAATTCCGCTGGTCGGTCGATCGGCATTTCCTGATCACCGGCGCCTATACCAAGACGAAAGTCGTCAACCTGACCTTCCTCGACAGTGGTACGGCGTTCAGCTTCCTGGGCTATGAGGATCTGAAAGGCAGCCTGACCGACCCGTCGCTGATCTTTGGTGGCCAGCCTGGCGCATTGCTGCCGATTGGTAGCAAGAATGACGCACGCCGCGCCGGTATCCCGGAAAATCTTTACTCGCTGACCGGCACCTATTCCTTCGACAGCGGCCTGGCGCTCAGCGCCAGCGTCGTGAAGGTGGACTCGGTATTCTCCGGCCAGTCGCAGGCGGTCAAGTTGCCGGGCTATGCGCTGGTCGATCTGGGCGCGTCCTATCAGCTGGATAATTGGCTGTTCCGCTTCGTCGTCAAAAATGCGACCAACGAAAAATATTTCCGCGCCAACTTCACCGAATTGTTCGGCAGCACCATCGTCCTGCCCGAACGGCCGCGCAGCTTCCAGGCGACGGTATCGTATAAATTCTAATGTCTGTGGAAGGCGCCGGGCGACCGGCGCCTTCCATTCTTGATCGGTTATAAGGGACGTTCGATGCGCCTCCTGTCTTATGTCGCGACACTGGCGAGTGCGACCCTGCTGCTCATGGCCCCAGTCACGGCCCATGCTGCGCCGCCATCAGCCGTCGAGGACTGCCTGCCCGGCAAAGCCTGTACCCATCCGCTCCCCGTCCGTGTCGTCATCGTGTCGCTGTTTGAAATTGGCGAGGATAGCGGCGACAAGCCCGGCGAATTCCAGCTGTGGAAGGAACGGCGGCATCTCGATACCCGCATCCCTTTCCCCCAGTCCCATCACGATCTCTATTATGATCCCAAGACCCAGATATTGGGCATGGTCACCGGCATGGGTAATATCAAATCGGCGACCGCGACCATGGCGCTGGGTCTCGACCCGCGGTTCGACCTGTCCCACGCCTATTGGCTGGTTGCCGGGATTGCGGGCATCGACCCGCAGGATGCGTCGATCGGATCAGCCGCCTGGGCGCGCTATCTGGTCGATGGCGACCTCGCCCATGAAATCGACGCGCGGGAAATCCCGGCCGACTGGAAGAGCGGCTATTTCCCGCTGCACAGCAAAGGCCCAAACGATCCAAGCCCACCGGTGGGGCAGGGCGAAATATTCGAGATCAACCCCACCTTGCGCGACTGGGCCTTCAATCTGACCAGGGACATGGTCCTGCCCGACGATCCTTCGATTGAGAAGGAAAGGGCGCGTTTCACCAACCACCCGATGGCGCAGCGTCCGCCCTTCGTCCTGAAGGGCGATCAGCTTGCGGCGATGACCTTCTGGCACGGCGCGCGGATGACCGACTGGGCCAATGACTGGGTGAAATATTGGACGCAGGGTAAGGGCGAATTTGTCACCTCCGCGATGGAGGAAACCGGCATCTATCAATCGATCACCTATCTCGACAAGATCGGCAAGGTGGACAAGCAGCGCTTCATGGTGCTGCGCGCAGGCAGCAATTTCACCATGCCGCCACCCGGTGACACCGCCGCCCATTATCTGCTGACCGAAAATGAGGGCTATGCCGGCATGAACGCCGCGCTCGAAAGCCTCTATCTGGTCGGGTCAAAGGTGGTGGACGAACTGATCGGCCATTGGGACCGCTACGAAAAGACCGTGCCGCAATAGCATGGCACTGACCGTCATCCGCAACGCCGATGTCCTTGTCTGCATGGACGATCCCCGGCGCGAAATTGCCGACGGGGCCGTCGCGTTTCGGGATGGCGTTATCGTCGCGGTAGGCACGACGACGGAACTGGGCTCGTGGCTGGCGGAAGCCGATGAGGTGGTAGAGGCACGCGGCTGCGTTATCACCCCCGGCCTCGTCAACACCCATCATCATCTCTACCAGTCGCTGACCCGCGCATTGCCCGGCGCGATCAACGCCTCGCTGTTCGACTGGCTGAAGCGCCTCTATCCCATCTGGGCGCAGTATCGCCCGGAGGACGTGTTCGCCGCGACCCAGCTGGGCCTCGCGGAACTGGCCTTGTCGGGCTGCACGCTCACCTCCGATCATCTCTATCTCTTCCCCAATGGCGTGACGCTCGATGACACGATCGCCGCCGCGCAGGGCATCGGCATCCGCTTCCACCCCACCCGCGGCGCGATGAGCGTGGGGGAAAGCGATGGCGGCCTGCCGCCCGACAGTCTGGTCGAGGATGAGCGTGCGATCCTTAACGACACGATCCGCGTGATCGACCGTTTCCATGACGCGGGGGACGGAGCCATGGTCCGCGTCGGCGTCGCACCGTGCTCACCCTTTTCGGTCAGTCAGGGGCTGATGCGCGACGCCGCTTTGCTCGCCCGCGACAAGGGCGTGATGCTGCACACCCATCTGGCGGAGGATGCCGACGACGTCGCCTTCTCGCTCGAACGCTTCGGCTGTTGCCCCGGCGATTATGCCGAAAGTCTGGGCTGGGTCGGCCCGGACGTATGGCACGCCCATTGCGTCCAGCTTGATGCCCGCGAAATCGCCCTGTTCGCGCGGACCGGCACCGGCGTCGCCCATTGCCCCTGTTCCAACTGCCGCCTTGGCTCCGGCATCGCCCCGCTCAAAGCGATGTTTGAACAGGGCGTGCGGCTCGGCCTTGGCGTCGACGGCTCCGCCTCCAGCGACAGCGGCAATCTGCTGCTGGAAGCGCGCCAGGCGATGCTGCTCCAGCGCGCGATCGGCGGCCCCGCCGCCTTCGATCCGCGCGACGCCCTCTTCATCGCCACCCGTGGCGGGGCGGAAATGCTGGGCCGCCACGATTGCGGCCGGATCGCGCCGGGCAAGCGCGCCGACATCGTCCTGTGGGACGTTGTGAACGTGGCCTCCATGGGGGCTTGGGACAAGGTCGCAGGCCTGATCCTCAGCCCACCAACGGGCGCGCGCGATGTATTTGTCGAAGGCCGCGCAGTCGTGCGCGACGGCCAACTGGTCCAGGGCGACCGCATGACCATCCTGCAAGCCGCATACCGATCGCTCACCCGCCTGATGAGTCTGGCCTGATGACACCCATGACGGCGGAGCAAGCCCGCGATCCCGATCATTTCCCCGGCCTCGCCGTCGCAATTCCGCTGGGCGTCCAGCATGTGCTGGCGATGTTCGTCAGCAATCTGACCCCCGCGATCATCGTGGCGGGCGCAGCCGGTTTCGGCTTCGGATCGGCCGATCCCACCCCCATGATCTACATGATCCAGATGGCCATGTTGTTCGCCGGAATCGCCACACTGATGCAGACGATCGGTATCGGACCGATCGGCGCTCGCCTGCCGATCGTGCAGGGGACCAGCTTCGCCTTCCTGCCGGTGATGATCCCGATCGTCGCGGGGCAGGGAGTGGCTGCGATGGCGCAGCTCACGACCGCCGCCATTATCGGCGGCCTGTTCCACGCCTGTGTCAGCAGCTGCATCGGTCGCATTCGTTTCGCCCTGCCGCCGATGGTCACGGGACTGGTCGTGCTGATGATCGGCCTGTCATTGATGCGCGTCGGGGTGCAATATGCCGCCGGTGGCGTCGCGGCGCAGGGTACGCCAGCCTATGGCGCGGGGAACAGCTGGATGCTGGCGGGCATCGTCGTGGTCGTGACTTTGGGCCTCAGCTTCTACGGGCGCGGTCTGTGGTCTACCGCCTCGGTGCTGCTGGGCCTGCTGGCAGGCTATGCAGTGGCCGCCGCAATGGGGCGGGTGTCGCTCGCCCCGGTCGCGACGGCGGGCTGGGTGATGGTCCCGCAACCCTTCCATTTCGGCTTTGCCGTGTCGCTCCCTGCGATCCTTGGCTTTTGCCTGATGGGCTTCATCTCCGCGATCGAATCGATCGGCGCGGTATCGGCCATTTGCGAAGGCGGCGCCGGTCGCCCGGCCACGAACCGCGAACTGATCGGTGCGACCAGCGCGGACGGTCTTGGCACTGCGCTGGCGGGCATGTTCGGAGCGATGCCGAACACGTCCTTCAGCCAGAATGTCGGCCTGATCGCCATCACCGGCATCATGAGCCGCCATATCGTGACGATCGGCGCACTTTTCCTCATCCTATGCGGCTTCGCGCCCAAGATCGGCGCGCTGATCACCACCATCCCGATCGAGATTTTGGGCGGCGGCGTGATCGTGATGTTCGGCATGGTCGCCTCGGCGGCGCTGTCTATCCTGTCGGGCGTCGAATGGACCCAGCGCAACATGCTGATCTTCGGCGTTGCGCTGTCGATCGGCATCGGGCTGGAACTGGAGCCGGACGCGGTATCGCACTTGCCGCAAACGCTGCGCATTATCCTGACGTCGGGTGTGCTGCCCGCCGCACTGGTGGCGGTGATCTTGAATCTTGCCGTCCCCGACCGGGTCAGCGCGGGATCGCTTCAAAGGCTGTAAGATCGCGCTCCAGCCGCGCCTGCGCCGCAGCTTTGACATTTTTCGCCAGCCAGGCGCCGCATCCCGGCGCATCCATCACCACGCACGCCGCGACCCGCGCGCCGCCGGGCTTGTCCTGCCACAGGCTGTCGCCGGGCAGGAAGCTGTAATGCAATCCGTTGCGCACAATCTGCTTCAAATCCATGTAGCGCAGCCCCTGTTCGGTCACCGCGCGCAGATATTCGTTGGTCATATCACTGCGCGACACGCCTTCATCGTCGGTTGACAGCACCACCGGCACGCCCGCTTCGCGATAGAGCGACAGTGGATGATCGCTGCCCTTCACCCCCAATATGACGGCGTTGCTGGTCAGGTTGATCTCCACCGCCACCTGATCGCGCGCCATCCGCGCCAGCAGCGACGGTGCGTCGCTCTCATAGGCGATGTCGATGCCATGACCGATCCGCCGCGCGCCCGCCACTTCCACGGCACTACGAATATGAAAGGCCAGGTCGCGCGATGGCACCAGCCCCAGCGTCAATTCGCCCGCATGGAGCGACAGCTGCACCGTGGGGTGCCGCGCCTTGAGGAATGCGATCATCTGCATATGTAGCGCATAGTCGCGCACCGCGACGGGATCATGCTCTGGCGCGGCGATGTTGACCCCGACAAAGCGCGGATCGCCCTCGACCAGGGCAAAGCCGAAGGCCAGTTGTGCGAACACCTGCGCGGGCGGACTGGTGCGGATCGCGGTGTAGAGATAGCGCATTTCGACGCTGCAGGCCGGTTTGGCACTCGCCGTCCCGCACCCGTCGATCGCCGCACCCTGCGCATCATAGCCGTCATAATCGGCCTTCGCGCTGGCGACTGCGTCCGGCAGCAACGGCGCGACCTTTGCGTATAGCGCGGCAAGATCACCGGCGTCGGCATCGGCCATCTTCATGCCCAGCATCCAGCCCGCCCGCGCGCCGCTGCCCAGTTCGACATAGGAGACATGATCAGCCGCCGCCTGCTGCCGGGTCAGCGCCATCGCTTCGCCGACATGGCGGCTATAGGCCGGGCCGAACGCGTCGAAGGTCGCAAAGAAACGATCATAGCCCGACACTTCCGGGTCACCCACGCCCGCCTCGAAACCGCGCGTTGAAAAGGCGTCGATCGCGCGTGAATAATGGGGATAGGCCTTTTCCAGCCCCGCTGCCGCTATGCGCCCCGGCGTGGTACAGGGCGGTTCGACGATATGATGATTGTCGGTCGTAATGCACAGCCCGTCCGCCGCCGCCCAGCGCAGATAATCTTCCGCGAAATTGGCGCCGCCCGCATGATTGTGCAGGTCGCCGCCCTTGGGCATGGCTTGCAGGAAGATGCGCAAGCGCGGATTGCTGCCGGCGATCCGGTCCAGATAGGCCGCCGTGCGCGCTTCATTGGATAAAGGGGCGGCGGGCGTCCGCGCCATGACCGGCCCGGCGCTTGCCATCAGCGCCACCAATAATGCAGCCACCCGCGTCATAAATATCCCCCGTTTCGCGGCCCTTCTGACGACGACTCCCGCGATGTTCAATGACGATATTGCGGACGTCCCGTTGCCAAAATCAGGGCGGTCGGGCGGGCACGGGGCAGGGCGGCCCTATCCATGGGGGTGGCCTAATTTTGCGATTCCTCCGTCCCGTTAACGGCAATGGACGCAACGCCCAAAGCCCAATAGGGCCGCGCTCATACCCAATTTGCATGGACGGACGGCGGACGATGCGCCGCCAAGCGTTCTGTCAGGTTGAAGGGGGTGGCGCGCAGCCGTCTGCGGGACATGGGATCATAGTAGATGGGCCTGAACTGGCATCCGACATTGCCCAGTTGCATCCTGGCGCTCAGCGCGCTGGTCGCCACGGCATCGGTTCTGGCGCGGCCTGACGAAGTGCCGCAACTGCCCACCGTTGCGGCCGTGACTGCGCCGGATGCGACTCCTGCGATCCTGGGCGACTATTGTTCGCGCTGCCATAATGACAGCGACAAGATCGCCAACCTGTCGCTCGACGATGTGCGCAATGGTGACCTGTTTCACGGCAAGAATATGGATATTTGGGAAAAGGTGCTGCGCCGCACCCGGCAGGGCGAAATGCCCCCGCTCAACAAGCCGCAGCCAACCCCCGCCGCCAGAGCCGCCTTCGTCCAATGGCTGGAAAATGGGCTGGACAGCTATGCCGCCCAGCATCCCGATCCCGGTCGCGCCACTATCCGGCGCTTGAACCGGGTCGAATATGCCAATGCCGTGCGCGACCTGCTGGCGCTCAAGGTCGATGTCAGCCGCGAATTGCCGCAGGATAATTCGGGTTATGGCTTTGATAATATCGCCGACGTGCTGAGCGTCTCGCCGACTTTGATGGACCGCTACATTGCAGTGGCGGGCAAGGTCGGGCGCATGGCGACGGGCCTTACGTCCCGGCGGGAATTTGTGACCTCCTATGAAGTGCCCAAGGACGGGTCGGTCATGAATGGCGGCCGCCCCGCCTATAATGAGCGCGCCAGCGACGACCTGCCGCTCGGCTCGCGCGGCGGCGGGGCATTCACTTATTATGCCCGCTACGACGCGACCTACGAAATCAGCGGCTGGCTGAACGCCAACACCAATAATGAAACCGACCGGCAGAAGGAGGATAAGGTCAGCGTCCGTGTGCCGCTGAAAGCCGGGGCGCATGTCATCGGCCTGTCGTTCCGCCGCCAGATCGCGCCCGACGAAAGTGTCCAGACGCTGCGTAACGATCTCGACAAGGTGCCGGTGCCGACCGCCGCGCCGGTGATGCTGCCAATGGACGTTTCGGTCGATGGCGTGCGCGTCAAAACGGTCGATGTGCCGTCCTATCGCATATCGCCGCGCTATTCGCAGCAAAATTACCCGCGCGACGTCCTCCAGATCGACGTGGCCGGGCCATTTTCGCCCAAGGGCGTCGGCAGAACCCCCAGCCGCGACCGCATCTTCCTGTGCAAGCCTGCCCGCGCCACCGCCGAAACCGCCTGCGCCCGGCAGATCGTCGCGTCGCTCGCCCGCCGCGCCTATCGGCGTCCGGTGACCGACAGCGACC
The DNA here is from genome assembly GCA_023266575.1 of Sphingobium sp. GTDB lineage: Bacteria > Pseudomonadota > Alphaproteobacteria > Sphingomonadales > Sphingomonadaceae > Sphingobium. The sequence goes on from JAHFPV010000007.1 coordinate 11,983, forward strand.
TGACCCCGCTGATGCGCGTTTATGCGACGGAACGCGCCCAGTCCGATTTCGAACATGGGGTCGAGGCGGCGGTGGAGGCGATCCTGGTGTCACCCCACTTCCTGTTCCTGGTCGAACAGGACCCGGCGGGCAGCAAGCTGGGCGGCGTCCGGCGGCTGACCGACCTTGAACTCGCCTCCCGCCTGTCCTTCTTCCTGTGGAGCAGCATCCCCGACGAAACCCTGCTCCACCTGGCTGAAACCGGCCAGTTGCAGAAACCGGGCGTCATGGACGCGCAGGTCACGCGGATGCTGGCCGATCCGCGCGCGCAGGCGCTGACGACCAATTTCGCAGGCCAATGGCTCTATCTGCGCAATCTGGACCAGCAGCGGCCCGACATCACCGTTTTCCCCAAATTCGATACCCGCCTGCGCAGCGCCATGGCGCGGGAGACGGAAATGTTCTTCAGTTACGTTCTGCGGACCAACCGCAGTCTGCTTGATTTCATTGCGGCGGACTATACCTTCCTCAACCAGCGGCTGGCCGACCATTATGGCATCAGCGGCATTACCGGCACCGCCATGCGCCGCGTCAGCCTGGACCCGGCGTCCAATCGCGGCGGGTTGCTGGGGCAGGCGAGCATCCTGACCGTCACCTCCTATGGCAATCACACGTCCGTGGTGAAACGGGGCAAGTGGATTCTCGACAATCTGCTCGCCGCATCGCCACCCCCGCCGCCGCCAGACGTACCGGCCTTGCAGGAAAAGCATGACGGCCGTCTGCTGACCGCGCGCGAGCAGCTGGAACTGCATCGCAAGAGTCCGGCCTGCGCCGCCTGCCATGTTAAAATGGACCCGCTGGGCTTTAGCCTTGAAAATTTCGATGCGATCGGCGCCTTCCGTCAGAAGGATGCGGGCCAGCCCATCGACGTGTCGGCGCGGATGCCGGACGGCACCCAATTTGCCGGGCTTTCCGGGCTGAAACGGATATTGCTGACGCAAAAGGACGAGTTTGCCAGCGCCTTTACCGAGCGGCTGCTGACCTATGCGCTGGCCCGCGGGGTGGATGCGCGCGACATGCCGGCCATTCGCACCATCGGCCGCAGCGCTGCTGCGGATGGCTATCGCATCCAGACCGTCATCAAGGGGATCGTGCATAGCGCGCCCTTCACCCTGCGAAGGACAACCGGTCAATGAGGGGAGCAAGATGATCATCCTGCGCAAACCGCTTAGCCGCCGCACCCTGTTGCGCGGCGCAGGCACGACCATGGCGCTGCCATTTCTGGAAGCAATGATGCCATCGGCCAAAGCAGCCGATGTCGCGGCCCGGCCCAAACGGCTCCAGATATTCTATTCGCCCAACGGCATGATGATGAACCAGTTTCTGCCGACAACGCAGGGACCGGGTTTCGCACTGCCGCCAACGCTGGAGCCGCTGGCGCCGCACCGAACGCAGATCAGCGTCATCACCGGCCTTGGCCACCCCAGCGCGGCGGCGATGGGGGATCGTCCCGCCGGGCATGGCCGCTCCTGCCCCGCCTTCATCACCGGCGTCCATGTCAAGCAGACCGAAGGCACCGACATACGCTGCGGCATTTCGGTCGATCAGGCCTATGCCGATCATCTGGGTGACGCGACCCAGCTCAGCTCGCTGGAACTGGGGATCGATCAGGCCAGCCTGCTGGGTAGTTGCGACATCGGCTATAGCTGCGCCTATACCAACGGCATCAGCTGGCGGAACCCCACCGTGCCGCTGCCCGTCACCGCCAATCCGCGTGATGTGTTCGAGCGGCTGTTCGGCGACGGTGACGCGCTGGACGCCAAGAGCCGCCTGGCCCAGTTGCGGCGGCAATCGAGCATCCTGGATTTCGTGATGGATGACAGCGCCCGGCTGAGCGGCGTGCTGGGGATGGAGGATCGCCACAAGCTCGAGGAATATCTCGAAGCGACCCGCGACATCGAACGGCGCATCCAGCGCGCCATCGCATCGGGCGGCGGCGCGCAGAGCGCCGATCTGGAACGGCCTGCGGGTATCCCCGACAGCTTCGACGCGCATGTCCGCCTGATGATCGACCTTCAGGTGCTGGCGATGCAAGCCGACATCACGCGCATCGGCAGCTTCATGATCGGCCGGGAACTCAGCAACCGCACCTATCCCGAAATCGGCGTGCCGGATTCGCACCATATGCTCAGCCATCATGGCAACAACCCGGAAAAAATGGCGAAACTGGCCCGGATCAACCGGCATCATATGGAATATTTCGCTTATTATCTGGACCGGATGAAGGCGGTGAAGGACGGCGAAGGATCGCTGCTGGACCGGACTTTGGTGCTGCGCGGATCGGCCTTTGGCGATCCCAATGAGCATGACCATATGGACCTGCCCGTCATCGTAGCGGGCGGACTGGTGCCGGGCGACCGGCATATCGTCGCGCAAAAGGGGACGACCATGTCCAACCTGCTGTTGAGTGCGCTGCATGTGCTGGATGTCCCCGCGACCCGCTTCGGCGACAGCGATGGCCCGTTCAAGGCGCTGACCAGTGCCTGATCGCCTGCGCGCGCTCCTCGCCTTGCTGGCGCTGCTCGCCGGTTGCGGCATGGCACAGGCGCGCGCGCCGCAAAAGGATGACGGGCTTGAGCGGGCGATTATGGCCAATGACGTCGTGGCCGTGCAGGCCGCATTGGCGGATCGGGCAAACCCGAATCAGATATTGGCCTTTGGCGCGACGCCGCTCAGCTGGGCGGTGAATGTCCAAAATCCATCGATCGTCGCTGCGCTGCTGGCCGGCGGCGCAAGCGTCAACAGCGCCGATCAGGATGGCGTGACGCCATTGTCACTAGCCTGCGAACTGGGCGAGCCGACAATTGTCGCGCAACTGCTTGATGCCCGCGCCGATGTGCGCGGCGCCCGCGCCGACGGCACGACCCCGCTTGCCATCTGCGCCCGCCATGGCCCTGCCGACGCCGTCGCGCGGATGCTCGCCATGGGCGCGGCCCCGGACCGGATCGACAGTCGCGGCCAGACGCCCTTGATGTGGGCCGCCGCCGCCGGACGGACCGAAGCCATCGCCCTGTTGCTCAAGGCTGGCGCAAACCCCAATCGCGTGTCTAAGGGTGGCTTCACGCCCCTATTCTTCGCGATCAAGAGCGGCGTGGTTGCGGCCACCCAGATATTGCTCGCTGCGGGCGCGGACAGCGCCTATCGCGGCCCGGAAAACACGAGCGCCGCGCAGCTTGCGCTTTACCAGAAAAATTACGGGGCGGCCGCCCTGCTGGTCCCGCATGGCGTTGACGTGGCCGAGCGGGACCGGACCGGGGAGCAGTTGCTTCACGGCGCCGCAGCGGGCGGCGACACCGAACTCATCCATCTGCTGCTGGCCAAGCGCGCCGATCCCAATGGCCTGACCGGCCCATCGCGGATCAAATGGGTGACCGAAGCCAATTTCGGCGTTCCCCCGCCGCCCGTACCGCCCACACCGCCGCTGCTGATCGCCGCCGCCAACGGGCGCAAGGATGCTATGGCGCTGTTGCTGGCCGCAGGGGCCGACCCCCGCTTCGTCGCGGCTGACGGCACCAATGTTGTGCTGGCGGCCGCGCGCGGGGGCAGTGCAGCCACGCTCGACTTTGCCCTGTCGCTATCCCCCGCCGTCGACGTTGCGGGGGCTAACGGCATGACCGCGCTCCACCTGGTGCTCGCCGGTGGCGTGCAGCCGGAGCTTGAAGCGATGCTGCGCATCCTTGCCGCCCATGGCGCGCGCATCGACATCCCCAACAAGTTCGGCACGACTGCCGCCCAGATGGCCGATGGCGGCCTCACCGAAGTGAAGCAGATTTTTCGCACCGTCTTTCCCGACAAGGTGTCGGTGAAGATGGCGGGTGCTGCGCCGCAGATCGTTCCAGAGCCTTGACCAGCCAAAAAGCAGGGTAGATTATCGCATGACCAAATCACCGTCTTTCCGCCGCCCAATGCTTGCGCTGCTGGGATTTTCGCTGATCGGCCTGCCGATGCTGGCGGGACCGTTGACAGCCGCCCCAGCCGCCGCGCCCTCGCCCAAGGCAGCGGTCGTCGCGCGGCAGGCCGGATACAAGAAAATGGGCGCAGCGATGAAGGCGCTGAACGACCAGCTCAAGAGCGACGCCCCGGCGAAAGCCGCAATGGTCGCTGCGGCCCAGACGATCGCCGCCACCGCGCGCGATCAGTCCCGGCTGTTTCCGGCAGGCAGTGGCCCGACGGCAGGCGTCCCCACCGACGCGCTGCCCAATATCTGGACCGATCGCGCGACCTTTGACGGCCAGATGGCGAAGCTGGTCGTCGAATCGGGCAAGCTGGTCGGCATCGTCAATGGCGGCAATGCCGACGCCATCCGCGCCCAGGGCAAGGCGACTGGCGGCACTTGCGCCGCCTGCCATCGCCAGTTCCGCGCCGACAGCTGAGCGATCCCGCCATGCCGACCGACGCATCCCGACGCCCACTTGTCTGGGATATCTATATCCGCCTGTTCCACTGGCTGCTCGTCGGCCTGCTGGGCTTTTCCTGGTGGAGCGGCGAGCGGCATGAGATGGAATGGCACCGCCTGTCGGGCTACGCCATCCTCTTCCTGCTGATCTTCCGCCTCTATTGGGGATTTGTGGGCAGCGGGACGGCCCGTTTCGTCCATTTCGTGCGCAGCCCCCGCACGGCCTTCGCCTATCTCCGCAATCTCAGGACGCGCCCCTATCGTGCCACCGCCGGTCATAATCCGGTCGGCGGCTGGAGCGTATTGCTGATGCTTGTCAGCCTGATCGCGATGGTGACGGCAGGCCTGTTCGCGGTGGATGTGGACGGTCTGGAATCCGGTCCCCTCGCCGATTATGTCAGCTTCGATCAGGGGCGGATGGCCGCTGATCTGCACGGCCTGTTGTTCAACCTGCTGCTCGCGCTGGTCGCGCTCCACATCGTCGCGATCCTCTATTATCTGCTGCGCCTGCGCCATAATCTGATCGGCCCGATGATCCATGGCCGCGGCACTATGCCGGTCGAGCAAGCAAAGGCGCTGCCTGCCGGCTCACCCTGGAAAGCCGTGATCGGCCTGCTCGTCGCCGCCGCCTGCACCTGGGCCATCGGCTTCCGCTAGGCGGCAGTGCTTATACCTCGATAATGGCGACGGCGCGGGTCCAGCCCGCCGACGCACCCTTGATCTTGTGGGGGAAGCAGCTGACGGTGAAGCCGTAGGGCGGCAGCACTTCCAGATTGTGCAGCTTTTCCAGATGGCAATAGCCGATGTCGCGGCCTGCCTTATGCCCTTCCCAGATCAGCGACGTGTCGCCCGTTTCCTTCACCTTCTGCGCGGTATGGGCAAAGGGCGCGTCCCAGCTCCATGCGTCGGTGCCGGTCACGCGCACGCCGCGAGTGGTCAGGTACATGGTCGCCTCATAGCCCATGCCGCAGCCGACGTTGACGAAGTCGGGCCGTCCGAGCGCCTGGCCCGCCGCGGTGTTGACCAGCACGATGTCGAGCGGCTGGAGATCATGGCCGATCCGCGCCAGCTCCGCCTCGACATCGGCGGCGGTCACGACATAGCCATCGGCAAAATGGCGGAAGTCCAGCTTCACGCCCGGCCGGAAACACCAGTCGAGCGGCACCTCGTCGATCGTGATCGCCCGCTGGCCGCCATCCATGGTCGGATGATAATGATAGGGCGCGTCGAGATGTGTGCCATTATGCGTGGTCAGCGTCACCCACTCGGCTGCCGCAAAACCCGCTCCATCCGGCGTCTGCTCCGCCGTCACGCCGGGGAAGAAATGCTGCAATTCCTGCACCGTATCGCCATGGGTTTGATAAGTGATGCTGGGCCGCATGAAGGGCGGGTCGGACACCACATCATTGTCGAGCGTGATCGACAGGTCGATGAATTGGCGGCTCATCATTGCAGACTCCTGAAAAATCGGCGCGCTTCAGAGCGGCTGCGCGACGGTCTCCAACATGGCACGGGCGGCTTTGGCGTTGTCGACCAGCTTTCCCTGACCAGTCTGGCCGTGCCAGATCGCCAGGCTTTCGCGCACGATATAGGCGCAGCGCTCAAACGCCGGTCCGGATTGGCAATCAGCGCCGTTTCAAGATCATGATAGCGCGACAGTTTGTCGGCCAGCGTCAGACTATTCTCGATCGCCATGCCCGCCCCTTGCCCCAAATGGGGAGTCGTTGCATGGACGCCGTCGCACAGCAGGACAATCTGTCCTTTGTGCCATGGGCTCTAGACCAGCAGCCCTTCAAGCGGGCGATGGAACCCGCGCGATCATCGTGCCATCTGGCAGGAAAATCTCCACTGCCTCGTCGAACAACCATCAGCGCCGCACTCATCGCAGGCCAGCTCAGATGCATCGGCCCCTCGAACACCGCCAGCAAATTAAAGGTCGAGACGGCGAAATCGCATGATCCAACCTATATGCTATCCGTGTTCAGCCCCTCACCCCTTGCTGCGGCGCGGGCGCAGCGCGTCGCGCATGGCGATGCTGGAATTGATCCGGGTCACGCCGGGCATTCGCGACAATATCTCGCTATGGATACGCTCATAGGCGTCCACGCTGTCCGCCTCCACCCGCAGCCAATAATCGACCGCGCCGGTCATCAGGAAACATTCGCGGATTTCCGGGCATTGCCGCACCGCATGTTCGAAGCGGGCGAGATGATCCTCGGTCTGCCGGTCCAGTGTCACCTGCACCAGCACATTGACCAGCCTGTTGTCGTCGCGCCCGCCCGCGACCACGGTATAACCGCGAATATAGCCCTCGGCCTCCAATTGGCGGATGCGGCGGTGACAGGCCGACGGCGACAGGCCGATCTCCGCCGCGATCTCGGCATTGGATCGCCGCGCGTTCAGCTTGAGCAGGCGCAGAATCGCGCGATCCATATTGTCGAAGGACATGGCCATATATGCAAATTCCCTGAAACAATCGGCTATATAGGCGGAAAATATCGAATAATCATCCACTGATTGCGTGGATATTCGCACAAACGTGATTTACACTGCGGCGGGATCGGAAAGGGAATGGCGATGCAGCATGGGACCGCGGGACATTTGCGCATCGACCTTGGCGCGCTGGTGGCCAATTATCGGCTGATCACCCGGCATGTTGCCCCCGCCAGCGTGGCGGGCGTGGTCAAGGCTGACGCTTACGGCCTGGGTGCCGCCCCAGTATCGGCTGCTCTCTATGCGGCAGGCTGCCGCCATTTCTTCGTCGCCCATCTGTGCGAAGCGGAGACTCTGAAGCAGCATCTGCCGACCGACACCACCCTCTATATCCTCAACGGCCTGCCGCCCGGCGCGGAAGCGGATTGCGCGGCGATCGGCGCGGTGCCGGTCCTCAACGCGCTGGAACAGATTGACCGCTGGGCCGCCCTTGCCCGCACACAGGGCCGCCACTTGCCGGGCGTGATTCAGGTCGACAGCGGCATGGCCCGCCTCGGCCTGACCCCGGACGATTTAACTACACTGCGCCAGTTGCCTGAGCGGCTTGACGGCATAGACCTGCGGCTGGTCATGACCCATCTCGCCTGCGCCGACGATCCCGACGACGCCTTCAACCCGCGCCAGCGCGCCACCTTTGACGCCATCGCCAGCCAGTTCCCCGGCATCCCCCGCTCGATCGACAATTCGGGCGGCGCGATGACATCGGGTGTGGGTCATGGCGATATCGTCCGCGCCGGGATCGCCCTCTATGGCGGCGCGCCCCATGGCCAGCCCAACCCGATGCAGCCGGTCGTCGCGCTCGACGCTTATATCGTCCAGCTCCGCACCGTCGATGCGGGGGCAGGGGTCGGCTATGGCCTGACCCACCGTTTCGATCGCCCGTCGCGCGTTGCCACCGTTTCGGTCGGCTATGCCGATGGCTGGCCGCGTCACCTGAGCAATCGGGGCAGTGCCTGGATCGGCGACGTGCGCGTGCCGATCGTAGGGCGGGTGTCGATGGACAGCATGGCGCTCGATGTCACCGACGTCCCCGATGCGATGCTTCACGCCGGTGCGCCGGTCGAGTTGATCGGCCCGCACCAGACGATCGACGATGTCGCGGCGCAGGCCGACACGATCAGCTACGAAATATTGACCCGGCTCGGCCACCGCTATGCGCGCACCTATCTGCCCGCGCCGGTCGCCACCCCCGACAGGAGCATCATGGCATGAAGGTCGTCATTCTGGGTGGCGGCGTCATCGGCGTCACCTCCGCCTGGTATCTCTCGCAGGCCGGCCATGAGGTCGTCCTGATCGATCGCCAGACTGGCGTGGCGCAGGAAACCAGCTTCGCCAATGCGGGGGAAATCTCGCCCGGCTATGCGTCGCCATGGGCTGCGCCCGGCATCCCGGCCAAGGCGCTGCGCTGGCTGTTCATGCAGCACGCCCCGCTGATCCTGCGCCCCAATGTCGACATGGCGATGCTGCGCTGGATGATCGCGATGCTCGGCAATTGCAATGCGGCCAACTATCGCATCAACAAGGGGCGGATGGTGCGCCTCGCCGAATATAGCCGCGACCAACTAATTGCCCTGCGTACCGCCACTGGCATCAGCTATGACGAGCGTAGCCAGGGGACGCTCCAGCTGTTCCGCGAACAGAAGCAGCTCGACGGCATCGCCAAGGATATTGAGGTGCTGCGCGCCGACAATGTCCCGTTCGAGGTGCTGGACCGCGCCGGATGCATCGCCGCCGAACCGGGCCTCGCCGCCAGCGCTTCGTCCATCGCAGGTGGTCTGCGCCTGCCCAATGACGAGACGGGCGACTGTTTCAAATTCACCAATGCCCTTGCAGACATGGCGCGTGCGCGCGGCGTCCAGTTCCTGATGGGCCGCACGATCAAGGGGCTGGCGCGCGAAGCCGGGCGCATCAGCCATGTCGTGACTGACGAAGGCGACGTGATTGGCGACGCCTATCTCGTCGCCATGGGCAGCTTCTCGCCCTTGCTCCTCGCTCCGCTCGGCCTGCGCCTGCCTGTCTATCCAGTGAAGGGCTATTCGATCACCGTGCCGATCGTGCAGCCGGATGCCGCCCCGGTCTCCACCCTGCTTGATGAAAGCTACAAGGTCGCGATCACCCGGCTGGGCGACCGCATCCGCGTGGGTGGCATGGCCGAACTGTCGGGTTACACCAATGACCTGCCACAGGCGCGCCGCGACACGCTTGACCATAGTGTCGGCACGCTGTTCCCCGGCGCGGGGGATCTGAGCAAAGCGACATTCTGGAGCGGGCTGCGGCCGATGACGCCCGATTCAACGCCGGTGGTGGGTGCCACGCCGATCGACAATCTGTTCCTCAACACCGGCCATGGCACGCTGGGCTGGACCATGGCCTGCGGGTCGGGCCAGGTAATCGCCGACCTGATCGGCGGCCAACCCCCCGCGATCGAAACCGCCGATCTGGCGCTGGCCCGCTATCGGCGCTGATTTCCAAGGAGAAAACGCATGACCATTACCCGCATCGAAACCGGCCCGCGCATGAGCGAAGCGGTCATTCATGGCGACACCGTCTATCTGGCCGGTCAGGTCGGCGAAGGCGACAGCGTGACCGCCCAGACCCAGAGCGCTCTGGCCGAGATCGACCGTCTGCTGGCGCTGGCGGGTAGCAGCAAGGCGCACATCCTGCGCGCCACCATCTGGCTGGCCGACATCGCCGATTTTGCGGAAATGAATGCGGTATGGGACGCCTGGATCGCCGACGTCGCGGCCCCCACGCGCGCCACCGGCGAAGCGAAACTGGCAACGCCCGACTATAAGGTGGAAGTAATCATCACCGCCGCCCGCGCCTGATCCGGCACGGCGCAAAAAAAGCGGGGCGCTCTGGAGAGAGGGACAGAGCGCCCCGGTTATGCCCTCAATCAGAAGGGCAAATTATACATGGTCGTCGCGTTGTCCTGCAGCACCTTCTTCTTGACCGCATAGTCATAGCCGCCCAGCACATCGACGACATGCGCCTGCACGCCGGGATAGAGCGATGTGGGATGCGGGAAGTCGGTCTCGAACATCACCTTGTCCACGCCGATGGTTTCCAGCAACAGCTTGGGACCGACCTTCTCGAACCAGAAGGTGACCCAGAAATGGTCGCGGAAATATTCCCATGGCCGCTTGTTGAGCAGGCCTTTCTTGGTCGGCAGCATCTCGTTGAACTGATGCTCCAGCGCCTCGATCGCGAAGGGCAGCCAGCCCATGCCGCTTTCGATGAGGCCGATCTTCAGCTTCGGGTGACGGTCCAGCCGTCCCGACACCATCCAGTTGCCCAGCGTCGCGGCATTGCCGATCGAGAACATCGTCGCCACCACCGACAACGTCTGTTCAAAGCCAAAGCCTTCCCAGGTCAGCGTATTGGGATCGACCGCGGAATTGAGGTGGAAGTTGAGCGGCATACCGGTCGCTTCGCACATCTCCAGGAACGGCGTCCAATAATCGTGCAGGAAGCTCGGCACGCCGACACGTTCGGGCGTGTCGGGCAGGACGAAGCCCTTGAGGCCCATGTCGTAGCAACGGCGGGCTTCGGTCTCCAGCGCCTTCTGGTCCCAGAAGGGCAGATGACCCATGTTGAAAATGCGGTTGCCCGACACCTGCTGATATTCGGCGGATGCGTCATTATACATCTGGACGATGGCCAGCGCGAGGTCGGGATCGCCGAGCGACATGAGCGACCCGGCCTGGGTCACACCTGAATTCTGGAAGCCGATCTGGGCATAGACGCCCATATCGTCCATCGCTTGCAATCGTTCCTTGATCAGATGACCACCCGGATGGGCCTGCTCCAGCTTCGGGAAGGCCAGCCGTCCCAGCAGCTTGTTATTGTCGGCACGGATGACATTGCCGCCCATAGACCCGAAATTGCGGTCGCCGACATACCAGCGTTCCACCCCGTCATTGTCCAGCTTCACATAGGGAACCTTGGACTTTAGCGCAGCGGGCGCGCGCGACGTGAACAGGTCGGGCGCTTCGGTGATATGCGTGTCGGTATCGACAATCTTGATTCCGGCAAGCGACGGGTCCAGCCCGCCGGACTGGGACGCATAATCGACCTCACGGATGACGCCGCCCTCGGTATAGCCTTCGGCCGACCAATATTTGCGCGCGGATGCGGCCAGTTCCTCGTCCGCTTTGTCTTTCACATCAGCCATGCTTGGCCTCCATCGTCTGGCGGCTGGCATCGAACAGCGGGGAAACGGGCGCAGGTGCCGGTTCCTCGACGCAGCGACGGACCGCCTCGTTCAGGGTGCGCAGCAGGCTGTCGGCATCGATCTGGTCGGACGGTTCATAGACAAAGCCAATGGCCAGCGGCTGGCCGTCGGGCATGTTGGGCAACAGCACGGCGGTGACGTCGGCAATCGATCCGAAGCCTGCCTTGCCGGTGGCAAAGCCATGATCGCGGCAGGCCTGGACCTGCGCCGCCATTTCGGTGGGCAGGAATTTGCGGTCGGCGCTTGCTTCGGCATTGAGGCGACGGATCATGCCGTCGCGACGCGGCTGGGCAATGGTCGACAGCAGCAGCCAGCCTGCGGCGCTATCGGACAGATGATCCTGCTGGCCACCGCAGAAACCGGCAGGACCGGCCGTGCGGAAGGTCCGTTTGCCAACGCGCCAGTTGAACACCTGCGCCTTCAGCCCGACCATGCCGAACACGGCCACGCCAAGGCCGGTCTGTGCCGACAGCCGGTCGATCAGGCCAGTGAGCGCGCCATCACGCACCAGCTTGGGCTGAACGGCAGCCCCCAGCATCGCGGCGCGCGGGGTGGGCGAATAGGAACGCGAACAGGGATCCTTGTGCAGCAGGCCAAGGTCCACAAGGCTCGACAGCAGTTCAGACGTGCTGGACTGGGGACGGTCGAACCGGCGGACAATGTCCATCACGGTAGCCTGGGGATGATCCTCATCGAAGAATTCGAGCACTTCGATGACGCGCTTGGCGATCTTAGCCTTGTTGGACTCGACTTGAGCCATGGTCCTCTCCTCCGGTTTATGAACAGTAGTGTTCACTAACGCGGCGGACCTGTCAATTAAAAATGAGATGGTCTCGTTTATGTCATATTCATTGTCTCATTGTCCGGCTCGCTGTCGCTTTCATCAAACAGGCGGCGAAGCGCCATGCGATCTGTCTTGAGCGACGGGGTGCGCGGCAAATCCATACAAAACCGCCATTTTACCGGAACATGCGTCGCCAACAGATGCGCCCGGACATGCGCCGCCAACGTATCGGCGTCGGTCTCCGAGGCCGCAGGCGACAGCCGGATCGCTGCGGCCGGAACCTGCCCCAGCCGCGCGTCCGGCACGCCGATGACTGCCGCCTCGGCGACCGACGGGTGCAGCATCAGCGCCTGTTCGATCGACTCAGGCAGCAGCTTGAACCCGCCCCGGATGATCGCGCCGTCCGCCCGGCCCAGCAGAAACAGGAATCCGTCCGCGTCGATCCGCGCCATGTCCGACGTGCGAATCCAGTCTGGCCCGATTCGCGGCGATATGACCTCCAGCAATCCGGGCGTATCGGACGGCAGGGGCGTCCCGCTGTCCGCATCGACGACTCGCAATTGCGCCCCCGGCATCGCCCTGCCCACCGTCCCGCGCTTGGCCTTGCCCCATGTCGCGTGCAGCTGCGCCGTCATCATCGCCACCGGCCCGGCAAATTCGGTGGCACCATAGGATAGCAGGATGGGAATGCCATAATGCGCCTCGAACGCCTGCTGCACGCCGGGGTCGAGCGGCGCTGCGCCGCAGCCGATCGCCTTGATCGACGCCAGATTGGCGACCGGAATATCCGCGTCCAGCACCCCGCGAACGCTGCTGGGTGGTAATCCCGCATGGGCCGGGCGATAGCGCAGCACATGGTCGTGCCAGGCGGCGATGGTGAACCGCTCCAGCAACAGCATCCGCTGCCCCCGGATCAGCATCGGCAGGGTGGAATAGAGGCCCGAAATATTGCCGATCGGAAAATAGAGCAGGAAAGGCGGCGCGGCCTGCACATCTTCGCCCTGCCTCTGGGTCAGCGGCGACCCCAGAAAATGCTGCTCCATCAGGGCATAGGGGACGGCAAAAGATTTGGGCGGGCCGGTGGTGCCGCTGGTCAATATCTCGATCTGCGGGTGGGCGGGCGCGGCCCGCTCACACGCCGCTCCCGTCGCCGGACTGCGCAGAGCCGCCGCCATCTCGTCCAGCGCGATTACCGCCACGCCCTCGTCCCGTGCGGCGTCGATCACCGCTTGCGTAAGATCGTCGGCAAAAGCGACCAGCGCCGATCCTGCGGCTTTGACGACATCGCGCGCAATCCCGCCCGGTGACTGGAAGGCGTAGATCATACGGATCGTGCGCCCCTGCGCCAACAATCCCAGCAGCGCGGCCAGCGCTGCGGGCCGGTTGCGCGGCACGAAGGCGACGGGCGCATCCGCGCCGATCCCGCTAGCGATCAATGCCGCCTGCACCGCATCGGCAACCTGGCGCACTGCGCCCCAGTCATGCCACCGCCCTTCAAATTCGATCGCCGGCAGCGCCGGGTCACGCTGCAAGGCGTCAATGCTGCGTTGCTGCAAGCTCATGCCTGTCTCCCTGACATGGCCGATAGTGGGGCAGGGGAGGGCGTCCCGCCAACCATCTTGCGCAACGCGACGGCGATGAATGGATGTTTCGGTTTGCGACACCGGCACGGGCTTCTAACCTGCCATGATGACGCCGCCCGCCGCCCCGATCGACCCGCAATGCCTTAGGATCCCGTGGGACGGGGAGGGTGCGCCCTATGCAATTGTCGATCTGGCGACCGTGCAGGACGCCACGCCTTGGCATCTGCCGCCCTGTCCGCTGATCGGCATTGGCACCCCGGACCATGTCCGCGCCAAAGACGTCGACCTGCTGATCGAACCGCCCGCCTCGCTCGCCATGATCGTCGCCGCCATCACCGCCCAGCCACGGGCCGCCGCCATACTGGTCCAGCTGTTGCGCCTGATTGAAGGCATGGACCCCGCCACGGCGCTGGTCGCCGAATCGCTGGCCTATGGCCTGCTTCAGGGCAGTGAAGGCCATGCCCGCTGGCTGGCGACTCGCACCCCCGTGCCCGCCGCAGCGCCCGGCGAAATCCAACTGGACCGCACCGACGACCAGCTCACCATCACGCTGGACCGCGCCCACGCCCATAACGCGATCGACCGCACGCTACGCGATGGCCTGCGCGAGGCGTTCGATCTGGCGGCGCTGGACCGCGACATCGCCCGCATCAGCCTGCACGGGGCAGGGCGCAGCTTCTCGGTCGGCGCCGACCTCTCCGAATTTGGCACCACCCGCGATCCCGCGACCGCCCACGCCATCCGCATGGTCACGCTCCCCGCCCATGCGATCATAGGCTGCGCCGACCGGCTCGAAGCCCATGTGCAGGGCGCGTGCGTCGGCTCCGCGCTGGAGATGGCGGCCTTCGCCACCCGCCTGACCGCCAGCCCCAGCGCCTGGTTCCACTTGCCCGAACTGGCGATGGGGATCATCCCCGGCGCGGGCGGCTGCGTGTCGGTATCGCGCCGGATCGGGCGGCAACGCGCGGCACTGATGATCCTGTCAGGCCGCCGGATCAACGCCGCGACGGCGCTCGACTGGGGCCTGATCGACGCCATCATGGACGATTGACCCGTCAATGATCGTCTGCCTGACATCCCCCGCGTCCAGCCGCGTCCGCGCGTCGTCCCAACCCCGGTCCAGCAAACACAGATCCGCCGCCGCGCCCACTTCCACCCGCCGCACCCGCGACAGGTCCAGCGGATCGGCCAGGAACAGGTCGCGCGCCTGCTCCGGCGTCAGCGCCTCATCCACCCCGACCATCACGCCCGCCGCCGTGCGCCGCGACACCGCTGCGCGCATCGCCGCCCAGGGATCGGCGCTGCCAAAGGGCGCATCGCTTCCCCCCGCCAGCACCACGCCCGCCCTCATGAACGCGCCCAGCCGATAGAGAAAGGGCCGGTCACGCACATCGACATCGGCCAGATAGCGGTCGCCCCGCTCGGCGATGAAATGCGGCTGGCTGACCGCGTGCAACCCCATCATGGCCATGTCCGCCAGCAGCGTATCGGGCGTCACCCCGGCATGTTCGATCCGGTCGCCCCGCATCACCCCGGCCTCACCCAGCGCTGCCAGCGCGAACACCAGCTCGGTCTGCGTCGTGCAATGGATCGCCGCCACCCGCCCGCGATCATGACCGCCGCGCAGGAAGGCCACGCAATCGTCAAAATCGGGCAGTGCCTGTTCATGCAGATGCAGCTTGGCCGGGCCGATCATGATGCCGGGCAGGGATGGCGCATCCGACAGCCCCAGCGTTCCCGCCAGCACGACTCGCTGCGGCAGCCGCCCGCCCTGATGCTCTGCCGAAAAGTGCGCCGCCATCGCCGCGTCATTGGCGGGCGACATGTCAGTCACCCCCGACACCCCCATCGCCGCCAGTTCCGCCCCGATCGCGGCAAAATCCGGCGGCACGCTGCCCAGCCGATCGCGCAACCATGGGTCGGCATCGAACAATTGCCCGGTCGCCCGGTCCAGCCCCGGCGGCACCGGTCCATTGCCCAGCAACAGCGCCATCGCCGCGCTGTTCAGAAACCACATGCGCCCCGACCGATGCTGCACCCGCACTGGCCGCGCACCCGCCCAGCGGTCCAGCCGCTCCGCGTCCAGCATCCCGGCCACGCTCTCATGATAGCCGATCCCGCGCAGCCAGCCGTCACCGGGCCGGGCCAGCGCCGCCGCCAGACCATCCTCGTCCACTATATCGGGCGGCCCGCACGCCACCGACTCCCGCGCCACCGCCAGCGCGGCGCAATGGATATGATGGTCATGCAGCCCCGGCAGCAACGCCCCGCCCGCCGCCTCGATCACCCGCTCGCCATCAATCGGCGCAAGCTGCCCGATTGCCACGATCCGCCCGCCTGCAATCCGCACATCGGCGAGCGTCCGCCCGTCAATCTCGGCCCGCCGGATCAGCATCGCGCCAGCCAGAAGTCATTATCCTGCCCCATGGCCGCCACGCGCCCGGCGGGACGCATATCCGTCACCGAAAAAGCCTGTCCCTGCGCTGCGCCCCATGCCTGTAGATCGGTCATCAGCGCCTTCTCGTCGCGCCGCCTTTCGCTGTCCAGCACCATGGCGACGATCGCGCTCATCGACAGTATCATCCGCGCCGCCCGCCCGTCGCGCACCCGCTCCAGCGCCAGCCGCGCGGCATATATGCCGGTCAGCGGATCGGCGCAGGCATCCCCGCCGAAGCCCACCCGCCCGCTCGCGGCCATCAGCGCATCGCTTAACCCGCCTGCCACGCTGGCATCATCGCCAAAGCCGATCCAGTCGCCCGCATCCGCGGCAGCGCCATGGCCAGTAATCGTCATCCACACCAGCCCAGGCACCGACCGCACCAGCGCATCGGCGTCGACACCCAATTGCCGCAAAGCGCGTGGCCGAGCCGCTTCTATCACCACATCGGCTTGGCGAATCAGCGCGACCAGCGCCTCCCGGTCCGCCCCCTTGCGCAGGTCCAACGCGACATTATCCTTGTCCTGATTGATCCGCGCAAATAGCGCCGGATCGCCCTCGCGCATCCGGTCGGGCCGGTTGCGACTCTCCACCTTCACCACCCGCGCGCCGGTCAGGCCGATCAGATGCGCGGCCAGCGGTCCCGCCCATAGAGCTGAGAGGTCGATAACCAGCAACGGTACCGTCCGCGCCTTGACCGGCCCCTCCGCTGTAACTTGACAGGGCGGCGAAACCGACACCTCGCCCAGACGCGCAAGCGCCAGCCCCAGCATCCGCCCCTGCGCCACCAGCGCCGCACCATCGCGCGCACGAAAGGCCGCCACAATCTGCGCCTCATCGTCGGGATCAAGTCCGCCATCCTGAAACAGCGCAGGCAGCATCGCCCGGTCATCATCGCGCGCCAGCGTCAGCGCGACATGCCCGTCGCGCGCTGCATATAGACGGCATCCGCCCCCCGCCGATACCGCGCCCGGTACGGCAAAGCCGTTCAATGCCGCCCGCTCACCCATCAGCATCGCGCCGGTAAGTGCCTCCGGCATCCCCATCGCCCGCAACTCTCCCTCCGCCCATCCAGCCAGCGGCAGGGTCAGCGGGCGCGGCATGTCAGGCAGCAAACAGCGTCTTGATCTCCCGCCGCAACAGCTTGCCCATTTCATTATAGGGCAGGGCGTCGGCGAACAGCACCCGTTCCGGCACCCGCGACGACCGCAGCCGGGCGCGCACCATCTGCTTCAATTCCTCCTCGCCCGGCGCATCATGCCCCGCGCGCGGCACGACGATCAGCCCGACCGCCTCACCCCATTCGTGCGACGGGATCGCGACCGCCGCCGCTTCGGCCACCGCCGGATGGGTCATGACCACATCCTCGATTTCGCCGGGCGAGATATTCTCGCCCCCGCGCACGATCACATCGTCGGCGCGGCCCGACAGGAACAGATAGCCATCCGCGTCGATATAGCCCGCATCGCGCGTCGGGAACCAGCCGTCGGCGTCCAGCGCGCTGCGTTCGCGATATTCGCCCGACACCTGCTCGCCACGCACATAGATTTCGCCTGGCTCACCCGGCGGCAGCACAGCGCCATCCTCGTCGCGTATCTCGATCTCGACGGTTGGCAGCGGTCGGCCCACCGATCCCAGCCGCGCCCGCACGGTCGGGTCGTCCGATCCATGCGCCGCGCGATGCTCGTCCGGTCCCAGCAGGGCGATGGTCGAACTGGTCTCGGTCAGCCCATAGGCATTGGTGAAGCCGGTTGCGGGAAACAGGTCCAGGGCCTGATGGATCAATTCGGTCGGCATCTTGCCGCCACCATAAGCGATCGCGCGCAGCGCGGACAGGTCTGGCCGATGACCTTTCGCCATCGCCTCGATAATCCGCGACAACATGGTGGGCACGACAAAGGCATTGCTCGCCCCTTCGCCTGCCGCCAGATCGAGCCAGGCTTCGGGCGAGAAAGCGGGCAGCATCAATATGCGCCGCATCGCATAGATGGAGCTGAGCAAAGCGGCGATGCCCGCAATATGATAGGGAGGCACGCTGACCAGCGCGGCATCCTCTTCCGGCGCAGCGGCAAATTCGACCGTCCCCAATATATAGGACACAAGGTTCGCGTGCCGCAAAATCGCCGCCTTGGGCGCGGCGGTGGTGCCGCTGGTGAACAGCTGGATCGCGACCCCTTCGCCATCCTCGCCCTCGCTCGGTGCATCCACAGCGCGCGCCTGGGCCGCCTCGACAAAGGCAGCGCGGGTCAGCACGACATTGCTGTCCGCCGGGCAAAGCCGCCTTACCCGATCGACATCGCCCACGATCAGCGCCGGGGTAATCCGCTCCAGCAATGCGCCAAGGTCTGCGTCCGCCAGCCGGTAATTCAACGGCACATAGGGCACGCCCGCCAGCGCCGCGCCAAACAGCGCCATTGCCGCCGCCTCGCTGCTCTCGTCCAGCAACGCGACATGGGCACAGCCGCTGTCGCGGATCAGCGCCGCCGCGCCGCGCGCGCCAGCCAGCAGATCGGCATAGGACCAGCGCTGGCCGTCACAGACCAGGCCGATACGGTCGGGCGCTGTATCGGCGGCCATTTCCAGAAAAAGGGCGATGTTCATGGGTGGGTGTCAGTCCGACGCGGGCAGGGGCTTGGCATCCTTGATGCTCAGCGCCACGCCATCGACCGACAGCGATCCCTTGCCCGGCTTGACGCACAGCAGCTCGAACGTCCCGGCCGCATCGACATAGCGTTTGCCCATCAGTGTGCCTGCGGCAAAGGCCGCGTCCGGCGCGCCGATCGCATCGGGCTTCGCTTCGCCCATCGCCGCACCGCCGCATTCTATGCCGCCATTGCCGCTGCGGATCACCATCACTTCGGTATCGCACACCGCGCTTTTCAGTTTCGTTCCGGGCTTCATGTCCATCCTGCCTTTCAAAGCGTCACGCAATTGCGCCGCTGGCTTTCCATTGTTCGATCTGGTCCCATTCGACGCCCAGTTCCATTAGCACGATTTCGGTATGCTCGGATGCCTGGGGCGCACGGGTGGTTTCCAGCGGCTTGCCGTCAAACTGCACCGGGCCACGGACCAGCCGCAATGGCTTGCCACCATCGGCGCCCTCGACCTCGATGATCATGTCGTTGGCCAGCGCCTGTTCGTCGGTCAACAGGTCGGCAAAGCTCTGCACCGGCGCCCATTGGCCCTTCATCGTTTTCAGGTGCGACCGCCAATAGGCGAAGGGCTTTTGCGCGAATGCCTTGACCAATATGTCGCTCGCCGCGCCCGCATTCTCAATGAGCGACAGCACATCCTTGAAGCGCGGATCGTCCGCTGCTTCCGGCACGCCCACATGCGCGAAGGTATCGGCGATCAGGCCGGTCGGGCTGACCATGCACAGGTTGATGGTGCCGCCATCGGACGTGCGGAAATTGCCCATGAACGGGTTGCGCAGCGATCCGCCCGATACCGGCATCCCGTTGCGCGTCTCGATCCCGGTTTCCATCACCTGCGAAATCAGCGCGCCCGACGCCCACCAAGCTGCGCTCAGCAGCGACACGTCCAGTTCGGTCGCCTCGCCGGTCCTTTCGCGATGGAGCAGCGCGCCGGAAATGCCCCCGGCGATGAACATGCCGCCGATCGAGTCGCCGAATGCGGGAATGCCCTGGGTCAGCGGACCCGGCAGGGCTTCAGGCGTCATCGCATAGGCGACGCCGCTGCGCGACCAGAAGCAGGTGCCGTCAAAGCCGCCAATTTCGCGCTCCGGCCCCTTGTTGCCCAGCGCGCTGCCACGGGCATAAATGATGTTCGGGTTGACCGCGCGGATATGCTCGATGTCAAACCTGTTCTTCTGCCGCACCTGGGGCAGGTAGTTGGTCAGGAACACGTCCGCCGTCTTGGCCAGTTCGTAAAGCACTTCCTGTCCCTCGGCTGTGGACAGGTCGATGCCTACGCTGCGCTTGCCGCGATTGGGATGTTCGAACAAGGTATGGCGCAGTGGATCGAGCGTCACCCCGCCCATGTTCAGGAACCCGCGCTGCGTGTCGCCGCGCACCGGATGCTCGATCTTGATGACGTCCGCGCCCCAATCGGCCAGGATCGCCCCTGCGGCAGGCACATAGGTGAATTGCGCCACTTCCAGTACGCGCACACCCTTCATGACCTGGGTCATAAATTCTCATCCCCTCATTCGCCGCGCAACGCAGCCTTCATCCCTAAAAGTGGTAGAAGCTGTGGCGGTTGCCGCAAGAGCCGACAGGCTGTTGGGTGCGGGCTATCGCTAGCGCGATGCAAAGCTCTGCCTCAACGCCGCCACGATATGCGGCGCGGTCAGAAAAACTGGGATTGAGCGCCGGTAAATCCGGGCCGATAGCGGACGGGATAAGATACCGGAAGGATTGCCATGCTGATCGACTCTTCGCTTTCCGCCATCGTCACCGGCGGCGCATCGGGCCTGGGCCTGGCCACGGTGAAAGCGTTGCGTGCTGCAGGTGCGAAGGTCGCGATCTTCGACATCAACCAGGATCAGGGCGAAAGCATCGCAGCGCAGGTCGGCGCGACTTTCCACCGTGTAGATATCATGTCTGAGGAAAGCGCGATCGCAGGCTTCGACAGCGCCCGTGCCACCCAGGGGCAGGAACGGCTGCTGGTCCATTGCGCCATGGTGTCGAGGGGCGGCAAGACTGTCTCGAAAGACAAGGAAAGCGGCGGTTTCAAACGGCTGTCGACCGAAGATTATGCAATGTCCGCGCAGGGCATATTGGTCGCCAGCTACCGCATGGCCTCCATCTCCGCGCTCGGCATGGCCGCGCTCGATCCGCTGGCCGACAATGAACGGGGCAGCATCATCCTGACGTCCAGCGCAGCGGCGGAGGACGGCCAGGTCGGCCAGATCGCCTATGGATCGCTCAAAGCCGGGGTCAACGGCATGGTCCTGCCAATGGCGCGCGATCTCATGGATCTGGGCATTCGCGTTAACGCGATCATGCCCGGCATCTTCGCCACGCCGCCGATGCTGCGGTTCAAGGAGATGAACCCGCCTATGTATGAAAATCTGGAAAAATCGGTGCCGTTCCCGCGTCGGCTGGGGCAGCCCGACGAGTTTGCCAGTCTCGCCATGGAGTTGGCCCGCAACAGTTACATCAACGCCCAGACCTTCCGCATCGACGGCGCGATTCGCTTCCCGCCGCGCTGATCAGCCGCATATTCTGACGCCGATTGCAGGGCGCGTCGCACCAGCGGCGCGCCCCTTTTCTTCGCACATGCAAAAATAAAATACTAAGCTAGCTTGACATGTTTTTGACGAACTACTAACCTGGCTTAGTATTAAATGAATCGCTCTCCCTTTTATGCCCAGAGGTTCACCATGATCCGTTTTGCCAAAATCGCCGCCTATGTCTCACTCACTGCCGCCATCGTGCCGCAGGTCGCTGCCGCTGATGATGCGGTGCAGCTGACCTCGGCCTCGACCATTGCCACCGAATATAAGGGCAAGATGCTCTACACCGCGTCGGGCGATCGCCTTGCCGCCGTCTATCGCGTCGGTGCCGATGGCGCCGCGCAGATCATCCTCAACGGCAAGATGGTTGCCGTCCCCGCCGCCAGCCTGGCTGCTGCCGATGGCAAGCTGGTAACCAACCTGTCGAAGCGCGACCTGCTGACCGCGCATTGATCGGAGGGGCTTTGGCCCTTCGCCTTTGAAAAGGCCGCTCCCTGACCCGGAGCGGCCTTTTTCACGTCTTGGCGATATTCTCGGAAATCATATCCAGCAGCGCATTGATCCGGTGCAGGTCGTCATGATCGAAACCGGCAAAAGCCACTTCCTCATTGGCGCGCGCAATCCCCGCCAGTTGCGCCGTGATCGCCTGTCCTGCCTCGGTCAGGAACACCGCATGGGCGCGACGATCATCGTCCTTGGCCCGCCGCTCCAGCAACCCTTCGGCGCATAGCCGGTCGATCAGTCGCCCGGCAGACGCTTCGGCAATTTCCAGCATATTGGCGATGGTGCGCTGCGTCGCGCCGGGGTGGCGCGCGACCACCGCGATCACCGTCCATTGCGACCGGGTCACACCCAGTCGCACCACGCTCTGGTCGAAATGCGCCCGCAACTGCCGCGCGATCACCGCCAGCTTCAGCGAAGCGTTGCGCATCAGCGCCTTCGCGTCATCAGCCAGCAGATCGTCATTCGGTTCAGCCATGAAGCGCGTACCATAGCGCCATTGCGGCGAAACGAAACCGTCCTCGTTGCAAGCCGGTGCGATGGTCTGCGCTGGATCAGACACGTTCGATGATGATCGCTGGGGCCATGCCGCCCGCCGCGCACATGGTGATCAGGCCATAACGTCCGCCGGTCCGCTCCAGCTCGTCCAGCGCCGTGCCGATCAGCACCGCCCCGGTCGCACCGATCGGATGGCCCAGCGCGATCGCCCCGCCATTGGGGTTTAGTTTCGCCCGGTCGATGCCCAGATCGCGGATGAACTTCTCGGTCACGACCGCGAACGCCTCATTCACTTCAAAGACGTCGATATCCTCGACCCGCAGCCCCGCCCGCGCCAGCACCTTGCGCGCCGCCGGGACCGGCCCGTTCAGCATCAGCGTCGGGCAATCGCCCATATTGGCGGTCGCCACGATCCGCGCGCGGGGTTTCAGGCTGTGGCGCTGCGCATAATCCGCCGACGCCAGCAGGATCGCCGCCGCCCCATCCACCACGCCCGACGATGTCCCGGCATGATGCAGCGGCGTAATCGCCAGATCGGGATAGACCTGGTTGATCAGCTGGCGGAAAGTCGGCCCATCGGCGCGCGACGGCATGTCCAGAAAGGCGGCAAAGGCTGGCTTCAACTGCGCCAGCTGCTCGGCCGTGGTGTCGGGCCGGGGATATTCCTCATGGTCCAATATCACCGTGCCAGCATCGTCCACCACCGGCACGGTCGACCGCGCAAAGCGCCCTTCCTTAAGAGCGATTCCCGCCCGTCGCTGGCTCTCCGCGCCAAAGGCATCCAGCTGCTCGCGGCTGATCCCCTCCATCGCGGCAATCGCATCGGCGGCCACGCCCTGGTTGGACTGGGGATGCTTGGCCTGCAACCGCATATTGCCGGTGCCAAGCCCACCGACCGATGGCACGCCTGCCTCGCGCAACGACTGGCCATAGGACATGACGTGCGACATCATCTCCGTCCCGCCCGCAATCACCAGATCTTCCATCCCCGCCATGATCTGCCCGGCAGCCAGATTGGTGGCGGTCAGCCCGCTGCCGCAGAAACGGTCAAGCGTGACGCCGGATGCGCGCACATCATAATCGGCGTCGAGCGCGGCCATCCGCCCCATATCGCCGCCTTGCAATCCCATCTGCGCACTGGTCCCCCAGATGATGTCGTCCACATCTGCGGTATCGATGCCGTTGCGGTCGCGGATCGCGCGCAGCACGGTCGCGGCGACATGCTGCGGGTGCAGATGCGACAGCGCGCCCTTGCCCAATTTGCCGATGCTGCGTGGGGTGCGGACCGCGTCGATAATATAGGCCTCTGCCAAGGCTCGTCTCCCGTAGATTGCTGGCTTTGCTATCGCATGGAAGGCGCACATTCCCAATCGCATGGGCGATTGATCAGACGGGCCGGGGCGTGCAGGGTGGACGGCAGGACCGCCCGCTGCCCAAGGTGGGTCGGGATCAAAAAGCGCAGGAGGCAGGATGGCGAGTGGCGGGCATGATCGGTCATCGGGCGGCACTTTTGCGCCGCTGCGCGAACCTGTGTTCCGCCGTATCTGGAGCGCCAGCTTGCTGTCCAATTTCGGCCAGCTGATCCTGGGCGTCGGCGCGGCATGGGAAATGACCCGGCTCACCCCGTCGCCCGGCATGGTGGCTCTTGTGCAAAGCGCGCTGATGCTGCCGCTGATGCTGGTGGCGCTGCCGGCTGGTGCGCTGGCCGATATGTTCGACCGGCGGCGCATCGCCATGGTGGGCCTCGCTTTCTCCATGGTCTGCGCGACCATCCTCACCTTGCTCGCCTGGTCCGGCCATAGCTCGCCCTTGATGCTGCTGGCCTTCTGCTCGCTCATCGGTGCGGGGGTCGCGCTCTATTCGCCCGCCTGGCAATCCTCGATCAGCGAGCAGGTCGGCCCGCATCATCTGCCCGCCGCCATCGCGCTCGGCACAATCAGCTATAATGTCGCGCGCAGCTTCGGTCCGGCGATTGGCGGTGTCATCGTGCTGGCGGCGGGCGCTCATGCCGCCTTCGCCGTCAACGCCATCGGCTATCTGCCGCTGTTCATCGCCTTCTTCCTCTGGCAGCGCCGCCATATCTCCTCACGCCTGCCGCCCGAACAGATCCACCGCGCGATCGTGTCCGGCGCGCGCTACGCCCTCCACGCCGCGCCGATCCGCACGGTATTGGTGCGCGCCTTCCTCTTCGGTCTGGCGGGGGCATCCTCGTCCGCGCTTGCGCCGTTGATCGCCAAGCATCTGCTGGGCGGCGATGCCAGCACCTTTGGCCTGCTGCTGGGCGCAGGCGGGCTGGGCGCGGTCGGCGGCGCCTTGCTGGTGGCGCCCTGCCGGGAACGGCTCGGCACCCACCGGACCGTGACGCTGCTGGCGCTGATCAGCGGCGCGGCGCTGGCGCTCGCTGGCTTCAGCCGCTCGGTGCCGCTCACCTGTTTCGCACTGTTCATCGCGGGCGGGGCCAATATCCTGACCATCGCCCTGTTCAACGTCGCGGTCCAGTTGTCCGCCCCGCGCTGGGTGACTGCGCGGGCGCTCTCACTCTTCTCCTCGGCGCTGACAGGCGGCATCGCGATCGGCGCGGCCCTGTGGGGTTGGGTCGCAGGCCTGGCTTCGGTCGATGGTGCGCTCTATCTGTCTGGTCTTGCGCTGGCGGCGCTGCCGATCATCGGCCTGCTGCTGCCCCTGCCCGACACCAAGGAATCGGATGTCGAACCCTTCCTGCTCGGTAACGAACCTGAAGTCGGCATGGCGCTGACCGGCCGGTCAGGACCGATCATCATTGAAATAGACTATGAAGTCGATCCCGAACGGGCGCGTGATTTCTACGGCGCGATGTTGCAGGTCCAGCGCACCCGGCTGCGCAATGGCGGGTTCAACTGGTCCATTTCGCGCGACATTGCCGATCCGGCCCAATGGACCGAACGCTATCAATGCCCGACCTGGGGTGACTATCTGCACATGCGCGAACGCTTCACCCAGGCGGACAAGGACATCCAGTCGCACGCCAGTTCCTTTCACAGCAGGCCGGGCGTTTTGCGCGTCCGGCGGCGGCTGGAACGGCCTTTCGGGTCGGTGCGCTGGCGTCCCGATACGCCCGATCCGCAGCAGGGCATGATCAACTATATCGGGCCATGATGCCCGGAAGGAGAGGCAATGACAGGCAAGCGGCGATACCGCGTCATCCAATGGGCGACCGGCAATATCGGTTCCCGCGCGCTGCGCACGGTGATCGATCATCCCGCGCTCGATCTTGTCGGCCTGTGGGTGAGTTCCAACGACAAGCGCGGCAGGGATGCGGGCGACCTTGCCGGGCTGGCCCCCTGCGGCGTCATTGCGACAGGCTCGGTCGATGAACTCGTCGCGATGGAGGCCGATTGCGTCCTCTACATGCGGCAGGGCACCGACATGGACGAACTGTGCCGCCTGCTCGCATCGGGCAAGAATGTCGTTACGACCCGTGGCGACTTCCATCATCCGCCCGCAATGGACCCGGTCGCGCGAGACAAGATCGAGGCGGCCTGCCGCACCGGCAATAGCTCCATCTACAGCACAGGCTCCAGCCCCGGTTTCGTGACCGAAGCCCTGCCGATCCCGCTACTCTCCCTCTCCCGTCGGCTCGATTGCCTGACGATCGACGAATATGGCGACGTTTCGAGCCGCAATTCGCCGGACCTGCTGTTCAACATCATGGGCTTTGGCCGCATCCCCAGCGCCTTCGACCCGCGCCAGATCGAGCATGTGAAGGGCGACTTCGCCGGCTCGCTGGCCCAGCTGGCCGATGCGGCGGGGATCACCATCGACAGCTGGGACGCCGTCGGCGAGATGGGGGCAGCAACCCGCGATATCCTGATCGCGGCTGGCACTATCCCGGCAGGCACCGTCGCGGCCCAGCGCATTACCGTGTCGGGAATGCGCAACGGCACGCCGGTGCTGCGCTTTCGCGCCAACTGGTATTGCAGCCGGGAAATCGACCGGCCCGACTGGCGCCTGCGCGAATCCGGCTGGCGCATCCGGGTGGAGGGAGACACGCCGGTCGAAGTCGATATAGGCTTCCCGGTCGCCCCGGAAGATTATGCCGCCTTCACCCCCGGCCTGACCGCCCATCGCGCGGTCAACGCGATTGCAGCGGTCTGCGACGCCCCGCCCGGCATCCGCACCACGGCGGACATGCCGCAAGTGATCGCCCGCTTTCAGTAGCCCGCTACCAGAGCTTCACTCACCCGCCACAATCGCGCAGCGGCGGCATCATCCTGCGCTGCTGCCGAACAGGCCACAGCTTCGCGCATATGGAAATAGCCGCCGCTCGACCGGCCCGGTGCCGGATCGCTGGCCAGCCACACCAGCGTGTCCGCCGCCTGCGCCGGGGTTAGCGCCCGGTCGGCGATCGATTCCATATAGGCCTGCATCGGCGCGTCGCAGTGACTGGCGAAATTGCTCGCCACCACGCCGGGGTGCATCGCATGGGCGACGATCCCCGTTCCTTCCAGCTGCCGCGCCAGTTCGCGGATGAACAGAATATTGGCAAGCTTGGCATGGCAATAGGCCGCGCCACCGACAAAGCTCGCGGCAAAGCTCAGATCGTCCCACGCAATCCCGGTACAATGTTCGTGGCCCGTGGAGGACACTGCCGCCACCCGCACTGAACCAGGGTCCGATCGCGCCGCCGCGGCCAGCAAATTGGGCAGCAATATCTGCGTCAGCAGGAACGGCGCGAGGTGATTGGACGCGAAGGTCGCCTCATGCCCCTCAAGCGTGATGATCCGCTGCGCCATCACCCCGCCCGCATTGTTGAGCAGCGCGTCGATCTCCGGTGCCAGCGCCGCAATCTCGCGTGCCGCCCGCGCCGTTTCCGCCAGCAGCGCCATGTCCGCCCGGATCATGGTGAAATCCGCGCCGGGCAGGGCGGTCAGTTCTACCGCCGCCGCCGCGCACCGTGCCGGGTCGCGCCCGACGCCGATCACCCGCCACCCCTGTTGCAGCAGGGCGCGCGCTGCTTCCTTGCCAATGCCCGCGCTTGCGCCCGTGACGACAGCGACTTTTGCCCGGCTCGTCATGTGCGCGCCGCCTCCATCTTGCGGGAACCATGGCCCAGTGTCAGGAACAGGGCGGCTCCCACGATCGTGACGCAGGCGCCGATCATCAGAAACGGCGCATAGCTGCCCCATAGGCCGAGTGTGTAACTCAGCGTCAGCGAGCCCAGCGCAGCCCCGCCCGCGATCGACGCGCCGACCAGCCCCATGACCAGGCTGAACACTTTAAGCCCGAACCGCCGCGATACCAGATAGGCAGCGATATCCCCCTCGGCCCCTTGCGCCAGCCCCATCATCCCGACCGACAGCGCCAGGACGACGGTGCTGTCGAAGGGCGACGCCATCAGCATCATGCCAATGGCCGGCATGGATAGCGTCAGTGCCGCAACCAGATGCGGCTCCATCCGGTCGAGCGACAGGCCGCAGGCAAAGCGGCCCACCATCACGCCGATCGCAAAAACGGAAATCAGCCAGGTCGCCGTCTGCGACTGCGCGCCGCTATCCATCAGCACCAGCTTCAACTGGGACGACAGCAGGCCCTGCGGGATATTCACCAATATCATGCCGACGATCAGCACCCAGAAGGCGGGATTGCGCACGATCACGCCATAGCCAGCTTTGGGTTCCACCGGCACGTCCGCGTCCTGATGCACGCCGATATGCGGCGGCGTCATCAGCACGGCGATCAGGCCGAAGATCATCGTGACCCCGCCCATCAGCAGATAGCCGTTGCGCCACCCATCGCTCTCTATGAACCTGCCCAGCAGCGGCGCGATCACCGCGCCGACCAGCGGCGGCCCGGTCATGACGATGGAAAAGGCCAGTCCGCGCGCCCGCTGGAATCGTTCCGCCACGATCCTTGTATAGACGGGCGATGTGGTCAGCGTGCCGACCACGATCTGCAACATCGCAATGGCAAAGAAGGCACGGATGCTGCCCGGTTGCATGGCAAAGGCGATATAGGCGCTCGGCCCGGCCAGCACACCCACGGCGGACACGGCCCGCACCCCGAACCGGTCGGTCAGCCGCCCGGTGATCGGCTGCGCGATCAGCATCAGCAGCCCGAAACTGCCCAGCAGCGCGAATTGCGATTTGGGCCAGCCAAATTCGGCGATCAGCTTGGGCGCAAACAGGCCCATCGTATAGGCGGACAGGCCTATGCCGAACCCCAGTCCCATGGTCGCGGCAAGAAGCGGGCGCCAATGCGTCCGCAATTCGCCCCAATAGGCCGATCCCATCCTCGTCTCCTGTTATGATGTCATGCTTGTCCGGCTGTTCAGGCACAGACTGGCTGCCATGTCGGGCCGCGCCAGGCAAATCGCCCCCGCGCTATCATGGTCTCACGGCAGGCCAGCCGGACAATCGCCGCCCGCCCGCCTGAGCGATATGTCACCCGCTTGCCTTGTGCGGCCATGCGCCTTCGGGCGATCATCGCTGTAACAGACATAGAAGGAGCGGACATGGCAGGCAGCCTGACAGGAAAGGTCGCGCTGGTGACCGGCGCATCGTCGGGCATTGGCGAAGCGGCTGCACTGGCTCTGGCGGGTGCGGGAGCCAGCGTGGCGCTGTCGGCCCGGCGCGTCGATCGATTGGGCGCATTGGTCGATCGTATTGTTGGTGAGGGCGGCAAGGCCATCGCGCTGCCCGGCGACATGGCGGTGGAGGCGGACGCCACCCGCGCCGTCACCGACACCGTCGATCGGCTTGGCCGCATCGACATCCTCGTCAATTCCGCCGGGGTCATCCAGGCGGGTGGGGTGGAAAGCCTCTCGCTCGACGAATGGCGGCGGGTGATAGACATCAACCTGCTCGGCACGCTCTACACCTGCAAGGCGGCGATCGGCCCGATGAAGGCTCAGGGCAGCGGCGACATCATCAATATCTCCTCCACCGCCGGGCGGCGCGCAGCCGGGCTGTTCGGTCCCTATTCGACCAGCAAGTTCGGCCTCACCGGCATGACCGAAAGCCTGCGTCAGGAAGTGGGCGGCGCGGGTATCCGCGTGTCCATCGTCGAGCCGGGCGCGACCGCCACGCAAGTCGCAAGCGGCATCAGCGATCCGGCGATGCGCGCGGCGATGACCGACCATGTCGGCAAGGACACAGCGATGCAGCCCGACGACATCGCGCAAGCGATCCTTTTCATCACGTCATTGCCCGCACGGGCGAACGTGTCGCAAATCCTGATCCGCCCGACCGCCGACACGGCGGCGATGTAGGCCGACCCCGACAGAATAAGAGGCGAGGAAATATATGGCCGACATCGAACCACGCGCGCCCGCGCTGTCAGAGGCGCTGCCCAGCATGGCCTACCGGTCCTGGTTCCTCTTCATCATGGTGCTGGTGTCTGCCTCCGTGCAGGGCGAACGCTATCTGATGGTGGTGATGGTCGAACCGATCCGTCGCGAACTGGGCCTGTCCGACGCAGCGATCGGCATGGTCAAGGACATGATCATCGCCATCGTCTATATCCTGGCCATCATCCCGCTCGCGCGGCTGGCCGATCGCTGGTCGAAACGCAAGATCGTGGCGATCGCCGCTACCGTCTGGAGCCTGGCGATCATCGTCTGCGGCATGGCCAAGAATTTCTGGGTCTTGCTGATCGGTCGGGCGGGCATCGGCCTTGGTGAAGGGGGCTTTACCCCGCCGTCGCAGGCATGGATCGCCGACCTTTTCCCCGTTCGCCAGCGCGCGACGGCGCTCTCCATCTTTCTGCTCGGCGCGTCGCTTGGCACCTTCCTTGGCCCGGCGGTAGGCGGCTGGGCCGTGCAGGAATATGGCTGGCGCAACACGCTGATCTTCGGCAGCATTCCCGGCTTCATCCTGGCGCCCATCGTCTGGTTCACCTTGCGTGACACCCGCGCGGGACTGGCCGATGGCGCGCCGGTTGAAACAAGCCCACCGGCGTCGTTTCTCAAGACCGCGCGCGAATTGATGGCGATCAAGACCTTGCCACCGCTCATTCTCGCCGCCTCATTGAATGCGTTGCTGACCATGGGCTTTATCAGCTGGGCGCCCGCCTTCATGGAGCGCACCCATGGGATGCCCGCCAATGAAGCCGGGTTGCAGATGGGCGGCGCGCTCTTCTTCGGGTCCGCGATCGGCCATACGGTCGGCGGCCCGCTGGCGGACTTTCTGGGCCGTCGCGACATGCGCTGGTATGTCTGGATGCTGATGATCAGCGGCGCGCTCGCCACCGGCATTGGCTGGCTGATCCTGACTGGCTCGGCCGACCGCGTATTCCCGCTCTATGGCCTCAATATGCTCATCGGCGGCCTGTCCGCCGCGCCGCTGATGGCTGTGGTCGCTGGCCTTGTCCCGTCCCGCTCCCGTGCGACCGCTATCGCCGTGCTGATGGTGTCGATCCAGGTCATTGGCCTTGGCGGCGGCCCGGTGCTGGTCGGCTGGCTCAGCGATATGCTGCGCCCGATTTACGGCGAGGATTCGCTGGGCATGGCGATGCGCTGGGCGTTGCTGGTCGGCATTCCCAGCACTATCCTGGCCTGGATCGCCAGCCGGTCCTGCCGCACCGATTTTGCGGCAGCCGGCGGCTGGAACGGCGCGGCGGTCAACCATGCGATGCATTGAAAAGGACAGGTAATGCCGGCCTATATGATCTTCACCCGCGAAGGCCCGATAACCGATCAGGCGGCGATGGACGCCTATAGCGGCATGAACCGCAGCCATGCCGGGCGTTTCGTTGCCGATTATGGGCTGAAACCACTTGCCGTCTATGGCGCGCTCGAAACGCTGGAGGGTGAGGGGCCGGAGGGCATCGTCATATTGGAATTCCCCGACGCGGATAAAGCGCGCGCCTGGTACAACAGCCCGGAATATCAGGAATCGGCGCTCCTCCGGCAAAAGGGCGCGCCCTACCGTGCACTGCTGGTCGAGGGGCTGTAACGCTATGAAAGCTTACTTCCTCGCCGCCTGCCTCGCCACGATCGCGCTGCCCAGCGTCGCAGCCGAACCCGCCGCCCCCCGGCTGGGCACGGGCTATCTCAAGAGCGGGCCATTGCCCGACAGCTTTGCCCCGCCGCCGCCCGCACCCGGCTCCGCCGCGCTGGCCCGCGATGAGGAGGGAGCGAAGGCCGCGCTGACGCTGAGAGGCGGCCCGCGCTGGACGCTCGCGACCGCAGACGCCGATTTGCTTAGTCCCAAGGCGACCGCGACCTTCTCCTGCACGCTCGGCGTTGCGATCGGCCCGGACACGACGCCCCGGCTCGACCGGCTGCTGCGCCGGACCATTGCCGATTTCGGCATGTCCACCAGCGCGATCAAGCATCGCTACGCCCGCCCGCGCCCCTTCATGGTCAATGGTCAACCCACCTGCACGCCGGACTGGGAGCCGATGCTGCGCAAGGACGGCTCCTATCCGTCCGGCCACAGCGCCATCGGCTATGGCTGGGGGTTGGTGCTGGCCGAGTTGCGCCCGGACATTGCCCCGGCCCTGGTCGCGCGCGGTCGCGCCTTTGGCGACAGCCGCCGCGTCTGCAACGTCCATTGGCTCAGCGATACCGAGGAAGGCCGCCTTGCCGCCACGGTCGTGTTCGCACGGCTGAACGCCGACCGGACGTTCCAGAAAGACATGAAGGCCGCGCGCAAGGATATCGCCCGTGCCAAGGCCCGGCCCACCGGCTGCGACAGTGAAGCGGCCGCACTGACCCA
Source organism: Sphingobium sp. (assembly GCA_023266575.1). Taxonomy (GTDB): domain Bacteria; phylum Pseudomonadota; class Alphaproteobacteria; order Sphingomonadales; family Sphingomonadaceae; genus Sphingobium. The sequence goes on from JAHFPV010000007.1 coordinate 43,840, forward strand.
AGGAGTGCCCCAGCCATGACCGACATCAAACCCCGCATCCTGCCGCTGCCGCGCGAGGAGTGGACCGACGATGCGCGGGAGGTGTTTTCCTATTGGGGTGAGCCAAATTCCTGGGAAGAAGGCTCTAAAACCAATGTGTTAATGGTCATGGCCAACCATCCTGCGCTGGGCAAGATGTATAATGTCTGGGGCAAGCATCTGCTTATGTCCAACTCACTGTCGACCAGGCATCTGGAGCTGCTGATCCTGCGCGTCGCATGGGCCGTGAAGTCCGCCTATGAATGGCATAATCATGTCGGCTATGGCCTGAACGCCGGCCTGACGCTGGAGGATATCGCCGCCATCCGCGATTATCCCGCGGGCGGCAATTGGGACGAGGCGGACGACGCCGTGCTGCGCTCGGTTGATGAACTCATCGCCGACGGCACCATCAGCGACGCCAACTGGGCCGTGCTGGGCCGCCATTTCACCAAGCAGCAGCAGATGGATCTGGTATTCTCCATCGGCCATTATGTGATGACCAGTTGGGCGCTCTCCTCCTTCGGCGTCGGGATCGAGGGCGGCGCAGACCCGATCGGCTTCGACCTCAAGACGGCATCCGGCAAGACCCCCGGCAAGACCTACAAGCCCGGCGAGACCGAGGACTGGACCGACAGCCGCGGCTACTGATTTCGGGCGCTATCGCGGCAACGATATTGGCTGCATCATCGCCCCTGCGCATTGCCGCACCGTCGCCGGAGCGGGCATGACGGATGCCAAGAGACATTCCTGTTTGCATGAGGGACAAGACTATGGCGACCGACATTTTGCTGCCCAAAATCGGCTTTTCGATGACCGAGGCCCAGATCGCCGAATGGCTCGCCGAAGATGGCGCGCAGGTCGAGGAAGGCCAGCCGCTCTATCTGCTCGAAGCCGACAAGTCGGCCAATGAAGTGGAATCGCCCGCCAGCGGCACGCTGCGCATCATTGCCCAGCCCGGCGAAACCTATGAAGTCGGTACGGTCCTCGGCACGATCGAATGAGACCATTGCGCGTCGGCATCGTCAGCGCCGCTTGGGGTGCCTTCGCCCATCTGCCCGCCTGGCGCGCCATTCCCGGCGTAGACGTCACCGCGATCTGCACATCGCGGGAGGAAACTGCCCGCGCCGCCGCCGACCGCCTGAACCTGCCGCGCGCCTTCTGGAACGCAGCCGAAATGTGCGCCGACCCGGATATCGACATCGTCGATCTGGGGACAAGGCCCAGCGTTCGCCTGCCTATGGTGCTGGCCGCGCTGGCCAATGGCAAACATGTGTATAATGCCAGCCCTCACGCCCCTGACTGGGCCGGGGCGAAGGCGATCGATGCCGCATGGCGTGCGGGGACCAGCATCGGCGTGGTCGATGCCTTCTCCCAATGGCTGCCAGCCCATGCCCAGATGAAGGCGATGCTGGACGCAGACTATATCGGCAGTCCGTTGGGTGGCACCTGCCATTTCAACCTGTCGCTGTTCAACAGCCCGGTCAAACAATTCCCCTATAACTGGTTCGCGCAAAGTGGGCAGGGGGTCTCCGCCGTCCGCAATAATGGCAGCCACGCCCTCTACATGCTGCGCCAATTGTTCGGCCCTGTCGCCGAACTGGTTGCGGACGACAGCCAGATATTGCGCGCATGGCGCTTCCCCGATGGCGACGCAATCACGCCCGAAACCAATGATTTCGCCAATGTCATCCTGCGCTTCGAAAGCGGCCTCACCATGCAGATGCAGATCAGCTGGAGCATGGCGCTGCACGACGGCTGGCTGGCCGATGTCTTTGGCAGCAAGGGGCGACTGGTCGCTTCCTCGCCCACCTTCCCGACCGCGCGCGACTGCACCCTGCGCGGCGGTCAGTTGGGCGGGGAATTGCAAGAGATCGCTATCTCCGACCGCTACAAAAGCGCGCCGGGCATCGCCCTCGACTGGCAGAGCGAACCTCAGCCCAGCTACCCGATGGCGCTATCGATGCACGCAATGGTCGAAGCGATCCATGGTCGCGGCGCTGGCGCCCCGGACTTTGCCGAAGCGCTGGAGGTCGAACGCCTTCAGGAAGCGATCCGCCTGTCGAGCGAAACCCGCCGCTGGGTGCGACTGGCGGACGTCAACTGACGCCATAACCAGACCTCATATTCTACTGCCCCGTAAACCGCGGCGCGCGCTTCTCCTTCAACGCCGCAATCCCCTCACGATGATCATCGCTGCGGACGCTGAGCGATTCATAGGCGATCCCTGCCTCCATCACGGCGCTGGCTATCCGCTTCAACTCCATATTGGTCAGCACTTTCGTCCAGCGGATCGCATTGGGCGCGCCCGCCAGCAGCTTGCTGCAAAAGGCTTCCACAACCCCGTCCAGTTCCTCCGGCGCGACGCAGTGATTGATCAGCCCGATCTCCGCCGCCTTGCGCGCAGACAGCAACTCGCCAGTCAGCAGATATTCCTTGGCCTTGGCCAGCCCGATCCGCTGCGCCCACACCAGCGCGCCACCATCCCCGGCAACCAGCCCGATGCCGACATGCGGATCACCGATCTTGGCACCCTCGGCGGCAAATATCACGTCGCACAATAAGGCGATCGACGCGCCCAGACCCACCGCATGGCCATTCATCCGGCACACGACAGGCTTTTCAATGTCCAGCATCGCAAAGACGATCCGCTTGGCCTGCCGCGCTTCATGGTCAAACAGATGCGGGTTGGCGGCATTATGCTCCATATGCGCAGTGTCGCCACCAGCCGAAAAGGCGCGCCCTGCGCCGGTCAGCAGGATGACGTCGGACGCAGGGTCGGTCGCCGCAAAGGTTAGCGCTTCGGGCAATTCGTCATGCAGCGTCAGATTGACCGCGTTCAGCGCATCGGGCCGATTGAGCGTCACGACCAGCAACCGTTCGCGTCGTTCGAGCAAAATCGTCTGGAACAGGGGCAGTGGCTGGCTCATGCGCGGGTCTCCTTGCCCCTCCCTTATCATGCTCCGTGCCCCTGCCAACGTCGCCATGGCGATAAGCGCAGCCCGTTTGCCCGCGCGAGCTGCCATTCCCTGTCATCGCGCTATAGCTTCGCGGCAAGACATAAGGGAGAGCGGAGCATGGCCGGGTTTGACGAGACGTTCGACTGGGTGGTCGTGGGCAGCGGCGCTGGATCGATGATCTCCGCGCTGGTCATGCGCCATGCCGACAAGTCGGTCGTCATCCTCGAAAAGACGGCCTGGGCCGGCGGCACGACCGCCAAGTCGGGTGGCGTCATGTGGATTCCCGCCAATCGCTTCATGCTGGCCGACGGAGAACAGGACAGCGCCGATGCGGCCATGACCTATCTCGACGCCTTGCAGGAGCTGGACGGCACACCCGCTCCCGGCACCTCGCGCGAAAAACGGCTGGCCTATGTGACGCAGGCACCCCGCGCGATCGACTTTCTGGTGGACAAGGGCGTGGCGCTGCAACGCGGCGCAACCTTCTGGCCGGACTATTATGATGAGCTGCCGGGCGGCTGCAAGACGTCGCGCACGGTGGTCGCCAAACCCTTCGATCGCAAGGAACTGGGGTCATGGCGCGACAAGCTGCGCAAGGGCTTTGCCGAATTTAACGTGACGCTGGTCGAGGGGATGGAGGCACAGGGCCATCGCCGGACCAACAAAGCGTCGGGCAAGATGCTGGGGCGGATCATCCTGCGCACACTGCGTGATCTGGTGCTGGGGCGCAAACATACCACGGCGGGCGGCGCGTTGCAGGGACGCCTGCTCAAGGCCGGTCTTGCGGCGGGCGCAGAGCTGCGACTGAACGCGCCGGTCAGCGAACTGGTGATCGAGGATGGGACAGCCACCGGCGTCGTGACGATGCGCGATGGCAAGCCATGGCGGATCGGCGCGCGACTTGGCGTCCTCATCAATGCGGGCGGTTTTGCCCGGAACCAGGCGATGCGCGATGCCTATATGCCTGGCACGCAGGCGCAATGGTCGCAAACCGCCGAGGGCGACACCGGAGAGATGCACCGCGAACTGGAACGGGTCGGCGGCCAGTTGGCGCAGATGGACCAGCTGGTTGGCTACCAGATGACCCTCGCGCCCGGCTGGGACAAGCTCTATGTCGCGCCCGGTGCCCAGTCGATGACCGGCAAGCCCCACGCGATCCTGGTCGACCAGAGCGGCCAGCGCTACATGAACGAAGGCGGCAGTTACGAACTCTATTGCGAAAATATGCGCAAACGGAATCTCGTCGCCCCGTCGGTTCCCAGCTGGGCCATACTCGACCGCCAATATGTGGAACTCTACGCGATCGCGGGCAAATTTATCGACAAGAAGATCCCCGAAAACTGGATCGAAAGCGGCTATCTCAACACCGCCGACACGATCGAGGGACTGGCCGCCAGCATCCATGTCGATCCCGCCGCACTGGCGGCGACCGTGGCGCGCTGGAACGGGCATGTGGCCAGGGGCGTGGACGAGGATTTCCACCGGGGTGAGCGCGCCTATGACAATTGCGGCTTCGTCGGCGATCCATTCTCGCAGCGCAGCGCCATCGGTGCGATCGACAAGGCGCCCTTCTACGCCGTTCCGGTCGTGCCGGGGGACGTCAGCACCTATGGCGGCGTCATCACCGACGACAAGGGCCGCGTCGTCACCGCCGATGGCAATGTGATCGCAGGCCTCTACGCCACCGGGGTTTCGACCGCATCGGTGATGGGTAATGTCTATCCCGGCGCGGGCGCAAGCATCGGCCCGTCCCTGACCTTTGGCTATATCGCTGCGCGCCATGCGGCTGGTTTGGACAACCAGCTTTAGTCGATCGGCCGTTCCGAAACTGGCCAAGTGCGACAAAGGACAGGAAAATCGGCCTAAACGTCGCGCTAAGCCTAAGATTGCGGCACTTGGCATATAGACCAGCGCCTCAGCCTTGGTTATGCGGACTAGGCAATAACCCCTAAGAAAGGCTTTTTATGAACAATAGCGATCTGGCCGACGGCGTTGCCTCGGCACATGGCATCACTAAGGCCGATGCCCGCAAGATTGTCGACGGTGTTTTTGCTGCCATCGCCGATGCCGCCGCGAAGGGCGAAGAAGTATCCCTCAATGGCTTCGGCAAGTTCAAGGTGAAGGATTCGCAAGCGCGCGAAGGCCGCAACCCCTCGACCGGTGCGACCATTCAGATCGCCGCGTCGAAGAAGCTGGGTTTCACGCCGGCCAAGGCGGTCAAGGACAAGCTGAACGGCTGATCGGACAAACCGGCGCCGCTCTCAGGAGCGACGCCGGTTGCCTATATACCCCTGATGTTTGGGGATGCGGTCCGATCTCTATCGCACCGGTTTGCGCGAAGCGCGCATCAGGCCGCGCTTTTGCGGTTTTTACCTACTGAATAGCGGTTTTCCGGCACTGGCAGGCCCAGATGTTCGCGGAAGGTCGTGCCCTCATAGTCCGTGCGGAATAGGCCACGCGCCTGAAGAATGGGGATCACCCTGTCGACGAACAGGTCCAGCTGTCCCGGCAATGGCTCGAACACCACAAAGCCGTCCGCCGCGCTGCTCTCGAACCAGTCCTGCAAGCGATCCGCCACCGTTTCGGCCGATCCGACAAAGGCGCCACGCGGGCTCGCCAGCCGTTCGACCACCTGCCGCAGCGTCAGATTTTCTGCCCGCACCTCGTTCAGAATCCGCAGCGTAGCGCTCTGCTGGCTGTTGAGGCCGATATGTTCGACATCGGGGAATGGGGCATCCAGATCATATTGGCGGAAATCATGGTCGTTGAAGGTGCGTGACAGGAAGCCAAGCCCGGTGGCGATCGACTCCAGCGCCGCCAATTCGCGATAACGCGCTTCAGCGTCCTCGTAGCTGTCGCCGATGATCGGGGCGATGCCCGGCAGGATGAACAGCTGGTCGGGGTCACGGCCCAGTCCCTTGGCGCGTGCCTTGACATCGGCCAGATAGGCTTGGCCCTCATCCTGTGTCGGAGCATGGGTGAAGATCACCTCTGCCCGACGCGCGGCGAAATTGCGACCATCTTCTGATGCGCCCGCCTGGAAGATGACCGGCTGCCCCTGTGGCGTGCGCTTGATGTTCAGCGGCCCGCGCACCTGGAAAAATTCGCCCTTATGGTCCAGCCGGTGGAGCTTGTCGGGATCGACGAACTGTCCGCTGTCTTTGTCGCCGACATGCGCGCCGTCATCCCAGCTGTCCCAAAGCCCCTGCACCACGTCCAGATGTTCGCCCGCAATGCGATAGCGCAGGGCATGGGCGGGATGTTCGGTCTTGCTGAAATTGGCGGCGGTATCGCCCAGCCAGGACGTCACGACATTCCACCCCGCGCGCCCGCCGCTCAGATGGTCGAGCGATGCGAATTGCCGCGCGACGTTGAACGGTACGGAATAGCTGACCGTCAATGTGCCGACCAGTCCGATGCGCGATGTCGTGGCGGCCAGCGCCGACAGGATCGTGATCGGTTCGAAGCGGTTGAGATAATGCGGGCTGGACTTCTCGGTGATCGACAGGCTGTCGGCGACGAAGAGGAAGTCGAACTTCCCCCGCTCCGCGCTGGCGGCCTGCTTCTGATAATGGGCAAGGCTGGTGCTGGCGTTGACGTCGCGGTCGGGATGCCGCCAGTCGTTCCATGTCCGCCCTACGCCATGCAGGATGAAGCCGAGTTTGATATGCCGTTTCTGGGTCATGACTATGCCTTTCAGGAAAACCACGCCCGGTTTTACTGGAGGCGCCCAGCGCCAACCAACGCCAAGTCCTCGACGACATATGATTTGGGCAAATAGAGCGGGATTCGATCCCTGTCGCGCCGACGTTGGCCTGGCGCTAAAGCCCTTCCGCCTCGACCCAATGTGCGCCTGTAATCTGCCGCGCCAGCGTCCACACTTGCCGCCGAATGTCTGGCACCGCCACAATCTCCCAATGCGCGCCGCGTGTCATCGGGCCGACGACGAACAGGCGGGCCTGCGCCGATCCGTCATCGGCAATGGCATGGCACTGCTGGTCCACGTCGATGCCGATAGCCAGCGGATCGGGACGGATCGCACCGCGCGCATGGAGATTTTGCAGTAGGGGGTCGCCCGTGCGGCGCAGGTCGCCCAGTGGCCCGGTGCAATTGACCACCCGCGCAGCATCGATCCGCTCGATCGCGTCCTGCCCGCGTCCGCGCACGGCCATGCTGATGCCCGATTCCACCGCGATCGCATCAACAACCTTGGCTGCGCGGACGTGCAATCGCCCTTCCGCCTGCATCGCCGCCAGCCGTGCAGCGACCGGCGGCGCGATGCGATGGCGATGGACATCCCAATAGGGCCGCAAATGACGCAGGAAACGGGCTTGTTCGGCGGGGCTGGCGGCGCGCCACATGTCGGGGGTGAAGGGGCGCAGCTCATCGACCGCATTGCGCCAGCCAATCTCCGCTGCGCGCATACGGACCATTTGGACCAGCGCGGATGCCGGTCCTCGTGGTCGTTCGCGACGCGGTGCATAGGGCGGGGCGGGCGCATGGCAATGTGGCAACAGCCCGCGCCGCGACAGGGCGATGATCCGCCCCGCAAAACCGGCAGTGTTCAGGCTCAGCGCGCAATCCACCGCGGTCAGCCCGCTGCCCAGTAGCAGGACCGTATCAGCCTCGCCCAGCCCCTTCGCGATATCGGCGGCCCAGGGATTATTGACATAGGCGGGGCTGGCTATTCCAGCCAAAGCGGGCAGGTCATGGGGCGGCAGATTGCCGGGCGCGATAATCACAACATCGGTCGCGATCGTCGCTCCCGATCGCAACGCCACCTGCGCGCCGGCCGGATCAAGCACCAGATCGATCGCCTCATCCTCCAGCACGGTCAGCCGGTCTCCTGCCAGTCCCCGCACCGAATCCAGCATCGCGCACAGATAGGCACCATAATCGCGCCGCGTCGCAAAGCTGCCTTCCTGCCCCAGCCCCGCCTGCGTCAGCCATGCGGTGAAATGGCCCGGCTGGTCGGGCAGTGCGCTCATATTAGCGGCGCGCACGTTCAATATATGGTCCGCCTGCGCTGCCCCATAGGCGAGGCCCCGTCCCAGCCGGTCGGGCCGGCGCTCCACCATCGTCACCCGCAACGACCCGTGGCGCAGCAGGTTGATCGCCAGCAACGTGCCGCTGAAGCCTCCTCCAATGATGGTGGCGTGGTCGACCTTCAACATGAATCAAGCATTTCTAATCATTGGCAGAGCATTGCTTGTGGGACTTATCTCTACTGTTGCAATAGATAAATCGTTCATCTGCACGAGAGAAGGACGATTATGACCTTGTTGCATTCCCTGAAGCGCGGCTGGCTACGCCTGCGTGAGCTGGCAAGGCGCGAATTTCTGCGTGATCCCGATGTGATCCTGTTTGAACGGGCCGTCGACCCGGCACCAAAGGGCGCGGGCGCACGCTAGCATGTGGTCCAGGCGTGGATTTCTGGGTGCCACCGCTGGGAGCGCCCTGCTGTTGACCGGATGCGGTCGAAGCGAAAGCGGCCGCCCCCGGTTGCGCGTGTCCATCACCGGCAAGGGGGAGGGGGACACGCGGCTGCTGTTCAAGGCGGCGGGGATCAAGCCTGAGGGATTCGATCTCCAATATAGCGAATTTCAGTCCGGCCATCTGGTGGTGGAGGCGCTGAATGGCGGTTCGCTCGACTATGGTGGCATGAGCGAAATCCCGCCCATCTTCGCCGCCGCTTCCACCATCCAGAGCTTCCGCCAGATCGCGGTCGCCCATGGCGACGTCAATAATCAGGTGGTGCTGGTGCCCAAAGGGTCCAAGGCGCGCTCCATCGCCGATCTCAAGGGCAAGCGCGTAGGTTATGTCCGGGCGACCACGACCCAATATTTCCTGATTCGTATGCTCGAACAAGCGGGGCTGAGCTGGGATGACATTACGCCCGTTGCCATGGGCGTGTCCGACGGTGCCGCCGCCTTTTCACAAGGGGCGCTCGATGCATGGGCGATTTACGGCTTCCCGATCCAGCGCGCCGTCGCGACGGAAGGGGCGCGGGTGCTGCGCACTGCTTATGGCATATTGTCGGGCAATTATCTGGTCGCCGCCCATGTCGATGCGCTGGCCGATCCTGACAAGGCAAAGCTGATCGGCGACTATCTGGGCCTCGTCCAGAAAGCCTTTGGCTGGGCGGTCGCGCATCAGGAAGAATGGGCCGGGATTATCGCGCAAGATATCGGCGTGCCGCGCGCCTATGTTGTCGATCAGTTCCAGCGCAAGAGCGCCTCGTTCGAGCTGCGCCCCGTCACCGACGCCGCCATCGCCTCGCAACAGCAGGTTGCTGACCTGTTCTTCAAACAGGGCTTGCTGCCCAAGCCGGTGGACGTCCGCCCGCTATGGGACACCCGCTTCAACTCCGTCATTCCAAAGAGAGGCTGAAACGATGGCCAGCCAGCCGATACTCCTCGACACACCTCCGTCCGCAGCGCCGGTGTCTGCTGACCTGCTCGATCGCGTGACCCGGCAACTTGCCGCCACCGCCGAAGCCTATGACCGCAGCGGCGAATTTCCCCGCGCCAATTTCGATCTTCTGGCGCGCGAAGGGCTGATCGGCCTTACCGTATCGCGCGATCTGGGCGGTCGGGGCGCATCCTTGTCCGAGGCGATCCGGGTCTTGGGAGCCGTCGCCAAGGGCGAACCATCGACCGCCCTGATCCTGTTCATGACCTATCATTATCATGCCTCTCCAGCGCGGGCGCAGGGCTGGCCAAAGGACATTTACGAGCGGCTGGCGCGCGATGCGGTGGCGGGCAGGGGGCTGATCGGCGGGCTGCGGGTGGAACCGGAACTGGGGACGCCCGTGCGCGGCGGCCTGCCCGCCACGGTCGCGCGGCGCACCGCTGACGGCTGGGCGATCAGCGGCACGAAAATCTACTCCACCGGATCGACCGGTCTCGACTGGCTTTCGGTCTGGGCCAGGACTGATGAGCAAAATCCGCGCGTCGGCAATTTCCTGGTAAAAGCGGACAGCCCAGACATAGAGATTGAGCCGGTCTGGGACCATCTGGGGATGCGCGCCACGGTCAGTCATGCGGTCCATTTCACCGATACGCCCACGCCGCTAGACCATGCGGTCGACATTCGCCGGCCTGAACAATGGGCGAGCGCGGCCGCCGATCCGGGGCTGGCGATCTGGAATGCGCTGGCCATCTCCACCATCTATGATGGCGTGGCACGCGCCGCGCGCGATTGGCTGCGCGCCTATCTCAATGATCGGGTGCCAACCAATTTGGGCGCATCGCTGGCCACCCTGCCGCGCGTGCAGGAGAAATTCGGCGAGATCGAAACCCTGTTGCAGGTCAATCGCACGCTGGTCCGCGACGCGGCTGCGCGCCACGATGCCGGTGATCCGCCCGGTGCGGCGGAGGTGAACACTATCAAATATGTCGCCACCGCCAACGCCATCCGGGCCGTCGAAATAGGCCTGGAGCTGACCGGCAACCCCGGCATCAGCCGCAAAAATCCGCTCGAACGCCATTATCGCGACGTGCTGTGCAGCCGCATCCATTCGCCCCAGACCGACACGATCCTGATCGCAGCGGGCCGCGCGGCGCTTGGGAATTGAAGGGACGCTGAAATGTCGCTGATCATCGCCAGCCAGATGGAAGCCGATTTCAACCGCAGCCTTGGCCTGCATCCGTCCGCCCCGACATTGATCGACGTGGCCGAGGATGAACCCTGGACCGCCGCCAGTGAGGCCGACATATTGCTCGTCCGCCCCTCGCTCGCCTGGAGGCAGCCGCTTCATGCGCGCCCCAATATCTGGCCGGGTCGCCTGAAATGGGTCTATAGCGCGTCGGCGGGCGTGGATTTCTATCCCGACTGGCTGCTCGACGCGCCACTCGTCACCTGCGGGCGCGGCGTCGCGTCGGAAGAGATTGCCGACTATGTCATCGCCGCCATCTATGCCCATGCCAAGAATCTGGAGGCGGTGACGGCCCGATCGCGCGCGCAATGGGTCCATGCGCCGCTTGGCCGTGTATCGGGCACGACCATCGGCATTGTCGGCCTTGGCGCGATTGGGGTTGCGGTCGCCCGGCGCGGGCTGGCGCTGGGCGCGCAAGTCATCGGCGTCCGTCGATCCGGCACCCAGTCGGGCCTCAATGGGGTCGAGCTTGTCCGTGATATCGAAACCTTGGTCGGGCGCGCCGACCATATCGTCATCGCCGTGCCTGCGACCCCGGAAACCCGCCACCTGTTCGATGAGGCGCTCCTGGCCAAGGTGAAACCCGGCGCGCACATCATCAACGTTGCCCGCGGCTCCGTGATTGATCAAACCGCTCTGGTCGATGCGCTCGACAACGGGCCGTTGGGCTTTGCCACGCTCGACGTGACCGAACCGGAGCCGCTGCCCGAAGGCCATCTCCTCTACACCCACAGCCAAGTGCGCCTCACCCCGCATATCTCCAGCAACCACACGCTGGTTCGCCACCGGTTGCTGGAGAAGGTGCAGGATGATCTGACCCGTTTCGTGCGCGGGGAAAAACCCAGCGACATTGTCGATCCGTCGCGGGGCTATTGAAGGGTTTGGGATATCGACGGTTCAGAGCGCCTGAACCGTCTCCCGCGCCAGTTCCGCCAGACGGCTCGCAGCCTTGTCCAGCCTGTCCCCCGCCCGCAGGATCGCAGCCACGCGGGGCAGCGATGGCAGGCTATCATGATCGAGAACCGCATCGTCCCCCAGGAACAGATGCGTGCGGCAGGTAATGCCAAGCCCCGCGCCGACGGCGGCCTTCAACGTCGCCAGATTCGGCGTCTCCACCGTGATTCGCCATTGCAGTCCAGCATCCTCCAGCGCGCGGATCGCTGCCTCGCGGAAGCGGCACGGCTCTTCCAGCACGGCGAGCGGGATGACCTCACGCTCCGCTAGCGCGGTTTCGCCATACCAGCTCATCGGCGCGACGGTCACCGCATGGGGATCGTTAGGCGCGGCAAAGCCCAGCAATATGTCCAGCTCGCGCCGGTCGAGCAAAGTCTGCAACTCCGCCGTCCCGGCAACACGGGCGTAGATTTGCGCGTCGGGATGCAGTTCGGCAAAGCGTGAAAGCAGGCCGGTCAGCAGCGTGTCGGCAAAATCCTGCACCATGCCGATACGCGCCGGACCGGCAAAGCGACCCGCGCTGACCGCCGCGACCGCCTCGTCATGCAGGCTCAGCACTCGCCGCCCATAATCGAGCAGCACATCGCCCGCGCTCGTCAGCGTCAATCGCCGCCCTTCGCGCAGGAACAGGCTCTGCTGAACCAGCTCCTCCAGCCGCTTGATCTGCAGGCTGAGCGCCGATTGCGTCACGAACACCTGTTCCGACGCATTCAGCATCGAGCCGGTGTCGACGATAGCGACGAAGCTGCGCAGCAAATTGGTCGGCAAATTGACCGGCACGATACACCTCATGAACATATTGGAAGCGCCCGTCCCGCAGTCGGCACCGGCATCCGCCCTTATCGACGATGCTCATATATCAATCAAAATAGTAGAGATTTATCGATCCCATGAAATTCTTGGTCTCTGCCGGACAATGCCCGCGAAACAGCCATATTCCACGTCAGGCGGGCCGAAAAATGCGGCCAATGCCCAGCTATCAAATATCCCAATAGGTGGGTCATGAAAAACTTAATTGAATTGGTAGAGAAATGGTGGTGGGCTTCTCATCATGATCAAAAGGGCGAGAATATGACGGTTTTGACAATAGCCAGCGGGGCATTGCCAGCCCCGAGCGAGCGCAGCTTTTCGCTGTCGCGCTTTGGCGGGCGCTGGCTCTCCCCCCTGCTGCTGCTGCTGCTGTGGGAACTGGGGTCGCGCACCGGCCTGATTCCCGAACGCACGCTGGCGGCACCCTCGGCTGTCATTGGCACCTTGCTGGAGATGGTCATATCGGGCGAACTCCCTTCCAACCTGCTCGTCTCCTTTGCCCGCGTCGCTGCCGGTCTGCTCATCGGCGTCAGCCTCGGCGTGGGCCTCGGCCTGATCGCTGGCCTATCGCGTGCCGGTGAACTGGCGGTCGATCCGCTTATGCAGATCAAGCGCACCATTCCCGCACTCGCGCTCACGCCGCTGTTCATCGTCTGGTTCGGTATCGGTGAAACCCCCAAGGTCGCGTTGATCGCCTTTGGCACTATCTTTCCTGTCTATCTCAACCTCTATAGCGGCATACGCGGCGTCGATCTGCGCCTTCTCGACGCTGCCAAGAGCTTCGGCCTCAGCCGCTGGGAACAGGTCTGGCACGTCATCCTGCCCTCGGCGCTCCCTTCGCTGCTGGTCGGGCTGCGCTACGCCCTGTCAGTGTCCATCCTCGTCCTGGTCGTTGCCGAACAGATCAATGCCTCGGCGGGGCTTGGCTATCTCATCAACAATGCTCGCGATTTCATGCGGACCGACATCATCGTCGTCTGCCTCATGGTCTATGCCATTCTCGGCCTTGGTGCCGACTGGCTGGTCCGCACGATCGAAGCCCGCGCCCTCATCTGGCGCCCCAGCATAGTGGAGCAATAAGCATGAACGCTGCCCAGGGATTTTCCACAGTGCAAAACGCCGCTTTCGTACCCGATCTTCCCCATCCCGAACCTGTCGTGCGGCTGCGCAATTTCGTCCGCCGCTTTGGTCCGAACACCATCATCGACGGACTGAACCTGGAGATTGCGCCGGGCGAGTTCATCGCTCTGCTCGGCCGTTCCGGTTCCGGCAAGACCACGCTGCTGCGCACCCTTGCCGGGTTGGACGAAGTGCGCGGGCAGGATGTCGAAGTGCCGGGTAGCCGCGCCGTCGTCTTTCAGGACGCCCGCCTGCTCCCCTGGAAACCGGTGTGGAAGAATGTCGCGCTGGGCCTGAAGGGCGACAATGCCCGCGATAGGGCCGAAGCGGCGCTCAAGGAAGTCGGCCTTGGCCACCGTCTCGACGCCTGGCCGCTCACCCTGTCCGGCGGCGAAGCCCAGCGCGTGGCGCTCGCCCGCGCGCTCGTGCGTGAACCCAAATTGCTGCTGCTCGACGAACCCTTCGCCGCGCTCGATGCGCTGACCCGCTACCGTATGCACGATCTCGTCCTTTCGCTCTGGCGCAAGCATCGGCCCGCCGTGCTGCTCGTAACTCATGATGTCGAGGAAGCGATTGCGCTGGCCGACCGGGTGCTGGTCCTCGACAAGGGTCGCATCGTTGCGCAGGAACGCATCACCGCGCCCCGCGGCGAACGCGCCAGCTTCGCCCAGCGCCTGCGCGAAAAACTCCTCTCCCATCTGGGCGGCGACGATCATGGCGATGGTGTCGTCCCGTTCCCGATCGCCGAGGCAGCGGAATGAACGCGGTCACGGTGATCGACCGGCCCGTCAAGCTGGACCGGCTGCGTGGCTTTGTCACCGCCTTTGCCGATCTGCTGTCCGCCACCCGCGACGAAGGCGCCATCCTGCAAAGCGGCGCTGCGCTGCTCACTCGCCTGATCGCCAGGGATGACTGGTTACCGGATGCGTTCGCCCGCCCGAGCCCCGATCGCTACCAGCAATATCTGCTCCACTGCGACAGCCGCGAGAGGTTCAGCGTCGTCAGCTTCGTCTGGGGGCCGGGCCAGTCCACCCCGATCCACGACCATAAAGTCTGGGGTCTGGTCGGTGTGCTGCGCGGCGTGGAAAAGGTCGAGCGCTTCCGTCGCCTGCCGACCGGAGGCCTGATCAACGAGGGTGAGGACTATCTGGGCGAGGGGCAGGTCGATGCGGTCTCTCCCCGCATTGGCGACATTCACCGCGTCACCAATGGCCGCACCGACGCGCCCTCCGTCTCCATCCATGTCTATGGCGCCAATATCGGCGCGGTCGAGCGTGCGACCTACGCCCTCGACGGCACGGCCAAGACCTTCATTTCGGGTTACGCCAACAGCGTGATCCCCAATCTCTGGGACAGATCGAAAAGCACATGACTACCGACACACTGGACCGCATCCTGACCTCCACTCCGCAGGATATCCGCCGCGCGCTGCTGGTCGGCAGCGAACTCGCGCTGATCGACGTGCGTGAGGAACATGATTTCGCGCAGGGCCATCCCCTGTTCGCCGCCCAGATCCCGCTCCGCCGCATCGATGAGGAAGCCCGCTGGCGCATCCCCCGTCTGGCGACGCCGATCGTCGTCTATGACAATGGAGAAGGTCTGGCGCGCAAGGCCGCCGTCCGCCTCGAAGCATTGGGCTATACTGATGTGCGCGAACTGGACGGTGGCCTGTCGGGCTGGCGCGAGGCTGGCTATGAACTGTTCGAGGACGTCAACAGCTACTCCAAGGCCTTTGGCGAACTGGTCGAACATCGCCGCCACACCCCCAGCCTGCCCGCCGAAGAGGTGCAGGCGCTGATCCGGGAGAAGGCCGACATCGCCATCCTCGATGCCCGCCGCTACGACGAATATAACACCATGAGCATCCCCACCGGCACCAGCGTGCCGGGCGCGGAACTGGTGCTGCGCGCGCGGAGCATCGCGCCCGATCCCGACACCACGATCATCGTCAACTGCGCCGGCCGCACCCGCTCGATCATCGGCACCCAGTCGCTGGTCAATGCAGGCCTGCCCAACAAAATCTATGCGTTGCGTAACGGCACGATCGGCTGGACGCTGGCAGGGCAGGAACTCGAAACCGGTCAAACCCGCGTTGCGCCGGACATCGACCATCAGTCTGCCGAGGAAGCCCGCGCCCATGCCCGCGACGTCGCCTATCGCGCCGGGGTGAAACGGATCGGCTGGGAAGAACTGGAACAGCTCAAGGCCGATACTGGCCGCACCCTCTACCTCTATGACGTGCGCCAGCCCCGCGAGTTTGAAAGCGGTCATCTCCCCGGCTTCCGCAACGCGCAGGGCGGCCAGCTGGTGCAGGAAACCGACCATAACGCTCCGGTACGCGGCGCGCGCATCGTCGTCACTGACGATATTGGCCCGCGCGCCGACATGACCGCCTCCTGGCTCGCCCAGTTGGGCTGGGACGTGTCGATCCTCGATGTCGACTGGTCGGCGGTCACGCTGGAAACCGGCCCGGACGGCGCGCCCACGCCCCGCACGCGGGAGGGGCGCTACAAACGCCCCTATGAAGGCACCGACAACCAGGCCGAAAAAATGCAGGCCTATCTCGACTGGGAATATGGCCTCGTCGCCCAGCTTGAGCGCGACGGCACCCACGGCTTTTTCGTCATCTGATCGTCAGGAAACACCCATGAGCGTCAAATTCATCGGCTATATCGGCTTCAACAACGGCTCTGAAATACAGGCGGCAGTGCGCAGCCGCGTGCTGGACAAGGACTATGTGGAAGCCGCCGCTCAAGCGCAGGAGGAGGGCGGCTTCGATCGCGTCCTCATCCCCTTCGGCTCCAACAGCCCGGAAAGCCAGATCGTCGCGGCCCATGCGGCGGCTATCACGACCAAACTCGGCTTTCTGGTCGCCCATCGCCCCGGTTTCACCCAGCCGACCGTCGCCGCGCGCCAGCTGGCGACGCTGGACCAGCTTTCGGGCGGGCGCGTCGCGGTCCACATCATCACCGGCGGCGCGGACGAGGAAATGGCGCGCGATGGGGACACGAAAAGCGTCAAGGCCGAACGCTATGCCCGCACCGACGAATATCTGACGATCCTGCGCCAGGAATGGACCGCCGCGCAGCCCTTCGACCATCAGGGCCGCTTCTATGACGTCAAGCAGGCGTTCAGCGCGATCAAGCCCGACAATCTGCCAGTGTTTTTCGGCGGATCGTCCGATGAAGCGATCGACGTGGCAGGCCGCCATGCCGACGTCTATGCGCTCTGGGGCGAAACGCTCGAAGCGGTGAGCGACACGGTGCGACAGGTCCGCCGATCGGCTGCGCGATATGGCCGCAACCCCGGCTTCTCGCTGTCGCTGCGACCAGTGATCGCCGATACCGAGGAAGCGGCATGGAAGCGTGCTGCCGAGATTGAGGAGCAGGTCCGCGAGAACCGGGTTGCGGCGGGCCTGCCGCTCACCGGCCATCGTCCGCCCAATGCCGGATCGCTGCGCCTGCTGGAGACCGCCAGCGGCAACCGACGCGACACGCGGCTGTGGACCGGCGTTGCGGCGCTTATCGGCGCGGCGGGCAACAGCACCGGCCTAGTCGGCACACCCGAACAGGTCGCAGACGCGATGCTCGATTATTATGACATCGGCATCGACCATTTCCTGATCCGCGGCTTCGATCCGCTCGGCGATTCGATCCTCTATGGCCGCGAACTGCTGCCGGTCGTGCGCGCCAAGGTTGCGCAGCGTGACAGCGCCCGCCTTGCGCTTGCGGGCTGACATGCGCAAAAAGACCGCCGTCCTCCTGTCGGCGACCCTCGTCGCGGCGGCGGGCATCGGCCTTGCCGCCGCGACCTTTCGCAGCGGGCATGAGTCGGTCCTGCGCGTCGCCAATCAAAAGGGCCAGGTAAAGGCGATGATGATCGCGTCGGGCGTGCTGGATGGCGCGCCTTACACGGTCGAATGGTCGGAATTTCCCGCGGCACAGCCATTGCTCGAAGCGGTCGGCGGCGGCGCGGCGGATCTGGGCCTTGCCGCCGACGCTCCCTTCATTTTCGCCTATCAGAGCCGCAGCCCGGTCAAGGCGATCGCGGTGCAGGCACCCGCCAATCAGGCGGCGCAAGCGCTGGCGATACTGGTCAAGACCGCCTCGCCGATCCGCACGCCGCGCGATCTGGTCGGGAAATCCATTGCGACCACGCGCGGGTCGATCGGTCATCATTTGCTGCTTCAGGCGCTGGAGCGGGCCAATATCCCGGCGGACAAGGTGCGCGTCACCCTGCTGCCGCCCGGCGATGCCAAGGCCGCGTTCGACAGCGGCGCGATCGATGCCTGGGCGACCTGGACCCCCTATACCAATGTCGCGATCAAGGAAGGCGCGCGCGTCGTGGTCGATGCCAAAGATTATGGCCTGCCGCTCTATATCGACATCGCCCACGCCGACTCGATCGCCCCCAAACGCGCATTGCTGGCGGACTTTCTGAAGCGGGAGGCGCAGGCGGTCGCCTGGGCGCGCGCGCACCCCGATCAGTTCGCGCAGGTGCTGGCGAAGGAAACCGGCCTGCCGCTCGACATCGCCCGCGCCAGCTTCGACCGCAGCAACCGTGTGTCGCGGCCGATCGACGCCGGCATCATCGCCCATGAACAGGCGATCACCCAAAGGTTCCAGAAAGCGGGCCTTACCGACGGCAAACGCGACGTCGCCCAGGCATTTGACACCAGCTTTGCCGATAATCACTGAAACAATAAGTTTTACGTGAAAAAGACAATCTAAAATTTAATTTTAATCATAGCTTCGGCAGCGAAGTCATTATTCAATTCTCATGGTAGAAAATAGACGGTCCCCGGAAATCTATTGGGGAACATAAAAGCAATGAAGAATATCGTGTCCTATTACGCATCGACAGCCGCTGCCGCTTTATTGCTGGCAGGCGGTCCTGCACATGCGCAGGCCGATGCGTCACCGCAGCCCGCTGCTGCCGAAGCGGCGGACGCAGGCACCATCATCGTCACCGGCGTGCGCGGCGCGCCGCGCACCGTGGCCGAAAGCCCGGCCCCGATCGACGTCATCAGCGCGGACAAGCTCCAGGCGACCGGATCGGCCGAATTTGGCGAAGCCCTGTCCAAGCTGCTGCCCTCGCTCAACTTCGGCGCGACCCATGCGGGCGTGTTCTCGATCGGCCGTCCCGTCACCAATCGCGGCCTGGCCCCTGCCTACACGCTGGTGCTGGTCAACGGTAAACGCCGCCACAATGGCGCGTTCCTCAGCAACAGTACTGCCGACACGTCCGGCTCCAACCCGGTCGATATCGACCTGATCCCCACCAGCGCGATCGACCGGATCGAAGTGCTGAAGGACAGCGCCGCCGCCCAATATGGAACCGACGCCATTGCCGGGGTCATCAATATCCAGCTGGCCGAAAAGCCGGGGCTGAGCGGCGATTTCACCTATGGCACCCTCTATGACGCCAATGGCGAGCCGGACAGTTGGAAGGGGACGATCCGCTACGGCACCCGCATCGGTGATGGCGGTTTCCTGACGATCAGCGGCGACATTCGCAAGCGCGGCGGTGCCTGGTGGAACCTGCCCGCCACCGACACCAATCTCTATGGCCTGCCCGCCGGTCGCACGATCGATCAGGTCGTGGCGACCAGCGGCCTGACTCGCGATCAGGTGCTGGCCAATGTCGCTGACGCCAACGCGCGCAATGCCCAGTGGAACCGTGACGGCGCACATAATGGCGATCCGCAGATCAAGGCGTTCAACCTTTCCTACAATGCCCAGCTGCCGGTGACCGACAACGCCACCCTTTACAGCTTTGGCACCTATGGCGAACGCGACGCCCAGATCGGCAACAACTTCCGCCGCCCCAACAGCACGGCCAATTTTACCGCCCAATTCCCCGACGGCTATTATCCGCTCAACAATATCGACGAAAATGACTTTCAGTTCGTCGGCGGTCTGCGCGGGGAATTGGCGGGTTGGAACTATGACGTTTCGTCCTCCTTCGGTCGCAATTACAGCCATCAATATTCCAAATTGTCGGTCCGTCCCTCGCTGGGGCCAACGGGACCGACCGAATGGCCCAACCTTGCCAATTTCGAATTTCGCCAATGGACCCACAATGTCGATCTGACTCGTGAGTTCGACATAGGCCTCGCCCGCCCGGTCCAGATCTCGGTCGGCGGCGAATATCGCCTCGACCGCTTCCGGACCTTCGCGGGCGATCCGCTGGCCTATGAACCGGCCATCTACACCTTCAAGCCCGGCGATCAGCAATATGACTGGAATGTCGGCCGCATCGCTTCCCCGGTGGTGCAGGGCGCGATCGTCCTGTCTCCCGCTGATGAAGCGGACATCAGCCGCAAGGTTTACGCCGGCTATGTCGATGTCGGTGTCTATCCGCTCGACGCCTGGTATATCGGCGCAGCGGTGCGGGCCGAACATTATAGCGACGGATCGGGCAGCCCGGTCGGCCTCAAACTCAACAGCCGCTATGAATTCAGCCCGGCGCTGGCCATTCGCGGCACCGTGGGCACCGGCTTCCGCGCGCCTTCGCTGACCCAGATCGGCTATGCCCAGACCGACGGGCGCACATCCTCCTTCTTCAATGCCGAAACAGGCCAGACCGAATTGCGCCCCACTGTCGCCAAGCTGGTGACGGCGGACTCGGCCGTCGGCCAGTTGTTGGGGGCAAAACCGCTCAAGGCGGAAAAGACCTGGAATGCGGGTCTTGGCGTCGTGTTCACGCCCACCCCGTCGCTGTCGATTACGCTCGATGGCTATTATATCAAGATCAAGGACCGGATCGAACGCACCGGTCGCCTGTTCGGCACGGGCATTTCCGCCATCCTCGCCGCCAATGGACTGTCCGACATCGAACAGGCGGAATATTTCATCAATGCCGCCGATACCACGACCAAGGGCTTCGATATCGTCGCGGACTATTCCACCACGCTTGGCGATTTCGGCAGACTGGGTGCAACGCTGGCGTTCAACTATTCGCGGACCAAGGTGAACGACGTCGTCGCCACCCCGACGCAGCTGTTCGCGGCCAACGGCACATCGCTGCTGGGCGCAGGGTCGGTGTTCTTCGGCGGCGACAAGATCGGCGAACTCGAAGTGCTGCAACCCCATACCAAGCTGGTCAGCACCCTGAACTGGTCGAAGGGGATTTTCGGCCTCAGCCTCACCAACACCCGCTACGGAAAATATACCCAGCGCACCGCCGCAGGCGACAATCGCCACTTCGGCGCAAAGATCATCACCGACGCCAGCATCAGCGCCAAAGTGACCAGCTTTGCCACCCTGTCGGTCGGCGCGACCAACCTCTTCGACGTCCGCCCCGAAACCAACGGACCGGGCAATCCCCAGACAGGGCAGGGCTATTATGGCCCGTCCCCCTTCAACCCCGCAGGCGGATATTATTATGGACGGCTCGCACTTGCTTTCTGACCGGCGCAGCTTCCTGGCCGGTGCCGCGGCCCTCAGTCTCGCTGCCTGCAGCGGGACCGGGCAGGGCGGGCGCACCAAATTGGTGCTGGGCGATCAGGTTCATCTCCTTCAGTCGAAGGCGGAGGCGGCGGGCGTCCTCGACAATCTGGCCTATGACATTGAATGGGCCAATTTCGTCGGCGCCGCGCCATTGCTGGAAGCGCTCAATGCAGGCGCGGTCGATACCGCGCCTGCGGGCGACCTGCCGGTGGTGCTGGCCGCCGCCGCCAAGGCCCCGCTCAAGATTATCGCGGGCACGCAATTTTCGACCCGCAACATCGGTATCATCGCTGCCAAAGCCTCTTCGCTGCACAGGATCGCTGATCTGGCCGGTCGGCGCGTCATCGTGTCGAGTGCGCGCGGCAGCATCTCGCACTATCTGCTGCTCGAAGCGCTCAAGGAAGCGAAGGTTGACCGGCGCAAGGTCGATATCGGCTTCATGCTGCCCAACGATGCCGCTGCGGCCTTTGCCGCCGGCCGCATCGACGCCTGGGCGACCTTTGGCACCTATCAGATCGCCGCCGAACTCGCCGGTGCCCGGCTCTTGCGCGATGGAGAGGGCATCAACAGCCCTTACGCCCTGATTGCCGCGTCGCAGGAAGCGCTAGACGATCCGGCCCGGCGCAGCGCCTTGCGCGACCTCCTGGCCCGATTGCAGAAATCGGCTGAATGGTCAGCGGCCCATCCGGCGGATTATGCCGCGATTTTTCAGCAGCAGACCAAAGTGGACCCGCAGGTCGCCCGGCTGATGGTGGAGCGCCAGAACAGCGTGCTTGTCGCGCCCGATGCTGCCGTCATCCACCCCCTCCAGCGCGTGGTCGATCGTTTCTACGCCGATGGCGAACTGCCCGCCCATGTCGATGTTGCGTCGATCGTCGATGCCGGGATCTTCCCTGCATGAGCATCAGCGCCCTTCACTTCAGCCATTCTCATTGGGCCGCGCCGCGCGGCCTCCCTATTATCGTCGGCAAAGGAGTCTGAGCCATGGCCACTATCCTCAAGGATGATCGCTTCCGTGACACCCATATCAGCGAGGCCGAATGGAAGGTCCGCGTCGATCTCGCCGCCTTCTATCGCCTCTCGGCCCTCTATGGCTGGGATGATTTCATCTACACCCATATCTCCGCCCGCGTACCGGGACCGGAGCATCATTTCCTGATCAACCCCTTCGGCCTGATGTTCGACGAAATTACCGCGTCCAGCCTGGTCAAGGTCGATCTTGACGGCAATGTCATCGGCAAGAGCGACTATGGCATCAACTATGCCGGCTATGTGATCCACTCGGCGATCCACGGCGCACGCGACGACGCCCATTACATCGCCCATTTCCACAGCGCCGACGGCATGGCCGTCTCCGCCCATGCCGAAGGGCTGCTGCCGCTCAACCAGCGCGCGCTCGCCCTGATCCCGCGCCTGTCCTATCATGATTATGAAGGGGTCGCGCTCAATCTGGACGAGCGCGAACGGCTGGTCGCCGATCTTGGCGATACCAAGGTCATGCTGCTGCGCAATCACGGCACACTGGCGTTGGGCGCTTCGCCGGGTGAGGCGTTCAGCGGCATCTATCATCTGGAAGAAGCCTGCAAGGCGCAGGTGCGCACGCTCAGCATCGGCCGCGACAATATCCTGATCGCCCCGCAGGAAGCGCAGGAGGAAGTCCGCCGCCAGATGGCGCGCGAACGCGCGCCGGTCGAAGGTGCCAAATCCCATTATGATCTGGTCTGGGAAGCTGCCCTGCGCAAGGCGCAGCGGCTGGCGCCCGGCTTCGACGTCTGACCCGGAGCGCGATCATGAGCAAACGCCAGCTCAAGCTCGGCCTCGTCCCCACCGGCGTTGGCGGTCCCGGCGACAGCAATCGCTGGCTCGACACCGACATTCCGCTCGACGCCAGCGTCAATATCGACTGGTATATCCATGTCGTGCGTCAGGCGGAGGCTGCGAAATTCGATCTGGTGTTCATCGTCGACAGCCAGTTCATCACCGCCAATTCCCCGCCCCATTATCTCAACCGACTGGAGCCGCTGACCCTGTTGTCGGCGCTGGCGGTCGCCACGAAGAAGATCGGCCTCGTCGGCACGCTGACCACTTCCTATAATGACCCGTTCAATCTCGCCCGCCGTTTCGCCTCGCTCGACCTGATCAGCAAGGGGCGGGCTGGCTGGAATGTCGTCACCAGCGGGGACGCAGGCACAGCGGGCAATTTCAGCCAGCCCGAACATTTCGACTATGACACACGCTACCGCCGCGCGGTCGAATTTCTCGACGTGGCGCGGGGCCTGTGGTCGTCATGGGAGGAGGGCGCACTGGTCCGTGACCGCGCGACCGGCCAGTTTCTCGACGCTGATAAACTGCACCGTCTGGATCATGCAGGCGAGTTTTTTCAGGTCGTCGGCCCGCTCAACATCCAGCGTTCGCCGCAGGGGGAGCCGGTCATCTTTCAGGCTGGCGACAGCGATCAGGGCCGCGATCTGGGCGCGACCGTCGCCGACGCCATCTTCACCCACGCGGCGACGATCGAACAGGGGCAGGCCTTCTACGCCGACCTCAAGGGTCGCGCCGTCCGCCAGGGCCGCGATCCCGACCAGATCGTCATCCTGCCCGGCTTCTCGGTCTATGTCGGCGACACCGACGAACAGGCGAAGGACATAGAGCGCCATTATCGCACGCTCGACCAGAGTTTCGATCAGGCGCTCGCCGAATTTGGCCGTCCGTTCGGCTGGCATGATTTCCGCCAATATGATCCCGACGCGCCATTCCCGGTCACAGCGCTCGAACATGCCAAGAGCAGCTTCTATACGCACGCCAAACGGGTCACCGACCTCGCCGTTGCCGAAGGCCTGACCCTGCGCCAGACGGTCGAGCGAGCGCGGGCCGGGCGCGGCAGTCCCTTCGTCGGATCAGCCGAAACGGTGGCGAATGAAATCCAGCGCTGGTTTGAAGGCCGCGCGCTCGACGGCCTCAACGTCCATCTAGGCCACCCCAGTCAGTTCGACCGCTTCGTCGGCGAAGTCGTCCCGATCCTGCAAGAGAGGGGCCTGTCCCGCCGGGACTATGAGGCGGACACGCTCCGCGGCCATCTTGGCCTGCCTATCCCTGCCGGTCGCGGCAGGACAGCCGCTGATCGGCGCGATGCCGCCTGAACGCAGACATCTATGACAATTCGTCAGTCTCCTTCCCGCAACTCTCATTGGCGCGCTCACCCCTCTATCGCCAATATTATGGCTGTTGCGGGAAGGAGACTATGATGGCGACGATCCTCAAGGACACACTCAAGGCGCAATTTGAAGCCTTGCAGGCAGAGCGTGAGCGCAGCTGGACGCCCGCGCAACTGGAGGGCAATGCCCGCCAGCGGCGCTTGTTGCGCGAACGGTTCGATCCTGCTGCCGTGGCGCAGGTCGGCGACATCCTGCCACCGCAGGATTTCGCCCAGGCCAATGGCGATCAGCTCAGCCTCGACACGCTGACCGCCAATGGCCCGGCGCTGCTGATCTTCTTCCGCTTCGCCGGTTGCCCGGCCTGCAATATCGCGCTGCCTCATTATGCCGATACGCTCTACCCCACGCTGCGTGACCGGGGCATTCCTCTCGTCGCGCTCAGCCCACAGCAGGCCGATCGCCTGGACGAGATCCGTAAGCGCCACGATTTGCCCTTTCCGGTCGCGACCGATGACGACAACAGCCTCGCACGGGAACTGGGCATCGCCTTCCGGCCCGACGATCGCCCGTCTCCCCCGCCTGCCGGCTGGATCGGCGAAGTCACTGGCACGGGCAGCTGGGAACTGCCGCAACCCGCTGTCCTGCTGGTGGGACCGGGGCGGGTGGTTCGCTGGCTTGCAGTCAGCCCGGACTGGCTGGACCGGCCCGAAGCGGACGAGATATTGCGCCAGATCGGCACATAAGGCGGCGTGATCCTGACTGCGGCGATCCGATCGATGGATCGTCGCAACAATAGCATCATGATTCCCCCTTCTCTCTCATTGTACTAAATGGTACATGATCCGCGAGGATGCAGAGAAGGGCCATCATATGAGGACGTCCATCGCGACCGTTTCCGTCAGCGGGACGCTCGATACCAAGTTGCAGGCGATTGCCGCCGCCGGGTTCGACGGTGTCGAGATTTTCGAGAATGACCTGATCGGCTATGCCGGATCGCCGCGCGAGGTCGGCGCGATGATCCGCGATCATGGCCTAGTCTGCACCTTGTTTCAGCCATTTCGCGATTTTGAAGGGATGCCCGGCGATTTGCGCGCCAAGACCTTCGACCGCGCCGAACGCAAATTCGACATCATGCAGGAACTGGGCACCGATCTGGTGCTAGTCTGCTCGAACGTCTCACCCCAAGCGCTGGGCGATCGCCAACGGATCATCGACGATTTTTCAGAACTCGGTGCCCGCGCAGGCAGTCGCGGTTTACGGGTCGGCTATGAGGCACTCGCCTGGGGCCGCCATATATTCGATCATCGCGATGCGTGGGAGATTGTCCGTTCCGTCGATCATCCCGCGATCGGCCTGATCCTCGACAGCTTCCACTCGCTCGCACGCCGCGTGCCGATCGACAGCATTGCTGCGATTGATCCGGCCAAGCTGTTCATCGTCCAGGTCGCCGACGCGCCCGCGCTGGACATGGACTATCTCTACTGGAGCCGCCATTTCCGCAACATGCCGGGGCAGGGCGATTTGCCCATTGCGGACTATGTGCGCGCATTGCTCGACATTGGCTATGATGGCCCCTTGTCGCTGGAAATCTTCAACGACCGCTTCCGCGCCGGCTCATCCTCCGGGGTCGCGCTCGACGGCTATCGCTCGCTCCGCATGGTGGAGGATGAGGCGCGCCGCCTCTCCGCCCGGCCCGCCGCCATCGCCGCGCGCGTCAAGATCGATGGGGTGGAATTTATCGAGTTCGCCGCCAGCGAAAGCGAGGCACCGGTCCTGGCCGACATGCTGTCAGCGATGGGCTTCACCCTGGTCGGACGCCATGTCCGCAAGGCCGTTAAGCGATGGCGGCAGGGGGCGATCAACCTGGTCATCAATTGCGAAACCGAAGGCTTCGCCCACAGCCATGACATCGTCCATGGCGCATCGGTCTGCGCGCTGGGCCTTCGGGTGACAGACGTCGCCTCCGCTCTCGATCGGGCGCGCGCGCTGCGGATTGCCCGCTTTGAACAGGCGGTGGCGTCCGACGAAATGCAGATTCCGTCGGTGCGCGGCGTGGGTGGCAGCCTGATCTATTTCATCGAAACCGGCACGCAGGACGCGGTCTGGGCACAGGAATTTGTGCCTGTGACCGACGCGGCGCCGGCCGATGCCGGTCTGGACCGGATCGACCATATCGCGCAGGCAATGGGGTATGAGGAGTTCTTGTCCTGGCTGCTCTATTATTTCGCGCTGTTCGACGTGACCAAGACGCCGCAACTGGAAATCGCCGATCCGCTGGGCATCGTCCATAGCCAGGCGGTGGAGTCCCCGGATCGCGGCTTTCGCATCACCCTCAACGGATCGGCAGCGGCACAGACACTCTCCTCCCGCTTCCTGCACCATTATATGGGGGCAGGGGTGCAGCATATCGCCTTTGCCTGCGCCGACATATTCGCCACCCGCGACGCGATGGTGGCGCGCGGGCTGGAACTGCTCGACATCCCGGCCAACTATTATGATGATCTGGCCGCGCGCTTCAGTCTGGACCCCGCACTCGTCGCGCGCATGGCCGCGTCGGGCATTCTCTACGACCGGGTAGGCGATCAGGAATATTTCCAATTCTACAGCCGCGCCTTTGCCAAGCGTTTCTTCTTCGAATTTGTCGAACGGCGTGGTTATGATGGCTATGGCGCGGGTAATGCGACAATAAGGCTGGCGGCCCAGTCGCGTTTCAGGGACGATATGCCGGGTTGATGACGGTTTGACGAGAAGGACAGGCGGAGTGGGTAAGGCGGCCCTGACGGCAGTCGAAGGTGGGGCGAGCGCGCGCACGGCGGAGGCCGAGGAGACGCGGCGCAACATATTGGACGTCGCCACCGTCGAATTTGCCGACAAGGGACTGAGCGGCGCGCGGATCGACGAAATCGCCGAACGCACCAATTCGTCAAAGCGGATGATCTATTATTATTTCGGTGGCAAAGAGGGGCTGTATCGCGCGGTCCTGGAGCGGGCCTATACCGCCGTGCGCGAAGTCGATGCCGCCGTCCGGCGCGATCATCTGCCCCCGGATGCAGCCTTGCGCGATCTCATCACCACGACCTTTGACTATCATATCCAGCATCCCGAATTTGTCCGGCTGGTCATGAACGAGAATATTCTGCGCGGCGCGCATGTCGGGGAGATACCGGGCATCCGCGAACGCAACCGCAAGGTGATCGATAATCTGCGTGAGATATTGGCCCAGGGGGTCGCTACCCGCCATTTTCGCGAGGGCATAGACCCGGTCGAACTGCACATGACCATCAGCGCGCTATGCTTCTATAATGTGTCGAACCGCTACACCTTTGCCTTCGGCTTCGACCGGGACATGACATCCCCCAAGGCGCTGGGCCGTCGCCGCATGTCGGTGATAGACATTATCGAAAGCTGGTGCCGGGCCTGATCGGCGCACTGCCCGTTAGAAGGTTGCTGGCCCTTGCGCAGCAACCCATCTTTGGATAACAATGTACGAAATAGTTAGCACATAAAACTAGCGGGTGAGGAGAAGCGGATGCGCAAGCCGACTTTCAACGCAGTAGCAGCCGCTCTGCTCAGCACGGTCGCATGTCCGGCCCACGCCCAGCCGCCATCCACCCCCGCACCGCCGACAGCGCCCGAACCTGCGCTGAGCGATCCCATGCCCGAACGGCGCGTGGCCTTTCCGGGCGGCGTCACCGCCAGCACCGACATCGTCTTTTCCACCATTCCCGGCTATCGCCCGATCACGCTCGACCTCTATCGCGCGGCTAGCGCCAGCGGGCCACGACCGCTCGTCATCTACATCCATGGCGGCGGCTGGATGAATGGCCATACCCGCCAGTCCGGCGCATTCAGTGACTTCCCGGCCGTCCTCGCGGACCTTGCCGCGCGCGGCTATGTCGTCGCCTCGCTCGAATATCGCCTGTCGCGCGAAGCCCCGTTCCCCGCCGCGATCGACGATGTCCGCACCGCCATCCGCTTTCTGAAAGCCAATGCGGCCAGCTATGGCATTGATGCTGGCCGCGTCGGCGTTTGGGGCGGTTCGGCGGGCGGACAATTGGCGGCGCTGGCCGCGCTGGACTGTGGCGCGGCTCCCGGCGGCGCGGACAAGGCCAATGCCACCCAGTCCGATTGCGTCCAGGCCGGGGTCGGCTGGTATGGCGTCTATGACTTCGCCATCATGCCCAAGTCCAACATCCCGCAGGCCGAAAATGCCTATCTCGATTGTGAGAAGGCGAGTTGCCCGGCGGATCGTGTCGCGGCCGCCAGTCCAGCCGCCCATGTCGACCGGAAAGACCCGCCCATGCTGCTGATCCACGGCACGGAGGATCGTGTCGTACCGGTATCGCAGTCGCAGGAATTGGCCGCCAAGCTCAAGGCTGCGCAGGTGCCCGTCACGCTCGATATCATCGCCGGGGTCGGCCATAGCTGGATCGGCGCCAACGAAGCCGCGACCCGCGCGGCATCGCTCCGTGCGCTCGACCTGACATTCCGCTTTTTCGACGCCCGGCTCAAGGCCCGGCTTAAGGATAGCCGCTGATGCGTCGCTTGTGGACAGCCGTGGTGCTGTCTCTGGCCCTGCTGATCAGCGACCAGAGCGTGCTTGCCCAGGTGGTGGAGCGGCCTGCTGGGTCACCGGTCCAGACCGATGCCGGGCTGGTTGGCGGCATCACCCTGCCATCGGGGGTGCGGGCGTGGCTTGGCGTGCCATTCGCCGCCCCGCCTGTCCGCGACCTGCGCTGGCGCGATCCCCGTCCGCATGACAGCTGGACCGGTGTCTGGAACGCCGATCGCTTTGCGCCCGAATGTATCCAGCCCTTGCGTGGCCGTTCGATCAACCATTATTTCGGGGAAGAGGCGACCAGTGAGGACTGCCTCTACCTCAACATCTGGGCGCCGCCCGAACCCGCTCCCGCGGGCAAGCCCTATCCCGTCATCACCTGGATCTATGGCGGCGCGTTCAACGTCGGTTCGGCGTCGATGGCCAATTATTCCGGCGCGCCGCTTGCGGCCAAGGGTGTGGTCTATGTTGCGATCGCCTATCGGGTCGGCCCGCTCGGCTTTCTCGCCCATCCCGATCTGACGGTCGAGGGCGCAGGTCATTCGGGCAATTATGGCCTGAAGGACCAAATCGCCGGACTGCGCTGGATTCAGCGCAATATTGCCGGTTTCGGCGGCGATCCCGGCAAGGTGACGGTGGTCGGCCAGTCGGCTGGCTCCATGTCCATCTCCCTATTGCAATCAAGCCCGGCGGCGCGCGGCCTGTTCCATCGCGTGGTCGGCATGAGCGGATCGAGCTTTGGTGACCTGATGGCGCCGGTCCCGCTGGCGCAGGCGGAACAGGAAGGACGCGCGCTGGAACAGGCGCTCGGTGCGTCATCGATCGAGGCGATGCGCGACATCCCGGCAGACCGCCTCATCAGCGTAGCGGCAACCGTGCCGCGTCGCCCGATCGTGCTGGACGGGCAGATATTGCAATCCCTGCCAGCCGCCAGCTTTGCAGCTGGCCAGCAGAATGACGTGCCCGCGATGATCGGCTTCACCCGCGACGAAAGTTTCCGCGCGCTGGGACTAGTCAATAGCATCGCCGATTACACCGCCGCCGTGCGTAAAGCCTTCCCCGAAACCGCCGCGCAAATCCTGACCCACTATCCTGCCAAAACCGATGAAGCGGCCCGCCGCGCGCTCCGCGACCTGCAACGCGACGCCAGCGTCGGCGCGCAAATGGCTGATTGGGCAAAGGCACAGGCGACCTATGGGAAGGCACCGGTCTATCCCTTCTTCTTCACACGGGTGCATCCCTATCGGCCCGGCGTCACCTTTGCCGATCATGACCCGGCGACGGTCGGGGCCTATCATACCGGTGACGTGCCCTATTGGCTTGGGACGCTCGACAGTCTCAACCGCTTTCGCGTCACCCGCGACTGGACGGCGCAGGATCACGCCCTGTCGGACGCGATGATGGCGGCATTGTTATCCTTCGCGCGCACTGGCCAGCCCGGCTCTGGCTGGCCGATATTTCAGGCCAAGCGCCCGCAAATGCGCCTGCTGGGCGATCCGGGGGGAAAGATCGACTGGCCCCATTATGCCGCCTTGCCACTGCTCAAGGCAGCAGCAGCGCCCCCGCCAGCAGCGCCGCTGGACCGGCCGCGCGTTCGCGATTGAGGGAGGGCGTCATGACCCATTATTCACGCAGGCATGTGCTGGGCCTCGGCATGGCAACGCCGCTGCTACTACCGACTCTTGCCCATGCAGCGGCGTCAGGCGCAACCGACGCGCCGGGACTGGCGTTCGTCTATGAAGCGATCGTGACGCTGGAGCCTGTGATGGAGGTTGGCAGGACGCCGCTCGGCACCCGTCGCCGCATCCCCATAACCGGCGGACATTTTGCCGGGCCGCGCATCCGTGGAACCGTGCTGTCGGGCGGCGCGGACTGGCAGTTGCAGCGGGCAGATGACTGGACCGTGATAGAGGCGGACTATATGATGCGGGCCGACGATGGCACGCTGATCCATGTCCGCAATGTCGGCCTGACCAACAGCCGCGTCGCGGGCGCGCCGGAACGCTATCTGCGGACCGTCCCCAGTTTCGAGGCGCCCGATGGACCTCATGCCTGGCTCAATCAGGCGATCTTCATCGGCACGCTGGGGCCACCCCCAGATGATGCGCCCAAGCCATCGGTGCGCATCCGCGTCTATCGCGTCACATGAAGCACGCCGCCAAGGCCGCGATACTGGCCATGCTGTTGGGCAGTTGCACGACGCTGCCCGACACGCCGACCCGCGCAGTTGATCCGCCGACCCCCTGCGCCGCGACGGCGCAATTCTCTTTCGTCTGCGGCGCGGACAAGCCCGAAGATCTCGCCCATATCCCCGATACGCCCTGGTTGATCGCCAGCGGCTTTGCCAAAGGGGCAGGGCTGAAACTGGTCGATACCCGCCAAAGGACCGCGCGCATCTGGTTTACCGGTCGCGCCGATCAGATTGCGCGCGATCCCGCCTTCCCCGATTGCGACCAGCCGCCGGACCCAGCCCTGTTCACCACGCGCGGCCTTAGCCTGCGTGGCGTCGCTCCCGGCAAAGCGCGGCTCCATGTGGTCAATCATGGCGGCCGCGAATCGATCGAAGTCTTTTCCGTCGATTTTGGCGACGCAAGACAGAAGCCTGCGCTCCAATGGCAGGGCTGTCTGCTGATGCCGCCGGGCCATGCCGCCAACAGCGTCACAACCTATAGCGACGGCACAGTGCTGGCGACCGTCCTGACCCGACCGGGAACCAGCATCACCGACTTCGTAGAAGGGCGGGTGACGGGCGGCGTGTACCAGCGCCGTCCCGGCGAAACGGCATTTCAGTTGCTGCCGGGAACGCAACTACCGGGCAATAACGGCCTTGAGGCGGCACGCGATGACAGCGGCTTCTATGTCATTGCCTTCGGCTTGCGGCAGGTGCTGGGCTATGATCGACATGACAGCAGTGTCCCGCTTTGGCGGCTGACCGTGCCGGACTTCATGCCGGACAATATTCATTGGGATGGCGACCGCCTGATAATAGCGGGGATGATGCGGGAAGAACCGGCGTGCGGCGGGGTTCGCCGGATTATCGACGGCGTCGCCGATGGCATGACCTGTCATCGCGGCTATGCCGTGGCGCAGGTCGATCCCGTCGCCCATCAACTGACGATGCTGGCCTATGGTCCGCCCGATCCGCAGTTCAACGGCGCTTCTGCTGCCATTCTGATCGGACAGCAGCTATGGCTCGGCTCTTATCAGGCCGATCGGATCGCGGTTCGCGCGCTGCCTTATGCCTTGCCCTGACATTGCATGTACCAGTTCGTACATTTCGCTTGCGCTGATGAAAATGTCGGCGTACGAACGGGCCATGGCGATCGGGGTGCAATCCCGACGCATCGGGGAGGACAGGCCAGCCATGGGCCAGCGTTGCATTCACATCCTGAACGGACCCAATCTCAACCTGCTCGGTGTGCGGGAGCCGGAGATTTACGGTCGCGATACGCTGGTCGATGTCGAGGCGGCCTGTCGGCGCGAAGTCGAAGGCACGGGGCTTAATATCCTGTTCCGCCAGAGCAATGCCGAGCATGATCTGGTTGGCTGGCTGCATGAAGCACGGGTTGGATCGGCGGGCATCGTCATCAATCCCGCCGCCTTCTCCTACGCCGCCTATCCGATACTCGATGCGCTCAAAATGTGCGAATGCCCGGTCGTCGAAGTGCATATCTCCAACATCCATCGCCGCGACGCGGAATGGCGCTCGCGCTCGATCATGACGCAGGTCGTGACCGGCATTGTCTCTGGCCTTGGCACGGACGGTTATGCGCTGGCCGTGCGGCATCTCGTCATGCTCGATCAGCGGCAGTTGGCGGCATGACCATCGCATCGACCCTTCGTCCGACCAGGGCGCGCTTTGGCGTTCTTGGCCTGATCAGCATCGCGACCCTGCTCAACTATATGGATCGCGCCGTGATGGGCGTCGCTGCGCCGTCGCTGACGCAGGAATTGCAGATTTCACCCGAAATGATGGGGCTTATTTTCTCCGCCTTTTCATGGACCTATGCAGCGTCCCAGATTCCCGGCGGACTCCTGCTTGATCGGCTGGGCACGCGGATCACTTATGCGGGATCGCTGATCCTCTGGTCCTTCTTCACCCTGCTGCATGGCCTCGCCACCAACGTCACCATGTTGTTCGGCTTTCGCCTGGCGCTCGGTATGTCCGAAGCGCCCTGCTACCCCTGCAACAGCCGCATCCTGAGCAGCTGGTTCCCTCAGCAGGAGCGCGCCCGCGCCAACGCCGTCTATGCCGTCGGCCAATATGCTGGCCTGGCCTTCTTCAGCCCCGTCCTCTTCTGGGTGGTCGGCAGCATGGGCTGGCGCGCGCTGTTCATCATCGCTGGCGGCATCGGTCTGGCCTTTGGCCTGTTGATGTACGCCTGGTATCGCGATCCCCAGCACAGCCATCGCGTCAACAGCGCTGAACTGGACCATATCCGCGCGGGCGGCGGTCTGGCAGACGCCGCCCCGGCGAAATCTGTCCGCTTTTCCTGGGCCAATGTCGGCAAGCTGCTATCGCAGCGCCAGATATTGGGCGCATCGATCGGGCAATTTTGCGGCAATTCGACGCTGGTCTTTTTCCTGACCTGGTTCCCGACCTATCTGGCGACCGAACGGGGCATGGATTGGCTCAAGTCCGGCACCTTCGCCATATTGCCCTATATCGCCGCATCGGCGGGCGTGCTGCTGGGTGGCCATGTGTCGGACATGCTGATCCGGCGCACGGGATCGGCCAATATCGGCCGCAAACTGCCGATCGTCGTCGGACTGCTGCTGGCGTCGACCATCATCCTTGCCAATTTCGTGCAGAGCAACACGCTCGTCATCGCCATCATGTCGGTCGCCTTTTTCGGGCAGGGCATGGTCAATCTGGGCTGGACGCTCATTTCGGATGTCGCGCCGCGGCAATATATCGGCCTGACCGGCGGGGTGTTCAATCTCTGCGCCAATCTGGCCGGCATCGTCACGCCGATCGTGGTCGGTGTGATCGTGGGGCAGACCGGCTCCTTCTATGGCGCACTGGCCTTTATCGGCACGCTCGCGCTGGTCGGGGCCGCGGCCTATATCTTCATCGTCGGCGATGTGAAGCGGGTGGAAATGGACTGAATGACGCATTGAACGACACCATGCACGACGAGGCATGGTCTGAAATGGACTAAATAGTTCGTTATAATAAGGGAGGATGAGCATGACTATTTCTTTTCTGACGGGACTGCGGCTGAGCGGGTCGGCGACGGCCCTGATATTGGCTGCCTTTGCAGCGCCCGCCATCGCCCAGACACCGGCGGCTGACGCGACCCCGCCGGTCGCTGCGGAACCTGAACAGCCCAGCACCGCCGATATCGTCGTCACCGGATCGCTGATCGCGCGGCCGAATAATGTCGCCGTCAGCCCGATCGTCACCGTCTCCGATGAGCTGGTGCAGCAGAGCGGTCAGATCACGCTGGAAGATTCGCTCAACCAGCTCCCCGGCTTCACCCCGTCGGGCAATGCCGGCACCGGCGGTCAGGGGGCGGGCGGGCGCGCCACGCTCAACCTGCGCGGGCTGGGGTCGAACCGCAATCTCGTGCTGCTCGATGGTCGCCGCCTGCCGCTGTCGGACATTAACGGCAATGTCGACATCAACATCCTGCCTGAATCGATCATCGGATCGGTCGATGTCATCACCGGTGGCGCGTCGGCCATCTATGGATCGGACGCCATGTCCGGCGTCGTGAATTTCAAGACCGACCGCTATTTTGACGGCGTTCGCGCCGACATCCAGCAGGGCGACTCGTTCCGCGGCGACTATGGCAAGTTCAACGCCTCGCTCGCGCTGGGCACCAAATTTGCGGATGATCGCGGTCGGCTGATGCTGGCGCTGAGCTACGCCAAGCGCGATCCGCTGTCCGGCTCGCAGCGCTCATTCTTCGCCGACCGCGTCCCTTCCTCTTTCATCGGCACTGGCGCTTTCGTTCCCGACGCGCTCAACCTGCCCAGCCAGGCGGCACTGGCGGGCGTGTTCGCCCAATATGGCGTCACCAGCCCGATCAACCGCACGCTCAACCTTGGCTTCAACAATAATGGCTCGCTGTTTACCCAGACCGGGGCGATCAACTATCAGGGGCCAACCACGGGCGCCTATGCCGTAATCGGCGGCAATGTCCGTATGCCGGTGGGACCACAGCTTCAGGTCCTCAACGCCTTCGAGCGCAAGTCTGCTTTCGCCAAGGGCGAATTCGACATCACCGAAGCGCTGACCGCCTATGGCCAGTTCCTCTATGTCGATTCCACCGTGACGACCGAAAGCGGCGGCAGCCTTACCCAGTTTGCACCCTTCACGACGATCCCGGTCACCAACCCCTTCATCCCGTCCGACCTGCGCACGCTGCTGGCCTCGCGCACCAATCCGGCTGCGCCCTTCCGCTGGAGCGCGCGCTATGTCGGCATCGCCGACAAGGGGTGGGACGAAAATTACCGCGTCCAGCAATATCTGGGTGGCCTGAAAGGCACGCTGGCCGGATCATGGAAGTTCGACGCTTTCGCCTCCTATGATGAGACTGTCCACAATCAGTCGATGTTCAACGCGGTGCTGAAATCGCGGGTCCAGACCCTGCTCAACGCGGCCGATGGCGGCGCGTCGCTCTGCGCTGGCGGGTTCAACCCCTTCGGCATCGCCAACGCGACCAGCCTGTCGCAGGCGTGCCAGGATTATATGACCAGCACGGTCAACAGCACCGAACGGTTGACCCAGACGCAGGTGCAGGGCCAGGTGAACGGCCCGCTGTTCAACCTGCCTGCCGGTCCGGTCCAGCTCGCGCTGCTGGCGGGCTATCGCAAGAACAGCTACGCCTTCAATCCCAGCGCGGATCTGGTGTCCAACAATGTCGAGGCCGTCGTTGGTTCGGCTGCCGCCCGTGGCCAGATCAGCGTCAAGGAATTTGCGGCGCAGATCGACATTCCCTTGCTGTCCGAAACCCCCTTCTTCTACGAACTGGGTGTCGGCGCAGCCTTCCGCTATTCCGATTATAACCCGACCGGCAGCGTCAAGAGCTTCGAATTTGACGGACGCTGGCAGCCGGTAGAATCGCTGCTGATCCGCGGCAGCTATCAGCGCGCCGTCCGTGCGCCCAATATCGGGGAGCTGTTCTCGCCGGTGACCGGGTCACAACTCGCCATCGGCACCCCGCCGGTCGCGATCGGCGATCCCTGCGATACCCGCTCGACCGCCCGCACCGGTGCCAATGGCGCGCAGGTTCGAGGGCTTTGTCTGGCCCAGGGCATCCCGCTCGCCGCGATCGACGCCTATCAGTTCGCTA
This sequence comes from Sphingobium sp., assembly GCA_023266575.1. Lineage (GTDB taxonomy): Bacteria > Pseudomonadota > Alphaproteobacteria > Sphingomonadales > Sphingomonadaceae > Sphingobium. Next base: position 79,823 of record JAHFPV010000007.1, read on the forward strand.
CGACCGCAACCGGCGGCAATATCCAGGGCAATAGCGGCCTGACCCCGGAAAAGGCCAATACTTTCAACGTCGGCTTCGTCTATAATCCCAAATTCTCGTCGCCCTGGCTGTCGGGCTTTTCCTTCTCGGTCGACTATTACAATATCAAGATCCGCAACGTCATCTCGACCATCAACGGCCTGACGGTGCTGGCGAAATGTTATAATCTCGATGGATCGAACAGCAGCTATTCCAACAGCAATGAATTCTGCCAGCTGATCCAGCGCGATCCGACCGGCCAGTTGGTCGCCATCGCGCAACCCTATCTGAACCTGGGCGCGCTCGATACGGATGGTGTTGATGTGCAGGTCAACTGGTCGCTCAAGCTTGCCGATGCGGGCATGGGCAACGGGTCCGGCAAAATCTATGCCTCCTCGGCAATCGGCTGGCTCAACCATTATAAGGTCCAGACCCTGCCGGGCTCGGCGGTGCAGGATTTCGTCGGCACCAGCACGCCGGGCCGCCCGCTGCCCAAATGGAAAGCGCTCACGACGGTGGGCTACAGCTCGGACGTTTTCGGGGCTGGCCTGCGTTGGCGCTATCAGGGCAAGCTGCGCGACATCAGCGCCATCACCACACCGGCGGCCGAACAGGTCGGGGTCAAGCCCTATAACCTGTTCGACATCTTCTCCACCGTCGACATTACGGAGAATTTCCAGCTGCGCGGCGGCATCACCAACCTGTTCGACAAGGCTATTCCTTTCGTCGCCAGTTCGCAGAACGGCACCGATGCGGGCACCTACGACATGGTCGGTCGCTCCTTCTATGTCGGCGCGAAGTTCAACTTCTAACTCTCCCCCTCCCGCTCTCCGCCATCCGGCGGGGAGCGGATTTTCTGCACGGGATATTTCAGCCTTGGCTCATCATATGGCATCCTTTCTGACAGGTTTGATCGGTCGCGATATCGGGCGGTCGCTCTCGCCATGGCTGCATGAACAGGAAGCCAAAGCGCAGGGGGTGAACCTCATCTACCGCCTGTTCGATTTCGCCGCCGATGGGCTGGGGGAGGCGGACCTCGACAGGATGCTGGCGGCGCTGCAACTGTGCGGTTTCGCCGGTGTCAACGTCACCCACCCCTATAAGCAGGCGGTCATCGCCCATCTGGACGAACTGTCGGAACAGGCGGCACAAATCGGCGCGGTGAACACCGTCGCCTTCCGCAATGGCCGCCGCTACGGATATAATAGCGATATTTTCGGATTTGCAGAAAATCTGCGCACCGGCCTGCCCAATGCCCCCCTGGATCAGGTTGTGCAAATGGGGTCCGGCGGGGCAGGGGCCGCGACCGCGCACGCCCTGATGGGCATGGGGACGGGAAAGCTGGTGCTGTTCGATCCTAACAGGGATCGCGCGCTGACGCTCTGCGCGTCGCTCAACGCCATTTACGGCAATGGTCGGGCGATCGTGGGCGACGATCTGGCGCAGGCGATCCGCAGCGCCGACGGCATCGTCAACGCGACGCCGCTGGGCATGGTCGGCTATCCCGGCAGCGCCGTTCCACAGGCCTGTCTCGATCCCCGTCTATGGGTGACCGATATCGTCTATTTTCCGCTCGAAACCCAGTTGCTGGCCGAAGCCCGCGCCGCCGGTTGCCGCGTTCTTGACGGCAGCGGCATGACGATCTTCCAGGCAGCAGGAGCCTTCGAGCATTTTACCGGTCGAAAGGCCGATCCCGCACGGATGCGGGCCAGCTTTCAGGCCATATCAGCCCGCTAGGATCAGGCGGCCAGTCCCAGCGCGCGCAGCAGCGCCGCCGAGTCCGGCTGCCGCCCCCGGAAAGCGACGAAATTGTCGATCGCCGGGCGCGATCCGCCGCGCGCCAGCACATGGTCGCGAAACAGGCCGCCCAGCGCGGCGCGATCCGCCTTTTCCTCGGCAAAGGCTTCGAATGCATCGGCGGACAGGCGCTCGGCCCACAAATAGCTGTAATAACCCGCCGCATAGCCGCCTGCGAAAATATGGCTGAAACTGTGGGAGAAGCGATGCCATGCCGGGGGGTGGATCACGGCGACATCCTGCCGCACCGCCGCAACAATCTGCTGCACCGAAGGACCATCCTTCTGTGCCGCCGACTGGTGCAGGCGCAGGTCGAACAGCGCAAATTCGACCTGACGCAGCAGCGCCACCGCCCCCATGAACCGTCGCGCGGCCAGCATCCGCCCGATCATCGCTTCGTTCAGCGGCTGCCCGCTCTCCTCATGCGCGGACACACGCCGCAACATGGCGGGTTCCCAGGCGAAATTCTCCATGAACTGGCTGGGCAATTCCACCGCATCCCATTCGACGCCCGATATGCCGCCGACCGATGGCACATCGACCTGCGTCAGCAGATGATGCAGGCAATGCCCCATTTCATGGAACAGCGTGACCATTTCCTGATGGGTCAGATGCGCGGGACGCCCCGCGCTGCCGCTGGCGAAATTGCACACCAGATAGGCGATCGGCATTTGCACGGCGTCAGCCTCGCGCAGCCGTGGGCGGCACACATCCATCCATGCGCCCCCGCGCTTGCCCGCACGGGCGAACAGGTCGCAATAGAGCGCAGCCACAGGCGCGCCATCAGCGTCATGCACCGTGAAATAGCGCACATCCTCATGCCAGACCGGCGCGCCATCGGCCGGGCGAATGTCCACCCCATAAAGCTCGGTCACCAGCGCGAACAGGCCGTCCAATATCCGCGCCAGCGGCAGGTGCGCGCGGATTTCCGCCTCGTCCAGCGCATGGACCGCGCGCCGCATCCGCTCGGTCGCATAGGCGATATCCCATGGCTCCAGCGTATCGATACCCAGCTGTGCTTGCGCAAATTCGGCCAGCTCGGCCAGCTCCCGCTCGGCATGCGGGCGCGCCCGCCGGGCCAGATCGACCAGAAACGCATCGACCTCCTCGCCATCGCGCGCCATTTTGGTGGACAGCGACAAAGCGACGGGATCGGCATAGCCCAACAGCCCCGCCGCCGCCTGCCGCAACACCAGCAATTGCGTAATCCGCTCGCTATTGTCGAACTGACCGGCATGAGGCCCCTGATCCGACGCGCGGGTGCCATAGGCTTCATAAACAGTGCGCCGCAGATCGCGATCGTCGGCAAAGCCGGTAATCGCCCGCACCGACGGCGCATGAAGGTCGATCAGCCAGCCGTCCAGACCCTTCGCCTCTGCCGCGCGCGCCATGGCAGCCCGGTCGCTCTCCGGCACGCCTGCCAGCCGGGCGGGGTCGGTGACATGCAGCGTCCAGGCTTCGGTCGCGTCCATCACCGCATTGGCAAACTCCGTCGCCAGCCGGCCCTGCGCGACGCTGTTGGCGGCAAAGGCTTCCCGCTCCGCGCCATCCAGCCCGACGCCCGACAGCTCGAACCCCTGCAAGGTCAGCGCCAGCGCGCGCGCCTCCGCCTCACCCAGCCCGTCGCGTGGAATGGCGACCAGCACGTCGTAAAGCGCGCGATCCTGCCCGACTTCGGCAAAATAGCTGTCGATCATCGGCTGAACCTCGCCATGCGCCGCGCGCAATTCCGGCGTATTGGCAACCCCGACCAGATGCGAGACGGTCTGCCACACCCGCGAAAGTTCCGCGTCGGCGCGATCCTTCGCCAGGAAAATCGCGTCATATCCCTGCGCTTCGGCACAGCGGCGCATCGCCGCACGGTGCTGCGCAATGGCCGTTTCGACGGCAGGCAGGATATGGTCGGGCCGAATGTCGCCAAAGCGCGGGTGCAGGCCGGAATCGAGCAGGGGGTTCGTCTGTGTCATGACGCTTCCTTACACAGCGCAATATCCCCTGTCTGCCCGCATCCCTTCGCAGACTTGCGGGCAGTCACATCTTTTTGGGCGACGGAATGGCCATCACATTCTCGCCTCCACGCCGGTCGCCAGCGCCTGTTGCACGGCCCTGCGCCAGTGTCGCAGCGACAGCGCTCGATCCGGGGCGGCAGCGGCAGGGGTGAAGGATCGTGTCGCGCGCGGCAGCCGGTCGAGCGCGGCCAGATCGGGCCACAGGCCAACGGTAATGCCCGCCAGAAAGGCCGCACCCAGCGCCGTGCTTTCATGATTGGCGGGCCGCTCGACCGGCAATCCCATCATGTCAGCCAGGAACTGTGCGAACCAGTCGTTCGTCGCCATACCGCCATCGATCCGCAGCATGGCGGGCGGGGCGACGCCATCACCCGTCATCGCCTCGACCAGATCACAGGTCTGGAACGCGACCGCCTCCAGCGCGGCGCGGACGATATGCGCCGGGCCAGTGTCGAGCGTCAGCCCGGTGATCGAGGCACGCACATCGGTTCGCCAGTGCGGCGCGCCCAGCCCGACAAAGGCCGGGATCAGGTGAACGCCATGGTCGGCGGGGACGGATGCGGCCAATCGCGCGCTATCCTCCGCGCTGGCGATGATGCCCATCGTATCACGCAACCATTTGATCGCCGCGCCCGCGATGAAGATCGACCCTTCCATCGCATAGGCGCGCTCCTGCCCGATGCGGTAGCCGATGGTGGTCAACAACCGCTTGTCCGACAGCGTCGGCACGGTGCCGATGTTGGACAGCAGGAAGCAGCCGGTGCCATAGGTCGATTTGATCTGCCCCGGCGCGAAACAGCGCTGGCCGATCAGCGCGGCCTGCTGATCCCCCGCCATGCCCGCAATCGGGATAGCACGGTCCGTAATCGCCGGATCTGTCATGCCGAAGATATGCGCATTGGCATGGACGTCCGGCAATAATGCGCGCGGAATCGCGAACAGGCGCAACAGATCATCGTCCCACTGTTCGGTCACGATATTGTAGAGCAGGGTGCGGCTGGCGTTGGTCAGGTCGGTCGCATGAACCCGCCCCCCGGTCAGTCGCCACAGCAGGAAACTGTCCACCGTCCCCGCGGCGAGTTCGCCCCGCTCCGCGCGCGCCCGCGCACCGGGGATAGTGTCCAGCAACCAAGCCAATTTGGTCGCGGAAAAATAGGGATCGAGCAGCAGCCCGGTTCTGGCCCGGACCATCGGCTCCACCCCATCGGCCAGCAGCGCAGCACAGCGGTCGGCGGTGCGGCGGTCCTGCCAGACGATGGCATTGTGCAGCGGCTTGGCCGTAGCGCGGTCCCATAGCAGGATCGTCTCGCGCTGGTTGGTGATGCCGATCGCGGCGACATCATCGGTCAGCACCTCGCGCAGCGTTGCGATCGCCCCCTGCCAGATATGCTCCGGGTCTTGTTCGACCCAGCCGGGATGGGGATACTGTTGCGGCAGGTCGCGGCTGGCGCTCGCCTCGATCGCCGCCTCCGCATCGAAACGGATCGCGCGGGTGGAGGTGGTGCCCTGGTCGATGGCGACGATGCTCATGCGATGCTCTTGCGGATATAGTGGCCCAATCGTTCGACCTGCGCGGGGTCAAGATTATAGCCCAATTTGGTCCGCCGCCAGACTATGTCATCGGCACTGCGCGCCCATTCGTGGCGGATCAGATAATCGACCTCCCGCCCCCGCAACCCTGCGCCAAAGTCCGTGCCAAGATCATCGGACGCGCAGGCGTCCCCCAATAGCGTGCCGATCCGGCTGCCATAGGCATGGGCCATGCGCCGCGCGACAGGTTCGTCTAGGAACGGCCAGCGTGCACGGACGCTAGCAAGGAACGCCCCGAAATCCCCAATGTCACCACCGGGGAGCGCGCGCGCGCGCGTGTCGCCGCCTTCTATCCCCAGCCGCTCCAGCGCCGCCTGCGCCAGATGTCGCGCCGTCGTAATTTTGCCGCCGAACACGCTCAGCAACGGCGCACCCTTGCGGTCCAGCTCCAGCCGATAGTCGCGGCTGACCGCACTGGCGGCCTGCGTCCCGTCATCCACCAGCGGACGGATACCGCCATAGCTGCCGACGATCGCCTCCTCGCGCAGCGGCGTGCGCAGATAGCGATTGGCCGCATCCAGCAAGTAAGCGATCTCGGCGGGCGCAATCTTGGTATCGGTCGGGTCGTTCACCGTCACTTCGGTGGTGCCGATCAGGGTGAAGTCGTCCAGATAGGGGATGGCAAAGACGATCCGGCCATCGGGTTGCTGGAGCAGCCAGGCATGGTCGCCCGTCAAACACCGCTTCACGACGACATGACTGCCCCGCACCAGCCGGATATGGCTGCCGTCATTCTGCCCCAGCCGACCGTGCAGCACTTGCTCCACCCATGGCCCGGCCGCATTGACGATAGTGCGCGCCACGACCTGATCCACGCCCGTCGCGTCGCGCAGCGTCACGGCCCACTGGTCCGCCGCCCGCTGCGCCGCTTCCAGCCGTGTACGGGTGCGGGTTTCCGCCCCGGCCTCCGCTGCGTCCATGGCGTTCAGCACCACCAGCCTGGCATCATCGACCCAGCCGTCCCAGTAACTGAACCCTCGCCCGCCATTCTGCACCAGCGCCGGATCATCCAGCCGGATGCCGCGCGAGCGGGGCAGGCCGCCACCAAGCGCGAACAGGTCATAAAGCCACAATCCCATCCGCACGATCGGCCAGGGCCGCATCGATGGCATGTGCGGCAGGCGAAACTCCAGCGGCCAGACGATGTGCGGCGCGGTGCGCAGCATGACCGCCCGCTCGGCCAGCGCCTCGCGCACCAGCTTATACTCATGATATTCCAGATAGCGCAGCCCGCCATGCATCAGCTTGGTGGAGGCAGACGATGTCCCCTGCGCCAGATCGCCTTGCTCGACCAGCAACACCCGCTGGCCCGCGACCGCAGCGGCTCTGGCAATGGCGGTGCCGTTCACCCCGCCGCCAACGATCAAAAGGTCATATGGCTCAGGCATGGAGGGGGCGGGCCTCGTCGCCATGCGTCCGGTGCGGCGTCAACCCTGTGTCCATGGCGGTGCAGCTCTCCTTCTGTTTGTATCGGCGATCGTTAATCCGCTTCTTGCCATAGACTTTGCTTCCGAACACGCGGCCTTTTTACCCGCGCCATCGGGTCGATAGGTGGATTTCATATTTTGCGTTTGATCCCGCCCGCCGCTCCGGCTCTGCTGGCAGGCAATGATTGAAGGAGTGGATATGAAGGGCAAGCCTGAGCCGATGAGTCGCGCGCCCGGCATGCTGACGGGCGTGGCGTTGTTGCTGCCCATCACCCTGTCCACCATGGCGATCGTGCTGCTCGCGCCGATCCTGCCGCAGCTGATGCAGGCGTTCGGTCATGTGCCGGGCGCGGCCTATTGGGTGCCGATGATCCTTACGATCCCGGCGCTGTGCGTCGCCTTCTTCTCGCCGATAGCGGGACTGCTGGGCGATCGGCTCGGCCATCGCCGCCTGCTGCTGGGATCGCTGCTGGTCTATGCAGTCGTCGGTGTCGCGCCGTTGTTCCTGCACAGCCTGCCCGCCATCCTGCTGTCGCGGGTCGGGGTGGGCCTTTCCGAAGCGCTGATCATGGTCCTGTCCACCGCGATGATCGCGGATCATTTCAGCGGCGCGGCGCGCGACCGCTGGCTGGCGGCGCAGACCGCCTTTGCCTCGCTGTCGGCCTTGCTCTTCTTCAACATAGGCGGGCAGTTGGGCGCGCTCGGCTGGCGGACGCCCTTCTGGGCCTATGGATCGGCGCTGCTGATGTTCCTGCTGGTGCTGATCTTCACCCGGCAACCGGCCAGGCACGCCACGCCATCGCCCGCCGACGCCGCGTCGTCAGCCCCGGTTGCCTTCCCCTGGTCCAATATGCTGATCATCCTGGCGATCACCGTCTATGGCTCCATCTTCTTCTACACGGTGCAGATTCAGGCGTCGTCGGGACTGGTGCAATTGCAGCTGACCGATCCGGCGCGGATCGGCTTCCTGACCTCGATCGCCAGCATTGGCGTGCCGCTCGGCACCTTTCTCTATTCGCGGATCGGGCGCTGGCCGGTGCGGATGCTCTTGCTGCTGGAATTTGCGATTCTGGCCATAGGCTTCTGCATCATGGGCTATGCCCGCACCCCTTCCATCTTCCTGATCGGCTGTTTCCTCAACCAGATCGGCGCGGGACTTTTGCTTCCCACCTTGCTGGTCTGGGCGATGAGCCTGCTGCGTTTCGAGATACGCGGGCGCGGCGTTGGCCTGTGGCAGAGCGCCTTTGCCTTCGGCCAATTCTTAAGCCCCCTGGTCGTGACTCTGCTGTCCGGGCTGGCACGCGGCCTGCTGCCTGCCTTCGTCCTGCTCTCGCTCGGCGCGCTGATCGGCGTCGGCATCGCGCTGCTGCTACCATTCGGGCGTGGCGGCCAGCCTGTCGCGGGGGTAGTGGCGCATGGCTGATCGCCTCACCGGCAAGGTCGCTATAGTCACTGGCGCGGCCAACGGCATAGGGCAGGGGTGCGCGCAGCTGTTCGCGGCAGAGGGCGCGACCGTCATCGGCGTGGATCGCGCCGGGGCGGACGAAGCCTGCAACCTGCTCGACGAAAGCGCCACCACCGCCCTGTTCGACCGGATCGGCGCGCAGCATGGCCATATCGACATCATCGTCAACGCCGCCGCCTTCGCCCATTTCGCCTGGATCGAGGCGATGACCTATGATGCGTGGAAGGCGACGCTGGCAGGCGAACTCGACATCGTGTTTCTCGCGACCCGCGCCGCCTGGCCCTGGCTGAAGGTCAGCGGGCGCGCCGCCATCATCAACTTCGCCTCGGCCAACGCCCGCCACGCGCTCCCCGGATCGCCCGCGCTGGCCCATTGCGCGGGCAAGGGCGGGGTGCTGGCGATGACGCGCCAGCTGGCGATGGAGGGCGCGCCGCACAATATTCGCGCCAACAGCATCGCCCCCGGTTTCATCCGCACCGCCGCGACACAGCGCCATCTCGCCGCCGACCCCGCGTTCGAGGCGCAGGTACTGGCCAAGAATATGATCCAGCGTCTGGGCGAACCGGCCGATATCGCCTATTGCGCCCTCTGGCTCGCCTCCGACGAAGCGCGCTACGTCACCGGTGCCGACATTGCCGTCGATGCCGGTGCAACCGCCTGGTAATACCAAAGGAGCCTAAGCATGATTTCCGAACTGGCGCGGATCGAAATCGACCCGCAGGACGCTACCGCGTTCGAGGCTGCCGTCGCCTCTGCCGCCCCGCATTTCCGCGCGGCACCCGGCTGCCACAGTTTCCGGCTGGACCGCTCGGTCGATCATCCGGGCCATTATCTGCTGGTCGTGGGCTGGGAGAGCGTCGAAGCGCATATGGTCGATTTCCGCGCCTCGCCCGAATTCCAGGCCTGGCGCGCGCTGGCCGGCCCCTTTTTCAAGACGCCGCCGCAGGTCGATCATGTCGAAACGGCGGTAGAGGGCTTTTAGGGCAAGGCCTAAAACCCCCCGATCAATAATCCCCCGCCAGCCGGTGCAGCCCCGCCCCCAGCGCGCTGCCGACCGCTTCGGGGGATTCACCGGCCAGCTGCATCTTGCCCACCGCAATACTGGTTTCCACCACATGGCGGCACCGGTCAAAGCGGCGCGCCTGATAGGCAGCGAGACCCACGGGGATCGCCTCCGCCCGGTCCAGTTCCTCGGCCAGCACCAGCGCGCTTTCCACCGCCATGCCCGCGCCCGACGCCATATGCGGCGTCGTCGCATGGACCGCGTCGCCCAGCAGCACGATATGCCCGTTAAACCATGGCCCCGGTTGCAGCGCCGCGGCGAGCGGGCGATAGTTGATCCAATCGTCGCGGGTCATGTTGTCGCGCACCCACCCGACATTGCCGCCGAAATCGGCCAGATTGGCGCGCAGTGCGTCGAACAGTTCGTCATCGGTGAAATGGCGTTCGCGCGACACATGCGGGGTCAGCATCCACAGATAGACCATGTCTGCAGCACAGCGGTTGATCCCCGCCGGATAGCGATGCCCCAGATAAATCTCGCCGCTTTCGAGCGTCGGCGGCCGCTTCATCGACACGCGCCAGCATCCCTGACCGGTGGGCTGCGCTTCGGCCATATGCGGGAAGGCCATGCGCCGCACGCAGGAATAGATGCTGTCGGCGCCTACCACCAGGTCGAACCGGTCCTGCGCGTCATCGGTAAAGGTCACGTCCACGCCATCGTCGCGGTTGACCAGCGCGCTGACCGACAGGCCAAGGCGGGTTTCCACCCCCAGCGCCTTGACCCGCGCCTGCATGATCCGGTGCAATTTGGGTCGCATGATCCCGCCAGTGGCCGGCAGGCCTTCCTCCAGCGCGGGTTCGTCCAATTGGCCAAGCCGCAGCCCGTCATAGCGAAAGATGGTCGATCCCGCCGCAATTGCCCCCTGTTCCTTGATCGCGTCGAGCAGGCCCAGGCGGCGATAGGCGCGCAGCGTCGGCCCGGTTATGGTGATGCCCGCGCCATAGACCCGCCATTGGGGGTCGATATCGATCAGCAAAACCTGCCCGCCCAGTTCGGCCAAGCGGATCGCCGCCGCCATGCCGCCAATGCCGCCGCCGACGATCAGGATGCGTTTGCCCGAAATCATGATGCAGGTCTCTCCCAGGGGTCTTTTCGTTCCCTTCCTGCTATCGGCGGCTTGGCGGGTGGCCAAATGCTTTGCCTCAATAGATGCTATCGGGGACTTGGATAGCAGGATGCACGCCCATCGTTTCGCCATCGTCCTTGCGCGCAGATAGGTGCCATGGACAATATCAATGTGACATTCCCCCCTGTCGATGACCAGAATTGACCAAAATCAAAACCATCCAGGGAGAGTCTTATGCGTTGCACCTTGTTCGCCACCACCGCCTTTATCGGATTGATGGCGGCCATGCCCGGCCAGGCCGTCGCCCAGAGCGCGGAGCAGGCCGCCTCCGGTCTCGACGAAATCGTCGTCACCGCCCAGCGCAAGTCCGAAAGCGCGCAAAAGGCCGCAATCGCGCTCGACGCGGTCGCCGGCAGCGACCTTGTCCAGCAAGGTATCACCCGCGCCGAGGACATTACCAAGACGGTCCCCGCCATCAGCATCGCCAATGGCGGCGGGTCGAACACGTCGATCTTCCTGCGCGGCGTCGGCAACGTCACCACCAGCAGCTATAATGATCCGGCCGTCACGCCCAGCTATGACGGCGTCGTGCTGGCGCGCGCGGCGGGCGCGTTCGGCGCGGCCTTTTACGATCTCGCCCGTGTCGAGGTGCTGAAGGGTCCGCAGGGCATCCTTTACGGTCGCAATGCCACGGGCGGCGCAGTCAACATCATCCCGGCGCGGCCCGAACTGGGCAAGAATGGCGGCGGCTTCAACCTGTCCTTTGGCAATTATGACGCGGTCAATGTCGATGGCTATGTGAACCTGGCGACCAGCGACAATAGCGCGCTTCGCGTCGCCGCGACGCGGCAGGTGCGCGATGGTCTCAACCGCGACGGCAGTGATGATCTCGACCGCAGCGGCCTGCGCGCGCAGTTCCTGATCGAACCGAGCGACACGGTCAATCTGCGCCTTGCCGCCGACTGGACGAAGGTGGGCGGCGTGGGGCCGGGCAACAGCTATCTCGGCGCGTTCACGCCGGGACCGGCTGGCTTTACCTTCACCCCCAGCCCGTTCGACGAATCCGAAGGTTTGGGTACAGCGGCAGCCAACGCCTATCGCCGGACGTTGCTGGGCGCGCCGGGCTTTGGCTTCCTTAATGGGATGAACCAGCAGCAGTCGGTTGATTTCACCTATTGGGGCGTCAATGCGGAACTGAACTGGAAAACCGATCTCGGCACCTTCACGCTGATCCCGGCCTATCGCAAGTCGAAGGGCGACAGCTTCTTCTATGGCCCGGCCTTCAACACCGCCTATACCAGGGAAACCGACACCCAGTTCAGCCTGGAAGCACGGCTGGCCGGCGCGGTCGGCATGGTCGATTATGTGCTGGGCGGCTTTTATTTCGACGAAACGATCAAGGCGAACAACGAATATAATCAGGAATTCGTCCTGCCGATCCAGTCCTACACCCACAAGACCAAGAGCTGGGCCGCCTTCGGGCAGTTGACCGCCAATGTCACCGATCGCTTCCGCCTGGTTGGTGGCGCGCGCTACACCCGTGACAAGAAGGCGATGGACGGCATCATCAACAATTTCATCACCTTCTGCGGTGGCCTGCCACCGGCCAACATTACCCCGCCCGCCTCCTTCGCCAATGGTTGCGCCGCGCCCAACGCGCTGCCGCGCTATCCCAATTTCCTGACCACCGGCGACACGGTCAACTGGCTGGCGACCAATGGCTGGATCGCGCCCGGCAGCACGGATCAGGCGAACCCGCAGGTATTTCCTCTGCTCAATGGCCGGGGGACAATCCTTAAAACCTACAACCCCGTGGTCGACAGCGGCACCTATTCGCGGGTGACGTGGAAGGCGTCGGCGGAATTTGATCTGGGTCCGCAAAACCTGCTCTACGCCACGGTCGAAACCGGTTATCGCGCCGGTGGCTTCCAGCTGGCCGAGGGCAAGTCGCACTATGACCCGGAATTCATCACCGCCTATACCATCGGGTCGAAGAACCGCTTTTTCGACAATCGGGTGCAGTTGAATGTGGAGGGGTTCTACTGGAAGTATAAGGACCAGCAGATCACCTATTTCACGGTCGATACCAGCGGCACGCTGATCAACTCCAGCGAAAATGCGGGCAAGGCGACGATCAAGGGTTTCGACGTGGACGCGACTGTCAAGGCGACGCCGACGACGACGCTGAACGCCAAGGTGCAATATCTCAAAGCCACCTATGACGATCTGCACCTCTTCACCGCATCGCCGCGCGACAATATCGCCTGCCCCTTCACCCTCACCGGCGGGACGGCAGGCGGCGCGCCGGTCAAGGATTTCAACTGTTCGGGCAACCCTTTGCTCTTCTCGCCCAAATGGACGGTCAATCTGGGCGCGGAACAAGTGGTGCCGCTTGGCGACACGCTGGAACTGGTCGGCAACATTGCCACCGCCTGGCGCGCCAGCCAGTGGGGCGCGTTTGAATATCTCGATTTCGAACGGATCCCGGCTTACTGGCAGACGGACCTGACCCTGACGCTGCGTGCGGCGGACAGCGGCTGGTCGATCGGCGGCTTCATCAACAATCTGGAAAATGAACGCCGCATCTCCTCGCCCCAGCGCTCGCCGATTGGCATGGCCGTCGCCCGCTTCACCGCGCCGCGCACCTATGGCCTGCGTTTGTCGGCGAATTTCTGAGCGCATAGATAAGGGGGCGGAGCGGGTCGCACCGCCCCCGACAGGAGAGGAGATATAATGCAGGTCGATCGACGCTCTTTCATGGGCGGTGCGGGTGCGCTGGGTGCGCTGGCCGTTACGGGCGAAGGGCAGGGGGCTGCGCCCAAGGCGGCACGGCCCAACATCATTTTCATCATGGCTGATGATCTGGGCTATGCTGATCTGTCCTGCACCCGGTCGCACCATATCAGGACGCCCGCGATCGACAGTATCGGCGCGCAGGGCATCATGCTGCGGCAGGGCTATGCCAACAGTGCCATCTGTTCGCCGACCCGCACGGCCTTGCTGACCGGCTGCTATCAATATCGCTTCCCGATCGGGGTGGAGGAGCCGCTGGGTCCGGGTGCGCCCGCGGGGATCGGGGTGCCGCTCGACCGGCCGACCATCGCATCGGTGCTGCGCGCGCAGGGCTATCGCACCAGGCTGGTGGGCAAATGGCATCTGGGCGAGCCGCCCAAACATAGCCCACTCCATCACGGCTATGACGAATTTTTCGGCATTATCGAGGGCGCGGCCGACTATTTCCGCCACCATATGGTAATGGGCGGCAAGGATGTCGGCATCGGTCTGGCGCAGGGCGATACGCCGATCGAACGCAACGGCTATCTGACCGACCTGTTCGGCGATGAAGCGGTCAAAACCATCGAAGCACCCGGTGACACGCCCTTCTTCCTCAGCCTCCATTTCAACGCGCCGCACTGGCCGTGGGAGGGGCGGGAGGATGCTGCGGTCGCGCCGACCCTTGGCGCATCCTTCCATTATAATGGCGGCAGCCTCGCCAAATATAAGGCAATGGTCGAGGCGATGGACCAGAATGTCGCCAAATTGCTGGCGGCGCTGGATCGCAGCGGCAAGGCCGACAACACGATCATCCTCTTCACCAGTGACAATGGCGGTGAGCGCTTTTCCGAAACCTGGCCCTTTACCGGGGTGAAGGGCGAACTGTTGGAAGGCGGTATCCGCGTACCGCTGCTGGCGCGCTGGCCGGGGCGGATAGCGCCCGGATCGACCAGTGACCAGGTGATGATCTCGATGGATTTCCTGCCGACCTTGCTCACGATGGCGGGCGGCACTGTCGGCAAAGCCGGGACGTTCGACGGCATGGATCTGTCCGCCCAGCTGACGGGCAAGGCCGCGCCGGTCGATCGCAGTCTCTACTGGCGGTTCAAGGCGAACGGACAGGCGGCGCTGCGGCAGGGCGACTGGAAATATCTCAAACTCGGCGGCAAGGAACATCTGTTCAACCTGGCCCAGGACGAACGCGAACGCGCCGATCTGGCCGCCGACGATCCTGCGCGGCTCAAGGCGATGCGGTTGCAATGGGACAGCTGGAACGCGCAGATGCTGTCCTATCCGCTCGGCAGCTATAGCGAAGATGTGCGGGACCATTATGCAGACAGGTATTGAGTGATGACCATCATCGTGACGGGCGCGGGCGGTTTTGTCGGGCGGCAACTGGTGCAACGGCTGCTGGCGGCGGGCCATGATGTCGTGGGCATGGACAGCAGGGCGGGCGGCATCCCCGCGGGCGCGCGCGCGGTCGCGGGCGACATCGCGTCGCCTGCCGTCCGCGCCGACGCCCTGCGCGACGGATGCAGCGCGATCGTCCATCTCGCGACCGTTCCGGGCGGCGCGGCGGAAGCCGATCCTGCCGCCTCCCGCCGGATCAATATCGACGCGATGTACGACCTGCTGGACGAAGCCAAGGCAGCGGGCAACCGCCCCCGCATCGTCTATGCCAGCTCGATCGCAGTATTCGGCGACCCGCTGCCAGCATCGGGCGTGGACGATCAGACCCCGCTTGCCCCGCGCATGATCTATGGCGGGCACAAGGCGATGATGGAGATCGCCGTCGCCATGATGCACCATCGTGGCGAGATAGAGGGGATCAGCGTCCGCCTGCCCGGCATCCTCGCCCGGCCCAAGGGACCGTCGGGCATGAAATCCGCTTTCATGAGCGACCTGTTCCACGCCCTGCGCGCCAATGAACCGTTCGTCTGCCCCGTATCGCAGGGCGCGACCATCTGGGCGCAGTCGGTCGCGCGCTGCGCCGACAATCTGCTCCACGCGCTGACGATGGACGCCGCGCTGATGCCCGCCACCCGCGTCGTGACCCTGCCCGCCCAGCGCATCGCCATGGACGCTCTCGCCACCGAAATCGCCCGCCAGTGCGGCGTCTCGACCGATCTTGTCAGCTATCGCCCGGACCCCGCGCTGGAGGCCGCATTCGGCGCCAATCCCCCGCTCGCCACGCCAGCCGCCGAGCGCGCGGGCTTTGCCCATGACGGCGACCCTGCTACACTGGTCGCCAATGCATTGTCGGTGATAGCGGCAGGCTGAGCGGGAGACGGACATGCGCTTCGACAGGCTGGACCTTAACCTGCTGGTGGCGCTCGACGCGCTGCTCAGCGAACGCAGCGTCAGCCTGGCGGCGGATCGCATCTGCCTGTCGCAATCGGCGACATCCTCTGCCTTGGGACGGCTGCGCGATTATTTCGCTGACGAACTGCTGGTGCAAAAGGGGCGTCAGATGGTGCTGACCGCCCGCGCCGAAGGACTGGTCGAGCCGGTCCGTGCGGTGCTGGAGCAAATCCGCTCGACCATCGCGGTCCCGCCGCCCTTCGACCCGGCAACCTGCGACCGCACCATCCGCCTGATGGCGTCGGACTATGTCACCGAAGTCTTGCTCACCACCGCCTTTACAGACCTGCACCAGCTGGCCCCCAACATGCGGTTCGAGATTCAGCCGCTCACCGAAGCGCTCACCGAAACGCTGGAACGCGGCTTTGTCGATATGCTCATCACCATCGACTATGCGATCTCGGCCGACCACCCCAGCCAGATATTGTTCGAGGATGACTATGTCGTCGTCGGCTGGAACGGCAATCCCGCCATGGCCGGGCCGATGACCAAGGAGCTGTATTTCGATCTGGGCCATGTCACCGCGCGTTTCGGACGCGGGCGTGTGTCGGCATTTGAGGACTGGTTCGTCCGCCGTCAGAAGCGCGCCCGCCGGATCGAGATCATCGCGCCCAGCTTCATGTCGCTGCCCGGCCTTGTCATCGGTTCCAACCGCATCGCCACCCTGCACCGGCGACTGGCCAGCAAGATGGCCGAATATTTGCCGTTGACTATAAGGGAGGCACCGCTTGAAATCCCGTCGATCCGCGAAATGATCCAGTGGCATATCAGCAGCAATAATGATCCCGCCATTCGCTGGATCGTTGAACGGCTGGGCACCGCCGCCAGAGCGCCAGTCGGCCCAATCGCGGATGCGCGTATCGTCTCGCTCGACGAAATTCGTCAGAAGGACGCATCGCATCAGGCTCTGTCGGCCCAGTTCCAGAGCGACACCGCCGCGGCGGGACGCAACGCGAGCTAAGCATCTATCCCCGTTCGTTTCGAGCGAAGTCGAGAAACGCAGCGCGCAGGTTTCTCGACTTCGCTCGAAACGAACGGATCATGCGTTAATCCTCCCCCGCGTCGAACGCTACCCGCGCCGCCTCGATCCGCGCGCCGCTGCCCTGCACCCAACCGAGCAACCGCCGCGCTTCCTCCACCAGCTCACCGCCCAGGTCCGTCAGCGCATAACCCACCTTGGGCGGCACATCGGCGCTGACTGAGCGCGCGACCAGCCCGTTGCGCTCCAGCAGCCGCAGCTTGAGCGTCAGCACCCGCTGCGAAATCCCGCCCTCCGCGCTTAGCCGGATCAATAGCCGCCGCAATTCGGCATGGCGAAACGGCGCGATTCCCAGCAGCAGCAGGATCAGCATCGACCAGCGATCCCCCAGCAGTCCGAATATGGTGCGAACGGGCGCGTCGCGCGCCGCCCCATGCTGCGCCATCTCGTCCGCCAGCGCGATCAGCCCGGCCCGGCAACCGGCATCGAAATCATCAAAATCCTGCATCGGCCCCACAAAATCGAAGGCACAAAAAAGTGCCGTCTTTTCCCCTCTGCCGCCCACCTTATGGTGCCGGACGACAAGAGCAAGAGAGGAGAGGGCGATGCAAACCGACGCGATCCGACTGGACGGCAACGTGGCGATCATCACTGGCGGCGCGGGCGGGATCGGCGCGGCCACTGCGCAACTGATGGCAGCGCGCGGCGCGCGCGTGGCCATCGCCGACCTCGCGTTCGAGGCAGCGCAGGCGCTGGCCGCGACCCTGCCCGACGCGCTGGCCATCGCACTCGACCTGGAAAGCGAAACCTCCACGCAAGCGATGATCGCCACCACCATGGCCCATTTCGGACGCCTCGACATTCTCCACAATAATGCCGCTTTGCTCGGCCCCGACATCGCGCAGCAGGATGGCAATGTCGAGCATATGGACACGGCTTTGTGGGACCGCACCTATGCCGTCAATGTGCGCGGCACCATGGTCGCCTGCCGCGCCGCGCTCCCTTATTTGCGCGCCACGCGCGGCAATATCGTCAACACCGTCAGCAATCTGGCGTTGCAGGGCCATATGATCCAGGCGGCCTATAGCTCGTCCAAGGCGGCGATCATCCAGTTGACCCGCTCGATCGCCGCCAGTCACGGACCCGACGGCATACGCTGCAACGCGGTCGCGCCCGGCATGACGATGACGCCCGCGCTGCGCGCTGCCTTTCCGCCAACCTTGCGCGAAGCCGTGGAAGCTGAAACCCTGCGCGACCAGCTCGGTGACCCTGACGACATTGCTCAGGTCGCCGCCTTCCTCGCCTCCGACGCCGCCCGCAACATCACCGGGCAATTGATCGTCGCCGATGGCGGCTGCGCGTCGCACGTTCCCGGCATCGCCCGGTTCCGCGCCTTCTTTGGAGAGCATCAATGAGCAAGTACGACATCGTCGTCATGGGCGCGGGCCATAATGGCCTGACCGCCGCCGCCTATATGGCCAAGGCGGGCAAGAAGGTTCTGGTCCTCGAACGCAAGCCCCATTTCGGCGGCGGCGTCTCCACCCGCGAACTCATCACGCCAGGCTATTGGCATGACGAACATAGCAATGTTCACATCATGATTCAGGGCAACCCGATGATCCGCGAGGATGAATTGGGTCTGATCGGCAAATTCGGCCTCGACTATATCTATCCCGAACTGCCCCATGTCAGCATCTGGGACGATGGCACCGTGATGCGCAGCTGGAAGGATCTCGACCGCACCTGTCAGGAAATCGCGCAGTACAGCCCGCGCGATGCCGACGCCTATCGCAAGTTTGTCGAGATCAGCCAAAGCGTGCTGCCGATGTTCATGGGCGGCCTTTACGCGCCGCCCTTCCCGATGGGTGCCTTCGTCGCGATGATGGACCAGTCGGACGAAGGGCGTTTCCTGCTCGATGTGATGCAACGCTCCGCGCTCGATGTGGTGAACCAATATTTTGAGAGCGACCGGCTCAAAATCCATATCGTCCGGCTCGTCACCGAAAACCTCCAGATGCCCGACGAACTGGGTACCGGCATGGGCGCGCTACTGATGCCCGGCATCATCCACACCTATGGCGTGTCGATGCCCAAGGGTGGTTCCGGCGAATTGAGCAAAGCGCTGGTCCGTGCGATCGAACATATGGGCGGCGAAGTGCGCTGCAATGCGGAGGTGAAGCGCGTCATCGTCTCGTCGGGCAAGGCGACAGGCCTGGAACTGACCGATGGCGAAACGATCATGGCGAAGGATGGCGTCATCGGCGCGATCCATCCCCATGTCCTGCGCCGCTTCGTAAGCGAAACCCCCGAACCGGTGCTGCAACGCGCCGAGCGGGTCACGCCCTCCACTTTCTCGATCAATCTGCTGCACATGGCCTTGAAGGAAAAGGCGAAGCTGCGCTGGGCCGAAGGGGAGGGCGGCGTGATGACCGAACTGCTCCAGACCCACACGATGCGCGACATGCTGCTCGATTACGACCATCTGCGCCGGGGCGTGGTGCCACCGCGCCGCCTGATCGCAGGCGGCGACAACACGTCCAACGACCCCAGCCGCGCGCCAGCGGGCGGCGGCATATTCTACGGCGTGACATTCGCGCCCTATGATCTGCATGATGGCGGCCCGGCGGCCTGGGACCGGGTGAAGGAGCAGGTCGCGCAGGAAAGCTTGGCGCAATATCGCCTGTTCTACAGCAATCTGGACGAGGACAATATCATCGGATCGCTGGTCCGTTCGCCCCTGGACCATGAACGCGACAGCCCGGCCAGCTTCGTCAAGGGCGACATCCATGGCTGCGCGCCTTTCATGTACCAGACGGTCGGCCATCGCCCCACGCCAGACCTTGGCCATTTCCGCGTGCCGGGGATTGAGAGCCTCTATCTCGTCGGCCCCTTCATGCATCCGGGCGGCGGCGTGTTCGGCGCGGGCCGCGCCACCGCGATCCAGATGATGGACGATATGGGCATTGATTATGACAAGGTCTGCGCAGGAGCCGTGCAATGACGAACCAGAAACAGCCGGTCATGAAAATCCTCGACGCGCAGGACAAGGAGTTGATGACGGTCCGCAAGATCGAGCGCGACGGCAATGCGCTGATCATCCGCGGCAAGATTTTCGGCGCGATGCCCATGGTCGCCAAACTCACCCCCGCCGAAGCGCGCGCGGCGCTCAAACTGCTGGACGCGCGCACCATCCTGTTCCTGCTGACAATGCTGTTCCGCCGGGGGTAGGAGCCATAATAGCCCCTCCCCGTCAGGGGAGGGGTTGGGGTGGGGGCCATCGACAAAAGCAGCGCGCGCAACATCCCCCACCTATCCGCCCCACCGATAGCAGCCTCCCATGAAATGCGTTTCCGCGCCGTCCCCCCCGCCGCCATGATGACGCCCAGGATGAGGAGTCATGCATGAGCATTTTGGGCGTTGAGAGCGCGATTTTCGGGGTCGCAGACTTGAGCGAACATACCCGTTTCTGGACCGATTTCGGCCTGCCGCTGGAACAGGCGGATGAGCATGAAACCATCTTCCGCCTCGCCTCCGGTTCGCGCGTCATCCTCTACCGCCATGGCGACGCGCGCCTGCCCTCGCCCGATCCTTTCCCCGGCGATGGCCTCAAGGAAACCGTCTGGGGCGTGGAAAGCCCCGACGCGCTGGATCGGATCGCCACCAGCCTCGCCACCGAAGTCGCGGTGCGTCGCGACGATGATGGCACCATCCATTGCACCTGCCCCGATGGCCAGCCCATCGCCCTGCGCGTCTGGGCCAAGCGCCCGGTGGTCAGCGAAGCCAGCCCGGTCAACACACCGGCCTCCTATCCGCGCTTCAACCAGCATCGCATCTGGCGGCGCAAAGCCATTCCCAAGACGATCAACCATGTCGTCTTTTTCTCGCCCGACTATGTCGGCAGCTTTGAATTTTACGAGCGCCACATGGGCTTCCGCTATGTCGATCATAGCAAGGGGACCGGCATTTTCGCCCGCGCGCCCGGCACGTTCGAACATCATGCGATCTTCTGGGTCAATTGCGACCTGCCGATCGCGCCCGACCATTTCAAATTCATGCACATCGCCTTTGGGTGCGACGATATCGATGAAGTGATGCTGGGCGCGAACATCATGGAGGCAAGGGGCTGGAAGAACCAGTCCATGAACAGCTCCGGCGGCATTTCGCGCCACCGCATTTCATCCGCCATCTATTATTATTGCGACATGCCGGGCAAGGCGGGGGAGGCGGAATATCACGCCGATACCGATTATCTCGACGACAACTGGGTGCCGCGCGCCTGGGATTTCCGCTTCGGCTCCCTGCTCTGGTCGAACAACGCGCCGCCTATCTTCCGCGGCGACAATATCCCCTGGGACATGGCATTCGACGCCGACCGCGCCAGCTTTGAACCCTATCGCAGGACCAGCCCCGGCAAGCGCCCGGTAGAGGGCAAGCTGGCCGACATCACCGAGGCGGACGAACACGCGATCTGAGGAAAGACCTTCTCCCCGGCGGGGAGAAGGATACGCAGCCTTACCCGCGCAGCGGGTTAGGCGAAGTTGGAAGAGGGGGATCGACGCTGGTTCCTGCAGCACGCCCATCCCTCATCCTGTCCTACACGCCCCGATTCTGCTAGGCTCGGCAATGGCTCCTTCCCATCGTCCGCTCACCATCCCCGACAGCGCATCGTGCCGCTGTCGTCCCTCCTGTCATGCCTGAATTCACATAGACGATATGGGCGAAGTTAGCGAAGTTTCGCGACACAAAATGTCTCTATGACGCACGATAATGTCGCATTTACCGGGAAATATGCGAAGTTAAGCGCCCGAAACCCTATTTTTCAGGCCGCCTCTTCCTCGACAAATTCGATCAGATTGCCTGCGCAATCGCGCAGGAAACATCCCTTGCCGAACGCCTCGCGCACGACAAAGGCGATGTCGGCCCCCTTGCCTCCCATCTCGACCAGAAACGCCTCCAGATCATCGACCCGAAAGGCGACATGCTTGTTGCCATGCGTCTTGATGTCCGACGGCGGATGCCGCCGTTCGTCGGGCAGCGGTGCAGCACCTTCCACCTCGAACAGCTCAAAACGCAACGCGCCCTTGCGCACCATCGCCGCATGGGATCGTGCGGCTTCGATGTAGAAGCGTTTTTCCACCGCAAATCCCAGCATCCGGCCATACCAGTCGATCGCCTCGTCCAGATTGGGAACACTCACCCCGCCATGGTGG
Organism: Sphingobium sp.; assembly: GCA_023266575.1. Classification (GTDB taxonomy): domain Bacteria; phylum Pseudomonadota; class Alphaproteobacteria; order Sphingomonadales; family Sphingomonadaceae; genus Sphingobium. The sequence goes on from JAHFPV010000007.1 coordinate 101,583, forward strand.
AAGGTGAAATCCGCCATCAGTGGATCTCCCGCGCGATCATCGCCTCGATCAGGCGGCGCGCCCGTGTCCCGCCCTGGTCTATCCCCAGAGACAGGGGCTTTTCCGCCCAGAAGCCGCCGCTGCCGACATTGGCATAGGCCGCCTCGATCATCGGCTTGTCCTCCTGATCGAACGCCTCGCCAAACAGCGTCAGCAACGCTGCATCCACTTCCGCCGACTCCAGCGCATCATAGCGGGTGGAGGACCAGAAATAATGGGTCTGATGATCGTTGGCCGGGGTGAGGATATGCGCCTGCGGCACCTCAAAACCCGTCTCCCGCGCCGCGCCATGCGGGCAGACGCCGACCATCAGCCGCATGGAGGCGGGCGCATTCCAGCGCATCTCCAGCCAATGATCGACCAGCGCGCCATCAGGCACATGCCCCCGCGCGACCGAGGGTGGGGCGATGCCCGGCATCCACCAGTCCGAATGGAGCGTCGCCCCCTCCAGCCGCACCTTATGCTGCCCGGCAAAGATCACCCCCTGGCCCGCAAACGTCCCCTTGTGGACGAACTCGATATGGCTGAGGTCCATCAGATTGTCGGTGCCATATTCATAATGGGCCTGCATCAGCGTATAGCCGCGCACCGTCCGGCTGGTGGGCGTATCCGGCACGAAGGCGAAGTCGGGGATCAGGTTCTCATCCGCTTCTTCCCGCGCGCCGCCCCATAGCCACAGGATACCGTCCCGTTCGACCACGCAAAACGCCGGCACCTTCGCCCCAGCGGGAATGCGGTCGGCAAATGGATTATGAACACACTGGCCATCGGGCGCGAAGGCCAGCCCATGATAGCCGCACACCACCCGGTCGCCATCGCGCGACCCCATCGACAGCGGCGCAAACCGGTGGGGGCAGCGATCCAGCAAGGCCGCGACGCCCTCACTGGTGCGAAAGAAGAGGAGTCGCTGCCCCCTGATCTCACGGGTAAAACCGCGTTCGCCCAGATCGTCCGCCCAGCCCGCCATATACCAGCATCGCGCGGGATAATCCGCCATCACCCCATCTCCGCAAAGGTCTGCGCGCACCAGTCGGCGATATAGTCGCGCATCCCGGTACCATTGTCCGCGCCGCAATGTTCGACCTCGAAATCGGCCTTGGTGAACATCCGCAAAGTTCGCTTGGGGCTGTTGATCGCCTGATCATAACTCAGCTGCGCATTGAACGCCGGGATCTGCCGGTCATTTTCGCCATGGGTGATCAGGAAGGGCACCCTGATCTTCTCGATCTGCCCGTCCAACGTGATCTGGTCGGCATAGGTCAGGAAATCGGCCTGATTGTCGATGCCGAATACCCACATCACATGATCCCAATAATGCGGCACCGGGTTCTCGCCCTCATTGGCGACCCGCTCGCGCTGGCGCTGGCCCCAGACATGGTTCGCGCCCATGACGGCGCACAGCGCATAGCGCGGATCATTGGCAGCGATGCGCGGCGCATGATAGCCGCCGAAGGACAGGCCGAAAATCCCGATCCTGTCGTGAATCACGTCGGGCCGGGTCAGCAGATAGTCGAAGGCGGGCGATCCCCAGCGCTCGGCATCGAACACCGCCGTCAACCCCCGCTTGCGCAGCGCCTCGCCAGTTCCGGGCTGATCCACGAACAGCGTATTGATCCCCCGCTCCAGATTCGCGGCACCATGGCCCGCCATATTGACCTGCTCCTTCATGGAATCCAGCCCGTTGACGGATACCAAAGTCGGACGCGGCGTGCCGGATCCGTCATGGACGAAGATCGCGGTATAGGCGCTGCCTTCATAGGGTATCTCGACAAAATCGACATGCAGCCCGCGCAGTGTCACGCCCTTGGCATAGAGGTCCAGCCCCCGGTCATAGGCGGCCCAGCGCGGCGCATAGTCGCGGCTCTGCATCCGTTCCGCCGCCAGATAATAGCCCGACGCGCGCAGATATTTGCTTCCCGCCGACAGGGTAAAGCCCGCCGCCTCGTCGGCCGCCGCATTGGCCGCGACCTGATCGGCTACCTTTATCCAACTGTCGAACATCAGCGCGCTGCCCGCATCCGCGCCTGCCTTGGCCGCTTCCATGATAGGCCGGTTCGCCTCGTCAATCTCGCCATGATTGCCGCCGCACACCAGCGCCAGATTGGTGGCGAGATTCCAGACATAATTTCCGGGGAATGGCTCGAACATGCAAATCCTCTCGATTGTCACGGCCTCCGCGCAGGGCGACCTGATCCATCTCGCCACAGACCGCGTCCTGTGGCGTGGATCAAATTGAAACGGTGGAAGCCCGCTATCCACGATTTCGCTTTGACGCAGCCGCCGCCCTGTCCCATCGCCAGCATCGACACAGATTGAGAGGGAGAGACGATGCGGCTCGCAACGCGCAGGGACGGCAGCAGGGACGGACGGCTGATCCTGCTATCGCCCGATGGCAATCATTATGCCGATGCTCCGGTCGCGACGCTCCAGCAGGCGATCGAACAATGGGACGCCGCACAGCCCGCGCTGGCCGCGATCAGCGACTTTCCTAACGCCATCGACCCCGCGACGCTCGCCGCACCCCTGCCGCGCGCCTGGCAGTGGCTCGATGGCTCGGCTTATGAAAGCCACGGCGCGCTGATGGACAAGGTGTTCGGCATCGTCCCGGAAAAGACCGGCCTTCCACTCATGTATCAGGGCGTGTCCGACCGTTTCTATGGCCCGACAGACGATGTTCCGATGCCCGACGAGGCGCTGGGAATCGATTTTGAGGGCGAGTTTGGGATCATCACCGACGCCGTGCCGATGGGCGCGACGCCCCACCAGGCGATGGCGCATATCCGCCTCATCGTACAGATCAACGACTGGTCGCTGCGCGCTTTGGCTGGTCCCGAAATGAAAACCGGCTTCGGCTGGGTACAGGCCAAGCCGCCCTGCACCATGGCGCCCTTCGCCGTGACGCCGGACGAACTGGGCGACCAGTGGCGCGATGGCCGGGTTTGCATGGACCTGCTCGTCGATTGGAATGGCGAACGCTTTGGCGCTGCCAATGGCGAGCCGATGGGCTTTGGCTTCCATGAACTGGTCGCCCACGCAGCCCGCACCCGACCGCTGGTAGCGGGCACGGTGATCGGGTCCGGCACCGTGTCCAACGCCAATTTTCGCGAGATCGGTTCTTCCTGCATCGCTGAGCGGCGCGGGATCGAAATTGTCGATGAAGGCGCGGCCCGCACCGCCTTCATGCGCTTTGGCGATCGTGTCCGCATGGAAGGTCGCCTGGCCGATGGCCGCGCACCGTTCGGTATTATCGACCAGCAGGTCGTCGCCTATGCAGGAGCATCGTCATGACGGACCTCAGCGATTCCGGCCTGCCCCCGGTTCAGCGCGTCGTCACGGGCCATGATGCGGACGGCCGGGCCGTCTTCAAATCGGAAGATGTGACGCCAACGAAGATGATCCCGTCGGGCGACGCCGCCTTCCTCCTGCTCTGGACGACCGAAACGGTCCCGGCGGATAATAATGACGAAACCGACGGTCGCCTCCGCGACGCTGGCCTGACCCTCAGCCGCGGATCAGTGATCCGTATCGTCGATATGCTGCCCGGTAAGCAGTCGCCGATGCACCGCACCAACAGCATCGACTATGGCATCGTCATGTCGGGCGAAATCGAGCTGGAACTGGACGATGGCCGGGTGTCGACGGTGCGGGAGGGTGGCATCATCGTCCAGCGCGGCACCAACCATCTGTGGCGCAATGTCACCGACAAACCATGCCGCATCGCCTTCATCCTGATCGAGGCGCCCGCCTATCTCCACAATGGCCAGCCGTTGCCGGAGGATAAGCCTGAGGACAAGCATTGAGCCTGTTCGACCTCACCGGCAAAGTCGCGCTGGTCACCGGATCGACGCGCGGCATCGGCCTTGCCATCGCCCGCGCGCTTCAGGCCCAGGGCGCGCAAGTGGTGATTTCCAGCGAGGACGCTGCTGATTGCGCACGGGTTGGCCGCGATCTTGGCACATTGGCGATTCCGGCCGACGTTGCCGACGATACCCAACTCACAGCGCTGGTCGATGGGACGATCGCGCATCATGGCGGTCTCGACATACTCGTCTGCAATGCGGGCATCACCGGGCAGGCGGGGCCGTTCGCGACGATCGACATGGCCGACTATGCCCGTGTCATGGCGATCAACCTGCGCAGTCAAGTCGTGCTTTGCAATTTGGCGTTGCCGCACATCGCGCAGCGGGGCGGGGGATCGGCCATTTTGATCGCCAGTCTCTCTGGCCTGCGCGGCAATGGCGCGATCAACGCCTATGCGCTGGCCAAGGCGGGTGTGGCGCAACTCGCGCGCAACCTAGCGGTCGAATGGGGACCGCGCGCCGTGCGCGTCAACGCCCTGTCGCCCGGCCTCATCCGCACGGAATTATCCGCGCCGCTGCTCGCCAATAAAGGCTTCATGGCCCGGCGGATGCAGATGACCCCGCTGCGCCGCCCCGGCGAGATGGCGGAAGTGGCGGGCGCGGCGGTCTTTCTGGCGTCACCCGCCGGGGGCTTTGTCACCGGCCATAATCTGGTGGTCGATGGCGGTACGCTGATCACCGACGGCAGTTAGGGGCGCAGCACCCAGCCGCCATCGACATGCAGCGTCTGCCCTGTGATCCAGGCGCCGGCCTGCGAACAGAGCAGCAGCAACGCGCCGACCAGTTCGTCCGGTGCGCCACTGGCGCGGGTGCAGACGCTCATCGCCAGATATTGCGCGAAAGGGGAGCCTTCGGGCACCAACTTCGCGCCCGCTTCGCTGGTGACGTTGCCCGGCGCGATCGCGTTGGCGGTGATGCCGTCCCGGCCCAACTGCTTGGCCATGGTGGTGGTGAGGCCGGTCAATGCCAGCTTGCTGACGCCATAGATGGACACGGCAGGGAAAGCACCGCCCGACACCTGATTGATGATGCGGCCACCGCCGCGCGCCCGCATCGACGGGATGACCGCCTGCGCACAACGCAGCGCGCCGGTCACATTGACGGCCATGATTTTGTCCCATTGATCGAACGGCACGTCGGCGACGTTCAGCTGTCCCAGTTCCAGCATCAGCGCGGCGTTGTTGACCAATATATCGACCCCGCCAAAGGCCTTCTGCGCAGCCGCCGCCATCGCGGTGACCTGATCGTCCTGGGTGATATCGACCCCGACGGCAATGGCCCGGCCACCCGCCGCAATGATTTCGTCAGCGACGGCCTGCGCGCCTGCCAGATTGATGTCGGCGACAACGACGGCGGCACCCGCGGCGGCGAGGCCCGTCGCATAGGCGCGACCGATGCTGTTACCGCGCCCGCCCGCGCCGGTGACGATGGCGACTTTGCCGTCCAGACGGAACTGGTCGATGGAAAAGGACATAAAGGCTCCTGCGAATGAAGGGTCAGGCGGCGGCGCTGTGCGCGACCAGATCGAGATAGGGGTGAGCGGTGTCGCGCAACACGGCAAAGGATGGCGCGTCGCCCATCACCTCGCCGAGCAGCCCGACATCCTTGGCGAGCAATTTGGCGCCATGAGCGAAGGCACCAACGCTCGGCTGGCGGGCATAGACATCAAAGCCGAAGCTGCGCCCGCTGCTGACCTTGACCAGTTCGGCGAGTGCCGCGCGATCGACGCCGATCGCGTCCGCCGCTTCGAGCGCATTATGCGCCAGCGCCATATGGGCAGCCATCAGCGCATTGTTGATGAGCTTGGCATTTTGTCCGGCACCGACATCGCCCAGATGGACGATGGTCCCGGCAAAGGCGCGCAACAGGGGCGTGACCTTCGCCACGACATCGGCATCGCCACCCAGCATCACGGTGAGCGTTCCGGTTGCCGCGCCACCACCGCCACCGCTGACCGGCGCATCAACCAGGCTGATGCCGCGCGCAGCGGCCTGATCCGCAAGGCCAGTGCAGGTGCGGGGATGGATGGTTGAATGGATGATGATGATGCCGCCGGAAGCCATGGCCGGAATCAGATCGGCACAAATCGCCTCTACCCCGGCATCATCCACCACGCAGACCGCAACGATAGCGCACGCCGCGCCCAGCGCGGTTACGCTGTCGGCAAAGGTCGCACCGCTATGGCGATAGGGGGCCAGGCTGTCGGGGCGACGCGCCCATAGCATCACCGGATGGCCCGCCTCGATCAGGCGCTGCGCCATCGGGCCGCCCTGACTGCCCAGACCAATGAAACCGACCGTCATTCCGCTATCCTCCCCCGTTTCACCCTGCGGTGATGCCACGGTCGATGTTGATGCAGGCGCCATGGAAGCCCTGCGCTGCGGGCGAGGCAAGCCAGGCGATCGTCTGGGCGACCTCGTCCACCTCAACCAGACCGCGTAGACCGGAAAAACGGGCGATCAGCGACGGGTCGATATTGTCCGGCATGGTCAAGCCGGTGACGATACCGGTCATCATGCCGCCCGGCGCAACCGCATTGATGCGGATCGGCTGGTGCATATATTCCATCGCCAGCGCCTTGGTCATATGGGTCAGCCCCGCCTTGCTGGCGCAATAGGCGGCAAGATAGGCTTCGCCGACAAAGGCGGCCGATGACGTCACGTTGACGATCGCGCCATTCTGTTCCAGCAGGTGCGGGATGGCCGCCTGGCACAGGTAGAAGGGGGCATGAAGATTGACCGACATCGTCAGCATATAATCGCGCGCGGCCATGTCCGGCGTGTGCGCGAATTTGATGACACCCGCGACATTGCACAGCGCGTCAAGCCGACCGAAGGCGCTCACCGTCGCTGCGACGGCTGCGGCGCAATTGTCGGGCTGCGACAGGTCGGCGCTATGGATGTGGGCCACCCCGCCGTTCGCCGTGATCTCCCCGGCGGTGTCGGCCAGCCCCTGCGCATTGACATCGACGATGCAGACGCTGGCACCGGCGCGGGCCAGCGCGATGGCTGTTGCCCGGCCAAGGCCGGAAGCTGCACCGGTGACGAGCGCCACCTTGTCCACCATGGATGCAGGGGTCATGCGTCTGTCTCCTTTGCGCCAAAGGCCAGACCCTTGGCGACCTGTGCGCCCTGTTCGATCACTGCGCCTTGCGCGACCGATGCCTTGGGCCAGCCAGCATGGATCGCATATTGCAGGACGAATTCGAACATCTCGCTTTGGGTCGTATTGCCGCTCTTAATCGCAGCGTAGATATGGGTGTGGATCGGCGTATAGGCGGCTGAATCGCAGACCCCGACCAGCGTGATCCAGCGGCGCGCCCGCTGGTCCAGGCCGGGCCGGTTCCAAATTTCGCCAAAGACATAGCCATTGATTCCGGCCTCAAAATAGGCAGTTTTCGCAGGCGGGCCGCCAAAGGTCATGACGTCGATGAAGGCAGCTATGCCGTCCGCCATCCGCACATCATGCTGCCATGGTTCGGCCCGGATTGGCGGCACGTCGGCGGGGGACAAGCCCAGTGCGTCGGCAGCGCTGCTGACCGCTTCATCAAACAAAGCGCCCGCGCTCCATCCGCAATAGATGGCGGAATGGGTCGCGGCTTCGCGCAGTTCAGCCAGCATCAGATCGCCATTTTTGAGCGCCCCCCGCGCATAGGCCGTGGCCATCGCGCGATGGCCGGTATTGGCGGCGCTCGCCAGCGCGATCAGGTAGCGTGAGCGGCGGTCGAGGGCGTCGCGCGACCAGACTTCGGCAAAGACGAAATCGCGCCATGACTGGTCGTAGAGCGTCGCCGCTTCCGGCGCTTGCAGATCGAGTATCTCGCCCTGCAAGGCCAGGCCGCGCGCCGTGCGCTGCTGCGGATCGAGCAGCGTCATCATGCCACCGCCGGGAGAGTCAGATTGACGTAAACATTCTTGATCCGCAGAAATTCATGCAGACCTGCTTCTCCGCCCAAACGGCCATAGCCGCTTTGCTTCATCCCGCCGAACGGAACGCAGGGGGTCATGGCTTCGCCGGACGCATTGACCTGAATCTGCCCGGCGTCCAGCTGGCTTGCGACATGATGGGCGCGGCGCAGATTTTGCGTGTGAATATAACCACCCAGGCCGAAATCGCTGTCATTGGCGATCGCGATCGCCTCCTCCTCGCTGTCGAAGGGGGTGACCGTCAGGACCGGGCCAAATATCTCTTCGCGGGCGACAGGATGGTTCGGGTTGATATCGGCCAATATCGTCAGTGGCAGGAAATAGCCGTCGGCATAATCACCCTCCAGCCGCGCGCCCCCCGCAACGACCCGCGCGCCGTCGGCCTTGGCCGCGTCTACGATCCCGGCGATGCGATGCAGGGCAGGCTGGGAGATGACCGGACCGAGCGCCACCGTCTTGTCGAACGGGTCGCCGACGGGGACATGCGCCGCCATGGCACCCAACATCTGGAGATATTGTTCGTAGATCGGCCGCTGGACCAGCAGGCGCGTGCCATTGACGCAGCCCTGGCCGTTGGCGCTGACGCCCCCGGACAGGCCACGTCGGGCCGCTTCCTGAAGATCAGCGTCGGCAAAGACGATCACTGCCGACTTGCCGCCCAATTCTAGGCCGCAGGGCTTGAGCGTTTCCGCCGCGTTGCGCAGCACCGTCTTGGCCGTCGCACCGCTGCCGACGAACTGGATCTTGTCGATGCCGGGATGCGCGACCATTGCCGCCCCGACATCAGCGCCACCGGCAACGACATTGACGACCCCGGCTGGGAAGCCCGCCTCCAGCAGCAATTCGCCCAGCCGCATGACGGCCCATGGGGCAAGTTCGGGTGCCTTGAGGACGATGCAATTGCCCGCCGCCAGTGCCGGGGCCAGCACCATGGTCGCGGCGAAGAGCGGCCCATTCCACGGCACGATCGCGCCGACCACGCCATAGGGTTCATAGGCGACATAATCATGGGCAGGGCTGCCCCAGGTCGGCACGGTCTGCCCCTGAATCTTGTCGGCCCAGCCGCCAAAATAGCGGAATTTCTGTGCCGCATCCATCGCGACGAACGGCGCTGCGCGGATGATCGAGCCATTTTCGATGACGCTGAGCGTGGCCAGCTCCATCATCGCCTGTTCGAACAGAGCCGCCGCCTTGAACATCAGGTCGCGGCGCTTGTCCCCTGCCAGCGCGCGCCAGCCCGGCAGCGCAGCCCTGGCCGCCTTTACCGCCGCATCGACATCATCGGCATTGCCCAGTTGCAGGCTGCGCGTGACCTGGCCGGTGGCGGGATAGATATGGTCGTGGATCGCGCCGCCGCCCGCTTCGGCCCGGCGATCGCCGATCAGGATGGGATGGCGCGGCAGCAGATCGATAGCGGGTTGGGTAAAAGCCATTCATCCCTCCTGTTGCGCCATCCGTCGGATTTGGCGTCTAGGAGCGGAAGATAGCATAATATGCGCGTATTACTACAGGTTCATGGCGGATTTAAGCCATATCGCAGTAGCGTTGCGGATATTATGTGCGTATAAATATATCTATGCTATCGGGGCGTCGGCGTCGCTCCATCCGTCGCAGTTGCAAGGATCGCCGCCGATTTGCGCGCATCAGACCGGCCAGCGTTCAAGCCGCCAAGCGGAATCCCAGAACATCCATTCGTAACGGGTCGCGTTGCGGAAGGCGCGCGCCATGGCGTCGCGCATTGTCGGCGTTGTGGCGGCGGCGGCTTCGTCCACCAGCGCGCGGACCCGGTCGGTCGCTGCGCCAAAGCCGGGGTCGGCATAGGTGTCGATCCATGGCGCATAGGGGTTGAGGCTGGTGGCGCGCGGCTTGATGGCGCAGCCGACCTCCCAATAGACCCAGAAGCAGGGGAGGATGCCTGCGATCAGTTCCTCATAGCTGCGGGTCGCGGCCAGGCTGGCCAGATAGCTGGTATAGCCAAGGCAGGCCGGGGTCGGTTCGGCGGCCTGTGCCATCGCTGCTGTCACGCCGAACTGTGCGAAGAAGGCCTGATGCAGGCCTTCCTCCACCTGCACCGCGACCTTGGCCCCATCGGAAAATTCCAGCCGTCCGGCAGCGCTGGGTGCGCGGGCCGCAGCGATCGCCAGCACGCGGGCATATTCGGCGAGGTAGAGGCTGTCCTGCACGATATAATGCTGGAAACTGTCGCGCGGCAGCGTGCCGTCGGCCAGTGCGGTCAGGAAGGGATGGGTCAGGATCGCCTGCCGCAGCGGGGCGACGTCTGCCCAGATCTGATCGCAAAAGCCCATCGCTATGTCCTTTTCGTCAGAAACGCACGGAGGCGCTGGCGCCGAACTGGCGGCCGGTGTTGATGGTGAAACTGTCGAACGGGCCGTTGGGACCAAGGCCCAGCAGCAGCGGCAATTGCTGTTGGCCGAACGCCGAGATCGCCCAGCGTTTATCGAGGAGGTTCTTCGCCCAGAGGTCGAAGGTCCATGCGCCATGGCTGACGCCGATCCGTCCGTCGACCAATGTGTAGCCGGGCGAATGGAGGATATTGTCGATCTCAAAATCGACGCGGGACACATAGGCGACACTGAGCCGTACATCCACAGTTGCTGGACCAGTCGCGCCCTGCCATCCCAAGCCGCCATTGATGGTCCAGTCGGGCGCGTTGGGGGTCCGCTGGCCGCTAATGTCGAGGATGGCTGGTTCGCCCGGTTCTGGCGTGGGGTTGGGGGTGAAATAGGGGCCGGTGCGGCTGTGGGTCCAAGCCAGCCCACCGTCGAGACTGAAGCCCGCACCTAGCGCCGCTTGCGCCGATGCCTCGATCCCGTGGACATCGACCTGCGGCACCGACAGCACGACCGAATTGCCCAGGAATACGGTGTTCTGGAAATTGTCATAGTCGGTGACGAACCCGGCCAGCGATAGGCGAACGCGGCCATCGGCGCTCTCGCCCTTGACCCCCGCCTCGATCGACCGGGCGGTTTCGGCCGGGAACACCGCCTGCCATACGTCGGCCGGGCCGGGCAGGGGGTTGAAACCGCCCGCCTTGAATCCGATCGCGCCGGTGACATAGGCGGTCAGATGATCGGTCGGCCGCCAGGCGATAGACAATTTGGGCTGCCACTTCTCGAACGTCCGGGCGCGTTGGGCAACGGTTGTGCCGCTAACGGTGCCGACCGTATCTTCCTTGCGCCGGTCGCGGTCGTAGCGCAGCGCGAGGGTCGCTTCGACCTGGGGCGTGATGTCATAGCTGGCCTGTCCGAAAATGCCGATCTGGCTGGATCGGGTTTCGGCGCGGAACGCTTCGCCACCGAACAGCAGCGGGCCGAAATCATCGGTGCGGTCGCGCTCCAGCCGCTGGTAGAACAGGCCGACATGCCAGCGTAGCGGCCCGTCGCCGCGCGAGGTCAGCCGGGTTTCGCTGGTCCATGCCTTGATATCAACAGGTTGGGCAATGGGTTGGATACCATCTGGAAAGGCTGGGACGCCAAAGAAGGTCAGCGGCTTGTCGTTGCGGAAATCCAGTTCCTCAACGAAATCCTTGTGATAATCGTCATAGCCACCAGTCCATGTGAAGAGCAGCGCGTCGCCCGCTTCCTGTTCATAACTGGCCTGCGCGCCCCACCATGTGCGCGATGCCCGGCCTTCAAAATCGCCGAACGGGTTGGTCAGCGCCGCGCCCGACAGTCGCCCGCCATAGAGACCGGTGACATTGCCCGACGAGATATAGGCCGCGCCGCCTTCCTCATTGGCCCAGCCTAGTCGGAAGCGGAAAGTGGCGGTTTCGTTGAGTGCGACCTTGGCCTTCAGGCGCAGATTGCGGCTAATGCTGCCATCGACCTTCTTCTCGAGGAACGTGTTGCGGATGAAGCCGTCGCTGTTGCGATAGGAACCGGACAGACGCAGTTGCACCTGATCCGACACGGGGGCGTTGACCACGCCATCGGCGGTCCAGGTCAGGCCGTTGCCGATGCCGACTGCTGCCTCGCCGCCCCAGTCCGGGCCGGGATCATTGGTGGTCATGGCAATCGCCCCGCCCGACGCGGAACGACCGAACAACGCGCCCTGCGGCCCCTTCAAAATCTCAACCCGCGCCAGATCATAAGGGCGCAGCGTGAACAGTTCGGAATCGGGCAGCGCGAGGCCATCGACGATATAGGCGATCGACGGAGACTGGCTGCGATTGGTGGATATGCCGCGCACGGAAATAAGGTTGGTGCCGGGGTCCTGATCGTTGATGATGAAGATGCCCGGCGTCGCGGCGATGAAATCGTCGATCGTGGTCAGGCGGCGCGCAGCGATGGCGGCTGGACCATAGACGGCGATCGTGTCCGGCACCCGGATTTCCGCTTCCTCGCGGCCGCGCGCGGTTACGACGATGCCGTCATCGGCATGGGCGATGCCAGCCCCCAGCAATAGCGCGATCGAGATGGCAGGTGACGTAATGGCGTAAAAACGCATATCCCTATTCCTCCGCCGGTGTGAGCCGGATCAGGTTCGCGGGTTTGCCGACTGGACGCCCCCTGCGCCCGATCCGCCTCTCAGCCCTGACAGCGCCAGGACACCCCGTGGGTTGAAACTGAGCGTGCGCCTATGGCGTCCTGCGCCGCGCGTCAAATGATCGCTGGGGGCCTTGCGCATATTCCTGCCGAAGCGGGGGTGGTTTTCAGTCAGCTATGGCGTCGATCGAGGATGATCCGTTATCGACGGCGTGGCCAAGCCCTTATTGTTCCTGTGGCTATGATTCATGCTTACCCCCTGGTCCCGTCATGGTGATGATCGCCCCCTTTTTGCTGCTGGCCGCCGCGGCGGGCGATGCGATGCCGTCGCGCCCCCATTCGCATATCCATGCAGCGGGAGAGATTGACGAGACGCAGGGGCCGCTGCTGCTGGAGGTCACCTATACCGGCGAAGTGATGGGCAATGTGGCGGGCGGGGTGAAGCGGCGCGCGCGCTATCTCGACAATCTCGACATTGTGCTGGAGGCTAATCTGGAAGCGATGCTGGGCTGGCGGGGAGCCGAGGCGCATGTCTATGGCATTTATAATAATGGCGCGTCGATCTCCGATGCGGTGGGCGACGCCCATGCCGTCAGCAATATCGAGACGGGGACGCGGGCGTTCAAACTTTATGAAGCTTGGATCGACCAGATGGTTGCGCCCGGCCTGTCGCTGCGCGCGGGCCTGTATGACCTCAATTCGGAATTTGATTCGCTCGATGCGGCTGGGGTGTTCGTCGGCAGCGCCCATGGCATTGGTAGCGATATTTCGCTGACCGGTCGCAATGGTCCGTCGATCTTTCCTTCGACATCTTTGGCGGCGCGGGTCGAATGGCGGCCTGCCAAGGGCTGGGCGGTGCGCGCCGCCGTGCTGGACGGGGTGCCGGGCGATCCCGATCATCCCGCTCGCACCGCGATCAAGCTCGGCAAGGGCGACGGCGCGCTGCTGATCGGTGAGTTGGAAGCGCCTGTCGCTGGCGCGCGGCTATTGCTGGGTCACTGGCGCTATACCGCGACCTTCGATGCGTGGGACGGAAGCCGGGGACAGGGCAATGCCGGTGTCTATCTGCGCGGCGAAATGCCACTGATGAGTGATGGTGAGGAACAGATTGACGGCTTCTTCCGGCTCGGCACGTCGAGCGGCCGGTTCAATATGTTCGACCGGTTCGCCAGTATGGGCGTGAAATGGAAAGGCGCATTGGCCGGGCGACCGGAGGATGAACTGGGTCTGGCGGTCATTACCGCCACGACATCTGCCGACTATCGCCGCACCGGTGGCGCAGGCCGTTCCGAATCCGTCGCCGAATTCACCTATCGCGCGCCGCTTTCCCATTGGCTCACCGTGCAGCCCAATATGCAATATGTCCGCAATCCCGCCGCCGACCCGACGATCCGCGACGCCTGGGTGGTCGGGCTGCGCTTTGCCGTCGGGTTCCGGCTGATCGATTAAGCGGTTGCGTCAGGCTGGCCCGCGCGGCGCGCGGCGGGCAGGGCCAATGTGATGAGCAGGCAAAGCGCCATGGGCAGGATGGCGAACAGGAAAAATTGGCTCGGCCCTGCGCCGTGGCCGATCAGCCAGCCACCGGCCAGCGGGCCACCGATCGCGCCGATCCGGGCCACGGCGACGCCGAAGCCGATAGCAGTAGCGAGGCAATCGGGCGGAAAGACACCGGTGACGACCGCCATGATGCACAGATGCACCCCGACAATGCCACCGCCCGCGACCAGCAGCAGCATGTTCCACGACAAAGGGTCGGCGGGCAGGATCGCCAGCAGGGTGAAGGCGACGATGATCGTGACATAGGCACCCGCCAGCGCCAGCACGGCATGATTGCGATCGATCAGCCAGGCGAGCGCGAGAGCAACGATCAAGCCGCCCAACTGGATGATGGTGATCGAGCGCGCTGCCTGATCCAGTGTAAAGCCCGCCTGCGGCAACAGGGTTGGTGCCCAACTGGTGATAAGATAGAGGCCAAAGGCATTGATACCATAGAGTAATGCAAAAATGACGGTCGGGAACCGCAACGGTTTGCGCAATATACGGGCAAGCGGGCGGGTGTCGGGATTGTCAGCCGATGGCGCCATTTTCTGTTCGATCGGGAACAGCAGAAAAAGGGCCGCGGCCAGCACCAATGTCGCGGCACCCGGCAGCAGGAACAGGGCGCGCCACCCGCCCAGCGCAACCAGCGGCGGCGCGATCAAACCCGCCGCGATCGCGCCAAAGGAAATGCCGAGCGATACGATCGTCAACGTGCTGGCGCGTCGCCCCGGTGGCGCCCAGTGCGGTGACATTGGGCAGACATGCCCCCAGCGCCAGACCGGTCAGCAAGCGCCAGACGATGAAGCCGCCGATGCTCGTTCCGGTGGCGGTTGCCATGGTCAACAGGCCGATACAGATGACAGAAAGGATGATCGTCCGGCGGCGGCCGAAGCGGTCGCCCAGCGGTGCCAGCAGGACCGCGCCGACGCCCAGCCCCAACAATACCGCCGACAGGGCAAAACCAAAGCGGGCAGGCGCAATGTCGAGCGCCGTTGCAATGTGGGGGAGCGCCAGCGGCAGCGCCGCCAGATCATAGCCGTCGATGAACAGCACCAGGCCGCACAGAAATAGCGAAACGATCAGGCGCGGGGTAAAACCCGTGGCGTCGCTGGTCACGCGGCCTGCTCCAGCGGGCGGGTCATGGATCGGCATTCCTCTTATTTTTATCGTAACGAATGATATAATAGGGTTGGCCGGACCCGGACTGTCAAGCGCTAAAAAAGCCGATGCGACAGCTTGCGATAATAATAACGTTCGTTATAGTTTGCCAATGACAGGCGTGCAGCGCCGATCAGGAAGAGGATAGACCATGGTTCCCGACAACATCCATATCGCCCATCCCGACAAGCTGTTCATCGGCGGCGCGTGGGTCGAATCGACGGGCCACGGCGTGATCGAGATCGTCTCTCCCAATAGCGAGGAAGTCATTGCCCGCGTCGTCGATTGCACGGAAGCGGATATGGACCGCGCCGTCGCTGCCGCGCGCAAGGCGTTTGATGATGGGCCATGGTCGACCATGGCACCTGCCGATCGCGGCGCAATTGTGCGGCGGATGGGGGATGAACTGGGCAAGCGCGCGCCTGAACTCGCCGCCGCCTGGACCGCGCAGGTCGGTGGTCTCGCCAGTTTCGCGCCGATCATGACCGGCGGCGCGACAGCGACGCTGATGGCGATCGCAGGCTATGCCGACAGCTTTCCCTTTGTCGAAAAGCGCCCGTCGAGCCAGGTCCATACCGCCATCGTGGCGCAGGAACCTGCTGGCGTCGTCGCGGCGATCGCGCCATGGAACGCGCCCTATGGCATCATGTCGGCCAAGGTCGCCTATGCCATGGTCGCAGGCTGCACCGTCATCATGAAGCCATCGCCCGAAACCCCGCTGGAGGCCTATATCATGGCCGAAGCGGCGGAGGCGGCAGGCGTCCCAGCGGGCGTCGTCAATCTGGTCGCTGCGGGGCGCGATGCGTCCGACCATCTGGTCCGCAACCCCGGCATCGACAAGGTGACTTTCACTGGATCGACTCTGGCGGGCAAGCGCATCGGCGAGGTATGCGCAGGGCGGATCGCGCGCTGCACGCTGGAACTGGGCGGCAAGTCGGCGGCCATCGTGCATGACGATTTCCCCATCGAGGCGGCTGCCGCGATCCTGGGCAACACCATCACCATCATGAGCGGGCAGGTATGCGCAATGCTGAGCCGCGCCATCGTGCCGCGTCACCGCCATGACGAACTGGCCGACGCGATCGCCAAGGTGATGCAGGGTATCCGCATCGGTCATAGCGAGGCACCCGATACTCAGCTTGGCCCGGTGGCGATGAAGCGCCAGCTTGAACGGGTTGAGGAGTATGTCGCGATCGGCCGGACAAGTGCCGATCTGGTCACTGGCGGCAACCGCCCGGCCCATATGAACAAGGGCTATTTCATCGAGCCGACCCTGTTTGCCAATGTCGATAATAAGAGCCGCATCGCGCAGGAGGAAATTTTCGGCCCTGTGCTGTGCCTGATCCCCGCCGATGATGAGGAAGATGCCATCCGCATCGCCAATGACAGCGCCTTTGGCCTTAACGGATCGGTGCTGACCAATGACGCAGACGCCGCCTATCGTATAGGTCGCCGCATCCGCGCGGGCGGCTTCGGGCAGAATGGGATGAAGCTGGAATTCGGCCTGCCCTTTGGTGGTTTCAAACAGTCTGGCATTGGGCGCGAGGGCGGGGTGGAAGGACTGCACCCCTATCTGGAAAGCAAGACCATCCTGCTCGACGCGACGCCCGCCGGCTTCTGACCATGATCGCGCTGGACGCACAGGGGCGGGGGCAGGGGGCCGCCTATACCGCCGCGCGTATCATTTATGGGGGCTGGTTCCTGTTTTCGGGGGTGGAATATTTCACCCCCTTCGACCTTCAGCCGCTGGGCAACACGCCGCTGGCGCGCGAATTTACCCTGGCGCTGATCCACAGCGGCTTGTTCGCCTGGATCAAGGTGATGGAGGTGGTCGTGGCGCTGCTGGTGCTGGTAAACCGGGGAGTGCTGCCCGCCGCGCTGGCTAGCCTGCCGCTGAACGCCGTGATCGGTTACTGGAATTTCGTGCTGGATCCGGGCGTGGTCGAATATGCGTTCGGCATCGTCACGCTATTGCTCAACGCCATCCTGCTCTGGCCATGGCGCAGGGAATTGATGGGGCTGCTGCGCTGGTAGGTTGTGATATATCGGCCATATTGCCAGCTTCGTATGCCTGGGATACTTTCTCTTCCTGTGGGATGACTCGCTGACGACCAGCAATAGCGTCGCGGTGGGCGAAGAGAGGGATGCAGGGCATGGCTCATGATGTTCTAGATCGTGCGGAGTGGGTCCGCTGAGCGCGGTCGAGCGCTTTTCCACCCGGCTGGTGCCGCCGCCGCGTCGCCAGCGTTTCTGGCGCGAGGTTGTCGCCGAAGCCTTCCCCGGCATGACCGCCCATGCGCCCGAAGGCATCAAGGCCGATCTGGCGCGCTGGTCGCTGGGCGGCGTCGGGCTGGCACGCGCGCGCAGCGAACGGGCGCAGGTCAGCCGGGTCGCGACCGATGGCGATGAACGGCATCTCCTGCTCCATTTGCTCCATCGCGGGTCGATGACCATGCTGCATGGCGACCGCAGCAGCACCGCGCGGATCGGCGACATCGTGATCGCCGATGACCGCCACCCCTATGCCATCGACATTTCGCAATATAACGACTGCCTGATCCTCCAGGTGCCGGTTGCGATGATGGGCGATGATATTGCCGGGCGCGACTGGCATGGCTGTCTGATGCCATCGACCAATCCTAACGTCTTGTTCCTGGCCCATGTGCTCCATGGCCTGTGGTCGCAGCGGGACCAGTTTGCCGATCTGGACGACGATGCCGGGGTGCTGCTGGCCGATGCAGCGCGGATGCTCTGCCGTCGCAGCACCCTAGAGCGGCCCGCTATCCAGCTGCCGCGTTCCCCGGTCGACTATGTGCTGGAGCATCTGGGCAATCCCGATCTTGGTACGGCATTGATCGGCCAGGCGCTCGACCTCTCTCCCCGTGCGGTGCAAAAAAGCTTCGTTCGCCATGTCGGGCTGACCCCCACTGCCTTCATCACCGCGCGGCGGCTGGAGCGGGCGGCGGCTTTGCTGGCGCGCGAGGACGGGCGCACGATCACCGACGTCGCGTTCGAGGTGGGGTTCAACGATTCCGCTTTCTTTACCCGCTGCTTTCGTCGGCACTTCGGCGTGGCGCCCAGCCAGTGGCGGAGTGGCAATGCGCGTTCGCTTGCGTCCTGATAGCCGGTTCGCCCTAATCCAAGACCTGCCCCGCCGCTGCGCCTATCATCATCCCAAGTCGCCGACACAGGCGAGGCATTTTTGGGAGGATGAAGATGGGCAAGTCCATGATTGCGATGCTGATGGCGTCGAGCGCGCTGGTCGCGGCACCGGCGCTGGCGCAGGAGGCCGAACAGAGCGGCGGCATCGCCGAGATCGTCGTGACCGCGCAGAAACGCGCGGAAAATGTGCAGGACGTGCCGATTGCGATTTCGGCCTTCACCTCTGAATCCTTGCAGGAACGCGCGGTCGGCAGCGTGTCGCAACTCTCCGCCATCGCCCCCAACGTCAATTTGGACGCTGGCACCCCCTTTTCCGGCTCCACCGCCGTCTTGGCTGCCTATATTCGCGGCATCGGATCGGATGACTTTGCCTTCAACATCGATCCGGGCGTC
Source organism: Sphingobium sp. (assembly GCA_023266575.1). Classification (GTDB taxonomy): domain Bacteria; phylum Pseudomonadota; class Alphaproteobacteria; order Sphingomonadales; family Sphingomonadaceae; genus Sphingobium. The sequence goes on from JAHFPV010000007.1 coordinate 120,165, forward strand.
GGCATCTATCTGGACGGCGTCTATCTGGCCCGCACGGTCGGTGCGAACCAGGATCTGCTCGATGTCGCGCGGGTCGAAATTCTGAAAGGGCCGCAGGGGACATTGTTCGGCCGCAACACGATCGGCGGCGCGATCTCCATTGTCACTGCCGATCCGGGCAAGGAGTTTACCGCCAAGGGCGATGTGACGCTGGGCAGCTACAAGCTGTTCCAGGCGCGTGGATCGGTGACCGTGCCGATCACCGATGGCCTCAGCTCCGCCTTCACCTTCGGCATCAAGTCGCGCGACGGGTTTTTGAAGCGCCTGCCCTATCCCGACCAGCGCGCCAATAATGCGCCGCCTTTCACCGCTTTCTCGGCCGCTGGCTATGACAGCGCAGGCAAGGAAGGCGAAAATGACAATTGGAACCTGCGCGGCAAGCTGCGCTGGGACAATGGTGGCGCAGTGCGGGCGACCTTCTCCGGCGACTATAGCAAGGACAAGGGTACGTCGGCGAACAAGTTGATCGGCACGGCGGAATTCGTTCCCGGCAATTTCGCTGGCACGACCAACCTGCCCGGCACAGCGTTCGATCCGACCGGCACCACCGGTTTCCTGTTCGCGGGACTGTATAATTTCTGCATCGGCAGCACCGGTGCGCAAATTGCTGCGCGCAATGCACAGGCGCTCTGCGGCGTTGCTGGCACCCAGTTCAACCCGCAATTCCAGCTGGCGAGCGTCGCCAGCGTGAATGTCGATGGCAATCCGGCCAATGATCGGCTGCCCTGGGACGGCCGCTATCTGATCGCCAACAAGGACCGCAGCTATGCCAGCGGCAACAGCTATTCCAATCTGGAAAGCTGGTGTCTGAGTGGCATCGTCGATTTCGACCTGGCCGACAATGTCGCGCTGAAATCCATCACGGCCTATCGTGAGCTGCACTGGAATGCGGGGCTGGACGCAGACGGATCGCCGCTCAACTTCCTGCAACTCAGCTTCACCATGAACCAGTGGCAGTTCAGCCAGGAATTCCAGCTGCTCGGAAACGCGTTTGACGAAAAGCTGCGCTATGTGCTGGGTGCCTATTATTTCAAGGAAGCGGGCGACCTGCATGACTATGTGACCTTTGGCGAAGGTCTGGTGCAAGTCGATGGTCCCAACCAGCTGGGGACCAAAAATTACGCCTTTTTCGGCCAGATCGATTATCGCCCGATCGATTTGATCGGTATCACCATCGGCGGCCGCTACACCAATGAACGCAAGCGGTTCGAGGGCGGGCAGCAAGAGCTGAACGGGTTTAACTATAAGCTGTTCGGCTGCGCCGACGCCAATGGCAATATCTTCCCCGGTGGTGCGTTCCCGCTGGCACCAGTGCCTTGCCAGCCAGCGCTAAGCTATCCCGACCCGACCAATCCCGTGCGGGTCTATACGCCAGGCGTCAATCGCAAGAAGTTCAACGACTTCTCGCCCAAAGTAGGCGTGCAAATCCATCCGTCCGAAGATGTCATGCTCTATGGCAGCTGGTCGAAGGGCTACAAGACTGGCGGCTGGACCACGCGCCTCACCAACCCGCAGGGCAACGTCGCGCCGGACTTTAACGAGGAAAAGGCGACGACCTGGGAAGCGGGGATCAAATCGACCCTGCTCGACCGCCATCTGCAACTCAACGCGGCGGTTTTCTCGACCAAATATCGTGACATCCAGCTCAATATCCAGGTCGGCACATCGCCCACCATCGCCAATGCGGGTGACGCACGCATCCGCGGTTTCGAGCTGGAAATGGTGGCCGCGCCGGTCGATGGCCTGACCATCAATGGGGCGGTCGGTTATATCGACGCGCAATATACGTCGGTGTCGGCGGGCGCAGCGGCGGTCGGCGGGGCCAATCCGTTCCAGGCGGGAACGCTGGTGGGCGAAACCCTGCCCAAGACCCCAAAATGGAAGGTCAATCTCAGCCCGCGCTACGAAGCAAAGCTTGGCAATGGCGGATCGGTCGTCCTGCTGGCCGACTGGACTTACACGTCGAGCGCTTGGAACGACACCCAGCGCACATTCCTGCTCAAGCGGGTATCGACCGACATCGTCAACGCCTCGATCAGCTATCGCGAGCCGGACGGCCACTGGTCGCTGACGGCGGGCGGCACCAACCTGACCGACAAACGCTTCCTGACGTCGGGTGGGTCGAACATTGCGGCGGGTGCGATCTTCGGCACCTATAACCGGCCGCGCGAATGGTATGTCCGCTTCGGCTTCGACTTCTGATCATGGGCAGCATCGCGATCGACGCGGCGGTGGTGGAGAGGGCTGGCAGCCCCTTCCGCTTCGAGACGCTGGCGATGGACGCGCCCGGTCCTGACCAGATCAGGGTGCGGCTCCACGCTTGCGGGATTTGCCACACGGACATGGTCATGCGCGATGGCGCGCTGCCCATCCCCTTCCCGGTCATATTGGGCCATGAAGGGGCGGGCGTGGTCGATGCGGTGGGATCGGGCGTTACTAGGGTCGCACCCGGCGACCATGTATTGCTCAGCTTCCACAGTTGCGGCGCGTGTGGTGCCTGTCACGATCATCAGCCCGGCTATTGCGTGGAATTCGTGCCGCGCAACTTTCTGGGGGTGACGCAAGCGGGGCAGGGCGGCATCTGGCGCGGAGACCAGCGGATCGGCGGCAATATTTTTGGCCAGTCGGCTTTTGCGACCCACGCCTTTGCGCATAGCGACAATGTGGTGCGGATTGACCAGGACCTGCCACTCGACATTCTAGCGCCGCTGGGTTGCGGAGTGCAGACCGGCGCGGGCACGGTGCTGGAAACATTGAAGGTCGCACCGGGCCAGTCGATCGCGATATTGGGCGCGGGCGCGGTCGGCCTGTCGGCGCTGATGGCGGCAGTGATCGCAGGCGCGGGGCGGATAATCGTGATCGATCGCCATGCCAGTCGGCTGGCGCTGGCGCGGGAACTGGGCGCGACAGAGACGGGGGATGATCTGGTGACGCTGGACGGACTGTTCGACCATATCGTTGATACGACCGGCGTAGCTGCGCTGCTCGGGATGGCGGTCGAGCGGCTGGCGCAGCGCGGCACTTTGGCGCTGGTCGGCGCCTATCCGCCCGGCGGTTTCAGCATTGACCCGTCATCCATCATGAGCATGGGGCGGCGGATTGTTGGCGTGGTGGAAGGCGGCATCGATCCGCAGACCTTCATCCCACGTCTGATCACTTATTATCGTGAAGGCCGCCTGCCGCTGGAAAAGCTAATCCAGCGATACGACTTCGCCGATCTGGAAGCCGCTTTTGCGGCGTCGGAAAGCGGGGCGGTAGTCAAGCCGGTGGTGGTGATGCCGCAATCCTGACCGTCACTCAAAGAAGGCGATTGCCCGCACCTCGATACTGGCCCGTGTCCTTGTGCCGGGCAGGCTGCTATCGTGGAAGGCGGTATGTGGGCAGCGCCAGGTGACGTCATGGTCGCTGTCCTGAAATTTGAACAGCAGCACATCGTCCGCCGCCATGTTGGAGAAATACCACCAGCGGTGGCGGTCGCGATGGCGGAAGATCGACGCGGCAATCATCTGATCCTCGCCATCGACCGGCGCGGTCAGCGCGTCGCCGACGGGCAAGTCATCGACCACGAACAATGTGTTGGACGTCGCTTCCTCGTCCGAAACGGTGCGCCCGTCGCATACCGCCAGCGGCCAGTCCTGCGGGCCGGAAGAAAAGCTGCGCCAGAAACTGACGCAGACATAGCGTTTATAGCCCGGCCTATCAGGAAAGGCTGTGGCATAGGCGCGTTCGGCGGCGCGGCGTCCCGTAATCTCATTATAATCGACATGCGCCTCGCCAGCCGGTGGCTGGATACCGCCTTCATGGCGATAATTGGCGACCTTCTCCTGCGCCCGTGCCGTCAGGTCAGCCGACGTGCGGATCATCCAGCCCCCCGCCGCCACGCAGCTTGCGCCGGTCAGGCTTTGGATCGCCGCTTCACATTCGCGCAGATAGAGGCGGTCAACCTCCGCCTTGTCCCAAAAATCGCTGATCGCGGTGCGATGCCTGCCCAGCATGAAGCCATGGGTGTCGAAGGCGAAATGATCGCGGATCGGCATCCCGTCGCGCACGACCATCGGATAGTCGCGATAGCGGCCGGTGTTGATCTCCAAGCCCTGCGACACATAGCGACGAGTGACGAAATCGCCTTCTTCGAGATAGCGGATCAGCGCGGGCGCCTGCCGCGCGCTGTCCTCGATCGCGTCTACGTCCAGCAGCGTCGCCATCAGTCCACCTCTTCCGGCAGCGCGCCGATGACGGACTTGACCTCCAGAAACTCCTCCAGCCCGAAACGGCCGAATTCGCGGCCATTGCCCGACTGCTTGTAGCCGCCAAAGGGCATGTCGAAGGCAAGGCCAACGGCATTGACGAACACCGCGCCCGCGCGCAGACGGCTGACGAATTTGCGCGCATGGGCCGGGTCGCCCGCGACATAGGCGCCCAGCCCATAGGGCGTGTCGTTGGCGATGCGGATCGCCGCCTCATCATCATCATAGGGCATCAGCACCAGCACCGGCCCGAAAATCTCCTCCCGCGCGATCGTCATGTCGGGCGTCACATTGGCGAACACGGTCGGGCGGACATAGCTGCCATGCGCCATCCCTTCGGGACGACCCAGCCCGCCGGTCACGAGCGTCGCGCCTTCGTCAATGCCAGTCTGGATCAGCGACTGGATGCGGTTCCACTGGCGCTGGCTGACGACCGGTCCGATATGGTCGCCCTCGACCTGCGGATCGCCGACCTTCTTGGCCGCGAACAGCGCGCCGACCTTTTGCGCGGCCTCGTCATGCTGCGAGCGATGCACCAGCATCCGCGTTGGCGCGACGCAGCTCTGGCCGCTGTTGAGCAGCACGCCGCCCACTCCTCCCGGCAAGGCGACGTCCAGCGGCGTGCCTTCCAGGATGATGTTAGGCGACTTGCCGCCCAGTTCCTGCGCGACGCGCTTGACCGTATCGGCGGCATTTTTGGCCACCATGATGCCCGCGCGGGTCGATCCGGTGAAGCTCACCATATCAATGTCGGGATGTTTGGCGAGCGCGGTGCCGACGCCTTCGCCATCGCCTTGCACCAGGTTGAACACGCCCGGCGGCACACCCGCGGCATCCATAATCTCGGCAAAGATCGCGGCGCAGCTTGGCGCTTCTTCGGAGGGTTTGAGGATCATCGTGCAGCCAGCGGCGAGCGCCGGGCCGACCTTGGCGAGGATCTGGTTCATCGGCCAGTTCCACGGCGTAATGAGCGCCACCACGCCGATCGCTTCGCGCACCACCCGGTTATTGCCGATCTTCTCGCTGAAGGCATAATCCTTGAGCGCTGCGAGCGCTTGCCCCAGATGGCCAAGGCCAGAACCCGCCTGCGCGGTCTGCGCGATAGAGATCGGGCAGCCCATTTCGGTGGCGATGGCGCGGGCGATGTCGGGGATGCGCTTTTGATATTCAGCGATGATGCGTTCGAGCAGCGCGATTCGCTCCTCCCGACTGGTGAGCGAGAAACTCTCGAACGCGCGCCGGGCGGCGATCGCCGCCGCGTCGACATCGGCCGCCGTGCCAAGAATCAGGTCGGCCGCGCTGGCGTCGGTCGCCGGGTTGATCACCGCGATGGTGCGGCCACCTTGGCTGTCGACCCATTGGCCATCGATATAATGCTGGAGTATATTGGGCATGGGGTCAGTCCTTATGCGGGAATCAGGCCGAGTTCGGCGTCGGTGGCGGGCGTGCCCCATTTGTCGCGTGGCGGCATGGGGCGGCTGGTCCAGGGTGGGTCGAGGGTGAAGCTGGAGACGGTTCGCCCCTCTGGCAGGCGACCATTGCCGCCGCCCTGAGCATAATCATAATAGAGCGTCATCAGCTCGGCATGGCCATGATGGCGCTGGGCGACCGGGTGCGACAGACACGACTCGCGCCAGCGCAGCAGCCGGGTCAGATGCTGGGGGATCGCGTAATTCTCATAATAGTCGAGAAACCATAACCGTTTGAACATGGGCGTGAAGGCAACCTCCGCCCAACCGAAACGGTCGAACAGGTAATCGCCGTCCGGCGCATAATGGCGCAGAAAATCGTCCAGCCGCGCATATTGCGCATCGACTTCTGCCTTATGCTCGTCGCGCTTGGCCGGATCGCGGTTCAGGATCATGCGATAGCCAGCGCCAGTAAACTGCCCGTCCGTGGCGCACAGCATTGCCTCGACAGCATGTTCATAGGGGTCATGCCGCGCCACCGGGGGATCGGGAAAGCGATCCTCCACATAGCGCATGATGACCATGCTCTCTTTCAGCGTTTCGCAATTTTCCAGTTCCAGCGCCGGGAGCGACGTCGTGCCGCGCGTCTTGGCGAGCAACCAGTCCGGGCGCGGCTGCGATATGTCGATTTCATGATCGGCCATGATGCCGTGCAGCCCTTTCAGGTCGAGCAGCAACTCGATCCGCTCGGAAAAGGGGCAGCCGGGGATATGATACATGCGTAGCTGGCCACCAGCCGGTTCGTCATGCCAGGCCATGGGCGTCATGCCGCCGACATGGCCGGGCGCGGCGGCATTTCACTCTGCGATCGGGCGAACATCGCCTGGGTGGCGGGGCGGGTGTTGATCCGGTCGATCCAGGCCAGCAGGTGCGGCGTCGCCTGCCCGTTGACGATGTCGGCGTAACCGAACTGCATCCCGTTCGCGATCGCGAAATTGCAGATATCGGCCAGCGTATAATCGTCGCCCGCCAGCCAGGGGCTTTGCGACAGGCGTTTCTCCAGCCGGTCGATCGACACGCGGATCTTGCGCATTTCCTCGTCCAGCACCTCTTTGGGGAAACCAGCGCGCGCGCTGCGCCATTTCGCCTGCTGTTCGGGGATGGGGATATGTTTGAGCTTCTCCTCAAATTCCTCATCGCTTAGCTTGCGCGCCATCGGGCCGATCATCCGCTCCCATCCGATCGTGGACACGCACCAGCAGAAATATTCGTCCACCCATTTGGTCCAGACGCGCATCTCCGCGATCGTCACCGGATCGGTCGGGCGCAGGCGCGGCGCATCGGGGAAAGCATCCTCCAGATATTCGCAGATCACCGTCGATTCGGTGATGATATGCCCATCATGGTCGAGCGCAGGCACCTGACCGCGTGGGTTGATCGCCTTGAACCAATCCTCATGATGCTCGAACCGGGTCGGATCGACGAAGCGCGGCGTGAATTCCAGCCCCTTTTCATAAAGCGCCAGCAACGGCTTCATCGAATTGGCGGCCGGACCGAAGCTGTAGAGCGTCAACATGGCAGTCTTCCTCACCTTATGATGTGTAGCGTCTGTGCGCCTTCGCCGACGGTGGTGCAGGGCCGGGCCGCGGCCCACAAGTCGTCTGTCTATACTATCAGTGGCGCTACCCGGCGGGCGGCCGCGCAACCTGTCATAGTCAATGCCTGTTACTGGCAATGATAGCGCCGCCACTCGCCTTGCCGGGACGGGCGCACTTTGCTTTGGGTGATACAAGAGCGGGCATTGACCCCGCCATGGAGAGAAGCGGATGCTCGAATTGCTGACGTCGGAGACGCCCAATGGCTGGAAGGTCTCGATCCTGCTGGAGGAACTGGGTGTCCCCTATAAGGTGACACCGATCGCGCTGACCGACCGGGTGCAGAAACAGGACTGGTATGTCGCGCTCAACCCCAATGGCCGCATCCCGACGCTGATCGATCATGAGGCGGGGGATTTCGCCGTCTTTGAATCGGGCGCGATCCTGCTTTATCTGGCGGAAAAATATGGCCGTTTCATCCCCGCTGATGCCAAGGATCGCAGCCGGGTGATCCAGTGGGTGATGTGGCAGATGTCCGGGCTTGGCCCGATGATGGGGCAGGCGACGGTGTTTACCCGCTATTTCGACGAAAAACTGCCATCGGTGATCGACCGCTATGTCCGCGAAAGCCAGCGGCTGTTCGGCGTGCTGGACGCGCAACTGGCTGGCCGCGACTATCTGGTCGGCGATTATTCCATCGCCGACATTGCCTGCTTCCCTTGGATACGCGGCCATGACTGGGCTGGGGTGGACATCAGTGCCTTTTCGAACATCTTGCGCTGGTATGACCGGGTCGCCGAACGTCCCGCGGTGCAGCGCGGCCTGCTCGTGCCGCCACCGCCCACGGCCAAAGACATGGCGGAAAAGACCATTTTGCAAGGAAAGACCATCATCGCGTGACAGTATTTCTCCATCGGATCGTCCGCATCGAATGGGGCCATTGCGACCCTGCCGGTATCGTTCACGCGCCCCGCTATTTCGACATTTTCGGCCAAAGCACAATGCTGCTGTTCGAACAGGCGGGCCTGCCCAAGAAACGCGAGATGCTGGCGACCATGCCTTTTGCGGGGTTTCCGATGGTGGATGTGTCGGCGCGCTTTTTCGTCCCGACCGCCTATGGCGACGATGTGGTGGTGGAGGCAGACGCGCCGATATTCGGCAATAGCAGCTTCACGGTTGCGCACCGTCTGTCGCTCGATGGACGGCTATGCGTCGAATGCACTGAAAAGCGCGTCTGGACCACGCCCGACGCGACCCGGCCCGGCGGTTTGCGGGCGGAGCGGGTGCCGGACGCGGTGCGCGCCCTGTTTGCGACTGGCTGATCAGGTGCGCGGCGCGAGGCCGCTGATCAATATATCGACCATCGAGTCGGCAATCTGCTCTGCGCTCAGCGGCCCGTCCGGCTCATGCCAGCGTCCCGGCCAGTTAAGCGCGCCCGCCAGGGCAAAAGCGGTCATGCGCACGTCGAGCGGCGCGATCGAACCGTCGGCGATGCCATCCTCTATCAGCGCACGGATCGACAGGTCGATTGCCCGCTTACGCGCGCGGAACAGGGCGGCCCCTTCGGCGGAGAGAAATTCGTCGCCGGTGCGCACGACACAGCGCCCGAAATCGTCCATCATCACCAGGGAGTAACGACGCAGAACGCTGCGCAGTCGAGCCAGGCCGTTGCCGGGCTGCGCGCGCGCCGTGTCGGCGGCGGCGCTGAGCAATTCCAGCCCGCGCGTCACGCATTCGATCAGCACCTGCTCCTTATTGCCCAGATAATGATAGATGGTCGGCTTGCTGATCCCCAGGCTCGCAGCAACGTCGTCCAGCGAGGTGGCATGAAAACCGCGCGCGTTGAACATCCGCACCGCCGCCCGCAGCACGGCCTCTCGCTTCTCCTCACGGTCACGTTCTCGCTCCTCACGCGATCGGAAGGGGGATGGGGCGGCGTTCGGTTGGGGCAAGCTGGTCTCCTTACCCGTTTGCCTTGACAAGAAACCCGCTGATAATCAATATACCCGTGAGTATAGAGGAGACGATTGGGTTTTATGCTGACCGAAATCCAGACGGCCATCCGCGATACGGTGCGCAGCTTCGCGCAGGACACGATCCGCCCGCACAGCGCGCGCTTCGAGTCGGAAGGCGGCTATCCGCCTGCGTTGTTCGAGGAGATGGCGGGGCTGGGCCTGTGGGGCATGACCGCGCCGGAAAGCTATGGTGGGGCGGAAACTGACGCCGTGTCCTATGCGCTGGCGCTGATCGAACTGGCGGCGGCGGACGGGGCATTGTCCACCATCGTCTCGATCCAGAACAGCATCCTTGTGGCCGGCCTGCTCAAGGATGGGAGTGAGGCGCAGAAGGCCCGCTTCCTGCCCGACCTGATCGGCGGCCGGACCATCGGCGCCTTTGCCCTGACCGAGGCGGATGCCGGGTCGGATGCGTCGGCAGTGCGGACCCGCGCGGTCAAGGTCGATGGCGGCTGGCGTATCACCGGTGCCAAGCAATTCATCACGTCGGGCAAGATTGCTGGCGTCGTCATGGTCGTCGCGGTGACGGACCCGGACGCGGGCAAGAAAGGCCTGTCGGTGTTCATCGTGCCGACTGATCGGCCCGGCTACAGCGTCGACAAGGTTGAGCATAAATTGGGGCAGGGCGCATCGGACACCTGCGCGCTGCGGTTTGACGACATGTTTGTCCAGGATGACCTGCTGATCGGCCAGCCGGGGCAAGGTTACCGCATAGCGCTCGCCAATCTGGAAACCGGCCGCATCGGCATCGCCGCGCAATGCGTCGGCATGGCGCAGGCCGCACTGGACATTGCGGTCGCCTATGCCAAGGATCGCAAGAGCTTTGGCAAGCCTATCATGGAGCATCAGGCGGTGGGCTTCCGCCTCGCCGACCTCGCCACCCGGCTGGAGGCGGCGCGGCAGCTGGTGCTGAACGCCGCGCGGGTCAAGGATGCGGGCCAGCCCTGCCTTACCGAAGCGTCGATGGCAAAGCTGTTTGCATCGGAAGCCGCCGAACAGATCGTATCCGGCGCGCTCCAGACGCTGGGTGGCTATGGCTATCTGGAAGAATATGGCGTCGCCAAAATCTATCGCGATGTGCGGGTATGCCAGATTTACGAAGGCACGTCGGACATCCAGCGCATGGTCATTGCGCGCAGTCTTTGAAAGGAATTGATATGCAGGACGATCCGGTAGTCATCGCCAGCTATGCCCGCACGCCGATGGGCGGGTTTCAGGGTGCCTTGTCGGGCCTCAAGGCCACGGAGCTGGGCGCGGCGGCGGTCAAGGCGGCGGTCGAGCGCGCGGGCGTTTCGGTCGATGCGGTCGATCGCATCTATATGGGCTGCGTCCTGCCTGCGGGCCTGGGTCAAGCGCCTGCGCGGCAGGCGGCGCTGGGCGCTGGCCTTGGCCTCCGCACCGAAGCCACCACCGTCAACAAGATGTGTGGTTCCGGTATGCAGGCCGCGATCATGGCGCATGAGGCGCTGGCATCGGGCGCGGTCGATGTCGTGATTGCCGGCGGGATGGAGAGCATGACCAATGCGCCCTATGCCTTGCCCAAGCATCGCAGCGGCGCGCGGATCGGCCATGATCGGATCATCGACACGATGATGATGGACGGGCTGGAAGACGCCTATGAACCCGGCAAGGCGATGGGCGTGTTCGCCGAAGAAGCGGTGCGCGACTATCAGTTCACCCGCGCCGACCAGGATGATTATGCCATCCGTTCGCTCGAACGCGCCAATGCCGCGATCGGCAGCGGGGCGTTCGTCCGCGAAATCACGCCGGTGACGGTCAAGGGCCGGAGCGGCAACACGATCGTCGATACCGACGAACAGCCGGGCAAGGCGCGGCCGGACAAGATCCCCGGCCTCAAGCCCGCCTTCGTCAAGGATGGCACGATTACCGCCGCCAATGCCTCGTCCATTTCCGATGGCGCAGCCGCGCTGGTGATGACGCGGCAGAGCGTGGCGGACAAGCAGGGGATGAAGGTCGTCGCCCGCGTGGTCGCGACTGCGGGGCATGCCCATGAGCCATCAAAATTCACCACGGCCCCGGTCCCGGCGATGCGCAAGCTGCTGGAAAAGGCAGGCTGGTCGGTCGACGATGTCGATCTATTCGAGGTCAACGAAGCCTTTGCCGTCGTCGCGATGATTGCGGCGAAGGAACTGGGCATCCCGGCGGAGAAGCTGAACGTCAATGGCGGCGCGACCGCGCTCGGCCATCCGATCGGCGCATCGGGCGCGCGTATCGTCGCGACGCTGATCGGAGCGTTGGAAAAGCGCGGGCTGAAGCGCGGTGTTGCCAGCCTGTGCATCGGCGGGGGCGAAGCGACGGCGATGGCGATCGAACTGGTCTGATCGAATAGGGGCGAGTATTTATGGATATCAAGGGTTTGGCCGCCATTGTTACGGGCGGCGCTTCGGGTCTGGGTAAGGCGACGGCGACGATGCTGGCGGCGCAGGGTGCCAAGGTTGCGATCTTCGACCTCAATGAGGAAGCAGGCAAGGCGGTCGCCGCCGAACTGGGCGGCGTCTATGTCGGGGTCAATGTCGCCGACGATGCCAGCGTGGCGGCGGGACTGGACGCGGCAGAGGCGGCACATGGCGTTGCCCGCATCCTGGTCAACTGCGCGGGCATCGCGCCTGCGGTCAAGACGGTGGGCAAGGAGAATGCGCCCCATCCGCTCGACACTTTTGCCAAGACCGTGACCGTCAACCTGATCGGCACGTTCAACGTCATTTCCAAATTTTCCGCCCGGCTTGCCGCGGCGGAGGAAATTGACGGCGAGCGCGGCGTCATCGTCAACACCGCATCGGTCGCGGCCTATGACGGGCAGATCGGGCAGGCGGCCTATAGCGCGTCCAAGGGCGGCGTCGTCGGCATGACCCTGCCGATCGCGCGCGATCTGGCGCAGCACAAGATCCGCGTCATGACGATCGCGCCGGGCATTTTCCTTACCCCCATGCTGGAAGCCTTCCCGCAAAATGTGCAGGACGCCTTGGGCGCGCAGGTGCCGCATCCCAGCCGCCTCGGCAAACCAGCCGAATATGCGCAGCTGGTCGAATCGATCGTCCGCAACCCGATGCTGAATGGCGACGTCATTCGCCTTGACGGCGCGATCCGCATGGCGCCGCGCTGATGGACGGGATCGCCTTTACGGTCGAGGACGGGATCGGGCGGATCACGCTCGACCGGCCCGAGGCAGGCAACGCCATCACCCTGCCACTGGCGCGCGCGCTGCTGGCAGCGACGATCCGGTGCCAGACCGACGAGGCGATCCGCTGTATCCTGCTGACCGGCAATGGCCGGCTATTCTGCGCCGGGGGTGACGTGCAATTGCTGGCGGGTGCCGGGGACAAGCGGTCAGAGGTTCTGAGCGAGCTGATCGCGACCTTCCATGCCGCCGTCGCGCGGCTGGCGCGCGCGCCCAAGCCGCTGGTCACATTGGTCAATGGCCCGGCGGCGGGCGCTGGGTTCAGCCTCGCCATGCTAGGCGATGTCGTGATCGGCGCGCGGTCGGCGCATTTCACCGCCGCTTATGGCGCGATCGGGCTGACCCCGGATGGCGGCCTCAGCTGGCTGCTGCCGCGTCTGGTGGGGCTGCGGAAGGCGCAGGAGATCATCCTGACCAACCGCCGCATCAAGGCGGACGAGGCCGAGGCGATCGGGCTGGTGACGCGCATCGTGGACGATGAGGCGCTGGCTGCCGAAGGGTTGAAGGTCGCTACCGCGCTGGCCGACGCGCCGGTGGCAGCGCTGGCCGCCAGCCGCGCGCTGCTGGCCGACAGTTTCGAAACCGGGCTGGAGACGCAACTGGACCGCGAATTGCGCAGCATGGCGACGGCAGGTGCCGGACGGGAAAGCGAAGAGGGGCTGAGCGCATTGCTCGCGAAACGCCCCGCCAATTTTAGGGGAGTTTGAGACCATGGCAGAAGCCTATATCGTAGAAGCCGTCCGCACCGCCGGGGGCCGCGCGCGCAAGGGCGGCTTGATCGACGTGCATCCCGCTGATCTGGGCGCGACCATCCTCAATGCGCTCGTCGATCGCACCGGTGTCGATCCCGCCGCTATCGAGGATGTGATCGTGGGCTGTGTCAGTCAGGCGGGCGAACAGAGCTTTGCCTTTGGTCGCAATCTGGTGCTGGCGTCCAAACTGCCCGACAGCGTGCCTGCCGTGACGATCGATCGCCAGTGCGGTTCCTCGCAACAGGCGCTGCATTTCGCGGCGCAGGCGATCATGTCCGGCACGCAGGATCTGGTGATCGCGGCGGGTGCCGAAAGCATGACGCGAGTGCCGATGGGGTCCAATTATCAGCTCCATGCCGCCGCCGGGCTGGGCGTCGGGCCATGGCCCAAGAGCATCCAGAATCGCTATGGCGTCGCTGAATTCAGCCAGTTCCACGGCGCGCAGGCGATCGCCAATAAATATGGCTTCACCCGCGAAGATATGGACGCCTTTGCGCTTGCCAGCCATGCCAAGGCGGCAGCGGCGATCGACAGCGGCGCGTTCAAGGCGGAAATCGTCGGCGTCGAAACCCCCGAAGGCCTGTTCGACACTGACGATGGCGTCCGGCGCGGCGGGACTATGGAGGCGATGGCCAGCGTCAAGACGCTGGAGGAAGGCGGCACCATCACCGCGGCCAATGCCAGCCAGATGACGGATGGCGCGTCGGGCGTGCTGGTGGCCAGCGAAGCCGCGATCAAGCGCTTCAACCTGAAACCCATTGCCCGCATCGTCAACCTAACGGTGACGGCGGGCGACCCGGTCATCATGCTGGAAGAGCCGATCCCGGCGACCCGGCGTGCGTTCGAGCTGTCGGGCCTCAGCCTTAACGACATCGACCTGTTTGAGGTCAACGAGGCCTTTGCTGCGATCCCGATGGCGTGGCTGAAAGCGATCGGTGCCGACCCGGCCAAGCTCAACGTCAATGGCGGGGCGATTGCACTGGGTCATCCGCTGGGGGCCAGCGGGACCAAGCTGATGTCGACGCTGATTCATGCGCTCAAGGCTCGCGGCAAGCGCTATGGCCTCCAGACCATGTGCGAAGGCGGCGGCGTTGCCAATGTGACGATCGTGGAGGCGCTGTAATGGGGATCAGGACGCGCTTTACCGATCTGTGCGGGATCGAGCATCCGATCGTCCAGGGCGGGATGATGTGGGTCGGCCGGGCGGAACTGGCTGCCGCCGTGTCCAACGCGGGTGGTCTTGGCATATTGACGGCCCTCACTCAGCCGACGCCCGACGATCTGCGCCGGGAAATCGAGCGCTGCCGCACGATGACCGACAAGCCGTTCGGGGTGAACCTCACCATCCTGCCGTCGGTCAATCCGCCACCTTACGCCGAATATCGCAAGGCGATCATCGACAGCGGTGTGAAGATCGTCGAGACTGCCGGGCATAAACCGCAGGAGCATGTCGACGATTTCAAGGCGCATGGCGTCATCGTCGTCCATAAATGCACGGCGGTGCGCCACGCTTTGTCAGCGCAGCGGATGGGCGTGGACGCGATCTCGATCGACGGGTTCGAGTGCGCTGGGCATCCGGGCGAGGATGATATTCCTGGTCTCATCCTGATCCCTACCGCCGCCGACAAGCTGACCATCCCGATGATCGCCAGCGGTGGCTTTGGCGACGGGCGCGGTCTTGCTGCCGCGCTGGCGCTGGGGGCGGATGGCATCAATATGGGCACCCGCTTCTGCGCGACGGTGGAAGCGCCGATCCATGACAATGTGAAGCAGTTTCTGGTCGATAATGACGAGCGGGGGACGAACCTCATCTTCCGCAAATTCCATAACACCGGACGCGTCGCCAAGAATAGCGTATCGGATCAGGTGGTCGAAATTTCGCTGCGCGAGGGCGCGGTGTTTCAGGATATCCAGCCGCTGGTGTCGGGCGCCAAGGGTCGGGTCGCGCTGGAGACCGGCGATCTGGACGCGGGCCTCGTATGGGCCGGGCAGGTGCAGGGGTTGATCCACGACATCCCGACCTGCGACGCGCTGATCAGGCGGATCGTCGGCGATGCCGAAGCGATCATCCGCGGTCGGTTGAGCGATATGCTGAGCGGGGACCTAGTCGCCGCCTGAACCTCATTGCTCGATCAACAAGGCAGCATAAGGGGGCAGGTCGCCCGGCGCTGCCCCGTTGACGGCGCTCAGGATGCGGCCTGACCCGTCAACGCCTGCGGGCCAGTCAATCGACCCGCGCGACAGGTTGAAAATGCAGAGCAAAGACTGGTCGCCGCTGGTCCGTCGGAACGCGAGGCAGTCGGTGTCGGCAATCACTATGTCGAGCGCGCCATGGCGCAGCGCCGGGTTCGCCTTGCGCAGCGCCAGCATGGTGCGGGTGAAGTTGAGCAGCGATTCGGGATCACCCTCCTGCGCATCCACAGCCAGCGCGAGATGATCCTCGCCATGGGGCAGCCAGGGTTCGACGCTGGAAAATCCCGCCTGCTTGGCGTCGGCAGACCAGGGTAGCGGCGTGCGTGCGCCATCACGCGACAGGGTCAGCGGCCAGTTGGCGATAGCTTCGGGGTCCTGCAACCGCTCGAACGGGATATCGACCTGGGTGATCCCCAGTTCCTCCCCCTGATAGAGGATAGCGTTGCCGCGCAGCGCCATCAGCAGCGCCATCTTCATCCGGGCAAAGGCGGGGCGATCTTCGGGCGCGCACCATCGCGACAGGGCGCGGGGGGCGTCATGA
The DNA here is from genome assembly GCA_023266575.1 of Sphingobium sp. Lineage (GTDB taxonomy): Bacteria > Pseudomonadota > Alphaproteobacteria > Sphingomonadales > Sphingomonadaceae > Sphingobium. Next base: position 136,155 of record JAHFPV010000007.1, read on the forward strand.
TTTTCGAACGCCCAGCTTGGCCAGCCCATGCCCGGTTCGTCGGGCCAGCGATCGACCGTTTCCGCGACCAGCGCCGGTGTGAGCGCAGGCGCGTAGAGGAAGGTGAAGCCGTAAGCGCTGTTGAGGCGCTTGTCCCCGGCGGTATAGGCTTTCATTTCCTGCTCGGCGATCGCCCCGCCGACTTCGGCGACAGTGAAGATCGCGCCATATTCGTCGCACAGCACCCGGATACGCTCGACAAAGGGGACGACGCCGGGGTGCGACTGGCTGTAGCGCTTGATCTGATAATCGAACGGGCGGGTGCGCGGACTGCCATCGTCGGGGGCAGGGGGATTGTCGCGGAAATCGGGGTCGTGCATCGCATGGTTCAAGGCGTCGAGGCGGAAACCGTCCACGCCGCGATCGAGCCAGAATCGCATGACGTCCAGCAGCGCGTCCTGCACTTGCGGGTTGTGGACGTTGAGTTGCGGCTGGCTGGCCAGGAACTGGTGCATATAATATTGGCCGCGCCGCGCGTCCCAGGTCCAGGCCGGGCCACCGAACACCGATTGCCAATTGTTGGGCGGGGTGCCGTCCGCTTTAGGGTCGGCCCAGACATACCAGTCTGCCTTGTCGCCGCCGCGACTCGCGCGGCTTTGTGCGAACCAGTCATGCAGGTCGGAACTATGGGCATAGACCTGGTCGATCGTGACCTTGAGGCCCAAAGCGTGGGCGCGGGCGACCAGCGCATCGAAATCGGCAAGCGTGCCAAAGATCGGATCGACATCGCAATAATCGGCTATGTCGTAACCGAAGTCGCGCATGGGCGAGGTGAAGAAGGGCGAAATCCAGATCGCATCCGCCCCCAGCCGGGCGATATGATCGAGCCTTTGCGTGATGCCGTTCAGATCGCCAATGCCGTCATCATTGCTGTCCTGAAAGCTGCGTGGATAGATTTGATAGATGACCGCGCCCTTCCACCAGGGCTGGTCAGCTTTGTCGGTGGCATGGGGCATCGCTGGTTCGCTCCGATCAGGAAAGGCGGCAAGGTTGCGCAGTCGCAACCGGGGCAATCTACACATCGACAACGGCAGGTGAAGCCCCGGTCGGCGCGAGTCGGTGCAATATCGTGCGTCTGCCAATCCATGATTTTCTGGATATTGCTACTCTACCGCGCATGGACGCGCTTTGCTTTCCGTTACGGAATACAACGTAATTGCGGCAGGTGCATATTTTGCAACCGCGAACAAGGATTTCGCACTTGCAGCAAAGCCTAATTTGCCGGACATAGGAGGTGCCTTTCAGGCATCCTCTCCTAAACTTTCATGGGCTGGTCTTCGGATCGGCCCTTTTTTTGTGCATTTCAGCGATGCCATCGCCAGTCGTTTGGCCGCAGCATGTCATATAATAGTCATTTTCGACGACACGAAAGGTCGGGGTGATTGTCACACCGTCATGTGTTCGTCATAAGGCGCCATGACATTGCCCTCTGGCCCATCCTCTCCTCCGATCGATCGCATCCAGCAAAATGTGCTGGCAGCATCCGAACGCCGCCTCCTCAACTGGCTGTGCGCCCGTATGCCGCGATGGGTCACGCCCGACCTTTTGACCGTACTTGGCATGATCGGGGCATTTGCCATTTTTGCCGGTTACGCTGCCAGCAGTCTGCATGTCCATTGGTTGTGGCTCGCCATTGGTGGCTATGTGCTGCAATGGTTCGGCGATTCGATGGACGGCAGCCTGGCGCGGTTCCGCCGGATCGAGCGGCCATCCTATGGCTATTTTATCGACCATAGTTGCGATGGTCTTGCCACTTTGCTGATATTGGCGGGGATGGGGGCCAGCCCCTATATTCGCATGGATGTCGCGCTGGTGGCGCTGGCCGGTTATCTACTGCTATCGATCCATGCTTATCTGGCGGCGCGGGTGATGGGGGAGTTCAAGCTGTCCTATCTTTCCGCCGGGCCGACGGAATTGCGGCTGATGCTGATCGGCCTGACGCTGGCGATGATGGCGCTCGGCTATGCGCCCGGCCTGTTCGGCGCGATTTCCGGGTTTGACCTGTTTGTCGGCGTCGTCTCGGTCATACTGATCCTGCTGTTCGTCATCCAGACGCTCACGACCGCGAAGCGTCTGGCGATCAGCGACGCAAAGGACGCGGGCCGCTAACCGGCTTTACCGACAGGCCCTCAATATCTCGACAAGGTTCAGCGATGCGGAAGCGATTGTGCGGTTGCGTCATGCGCCGCGGCTGATCGCTGGGTCGCACCCAGGATCAACTCGTTCAGACGCATTTCGTCCTGAACGCCCGATGCAAAAGCGAGGCAAAGCCAGTCCAGACACCGTGCCAGTAGCAGCATGGTTCCCTCTCCATTATTTTATGACGCCGATCATAGCATAATTGCGCGGCGGGAGAAGAGGCTTGTTCGCGGCGATTTCGCTCAGGCAGTAACCGGATCGGCTTCCGCCACCAGCCGAGCCAAACGCGCTGCACTGACATCGTCCAATGGCGCGAATAGCAGCAGCCTTTGCCCCGGCGCTTCCTCGATCGCATAGCTGGTGTGGCGGAACATGATTTCGCCCACGCCGGGCATATCGGCGATGTTGGTATCCTCGAAATGCGCCATGATCTCGGACTCTTGCCAGTATTGGCGGAAAAATTCAGATTGCTCCATCATGTCGGCAATGATGCCTTCAAACACGTCGGGCTGGCTGGTGCGGCTATAGTCCCATTTGAAGCGCGCGATCAGGCGGCGGCACATATCCTGAAACTTGTCCGGGTCGGCACGGTAGCGCGGGTTGAGCATCAGGATGCGGAACAGGTTGCGCTGCTCCCGCGGCATCTGGCTGTAATCGCGAAAGGCGCGGGCGACCAGCCGGTTCCAGCCGATGACCGTCCAATCCTCTATGATGACCAGCGCCGGAATGGACAGCGCATCCATCAGATGCTGGGTGCCGGCATGGATCGTTTCGTCCGGCCGCATGGCCAGCGGCGGCGGGCGGTGCTGGGCCAGGGCGAAGAGAAATTCGCGTTCATTGGGGGAAAGACGCAGGGTGCGGCTAAGGCGCTCCAGCATCGGCGCGGACAGTTGCACCTCTCGCCCCTGTTCGAACCATGTGTACCAGGTCACGCTCATCCCCGCGAGCGTTGCCACCTCCTCGCGCCGCAGGCCGCGTGTTCGCCGACGTTCACCTGCAGGCAGGCCGACATCGGACGGTGCCAGCTTGGCGCGGGCGGCTTTCAGGAAACGCGACAATTCTTCCCGCTGTGCCATGCCTTATCCAGTTACTCTCTATAATGGGACATCCACCGGCCTTCTTGCGGGCCGCTTCCTCTGCAAGACCCCTGTTCAAGGGTCGGCAACATAGCCGACACAAGACAGGAGAGTGCGGTTGGCTGGCAAGCTATTTCTGACCTGCGCGGTGACGGGAAGTTCGCCGATGCCCGATCATCCCAATTTCCCGTTCCGGCCCGATCATGTCGCAGCCGAAGCGCTGGCGGCGGCCGAAGCGGGTGCCTCGATCATCCACCTGCATGTCCGCGACCGCGAAACCGGCGATCCATCACAGGCGCTGGAGGATTATCGCGAGGTGGTAGGCCTCATCCGTGCGAAAAATAACGAGGTGATCCTTAACGTCACGACCGGGCCGGGCTGCACCTGGATGCAGAGCGCAGACGATCCGGCGGTCTGCGGGCCGGGGACGCTGATGTTCACGGCGCAGCGGCGGCTGGAGCATATTCTCGACCTGAAGCCCGACATGTGTACGCTCGATATTTGCACGATGCAGCTGTGGGGCGGGGTGGCGATCAATCTTGATCCCATGATCACCACCATGGGGCATATGATTCAGGATGCGGGCGTCCTGCCGGAGATTGAATGTTTCGAGGCAGGCGATTTCGTCTTTGCCGATGATCTGATGGCCAAGGGCGCTATTCCCAAAAATGCGCCCTTCACCTTCGTGCTGGGGACCAAATATGGCCTGCCCGCGACGACCGAAGCGATGCTCTACGCCAAGAGCCAGATACCGCGCGGCACGCCCTTCACCGGCTTTGGCGTCAGCCGCCACAGTTTTCCGATGGCGGCGCAATCAGTGCTGCTGGGTGGCAATGTCCGGGTCGGTTTTGAGGACACCATCTATCTGCGGCGCGGGCGCATGGCGGCGGACAATGCCGATCTGGTCCGCTGGGGCGTCGAGATGATCGAGCGGATGGGCGGCGACATCGCCAGCGCCGGGGAAGCGCGCGCGATGCTTGGCCTGAAACAGTAAGGGAGAGAGAGATGACGCAGGCAAGCAAGGCACCTATGGCCGATGTGCGGGGGCGGACGGCCTTCATCACCGGCGGCGCGAATGGTATTGGCCTCGGCATCGCGCGGGCGCTGGTGCGGGCCGGGACCAATGTCGTGATCGCCGACATCCGGCAGGACGCGCTGGCAGCCGCCAAGGCCGATCTGGCCGCCGATGCCCAGGTCGAGACGGTGCAGCTGGACGTCACCGACCGCGCCGCTTTCGCCCGTGCGGCCGATGCAGCGGAGGCGCGGTTCGGGAAAATCCATATGCTGATCGGCAATGCGGGGGTTGGCGTCATGGGTCCGGTGCTGGACGCGCGGTTCGATGACTGGGACTGGGGCATGGGGGTCAATCTGGGCGGAGTCATCAACGGCCTCGTCACCATCCTTCCCCGGATCAAGGCGCATGGCGAGGGCGGGCAGATCGTCACCACATCGTCCCAGTCGGCGCTGATCCCGATCAGCTATTCGGCCATCTATACCGCGGCCAAGGCGGCGGTGCTGGGGATTTCCGAAGCGATAAGGGGGGAACTGGCGGCGGAAAATATCGGCGTCTCAGCCTTCATGCCGGGACCGGTGCAGAGCAATATCGCCCATAGCGGCGAGTTGCGGCCCGCCGAATATCGCGAAGATAGCGGCTATCGCGCGCGCGAGGAGGAACTGGAGAAGCGCCCTGTCTCGCCGCTGTGGATGAGCGCCGACGAAGTGGGTGAGCGGGTGCTGGCGGGAATATGCGCCAACGACCTTTATATATTGACCCACCCCGAATTTGCCGACGGGATGCGGACTCGTTTCGACGCGATCCTGGCGTCGATGCCGCACGAAACGGTCAATCAGGACCGGGCTAAGGAGATTGGTTTCCTGCTGTCCAACCCGGTGTTCGACGCCCAGCTGGCGCAGCGTAGCGCCAGGGAAACAGTCGACAGCTGAATTTTTACGTCCCTCTGGCCGGGCGAAAAGGGGTTAGCCCGGCCAGCTTTTTTCTGAACGTCAAAATCCTACAGCCGTGCGCTTAACTTCGCATATTTCCCGGCAAATGCGACATTTTATATCCATTTTGCGACATTATATGTCTTTTCTGGCTGCGATCCCGACAGGCTTTTTAGCATGGTCGACTGATGTAGGACAGCGCCCGCCAAGCAGGCGATGACCCATTAATAGTTCCACTGCACCTGGGTGCGGATCAGATCGCCTTCGGCGCGGCCGGTGCGGCGTTCGTCGGCTTCGGCGCGCTTCATCCGGGCATAGGCAAAGGTGAATTCCAGCGCCTTCCATGGCTGCCATTCGACGCCCAGTTCAAATTCGTCGGTTTCCAGACGCGGGGCGTTGGTCCCCGCCTTCCATCCGCCGCGATAATGCTGCCAGCGGCCATAGGGCATCATCGATCCCAGATTTTCGGTCGGCAGGCGCATCATCGCCTGGACATAGCCGCCCTGCAAATTCTTGGTCTGGATCGACTGGGTGGCGACATCAAATTCCGGGCCCTTGCCCCAGTTCCATTCCGCCTGGATGCCGAACGGCTTGGGATAAAGCATGGCGTGCAGGCCGACGCGATTATCCTTATAAGCGACCGGGCTGATGATGCCGCTGCGCAGTTCGGGCTGAACATCGTTCAGCATCGCCGATCCGCCAAATTCGACGACCTGATCGCCAATTTCGAACGGCCATGTCGCCAGCGCAACCTTCATCAGGCCGCGATTCTGCTCGGTCTTGTTGATGCCCTGGCCGTTGAACACGCCGACGCCGAAGGCACCATAATTGCCGAACAATTTTTGTCCGTCGTGGGTCAGATCGTCCCAGATTTTCTGGACCGAAGGCGGGGTGTAATAGGCAACGATGCCCAGATCGCGCTCGCTCGGCACCGCGCTGTTGATCGCGTCGCTGCGGTCGAGCGTCAGCCGGTTGGACGAGGATTGCATATTTTCCCAGCCATAGGGGACTTTGGACTGGCCAAAGCGCACGCGAAAGCTCTTGGCCTTGTCCAGGAACACGTCGGCATAGGCGTCGCGCAACTGGACGAAACCTTCGCGCCGTTCGGAGCCGGCCTGATTATTGACCGCTGTTGCAAAATCGGGCTGGAGATAGAGCGAGACGCGATCGGAAATATCGCCCTGCACGATCAGGCGGACGCGGCGGAGCGAGAAGCTGCCGCGGTCCGAAATGCTGCTGTCATGCACGGACCGCAGGCGCGAAACGCCCGCAGGCGCCGTGTCGTCGCCCGACAGGAAAGCATTATAGCGCATCTGGGTATAGCCGCGCAGGGTCAGGCGATCATACCAGGCCTTCGACTTGGCCGGTGCTGCGGCAGGTATTGTTGCGGGGGCCGATGCCAGCACGGTGGGCGCTGCGGCAGATGTCGTGGCGGGCGTTGCCGACTGAGGCGGCACCTGCGCGACGGCGGGCGCGGTCTGGCTCTTGCTGGCAGCGAGCGCCGAGACGAGCGACTGGACCTGGGCTTTCAGCTCATCAATCTGCGTTTGCAGCTGCTCTACCGTCTGCGCCTGCGCGGCCTGCGGCATCAGCGCCAACAGGCTGACCGCCAGACCCGTCTGCATATGTCTCGATCGCATATTCACTTGCCCTTCGTCGTGTCGAGCGGGCGTTTATGTCGATTAGATGACATATATATGACTGCAACAGACTTGAATCTGTAACAATCCAGCCATGGGGATTGGCAGTTCAGCCGAGCCCAAGCAGCTTGACCGCATTATCCTTCATGATCAGCGGCAGCACCTCTTCCCGAAAACCCGCCTCACGCGCGGCATCGATCCATTTTTCCGGGCGAATGAGCGGCCAGTCCGACCCGAACAGCATCTTAGTTTTAAGTTGCGTATTTGCGTATTGGATCACCTGTTTGGGAAAATATTTGGGCGACCAGCCCGACAGGTCCATGAACACATTATCCTTGTGCAGCGCCATCGACAGGCTTTCGTCGGTCCAGGGCCAGCTGGGATGGGCCAGGATGATTTTCATGTCGGGGAAATCGACCGCGACATCATCCACCAATATGGGCTGGCCATATTTCAGGCGCACGCCGCCACCGCCTTTCATCCCCGTGCCCATGCCTGAATGACCGGTGTGGAAGATGGCGGGTAATTTATATTCCGCGATGACTTCATAGATGGGGTAGGCGACCCGGTCGGCGGGGTGGCAATCCTGCATGATGCCATGGAATTTGAAGCCCCTGACCCCATGATTTTCCACCAGATCGCGGGCTTCGCGCGCACCGAACTTGCCTTTGTGCGGGTCGATCGAGGCGAAGGGGATGACGATGTCGTCATGTTCCGCCGCGATGTCCGCCACTTCATAATTGCTGATCCGCTTGGCCCCGATGCCGCTCTCACAATCGACCGTGAACAGGCAGAAGGCGATATTCTGCGCGCGATAATAAGCGATGGTTTCCGGGATGGTCGGGCGCTTGCGATCCGCCTTGAAATAGGCCGACGCTGCGTCGAAATATTTGGCCATCACCGGGTCTTCAGGATCATGGCAGGACACTTCGGCGTGAACATGCACGTCGATGGCCAGGATTTTGGACGGATCAATCGGCATGTGCGGTTTCCAGTGCTTTATCTTCATTGGCGCGGTGGATGACATAGGCGCGAATGTCATCAATTTCTGCTGCTGAGAAGATCGATGCGAAGCTGACCATGCCATTGTCCTTGAGCGCACCGTCATGGACGACCTGCTTCCATATGTCAGCGTCGTTGAGCGTGCCGCTATGGCGCAGGTCGGTGACCAGGCTGCCGCCGACCGCCGCGTCGCCATGGCAGGTGCTGCAATAGCGGCCAAAGCGCGCTGCGCCTGCCGCGATCGTTGCGCGGCTGGCGGTAGAGGGTGGGGGATCGAGCGGCATTGTCGGCAGCGGCGGGGCAGGGGGCAGGGCCGCCTTGCCATCCAGCCTGAACACCAGCAGGCGGGAGATATTGCGGCTTGGCCCGCTCTTGTCTGATAGGATGCCGGGCGCCAACGCCCAGACGCCACCCCAGCCCGCCATCACAGCGACATATTGCTGCCCGTCCAGTTCATAGCTGATCGGAGCCGCGACGATGCCGGTCTGCGCGGGGAAGGACCAGAGCTTGCGCCCATCCTTCGTCGCATAGGCGTTGAAGTCCCCGGTCGCTGTCCCCTGAAACACCAGGTCGCCGCCGGTCGCCAGCAGCCCGCCATTCCATGGTCCCTTATAGGACACGCGCCAGCGTTCCTTTTGCGCGATCGGGTCCCAGGCGATGAGGGCGCCGGTGGTCGCCTTCATCGCCGCGTCGCGCATCGCCTTGTCGGCTGGCATCGCGGCGGCGGCGATATCGACACCGACGTTGAAGCCCAGTCTGTTCGCTTTCCATCCCTTTTCAGGAATATAGGGGAAGGCGGCGAGATTGGCGGGGATGAACACCAGCGATGATTTGGGATCGAACGCCATCGGGTGCCAGCTATGCGCGCCAGTCGCGCCGGGGGAGCCGATGAAGGGCTTGCCGGTCTTGTAATAACGCGCCGCGGGGTTTTCGATCGGCCGCCCGGTGGTCATGTCGATGCCGCTGGCCCAATTGACCGGCACGAAATTTTTGGCCGACAACAGCTTTCCGTTGGTGCGGTCGAGCATGTAGAAAAAGCCGTTCTTGGGCGCCTGCATCAGCACCTTGCGCCTGGCACCGCCCATGTCGAGATCGGCCAGCATGATATGTTGGGTGGCGGTAAAGTCCCAGCTGTCGCCCGGCGTGGTCTGATAGTGCCACGCATATTCCCCGGTTTTCGCATGAACCGCGACGATCGAGGACAGATAGAGATTGTCGCCTTTCCCCTCCGACCGATAGGCCTGATTCCAGGGCGACCCGTTGCCGACGCCGATATAGAGCAGGTCCAGTTCCGGGTCATAGGCCATCGCATCCCATACGGTGCCACCGCCGCCCTGCTTCCACCATTCGCCATGCCAGGTGGCCGCCGCTTTCTTGAGATAATCCGGTTCCTGTTCCGTGCCGGGTTGCGCCGGGACGGTGTAGAAACGCCAGCGCTCCTTGCCCGTGTCCGCATCATAGGCCGCGACATAGCCGCGCGCGCCGAATTCCGCGCCGCCATTACCGATGATGACCATGCCGTTCACGACGCGCGGCGCGCCGGTGATCGTATAATTTTTGCTCTGGTCGAGCGTGACGACGCTCCATGCCGCTTTGCCCGTCTTGCGGTTGATGGCGATCAGCCGACCGTCGAGCGTACCGACGAAGATCTTGTCGCCCCATGCCGCCACGCCGCGATTGACCGCGTCGCAGCAGGCCTTGACCAAGGTTTCGCGCGGCACCGCCGGGTCGAACGACCAGAGCAGCTTGCCGGTGCGGGCGTCGTAGGCCTTCACCATGCTCCACGCCGTCGAGACATAGAGGATGCCGTCGATGAACAGCGGGGTCGCCTCCTGCCCGCGATTGGTGTCGAGATCGGCGAACCAGTCGAGGCCCAGTCTGCCGATCGTATCCTGATTGATCGTAGTCAGCGGGCTGAAACGCTGCTCGTCATAGGTGCGCCCGGTCGAGAGCCATTGCGCCGGCGCGGCAGCAATGATCCGCGCTGCATCGACGCCGCTGGCGCCCGTTGCGCCATTGCCCTGGCTACATGCGGCCAGCGCCAGACTGCCTATCGTCATTGCCCAGAGTGCAACCCGCATCCTCATCCCGTCCTTTGTTCTCGCGGATGTTTTCATCCTGCTTAGTTGACCATCCGCTCGCCCGACCAATGGGCCGCGCGCAGGGTTTTCTTGTCCATCTTGCCCGCTGCCGTCCGTGGGATGGCGGGGACGAAGGCGACGCTTTTGGGCGCTTTCACCCCGCCCAGCCGGGACTTGGCATGGGCGATGATGGCAGCTTCATCGATTTCGTCGGCCACGACAATGGCATGGACCGCTTCGCCCCATTTGGCGTCGGGGATGCCGATGACGGCACATTCGCGCACGGCGGCCAGTTCGGTGATCGCAGCCTCCACCTCGGCAGTGAACACATTGAAACCGCCGGACACGACCATGTCCTTCTTGCGATCGACAATGTAGAGAAAGCCATCCGCGTCGCGGCGGGCAATGTCGCCGGTGTGGTGCCAGCCGAAGGTGCGGATGTCCGCCGTTTCCTGCGGCAGCGCATGATATTCGCGCGATACCAGCGCGCCGCGCACCACCAGTTCGCCTGCCTCACCATCGGGCAGCAAATGGCCATCATCATCCATGATGCCGACCATGACTGATCGGGTCGGCAGGCCGCAGCTGGCGAGCCGTTCAGGCCGGTCGCCTGCCGCTGCTGCTGCCACGACTTCGGGCGAAAGCCAGGTGACGATCATCGGTGCTTCCACCTGCCCATAGGCCTGGCAGAGGCACGGGCCGAACAGTTCCACCGCACGGCGGAGTTTTTCCGGGGAAACGGGCGAACCGACGAGCAGGAAGATTTCGAGCGACGACGTGTCCGCTTCCGCCAGTTGCGGCGCGTCGAGCAGGCCATAGAGCGCAGTCGGCGGCATATAGACATGGGTGACGCGATGCGTGGCGATCGCATCCAGCACGGCGGCTGCGTCGAAGCCGGGCAGGATGATCTGGGTCGCGCCCAGCGAGAGCGTCGCCAGCGCGACCGGCCCGGCGGCATGGGTGATCGGCGCGACCACCAGCGACACCGGGGCGGGCGTGCGGCCATCGACCGCCTGCGCGACCGTCTCTATCATGGTGCCCCAACCTGAGTTGGTGACGACTACCCCTTTGGACGGGCCGGTGGTGCCGCCGGTGGGGAAAAGGCCAACGACATCATCGGGCCGACCGAACGGATCGGACAGGTCGGGCAGGGCGTCGCCATCGGCCCCGGCGATGAACTGGTCGAGCGAGGGGTCGCCATCCTGCGCCCGGTCGAGGCAGATGAACCGCGTCAGGGCGGGAACGCGCGCCCTGAGCTGCATCACGTCGCCCGACTGGCTGCTATGATAGAAGAGCCAGCTACAGCCGACATAGTCGAGATAGGCGGCGTTCGCGTCGATCGCGTTGCGGGTGTTGACCGGCACCCACTGGCCATTGGCGCGCCATATGGCGAGCAAGGCGACCATCATCGCAGCGCTGTTGGGACCGTAGAGCGCGACTGGTTCCTGGTTACGAAAACCCGCAGCATAGAGTGCGACGGCGATCCGCCGGGTCAGCACGCTGACCTCCGCAAAGCTCAACCTTTCGCCGCTGGCCGCGTCGATCAGGCAGACATGGTCGGGAGCGATGTCATGGCCCCGGTCGAAATAGTCGATCGCACGCATTGTCTCAGCCCCAGCGGTTAATCTCCGGGCCGGGCGCCCAGATCGCTTCGGGATGAGGCACGGTGGCACGGCCGAGCGCCTGCATTACCGCCGGGCGGGCGCGCAAACGGGTTTCCCAGGCGTCCGTCAGCGGCGAGGCGGCAAAGGCATCCGGCACGATGCCCCGCATCCCCGCCAGCCAGGCGTAGCTTTCCAGATCGGCGATCGAGAAATCCCCCATCAGCCAGTCGCGCCCGTCCGCCAGTTGCGTTTCGATCTTCTCGACCGCCTGCCCGATCTTCGCGCGGCTGTCGGTCAGTTGCGCCTCGTCGGCGCTGCCCGCCACTGCGTCACGCCAGCGTGCGGCAAGGTCGGCGCTGGCGATCCCGGCAGGAACAGCAGTGGGGCGCGCAGTGGCAACGCCAAGGCACGCGGCGGCGGGAGCCACACGCTCGATGACATAGCGGCACCAGGCCATCATCTGCCAGCGGGCATAGGGATCGGCCGGGCGCAGTGCCGGACCATTGCCCACTTCATCGAGATAGCAGGCCAGAAACACGCTGTCGGTCATCGCGACGCCATCGACCACCAACACCGGGCCTTCACCCTCGATCGACTGATCGACCTCAAGCGGGTGGGGCAGGGCGGTCGAATGACGCTCGCCCGCGACCAGGTCAATCGCGCGCAATTCAAGCGCGACATCCTTCTCGAACGCTGCGGCCAGCACGGTGAAAGAGGGGCCATTGGGCTGGCCATGGTACAGGATGGTCGTCATGCCGGTTCGCTTTCGAGCAGGGAGATGCGGCGGGCGAGGTCGGTGCGGCCCAGCGCCCAGCAGGCGCGGGTCGCAGGGCGCGCATAGATGGCGCGCAGCCAGCGCATGATGTTGGGGGTCAGGCTGTCATTGCACAGCTGCGGCTGCGACAGGGGCATGGCGTAGGCAAGGTTGAAGCCGTTTATATCGGCAAGTCCATAACTGTCCGACGCCAGCCATTGTCGCTGGCCCAGCGCCCGTTCGAGATAACCGATGCCAAGCGCCACGCGACGCTGGGATTCGGCCATCTCCTCCGCCGAAAAAGCGCCATTGATCGCCTTGCGCCAGGCAACGCGCCGTTCTGGCATCGGGATGCGGTCGATCGCCGCCTCCAGTTCAGCGGGGTCTTTCTGCCGTACCGAAGGACCGACGAACACGCTCCAGCCGATCATCGAGAAGCTGGGGGCAAGCCACTGGTCGAGGAACTTCATCCACCAGCGGGTGCGCCACTGGTCGACCGGATCGGCGGGCATCAGGCGCGGGCCGTCGAACGCCTCGTCGACATATTCCATGATCGCGGTGGATTCGGTCAGCACATATTGCCCATGGGTCATGGCGGGGATGGTGCCGAGCGGGTTGACCGCCAGATAATCGGGCTTGTGCTGGTCGAAATTCAACAGGTCGAGATAATGGCTGTCGAACGCCACGCCCTTTTCAAACAGCGCCAGCATGGGCTTGCCCGAATTGGCGTTGGGTTCCCAATGGTAGAGGGTAACGTCGGTCATGCCGATAGTGTCTCCATGATCCAGGGGACCGGGCGGCATGGGCCGCCCGGTCAGGCGGGGATTAGAATTTCTTTTTGACCGAAATCGCCCATTCGCGCGGGTTGCCGGGGCGTCCCTTGCGCACGCCCGCGCCTGCGCCACGCAGGTCGAACACCGACAGGAAATAATATTTGTCGAACAGGTTGGTGACTTCCAGCGATATGTCGAGGTCATTGTCCGCATTCGCCCAGGTCAGCCGCGCATTGGCGAGCGTATAGGCTGGCACGAAATTGAGATTGCGGGTCGTGCCGATCACGGATGATCCGGCATATTTCTTGTCCTCATAGGTGACGTCGAAGCGGGGGGTCAGGCTGCCGGCGCTGTCGAGGTCGATCTTGTACTGCGCGCCCAGGCTGAATTTCCAGGGCGGCGAGACTGGCGGATCGTCGGCCGACACGCCGCCCGGATTGGTCGGATAGGCCGCAGCCGGGCTGAGGCTGCCCGCCTTATATTTGAAGTCGAGATAGCTGATCGAGGCGTCGATCGCGAGGCCATCGACCGGATAGGCGGTCAGTTCCGCCTCGAACCCCTTGACCTGCGCATCGCCCGCATTGAGGCGAGCGGCACAGGGCGCGCCGGGGCAGGTCAGCACCGGGATCTGGATGTCGGTATAATCGTTGATGAAGGCCGCGGCATTGAAGCGCAGGCGGCGGTTGAGCATGTCGCTCTTGAAGCCGATCTCATAGGCAATGAGCTTTTCCGGCTGGAAGGCGATGACCTGCTGCGTATTGAAGGGACGCGGATTGCTGCCGCCGCCCTTGAAGCCGGTGGAGACCGACCCATAGACCATGAAATTGTCCGACAGGCGGTAATCGGCCGCGATCCGATAGTCCCAGCGCTTGGCACTATAATGGGCGGTCAACCCCGACAAGGCCGTCACACTTTCGGTCACATTGCCATTACGGTTGTAATCCAGCGTATCGGCGCCCGCATACCCAATGCCATAGGTAGCGCCGACCGGGTCAAGGAAGGCGTTGACGGTGCCGTCATAGTTCAGGCGGAAATAGGTCTGGTCCTTGGACTCGCTGGTGTAGCGCACCCCGCCGCTGATCGTCATCCGCTCCATCGGCTTCCAGGACAGATGCGCGAACACGGCCTTGGCGTCCGCCTTGGTCGGATCGGGTTGCCGGAACTGGAGTGGATAGACCGGAACATAGCGAATGTCCTGAAGGGAGTCGTATGTCGATTTCTGCTTGAAATAATAGCCGCCGACCGTGCCGTTCAGCGTCTCGCCCAGTTCCGCGTTCAGCCGGACTTCCTGACTGAAACTCCAATTTTCCAGATAGTTGCGGCCAAAACCAATATTGGCGGGTGAGATATCGTCGTCGGAATCAAACTGCGTGTCGAAGGCGCGATAGCCAGTGATGGAGGTCAGCGCGAAGGCGTCGCTGAGCTTATAGTTGATCTGGCCCGACACGCCCCAGCCCTGATAGAGGCTGCGGTCCGTACCCCGCGTGGCGGCGAGGGGCGTCCCGGCCGCACCGAACGGATCGACCGGAATGGGCGGCACCCAGACGCCCGCAGGCTGGCCAGTGCCGATATAGTTGCAGTAGCGGCCGCATATGAATCGATTGTCATAGGGGATGCCCGGTGCCGGAATGGTATTGGGTGAATTGACCGTGCTGGTTTCCAGCAAGACTTCACCAGCGATCGTATGTTCGTCGCGGGTATAGTCCCCGATGACGGTTACATCGAGCTTGTCGCTCGGCTCCCAGAACAGGATGCCACGGATCGCCTGATAGCCAACGCCGCCCAGCTTGCTGATGACGCAGTCGCCCGCTGGCTGGGTCGATGCGATACCGCTGCCGGGATTGGCGCAGCCATAGTCAATGCGATCGACAAAGCCCTCCTGTTGCCGTGCGACACCGGAAATGCGCGCCGACAGCGTGCTGGTAATGCCAAAGTCCGCCGCTGCACGGATGCCGATACGGTTACGGATGCCGTAATTGACCTCGACAAAGCCGCCGCCATCACCCGACGGCCGCTTGGAATAGAGCTTGATCGCGCCGCCTTCCGCATTGCGCCCCGCCAGCGTTCCCTGCGGGCCGCGCAAAATCTCGACGCGGTCAAGATCGAGCAGCTCGAACACTGCGCCCGTCAGTTGGGGATAATAGACGTCGTCAATATAGATGCCGACACCCGGTTCATAGGCGGGGTTGAAATCATTCTGGCCCACGCCACGGATGCTGGCGGAAATGGATGGGCCAAAGGACGCGCCCTGGGGCTTGAGCGACACGTTGGGCGCGGCGTCGGCGACCTGGGCCAGATTGACCTGGCTCTTCGCTTCCAGCTCCGCGGCACTGACCGCTGTGATGGAAATGGGCGTGTCCTGAAGCCGCTGTTCGCGGAACTGGGCGGTGACGACGATGTCCGCGACCATGCCCGGCGACAGCGTCTCCTGCTCGGCGGCCTGTGGTGCCGTTTGTGGCGGTGCCGACGACTGCGCCGATGCAGGCGTGGTGATTGCGAGGATGGACGCCGACGCCAACAGGGCGTGCGTCATCGTGGTACGAAGCGCGTACTGCATGGGAAATCCCCTCTCCTAAACCGGCTTGAGATCCGTCCTGCCCGGACGTGACCCGCCAATGACGCTGCTGTGCGTCGATTGTTAGTAAGACATACAATTTTCTGCGTTGCAAGAGCCTCCGTGACCCCGCAACGAATATTGACGCAATATTTGGCAATATTACGAGAGAGCAAATAATGCTGTTATCTATGTTGGTGGTATTGGCAGTAACAGGTTGAAAACAGGTCAATCGACAACTGGTTGAAAAGCCCTGCTTCTGCCGTTCTAGCGGTCAGACATAGACGCGGCGCAGCAACTCCACCAACATCGCCGTTTCGGCCGGACTGAACCGGGCCTTGAGCCAGTTTTCATGCTCGGCAATGCAAGTGCGCGCCGCCGCCAGCGACTCGCGCCCCGCGTCGGTCAGGCTGAGCGTCTGGCGACGACGATCCTGCGTGGATTCGCCGCGTTTCAGGAAGCCGCGATCCTGCATCCGGTTGACGATCGCCATCACGCTGGCCCGGTCCATCTTCAGTCGTCGGCCAATGTCGGCCTGCGCGATGGCGGGCTGATCCTCGATCAGCCACAGCACCGCGACCTGCTTCTGGGTCAGGCCAAGGTCACTGAATGTCTCGGTAAAATGCTGATAGACCGCCGCACTCGCCAGCCGGATGTGGAAACCGACCAGGCCGTCAATGCCGCTGAGGCGTGGGTCGGGGAACAGGGTGAGCGGATCGAGATCCTTGTCCATGGTATTCATAGTAACAGTGTGGAGACTAAAGGGCTGAGCGTCAATCCTGCGGCTTGAAAATATGTGTGGGTTACATACAATGTGATCCACAATCATAAGCAGAGGATCAGCCGTGGCGCATTTCCCCGAAACGCCGTCCTTCACCGGATTCAACACGCCGTCGCGGACCGAGGCGGATATTGCCGATCTGGACATTGTCGGTGCGGTGCCGCCCGAACTGGATGGCGCTTTCTACCGGGTGCAGCCCGACCCGCAATTTCCGCCACGGCTGGGCGATGACATCGCCTTCAACGGCGACGGGATGATCACCATGTTCCGCTTCCATGACGGCCGGGTCGATTTCCGCCAGCGCTGGGCGAAAACCGACAAATGGAAGCTGGAGCACGAGGCTGGACGCGGGCTGTTCGGCGCCTATCGCAATCCGCTGACCGACGACGAGTCCGTCAAGGGCCAGATACGCGGCACCGCCAACACCACCGCCTTCATCCATGGCGGCAAACTCTATGCGCTGAAAGAGGACAGCCCTGCGCTGGCGATGAACCCGGCGACGCTGGAGACGGACGGCTATACCCGCTTTGGCGGCGCGATGACGGGCCAGACCTTCACTGCTCACCCCAAGATTGACCCGGCGACCGGCGACATGATCGCCTTCGGCTATGCGGCCAAGGGGGTGCTGACCCGCGACATGACCTATTATGTCGTGTCACCCGACGGGACGCTGAAACAGGAGCTTTGGTTCGAGCTGCCCTATTATGCGATGATGCATGATTTCGCGATCACGCCCGATTATGCGCTGTTCCATGTCGTCCCCAGCACGTCCAGTTGGGAACGGCTGGAACAGGGCTTGCCGCATTTTGGTTTCGACACGACGCTGCCCGTTTACCTGGGCGTCCTGCCGCGTCGCGCCGATGCGACTGCCGCCGACATACGCTGGTTCAAGCGCGACAATTGCTTTGCCAGCCATGTCATGAACGCCTTTCAGGAGGGGACGAAAATCCATTTCGACACGCCTGAAGCGAAGAATAATATGTTCCCCTTCTTCCCCGACGTCCATGGCGCGCCGTTCAATCCGCAGGAGGCGGCGAGTTTCCTGACCCGATGGACGGTGAACATGGCGTCCAATGGCGATGATTTTGCAGGCACGCGGCGGCTGACCAACATGATGGGCGAATTTCCGCGCATCGACGATCGCTTTACCGGGTTGCCCTATCGCTATGGCTGGATGCTCGTGATCGATCCCGCCCAGCCGGTCGAACTGAAGGGCGGCAGCGCGGGCGGCATGATCATGAACACGCTGGGCATGGTCGATCATGCGACGGGGCAGGAGCAAAAATGGTGGTGCGGGCCGGTCTCGTCCCTCCAGGAACCCTGCTTCATTCCGCGTTCGGCCGATGCGGCGGAGGGGGACGGGTGGATCGTCATGGTGTGCAACCGGTTGGCCGAACATCGGTCCGACCTGTTGCTGTTCGATGCGACCGACATCGCCAAGGGACCGATCGCGCAGGTCCGTGTGCCGATCCGCCTGCGCTTTGGCCTGCATGGCAATTGGGCAAACGCCGACCAGATCGGACTGGCGGCGTAAAGCTTCAGACCGGCTCCCCCGCCGCACGGGCGCGGGGGAGCAGGCTGGCATGATCGCGCTCGACCCGGAACAGGATGATCAGCAGCAGGATGACGATGACCGGCGCGACCCAGTTGATCGCGAGGATCGCCCCGCCCAGATCGCCGCCGCGCGCGTCGCTGATCATGCCCACGACATAGGGACCAGTCCCCAGGCCGAAAATGGTCGAGACGACGACATAGAGGCTGACGGTCAGCCCCCGCATCCGCGGCAACACCTGTTCGAACATCAACGCATAGATGGGTGGCATCCACATCGTCAGGATCAGGCTGTAGAGGGTGAAGCGCAGGTAGAAATCGCCTGCATCCGGGGCGCGATAGACCCACAGAGCGACGAACGGCGATACACCCATGGCGAACAGCGCCACCCATACCCGGCGCGACAGGCGATGCGCGCCGATACGGTCGGACAGGGGACCGGCGATCATCGGGCCGATGATGCCAAGCCCCGCCGAAAGCAGGCCGAACTGCATCCCCGTCACCGCTGGCGACAGGCCATAGGCCTTCATCAGGAAGGATGGGGTAAAGCCCATGACGCCATAGTTGATGACACATTGCAGCGCGCCCGCCGCGATGCAGAGAAGCAGCGAAGGCTTGCCGGTGATGACGGCGAAGGCCACCGGATCGCGCCGTTTGAGATTTTGCAGCAGGTTGGCGATGACGAAAGCGCCAAAGCCGATGACGCTCCACTGGACGACATGCGGGCTGACCGAAAATCCGCCGAGCAGCAAGGGCGGGCGCGGCGACACTATCTGCGCGCCGTGCATCGCGCCAAGCGAAGCGAGGATGATCAGCGCCAGCAAGCCGACATTGAGCGTCCATTCCCTGCCGCTGGCGCGCGCCTGTCGCAGGCTCAGCCAATGGACGCCCGGCGTCACCGCCACCAGTACCGCGAAGCTGGCGCGGAAGGGGTGGGGATCGGGCGGGGTGGCGATACCGTCGATCGCGCCGCGCTGTGGCTCCTTCAGCCGCGCCATCAACATGGCGATGATGAAACCGGGCGCGGCAGCGACGGCGAAAGCGAATTGCCAGCCTGCCAGCCCCAGCGGTGCGCCGCCACCGGCATAGCGCGCGCTCCACCATTGGGCCGCAACCCCGCCGATGATCAGCGATCCGCCAAGACCCATGGCGATGGCCGCCGCAATGACCGCCATGACCAGCCCGCGCCGCTGGTGGGGAAAATAATCATAGGCCAGGCTCGTACCGGCCGGTTGGGCCGCTGCCTCACCGATACCCACGGACAGGCGCGAAAGCATCAGGGTGAAGGAGCCCCCGGCAAAGGCGGCCCCGGCGGTGGCGATCGACCAGAAACTGATGCTGGTCGCCAGCAACCGCGTGCGTATCCAGCCATCGGCCAGCCGCCCCAAAGGCAGGGAGAAAAGCGCATAGAAGAGCGCGAACACCGTGCCGTAGAGCAGACCCATTTCCGCGTCGCCGATATGCAGGTCCGCCTTGATCGCGGGGGCCAATATGGCGAGGATATTGCGGTCGAGCAGGCTGACCATATTGGTCGCCGCCACCAGCGCCAGCGCATAATAGGCCGTCCTGCGCGGTGGCACTATGATGCTCATAGGGCGAACAGGCGCTGGGCGTTGGTCTGCATCAGCTTGCGCTTGGCCGTGTCGGATATGTCGAGCAGGTCATGGGCGCGCACCTCGTCCGGCACATATTGATAGGGATAGTCCATCGCGTACAGCACCCGATCCTCCCCCAGCACTTTTTGCGCAAACTGGATCGCGGGTTCCCATGCCATGCCGCTGGTGGTGACGCTGACATTGCTGCGCATATAGTCGTGGATCGTTTTTTTGAGCGGCTTCATCCGTTCATAGCGCTGCGACCGCACGCCCGCCTGATGCATATAATCCAGCCGATAGAGCCAATAGGGCAACGCCTCCCCCATATGGCCAACAACGATCTGGAGATCGGGATAGCGGTCGAAAATGCCGATGGTGATGAGGCGCAGCAGGTGCATCCCCGTCTCCACGCCAAAGCCGAAGATCGCGCCGTCCAGCCCCGCGTCCAGCATCGGCCCGATCATCGCGTCGGGCGGGGTCGATGGATGGATGTATAGCGGCTGGCCCACGTCAGTGAGCGCGCGGAAGATCGGATCGAATTTGGTATCGTCGAGATATTCGCCCTGGGTATGGCTGTTGACCATCACGCCCTTGAAGCCAAGATCGCGCGCCCCGCGCCGGATTTCGGCGGCGGACCAGTCCGGGTCTTGCGGGGCGATGGAGGTCATGCCGACGAAGCGCGTGGGGTGGGCGGCGCAGCGGTCGGCGAGATGATCATTGGCGCGCGTCACCATCGCCTTGGCCTCTGCCATATCCAGCAGTGGCTGCACGCCGGGCGAGGTCAGCGAGAGGATGGCGACGTCGATCCCGGTCGCGTCCATGTCCGCCAGCCGCCGCTCGCCCAGGTCCAGCAGCCGGTCGACAATCTGCGTCGCGCGGGGCGATGGCGACTGGCCGTAAAAGCCCCAGAGCGACACCATGCCCCGGTCAGCGCTGCCATCGCGCACCATGCGCAGATAGGCGTCGATCTGCTCTCGCGTGGCAAAGGCTTCCTCGGTCGCGATTCGCAGGTAGGCGCGGTCTCCGCCAATATTCAATGCGTGCGTCATGGCTTATCCTTCGTGGATGGCTTTGGTGACGAGGCAGGCGTCAATGCCTTCCGGCCCGTCCTCCGCGCCATGGCCCGACCATTTGACCCCGCCAAAGGGCGAGTCCGACCCGCCGATCATCGCGGTGTTGATTCCCACCATCCCCGCCTCGATCGCGCGCGCGACCCGGCGCTGGCGCGCGGTATCGCTGGTCCAGGCATAGGCGGCCAGCCCATAAGGCAGGCGATTGGCCTCAGCAATCATCGCAGCTTCGTCGGCGAAACTGTTGATAAGCGCTACCGGTCCGAAGGGTTCTTCGTTCATGATCGCGGCGGTCAGCGGCGTGGCGGACAGGACAGTAGGCGCATAGAAATAGCCCGCATTGCCGATCCGCGCACCACCAGTTTCGAGGCGCGCACCCTTCTCCACCGCGTCACCGATCAGCCGGTCCATCGCGTCGAGCCGCCGGGCGTTCGCCATCGGCCCCATGATGCTGCCATCGACCAGACCATCACCAACGACGATCTTCTCCGCCCGCTCGACAAAGCCTGTCAGGAACCGCTCATAAACCCCTGATTCCACAATGAAGCGGGTTGGCGACACGCAAACCTGTCCCGCATTGCGATATTTGCCCGCCACCACCGTATCGAGCGCGCGGTTGAGATCGGCATCGTTGAAGATCAGCACCGGGCCATGACCGCCCAGTTCCATCGTCGTGCGCTTGCAATCCTCCGCCGCCAGCTTGGCCAGATGCTTGCCCACGCTGGTGGAACCGGTGAAGCTCATCTTGCGGATGATGGGGGAGGAGAGGAGATGTCGGGACACTTCGTCCGGCACGCCGAACACCGCCTGCGCGACATCGCCCGGCAGACCTGCGTCAAGCAGGCATTGCAAGATACCCAGCGCCGACGCCGGGGTTTCCTCCGCCGCCTTCAGGATCACCGAGCATCCCGCCGCGATCGGCGCGCCCAGTTTCCGCCCCGGATTGCCGAGCGGGAAATTCCAGGGCGCAAAGGCGGCGACCGGGCCGACCGGCTCCTTCGTCACGGTCGATCGCTGGCCGGCCGGGCGCACCAGCGCGCGGCCATAGAGGCGGAAGGTTTCACCCGCGTAGAAATTGAACAGGCCGACATTCATCATCACTTCGATGCGCGCTTCGGCCAGCGTCTTGCCCTGTTCCAGCGTGGCGATGCGGGCAAGCTGCTCCTGCCGCTCGACCATCAGCCGCGCCGCGCCCTGCAACACTGCTGCGCGCTCCTGCGGCGTCGAGTCACGCCAACGCAGGAAGCCGCGCTGCGCCGCCGCCAGCGCCGAGTCCAGATCCGCCGCGTCGGCCAGCGGCAATGCGGCCAGCGTCTCGCCCGTGGCGGGGTTGACGACGCTGTGCGTGCGCCGTCCCCCGCCAGCAACGCGCTGGCCATCTATCATCAGATATAGCTCTGGATAGGTCATGGGGGTCAGACGCTCACAGCTTCACGGGCAGCGCGTTCACGATCGATGTCGCCCTGCCAGCGTTCCGCAACGATCTCTTCGCCGGTCACCGGATGCTTCATGTGGAAGGGGACGACCTTGTGCGTCGGCCACAGCCAGGCATCCTCGATCAGCGCGTCGGGACCGGTCGGGTCGGCGGGATAGATGTCCTTGGGGAAGGGGACATATTCCGGCCTTGTATTGGCCCAGCCAGTGTCAAAATCGGCGTGCCATTGCGGCAGATAGTTCAGGATCGCGATGCGCCAGATACCGTCCACCTTCCTGTAGGTGTTTTCATAGATGCCGCCTTCCCACCATTGACGCGGCCCCAGCATCGGGTTGGACGGGTCGCAATGATCCTTGTGCCGCCCCGCCTGCATCATCGATCGGGCGCGGGCATGGGCGGTGACTCCATCTTCGGCAATATCGACAATGTCCTGCAACTGCGGATGATCGAGCAGGAAGCCATCGATCGGCCCGTTGGTGCCA
Source organism: Sphingobium sp. (assembly GCA_023266575.1). Taxonomy (GTDB): domain Bacteria; phylum Pseudomonadota; class Alphaproteobacteria; order Sphingomonadales; family Sphingomonadaceae; genus Sphingobium. The sequence goes on from JAHFPV010000007.1 coordinate 158,675, forward strand.
TGGGTAAAGCGCTTCTGGAACCGATCGACATAGAGGCGGCGTATCCCCTCCTTGCCACGCCAGATGCCGCCGAAGAAGCGCACCTCACCATCGTCGGTGAACAGATCCACCGTCTCGTTGTAGAGGCATTTGTCGATCAGATAGCCGTAGAGATATTGCAGCTTGCGCACGTCCAGCTCATCCTCGCGCCGTTGCAGGCGGCTGGACAGGCTGGCGACGCTCTGTTCGAGTTTGGCGATACGATCTATGTCAGACATTCCACTCTCCCTATTGTATAGGATACTTACATAAATTCTACCTGTCAGGCAGTCTGGGCAGCGATCCGCTCCACCTCTTCGCGATAGGGAGGGATGGCCCGGACCATGCAGAGCGTGGCGATGGGCAGCAGCACGCTGGCCGTCATCACCAGCGCCTTCCACAATTGGGTCGGGTCGCCGACCAGATAGTCCTGCACCAGCCCGACCAGGAAGCTGCCCATCGCGCCGAAGAAGGTGAACATGAACAGGTAGATCGCCGTCACCTGCCCCCGCATGGCGTTGGGGGCGACCCGCTGGATCGCGGCATTTTGCGGCACGGCGCCTGCCATGCCGAACATCGCGCCGACGCTCGACACCGCCAGCGACGCATAGCCATTGGGCATCAGCGGCGCGAGGATGGCGCAGACGGTGACGCAGCCAAAGAAGATCGCGGCAGCCCGCACATTGGCGTCGGCATGGCGCTTGGCCAGCCATTCGACGAACACCCCGCCCAGCAGCAGGCCGAGCAGCGAGGCGACCAATGTCATCGACCCCATGACCGCGCCGATCTGCGCCTCGTTCCAGCCATAGGTGCGGATCATGAACGGCACGCGCCAGAATTGCAGGCCGAATACCTCGATCGCGCTCAGCGCCAGTCCCGCAAACAAAGGATAATAGACCCGCCGCTTGGCGTGGATCGCCTTGGCCGCGTCCAGCCCGGTAAATGTCAGGATGCGGCGGCCCAGCGACGCGCGGTCTGGCGGGGTGATGCTATCGGGCGACGCCGCCTGACGCGGCGGTTCCCTGACGGTCAGGAACAGCAAAGCGACCAGTAGCGCGGGCAGGCCTAGCCAGATCATCAGCCATTGCCAGCCCAATATGGTAAGGCCGCCATGGACCGTCGGCGCCCATCCGGCCGCCACGCCGATCAGCATACCGCCGATGATAGGCCCGAGCGTCGTGCCGCCGATGAAGCCGAATTGTAGCAAAGCAAAGGCGCGGGTCAGGATGCGCGGCGGAAATGCGTCGGCCAGCAGCGAATAGGATGCAGGCGCATGGGCCGATCCGCCCGCCGCCAGGAAAACTCGCGTGCCGACAAACTGGGTGAAGCTCTGCGCGATGCCGCCCAGCGCAGTGATGACCCCGATCGCCGCGACCCCGCCCGCCAGCACGAATTTGCGCGGGAAAACATCGGCCAGCCGCGCCAGCGGGATGCCCACGAACAGATAGCAGATGATGCTCGCTGGTCCCGCCAGAAAGCCAAGCTGCGAATCGGACAGGCCGAAATCCGCCTTGATCCGTTCCGCCAGCATCGCGAACACGACCTGTTCGAAAAAGGTCACGAAGGTCGCTAGGATGATGACGAACAAGGCCCAATAGGCCGCCGCCATGGAGTAAGACGGCGCAGCAGCGTCCGTGACCGGGCGCGCCTGGTCCACCCACCGACTCTCGGTCGCGATCGGCGCAGGTGCCAGGGCCACAAGCCTTCTCCTCTTCCTCGCCTGCCCCTGTTGCCGGGGCGATATTTCGGCTTGGCGAATTTGTAAGTGAACTATACGAATATGGCGAGAGTAAAAATTCACGACCGTTAGAAATATGAATGAGGGAGAGAGCGATGCTGAACTTTGAAGGGCGAACCGCTTTTGTGACCGGGGGTGCCAATGGCATCGGCCTGGGGCTGGCCCGTGCCTTGCTGGCGCGGGGCGCGAAGGTGGCGATCGCCGATATCCGCGAGGATGCGATTGATGCGGCGCTCAGGACGCTCGATAATCAGCATGTCATCGGCATCCCGCTCGACGTCGCGTCGCGTGGCGGCTTCGCCGACGCGGCGGAGGAGGCGGAGCGCGCGCTTGGTCCGGTCAGCCTGTTGTTCAACAATGCCGGGATCAACCTGTTCCAGACGATCGACGAATCCAGCTATGACGATTGGGACTGGGTGATGGGGGTCAATCTGCATGGCGTCATCAACGGCGTCATGACCTTTGCTCCTCGCATGAAGGCGGCGGGGTTGGGCGGCTATATCGTCAACACGGCATCAATGGCCAGCTTCCTGTGCGGCGGCGCGCCGGGCATCTACAACACCACCAAATTCGCGGTCCGGGGCATGAGCGAATCCCTGCGCTACAGCCTGGCCCCGCACAATATCGGCGTGTCCGTGCTATGCCCCGGTCTGGTCAAAAGCCACATCTACGCCAGCGACGAAGTGCGCCCGGCGACGCTGAGCGATAACGCAAAGCCGGTGGACAGCAATGCCGTGGCGCGACTGGCCCAGATCCACGAATTTGGCATGGAACCAGACGTGATCGCCGCGCGGACATTGGACGCGATGCAGGAAAACCGCTTCCACATCTTCCCGCACCCCGAATTTGAGGATGAGTTGCGCACCGTGTTCGACGAGATCCTCGCCGACTTCCGCCCTTATCCGGCCGACGCAGGCCACGACCAGCGCGTCGGGTTCGAGAAGATGCGGCGGGAGAGTTACGCCAAGGCGAGACAGGCCGCGCGCGAGAGGACTTAGGACTTGATGACTTTAGGTTGAAATCCCCAACCTCCGTTCGTTTCGAGCGAAGTCGAGAAACGGTGGCGCAGGGTTTCTCGACTTCGCTCGAAACGAACGGACCAAGGTAAAGGCCTTGGGAACAGAGCTATCCTCTGCCTTCACCGAGGAGCAGTGTGCGTGGGTCAAGCGCCTGCTTCAAGCAGCGAACAGATCGCCCTGTCGCGGCCGGGCTGGCGGCGTCGCAGTCTGGCGCGGCGCGCCGACCAGCACGCGCGCCCGTCCGGTCAGCGTATAGACCGCCTGCCGCTGCGCCCCGCGATTGAGGTGATCGACGCGATAGCCCTGATAATGGCGCTTGAGCAGCCCGGCCTTCACCAGCTCGGACGCTGCCCGGCTGAGGTTGGTCTTGCCCGACGCGCGCACCCGCGTCCGTACTTCATCCTGCACCAGCGCCTCATCCACCGCCGCGTCCCCGGTCAGCCGTTCCTCCTTGCGCAATTCCTCGCGCACCCGCTCGACCAGCGCCATGCGCCGGGGATCGCGATGCCCCATCGGCGTCAGCGCGTCGCACAGCCAGTCGCGCAAGGGGACCAGCGCCTTGCCCACCCGCACCATCGGCCCCGCGCTGCCGTCAGGCCTGGCGACGTCCGCGATCAGGGTCAGCAGCATGAAGGCGTAGCGGGGGCGGGAGCAGCAATGCGACAACTGGTCGAGCAGCAACGACAAATCGCTGCCGCCGGGAATGCGAGAGGAAACGGGCGCATGAAACATAAGGTGAATCAAGCATAGTCGGCCCGCCTTGTGAATCCCCTATTTCCGCCGAGTCGCACTTTGTCGTCCGTGACACTTTGCCAGCCGGTAAAGTGTCACGGGGGAGCCTTTACCGGCGTGGCGCACTATGGGCGCTGAAGCTTCAGATAGCGGGTAAAGAATCGCGCCATGACGTCAAAGGCCTCACGCGATTCCGGCAAGGCGGGATCATAGAAAAAGGCGTGGCCCAACCCGTCCCAGATATGCAGGTCGGCATCGACCCCGGCCTTGACCAATTCCTTATGCGTATTGACCGCTGCGCTCATCTCGAAGGCGCGAGTGCCGGTAATCACCAGCGTCGGCGGGAACTGCGCCAATGTCGCGGGCGATGTGATGGGGGAGACGAGCGGGTCGGCCAGGTCGATATCCTTGAAATAGCCGCGACTATCCTCCCGCTGCGCCAATGCCTGGAACGGCCGCCCGAACGCCCGGCTGTCCCCACCCCAGCGCGCATCCGCCGACGCGCAGAAAATGCCGATCGCAGCGGGCAGGGGCAGCTTGTCGCGGATCAGCGCCGCCATGGTTTCGGCGGTCAGCAGTCCGCCCGCCGAGCAGCCGAAGATCGCAATATCCTGCGGCTTATGGGTCTTGAGCAGGTCGCGATAGACGGTCAGCACATCCTGCGTCGCGGCGGGATAGGTGAATTCCGGCGCCTGCCTGTAGGTGATGCTGACAATCTCTACCCCGGCAAGGCCCGCCAGCGGAATCGATTCGAGCATCCCGGTCCCTGTCGCCGCCCCCATGATGAAGCCGCCGCCCGGCAGGTTGAGCAATATCTTGCCCCGATTGGCCTTCGCCACGCCGCCGACAGGGGTCGCGCGGACGGCGGGGATGCCCGCGATCACCTCGTCGCGGGTTACCACCTTGTACATCTGTTTAAGCTTGTCGAGGCGGGGGGCCATGATCTGCGGCATCCGCGCCCGCAGCGTCCCGGCCTGACCCGCCGCGACAGCCCGCATCATCGGTTCTTCAGGATCGGTTGGGGTGCGCGGCAAGGCCTTCTTGGCGGCATCGCTCAGATAGACGGACGGGGGCAGGCGGAAAGAGGGGACGACCACGGTGCCATCCGGTTCGATCGTACCGGGACCAGCCAGCGGCGGCGGTGTTTGCGCCATAGCGAGGGCGGGCAGCGCGCAAACCGCTGCGCTCAGGGCCAATTGACGCACGCTGGACAGTGAGCCGTACATATAAATCTCCTCTACAATTTATGTTATTAAACATAATATGCAGGGTTGAGAGCCGGACGCAAGCGCGTTATCGCGGCATATGTCCAACTCACTGTCGCCTTTGTCCGAACTGGTCGATCCGCTCGACCCGCTGATCGGCTATCACCTGCGCCGCACCACCGTCGCGGTGACAGCGGCGCTGGCCGACCTGCTCCAGCCATTGGGCATCAATGTGGGGGAGGCGACGCTGCTATTGTTTCTGGGGGCCAATCAGGGCTGCACCCAGAGCGACATCGGCCGCGCCCTTCGCGCCCAGCCCGCCAACCTGGTGCCGCTGATCAACAAGCTGGCGCTGCTTGGCGCGCTCGACAAGCAGCCGGGCAAGGGGCGGGCGATCACCCTGTCGCTGACGCCCGATGGCGAGCGGCTCCACGCCAGGGTGAGCGAGGCGTTCGAGCGCCATGAAAGCAAGATCGGCCGGTCGATCCCACCCAATCGGCGCGACGAACTGCTGGCGCTGCTGCGCCAACTCTGCCGCGACGCCTGCCACCCTTAAAAGTCCGACGGCTTTTTATTGAAATGTCCACTTCCGTTCGTTTCGAGCGAAGTCGAGAAACGCAGCGCACAGGTTTCGACTTCGATCGAAACGAACGGAGCAAGGCAGAATTTCCGGTTCAGGCGTCTGGCTCGACCCATGTCGTGGTCAACGCACGGGGCGAGAGATATTTGGTGGTGGTCCAGCCGCCATCGACCACGATCGTCTGCCCATTGATGAACCCCGCGCCGGGCGAACAGAGGAAGGCGATGGTGCTGGCGATATCCTCTACTTCGCCGAGGCGAGGAAAGGGAGTCGTCTCGACATTCACCCGCTTGAACATCTCATCCTCGAACCGGTGCCGCACCATGTCGGTCATGGTGACGCCGGGCGCGACGCAATTGGCGCGAATACCGCGCGGGCCATAGTCGCAGGCGATATGCTGGGTCAGCGCGCCCAGCCCGCCCTTGGCCGCCGAATAGGCGCCGCCACGCCGCCCGCCGATCATCGCATAGGTGGAACTCACATTCACAATGCCGCAGCCCTCGCCCATATGGCCGATGACTTCGCGGCACAGCCGGAACGGCGCGCGCAGCATCAGCCCCAGAAAATAGTCGAGCGTCTCATCGTCCGTCTCGTGCAATGGTTTGGGACTGCCCGCGCCCGCATTGTTGACCAGAAAGTCGATACGGCCAAAGCGCGCCAGCGCCAGCGCGACGATCTGCGCCGGGGCATCGTCAGCCGTGATATCGACCGACAGCGTCGCGATCCGCGCCGGGTCACCAATCACCTGCTCCAGGGTCGCCAGCTTGTCTGCGTCCCGGCCCACGCCGACGATCGCCATCCCTGCCTCGGCCAGCATCTTTGCCGTCGCCAGGCCAATGCCGCTGCCCGCCCCGGTGATGATCGCAACCTGCATCGTTCTTTCCCTTTATCCTGTCTTGGCCCTTTCATATCCGCCTTCCGCGCCCGCCGCGAACCGCTGGAGCGATGCCTTGCCGGGGCGGCTTGAACCGGCGCCAGCGACGGTTCACCCACGGGGTCGATATCAAGGAGCATCGCGATGGCATACTATCGTTTTGACGATCGCGTTGCGGTCATCACCGGGGCGGGCCGGGGGCTGGGCCGCGCCTATGCGCTGCTGCTGGCGGCGCGCGGCGCGAAGGTGATCGTCAACGATCCGGGCGGCGCAATCCGGGGCGAGGGCGGGGACGATGGCCCGGCGGCGGACGTGGTCGCGGAGATCAAGGCACTGGGCGGCGAAGCGATCGCCTGCACCGAATCGGTCGCCACGCCCGAAGGCGGGCGTGCCATCATCGAGAGCGGGCTCGACCATTATGGCCGCATCGACACGCTGATCCATAATGCGGGCAATGTCCGTTACGGGTCGATGAAGGAATTGAGCCAGGAGGATTTCGACGCCGTCCTTGACGTCCATCTGCGCGGTGCCTTCCACGTCACCCGCCCTGCCTTTCCGATCATGTGCAAGGCAGGCTATGGCCGGATCGTGCTGACCTCCTCAATCGGCGGAATTTACGGCAACGAAAATTGCGTCAATTACGGCATGTCCAAATCGGGCATGATCGGCCTCAACAACATATTGGCGCTGGAGGGAGAGGCCGAGGGCGTCCGATCCAACATCATCGTGCCCGGTGCGGTCACCCGCATGGCCGAAGGGATTGACGTATCGGCCTATCCGCCAATGGGACCGGAACTGGTCGCGCCCGTCGTTGGCTGGCTGGCGCATGAAAGCTGCTCGATCACCGGACAGATGCTGGCGTCGATGGCCGGGCGGGTCGCGCGGGTTTTTATCGCGGAAAGCCAGGGCGTCTATCAGCCCGACTGGTCGATCGAGGATGTCGGCAACCGGATCGACGCGATCATGGACAGCGCCGATCCGGTGACGTTCGGCCTGCACGGCCATGTCGATCATATCCGCTACAGCTTCGAACGCGCCGTCGCGGGGAAATAAGGGTCCGCTATATGGAGTTGACCCGTTCCAGCCGTGGCGAAAGAAGATGGACGGCGCCAAGGGCGACGAAATAGGCGCTGCCCGCCACCGCGAAGAGCGGCGTATAGCTGCCGATGCCGTCGAGGATGTAGCCGGCATATTTGGCCATGACCATGCCGCCGATCGCCCCGACCGTGCCGCCGATCCCGACGACCGATCCCACCGCGCCGCGCGGGAACAGGTCCGACGGCAAAGTGTAAAGGTTGGCCGAAAAGGCCTGATGCGCGGCGGTGGCGATGCCGATCACCAAGACGGCAAGCCAAAGGTTATCGATCGACTGGGCAAAGAAGATCGGCAGCACGGCGCAGGCGCACAGCAACATGGTCAGCTTGCGCGCGGCGTTGACGCTCTTGCCAGCCTTCATCAACCGGCCCGACATCCAGCCGCCAAAGATACTGCCACCATCAGACAGCAGGTAGATCGCCACCAGCGGCGGGCCGAAGCTGATCAGGTCGAGGCCATAGCGGGTGCCGAGATAGCCAGGCAGCCAGAAGAGGAAGAACCACCAGATGGGATCAATGCAGAATTTGCCGATCGCATAGGCCCAAGTCTCCTTGACGGTGATCAGCTTGGCCCAACCGATCGGTTCGACCGGGTCGGCGGGGTCCTGACGGATATAGGCCAATTCTTCGGCGGTAACCTTGGGATGCTGGTCGGGGCTGCGGTAAAAGACCAGCCAGGCGATCAGCCAGAGGATGCCGAAAATACCGGTCGCGTAGAATGCAACGCGCCAGCCATAGGCGACGGTCAGCCACGGCACCAGCAGCGGGGTGATGATCGCGCCGATATTGGCCCCGGCGTTGAACAGGCCGATAGCGAACGCGCGCTCCTTTTGCGGGAACCATTCGGTCACCGCCTTGATACCGGCGGGGAAATTGCCCGACTCGCCGACCCCCAGGCCAAAGCGCGCCATGGCGAACTGGGTCACGCCATGCACGCCGCCATGGGCCATATGGGCGATGGTCCAGATGGTGACGGCGATGGCATAGCCAAAGCGCGCACCGATGACATCGACCACCCGGCCAAAGCCCAGATAGCCGACCGCATAGGCCGCCTGAAACCAGAACACGATGTTCGCATAGTCGGTTTCCGACCATTGCATTTCCGCCGACAAGGTGGGCTTCAACACGCCGATCATCTGCCGGTCGACATAGTTGATCGCCGTCGCGGCGAACAACAGCGCGACCACCACCCAGCGGTAACGTCCGACCGGCGGACCCTGCACCCCTGCTTCGTTCATCATCCTGGCTCCTATCTGGCTTGGTCGGCCGCTTGTTTCAGCGCGGCTCTTGTGCGGCAATCGCGCAGTGAAGAACACCCAGCGGGCCGAAATCGGCGTCCACCTTCTGTCCCGGCGTCACCGGATGGACACCCGATACCGCGCCGGTCGATATCCACCAGCCTGCCTTTATCGCGATCCCGCGGGCAATCAGATTTTCGAGCAGGAACTGCACCGATCCGATCGCGCCCAGCGCGAAGGCCGCGGCGGTGCCGCTGCCGACCGCTTCGCCGTCGATGCGGGTCGTCACCAGTTGATCGGCATAAGCGCCGCTGCGCCAGTCGGGCACGGCTGGGCCGATCAGCAGGCCGTTATTATTGCCAAAGTCGGAGACGGTAACAGCCGGGCCGTGGCCGTTGATCCCGGCAAAGGGCGAGCTGGCGATTTCAATGCCGATATGAACAGCGTCGATATGATCGGCCGCCTCCTCCAGGGTGAAATGCGTTTTTCCGGCGGCCGGTATCGTGCCGATGCGGAAGAGAAATTCCGCTTCGACCGCGCCGAAACCTTCGGCAAAGACCAATCCCTGCGCTTGCTCGTCAGCGCTCGATACGGTCGAGGCGAAGATCGGCCCAGCCAGCCGGTCGCAGCCATAGCGATCAGCCAGATCGCCCAATATCCGGCCGACTTTCCAGCCCGCGACCGCCTCTGTCATGCGCGCCAGTGCCGCGTCCTGGACGATATAGGCCTCATCCAGCGTCGCAGGGATTGGGCCTGGATAATCGGCAAGTCCCTGTGCGGACTGTCGTGCCGCCAGAAAACGCTCTGCGGTCGCTTCGGCCGGGCTGCTGGCGCTCACTGCGAAATCCTTTCCATCCTCGTTGATCCTGTCGGTAATGGAAACCGGTGTCATTGACAAGCCGGATCGCGGAGGGTTGCGCTGGCGGGGCGCGTAAACTGCGTTATAAGGCGCTATGGCAAAGCAGAACCAGGATGAGGGACAGGCGCCCAAGCTGACGATCAACGACATTGCCCGCATGGCGGATGTGTCGAAAAAGACGGTTAGCCGGGTCATCAACCGATCGCCGCTGCTGAACCGCGAGACCCGCGACAAGGTGGAGGCGATCATCCGGGAAACCGGTTACGTCCCCAATCCGCAAGCGCGGGCGCTGGCATTGGGGCGTAACTTCCTGATCGGACTGGTCTATGACAATCCCAATGCCCAGATGATCCTTTCGATGCAGCGCGGTATATTGGAAGCGTTGCACGGCACCGAATTCGAACTAGTGATTCGCCCGGTCGATCGCGGATCGAACTTGGTGATGGATGATATTCGCGGATTCGTGACGCGCCAGCGGCTGTTTGGCGTCGTGCTGCTGCCGCCCATGTCGGAAAATGACGCACTGGCGCGAATGCTGGACGAGCAGGGCTGCCGCTATGTGCGGATGGGGTCGGCGGTGCTGGACGATCCCGAACATATGGTGGCGTCCAACGACAAGGAGGCGGTCGCTGACGCAGTCCGCTACCTGATCGCGCAGGGGCATCGGCGGATCGGCCTGATCGCCGGGCCGCACGGTTTCCGGTCCGCGCAGGAGCGGCGCGAAGGCTTTGAGCAGGCGCTCACTGAAGCGGGAATCAGCCTGCCGCGCAGCCTGATCGCTGACGGCCAATATACGTTCGAATCGGGTCTGTCCGCGTCGGAGAGCCTGTTCGACCTGACGCCGCGCCCGACCGCGATCTTCGCCAGCAATGACGAAATGGCGGCGGGCGTGCTGTATGCGGCGCGGATGCGGGGGATTGCGGTGCCGGAGGAATTGTCGATCATCGGTTTCGATGACACGCCGCTCACCACCCGCGTCTGGCCGCCGCTCAGTACAGTGCGCTGGCCTATCGTCGCCATGGGGCGGGCGGCGGCGCTCAAGCTGATCGGCACGGCGATTGGCGAGGGGTCGGAGGTCAACGAGCCGTCGATGTTCAGTTCGACATTGATCCGTCGCGCATCGGTTGCACCGCCCGCCATATCCTGATAGGCGATGTTTCATGACACCGGTGTCCAATAGGACATCTATACTGGATGAAGGACGAGGGGCCGACCATGTTCGACAAGACCTATTACGCGACGCACCCGGACATGATGGAGTGCGTCAGCAATGACGAGCTGCGCGATCGCTATCTGATCGGCGGGCTGTTCCGCGATGGCGAATGCGTGCTGAACTACACCCATGCCGAGCGCTTCGTCATCGGTGGCGTCGCGGTCGCCGATGCGCCGGTCGCGCTCCCCGCCCAGACCGAACCCGCGTCCGCCGCTGGCCACCCCTTCTTGGAGCGGCGTGAACTGGCGATCGTCAATGTGTCGGGCGTCACCGGCACCGTGACCGTCGATGGCAAGAGCTTCACGCTGGGCAACAAGGATTGCCTCTACGTCACCATGGGCGCGAAGGACGTGGTCTTTTCCGGCGCAGGCGCGCGCTACTATCTCGCCTCCTGCCCCGCGCACAAGGCGTTCACCACCCGCCTGATCTCGCTGGCCGACGCCACCACGCTCGAACGCGGCAGCCTGGAGGAATCCAACGAGCGCACCATCTATCAGCTGGTCATCCCCGGCATTTGCGAGAGCGCCCAGCTGGTCATGGGCCTCACGGTGCTGAAGCCCGGCAGCGTCTGGAACACCATGCCCCCGCATATCCATGAGCGGCGCAGCGAGATTTATTTCTATTTCGAGCTGGATGGCCCTGCCGACCGCGTATTTCATTATATGGGCGAGGGCGACGCGATGCGGCACATCGTCATGGCAAACGAGGAAGCGGTCATCTCCCCGCCCTGGTCGATCCATATGGGGTCCGGCACCAAGGCTTATGCCTTCATCTGGGCGATGGCGGGCGAGAATCAGGACTATACCGACATGAACGTGCTGGACATCTGCCAGCTGGCGTAATTCTTCCCTCCCTTCAGGGAGGGGGACAGGAAACCCCATGACCAACCCATTCGACCTCAGTGGCAAAGTCGCCATCGTCACCGGCGCGAATACCGGCATTGGCCAAGCGATCGCCCTGTCGCTGGCACAAGCAGGCGCGGACATCGCCGCCGTTGGCCGCACCCCTGCGCTGGAGACGGTGCAGAAGGTCCGCGCGCTGGGTCGCCGGGCCGAGATCGTCTCGGCGGACCTGTCGTCGATCGAGCCGGTCCAGCGCGTCATCGACGAAACCATCGCCACGCTGGGTGGCCTCCATATCCTCGTCAACAATGCCGGGATCATCCGTAGAGCCGACAGCGTGGACTTTACGGAAGACGACTGGGACGCAGTGATCGACACCAATTTGAAGGTGCTGTTCTTCCTCAGCCAGGCCGCCGGTCGCCACATGATCGGTCAAGGCCATGGCAAGATCATCAACATCGCGTCCCTGCTCTCCTTCCAGGGCGGCATCCGCGTGCCGAGCTACACCGCGTCCAAGAGCGGCGTCGCGGGCCTGACCAAGCTGCTGGCGAACGAATGGGCCGCCAAGGGCGTCAACGTCAACGCCATCGCGCCCGGCTATATCGCCACCAACAACACCGCCGCCCTGCAAGCCGACGAGACCCGCAACCGCCAGATTCAGGAGCGCATCCCCGCAGGCCGCTGGGGCGACGCATCCGACATTGGCGGAGCCGCCGTGTTCCTCGCGTCGAGCGCCGCGGGCTACATCCACGGCCACACCCTCGCCGTCGATGGCGGATGGCTGGCGCGGTAACATGGTCGGCGTCGATCGCCGCCATTTTGTTGCAGGCGCGATTGGCCTGAGCGCTGCGCCCGTTTCCGCTGCGCGGCCTGATCCGGTTATCGCGACGACAAACGGGCGGATCAGGGGTCGGCGGGAGGCGGGACTGCATGTGTTTCGCGGCGTGCGCTATGGGCAGGACACGGCGCAGCGCCGCTTCCAGCCGCCGCTGCCGCCCGAACCCTGGGGCGGGATCTTGGAGGCGACCGCCTTTGCGCCATCCTGCCCGCAGCGGGCGATGCAGGCAGGGACCAGCGAGGATTGCCTGTTCCTCAATATCTGGACGCCGGGGACGGAGGCAGCGGCGAAGCATCCGGTGATGCTCTATATCCATGGCGGCGCCTATGCCAATGGCAGCGTGGTCGATCCGCTGAATGACGGGCGACACCTGGCGGCGGCGGGCGATGTCGTGGTTGTGACGGTCAATCATCGGCTGAATGCGCTGGGCTATCTCTATCTCGCGCGGCTCGATCCGCGCTTTGCTGATAGCGGTAATGTCGGGCAGCTGGACCTGATCCTGGCGCTGCGCTGGGTGCGGGACAATATTGCCGCGTTCGGCGGTGATCCGGCCAATGTGACCCTGTTCGGCCAGTCGGGCGGCGGAGCGAAGATCGCGACGATGATGGCGATGCGTGCGGCCAAAGGGCTGTTCCACCGCGCGATCACGATGAGCGGGCAGCAAGTGACGGCCAGCGGGCCGATCAATGCGTCGCGGCGGACGGCAGCCTATCTCGATCGGCTGGGGGTTAAGCCCGATGCGCTGGCACCATTGCTGACGATGCCGGTGGCGCGGCTGATCGAGGGGCTGGAGGCGATCGATCCGATCCTGGGCGGGGGCGTCTATATGGGGCCGGTGCTGGATATGCGGTCGCTGGCGCGCCATCCCTTCTGGCCTGACGCCGCGCCGCAGGGCAATGCCATTCCGATGGTACTGGGCAATACGCTGGACGAGACGCGGGCTTTTATCGATCCTGACGGGCCGCTGCTGCGGGGGCTGGACTGGGGTAATCTGGCGGCGCGGATGGCGGGGGAGTTGCGGATCGACCTGTCGCCCGAGTGGATCGTGGACCAGTATCGCGCGCGCTTTCCCGACTGGACGGCGGAGCGGATCTTCTATGCCGCGACGACGGCGGGGCGGAGCTGGCCGGGGCAGGTGATCGAGGCGGAAGCGCGGGCGCGGGCCGATGCGCCAACTTGGGTCTATCAGGTCGATTTCCAGTCGCCGACCCAGCCCAAGCGGGGGGCGCCGCATACCATGGACATTGCGCTGGCGTTCGGGACGCTGGATGCGCCGGGGTCTTTCACCGGGACGGGTGTGGGTGCGCGAGCGGCATCGGCGGCGATGATGACGCGATTTGTCGCTTTTGCGCGGGCAGGGCGGGCGGATTGGCCGCAATATCGGCTGGATCGGCGCGCGACGATGATCTTTGACGTCCAAAGCAGGGTCGAAGATGATCCGCGTGGCTGGGAGCGGGAACTGTTTGCGCGGGCGCCCTATATTCAGCCGGGGAGTTGAAAAACAAGGACTTGGGGCCACGCGAAGGCGCGGGGACGCGGAGGGATTGGGAGTGGAACTTCGCTAACTTCGCCCATGTCATCTATGGAGATTTGGGGCGAAGTTTTGGGTCGGCGCGCGCTTGGGGGCGGGGCCGGGTGAGGGGTGTGGACGATGGGAAGGAGCCGGGTTGCGGTATAGCAGGGGGCGGGGGTGTAGGACAGGGGGGTAGGCAAGGGTGGATCGCGGGCGTAGCGAGTTTGTCGTCTAACGACCCAGCCTGTGTGAAAACGCTGCAGATGTAGCTGCTGGAAGGCGATGTCCCGTAGATAGCGGGCAGATTCTGGCGCAATATCCGTCAGGTTGCGATGGCTTTGAGGATTGCCTT
>JAHFPV010000008.1 GCA_023266575.1 Sphingobium sp.
GCGAACCTGAGCCTCTGCAAGCTCAACCAAACCCAAAAATGTAGTGGTAACACTCGCGCCGGTGCGTGCATGTCATTGAACAAAAATGCCTTTTCCAAAAGCACTGTTCAAGTTGGGTCAGGCAGATCAAGGAGAACGTCAATTTCGAGCATCATGTGCCTTGTCCGCTTTTCAACGATTGTGAGAGCGGAAGCCATGCCATCGCCCCGGATCGCAGCACCTTCAAGTGCAAGGATGCTGGAAACTAGCCCATCGTCGCAATATTTTTCCAGCGTCGTTAACAAATTCCGGGCCAAGAATGCCAATTGTTGATAGTCATGATCTACAAGAGTGATATGAAAATCACGAATATGCTCCCGCGTTTTCTGCTGGGTTAGGCGCAGAAGGCGACATATTGATTCATGCCCGTAGCTTTTTGTGAGCTGATTAATCCGCACTTGGTTGAGATGATGCGTCACATGATTATGTGATGTTACAAATTCCATATTGTCGCGGTACGCCAAGCCAAGGTTGACATAGAGTTGACTCAGATCAATGGGCTTGCTTAAAACGGCATCAAATTCCTCAGCCGCAATTCGATAGTCCGGACTGCTTCGATTTGCGGCGGTCATGATCACAATTCGAGCATGGCTATCGAATTGACGGATCTGCTTGGCGGCCTCCAGCCCGTCCAGAAACGGCATTCGCATATCCATGAGAATGGCGTCGAAAAAGCCATTGGCGGCCTGTGCCGCATCAACAGCCGCCAGACCGTTGACGACCTCCGTCACGGACGCTCCCGCTTTTGTGAGGGCCATCCTCAACCACTCGCGGTAAAGCTCGTCATCATCTGCAATTAATATTTTCATGGCGTGGCTCTGGAAAATCTCAGATAGCGCAATCGCTTGCACGGCCACCGCGTGCAATAGTCCGTTCGATGGAACGAGCCATATACATTCCATCGAATGGACTATTTCATCCACAGCATACGCAGCGCTAGATGGTGCCAACGTTCGGGTCGCAAATGTCGAGCGTGGCCCGGCTCTGGCGCTCAGCAGCGTCCAGGGTCGGGTCTTTTCCAGGCAGGTAGCCGTAAAACAGGCTGAAAGGTTATTCGCGTGCTTGGGAATAGCGAATGAGCGCCTGCGACCTACTTGTCACGCCAAGTTTACTGAAGATTTTCGCAAGATGCGATTTAACCGTTGATTCTGCTAGGCTAAGTTCAAACGCAATCTGCTTGTTGCCAAAGCCGAGCAAAAGACACTGCATGACACGATCTTCAGCCGGGCTAAGCAGTTCAGCGTCAACATGGGCGTGCGAATCCAAGTTCGGCATAAAATAAGAGCCATCTGCAAACAATTTTCTTAAAGCGATGGTCATTTGGCTAAAAGACAAGGTTTTAGGAATGAATGCTACTACTCCTAAAGCCCGTACTTTTCGTAAAACATTTGCTTCAGTTCTTCCGCTAATAATTGCGACCGGATAATTCATGAATTTTGATATTATACGCTCCACTCCTGAATACCCATCGGAATCTGGAAGTATAAGATCCATAAGAATAAATTTAATGTGACGCCCATCAAAATTCTGATTTTCAACACCTTGAATTTTTTCGTATAGCAAAACTTCGCAATCAGGATAAATTTCACGTATCGAAGACTCTATTGCAGATGCATAGAGTGGGTGGTCCTCTATTATTATTATAGTTTCGTTTTTTTTATTCATATTTATTATTCTTTATTGTCCAGCCTTCGTATAAATTAAGTTTGCCGATTATCGTTTTTGATGAAATGAAAGAATCTTGTAAAATAAAGCAATCAATTTTTCCAGCTTGCCAGGCGATCTCATTGCACAGTGCGAAGTTGGTTTATAGTTACCTTCACGTCGCGGCGTGGCGAACGAAACAGTCCCTTTATAGTCGGAATTTTCGCGTGGGACGAGTGCTTTCGGGAATTTTCAGCAGGGAGTGTTGATTGCCGCTGAGAAGTGACCCCAGTAAATATGACTGCGATGCATTCGCCCTCAAACCGTAATGCTGCTCTGGCCAGCCCAACCGCAAAGTTGCCCGATCTCTCGACGAAGGCGCACGTGACTTGGCAAGGGATCTGCCTAAAGCTGACGCCTATGTCACATCCCGCCGCGAGCGGAGATGCTATTCACGCACCTCAAGCGCATCCTGAGGCTGGACCGCCTGCGCGGTCCAAACGGCGCAAGAGAAGAGTTCCTCCTCGCAGCCACCGCTCAACACCTCCGCAAGATGGCTAAGCTCATCCTGAGGCCCGCCACCCCACCGCCCGCATAAAGGGGACGAGCCCTCCAGAGCGTGCCTAAGCTGCACTAAGCCTCGATCTCAGCGGCGGGCTTTTCAACACAATCGGTCGACTGCTACCGGAAGCGACGCAACGCGAACGGCGGCTATCCGCCCCCCCTCCAAAGCGACGTTCGCTTATCGGCCATTAGCAAGACCCGACGAAAAGACAGAGTGGGATCGTCAGCCGGTGAGCAAGCCCGCCATGGATACTGGCAGCCCCCCTGTCTGATCCGCCTACCCAGTTCCATTCATGGTCCTTCCCTCGTATCTGCCATTCTGATATAAGTAATTGGGAAACCAATGAGATTCCCGATTCCAGCAAGAACGAACTGGGGCCTTCCTGGGGGCCTTACCGCTCATCTCATTTTCATTACATATCTGAAAATTAAACCAGAATTATTGTGGATTGGATTCCGGCTCGGCCTGTTCCGTCGCTGGTTTCCCGCTCTCGACTTATGCGCGCCGCTGCGGCTAAAGCAGCGGCATGATGAAGCTGTTTATCGGAAACAAGGCCTATTCGAGCTGGTCGCTGCGCGGCTGGCTGGCGTGCAAGCTGTCCGGCCTGCCCTTTGAAGAGGCGGTCGTCCCCCTCTATGATGAGGAGTGGGAAAAACGGCGCGAAGGCGACGAATTTGCGCCCTCGTCCGGCAAGGTGCCGATCCTGTGGGATGGCGACGATATTGTCGTGTGGGACAGTCTGGCCATCGTCGAATATCTCAATGAAAAGACCGGGAATGAGAAATTCTGGCCGGCCGATCCCGCCGCGCGCGCCATGGCCCGGTCGATGGCCGCCGAAATGCACTCCAGCTTCGCCGCGCTACGCCGCGAGCATAGCATGAATATCCGCCAGATTTACGATGCGGTGCCGCCGTCCGAAGCGGTCAAGCAGGATCTGGCCCGCCTGATGCAGCTATGGGCACAGGCCCGCGCCCGGCATGGCGGGGATGGCGATTTCCTGTTCGGCCCGTTCGGCGCCGCCGACGTGATGTTCGCGCCGGTGGTCACGCGCCTCATCACCTATCAATTGCCCGTGGCCCGCTTTGCCGAGGCCTATATGCACGCCATCATCGCGCACCCGTGGATGCAGGAATGGATCGGCGGCGCACAGGCCGAAGATTGGGTGATCGACCGGTTCGAAGTGCCACCGCAGGCTGTGTAGTCAAAAAAAGGGCCGGGAAGCACGCGCTCCCCGGCCCTTATTCATTCTCACGCCGCAGCGTGGATCAGCCGACAATTTCTTCCGGCTTGAAGAAGAAGGCGATTTCGGTCGCGGCATTTTCTTCGCTGTCCGAACCGTGGACCGAATTGGCTTCGATCGATTCGGCCAGTTCCTTGCGGATCGTGCCGGCGTCGGCATTGGCGGGGTTGGTCGCGCCCATGATGTCGCGGTTGCGCTGCACGGCGTTTTCGCCTTCCAGCACCTGGACGACGACGGGGCCGGAAATCATGAAAGCAACCAGGTCAGCAAAAAAGGGGCGTTCCTTGTGGACGCCGTAAAAGCCTTCGGCCTGTTCGCGGCTCATGCGGATGCGCTTGGATGCGACGACACGCAGACCGGCTTCCTCCAGCATCTTGGTGACAGCGCCGGTCAGGTTGCGACGGGTCGCGTCGGGCTTGATGATCGAAAAAGTGCGCGTGACGGCCATGGCCCTCGATACTCCGAATGGTTGGAAATGCTGGGCGCGCCTTTAGACGGGGCAGGGCCTGGCCGCAAGGGGCTTCACCCTGGCCCCTTCTATGCCATTTGCAGCCACTTGCGGCCGTCTTGCTTGAAATAGCGGGTTTCGATCCCGTCGCGCTTGGCCAACGCCCGCCAACTCGCCCGCGCCGCCTCGATCGTTGAATCGTCGAAAAAGTGAAAAACCCGATCGAAATCCAACGCTTCTTCGCGCCACAACCCGTCAGCCAGCGCGACGTGGCGCGCGCCATTGGCCGCATGGCAGGACGCGCCCAGCAGGATCGGCTGATGCCCATCCCCGGCCTCGCCCGCGCGGCCATGGGCTAGGAAACTGTCGGGCGGGCCATTCCACAGCCCGGCGGAAATCCGCTCCAGCCGGTCCGCTTCGTCCGCCACCACCAGCAAGCGCGCGCCCATGGCCAGGATGCGCGCCGCAATGGCGGGCAGCACCTGATCGACGGGATCGCGGCTCAGCTGATAGAAATCGACCTGCATCAGCTCTCAAACTTGTCCGCAACAAACTGGTCGAGCAGACGCACGCCATAGCCGGTCGCGCCCTTGTCGAAGGTTGCGCCGGGCTTGTCGGACCAGACCATGCCGGCAATGTCGAGATGCGCCCATTTGACGCCATCGTCGATGAAGCGCTTGATGAACTGCGCGGCGGTGATCGACCCGGCATAGCGGCCGCCGATATTCTTCATGTCGGCGATCGGGCTGTCGATCAGCTTGTTGTAGGCGTCGGACAGGGGGAAGCGCCACAGCGGTTCGCCGCTCGCCTTGCCAGCCGCTGTCAGATCGTCCGACAGGCCGTCATCGTTGGAGAACAGCCCGGCATATTGATCGCCCAGCGACACCAGGATCGCGCCGGTCAGCGTCGCCAGATCAACCACCGTATCGGGCGCATAGGTTTTTTGCGCCCAGGTCAGTGCGTCGCACAGCACCAGTCGCCCTTCGGCATCGGTGTTGATCACCTCGATCGTCTGGCCGGACATGGATGTCACAATGTCGCCGGGGCGCTGGGCATTGCCGTCGGGCATATTCTCGACCAGCCCGCAAATGCCCACGACATGCGCCTTGGCCTTGCGTCCCGCCAGCGCCTTGATCGCGCCTGCGACCGCGCCCGCGCCGCCCATGTCCCACTTCATATCCTCCATGCCGGCGGCGGGCTTGATCGATATGCCGCCGGTATCGAAGGTCACGCCCTTGCCGACGAACACGAGCGGCTTTTCGGCCGCGCCATTCGTGCCGTCCCATTCCAGCGCCAGCATCCGC
Organism: Sphingobium sp.; assembly: GCA_023266575.1. Taxonomy (GTDB): domain Bacteria; phylum Pseudomonadota; class Alphaproteobacteria; order Sphingomonadales; family Sphingomonadaceae; genus Sphingobium. The sequence goes on from JAHFPV010000008.1 coordinate 5,241, forward strand.
GCGTCGCGCACAGACCCCTGCGCCACGCCGAGCAGCGCGCCCATGCCCAGTGCTTCCATCGCCGGGCGATCCAGCACGGTGATCTTGACGCCCAGCTCAGCCAGATGCTGGCAACGCGCGACGAAGCTTTCGGGGTAGATGATATTGGCCGGTTCCGACACGAGTTCGCGGGTCAGGGCCACGCCCGCCGCGACCGCCGCGTGCCTGTCCCATGCCGCACCGGCATCGGCCGATACGATGGTCACCGTCGCCAGTGTCGGCTTGGCCTTTTCCGGCTGCCGGGTGCGATAGGTGTCGATCCGCCAGCCACGCAGCAACGCGCCCAGCGCCAGCCGCGCCGCGCCCTCGCCGCTCGCGCCGCCGACAAATTCGACCGCCGCATGGGCCGCGCCGCTGGTCAGCAGCCGTGCGGTCAGCGCGCCACCAGCCCGCTCCAGGTCCGCGTCGCTGCCCGTGCCGGTGCCCAGCAGGACGATGCGCAGCACCTTGCCGCCCTCATCCGCGAAGCTCTCGAACGTCGCGCCCGCTTCGCCTGCAAAGCGCGCCGCCGCAGCGCCCGCCACCAGCGTCGCGGATGCGGCGACCGGCAGGCTGTCCGGCGCGCCCTTGGGCAGGGCCAGGACCAGAGTGTCGGCATCGGGACGGGTCGGGCTGATCGCGATATCCATCAAGGGACCTTTTCTTGTTCGGGCTTTGGGACGTAATCCTTGCCAAATAGTGCGGCTTGCCCCGTCTGGCAAAGGCGTTCGACCGATTTTGCCGGAAAAGAGCGTAGCGCAGCGATTGCGGCGCGCGCCAAGCAGTGCGATAGGCAGGCGCTGATACCGCCCCTTCATGAGGCCTGACCTTTTGGCTATCTCCTCTATGTCCCTGTCTTTGCGCCCTGCCCTGCTGATCGGCTGCGCTTTGTCCTGCCTTGCGGTCACCGCCCCGGCGGTGGCGCAGCAACTCAACGAACCGCAGGTGCCGATCAGCGCGCCCGACGCCCCCGTTCCGGCGAGCGACGACCAGATCGGCTTTTCCGCCGACGCGCTGCAATATGACAGCAATAGCGAAATCGTCACCGCCAGCGGCGCGGTTCAGCTGCTGCGCGATGGCAATCGCCTGCGCGCCGACAAGGTCGTGTGGAACCGCACCAGTGGCAAAGTGGAGGCGATCGGCAATGTCTCGGTCACCGATCCCGACGGCAATATCGCCTATGGCGACCGGTTCGATGTCACCGATACGCTCAAAGACGGCGTGGTCTACAATATGCTGCTGGTGCTCCAGTCGGGCGGTCGGCTGGCAGCGGCGACCGGCACCCGCACCAACGGCATCTACACGCTCAACCGCGCCGCCTATACCGGCTGCGCGGTGGAAGATAGCGACGGCTGCCCCAAAGAACCGACCTGGCAGATCAACGCGGTCAAGGTCGTCTATGACCCGACGCGCGAGCGGGTGACCTATACCAACGCCAATATCGAGCTGTTCGGCCTGCCGCTCATCCCGCTGCCCGGCCTGTCCCATCCGGTGGGTGAAGGCGGCGGCAGCGGCCTGATGGTGCCCAATCTGCGCTATGACCGGAACAACGGGTTTGAAGTGGCACTGCCCTATTATTTCAAGCTGGCGCCCAATCGCGACCTGACGGTCACCCCGCACGTCTATAGCAACAGCCTGCCGATGCTGGAGGCGGGCTTTCGCCATCTCTATGATCGCGGCGCATACCAGATCACTGGCTATGCCACCTATGGCAGCCGCGTGGCCACCGGCGACACCAGCGGCACGACGCCTGCCGCATCCGAAAAGGATCCTCGCTTTTATCTCGACGCCAGCGGCGGATTACAGCTGACGCCGGAATGGAGCGTCGATGGATCGATCCGCTTCGCCAGCGACCGCACCTTCCTGCGCCGCTACGACATCAGCCGCGATGACCGGCTGCGCTCGACCCTCGGCGCGCAGCGAATCGGCCAGAACAGCTATTTCTCGCTGCGCGGCTGGGCGGTGCAAACCCTGCGCGCAGGCGATTCGCAGGGGCAGACGCCGATCGCGCTACCAGTCATCGACTATCGGCTGCGATTGAAAGACCCGCTGCTGGGCGGCGTGCTGCAATTGCAGGCCAATACGCTGGCGATCACCCGCACCCATGGCCAGGATACGCAGCGCGCCTTTGCCGCTGCCGAATGGAATCTGCGCACGCTGACCGGCATGGGGCAGGAAGTGACCTTCACCGGCTATCTGCGCGGCGACGCCTATCACAGCAGCGACAATGCGCTGACGACGACCGCCAGCTATGCCGGCGATCCGGGCTGGCAGGCGCGCGGCATCGCCGCCGCCGCAGTGGACATGCGCTGGCCCTTCATCGGCGAAGCCTTTGGCGGGGTGCAGCGGATCGCCCCGCGCGTCCAGATCGTCGCCGCGCCAAAAGTCGCCAACCTCTCGCTCCCCAATGAGGATGCCCGCGCCGTCGATCTGGAGGACAGCAACCTCTTCGCGCTCAACCGCTTTGCCGGCTACGACCGGTTCGAGGATTCGACGCGAATCACCTATGGCATCGAATATAGCCTGGCCCTGCCCGACTTCTCGCTCCAGACCATCGTCGGGCAAAGCTATCGCCTCAGCAGCCGCACCAGCATATTGCCCGACGGCACCGGCCTGTCGGATCGCACGTCCGATATCGTTGGCCGCACGACAGTGCGCTACAAGGATTTCATCAGCTTCACCCACCGGTTCCGACTGGACAAGGACCATCTGGCCGTCCGCCGCAATGAGCTGGACGCGACCGTGGGCAGCAAGAATACCTATGCCATGGTCGGCTATCTGCGGCTCAACCGCGATGCATTGGCCGCGCTGGAGGATTTGCAGGACCGGGAAGAATTGCGGCTGGGCGGGCGTATCCAGTTCGCGCGCTTCTGGTCGGTGTTCGGCTCTACGGTGATTGATCTGACCGATGGGAAGGAAGATCCGCTCAGCATTGCAGATGGGTATGAACCGGTTCGCCATCGCCTGGGCATCGCCTATGAGGATGATTGTCTGACGCTCGGCCTCACCTGGCGGCGCGACTATCAGGCCAATGGCGACGCGCGAAAGGGCAATGCTTTCCAGCTTCGGCTAGCTTTCCGCAATATTGGCATATAAGGATCACCCTTCCCGCTACCCTGTCAGGGCTGGTTCAGGCGGATTGGCGCATTCGTGCCGGACCGTATTGGAGATATTTGCCGACGATGCTGCCTGTCGTTTCCACGCCCACCCGCATGTTTCCGGCCGTTCGTTCGGCCCTGCGCACCCTGTTCCTGTCCACCGCGCTGCTTGGCGTCGGGGTGCAGGGCGTTTCCGCGCAGACGGTCGATGATGGCGGCGACGTCGCAAGCCAGCAGCTCAACCTGCCCAAGGACGTCACCGTCTTTGGCAAGAGCGACCCCAATGTCCGCAAGGCCACGGCGATCGTCAACGGCCGCATCATCACCGGCACGGATATCGACCAGCGCCTCGCGCTGATCATCACCGCCAATGGCGGCAAGGTCGAAGCGGAAGAAAAAGAGCGTCTTCGGGTGCAGGTGCTGCGCAACCTGATCGACGAAACGCTCCAGATTCAGGAAGCCGCCGCCAACGACATCAAGGTCGATCCGGCCGAAATCCAGCAAAGCTATGAGCGGGTTGCGGCGAATTTCCGCCAGTCGCCGACCCAGTTCGACGCCTATCTGCGCACACAAGGCAGTTCGGCTGCCAGCATCAAGCGCCAGATTGAGGGCGAACTGGCCTGGAGCCGCCTGCAACGGCGCAATATCCAGCCCTTCGTCAATGTGTCGGAAGATGAAGTGAAGTCGGTGGTCGACCGGCTGAACGCGGCCAAGGGCAGCGACGAGCTGCGCATCGGCGAAATCTATCTGTCGGCGACCCCGGAAAATCGCGAACAGATACTCGCCAACGCCCGCAACATCATCCAGCAGATTCAGCAGGGCGGCAGCTTCGGTGCTTATGCCCGGCAATTTTCCGAAGCATCGACCGCAGCGGTCGGTGGCGATCTGGGCTGGGTCCGCCCGGTCCAGCTGCCGCCCGAACTGGCCACCGCTGCCGCCGACATGCAGGTTGGCCAGATTGCCGGGCCAATCGAGGTCGCAGGCGGCGTGTCGCTGATCTACGTGATGGACAAGCGCAAGGTGCTGACCGCCGATCCGCGCGATTCGCTGCTCAGCCTGAAACAGCTCTCGGTCCTGTTCCCGCAAGGCACGACCAAGGAGCAGGCGAGCGCCAAGGCCGCAGGTTTCGCCGCCGCGATCAAGGAGATCAAGGGCTGCGGTCAGGCCAATGAGGTCGGCGCAAAAATCGGCGCGGACGTGGTCGACAATGACAATGTGAAGCTGCGCGACCTGCCGCCCCAGTTGCAGGAAATCCTGCTCAACCTCCAGGTCGGCGAAGCCACACCCCCCTTCGGCTCCATCACCGACGGCGTGCGCGTGTTGATCGTCTGTGGCCGTGATGATCCGGCGTCCGCCAATGCGCCCAATCCCGAACAGATTATGGCGCAGCTGGAAGAAGAGCGGGTCAACAAGCGTGCGCGCATCTATCTGCGCGATCTGCGTCGTGATGCGATCATCGAATATAACTGACGCCGCGCCCCCGGTCGGCCAGTCGCCGCTGCCCTTTGCGGTCTCGCTTGGCGATCCCGCCGGGATCGGGCCGGAAATCGTCGCCAAAAGCTGGGTGATGCGCGACGCGCGCGGCCTGCCGCCCTTCTTCGCGGTAGGCGACGTCGCGGCTTTGCGCGCGGTCTGGCTCGGCCCGATTGCAATGATCAGCGCGCCGGAGGAGGCCGCCGCCGCCTTCGGCTCGGCCCTGCCCTGCCTTCAAGTCGGACAGGCTGGGGAGATCATTCCCGGCACCCCCAGCGTCGATGGCGCGCGCACGGCGTTTGAATCGCTCGAAGCCTCGGTCGGCCTTGCCCGGTCGGGGTCCGCAGCGGGCATCGTCACTGCGCCGGTGGGCAAGGAACAGCTGTATGGCGTGGGCTTCACCCATCCCGGCCAGACCGAATTTGTCGCCGAACGCTGTGGCGTGTCGCCGCACAATGCCGTGATGATGCTGGCCGGACCATCGCTCAAGGTGGTGCCTGTCACGATCCATATTCCATTGAGCGAAGTCCCGTCCGCGCTGACCATCGACCTGATCCGCGCCCGCGCCATCACCACGGTCAAGGGACTGCAAAAGAATTTCGGCATCGCCCGCCCGCGCCTCGCCGTCGCTGGGCTGAACCCCCATGCGGGCGAAGGCGGCGCGCTGGGGCGTGAGGAAATCGACATCATCCGCCCGGCGGTCGAATCGCTGCGCGACGAAGGCTATGACATAGTCGGGCCGCTGGCCGCCGACGGCATGTTCCATGCCCGCGCCCGCGAAGCCTATGATGCAGCGCTGTGCATGTATCATGATCAGGCGCTGATCCCGATCAAGACGTTGAATTTCGACGATGGTGTCAACATCACGCTGGGCCTGCCGATCATCCGCACATCGCCCGACCATGGCACCGCCTTTGGCATTGCAGGCACCGACAGCGCCAATCCCGGCGCGATGATTGCCGCGCTGCGCATGGCCGCCGACGCAGCCCGCGCGCGTGCCGCCTATGTCTGTTGAGGGCAAGATGAAGCTCCCGCCACTGCGGGAGGTGATCGCCACACACGGGCTTCAGGCCAGCAAGGCGCTGGGGCAGAATTTCCTGCTCGACGAACAATTGCTCGACCGGATCGCCGCCGTCCCCGGCGCGATCGACGGCCAGCCCGCGTTCGAGGTCGGTCCCGGTCCCGGCGGCCTGACCCGCGCCATCCTGCGCGCGGGGGCCAGGCTGGTCGCCGTCGAGCGTGACCGGCGCTGCCTGCCGGCGCTCGCTGAACTGGACGCCGCCTTTCCGGGGCAACTGCGCATCCTGTCGGGTGACGCGATGGAGATCGACGCCCGCGCTGAAGCGGGGGATGGCGCACATATCATCGCCAACCTGCCTTATAATGTCGGCACCGCGCTACTGATCGGCTGGCTGTCGGCCCCATGGGAGCCGCTGCCCTGGTGGTCCACCCTGACGCTGATGTTCCAGATGGAGGTCGCCGAACGCATCGTCGCCCAGCCCGGCACCGACCATTATGGTCGCCTTGCCATCCTGTCCCAATGGCGCAGCGATGCGCGTATCGCGATGAAGGTCCACCGCAGCGCCTTCACCCCGCCGCCCAAGGTCATGTCCGCCGTCGTCCACCTGACGCCCAAGTCCGCGCCGGACGGTGTGCAACTCAAACATCTCGAACGCCTGACCGCCGCCGCCTTTGGCCAGCGCCGCAAGATGCTCCGGCAAAGTCTGAAAGGCCTGCCCGGCGCGCTCGATGCGCTGGCCGAAATCGGCATCGACCCGCAACGCCGCGCCGAAACGGTCAGCGTCGAGGAATTTGTCGCGGTGGCGCGGGTGCTGGGGCGGTAGCCTCGTCTTGCGCACTACGGCGCGCGGACTTCACTTTGATCCGTTCGTTTCGAGCGAAGTCGAGAAACCGGCGCGCGCCCGTTTCTCGACTTCGCTCGAAACGAACGGAGGTGGAGGAATTACCACCCACCAGACGCACGGCAGGGCCACTGTCCTACTCGCAGCCAGCCATGTTATACCAAGCTGCATGATCGTGCCCTGTCAGACTCCTCCCCCTTGAGGGGGAGGTTGGGTGGGGGTGTACCACGCCAGCGTGGACGCTCGGCTTCGCCTCGCTCCCCCTCCCCTTGATTGGAGGCGCGTGACTCCAATCAACCCTCCCCGTCGGGGAGGGTTGATGAGTCACAATCATCGCACGTCGGTATTACATTGCGCGCGCACGCTCTTTCTCACCGTCCACACCCAAAACGGCCCGCATAATAATCTATCGCAATCCGATAACAAAATGTCGCATTTACCGGGAAATATGCGAAGTTAAGCGCCGCAAATCCTATTTACGGCGTCTCGGTCGGCACCGTCTTGGGCGCGGTCGGAACGGCATCCTTGGCAGTCAGCGCCACCGCGGGCGGCCCTTTCTGGATCGCGGCGGCCAGCTTGCCCACCGGCGCGCAATCGGTCTTGCACAGGCTCTGCGCCTTGGCCAGCACCTCCTTGGCCTTGGCCAAAGCGCCCTTCTCCACCATCGCCTCGCCCTGCCCCGCCAGCGCGGTCACGTCGGTCGGGTCGAGCAACAATGCTTCCTTGTAAAGCCGGATCGCCTTGCCTTGCAGCCCCTGCGCGCGCGCGACCTGGGCCAGATCGACATAGGCGGCGCGGTTGCGCGGATCGACCGCCAGCGCGCTTTCCAGCGCATCGGTCGCGCCGTTCAGATTGCCTGCCGCGAAGGCCGCAGCACCGGCTTTCTGCCATTCGATCGAGCGCGGCTCGATCTGCGCGTCGGGACGCTGGGTCAGGCCGACGCTGGACACGGTGGTCAGGACAGCGGCGAGCGCGATCGAGGCGGGGGTAAAACGCATGAGTGTCTCCAGCCATGTTTCAGGCATTGATGTGGCCCAACTGTCGCCATTTTGCGGGCGCTTGTCCATGGCCTGTTTCACGCCGCCGCTTTCATGCCGACCGGCGCAGCCGCGCAAAGAAGAAACCATCAGTGCCATCATGGCCCGGCGTCAGCAGCCAACCAGCCCCATGGGCGCGGCCCAGCGGCATATCCAGCACTTCCGCCGTCCATCCGTCATGCCGGTTCAGAAAGCCATCCACCCGATCGCGTCCCTCCCGATCCGTCAGCGCGCAGGTAGCATAGACCAGCGCCCCGCCGGGGGCCAGCAAGGGCGCGGCAAAATCCAGGATACGCGCCTGTTCCGCGACCAGCCGATCGAGCCGCGCCTGCGTCAGCCGCCACCGCGCCTCCGGGTTGCGCCGCCAGGTACCGGTGCCTGAGCAGGGCGCATCGACCAGCACGACATCGGCCTGGGCCTTCAGGCTGTCCAGCCCCCGCCCCTCATGCCCCTGATCGATCAGCAGCGTTTCGATGAAGGTCGCGCCCGCCCGCTCGGCCCGCGGGCTGAGCCGCGCCAGTCGCGCGCGGATCGTATCGGCAGCAATCAGCGTCCCCTGCCCCGCCATCGCGGCGGCCAGCGCCAGCGTCTTGCCGCCCGCCCCGGCGCACATGTCGACCACGGTCATGCCGGGCGCGACGGCGCAGGCCAGCGCAATCATCTGGCTGCCGCCATCCTGCACCTCGACCAGCCCCTGTCTCCACGGATCGGCCTGTTCGACCGGGAAGCCTTCGGGCAGGCGCAGGCCATCGGGCAATCCGGCGATCGGCTGCGCGTCGGGCAGGTGCGGCGCGACAGCGGCAGGCGTGGCCTTCAGCCGATTGACCCGCAGATCGACTGGCGCGCGGCCCAACAGGGCGTCCTGCTCGACCGGCGCAGCCAGCAGCGGCACGAGCCAGGCTGGCACCGCCCCGGCGCTGGCCCCGGCCTCGCCCGGCTCGATCGGCATCGGCGCATGGGCCGACCCGTCGAACAGCGCAGCCAGATCGGGCCGTTCCTGCGCCAGCCCGATCATCGCCTCGCGCCCTGTGTCGGGCCGCTCGCCCGCGCGCCGGATCGCGTCATAGACATGGTCACGCACCGCCCGCCGGTCACGCGACCCGGCATAGCGCCGCTCCTTGAAATAGCGCGCGATCAGCGTGTCGGCGGCAGGCCCACCGTCCCGCGCCGACGCGATGATGGCGTCGAGCAGCTCGATCGCAGCCTGAAGGCGGGCGGCGGGGGTCATATCCTCCCCGGCACGGGGAGGGGGACCGGCCGAAGGCTGGTGGAGGGGGCGGGAGGCAAGCGCAACGACAGGAGAGGTAGCGCCAAACAGCATCCCCCCTCCACCACTGGCTTCGCCAGCGGTCTCCCTCCCCGTACCGGGGAGGACTCAGCGCGTCGGATAATTAGGGGCTTCCCGCGTGATGGTGACGTCATGGACATGGCTTTCGGACAGCCCGGCATTGGTGATCTGCACGAAGCGGGCGCGCTCCTGCAGGTCGGGGATAGTGCGGCTGCCGGTATAGCCCATTGCGGCCTTCACGCCGCCGACCAGCTGGTGAATGACATCCTTGGCCGGTCCCTTGAACGGCACCTGGCCTTCAATGCCTTCGGGAACCAGCTTCATCTGGTCCTTGATATCCGCCTGGAAATAGCGGTCGGCACTGCCGCGTGCCATCGCGCCGACGCTGCCCATGCCGCGATAGCTCTTATAGGCGCGCCCCTGATAGAGGAAGGTTTCGCCCGGCGCTTCGGCGGTCCCGGCCAGCAGCGATCCCACCATGACGCAGCCTGCGCCCGCTGCCAGCGCCTTGGCCACGTCGCCGCTCGTGCGCAGGCCGCCATCGGCGATCACCGGCACGCCGAGCTTCGCGGCAGCTTCGGCGGAATCCATGATCGCGGTCAGCTGCGGCACGCCCACGCCTGCCACCACGCGGGTGGTGCAGATCGATCCCGGCCCGATGCCGACCTTCACGCAATCCGCGCCCGCGCCGATCAGCGCGCGGGTTGCTTCGGCGGTGGCGACATTGCCGGCAACCACCTGAACATGGTTGGACAGGCGCTTGACCGCTTCGACGGCGGCGGAAACCTGTTTGCTGTGGCCATGGGCGGTGTCGATGACGATCAGGTCGCATTCCGCGTCGATCAGCGCCTCGCTGCGCTCCAGCCCCTTGTCGCCCACCGTGGTCGCCGCCGCGACGCGCAGGCGGCCGGTGCCGTCCTTGGTCGCCTGCGGATAGGTGACCGCCTTTTCCATATCCTTGACCGTGATCAGGCCGACACAGCGATAGGCGTCATCCACCACCAGCAGCTTTTCGATCCGGCGCTGGTGCAGCAGACGCTTGGCCTCATCCTGGCTGACGCCCGCGGGGACGACGGCGAGATTATCCTTCGTCATCAATTCGCTGACCGGCTGGGCCGGGTTTTCGGCAAAGCGGGTGTCGCGGTGGGTCAATATGCCGACCAGCTTGCCCGATTCTTCCACCACCGGAATGCCGCTGATCTTGTGCCGCTGCATCAGCATCTGCGCGTCGGCCAGCGTGGCGCTGGGCAGAATGGTGATGGGGTTCACGACCATGCCGCTCTCGAACCGCTTGACCGCGCGCACCGCGTCGGCCTGTTCCTCCACCGTCATGTTCCGGTGCAGCACGCCGATGCCGCCCAGCTGCGCCATGACGATCGCCATGTCGGCCTCCGTCACCGTGTCCATCGCTGACGACAGGATCGGGATGTTCAGCTTGATCTCGCGCGTCACATAGGTGGACGTGTCCGCCTGACTGGGCAGCACGTCGGATTCGCCGGGCTGCAACAGCACGTCGTCAAAGGTGAGGCCAAGGCGGATATCCATGGAAAATGCCACTTTCTGATGCGGAACCTCTGGTTGGTTCCGGGGGATTTGTGGCGGCTCATGTAACCACTATGGGCGCGGACGGCCAGTCCCTTTGGGGCATTTTATTGCGCTGGCGGCAGGGGCGTGAAAAAGGGCGCGCAACCCTGCGGTCGCGCGCCCTGTCGATATCTTGGCGGATCAGGCTCCGGCGGGCGACGGGTTGCCGAACGGTCCCTTGCGCTTGCCCGCGCGGGGGATGGAGGAACCGGCTGCCGGAATGACCGACGGCTTGATCGTCGTGCCATCGTCGCGGGTGATCTCACCCTTTTCCAGCAGCGCCTTGATCTCGTCGCCGCTCAGCGTTTCATATTCCAGCATCGCGTTGGCCAGCAGGTGCAGCTGGTCCTCATGACCGGTCAGCAGTTCCTTGGCCCGGTTATAGCCCTGCTCGACCAGCCCACGAATTTCCTTGTCGATCAGCTTGGCGGTCTCGTCCGACATATGGACGCGCGCGCTCTGCGAATAGCCAAGGAAGGTTTCGCCCTGCTGCTCTTCATATTGCAACGGACCCAGCTTGTCGGACATGCCCCATTGGGTGACCATGTCGCGCGCCAGCTTGGTGGCGTACTGGATGTCGCCCGAAGCGCCGCTCGACACCTTGTCATAGCCAAAGATAATCTCTTCGGCGACGCGGCCACCCATGGCGACCGCCATGTTCGCGTGCATCTTGTCGCGATGATAGCTGTAGCTGTCCCGTTCGGGCAGGCGCATGACCATGCCCAGCGCACGACCGCGCGGGATGATGGTTGCCTTGTGGATCGGGTCGGACGCGGCCTCATGCACCGACACGATGGCATGGCCAGCCTCATGATAGGCGGTCATCTTCTTTTCATCGTCGGTCATGACCATGGAGCGGCGTTCCGCGCCCATCATCACCTTGTCCTTGGCCGCTTCAAACTCGTCCATCGCAACCAGCCGCTTGCCGCGACGCGCCGCCATCAGCGCCGCTTCGTTGACAAGGTTGGCGAGGTCCGCGCCGGAAAAGCCGGGCGTCCCGCGCGCGATGGTCCGCGGTTCGACGTCGGGTGCCAGCGGCACCTTCTTCATGTGGACGGCCAAAATCTTCTCGCGACCTTCAATGTCGGGACGCGGCACGACGACCTGACGGTCGAAGCGACCCGGACGCAGCAGCGCAGGGTCCAGCACGTCGGGGCGGTTGGTGGCTGCGACGATGATGATGCCTTCATTGGCTTCAAAGCCGTCCATCTCAACCAGCAACTGGTTCAGCGTCTGCTCGCGCTCGTCATTGCCATTGCCAAGGCCCGCGCCACGATGGCGACCGACCGCGTCGATTTCATCGATGAACACGATGCAGGGCGCGTTCTTCTTGGCCTGCTCGAACATGTCGCGCACGCGGCTTGCACCGACGCCCACGAACATTTCGACAAAGTCGGAGCCGGAAATGGTGAAGAAAGGCACGCCTGCCTCGCCCGCGATCGCGCGGGCCAGCAGCGTCTTGCCAGTGCCGGGCGAACCGACCAGCAACGCGCCCTTAGGAATCTTGCCGCCCAGACGGGCGAATTTGGTCGGGTTCTTGAGGAACTCGACGATCTCCTGCAATTCCTCGCGCGCCTCGTCAATGCCCGCGACGTCATCGAAGGTGACCTTGCCATGCTTTTCGGTCAGCAGTTTGGCCTTCGACTTGCCAAAACCCATCGCGCCGCCGGCGCCGCCGCCCTTCTGCATCTGTCGCAGCACGAAGAAGGCTATGCCCAGGATCAGCAGGAAGGGGAGCGACTGGTAGATGAGGATCATCCAGAAGCTGGGCTGCTCCTCGGCCTGGCCCGAATATTTGACGCCATTGTCATCCAGCAGAGTCGTGAGGCCCGGATCGCTGACGGGAATGGTGTTGAACTTCTGGCCGCTGGCCAGCGTACCCGAAATCTTGTTGGGCGCGATGGCGACGTCCTTGACCTGCCCTTCCTGCACTTTCGAGCGGAATTCGGAATAGGCGATCCCTGTCCCGGCAGTGGAGGCGGAACGGCTGTCGAACATGGACACGAACAGCAACAGGGCAACAATCACCCCTGCCCAAATCATCGCGCTCTTGATCCAGGGATTGCCCTGCGGGTCTTTCTCGTCGTTCATCATCACTCTCTTTCACCGGCCAAGATAGGGCGCGTCGGGCAAAGCGCAAGCTTGGGCCTGACCCTATATGGCAAGGATTAACCGACGGTGAGTTGGACAATGACGAGATAGGCCAGCACCAGCGCCAGCCCCGCCGACAGGCCGCAGAGAAGATAGCCCAGATAGAGCAGCAGTGGCGGGTGTGGCCGGGCCAGCTTCTGGTTACGTTGCGCTGCCGAAAGAATGACACTGGCCAACAGGCCATAGGTCAGGGCCGCAAATTCCACCATCGCTGCAAATCTCCGCTTATTTCCGCGCAGAATGGCGCATGGGCGGCGTTAAGGAAAGACTGTTGCGGCGCACAAAAACGGCAGGCCGTTGGGTTCATACGTCGGGTTGTGGAACTTTTTTGGAATCGGCGCGCGGCGGCGCAAGGCGTAACGTCCAGACCGACCCACCCCGCAGCAGCCAGTCCCCCAGATTCGCTTGCCCCCCGGCCTGCGCCGCGCAGATCGCGCGATCCAGCGCATCGCCCCGCGGCAAGGCCGCATCGGGCGCAGCGGCGTGCAGCATGTGGAGGATCAGGCGACGCAGATATTCGCGCGGCAGGTCGGTGCGATCGAGCCGCCACTGCGCGTCGTTCCGTTCGACATGACGCGCCGCCAATTCGGCAATACTCCAGTCCAGCGCAGCCTCCGCCTCCGCCAGCGCCGCTGCGCTGCGGGCTGCAGCTTCCGGGTTCAGCCAGTCGGCCCCGGCAAGCGCCACACGCAATGCCGCCCGGTCGAACCGTGGATCGGCATTGGAGGGGTCATGGACATGCGGCAGCGCTTCATCATCCACCAGTTGCTGCAACGCCGCCTTGCGCACGCCCAGCAGCGGGCGGATGACCGTGCCTGACCGCCCGCGCACCCCGGCCAGACCGCCAACCCCCGACCCCCGGTTGAGCCGCATCAGCAGGGTTTCAAGCTGATCGTCGGCATGATGGGCCGTCATGATCCAGTCGATGCCCTGCGTCAGCCGCCATTGTTCGATCATCGCATAACGATGCGTGCGCGCCCAGGCCTGAATGTTGCCAACGGGCGGCGTATCGGGCGTTGCGACATGGTGAGTGATGCCCTGCCCCGCGCACCAGCGCGCAACCATGGCCGCTTCGTCGGCGGAAGCGGGGCGCAGGCCATGATCGATCGTCACCGCCGCCACCCGCCCGGCAAAGGCCTGTGCGGCCAGATAGAGCAGCGCCATGCTGTCCGGCCCGCCCGACACCGCAACGCCAAAGCGCGCCGCCGGGTCATCCCCGACCAGCGCCTGTGTCGCCGCGATCAGCCGGGCTTGCAGGCCAGCGCGGTCACTCGTCAGCTGCACTTCGCCCTGGCGCGGCCCTTGTCCATCATGCCCCGCAGGCTGGCGGACAGGCTCGTTCCATAGACCTGCTCCAGTTCTGCATAGACTTTGCAGGCGTCGGCGGGCTTTTTGAGCTGGATCAGCGCTTCGCCGAGATAGGCGAGGCTGTCGGGCGCGCGGTCGCCGCGTGGGCGCTTCTGATAATTTTCATAGAAGGCGACCGAGGCCAGAGCAGGTTTGCCCTCGTCCAGATAGGCGCGGCCGAGCAGATTCTGCGCCCGGCTGGCAACCGGCGACGTGCCATATTTGTCGACCGTGGCTTTCAGCTGCGCCTGCGCTTCGGGATAATATTTCGCGTCCCACAGACGATAGCCATAGCTGTAGGCATCCATCGGCGCGTCGCCCGTATCGGGCCGCTCGATCGCCGCGACCGCCGCCTTGCGGGCCTCGCTCACGACCGGGGTGGCAGACGCAGGCGCAGGCTTGGGTGCCGCTGGCTTGGACGCAACCGGTGCGGGATCGACCGTCACGGGCGCCGCCGCCGTCGGCTTCACCGCGGGCGGGGTTTCGGGCTGGAGCAGGCGGCCTTCGATTTCGGCCTTATATTTGTTGAAAGCCTCTTCCAGCTGCTTGAGCTTGAAGCTGTTTTCCTCGACCTGGCCTGTGATCGACGCCAGCTGCGATTCCAGTGCGCCGACGCGCGCGGTCAGGTCCGATATGGGCGAAGAGGATGGCGATCCGGGCGCGAGCGTCGGGGCAGCCGGACGGACAATCTGCGCTTCGATGGGCGCGCCGGCCGGAAACACCTTGCGCTGGACCGCCTTCATTTCCTTTTCCAGCCGGTCGACCCGCACCTCGACCGGCGCGGTTTGCGCGATGGCGGACGGCGCGATCGCCAGCAGCAGCGGCGCGCTCCATGCCAGGCAGGAGGTCGCGAAAAAGGCGTGACGCATGATATTCCCCGACTAACTCTATCGCCTTAACCATAAGGCGTTATTTCGCGCGGTAAAGCGTGACGTTTGGCCACGCCCGCGCCCGGAACCGACACTCAGCCGCCCGTGCCATCGCCCGATGCCGCCGGTGCCGGCGGAGCAGATGCAGGCGCGGCGGCGGGTGCCACGTCGCCAGCTGATGGAGACGTGGTTTGGCGCGGGGTCGCCCGGCGCTGCGCAGGACGGGACGACGGCGTTGCAGACGAAGCAGCAGCGGCGGGCGCGGCAGCGGCAGTGCCGCGCGCCAGCAGCGCTTCGGCACTGACTGGCACATCGGCGATCGTCCGATCAGGTGCGCCCAGCGGCGCCACGACCTTGCTCCCGACAGTGACGCTCAGCGATTGCGGCCGCCCAGTCAGGATCATCGGGTTACGCGCGCCCGTTGGCAGGGTGAAAGCCTCGCCCTTCTTGAGCAGGCCGTCCTTCAGCCGTTCGCCCGCTTCATCATAGATACGCAACCATACATCGTCGATGGCGGTAAAGACGACCGGCTGTGCGGCTGGCGCGACCCGCGCAGCACTGGCGGCGGCGGGGGCTTTGGCCTTTGCCTGTTCCTGGGCGATTTCCTCGCCGGTCGGCGGCGTCAGCGATTGCGAGCGCCAGAGCGTATAACCCGCGATCAGGACAAGGACGATGATGGCCGCGGTCCAGGCCAGCGTGCGCGAAGGCACGCGGGCGGGATCGACTGGCTCGAACGCTTCGTAGCGATTGGCGCCCATGTCGCTGCTATGCACCGCCTGGCGCACTTCGGCAGCAATCGCCACCTCGTCCAGATCGACCGCGCGGGCATAGGCGCGTGCGAAACCGACGGCATAGGGGATGCCCGGCAGGGCAGCATAATCGTCACGCTCGACTGCTTCGAGCTGCCGCAGCGCTATGCGCGTGCGGGTGGCGACCTCCGCCAGCGACAGGCCCAACGCCTCCCGCGCGGCACGCAATTTCGCGCCGGGGGTGTCGGGCTGCATTTCCGGTGCGCTGTCCGCACCGGTGTCCAATTCTGTTTCGTCTGCCATGCTGCTCCGCGACCTTCGATGGTCGGTCTTGTCTCACTGTGGGACGGGGATTGTCAACGCCGCGCCGCGTTCTTGCGGCTCACCTCACCCCAGTTCGATGTTCCGTTCAACCGCCCATTGCGTCAGCCGCGCCCGGATGTCGCGCGCGCCGCCGTCCAGCAGTTCGCGCATCAGCGCCTGCAATTCCGCAGCGTCGATCGCGCGGATCATCGCCTTGACCGGCCCGACCGATGCCGGGGTGATCGACAGGCGGCGGATACCCAGGCCAACCAGCGCCATGGCTTCAAGCGTGCGCCCGCCCATTTCGCCGCAGACGCCGACCGGAACCTGATAATCCTTGCAGGTCCGCACCACCCGGTCGAGAAAGCGCAGGATCGCGATACTCAGCCAGTCATAGCGTTCAGCCAGGCGCGGGTGGGCGCGGTCGGCCGCGAACAGAAACTGGGTCAGGTCGTTGGTGCCGATCGACAGGAAATCGAGCCGGGGCAGCAATATGTCCAGCACCTCGGCAAGCGCCGGCACCTCCAGCATCGCGCCATATTTGACCGCGATCGGCAGCTTCTTCCTGCGTTCCTGCAACCATAAGCGCTGATGTTCGACCAGCGCACGCGCCTCCTCATATTCCCAGGGTTCCGACACCATCGGAAACATGACATGCAGCACCTTGCCCGCCGCCGCCTCCAGCAGGGCGCGCGCCTGCGCCTTCATCAGCCCGTCGCGGTCGAGCGCCAGCCGCAGCGCGCGCCAGCCCATCGCCGGATTATCCTCCAACTCCTCATCTTCACGCTGCATATAGGGCAGCGCCTTGTCGCCGCCGATGTCGACAGTGCGGAAGATGACCGGGCGGTCGCCCGCCGCGTCCAGCACATCCTTGTAGAGCCGCTGCTGCTTTTCGCGCTGCGGCAGGGTGGCCGACACCAGAAACTGGAATTCCGTGCGGAACAGGCCGATGCCGTCCGCGCCCACCATGTCGAGCGCCTGCGCATCCTCGCGCAGGCCCGCATTGACCATCAGTTCCACCCGCTGGCCGTCGGCGGTGACCGATGGCAGATCGCGCATCGCGACAAATTCGGCGCGGCGCTTTTGCGTCACATGCAGCTTATTGTCGAACGCCTCCTCCATGTCGGCGGTCGGGCGGATCAGCAGCGCATTGGCGTTGACGTCCATCTGGATGAGGTCGCCCTCATTGACCAGATGGCGGATGTCCCGCACCCGGCCCAGCACCGGCACGCCCATGGCGCGCGCGACGATGGTGACATGGGCGGTCAGCGATCCTTCCTCCAGGATCACGCCCTTCAACCGGCGGCGATCATATTCCAGCAGTTCGGCCGGCCCCAGGTTGCGCGCGATCAGGATCGCGTCCTGCCGCAGCCCCATCTGCGCCGCCGTACCCAGCTGCCCCGACACGATCCGCAGCAGCCGGTTGGCCAGATCCTCCAGATCATGCATCCGGTCGGACAGCAGCGGATCGTCAATCTGGCGCATCCGCATCCGGGTGCGCTGCTGCACCCGTTCGATCGCGGCTTCGGCGGTCAGGCCGCTGTCGATCGCCTCATTGATCCGGCGGGTCCAGCCTTCGTCATAGGCGAACATCTTGTAGGTTTCCAAAACCTCCTGATGTTCGCCCTCCATGCCGAATTCAGCAGCGCCGGTCATCCGGTCGATCTGTTCGCGCATTTTGGCGAAGGCGGAAATGACCCGCTGCCGCTCGGCCTCGGTATCCTCCGCGACCGTATGTTCGATATGGACGCGCGGCTGGTGGAATACCGCATGGCCGCGCGCCATGCCCATCACCAGTTGCAGCCCGTGCAGCATCGTCGTGCCGGTGTCGGTGACGCGCTGGTCGCTGGGACCGTCATCGGCGAGTTCTGCATTGGCGATCAGTTCCGCCATCACCATCGCGACGGTCTGGAGCGCCTCTATCTCCACTTCCTCATATTTGCGCGGTTCGGCATGTTGCACGCACAGGACGCCGATCGCCCGTTCGCGCCGCACGATCGGCACGCCGGCAAAGCTGTGGAACAGCTCCTCGCCGGTTTCGGGACGGTAGCTATAGTCGGGGTGCGACGCGGCTTCGTCCAGGTTCAGCGTCTCGACATTAGTGGCGATCAGACCGACAAGCCCCTCCCCCATTGCCATGCGGGTGACATGGACCGCCTCCTGCTTCAGCCCGCGGGTCGCGAACAGTTCCAGCACGCCCTCGCGCACCAGATAGATGGAGCAGACCTCGCTCGACAGCGACTGGCCGATAATCTCCACCACCTTGTTCAATTTGGCCTGCGCGCTGGTGCGCGACGCCATCACTTCCTGAAGGCGGGTGAGGATCTGGCGGGCGGCGGCGGCGGGTGTGCTGGGCATGGCGTCAGCGCTATCAGATCGGCGGCCTGCTTTCCAAGGCGATTCATGCAGCGCGACGTTCAAGCAGAGGTCATTTGCATGGCGGAAACATTCTGTACAATCGTCTAAGAATGTAAAATCGGCTTTCAGGGAGAATGGGACCATGGCGACATCAGGTGAAACGGCGTTTGAACGCGATCTTCTGGACCGGGGCTATTCGCGGCGGCAACTGGCCAAGGCGACCGCGCTCCTGGGCGCTGGCGCAGCGGCGATCCGCGCGACGAGCGCCGTGGCGCAGCAGGCGGCCAAGCCGGTCGCTGGCGCTGTCCGAATCGGCGCGAATGAATGCTGGACCGGCCCCTTCCCGATTGCCGCCGAAGCCGCGTTCAAGCTGGTGACCGAGGGCAATCGCTACGAGCCGGACAATGAGCATCAAAAACTGTTTGATGCCGTGGCCGCAGTCGAGGACGTTCCTGCCGACCGTATCGTCGCCTGGCCCGGATCGTCCGATCCGCTGAGCCGCGTCGCGATCGCCTTTGCCTCGCCCACGCGCGGCATCGTGACGGCCAACCCGACCTATGAGGCCATCTGGCGGACCGGCGACTGGCTGGGCGCGAAAGTGACCAAAGTGCCGCTGACCAAGGATTATGCGCATGACGTGAAGGCGATGCTGGCGGCTGATCCCAATGCCGGGCTTTATTATGTCTGTTCGCCCAACAATCCGACCGGCACGGTAACGCCGATCGCCGACATCCAGTGGCTGGCCGACAACAAGCCCAAGGACGCGATCCTGGTGGTGGATGAAGCCTATATCCACTGGACCGAGACCGGCACCGCCGCCAGCATGGCCGCGACCCGCAATGACGTCATCGTGCTGCGCACCTTCTCCAAATTGTTCGGCATGGCGGGGATGCGGCTGGGCCTGACCTTCGCCGCGCCCGTGCTGATGGAAAAGATGATGCGTTATGATGGCGGGCAGGTGACTGGCATGTTGCCGATGACCGCCGTCGCCTGCGGCACGGTATCGGTCGCGCAGGCTGACCTCATCAAGGCGCGCCGCGCGGAGATGAACGCCAATCGCGACAAGGCGATCGCCTTCCTGACGAAGAAGAAGATCAAGGTCATCCCCGGCAGCCACGCCAATATGTTCATGATCGATTGGGGCAAGCCCGCCAAGCCCATGGCCGACGCGCTGTTGGCGGAAAATGTCCAGATTGGCCGCAGCTGGCCGATCTGGCCCAATGTCTCGCGCGTGTCGGTGGGGTCGGCGGTGGAAATGGACGCTTTCTGCGCGGCCATCGACAAGGTGTGGAAAGCGTAACGTCATGTCTTTTTAGGGTCCGCACCGGCCCGCACCCCCACCCGACCGCCCACAGAGTGTATCCTGAATGGGAGGTCGGGTGGGGGTGGGCCGGTACGGTAACCGAAATGCGCTCTTTCGCGCATTTCGCAACAGACCCTTCACCGCCATAAATTTTGCAAACTCTGGCGGCGGCGCATTGCGGAAATGCGCCGCCGCTTCGTTTATCCCCATGAACCCCCGGAAAGAACGCCCGGACGGCAGGACAAAGGGACAGACGACATGACCATGATGCTCGACAAGGATGCCAGAGACGATCTGATCGAACGCGGCTATTCGCGCCGCCAGCTGGCCGAAGTGGCCGCGCTGCTGGGCGCAGGCGTTGCCGCCAGCACGTTGCTGGGCAATGCTGCGATGGCGCAGCAGCAGGCCGGGCGCGGCATCAAGGGTGCGGTGCGTATCGGCGCGAACGAATGCTGGACCGGCCCCTTCCCGTCCGGCGTCGCCGCCGCCGCCGAAGCTGCATCCTTTGGCAACTGGTATGATCCCGACAATTATCGCGGCGACCTGGTCAAGACCGTCGCCACGGTCGAGGGCATCCCCGAAAGCCATGTCATGCCCTGGCCCGGTTCGGGCGGCCCGCTGGTCAGCATCGTCGCGGCCTATTGCTCGCCGACCAAGGGTCTGGTGACCGCCGACCCGACCTTCGAGTCCGCCTGGCGCACCGCCGACTATATGAAGGCCCCTATCGCCAAGGCACCCCAGGCCATCGGCAAGGGCCATGACGTAAAGGCAATGCTGGCCGCCAATCCCAATGCGGGCCTCTATTATATCTGCACGCCCAACAACCCGACCGGCACGATCACGCCTTTGGCCGACATCCAGTGGCTGCTCGACAACAAGCCTGCCGATTCCATGCTGCTGGTGGACGAAGCCTATCTCCATTTCTCGGAAAGCCCGAGCGCCGCGACGCTGATCGGCACCCGCAAGGACATCATCGTCATGCGGACCTTCTCCAAGCTGTTCGGCATGGCCGGTGTGCGCCTGGGCCTCACCTTCGCCGATCCCGAAGTGCAGAAGCGCATCATGCTGTTCGGCCCGGCGGCCGGGGGCCTCGCGATCACCGCGATGCATTGCGGCAATGCGGTCTATACCGAAGCCGCCCTCATCAAGGCGCGCCGGAACGAGATGATCGCCAATCGCGAGGAAACCATCGCCTGGCTCACCAAGAAGGGCATCGAGGTCCATCCCGGCAGCCAGGCCAATATGTTCATGGTGAACTGGAAAAAGCCCGCCAAGGAGATGCAGGCCGCGCTGCTGGCTGCCCCGGAAAAGGTGCAGATCGGCCGCAGCTGGGCAATCTGGCCCACCGTCTCCCGCGTCACCGTCGGCTCCGCCGACGACATGGCCAAATTCCGCGCGGCAGTCGACAAGGTCTATAACGCGTAAGGCCTCCCCTTTCCTTACGACACGAAGAAGGGCGTCCGGGCAACCGGACGCCCTTTTTTTGGGAGGGGGGGGAGACGGGGTGGCGGATGGGATGGATGCTGGTTAACCTATGCGGATGAACCCGAAGACTTCTCTGTGTTGGAAGGGCTTGCGGTAGTGCAATGAATGCACTAACCTCCTCTTATGGTCACGATGTATCGCGCTGCCCGCTGGAAGATCGCTGTGTATGGCCGCGATCATGGCGTGCCGCATTTTCATATCGAAGGCCCGGATTTTCGCTGCTCGGTGGCGATTGCCTCGTTCGAATTGATCATAGGGCATGTGCCAACGGCGATATTGGATGATGCAGTCGAATGGGCGCGTCGCAATCAGGCCTTGCTTATGCAGACCTGGCAGGAGTTGAACGGATGAGCATAACCGACAAGATGCGCACGATTAGCGCCGTCCATGCGACCGGAGCGACGACGCTGCATATCAGCTGGTCGGACGGGACCGAGGCCGATCTCGATCTGGCCGGATTGATGGCCGACCGCGCCTTTGCCACGCTACGCGATCAAGCAGAGTTTGCGCGGGTGGAAATCGGCGATTGGGGGCATGGGCTGGCATGGCCCAGCGGGGCGGAGTTGGGGGCGGACAGGCTCTGGCTGGAAACGCTGGCGGCGACCGGCCATGATGATGCGCGGACATTTCTGGAATGGCGAATGCGGCATGGCCTGTCGCTGTCCAAGGCCGCCGAGGCGCTGGGGGTGTCCCGGCGCATGGTCGCTTATTATTCCAATGGCGAGAAAGTCGTACCCAAGCCGGTCTTGCTGGCGTGCAAGGGCTGGGAGGTGAGTGAGGGGTTGAGGGCGGCGTGAAAGGTAAGCTACTACTAGAGATCAGCCGCTTCATCGGAAGGATTGATGGTATCATTATCCAGCATTTGACCGAAACTTGGCCTCATATGCAGAGGGAGCGGTTCCAACGGACCGAAATATTCGACTGCTGGAGCAATGCTTCCTTGCGCTCTCACGTAAAGATTTAGCGCAAGTGCTGAAGGTTCAATGTTTACAATATTGGATCCGACCCAAAATCCACCTCCTTCTTCAACTAGGCCAATTTTTCTTAAATGATCCAACTGAATATCAAGTGATATTATATCATCTGTTCCAGCAATTTTGCATAATTCACTAATATTTATTTTGAATTCATTACTTACTACAAATCCCAATTCATCTTGGAATTTTTTAGTATTGAAGCACATATAATTTAGTAGATGAACTTCCATCGCTGTCATTTGCGCAAGTAAATTCATGAAAATTAGGTTCTCTTGCGATTGCCCAGAACCATCACAGGCGGATGCCAACAGTCCTGCCCATGCCTCCTGAACCTCATCCGCGTCGTTCCACGAACCCTGTTCAAGAGCCAACATGACCAATCGCGGATGAGCGTGAAGCCGTTCAGCATTCATTCTCTTTGCTAACTTAGCTTCGGCCTTCCTAATTATACTCGCCGCCTGATCTTGACGCCAACTGCTTATTCGGTCCCTCAAAAGGAGGCCGAATTCCTCAGCGGCAGGCAGGCATATTCTACTGAGGAATGATCCGAGGCCATCGACCGTACCTTTAGTAGCAATTTCTACCGCTTTACTGACGGGTTTTATGCCTAAGAGATCAACGCTCCGTCCTTTGTCGCCCATGACCCACCTTTTGCCTTATTTCAAACTCGACTTCTGTATCTCACGTTATTGTTGCGGACAGACAAGTCCTACAAAATTCGCCGATTTGCACGGATATAAAACGCAAAACAATGAATGTAGATCGCCTCAATCCAAATTCGGCCTTAAATACCGTTCCGCCGTGTCGATATCGATCCCCCGCCGCACCGCATAGTCCTCCAACTGATCACGCCCTACCCGCGCCACGCCGAAATATTCCGATTGAGCGTGGCCGAAATAGAAACCGCTAACGGCGGCGGTCGGGAGCATCGCGAAACTTTCGGTCAGCGTAATGCCGGTGGCGTGATGGGCGTCCAGCATCTCGAACAGGATCGTCTTGAGGCTATGTTCGGGGCAGGCTGGGTAGCCGGGGGCCGGGCGGATGCCGCGATATTGTTCCTTGATCAGGGCTTCGTTGGTCAGCTGCTCCCCTTCCGCATAGCCCCAGAGCGCGGTGCGGACATAATGGTGGAGGCGTTCGGCGAAGGCTTCGGCCAAGCGATCGGCCAGTGCTTTCAAAAGAATGTCCGAATAGTCATCGATCGCATTCTTGAACCGGGCCAGATGCGGTTCAATGCCGTGCATCCCGACGGCAAAGCCGCCCATCCAATCGCCGTCATGGCTGATGAAGTCGGCGAGGCACATATTCGCGCGGCCCTCGCGCTTCTGGATCTGCTGGCGCAGCATCGGCAGGGTGTAATGTTTCTCATCCTCGACATGGACGATGATGTCGTCGCCTTCGCGGCGGCAGGGCCACAGGCCCGCGACGCCGCGCGCGACCAGCCATTTTTCGGTGACGATCCGATCCATCATCGCCTGCGCATCGGCAAACAGGCTGGACGCGCTTTCGCCCACCACCGGATCGGTCAGGATCGCGGGATAATTGCCTGCCAGTTCCCAGGCGCGGAAGAAGGGCGTCCAGTCGATATATTGGATCAGATCCTTCAGATCCCAGTCGGGGAAGCGATGGACGCCGGGCAGGCGTGGGCGCGGGGCTTTCAGGCTCTCATCAATCTCGAACCCATTGGCGCGGGCGTCCTCCAGCGGCACGAGCGCGCTCTGTCCCTTATTCGCGCGGGCGACGCGGACATGCTCATAATCATCCTTGGTTTTCTGGACGAAATCATCCCGCTGGGTTTCGGACACGAGCGCGGTGGCCACGCCGACCGCGCGGCTGGCGTCCAGTACATGCACCACCGGGCCGGTATAGGCAGGGTCGATGCGCAGCGCGGTGTGGACTTTGGAGGTGGTCGCGCCGCCGATCAGCACCGGCATGGTCATGCCCGCGCGCTGCATTTCGGTGGCAACCGTGACCATCTCGTCCAGCGAAGGGGTGATGAGGCCCGACAGGCCGATCATGTCGGCGTCATGATCGTTCGCGGCCTTGATGATGTCATGCCAGGGGACCATCACGCCCATGTCGACGACTTCAAAGCCGTTGCACTGCAGGACGACGCCGACGATATTCTTGCCGATGTCATGGACGTCGCCCTTGACCGTGGCCATGATGATCTTGCCCTTGCCCTTGGCGCCCGGTTCCTTGGCCGCCTCGATAAAGGGGAGAAGGTGCGCGACCGCCTTCTTCATGACGCGGGCGGATTTGACGACCTGGGGCAGGAACATCTTGCCTGCGCCGAACAGGTCGCCAACGACGTTCATGCCGTCCATCAGCGGCCCTTCGATCACATGGATCGGCTTGTCGGCGGTCAGGCGGGCCTCCTCGGTATCATCGACCACATACATGTCGATGCCCTTGACCAGCGCATGTTCCAGCCGCTTGGCGACCGGCCAGCTGCGCCAGGCTTCGGCGGCCTTGTCCGCCACCGCGTCGGTGCCGCGATATTTTTCCGCCAACGTGACCAGGCGGTCGCCCGCTTCGGGATCGCGGTTGAGGACGACATCCTCGCAGGCGGTGCGCAGTTCGGGGTCGATCGTGTCATAGACGTCGAGCTGGCCCGCATTGACGATCGCCATGTCGAGGCCTGCGGGGATGGCGTGGTAGAGGAACACGCTGTGCATCGCCCGGCGGACGGGTTCGTTGCCGCGGAAGGAGAAGCTGAGGTTCGACAGGCCGCCGGAGATATGGACATGCGGGCAGCGCGCCTTGATCTCCTTGCACGCCTCGATGAAGTCGACGCCGTAATTATTATGCTCCTCGATCCCCGTCGCGACCGCGAAGATATTGGGGTCGAAGATGATGTCCTCCGGCGGGAAACCGATGCCGACCAGCAGGTCATAGGCGCGGGCGCAAATCTCGACCTTGCGTTCCTTGGTGTCCGCCTGCCCCGTTTCGTCAAACGCCATGATGACCGCGGCGGCGCCATAGGCCATGCATTTGCGGGCGTGGAACAGGAAGGCCTCCTCGCCCTCCTTCATGCTGATCGAATTGACGATCGGCTTGCCGGACACGCATTTGAGGCCCGCTTCGATGACTTCCCATTTAGAGGAATCGATCATGACGGGGACGCGGCTGATGTCCGGTTCCGACGTCATGAGTTTCAGGAAGGTCGTCATCGCCTCGACCGCGTCGAGCAGCCCCTCGTCCATGTTGACGTCGACGATCTGCGCCCCATTCTCCACCTGCTCGCGCGCGATGTCGATGGCGGTGGCGTAATCGCCCGCCATGATCAGCTTCTTGAACTTGGCCGATCCGGTGACGTTGGTGCGTTCACCGATATTGACGAAGGTGGCGGTGGATTTCTGGGTGGTCATGTCAGCCTTCTTCTCCCTCTCCCCTTCAGGGGAGAGGGCTGGGGAGAGGGGATACTGGGTGAGGTCGCGTACAGCCCCCTCTCCCAACCCTCTCCCCTGAAGGGGAGAGGGCTTTTCAGGTCAGGCAGCGATGTGCATCGGCTCCAGGCCCGCCAACCGCGTCACGACCGGCAATTCCGGCACGACACGCGGCTTATGCCCGTCCAGCGCCTTCGCCACCGCGCCGATATGGGCGGGCGTCGTGCCGCAACAGCCGCCGACCATGTTGACCAGCCCTTCGTCCACCCATTCGCGGATCAGCCGCGCGGTGGTGGCGGGCAGTTCGTCATATTGGCCCAGCTCATTGGGCAGGCCCGCATTAGGATAGGCCAGGATCAGCGTGTCGGCATTTTTCGACAGCTCGGCCAGATAGGGCCGCAGCAAATCCGCGCCGAACGCGCAGTTCACGCCGATAGTGAGCGGCTTCAGATGACGCAGCGAATACCAGAAGGCGTTGATGGTGTGGCCCGACAGGTTACGGCCCGACATGTCGGTGATGGTGAAGCTGAGCATCAGCGGCACGGAGCGGCCCGCCGCTTCCTCCGCCTCGCGCGCGGCCATGCCCGCAGCCTTGGCGTTCAGCGTATCGAAGCAGGTTTCGACCAGCAGGAAATCGACCCCCCCCGCGATCAGCGCCTCGCATTGCTCGCGATAATCGGCTTTGAGCGTATCATAATCGACCTCGCGGAAGGCGGGGTCGTTGACGTCGGGGGAAATGCTGAGCGTCTTGTTGGTCGGGCCGATCGAACCGCAGACGAAGCGCGGCTTGCCGTCCTTTGCCGTCGCCTTCTCGCACGCGCTGCGCGCCAACTTGGCCGCCGCGATGTTAATGTCCCACACCAGATGTTCGCAGCCATAATCGGCCATCGCGATCTTGGTCGAGCTGAACGTGTTGGTCTCGATCATGTCCGCGCCCGCTTCCAGATAGGCGCTGTGGATACCCTCCACGATGTCGGGCCGGGTCAGGCAGAGCAGGTCGTTATTGCCCTTCTGGTCCTTGGGCAGATCGAGATCACCGCGATAATCCGCTTCGGTCAGGCCATGCTTCTGGATCGACGTGCCATAGCCGCCATCGAAGATCAGTATCTTGTCCGCGGCCAGCGCGCGCAATGTCTGTTCAGCTGTCATATTAAAAACTCCGTTCGGGCTGAGCGAAGTCGAAGCCCTTGTCTGAGCGGAGGCGAAGACACCTCCCTGCGGTCGGTGGAACCCTTCGACAAGCTCAGGGCGAACGGATGAGGATAGATCATGCCGTTCCTCCATTGCTCACCGTCGCCCGCAAGCCCAGCAAATGGCAGATCGCAAAACTCAGTTCCGCCCGGTTGAGCGTGTAGAAATGAATGTCGCGCACGCCGCCGCCATAGAGGCTGCGGCACAATTCCGCCGCGATCGTCGCCGAGACAAGCTGGCGCGAGGCGGGATGATCGTCCAGCCCTTCAAACAGGCGCCCCATCCAGCTGGGAACCTGCGTATTGCACATCGCCGCCATACGCTGGGTCGCGGCGAAATTGCTGACCGGCATGATGCCCGGCACGATGTCTGCCGTGATCCCCGCCGCCAATGTCTTGTCGAGGAAGCGGAAATAGGCGTCGGGGGTGAAGAAGAATTGCGTGATCGCGCGGGTCGCCCCGGCGTCCAGCTTGCGCTTGAGATTATCAAGGTCGCTCTGCGCGCTGGCCGCTTCGGGATGGACTTCGGGATAGGCCGACACGGAAATTTCGAACGGATGACGCTGCATCAGCCCTTCGACCAGTTCGGCGGCGCCCTTGTAACCGTCAGGGTGCGGCTCGAACGTGCCGCCCACTTCGGGCGGATCGCCGCGCAGCGCAACGATATGGCGCACGCCCGCTTCCCAATAGGCGTCGGCAATCTCGCCAATCTCGGCCTTGCTCGCTCCCACGCAGGTCAGGTGCGCCGCAGCCGCCAGCGGGGTTTCCCGCGCGATCCGCGCGACCGTATTATGCGTGCGCTCACGGGTCGAACCGCCCGCGCCATAGGTTACCGACACGAATTTGGGGTTGAGCGGCGTCAGCGTCTCGATCGCCGACCAGAGCTGGGCTTCCATCTTCTCCGTCTTGGGCGGGAAAAATTCAAAGCTGACATGGCAGTCGCCCGCAAGGTCCGCATAAAGCGGGGCGACGGGATCGTTCAAAGTCATGCGGAAATCCGTCCTTCTTGCTGCTGGACAGGCGCGCTTTTGCGTCGCCCCAGCCACAGTTGCACCGTCAATTCATGGCCGGGCAAAGTGTCCACCCGTTCCAGTTGCAGGCCCGCCGCCGCGAACCAGCCTTCTATCTGCTCGTCGGAAAAGCCCAGCCGCGCATGTTGATCACGCACGCGCAATTCTTCCCGCTCGTGCGGCGCGAAGTCCGCGATCAGCACCCGGCCGTCGATCGCAGTGACGCGCGCCGCCTCCCCGATCACCTGTTCCGGCACCTGCGCATAATGCAGCACCTGATGCAGCAGGACGGTATCGACGCTGCCCGGCTCCAGCGGCAACGCGCCAAAATCGCCCAGCAGCAGCACATATTTGTCGCCCGCATCGTCAGGCAGCTTGGCCCGCGCCAGCCGCAGCATGTCCGGACTGCGATCGATCGCCGTCACCGCCTGCGCCGCGCCGCCGAACAATTCGATCATCCGCCCGGTGCCTGTGCCGATGTCGAGCAGATGGCCGATCGGTTCGCGCCCCAGCAGCGCGGTCATCGCCGCCTCGACATCCGCCTCCGCCACATGGAGCGATCGGATCGCGTCCCATTCCTCGGCATGGTCGGCGAAATAGCTCTCCGCCGCCCGCGCCCGGTCCGCCCGCACCGCCGCCAGCCGCGCCAGATCGGCCGCCTGCCACAAAGTCTCGCTATCGGACGGGGTCAGGCGGTCAAACAGCGACAGGAACGGGGCGACATCATCGCCCTTGCCCAGCCGCAGGAATACCCAATTGCCTTCCTTGCGCCGCTCCACAAGGCCCGCTTCGGCAAGGATGCGGACATGGCGCGATACGCGGGGCTGGCTTTGCCCCACGACCTGCGCGATCTCCCCCACGGCCAGTTCCATTGCCCGCAACAGATGGATGATGCGCAGCCGCGTCGGGTCGCCAAGTGCCCGGAAAATATCGAGTGCCGTGTGCATGACTGCATCATATAAAGAAATCTTTATATGCGTCAATGGCCGCTATTTTTCCGCAACTGCGAACAAAAGCGCACCCGTTTCCCGCCCGGATTGCAGGAATGGGATTGCCTTGCATCAACCAAAGCATTACGAATCAACGCGCAGGCGCAATGGGGGGTGAGCTTTTCTCCGAGAGTGGTCTGCACCGTTTTTATTCTCAGAGAGGGGTTTCTGCCCATGACCAAGTCTATCGCTCTTTCGCTCGTTCTCGCCGCTTCGCTCGGCCTGGCCGCCTGCTCGGGTGGCGCGGAAAACGCCGCCAACAACGCCGCCAACTCGGCTGAGAACGCGTCGAACGCTGCCGACAACGCCATGAACGCCGCGCTGAACGCTGCTGACAACGCCGCGAACGCTGCGTCGAACGCGACCAACAACGTCGCGAACGCGATGTAAGTCCAGACGGACTTTTAGAATTCGGAAAGGGGTCGCGCCGGAAACGGGGCGGCCCCTTTTCCATTGGGGACTGACCGATGATCCGCACCATCTTCATCGCAGCCGCGCTGCTGCCACTGACCGCCTGCGGTTCGGGATCGCCCGATGGCGTCGGCGGGGTCAGCGCGAGTGAAGCCAGCGCGCTCAACGATGCAGCCGCGATGCTCGACGCGCGCACCGGCGCAGCGCAGAGCGGCGAGGTGGGCCTCAATCCCGCTGCCAGCGCGGCAGCGGGTGCCGATCGTGGCAGGGTTGCACCGCAGCCTGATCCCAAACCCTGACCCAAAAAGGCCGCCTCGGATGAGACGGCCTTTTCGTTTTTGCTTCTGCAAAATGTGTTCCCGCGCGGGAACACGCAGTCTCACTTGCGCTAGCTTTTAGCAGTTGCGGTCGATCGCCCGGCCGGCCAGTGCGCCTACGCCTGCACCGATGATCGCGCCGGTCGTGCCGTCACCGCGACGGCCATAGCGGCCCGAACCCTTGCCGACCTCATTGCCCAGCAGGCCACCGGCAATCGCACCGATGATGGTGCCGCCCGTGCCATTGTCCCGGCAACGATAGCCACCGCGATAACCGCCGCGATAGGCGTTGCTGCGATAATAGCGGTCATTGCCGCGATAATAGCCGCCGTCGCCGCGATAGCCACGGTCACCACGATATCCGCGATAGCCACGGTCGCCATAATAATCGCCACGGTCATAACCGCGATAATAGCCGTCACGGGCCATGGCCGGGGTTGCCGTCACGGCCAGGGAAGCAGCGCCCATCGCCAGAGCGGCTCCCATATTGATCAGAAACTTTATCTTCATGGCGTTGCTCCTTCCAAAATTCGTCTTTTCGTCGGCGCTTCCCAGGGACGGGTTTCGCCAGTGATGAACGTCTTATGGGTGATTCGCCTTGAGCCGACCCTGAATGGGGCTGACAGCCGTTGTTAAGAGTCTGTCGTGAAATGCGCGAAAGAGCGCATTTCGGTTGCCGCACCGGCCCTCACCCCCACCCGACCGCCCATTCAGGATACACTCAGTGGGCGGTCGGGTGGGGGTGAGGGCCGGTGCGGATGCGCCGAAGGCGCATTTCCAAGCTAGCAACGCCTTGCTGCGCCCTGCCTGATATTATCCTATGGCGGAGGGAATGTCGCGAATCCTGATCGTCCTGGCGCTTGCCATCCTGCTGCTGCCAGCCCCGCACAACAGCAAGCCCGCTACGGTGCAGCCCGGCGCTTTGCTGGTCACCGCACGCGCGCTGCCACTCAGCGCGAGCGATCCGGCGCTGCGGCGGGTGGGGGCGCTCGACTATCTGGGCGGGTGGGAATTGCGCAGCGCCAATCCGGGCTTTGGCGGCATCTCAGCGCTGCTCGTATCGCCGCCGGGCGATGTACTGGCACTGAGTGATTCCGGCATATTGATGGGGCTGCATGTCGGGCCGGGAGAGGCACGCCGCCGCCCCTTCATCGCCCCCCTGCCCATCCGGCCGCAGGACCGCGATCGTCCCTGGTGGGCATGGGATTCAGAATCGCTGACCCATGATCCGCTGACCGACCGCTATTGGGTGGGGTTCGAGCTGCAACAGGCGATCTGCCGCTATGCGCCCGGTTTTGCACGGGTGGAGGCGTGCCGGACCTGGCCACAGATCATGGCATGGCACCCGACCGGATCGATCGAATCGCTAGCCCGCCTGCCCGATGGCCGCTTCATGGCGATTGGCGAGATGGGGATGACGCCCGACGGCCGGCATGACATGCTGCTGTTTCCGGGAGATCCCGCCGAGCGCGATACCGCCGACCCGATCCATCTGCGCTACAGCCCGCCCCAGGGCTATCGCCCGACCGATGCGGTGGCGCTGGATGCACGCCATCTGCTGGTCCTCAACCGCCGCCTGACATTGCAGGAATTGTTCACCGCCACGATCGCGATCGTCGATCTGCCTGAACGGCTGGAACCGGGCATGGAGCTGAAAGCCCGCACCCTCGCCCGCCTCGCCCCGCCGCTGCTGGCCGATAATTTCGAGGGGCTGGCGGTGAGCCGGGAAGGCGGACGGACGATCCTGTGGGTCGTGTCCGACGACAATCACGAGTTTTTCCAGCGGACCTTGTTGCTGAAGTTCGGGCTGGATTGAGCTTTGTTCCCCCTCCCGTCTACGGGAGGGGGCTAGGGGGTGGGCTTGCGCGCGTGGCGTTGGCCCACCCCGCTGCGACTAAGGCGCTACGCGCCCAAGTCTCGCTGCCCCTCCCGCTTGCGGGAGGGGTGCGCAACGCAAAAAAGCGGCCCGTTGCGGGGCCGCTTCTTATGCCGAAACGAATCGAGAAAATCAGGCGGCTGCGGCAGCCTGCTTCTTGACGATGTCGCGCTTCAGGCGACGGGCCTTGAGCGACAGCTTGTCGTCGCTGGTCTTGACCAGCCAATTGTCCAGGCCGCCATTATGTTCGACCGAGCGCAGACCATGGGTCGATACGCGCAGTTTGAAGCTGGCTTCCAGCGTTTCGGAGATCAGCGAAACATTCTGGAGGTTGGGCAGGAACACCCGCTTGGTCTTGTTATTGGCGTGGGAAACATTGTGACCCACCTGGCGACCCTTGCCGGTCAGCTCGCAAATGCGCGACATAATCAATAAACCTTGTAGTTCGGGTTCGTTCGGAAAGCCGCGCCGATAACGGGATTCCCGCTGGCCGTCAACCCGCCGCACGGCCGGTCGCAACCCTTTTGCACGGCGAAGCGTTGTGGCCCCGTAACATATGGGAGGTTGAAATGCGATTCATTGGTGGGCTTTTGATCATCATCTTGCTCGTGCTGGCTGGCGGCATCGCCACCGGCTTCATCGACCTGCAAAAAACGCAGGACGGACGCCTGCCCGAAATCGCGGTCAAACATGGCGCGCTGCCCAAATATGAAGCCAATGTCGCCAAGGTCGAGGTCGGCACCCGCAACGAGACGGTCGAAGTACCGACGGTCGACGTCAAGAAGCCCTGAGTTCGCATGAAGGGCAAGATGCTGTAAGGGCGGGGATGTCATGTCCTCGCCCTTTCCCTTGCCCGACCCTATGCGCCGCGCGCTGGCGCTGGCCCGCGCGGCGGAGGCGGCGGGCGAGGTGCCGATCGGCGCAGTCGTGACGAAGGATGGCGTCATCATCGGCGAGGGCGAGAATCGCAACCGCCGCGACCATGATCCCACCGCCCATGCCGAAATCGTCGCGATGCGCGCGGCGGCGATCCATCTGGGTGACTTTCGCCTGACCGGCTGCGACCTGTGGGTGACTCTGGAACCCTGCCCGATGTGCGCGGGCGCCATTTCCCACGCCCGGATCGCGCGCCTTTATTATGGCGTGGGCGATCCCAAGGGCGGGGCTATCGAACAGGGACCGCGCCTGTTCGCCCAGCCGCAATGCCTGCACCGGCCGGAAGTCTATGGCGGCCTCGCCGAAGCCGAAGCCTCAGCGTTGCTGCGCGATTTTTTCGCCGCCCGGCGCTGAATAATTTATCCGGTAGAGTTGATAGGGCAAAGTCATGCCACTGTTGAGCGTCACCGGCACCAGCCAGCCCGGAATTTTACCCCGCATCAGATCCGCATAGAAACCGCGCGGGCTGCGTGACTGGTAGATCGTGCCTTCGGGGAAATTGGGGCAAACGAGCAGATAAGTGGCATGATGCCGCGCCGCGATTCCGCGGAAGGCATCGGCCGGGCCGTCATAGGCGTGGTGGATGTCCAGAATGGTCGCGCCGTTGCGATGATAGGGACCGGCCAGCGCGCTATGATGGGTGGTGGCGATCAGGCGGGGGCCGAGATCGACCATGGTGAAGATGGTGGCGGGTGGCAGCTGGTCCAGCACTTCGAGCGCGGGCAGTGTACGGCACCGGCCATTGGCCTTTTTGATCGCATCATTGCGGGCGATGGCGGACGGACGCCAGGGCCTGGGCTTGTTGCCGGTCAGCTGCGCCCACCCACTCATGATTTGCGGATAGAGCGGATAGGCGCAGGCAATCGCCGCCAGCAGCGCCACCCCTGCCCCCGCGGCGATTCGCACCTGGCGCGTGCCGGTAAAGATCGCGCCGATCAGCCGGTGCGCGGCCCAGGCAGCGGGCGGGATCGCCAGCAACTGCGCCGCAGGCCCCGCGCGCAGCTGCCAGAACAGCAGGGCCGTGGAAAACAGCATCATGAGGCCAACGGTCGCCCAGGCCCAAAGCCGCTCAGCGTCACGCCGCGCATCCCACAAGGCCCAGAGCAGGCCGATCAGCCCCGCAACCGGAATCGCCAGCAGCGGCACGACCAGGCTTTGCGCCTGCGCGGTGATCGGCTTGGCCTCGCGAATATTGGCAAGCCAGAGCCGTTCGAGTTCAGGCGAAATCTGATAGGGGCTGAGGCATTGCGGCCAGTTCAGCCAGAAGAATAGCGCGATCGCGCCGCCGACGATGAGGCCCGCCGCCAGCCGCATCGCCCAGCCGCGTAACGGGGCCAGCGAGAGCAGCACCATACCGGCCGACGCCGCGCCGAACACTGCCACCCAGATCGGCGAAATCGCATCGCATACCATCTCGCGATTGGCGTAGCTGGCGAACAGCAAATAGCAGAGCGAGGTCGCGCCGCCCAAACTCAGCGCATAGGGCAGCATCCGCCGCTCCGCCCCTTCGCGGAACACCCAGCGCAGCGCGATCAGGCCGCCACCCGCCGCCAGATAGACGATCATCTCCATGCCGATCGCGATCGACAGCGCGCTGCTGACCCCGGCCATCACCCCGCCGCGCAGCCGGTTGGTGTCGATCACCCCTGCCAGCATCGTCACCGCCAGCGCCAATTGCCAGCCATGATGGTCGATCCGCATCGGCGCATACATGCCCAGCCCCATCTGCGCGGCGAGCGGGGCGAGCGCCGCCAGCAGCCAGCCATGCGGCCCGGCCAGCCGCCGCCCGATAAAGCCAAGGCTGAGCATCAGCAGCAACAGCGGGAGCAGCGGCGCGATGCCGCAGGCCAGCCGATCCGCCAGTCCCTGATCGACAAAGGCGCGGAAGAAGAGGATCAGTCCGGCGATCGGGATATCAACCAGCCGCGACCAGTGGATATTCGCGCCGCCCGGCGGATCGAGCCGATACTGGCGCAAATCATACCAGCCTTGGCCCGCCAGCCAGTCCTTCACCTGCACATAGCGGATATTGTCGTCGGTATCGCTCAGCACCAGCCAGTGGATCGCGGGCCAGCGAGTCGTGACCATGGCGACCGCAATGACGATCCAGATCATGAACGTGAGCCACTTCCAGTGCCGCGCGCTCCACGCCAGCAAGGGGGGCAGGATATGGGTCACCCGCGCGCGCAGGGCATCGGCGCTTTTCAAGCTCATCCTTGCCCCCTAAACGAGCCGTGGCAAAGCGCAACGGGGACCATGGCCATCATCAACCGACTTTCACCGCAACATCGCGCACTCTTCTGGCAAATCGTCCGCTATGGCGTGACCGGCCTGTTCGTGACGGCGTGTCAGGCGAGCATCTACTGGAGCCTTGCGGCGCTGGCCGGGCTGCATCCGCAACTGGCCAATCTGATCGGCTATGGCGCGGCGGTGGTCATCGGCTATGTCAGCCATAGCGCCTTCACCTTCCGCGGCCATGGCACCCGCGACAAGGCGGCAGCGCGCGGCTTCCGCTTCGTTGCGGTCTCACTGGTCAGTTATGCGCTCAACGCCCTGTGGGTGTGGCTGTGCGTGACCCATATGGGCTGGCCCGAATGGTCGCCGATCCCGGCGATGATCTTCGTGACGCCCGCGGTGATGTTCGGGCTGAACCGGCAATGGGTGTTTCGCTAGCGCTTTGCGCTGGGAATCAGCCTGTATTGCACAGTCTCTCCACCGTTAGCCCTGAGCCTGTCGAAGGGCTGCACTTCTTGAAGAGAAGGACAAGGCTTCGACAAGCTCAGCCCGAACGGACTTTGAGCGTTGCCGCAATTTCAAGCGGCGTAGAAATCAATGAACAAACCGCGCCACAACATCGCGGTAGGAGCGGCTGACCTTCACCTGCGCGCCCGATTCCAGCACCAGGAAACATTCGCCGTTGGTGTGGGGCTTGACCTGCTTGACCTGGCTCAAATTGACGATGGTGGAGCGATGGACGCGCTGGAAATTACGGGGGTCTAGACGCTTTTCCAGATCCTTCATCGTTTCGCGCAGAATCAGCGAATTGTCGGCGGTGTAGATGCACATATAATCGCCGGCCGCGTCGATCCGCTCGATCGAATCGACATCGACACGGAAAATCTGGCCGCGATCCTTGATGTTGATGAGCTTTTCGAAACGGTTGGAGGCCGGGCCTTCTTCATCCGCCGCATTGAAATCGCTCATCGCCTGGGGTGCAACCTCAGCCAGCACTTCGCGCAATTTCTCCGCTTCCTGCACCTGCCGCTTGTCCGACAGGCGCAAGCGCACCCGGTCGAGCGCATCGGCGAGACGGCCCTCTTCCACCGGCTTTAGCAGATAGTCGACCGCCTGCGCCTCGAACGCGCGAATCGCATGATCCATGTAAGCGGTGACGAAGATGAAGAGCGGCGGCTCGACTTCCATAATCCCCTGCACGACGGAAAAACCGTCAAAGCCAGGCATCTGAATATCGAGGAACACGAGGTCGGGCTTATGCGTCTTGATGGCGCGGATCGCTTCGCGCCCATTGTTGCAGGTCTCGATAATTTCGACATCCTCATGCGCTTCCAGACGGAGCATAAGCCCTTGGGTCGCCAGGCTTTCGTCGTCGACGAGGATTGTTCTGATCGTCATGCGGCCACTTTCGATGAATCTTCCAAATGTAGCGGAATTTCGATGATCACCGAAAAACCACTGGGACTTGAACGTGTTTCGAAGCTCTGTCGTTCCCCGAAGGCCTGAATGAGCCGGTCGCGGATGTTCGGCAGGCCAACGCCCGTCCCTTCGCTGACGGCAATGTGTGGCTTCATTCCGCCTTCATTCAATCCCGGCCCGCTGTCGGATACGACGATCCGCACATTTTCACCGGCAGGCTGCGCGCTGACCGATATTTCCGCGCCTTCCTCCTTGGGGGTCACGGCATATTTGATCGCATTTTCGACCAGCGGCTGGAGCAGCAGCGATGGCAACCGCGCCTGCCCGACCGCCGGGTCGATGGTGAATACCGGACGCAACCGGTCCTCGAACCGCATCTTCTCAATCTCCAGATAGAGTTTGAGCGTCTCAATCTCCTGCTCGATCGTCACCTGCGCCGTCGGCTCGTTGATGAGTGTGTAGCGCAGGAAGGAGGACAGACGCGACAGCATGGCGTTCGCCCGATCGGTCTGCTTGAGCAGCACCAGTGTGGAAATGGAGTTCAATGTATTGAACAGGAAATGCGGGTTGAGCTGATAGCGCAGCATCGCCAGCTGCGCGCTCGACGCCTGATTTTCCAGATGGAGCAGCTGGTCCGCCTGCTCCTCCACCGTCAGGTAGAAGTTGATGGCATAATAGAGTGCCGACCATGCGCCCAGCAGCGTCATCGACAAATAGAACGCGCCAAGAAACAGTTGCAGCCCAGCCGTGTCGCTGCCCTTATTCTGGGTCGAAAAGACCCAGGCGTCGATGAAGGCGACCAGCGCAGCCGCCGCCACGACGGTGACGATCGACACGCCCCAGGTGATGATCGGCTTTTGCCGGAGCAGGAAGCGGAACATCACCGCGATCAGCAGCGTCACCGAATAGCCGGTGACGGTGGAAATCAGCACCGGCACCAGGCTGGAAAGCGGCTGGCCGTTGGCGATGGTGGACGATCCGCGCAGCAGGAACGCGCCGGCCCAGCCCAGCGACTGCAGGTTCCAGAAAGCGCGATTCTTGTCCGCGAAAAAGGGCTGGGGCTGAAAGGGATGAACAGACATTACAGGCAGCCTAGGCGATTTGAGCCGGCGGGTGAAGCCGCCGCGGCCTATCCCCTGCTGCGCCCGCCCGTCAGGCGGCGGCAGCGGGTTCCTCCGCCATCGGCGTGACTTCATCCGGGCACAGCCAGACCAGATCGCTCAGTTCCAGCACGCGGCCATCATGCGCCTGGATCGTGACCCTGCGGATCGGCAGTCCATCGCGCCGGTCGGCCAGCACCTGGCAGGACACGGTGCCGCAACCCCATTTTTCGCCCCACTGGCGCAGCGCGATCATGACGGGGGCCAGTTCCTGCCCCTTTTCGGTCAGGCGATATTCCACCTTGCGCTTGTCGCACTGCATCGGCTGCCGCAGCATGATGCCATTTTCGACCAGTCGGGAGAGACGGTTCGCCAATATGTTGCGGGCGATGCCCAGCGTCGACTGAAACTCCTCAAAATGGCGGATTCCCGACAGGGCGCCACGCAGGATGAGGAAGGACCAGCGTTCCCCCATCGCCTCCAGCGCCGCGGGAAGCGCACATTGTTCGAGATCCTGGGCCAGATTATGTTTCATGATCATGACTAGATAGCCCAAAGCGGGCGCAGTTGCAAAAGCGCCGTGTATTTAGGGCAAATGGGATTTTTTTGTTGCGCCGCAAGGCACTTCCCACACAATCGGGAAACCATGTTACGCCAGTATGAACTTGTCGAGCGCGTCAAACGCTATGATCCCAATGCGGATGAAGCGATGATAAACCGCGCCTATGTGTTTTCGGTCCAGAAGCATGGCAGCCAGAAGCGCGCCAGCGGCGACCCTTATTTCAGTCATCCGATCGAGGTGGCGGGCATCCTCACCGATTTCGGGCTGGACGACCAGACG
This sequence comes from Sphingobium sp., assembly GCA_023266575.1. Lineage (GTDB taxonomy): Bacteria > Pseudomonadota > Alphaproteobacteria > Sphingomonadales > Sphingomonadaceae > Sphingobium. Next base: position 42,856 of record JAHFPV010000008.1, read on the forward strand.
ATCGTGACCGCGCTGTTGCACGACACGATCGAGGATACGCTGGTCACCTATGAAGAGATAGAGGCCGCGTTCGGACCCGATGTCGCGCGCATGGTCGACGGCGTGACCAAGCTGTCGAAGATCGAGGCCATGTCCGAAAATGAGCGGGCCGCGGAAAATCTCCGTAAATTCCTGCTCGCCATGTCGGACGATATCCGGGTGCTGCTAGTCAAGCTCGCCGACCGGCTGCACAATATGCGGACGCTGCACTTCATCAAAAATCCCGACAAGCGCCGCCGCATCGCCAAGGAGACGATGGATATCTATGCGCCGCTCGCCGAGCGGATCGGCATGTATGATTTCATGCGCGAAATGCAGCTGCTGGCCTTTCGCGAGATCGAGCCGGAAGCCTATGCCAGCATCACCAAGCGGCTGGAGCAGCTGAAGGAGGGCGGCCATGACAAGGTCGACCGGATTGGCGCGGAACTGCAATTGCTGCTGGGCGGATCGAACATCCCCGTCACCGTGTCGGGGCGCGAGAAACATCCTTTCTCGATCTGGAAGAAGATGCAGGAGCGTCATATCAGCTTTGAACAGCTGACCGACGTCATGGCCTTCCGCGTGATTACCGAGACGACGGCGGATTGTTACCGCGCGCTGGGCGTCATCCACCAGACGTTCAAGATGGTGCCGGGCCGGTTCAAGGATTATATCTCCACCCCCAAACGCAACGGCTACCGCTCGCTCCACACCACCGTCATCCATCAGGACAATGCCCGGATCGAGGTGCAGTTGCGCAGTCGCGACATGCACAACGACGCCGAACTGGGGCTGGCGGCGCACTGGGCCTACAAGCAGAAGGGCGATGCGACCGACCAGAATGCCGCCTGGCTGCGCGATCTGGTCGAGATATTGGAGCAGAGTCAGGACGCGGACGAGTTGCTCGAACATACCCGCATGGCCATGTATCAGGACCGCATCTTCGCTTTCTCCCCCAAGGGCGAACTGCACCAGCTGCCCAAGGGATCGACCCCGGTCGATTTCGCCTATGCGGTGCATACCTCGCTCGGCAACCAGACGGTCGGCGCAAAGGTCAACGGCCGGGTCGTGCCGCTCCGCACCAGTCTGGAAAATGGCGATCAGGTCGAAATCCTCAAATCCGCGGGCCAGGAGCCGCAGCCCGGCTGGCTGACCTTCGCCATCACCGGCAAGGCGCGCGCGGCGATCCGCCGCTATATCCGCCAGAAGCAGCGCGGCGAGGAAGTCGCGCTGGGCGAGAAACTTTATGAGGAGATTGTCGGCCGCTTCTCCCATGACCTTGCCAGCGAGCTGGGCGACAAGGCATTGAAAGCCGCGCTCAAGCGGCTGAAGCTGGACGATCGCGCGGCGCTGATGGTGGCGATCGCCACCCATCGCCTGCTCGATTCCGAAGTCATGGAGGCGCTGGTCCCCGGCTCCACCACCGGCACCGGCATGGAGGAAGCCCATCCGCGCCAGCACGCACCCATCTCCATTCGCGGGCTGACGCCGGGCATCGCCTACAGCCTTTCCGATTGCTGCCATCCCGTGCCCGGCGACCGCATCGTCGGCATCCGCCGCACCGGCGGCCCGATCGAGGTCCACACGATCGACTGCCGCACGCTGGAGGCGGGGCAGGATGACGACTGGGTCGACCTGTCCTGGGACAGCAAGTCCAAAGGCGGCACCGCGCGGTTGCAGGTCATCGTCAAGAACCAGCCGGGCGCGCTGGCGGCGGTCACCAACGTGTTCGGCGCGACCAAGGCGAACATCCTCAACCTGCAACTGGTCAACCGCGAAGGCCCGTTCCACACCGACATCATCGACCTGGAAGTCGCCGACGCCCAGCATCTGATGCGCATATTGTCAGCCCTGCGCGCGCTCGACACGGTGGTGCAGGCGGACAGGGTTTAAGGCATCATCCGTTCGGGCTGAGCGAAGTCGAAGCCTTCACCTGAGCGGAGGCGAAGGCACCTCGCTTCGCTCGGCAGAACCCTTCGACTTCGCTCAGGGTGAACGGTGTAAGGAATTTCCGCGTGACATTGCGCCCCTTCCCCGCTAATGGCCCCGCAGCGAACCCCCTGTGGGTTCACCGTCCGAGACAGTTGGTGAGGGGAATGTGCCCCTCTTAATGTCCAGCCTAGACGGGGAAAAGTTCTTTACCGGACAGGTCCTTACGGTCTGTTTCGGGTCTGCCGCCTTCCTTCAAACGGACGAAGGGCCAGTCGATCTCTCCCCTTCGGACTAACATCCCGTGTGCTTGCACGCGGGTTTTTGCCGTTCATCGGGCTTTCCGGTGGACATGAAGTGGAGAATGGCATGGATCGTAATCAGAAATCTGAGGTCGTCACCACGCTGAACGCTACTTTTGCCGACCTGGGTGTTGTCGTGGTCACACGCAACCTGGGCATGACCGTCGCACAGTCGACAGTCCTGCGGCAGAAGATGCGCGAAGCGGGCGCGTCCTACAAGGTTACGAAGAACAAGCTCGCCAAGATCGCGCTGAAGGACACGCAATACGAAACGATCAGCTCCATGCTGACCGGCCCGGTTGCGCTGGCCACCTCGGCCGATCCGGTCGCCGCCGCCAAGGTGGTGATCGATTTCGCCAAGACCAACGACAAGCTTGAGATCGTTGGCGGCGCAATGGGCGGTGTGCTGCTCGATGCAGAGGGCGTCAAGGCGCTCGCATCGATGCCCTCGCTGGACGAACTGCGTGCAAAGATTATCGGCCTCATCCAGGCGCCGGCAACCAAGCTCGCTACCGTCATCCAGACGCCGGCTTCGCAGCTCGCTCGTGTCTTCAACGCCTATGCGGAGAAGGAAGCGGCCTGATCGGTCGCAACCAACTTCCTGTAATCGTTTCAACATATTGCGGGGTTCACCCCGTTTAGAAGGAAAAATATCATGGCAGACATCAACGCACTGGTCGAACAGCTTTCGGCCCTGACCGTCCTCGAAGCCGCCGACCTGTCGAAGGCGCTGGAAGAAAAGTGGGGCGTTAGCGCCGCTGCCGCCGTCGCCGTCGCCGGCCCGGCCGCTGCCGCTGCGCCTGCTGCTGAAGAGCAGACCGAATTCGACGTGATCCTGACCGGCGACGGTGGCAAGAAGATCAACGTCATCAAGGAAGTCCGCGCCATCACCGGCCTGGGCCTGACCGAAGCCAAGACCCTGGTTGAGTCGGCTCCCAAGGCGATCAAGGAAGGCGTGAACAAGGAAGAGGCCGAGAAGGTCAAGAAGCAGCTTGAAGAAGCCGGCGCGACCGTCGAACTCAAGTAATCGGGATGCCCTGCTTTATGTGGGGCTGACTGGCTGGCCTTTGGGCTGGCGGATAATGGGGCGGTGCCGAAAGGTGCCGCCCTTTTTCTGTTTTGCGGGGCGGTCCACACGCCCCGTCATCCCGGACTTGATCCGGGATCCATTCACGCAACGGTCGTGATTCTGAGCAAAGGTAGAGCCAATGGATCCTGACTTTCGTCAGGATGACGGCGTTGGTGATTGGCAGGTGACGACCATTAGTTGCCGGTTACCCTAATTCCTGCGTTCCTTCAAAGCCGACATTGCGTAAAGGCGTGGCTAACTGCTAGAAATCGCATCATAATGGATTGTGCTGGATGAGTGCCAACGTGATTATCGTGAGCAACAAAGTGCAAATCAGGAGATGCGCGCGGCTTTCGCAGGTATTTTTGGCCTATGTGCCAGCAATCATGTTCGCGGCGGCAGTCGTGTCTTTTTTTGCCCAGTCCTACCTCGGATTTTTGTTTTTCTTGGCGGTGCCAGTTTCTCTCGCGGTAGGCTTCATCATTGCCGCCATAGGAGTGGCGCGCCTTCGATGCTGGCATTGCGGCGACCGCTTTCTATCGATCGCTTACCCAGCATGGCCCTTTCAAAGCTCCTGTGCCCACTGCTGCACGTCGATCAATGAACCGGACTGATCGCACATAACGACCATTTGTTTTCCTAAAGCCGCAAGTCCGCTTACCACCCCTCCCCGTCATGCTGACGACCCGAAGGGCAGCGTAGCTAAAGTCAGCATCCAGGGTCGCGCAAACCGCCCTGGATCCCGGCGTGCGCCGGGATGACGGAACAGGCATATGATCGCTCCCCTCCCCGCCCCACACTGGCACGCCACCACCCCAAAAACCCGTTCCCACTTTCCCCCAGTCTGTTCTACAAGCGGAACAGAGATGCCGCGCGCCCTTTCATCCGAGACGCTTCATGCGACCAGCGTGGCCATTGGTGGCCGCGCGGTTTTGCTGTGCGGGGTGAGCGGGATCGGGAAGTCCGATCTGGCGCTGCGGCTGATCGATCGGGGGGCGGTGCTGATCAGCGATGATTATACGCTGGTCAAGCGGGTGGACGGCCAACTGGTCGCCACCGCGCCCGTGACGATCGTCGGCAAGATGGAGGTGCGCGGGCTTGGCATCGTGGCGATGCCCCATGTCGCCGATGTGCCGGTCGCGCTGCTGGTCGATCTGTTCGACAAGGTGGACCGGATGCCGCTGGAGCCGCTGATGCGCACGGTGGCGGGGATGGACGTGCGCGTCGTGAAGATCGCGCCGCTCGAAACCTCCGCGCCGATCAAGGTCGAACTGGCGCTGCGGACGCTGGGTCAGGGATCGGGCACGCCATGACCCAATCCCACCCCAAATCCATCCTCCTCCTGTCCGGCCTGTCCGGCGCGGGCAAGACCACGGCGCTGAAAACGCTGGAAGATATGGGCTGGGAGGTGGTGGACAATCTGCCGCTCGTCCTGCTCGACCGGCTGCTCGACACCCCCCTGCCCGCTGGCCATGCGGGCGCAGACGACCGACCGCTGGCGCTGGGCATCGACGCGCGCACCCGTGGGTTCGACGCCAATGCCATCGTCCAGCGGATCAAGGCGCTGCGCGACAATCATGGTCATGATGTCGAAACCCTGTTCCTCGATTGCTCCGGCACCGAACTGGAGCGCCGCTTTGCCGAGACGCGGCGGCGGCATCCGCTGGCGCTCGATCGCCCGGCAGCCGACGGGATTGCGCGCGAACGCGAACTGACCGAACCGCTGCGCCGCTGGGCGACCCAAGTGATCGACACCACCAATTTCTCAAGCAACGCGCTGCAACAGGCAATCCGCGACCGTTTCTCGCGCGAGCGGCTGTCGGACCCGGTGCTGACCATCCTGTCCTTCGGCTTTTCGCGCGGGATGCCGCGCAACGCCGACCTGATGTTCGACATGCGATTCCTGCGCAACCCGCATTGGGACGAGGCGTTGCGGGCCAAGACGGGGCAGGATGCGGACGTCGCCGCCTATATCATCGCCGATCCGGCCTATGAGGAGGCGGTCGGGAAAATCGAGGAACTGCTCAAAATCGTCCTGCCGCGCTACGCGGAAGCGGGGAAAGCCTATATTACCGTAGCCTTTGGCTGCACCGGGGGACGGCATCGGTCGGTTCATGTGGCCGAACGTGTCGCCAGATACTTGCAAGATGCGGGCTTTTCGCCCACGGTCTCGCACCGCAATATGGAATCGGCGCCACAGGATAGTCTGGAGAAGCGCCCACCGGGAGGCCCGAAAGCAATATCATGAAGCAGGTGGGCCGCAAAAGCACATGATCGGACTCGTACTCGTCACCCATGGGTCGCTTGCGACCGAATTCGTCGTCGCGATGGAACATGTCGTCGGCCCGCAGCAGCAGATCGAAACGATCTGCATCGGGCCCGAGGATGACATGGAATTGCGCCGCGCCGACATCGCGACCGCGGTTGCCCGCGTCAATGACGGCAGCGGTGTCATATTGCTGACCGATCTGTTCGGCGGCACCCCTTCCAATCTGGCGATTTCGCTGCTGAAGGCGGGCGAGATCGAGGTGATCGCGGGCATCAACCTGCCCATGCTGATCCGGCTGGAAAGCGCGCGCAAGGTGATGGACGTGAAAGCCGCCGTCGCCGCCGCGCGGGAGGCGGGACAGAAATATATCAGCGTCGCGTCGGAACTGTTGGGCAGCACCACATGAATGAAGTCAGCCAGGAAGTCCTTATCAGCAACAAGCGCGGCCTCCACGCCCGCGCCAGCGCCAAATTCGTGACCCTGGCGAGCGGCCTGCCCGCCGACATCATCGTAAGTAAGGATGGCAGCGACGTGACCGGCACGTCGATCATGGGCCTGATGATGCTGGGCGCGGCAATGGGAGACAGCATCACCATCAAGGCGACCGGCCCGGAAGCGGTCGATTCGCTGGGCAAGCTGGTCGGCCTGGTCGAGGATAAATTCGGGGAGGAATGACCCCTCTCCCTTCGAGGGTCGGCCAGAGTCACGTGCCTCTGGCCGAGGTTGCGCAGACTTGGCAGCTTGCTGCCTAGTCGAAGCTGGGAGAGGGTGTGCCGTCCTCTCGCAAACACGCGACCCCCGCGCCTAACCTCACTGCGTTCGGCAAGGCTTCATATCCTTCTCCCCGCCGGGTAGAAGGCGCATCAACTCCCCACTTCGCCTTCGCGCCGCATCTGCGTAAAGATATTCCACGTCGCGATGAACAGTGCCGCGATCACCGGGCCGATGACGATGCCGTTAAAGCCGAACATCTCGATCCCCCCCAGCGTCGAAATCAGCACGACATAGTCGGGGATGCGTGTCTCGCGGCCGACCAGTATCGGACGCAGCAGATTGTCGACCGATCCGATGATCAGCGCGCCTGCCGCAACCAGCACGACCCCCTGCCAGATTGCGCCTGTGGCGAACAGATACAGCGCAACCGGCGCCCAAACCAGCGCCGCGCCAATAGCGGGCAATAGCGAGAAAGCGCCCATCAGCACACCCCACAGCAAGGCGCCCTGTATGCCGAGCATCCAGAAGATGACCCCGCCGATAAAACCCTGCACGATGGCAACGACCAGGCTGCCCTTCACGGTAGCACGGATCACCACGACGAAACGGTGGAGCAGCGCCTCGCGCTGATGCGCGCGCAAGGGGGCGGCATCGGCGAAGCGCTGCGACAGCCGCTCCCCGTCACGCAGCAGGAAGAAGGCGAGATAGAGCATGACGCCCAGCGCGACGATGAAGCTGAATGCGCTCTGCCCGATCAGCAGCGCCTGCCCCGCCAGCGTGCGGAAGCTGCTGGTGATGCCCTGCGTCACAGTGACGCGGGCAGCGTCGAAATTGCTGAACCCCATGCGCCGCAACATGCCATGCGCCCAGTCGGGCAAGGCGTTCTGCATCTGCGCGAACATGCGGGCGAAATCGATCTTGCCCGACTGGATCTGCGCGTAGAAATGCGCCGCTTCCTGAATCAGCGCGATCGACAGCAAGATGGCCGGAATGATGACGATGGCGATGATCAGCAGCAACGTCAGCAGCGCCGCGCTATTGCGATGGCCCGGCATCCGCGCCGCGATCCGCTGGTTCACCGGCCAGAACAATACCGCGATGATTACCCCCCACAGCACGGCGGCAAAGAAAGGCTCCAGCACGAACGCAAAGGCGATGCTGACCAGAATGACGAGGCCAAGGAAGAATCCGTCCTCGATGCGGGTGTGGCTGGTATGCGGCGTGGTCATTTCACCCCCGTAAGCAAGATCGGGCGGCAAATCCATGGGGCAGCCCATCGGTTCCAACCCCCCTGTCCTTTTATGTATTCGCCCGGTAGAGAAGCCGCTTCATCCGCCTATCGGGAACAGACGCAACGTGGCACGCGAAATCACCGGATTTTCCAACCCGCTGGTGAAGCGCGTCCGATCTCTGCGTGAAAAGAAATTTCGCAAGGCCGAGGGGCTGTTCCTCGCCGAAGGGCTGCGCATCCTGACCGAAGCGCGCGAGGAAGGAGTGCTGCCCGAAATGCTGTTCCATGCCGGGTCCACCCACCCGCTGGCGATCAACCTGATCGCGGCGATGGAGGCGGCGGGCGGCGATGTGATCGAAACATCCGCCGACATCCTCTCCAAGATCAGCGGCAAGGATAATGCGCAGGCCGTGGTCGGCGTCTATCGCGACCGGCTGACCCCGCTGGAAAAGCTGGACCGCAACACGGCGGACATCTGGATCGTCGCGCAATCGCTGCGCGATCCGGGCAATCTGGGCACGATATTGCGCACCGGCGACGCGGTGGGGGCTGGCGGGCTGATCCTGATCGACGATTGCGTCGATCCCTTCTCGGTCGAATCGGTGCGCGCGTCGATGGGCGCGCTGTTCACCCAGTCGATCACCCAGGCGCGCTGGGGCGAGTTCATGCACTGGCTGCGGCAGGGTCCGGGCGAACTGATCGGCACCAGCCTGAAGGCCACCCATGATTATCAGGAACCGCGCTATGCCAGCCCGTCCTTCCTGCTGGTCGGCAATGAGGCGCAGGGACTGCCGGAATCGTACGAGGCGGAATGCGACCTGCTGGTCAAGATGCCGATGTTGGGCAAGGCCGACAGCCTGAACGCGGCGGTGGCGACCGCAGTGATGGCCTATGAATTGCTGAACCAGAAACGGAGGGCGTGAGGATGGCGGGTGCGGGGGCGCAAATGAGCGGCATCGGCGAAATGTGGCGGCACAAGCGTGTGCTGACCGCCAGCCTGGTCGGCACGGCAGTGGAGTTTTACGACTTCTACATCTACGCGACCGCCGCCAGCCTGATCTTCCCCTCGCTCTTCTTCCCCTCCTCCTCGCCCTCCGCGCAGCTGATGGCTTCCTATGGCAGCCTGGCCCTCGCCTTCTTCGCGCGGCCCGTGGGTGCGGCGGTGTTCGGCCATTATGGCGATCGCGTCGGACGCAAGGCCACGCTGGTCGCGTCGCTGATGCTGATGGGTGGCTGCACCCTGCTGATCGGATTCCTGCCGACCTATGCGATGATCGGTTACTGGGCGCCGCTGATCCTGTGCGTGCTACGCTTTGGCCAGGGTTTCGGGCTGGGCGGCGAATGGGGCGGCGCAGCGCTGCTGGCGGTGGAGAACGCCCCGCCCGGCTGGCGCGCGCGCTTTGGCATGTTCCCGCAACTAGGCGCGCCGGTCGGCTTCATAGCCGCCAACGGCCTGTTCCTGATATTGGGCGCGCTGCTGACCGAAGAGGATTTTCTGGCCTGGGGCTGGCGCCTGCCGTTCCTGGGCAGCGCGGTGCTGGTGATATTGGGGCTGTGGGTTCGCCTGAAACTTACCGAAACCCCCGAATTTGCCGCAGCCCAGAAAGAAACGCCGCCGCCCGCCGTGCCGCTCGCCACCCTGCTATCCTCGCATCTGGGCGCGGCGATCGCCGGCACCTTCGCCTGCGCCGCCTGCTTTGCGGTCTATTATATCGCGACCGCCTTCGCGCTCGGCTACGGCACCACGGCGCTGAAAATCGACCGGGAAATCTTCCTCGCCATCCAGCTGGGCGCGATCCTGTTCATGGCGGCCAGTATCATCTTGGCGGGATGGTGGGCCGATCGCACCAGCCCCACCACCGCGCTTGCCTGGGGCTGTGTCGGCACGGTCGTGATGGGACTTGTCTTTGGTCCGATGATCGGCACCGGCGCGCTGCTGCCGATCTTCGTGGCGCTCAGCCTCGCCCTCTTCATGATGGGCTTCATCTACGGGCCGCTGGGTGCCTATCTGCCCGCCCTCTTCCCGATCCAGCTGCGCTATACCGGCGCATCCTTCGCCTTCAATCTGGGCGGCATCATCGGCGGCGCGCTAGCCCCGATCGTCGCCACCTGGCTGATCGGCGCGCAGGGTGTCGGGCTGGTCGGTCTCTATATGTCGCTGGCGGCGCTCATCAGCCTTGGCGGGCTATGGTGGACCAGCCGCCAGCAAAGCTTACCGGATCGCTGACAAACAGCGTTAATCCCGGCTTTACCATGTTGTGGCAAAGCCGGTCGGATGACGATCCGACGCCTTGCCCTTGCTGCCAGCATGATACTGACATTGGCCACCGCGCCGATGGCAAAGGCTGCGCCAGCGACCGGCGGGTCCAGCGCGACCATATTGGGCGGCCTGCGCGTCACCAAGACCAGCGATCTCAATTTCGGGCAATTGGCGGTGCCTGCCCAGCCGGGCGTCGTGCGGGTGCGCGCCGACAATAGCCGTACGTGCAGCAGCGGGCTGGTCTGCATGGGCAGCGCCAGCGCGGCCTCCTTCACCATCTCCGGGCGGCCGAATGAGCGGGTAGAGATTGATCTCGACCGGTCGTCAGTGGACCTGACCAATGCAGCCGGCAACCGGATAGCGGCCAGCCTCAGCCGGTCCCATTCCTTTATCCGTCTGAACGGGGGCGAAGCGGTGTTCCAGATTTTCGGCACGTTGCAGGTCCGCGCCAATCAGGCGGTTGGCACCTATCGCGGCAGTTTCAACGTGCTCGTGCAATATCACTGAGGCCGCCGTCGGTCAGTCCATCGCCTTGCGCATCAGGATCATGGGCACACCGCTATCTTCAAACGGGCGCACATCGACAAAGCCGAAGCTGCGGTAGAGCGGCGCGCCCGCCAGCGTCGCGGACAATTCCAGCGCGGCAAAGCCCTCCGCTCGCGCCGCGGCCTGACAGAGCGACAGGACGAGCGTGCCCACGCCTTTGCGGACATGGTCGGGGTGGGTGTACATCGCCCGGACCTTCGCGGCCTCCGTCGCCGGATCGAGCAGCCGGTCATCACGCCCGGCGCTGTGATTGCCGCCATAGGCAGTCGCCCGCCGGCTCCAGCCGCCACAGCCCGCGATTGCATCGCCCTCTTCCACCACGAAATAGGTGCCATCGGCGATCAGGCGGCTGTCCAGCCCCATAAAGGCATGGCTGGCCCGCACCTGATCGGGCGTCAGGAAGGGTGATTGCAACCGGTCGATCGCCTGCTGCATCAACGCGGCGAGCGTGAGTTCGTCAGCCGGGGTGGCGAGGCGGTGGGTCAGCGGCATATTTTTCTGCTGCATAATTCCCTCGCCTTTTCAATCCCGACCCAGTCTCGTCCGGCAATGCTTCAGCAAAAATCGAAGAATCTGTTACATTTATGTAACAGTTAAAAAAGATGCCGCGCAAATGTGAAACGACATGGCGGATCGAACCACATCGCCCGTTTTACACTCTAGCAACAAAACCAAGTGTCAGGGGATGGATGGAAAGGCCCATACACCAAAGTAGGGGGCTTTAGATGATGAACAATTTACTCGCTGGTGGGCTGACCAAGGCTCTGCTGGCGACCACCGCACTTGCCGCCTTTACGGCACCGGCCTTCTCTCAGACGCCCGCCGCGGAGCCTGCGGTCGAAGCGGATGCCACCATCGTGGTTCTGGGCACGCGCCGCACGGACCGATCCGTAACGGACTCGGCCTCGCCGATCGACGTGATCGGGTCAGCAGAACTGGCAACCCAGCCCGCGGCCGACATGCTGGAAATCGTGAAGAACCTCGTTCCCAGCTTCAACGTCGCGCAGAACGCGATTTCCGACGCTTCCACCTTCGTTCGCGCGCCGTCTATCCGCGGTCTGGCGGGCGACATGGCGCTGGTCATGATCAACGGCAAGCGCTTCAACCGATCCGCGCTGGTGCAGGTCGCGGCCGGGGATCCGACCAACAATCTCTCGCAAGGCTCCGACATTTCGGTGTTGCCATCCATCGCCTTTGGCAACCTGCAAATCCTGCGTGAAGGTGCGACGGCGCAATATGGTTCGGACGCAATTGCCGGCGTGCTGAACTATACGCTGCGCGAGGACGAGGGGCTGGAAGTCAGCACGCGCTACGGACAATTCTATGACAATGGCGGCGACGGCACCTCCCGGCAGATCGCAGGCTATGCCGGCGTCAAGCTGGGCGACCGTGGGTTCATCTCGGTCGCGGGAGAATATAACAAGGACGACGGCACGATCCGCAACGCAACGCGGCCGAGCGCCGTGCTGTTCGCGCAGGCAAATCCGGGTCTGGCATCACAACTGCCCAACTATCCCGACCCGGTGCAAATTTTCGGCAATTCACCGGCTGAAGGATGGAAGGCTGCGGTCAACGCTCACTATAACGTGACCGATGCAACCCAACTCTATGCCTTTGGCAACTTCGCACATTCGAAGATTACGCAAAGCTTCAACTATCGTCCGCCCATCACCTATTCTGCGACCGATACGGCTGGCGTTGTGCGCGCGCAGACACGCAACACGGCGTTCAGCCACCCCATCTACCTGACCCCCTGTCCTGCAAACAGCCAGACCTGCGCTGCGGGCGGGTTCGTTAAGGACGGCAACACCTTCTCCTTTTCGACATTGTATCCGGCAGGCTTCACGCCGCAGTTCGTCGGCGTGAAGGACCAGGCATTCGGTGTGTTGGGTATCAAGGGTGACCTGATCGAGAACCTGACGTTCGACGTTTCGGGATCGCTCAGCCGCAACGAACTAGCCCTGTCCATGTTTGATTCGCTCAGCCCCTCCTATGGGCCGCTCTCGCAGACGGAATTTGAATTTGGTTCGTTGATCCAGAAAGAGACCAACCTGAACGCCGATTTCGTCTATTCCCTCGATGCTGGCCTCGCCAGCCCGGTCACCATCGCGTTCGGCGGCGAATATCGCAAGGAAACCTATTCGGCCACCGAAGGCGACGAACAATCCTATGGCATCGGGCCTTATTCCAACCAGGCGCTGTATGTCGAAACGGCTCCGGGGGTATACACTCTGGATTCCACCGTCACCATGCCGCCGGGTGCGAGCGGCTATGGCGGCACCAGCCCGGATGCAGCCGACAGCTTTTCGCAGAATTCCTATGCCGGCTATCTCAGCGCAGAGGTCGACTTGACCGATACATTGTCGGTGGGTGCCGCTGGTCGCTATGAGCATTATAGCACATTCGGGTCAGCCACGGTCGGCAAGGTAAACGCGCTGTGGAAGATCACACCGACAGTCTCGGTACGCGGCACGATCGGCACCGGCTATCACGCGCCGTCGCCTGGCCAGAGCAACGTCCAGATTCTGACGACGGCCTTCACCAACGGTATTCAGGTGCAGACGGGCACCTATCCCGTCGGCAATCCGATTGCGCAATATTTCGGCGCAACGTCGCTGAAGCCGGAGAAGTCCACCAACTATGGTTTGGGCTTCGTGTTCAAGCCCATGCCGAACCTGACCGTGACAGTCGATGGCTATTGGATCAAGATCAAGGATCGCATCGGCACATCGCAGACCTATAGCGTCACAGCTGCGGACATCATTGCCCAGCCTGCTCTTGCGGCGGTAGGAGAAGGCGGTGATGTGAATTATCCCACGAGCGCCTATGATTCACGCACCGCCGGCATCGATTTTGTCAGTAGCTATCGGACAGGGTTAGGTGCAGGCTCGCTCAATCTGACACTTGCCTATAACTATAATGAGACCAAGGTAACGAAGTTCGATCCGGTCATCATCAGCGCCTCTCAGAAAAAGGATATTGAAGGCACGATTCCAAAGCATCGCGCCACTTTCACCGGCAACTATGCCATCGGCGATTTCACGTTTACGGCCCGCGAGAACTTCTACGGCTCGTTCATTCTGGAAGACGCTTTCCCTGGTCAGAAATTCAGGTCCAAATTCACCACCGACCTGGAACTCAGCTACACGATTGCCAAGCACTATACGCTGGCGGTCGGTGCAACCAATTTGTTCAACACCTATCCGGACAAAATCAAGGCGACAGCCGCCAACCCGATCTATGTCCTGACAAACAGCCTGTCCAATGGCCAAGTCTATCCCAACAGTGGTGGGCCTTTCGGTGCCAATGGCGGCTTCTGGTACGCCCGTCTGAAGGTGAAAATCTGACAGCCAGCGTAACGCAAAAAGAAATCGGGCGCCTTTCGGCGCCCGATTTTTATGTCTCGTCGCGAAGTGGCGAAGAAGACGCTCGCAGCGCCTTCAACATCCAGCCCTTCAACCCTCGGTGCGCACGTCGCGGCGTTCGGCGATGCGCGCGCGCTTGCCGGTGCGGCCGCGCAGATAATAGAGCTTCGCACGACGCACAACGCCACGGCGGACGACGACGATCGAATCGAGGTTGGGCGAATAGAGCGGGAATACGCGCTCCACGCCTTCGCCGAACGAAATCTTGCGGACGGTGAAGTTGCTGCCCATGCCCTTGTTCGAACGCGCGATGCACACGCCTTCGTAATTCTGGACGCGGCTGCGTTCGCCTTCGACCACCTTCACGCCGACGCGCAGCGTGTCGCCGGGGCGGAAATCGGGAATGTCCTTGGCGAGGGCGGCAATGCTTTCCGCCTCGATCTGCTGGAGGATGTTCATGAAACGTCAGTCCTTCAAGTCGCGTTGCGCGCCAGAGGGCGACTGGACCCGAACGCCGATGTGACGTTCCCAAAGGTCCGGCCGCCGTGACCGTGTATCAACCTCCGCCTGCTGTTTCCGCCAGGCAGCGATCTTCGCATGATCCCCCGATCGCAACACTTGCGGGATCGTGCGCCCCTCCCATTCAACCGGTCGGGTATAGTGCGGATATTCGAGCAGCCCCGTTTCAAAGGACTCCTCCACCCCGCTGGAAGCCGCGCCCATTACACCGGGAAGCAGCCGGACGCAAGCATCCAGCAGCATCAAAGCGCCCATTTCCCCGCCCGACAGGATGATGTCGCCCATGCTGACCTGCTCGATCGGCCGGGCGTCGAAAATCCGTTCGTCAAATCCCTCAAATCGCCCGCACAAGATGGTCGCGCCCGGACCGTCCGCCAGTGCGCGGATGCGGGCCTGGGTGATCGGCGCGCCGCGCGGGGTCATGGCGATGACCGGCAGGTCGGGCCGCTGTTCCAGCGCATGATCGACCGCCCGCGCCAATATGTCGGCGCGCAACACCATGCCCGCGCCGCCACCCGCCGGGGTATCGTCAACCGTGCGGTGCTTGTCGGTCGCGAAATCGCGCATCTGGATCGGCGCGCAGGACCAGCGCCCGTCCGCCAGCGCCCGCCCCGCCAGCGATACGCCCAATGGCCCCGGAAACATCTCCGGGTAGAGCGTCAATATCTGCGCGGCAAAGCTCATCGCCGCCGCGCGCGCAGCCAGGCCGCCGACACACCGCCCGCCAGGCACAGCGCACCACAGGCGAGCAGTGCCAGCCCGATAGCGCGCAGCAGGTCGGCAAAGGGCCGCTCAGGATGAATGAGGCCGGGCAGCAGCACCAGCAACGGCACCGGACACACCAGCGCCACCGCCGCGGCGATCTTGACGCGACGCGACCAGCCAAGGCCAAACAGCCGCCAGCCAGCAGCCAGCATCGCAAGAAGATAGAGAGCGGTAAGGATCTGTGCCATGATTGCCGCTTAGGCGATGGAGGCGGCATCGTCCAGTTCCCGGCGGGCGGCAAGCGTCAGCGCGTCCAGTCCTCGACTTGCAAACCGGGTATGTCGGCGAAGTCGGCTTCGTTGCGGGTCACCAGCGCCACGTCCAGAGATAGGGCATGGGCCGCGATCAGACGGTCGAAACTGCCGCGCCGAAAGGGAAGCGCTGCATAAGCCTGCGCCGCCGCCTCATCGAAGGGAAGGATGGCGATCTCCGCGACAAAGGCCGCCAGCGCTTCGGGTGGCGGCGGTTTGCCCCGCACCGTGCCGTAGGCCAGTTCGGCATAGGTGATCGACGATATGAACAGGCTGCCCGCCGCCTGCTCCGCCATTCTGGCAATCAGCGACGGATAGATGCCGGTAAAGGCATAGATGCAGCTATTGGTATCCAGCAGCCGCATCATGCCCCGGACGCATCACGACCCAGCAGGTGCCAATCGCGAGGGGAATCATCAAAATCCTCGCGCGGCAGAGGTTCCAGCCACGGCGCCTTGCCCGCGAATTTGCTGACGTCGATCTTGCGATCATTCTGGGCCGGCTCGAAGGTGAAGCGGCCATGATCCTCGCGCAGCGTCATTTCCGCGCCTTCCTTGAGGCCAAGAGCCTTGGGCAGGCGCAAGGCCAGGCTGTTGCCCGACTTGAAAATCTTGGCCTTATACTCTTCGCTCATCGTGGACCTCCGTATATACAGGACGTATATACTATTCCACGAACGCCGCGTCAATCACCGCCCGCTCCGCGTCCAGCGTGACCGCGTGCATGGGTGCCATGAAACGTTTGCCGGGCTTGCCGTCCACCGACGGCCGCTGGACCTCGATAATGTCGCCAGCGCCGAAATTCTCGATGGCGATGATCTCGCCCAGCGCTTCGCCGTCGCTCGACAGGCAAAGCAGGCCGATGACGTCCGCATGATAATATTCGCCCTCGCCCAGTGGCGGCAGGGCGGAGCGCGGGACGGTCAGCGCCGTGCCGCGCATGGCTTCGGCCGCGCTGCGATCGCCGATTTCGGCGAAGCGCGCGACCGCACCATTGGAACCGGGGCGCAGCGACTTCAATGTCAGCCTGCGCCCGCCCGCATCGAAACTGCCATAGGCTTTGAGGCTTTCGACCCCTTCGCCAAACAGTTTCAGGCGGACTTCGCCCGCCACCCCATGCGCACCGATAATCGCGGCGAGAGTGACGGGCTTGTCGGTCAAGAGGATCAGCCCTCAGCCTGTTCGGCAGCCGCTTCTTCAGCAGGCGCTTCGGCAGCAGGAGCCTCTTCAACGGCAGGCGCTTCGACAGGAGCCTTGGCGGCTTCCTCGGCAGCGATGCGGGCTTCTTCGGCCTCGGCCAGCTTGGTCGCACGATCTTCGGCGCGATCCTTGGCCTTCTGGCCCGGCACACCCTTGTTCGGGTTGTTGCGCACGATCCGCTCCTTCACGCCAGCGGCGTCGAGAAAACGGGCGACGCGATCGGTCGGCTGCGCGCCGGCGGCAACCCAATGCTTGGCGCGTTCCACGTCCAGAACGACGCGCTTTTCGTCACCCTTGGGCAGGACGGGGTTGTAGCTGCCGATGCGCTCGATGAACTTGCCATCACGCGGCGCGCGGCTGTCGGCCACGACGATGCGATAATAGGGGCGCTTCTTGGAACCACCGCGCGAGAGACGAATGGACGTTGCCATGGGACTTACCTTTCTGACGTAAACTACGAATATATTTATATTAATCGTCATGCCGGACTTGATCCGGCATCCAGAGCGGCTGGTCATTCCCATCCGACACTGGAGTCCGGCATCCGCCGGAATGACGGGCTACTTCTTCATGAAATTCTGAAAACCAGGGGGTAGTTTGGGCATGTTACCGCCCAGTCCGCCAAGGCCGCCCAGCCCCGACAGGTCGGGCGGGCCACCGGCCCCGCTATCGGGACCACCCAATCCGCCCATGCCACCACCGGTGAACATCTTGGCCAGCCCTTTGAGGCCACCCATTTTGCGGATCTTCTTCATCGCGCCTTCCATTTCCTGATGCATTTTCAGGAGCCGGTTGACTTCCTGCACCGTGGTGCCGGAGCCTTTGGCGATGCGGATCTTGCGCTTGGCGTTGATGAGCGCGGGGCGTTCCCGCTCCTTGGGCGTCATCGATCCGATCATCGCGTCGAGATGGATCAGCGTCTTGTCGTTCGCGCCGCTATTGGCCATCGCCGCCTGCGCTTTTTTCAGGCCAGGGATCATCCCCGCCAGCGCGCCCAGCCCGCCCATGCGGCGCATCTGGCCCAGCTGCGCGCGCAGGTCGTTCATGTCGAACTGACCCTTGGCCATTTTCTTGGCCAGCTTGTCAGCTTCGTCCGCGTCGATGCTCTCGGCGGCACGCTCGACCAGCGACACGACATCGCCCATGCCCAATATGCGCTGCGCCACGCGCTGCGGGTGGAACACCTCGATCGCGTCGAGCTTTTCGCCGGTGCCCGCAAATTTGATCGGGCGACCCGTGACCGCCCGCATCGACAGCGCCGCACCGCCGCGCGCATCGCCGTCCATGCGGGTCAGCACCACGCCCGTCAGCGGCACCTGCGCCGTGAAGCTCTGCGCGACATTGACCGCGTCCTGACCCGTCAGCGAATCGACCACCAGCAGGATTTCGGCAGGCGTAGCGACATCGGCCACCGCCTTCATCTCGTCCATCAGCGCCTGATCGACATGCAGACGCCCGGCGGTGTCGAGCATCACCACGTCGAAGCCCTGGAGCTTGGCCGACTGGAGCGCGCGGCGGGCAATATCGACCGGCTGCTGCCCGGCGATGATCGGCAGGGTGGCGACATCGCACTGGGTGCCGAGCACGGCGAGCTGTTCCTGCGCGGCGGGGCGCTGGACGTCGAGCGACGCCATCAGCACCTTCTTGCGGTCTTTTTCCTTCAGCCGCTTGGCGATCTTGGCGGTCGTGGTCGTCTTGCCCGACCCCTGAAGCCCGACCATCATGATGACGGCGGGCGGGGTCACGTCTATCATCAGGTCCGATGTGTCGGAACCCAGCGTTTCGGTGAGCGTGTCGGAGACGATCTTGACGACCATCTGCCCCGGTGTAACCGATCGCAGAACGTCGCTGCCCACCGCGCGCTCGGTCGCCTGATCGACGAACTGGCGCACGACGGAGAGGGCGACGTCGGCTTCGAGCAGCGCGATTCGCACCTCGCGCATCGCGGCGCGGACATCGTCCTCCGTGAGCGCACCACGCCCCCGCAGCTTGTCGAATACCCCACCCAGACGATCGCTCAGCGAATCGAACATCATCACCTCAATTGGCCCAAGGGCCTGAAAATCCTTGCATTCCCATCAAACGACAAAATCGCCGGTGGGCGAAACCTCGCCAACCAGCGTCCATACAAAGCGCCTGATGCTTGTCCCTTTGCAGGGTGCGCGCTCAATGGATATGTCAGGGACCGAACGGCAAACCGCCCGATTGCAGACGCGCCCCTAGCGGAAAGCCCGCCGCCGCGCAAGCAAAGCTACAGCTTGGCGGCTCGGAGTATTGCGTTGATCCGCGTCTGCCACCCCGGCCCGGTCGCGCGGAAGCGTGCCAGCACATCCTTGTCGATCCGCAGCGCGACTTGCTCCTTGTTGGAGCCGCGCGGGCGACCGCCTGCTTTAGAAAAGGCTGCGCGGATATGCGCAGGAGCCTGATCAAATGGCACGGCGCGTGCGAAATCCTCGTCGGTCCATTCAGGGTTTTCGTCATCGAATATGATCGAGGTATCAGACATAGCGTTTCATCTCCTTGGCGCGCGCTCGACGCAGACTGATGACGCGCACCTTTCCATCACGCGCGGTGCCGGCCACGCAATACGCTTCACCGTCAATCAAGCCAGAGAGACGAAACCGCGGCTCGATAAAGCGATCATCGTCCACATAGGCAAGCAAATGGAGATCGGTCGCGCGCGACAGGGATATGCCGTGCTTGTCAATATTGACGGCATCTTTCGCAGGATCGAACTCGATTTCCACCTGCGTTTATGTATATACAAAAACATCGTTCGTCAATCTCAACTCTTGCCAGTCCCGCAGCTTTCGGCATGGTGGCGCGACAATCAGGGGAGCCGATGATCATGAGCTGGACACGCCGCAAGCCGATGGAGGCGATGACGCCAAGCGGCGACCAGCATCGCATGGCGCGCACTCTGTCCTGGCCGCATCTGCTGGCGCTGGGCGTCGGCGCGATCGTCGGTACGGGCATATTGA
Source organism: Sphingobium sp. (assembly GCA_023266575.1). Taxonomy (GTDB): domain Bacteria; phylum Pseudomonadota; class Alphaproteobacteria; order Sphingomonadales; family Sphingomonadaceae; genus Sphingobium. The sequence continues at coordinate 62,274 of JAHFPV010000008.1, forward strand.
CGCTGATCGGCGTCGGCGCGGACCGGGCCGGGCCAGCCGTCCTCCTCTCCTTTGCGATTGCAGGCGCGATCTGCGCCTGCGCTGCGCTCGCCTATGCCGAACTGTCGACCATGATGCCCGCTGCGGGCAGCGCCTATAGCTACTCCTATGTCGTGCTGGGCGAAGGCATTGCCTGGATCGTGGGGTGGAGCCTGATCCTGGAATATAGCCTTGTCGTGTCGACCGTCGCGGTCGGCTGGTCGGGCTATGCCGCGCCGCTGCTCACCGCGATCGGCTTTCCCGAAACGCTGACGCAGGGACCGGAACTGGGCGGTCTCATCAACCTGCCCGCCATCTTCATCATCGCTGTGGTCGCGGGCCTGCTGATGCTCGGCACCCATGAAAGCGCGCGGCTCAACACCATTCTCGTGCTGATCAAGATCGCGACGTTGAGCCTGTTCGTCTGGGTCGCCCTGCCCGCCTTCGACGCGCAGAATCTGGAGCCGTTCATGCCCTTCGGCTTTGCCAAGCATATGGGTGCCGACGGGGTCGAGCGGGGTGTCATGGCAGCCGCCGCCATCATCTTCTTCGCCTTTTACGGCTTCGACGCCATCTCGACCGCGGCGGAAGAGGCCAAGAACCCGGAGCGCGATCTGGCCATCGGCATCGTCGGATCGCTGGTCGTCTGCACGCTGATCTATGTGCTTGTCGCCGCCGCCGCGATCGGCGCGATGCCCTTCACCCGCTTCGCCGACAGCCCGGAGCCGCTGGCGCTGATCCTGCGCGAAATGGGCCGGGGAGAAGTAGCGCGGATCGTCGCCATCGCTGCCGTCATCGCCCTGCCCACCGTGTTGCTCGGCTTCCTCTATGGCCAGAGCCGCATCTTCCTGGTCATGGCGCGCGACGGCTTTCTGCCCCAAAGTCTCGCCAAAATCTCCAAACGCGGCACGCCTGCACGGATCACGCTGGTCACCGCCATATTGGTTGCGATCATCGCCGGGCTGCTGCCGATCGATGAAATCGCCGCGCTCGCGAACGCCGGCACGCTGATCGCCTTCACTTCAGTCGGGCTGTGCCTCCTCGTCCTGCGCCGTCGCCTCCCCGACATGCGCCGCCCCTTCCGCACGCCTGCTGCCTGGTTCGTAGGCCTAGGCGCGATGGGCGGCTGCGCCTATCTGTTCATCAGCCTGCCGATGCAGACGATATTGGCCTGCTTGGGGTGGAATGCGGTGGGGCTGGTGGTGTATTTTCTCTATGGGCAGAAGCGGGCGACGGCGGCGGGGGCGAACAGATGAGTTTGATATTGAGCGCCATGCTTGCGGCTTCGATGACGCAGGCGACGCCGGCGAATAATCCGGCAAGCTGGACGAGCGATCTGGAATATCCGCAAAGTGCCATGCAGCGTGATGAGGATTTGGCGGTCGATTTTTCGCTACTTGTCTCTCCAGAAGGCCGGGTAAAGCGTTGCGACATCACACAATCTAGTGGGTTTCCTGAATTTGATCGACAGACCTGTGCCGCATTGACCAGTGGCGCCAGGTTCAAGCCTGCAACAGACGAAGCGGGCCAAGCCGTCTATAATATATATGATGGAATCGTGGCGCTAAGTTTGAATCGTCATGGTCGGGCAGCCAAAGGGCGTACCCCATCACTTCCCGCCGCAGACATGGAATTGCAAGTTCAGCGGCTTCCCAACGGCGTGCTGGAAGAAAGCGTCGGGATCATCACGAAGGTCGACACGACAGGCCATGTCATTGCCTGCGAACCGTTAAGTCAAAAGGAAGGCCTAGCAAGGCTGGCCGAAATCGCCTGTTCGCAGGCGAAGAGCCTGTATAACTTCATTACCAAAGATGATGCGGGCAATCCCATCACCCTGATCCGTAGCCTGCGCGTGACGTTCAAGGCAGCCCCCAAATAGCAGCAATGCGCGCCCTCAGGTCACGCCGTCAGCGGCTTGATCTCCAGCGCAGCGGCATGTTGCCCCGCCAGCGCCAGATCATGGCGCACTTGCATCCGCATTAGCGTATCGGCGTCGATGCCGAACAGTTTTTCAAGGCGAATCGCCATGTCAGCCGTCAAATCCTGACGCTGGTTGAGCAAACGACTGACGGTCTGCCGCGTCACTCCCAGATGATCGGCCAGATCGCCAATTTTCAGGCCATGTGCCTCTACCATTTCAGTCCTCAGCCAGTCGCCGGGATGAACTGCCAGCGAAGCGTGCATCTTAAGCGCCATTGTTGATCTTCTTCTCCGTTTGGGCTGAGCCTGTCGAAGCCTCGTCCTTCTACTTCGCGCTGCGTGCCTCTCGCCGCCATTGCGCGAGAAAAAGCAGAAAGGCAGGCCTTCGACAAGCTCAGGCCGAACGGAGGAAGCGTTCACGCTCCCGCCTCTGGCACTTTTCTTCATTTCCCCCTACATGCGCCCCCATCATGGGACGTTTTTCCAAAATGCATGGCCTGGGCAATGATTTTGTCGTGATCGACGCGCGCACCGATGCGGTCGAGATGACGGAAGGCCGCGCCCGCGCCATTGCCGATCGTCATGCCGGGATAGGCTGCGACCAGCTGATCCTGATCGGCAATGCGCCCGACGCCGACGTGTCGATGCAGATTTTCAACGCCGATGGCAGCGAGGTCGAGGCGTGCGGCAATGCCACGCGCTGCGTGCCGCTGTTCGTGGGCCGCGACGTGCTGATCCGCACGCAGGCGGGCCTGCTGGACGCCAAGGCGGTCGATGGCGGCGCAAGTGTCGATATGGGCGCGCCGCGCTTCGAGTGGGACGCGATTCCCTTGGCCTATGCCATGGACACGCTGACCATGGGTGCGAGCTGGGAGGATTTGCCGCCGCCCGCCGCCGTCAATGTCGGCAATCCGCATGTGATCTTCTTCGTTGACGATCTGGACGCGGTGGACAGCGCGCGGCTTGGCCCGATCATCGAGACGGACCCGCTCTTCCCCGCCCGCGTCAACGTCAACTTCGCGCAGGTCGTGGGCGACAATCATATCCGCCTGATCGTGTGGGAACGCGGCGCTGGCCTGACCCGCGCCTGCGGCACCGGCGCCTGCGCCACCGCCGTTGCCGCCGTTCGCCGCAAGCTGGTCAGCGGTCCCGTGACCGTCAGCCTGCCCGGTGGCGACCTCATCATCGACTGGGCGCCGGGCGGCACGATCCGCATGACCGGCCCCGCCACCCATGTGTTCGATGGCGAGGCCGACTGGTCGCGCTTCTAATGCCCGGCCCCGACATCATCACCATGGGCTGCCGCCTCAACATTGCCGAGAGCGAGGCGATCCGCGACATGGCGGCGGATCAGCATGACCTGATCGTCATCAACAGCTGCGCCGTCACCGCCGAAGCCGTGCGCCAGACACGGCAAGCGATCCGCCGCGCCCGCCGCGACCGGCCCGACGCGCGCATCATGGTCACCGGCTGCGCCGCGCAGACCGAGCCGGAGACCTTCGCCGCCATGCCCGAAGTCGATGCCGTCATCGGCAACCGGGAGAAAATGGAGGCGGCTTCCTTCGCGCCCAAGGCGGAGAAAGTCCGCGTCGCCGACATCATGACCGTGCGCGACACCGCGCCGCATATGGCCAGCGCCTTTGCCGATCATGCCCGCGCTTTCCTTGAGGTGCAAAATGGCTGCGACCATCGCTGCACCTTCTGCATCATCCCCTATGGCCGGGGGAACAGCCGCTCCGTCCCCGCCGGGGCGGTGATCGAGAAAGCGAAGGAACTGGTCGCGGCGGGTTACAAGGAAATCGTGCTGACCGGCGTGGACGTCACCAGCTACGGCCCCGATCTGCCCGGCAGCCCGTCGCTCGGCCTGCTGGTGGAGCGCATCCTGAACGGTGTGCCGGACCTCCCCCGCCTGCGCCTCTCCTCCATCGACAGCGTGGAGATTGACGATCGGTTGTTCGACCTGATCGCCCACGAACCCCGGATGATGCCCCATCTGCACCTGTCGCTCCAGGCGGGCGATGACATGATCCTGAAACGCATGAAGCGCCGCCATAGCCGCGCCGACGCCGTCCGCATCGTCGATCGCCTCACCAGCGCGCGCCCGGACATCAGCATCGGCGCGGACATCATAGCCGGTTTCCCGACCGAAGATGAGGCGATGTTCGCGCGCAGCCTGGCGCTGATTGCCGATTGCCGTATCGTCCACGGCCATATCTTCCCCTATTCGCCCCGCACCGGCACGCCCGCCGCGCGGATGCCGCAAGTGGACCGCGCGACTATCAAGGCCCGCGCCGCCCGGCTGCGCGCCGCCTGCGAAGCGCAACGCGCCGACTGGCTCGCCAGCCTAGTCGGCACCCGCCGGTCGGTACTGGTCGAGCGCAGCGGGCTGTCCGGCCATGCGGAAAATTTCGCCCCGGTGCGCTTTGCCACCCCGCAGACGCCCTCCTCTATCGTGCGCGCAACGATCAGCGGCCTTGAGAATGGCGCGCTGATCGCGCAAGAGGCCAGCCATGACAGATAGTGGCACATCCTGGCGCGATCGCCTGTTCGGCGGGCTTCGGCGCACTTCCGACAAGCTTGGCGAAAATCTGACCGGCCTGTTCGGTAAGGCCGCGCTCGACAACCAGACGCTGGACGAGATTGAGGAAGCACTGATCGTGTCCGATCTTGGCCCGGCCATGGCGGGTCGGGTGCGCGAACGGCTGGCCGAAGGGCGGTTCAACAAGGAACTGACCGAGGAATATCTGCGCGAAATCATCGCGGAGGAGATCGAAAAGGTGCTGGCCCCGGTCGCCCGCCCGCTGGAGATCGAGGCTTTCCCGCGCCCGCAGGTCATCCTCGTCATCGGCGTCAACGGGTCCGGCAAGACCACCACCATCGCCAAGCTGGCGCATAATTTCCTGGAGCAGGATTATGGCGTCATGCTGGCGGCGGGCGACACGTTCCGCGCCGCAGCCATCGGCCAGCTCAAGGTCTGGGCCGACCGCCTTGGCATCCCCATCGTCGCGGGCAAGGAAGGCGGCGACGCAGCGGGTATCGTGTTCGACGCGGTCAAGCAGGCGACCGCCACCGGCATCGACGTGCTGATCGTCGACACCGCAGGCCGCCTCCAGAACAAGAGCGAGCTGATGGACGAGCTGGCCAAGATCCGCCGCATCCTTGGCCGATTGAACCCGGCGTCGCCCCACGACGTTGTGCTGGTGCTGGATGCCACCACGGGACAGAATGCGTTGAGCCAGATCGAGGTTTTCAAGGAAGTCGCCCATGTCACGGGCCTCGTCATGACCAAGCTGGACGGCACCGCGCGCGGCGGCGTGCTGGTCGCGGCGGCGGAAAAATATCGCCTGCCGATCCATGCCATTGGCGTGGGCGAAAAGATCGAGGATCTGCGCCCCTTCGATCCGGGCGACATGGCGCGGGCCATCGCCGGGACCGCCTATGCACGGTGATATTTAGGAAAACCGTTCAGGCTGAGCTTGTCGAAGCCCTGCCCTTTCTTGAAGTAAAGTACGGCCCTTCGACAGGCTAAGGGCGAACGGAAAACGGAATATGACCGACACCAAAATCACCTCGAAACCCGCCCACTCCGGCACGCTCAGCCTGGCGCTCGATTTCGGGCCGCTGCTGGTGTTCTTCCTGGGCTATAAATTCTTAGGGATGATCGTCGGCACCGGCGCCTTCATGGCCGCTATCGTCGTCGCGGTGATCGTGTCGAAATGGAAGCTGGGCAAAGTATCGCCCATGCTGTGGCTGTCCGCCGCGCTGGTGCTGTTTTTCGGCGGCCTCACCATCTATTTCCACGACCAGAGCTTCATCCAGATCAAGCCGACGATCATCTACAGCTTCTTCGCGCTAATGCTGTTTGGCGGGCTGCTGCGTGGCAAGCCTTTGCTGAAATATCTGCTCCAGGCCGCCTATGATGGCCTGTCCGAAACCGGCTGGCGCAAGCTGTCGCGTAACTGGGCGATCTTCTTCGTCGCCATGGCGATCGCCAATGAAGTGATGCGCCGCACGATGAGCTTCGACAGCTGGCTGGCGGTCAAGGTGTGGGGCGTGACCATCGTGTCGGTGGTTTTTGCCGCCGCCAATATCCCGATGCTGATGCGCCACGGCCTCAATCTGGGCGACAAGCTCGACAGCGACGAGATTGGCGGCACGTCCCCGCCACAGGGTTGACGGACATGCCGGGGCGGAAACCCCGGCAGCCATCAATCCATCAACCGCCGTTGAAGTTGATCATGCAATAGAGCATCGCCAGCGACAGCAATGTGTTGGTGCGCGAGACGATCATCGCGGTGGTCGCGGCCTTCGCCTTCACCGCATCTTCGGCAGGGACCAGCCCCAGCGCCTTCTTCTGGTTCGGCCAGATCACGAACCACACATTGAACGCCATGATCAGCGCCAGCCACATGCCGATGCCGATCAGCACGAAGCCCGGCTTGAAGGTCAGCGCCTCGACCAGATAGAAGCTGCGCCAGGCGATGACCAGGCCGGTCAGCACGGTGAACGCGGCGGACCAGCGGAAGAAGAACAGCGCAGACGGCGCGATATATTTGGATACGCCCGGTTTCAGCTCGGCCGGCACTTTGGGCATGGTCGGGATCTGCACGAAGTTGAAATAATAGAGCAGGCCGATCCAGGTGATGCCGAAAAACAGATGGAGCCAGCGCAAGATCGCCTGCTCTGGTATCGTGTTCGCGGGGACCGCGAGAATGACCAGCAGCGCAAGGACAAGCCCCGCCGCCAGAACGAGATGCAGATTGCCGAAAAACTTCGCCATGACCCTACCCCCATTTTCCGGCCGCCGCATGTGTCGGGCGGCCTGACCGGAAAGTCTATGTCATCGTTACGGATATGTCACATGGATATTTCCTCAATTTAGAGTGAAAATATCCTGTTTTCCGCAGCGCAATAAGCCTGCTACGGGCACGGAGCCTTAAGGCCGCAGCTTCGTTATGTGGCCAATCCCATCCATGAACCGAGGAGTATTTCATGGCCTTCACCCTGCCCGCCCTGCCCTATGCCAAGGATGCCTTTGGCGACATTTTGTCGGCCGAAACCTTCGACTATCATCATGGCAAACATCACAACGCCTATGTCGTAAAGGCCAATGAACTGGTCGCCGCCGATGCCGCCCTTCAGGGCAAGTCGCTGGTCGAACTGATCAAATCATCCAAGGGCGGTCTGTTCAACCAGGTCGGCCAGATCTGGAACCACAGCTTCTACTGGCTGTGCCTGTCGCCGGAAAAGAAAGCGCCTTCGGGCAAGCTGCTCGACATGATCAACGAAGCCTTCGGGTCGGTCGACGCGCTGGTCGAAAAGCTCAAGGCCGAAGCCGTCGGCCATTTCGCCAGCGGCTGGGCCGCACTGGTGCTCAAGGACGGCAAGCTGGAAGTCACCTCCTATCATGACGCCGACACGCCGGTCGCGCATGAAGGCCATGCGCCGCTGCTGATCCTCGATGTGTGGGAACATGCCTATTATATCGACTATCGCAACCTGCGCCCGGCCTATGCCGAAAAGCTGCTGAAGGAAGCGATCGACTGGGATTTCGTCGCGCTCAACCTGGATGGCGAAGGCGTCAGCCGCGCCGACCAGCCGGGCTGATGATGCAGAATGCCCCCGCGCTGCCATGGTGCGGGGGCATTATCTATCGCGTCCATTATGATGGCCGCGGCAACGCTTTATTAAGTCGCTGCACCCATGATCGGCTTTCCGTGGGGACGGAAGGGCGAAGCGATGGACATGGCCGAATTGCGCTGGCAGCATGACGAGATCAGCCATACGGCGCACAGACTGGCGCAAGCGACGGCTGACCGCGCCAACCCGCGCAGCGTGGGCGCCATACGCTGGCAACTTGCGCGCCAGTTGATGGCCCATCTCGCGCTGGAGGACCGCATCCTCTATCCCGCGATGCAACGCGCCGCTGATGAGCGCACCCGCACCACCGCCGCCACGCTCCAGACCGAAACCGGCGCACTCGCCGAAAGTTTTTCCCGCTACATGACCGCGTGGAGCGACGATCGCGTCGCGCGCGAATGGACCGATTTCTGCGTCGAGACGCAGGCCATCATCCGGGCGCTGAGCGAACGGGTCGACCGCGAAAACCGCACCCTCTATCCTCTCGCCGACAAGGTTGACGACAGCGCGTCACGCATCGCCCGCGCCGGCTGAACCGATCAGGCAGCTTCCAGCTGCGCCACGAACATGTCGGTGGCCCGCTGCAACTCCTGCGCCGTGCGGGACAGGCCGGTCGCCGCGCTCGACACCCGGCCGGACAGACTTTCGGTATCGCGGGCGACGTCAGCCACCCCCTCCATCTGCCGCGTCATGATCGTGGCGTCGCGCGCCGTATCGCGGGCAGCCTGCTCGATCGCGCTGGTTGCGTCGCGCTGATCGGCGACGGCGCGCTGGATCGCATCGGCGGCCTCTGCCAGCTGTTCGACCGCGCCCGCCACATCCGAAAGGGCGCCCTGCGCTATGCCTGCACCCTCGCGGGCGGACCAGGCCAGCGATTCGATCTCGCCGGTTGCGCTGGCCGTCTGGCTGGCCAATTGCTTGACCTCGCCTGCCACGACCGCAAAGCCGCGGCCGACCTCACCCGCACGGGCCGCCTCGATCGTCGCGTTGAGCGCCAGCAGGTTGGTCCGCGCGGCAATGCCGGTGATGGATCCTGCAAAGCTGGTGATCGACGCCGTCCGTTCCTCCAGATCACGCACAGCCTCATGCCCCGCGGTCGACACGCGCTGCGCCTCTCCGCCCAGCACCGCCTGCTGCTGCGCGGCCGATGCAATGGCGGTAATCGATGCGGACAATGTCTCGATCCGTCGCGCGAGCAGGGCTGCACTGGCGGACGACTGTTCAGCCGCCGCCGCCGTTTCATGCGTGCCGGTGCTGGCGTCTCGCGCCAGGCCGTTCAGCAATCGCGCCGATTCTTCCAGATCATGGGCCGCGGCGCCGACCGCCTCGACAATGCCGAACACGGACCTGCGGAAATCCTGCACCAATGCCAGAGTCGCCGCGCGCCGTTCGGTCGCCATGCGCGCCTTGTCCTGTTCCTGTGCGTGGCGCAGCGCCGCTTCGCGCAAATCCGCGTCCCGGCTGGCGGCCATCGCCGCCTCCGCCGCAGTCCGCCCGCTTTCCGCCGCGTCCGCCAGCTGCGCAGATTGCGCGATCTGACCATCCAGTGCCAGCAGCAGGGCGCGCAGCCGGATGGTGAGATAGCAAAGCACGGCAGTCAGCAGCAGCACAGCGACCGCATGAATCGCGACCCGCTCCAGATCGCCGCTGCCCGGAAATACCCAGGCAGGTAAAAGGCTGTTGAGCAGGAGATGATGCGCCGCCGTCAGCACCGCCCCCAGCACGATCGGCCGCCAGTCATACAGCAGCACCAGCCCGGCCAGCGCGACGAAGAAGAACATATGTCCGTCCATCTGCCAGACATGGCCGGACAGCAGATAGAGGCCGATGGCAGGCTGCACCGCCGCCAGCGTCCCCATCGCCAGCCGCGTTTCGACATCCAGCCTTTTGCGCAGAATCATGATCGTCGGCAGGGCATTGACCAGCACAGACAGCGCCATCGCCTGCCCGCCGCGTTCCACCCCCAACAGCAGGGACATAGAACCCAGCGCGATCGTCCACAGCCAGCTGGCAAACAGCAGGACACGCAACCCCTGGAGGCGCAAGCGCCCAAGGCTCGATTCGGCCTGCATCACGCAGCACCTCCGCAACCGGTGCGGTTCGTCGCGACGGCGATGACGCCATGGCCTAGCATCGTCAACGCCAGCCGATCACGCCGTCCCTCGATCAACAGCGATCCCGCCCATGGTCCCGCCGCCACCAGTCGCGCGCCATGCGCAATGGCGACAGGCGCCAGCGCCAAGCGGGCGTGCGCGGTCAACGGCACCAGCAGCATCCGCCCGCTGACGGGCGGCGACAGGATCAGCGCAACCAGGCCAAGCAGGATCAGACTGCATTGACCCACGATCGGCATAACGCGTTGCACAGAAAGGAAATATCTCATTCCATCCGTTTAGGCTGGAATTGGTAAGGATTGCTTTAACGATGGTCGGTCGGCGCAAGCCCCAGCGTATGGGCCAACTCGTCCAGATCGGCGCCCGGCTGCACCAGCAGCCATTCCCGGCTGGCCGCGCCATTCACCACCGTCACCGCGCCCTTGGGACAGACGCCCAGGCAACTGACCTCGACAATGCCCGCCGCAGCCTTGCGCCCCTTCTTCAGCGACAAATGCCGCTTGAGCGCCTTGGCCAGCCGCGTATTGCCATCGGTACCAAAGCCGCCGTCCAGCTTCTTTTCGCATTTGCGGCAGACGAGCACGGCATTCTGCCAGTTGGATCGGACCAGCGACTTCAATCCACTGCCCCGCGCGGCTTCCACGTCCGCCGCTCCTCGGCGGCGCGCAGCACTTCATAGGCGGCCTGGATCGTCTGGAAACGGGCAGCGGCCTGCGCATCGCCCGGCTTGACGTCGGGATGATATTCCTTGGCCAGCGTGCGCCAGCTTTTCTTCACCGCCTCGAAATCGGCATCATCCTCAAGGTCCAATGCTTTCAGCGCATGAAGTTCGTCGCGCGACCGGCTGCCATCGCCCGGCCCGCCCCAGCTATGATAGGCGCTGCCCTGATAGCCGCCCGCATCGCGCCGCTCGTCCCGCTCGCGCTGTTCGCGTTCTTCCTGGTCCAGTCCCTGAAAATAATCCCAGTTACGGTTATATTCGCCCGCATGATCGGGGCAGAAATACCAGCGTTCCGGGCTGTTGGGGGATTTGGGTGCGGGGCAGTCGCCCGGCTTGTCGCAGCCAAAGCGGTCGCACATCCGCACGCGCTGCGCCTCACGCGATGCACCATAGGCACGCCAGCGGGGAAAGCCCCAGTCATTGGATCGGCTATTTCGTGCCATTTGCCCGAATTAGGGAAGGTGCGGGCGGAAAGCCACCCCATCGCGCCATATTTTGAAAATGCGCGAAAGAGCGCATTTTGAAGCCCGCACCGGCCCGCGCCCCCACCCGGCCACCCACAGAATATCCTGAATGGTCGGCCGGGTGGGGGAGCGGGCCGGTGCGGAAAATATCTCAAATAAATGCCAGAGGGCCTGTAAGCCGGGTTCTGTCCACCCCGTCTCCGGGGATAGGCGACCATTCCTCTAGGGAACGGATTGCTCCGTTCCTCAAGCAACCAACCCGGACGGTCTCGGTCGAAACAGACCTAGCAGCATGAAGCTGCGCGCCGCCCCTATTCGGTCTTGCTCCCGGTGGGGTTTACCATGCCGCCTTGCGTTGCCGCAGACGCGGTGCGCTCTTACCGCACCCTTTCAATGTCACTGGGCCGAAGCCTTAGCGACCTGCTTTCTGTTGCACTGTCCCTTGGATCACTCCAGCCGGTCGTTAACCGGCACCGTCATTTCGTGGAGCCCGGACTTTCCTCGCCGTGGAAGTTACCCGCCACGCCGCGGCCGCCCGGCCCTCTGGCGGAACGTCCCCTAGCCAGCTTCGGGCCTGCCGTCACGCCCTTATTCATCACCCCTGGGCTTGGGCAGCAGCAACGCCAGCAGGATGGCGCGACATTCGCCGCAAATCACCCCGTCGATCAGTTCGGGGCGAAAACGCCGCTGAAACGCCACCACTGCCGCTTGCGGATCGGCAATATCATAGCCGAACCGTTCGAGCGCCAGCATGAAGCCGCCATCGGTCCAGTGCGGGTCCATCAGATTCTTGGTGGGGCGCGGCAAGGCCAGCCGCAGCCGCGCCAGTTGCGCCCAGGGGAACAGCTCCCCCGGATCCTGCTTGCGCGCGGGCGCGATGTCGCTGTGACCGACGATATTGCCGCGGGTGATGCGGTGCCGCTGGACGATGTCATGCACCAGCGGGATCAACGAACTCATCTGGGTTTGCGGAAAGGGCCGGTAGCCCCATTCATGCCCCGGATTGACAATCTCTATGCCGATGCTGGCGCTGTTTATGTCATCCACCCCGCGCCAGTGGGATCGCCCCGCGTGCCAGGCGCGCTTGGCCTCATCAACCATGCGGATGATCTGGCCATCCTCCGTCACGACATAATGGGCGGAAACTTTGGATTCCGGGTTGGCCAGCCAGTTGATCGCACTCGCCGCGTCCGGCATCCCGGTATAATGCAACACCAGCATCGAGACCGGCAGGCTGCGCTCGTCGAAATTGGGCGACGGCGTTTCGATCATCGGCAGCTCGTTCATCATGCCCTTTCGGCCCGCCCGTGCAGTCGCGCAGCCTGGGCGTGACAATGGCGCAGGCAAGCGCGGCAATCAAGCATGGTTAAGGATTGACCCGAATCCTCAGCCCGTCCGTCGCACCCGTCCGATCGCGCCTTCGGGCAATGCCGCCTGCCGCGCATAACCGCCGCGAAACTCGGGATGGGCGGTAAAATCATCGCCCTGCCCGATCACCGTTTCACCCGCGCCCAGCAACAATATCGACCCGGCATGGCTGTGCCGGGCGAGCAGCGACAGCACCGCCTGCCGCCGTTCCGGACTGAAATAGAGCAGGACGTTGCGGCACAGCAGCAGGTCGTAGGCACCGGTCGGTGCCTTGGCATCGAACAGATTGTCGTGGCGGAAATCGATCATGCGCCGCAATTCGGGGCTGGCGCGCCAATCCTCGCCCGATGGCTCGAACCATTTGAGCAGGTCGCCGACCGCCAGCCCGCGCTGCACATCCATTTGCGAAAATATGCCTGATCGCGCCTGATCGATCGCGGCGGTCGAAATGTCGGTCGCCAATATCTCGATCCGCCATCCGCTCCAGCGCGCCGCGTCGTTGCGCAGGCGGATCGCCAGCGAATAGGCTTCCTGTCCGGTCGAACAGCCCGCGCTCCAGATGCGCAGCGTCCGGTCGGTCTTGTCTGCATGAATGGCGGGCAATATCTGCCGGTGGATCATGTCGAAAATCTGAAGGTCGCGAAAGAAGCTGCTTTCATTGTTGAGCAGCGCATCGACCACTTCCTGCTCCAGCCGTGCGTCGCCCTTGCGCAGCAGCTTGGCGGCCAGTTCGTCCATGTCGGTTAGGCCATGATCGCGCAGCACGGGTCGCAGCGCGGTTTCCATCCGCCACGCCCGGCCTTCAGACAGGACTTGCCCGGTGCGCGCTTCCAGCAGCCCGGACAGGATGCGCGCCGCGCCCTGTAATGTCGATGCAGGCGAAGGGGGCATGACCATCAAACAAGCACCTTTCCGCGCCGGGACACGAAGTCCATAATAGCTAGCGGCTCCATCACGGCGCAGGTCAGGCCTGCTCCCGCAACCGATCCGGGCATCCCCCAAACCACGCTGCTGGCTTCATCCTGCGCGACGATCCAGCCGCCCGCTGCGACAATGTCGCGCGCACCGACCGTGCCGTCGCGGCCCATGCCGGTCAGGACGATACCCACAGCGCCCGCACCATATACATCCGCCATGCTGGCGAACATCGGATCGACACCGGGCAGGTTGCCAGCTGGCGTGCGTTCCGGGTTCAGCGTTATCGTCACCCGGCCATGCAGGCCGCGCCGCAGTTGCAGATTGGCGTCGCCGGGGGCGACATAGACGGTGTCGGCCATCAACAGATCGCCGGTTTCGGCGACCTTGACCCGTAGACTGGTCATGCGCGCCAGTTGCTGCGCGAAATAGACGGTGAAGCTGGCGGGCAGATGCTGGGTCAGCAGCACCGGCACGCCCAGCGGTGCGGCAAGACCTTCAAACAATTGGCTCAGCGCATGGATACCGCCAGTCGACGCACCAATGCCAAGGCAGGCAAGCGGCTGCGCGGCTGGCTGGACGACAGGGGGCGCAAGCGGGCGCTGCGGCGGCGATGGGGCGGGACGATCGGTGAACAGGCGGTTCAAACGTTCGATCAGCGTCTGGGGAAAATGCTCGCCAAAACTGCCGCTGCCCGGCTTCGACAATATGTCGCTGGCACCCAGCGCCAATGCCTCGATGGCCGCCGCGCTGCCCTCCTCGCACTTGCCCGACAGGATCGCGACCTTGACGTCGGGATTGGCGTGCAAAATGGCCGGCAGCGCCGCCAGCCCGCTCTGCCCCGGCAATTCGATGTCGAGCAGCACCAGATCAACATCATGCCCCGCCAGATAGCCCAGCGCCTGTTCGGCACTGTTCGTCTTATGGACCACGGCATAGGCCGGATCGGCATTGAGGATGCGTTCGATAACGGTGCGGACGACAACCGAATCGTCAACGACCAGCGTGCGAACCGACTTGGGTTCGCTCCTGCGACTGGTCATGATCGGCGCGATGAAGGTCATCACGGGACTTTCTGCACGAAGGACGAAGAAAAGGTCGAAATTCTCCCAAGGATGAGGACTGTGTCCCGCCCGCTAGATCACCCCGACGATGACCAGCTTGCTTTCCAGCGTTTCCCGGTCAAACGGCTTCATCACATATTCGTCAGCCCCGGCCTCGACCGCCGCCTTGATATGGCCAATGCCATTTTCGGTGGTGCAGAAGATGATCTTGGGCCGTGCCGTCATCTTCGCGCTCGACAGCGCCTGAAGAAACTCCATCCCGCTCATCACCGGCATGTTCCAGTCGAGCAGGACGACATCGGGCGCGGACGCTTCGCACTGGGTCAGCGCGTCCTGACCGTCCACCGCTTCGCTGACCGTCAGGTCCAGCGATTCAAGGATATGACGCGCCACCTTGCGGATGACCTTGGAGTCGTCAACGACCAGGCAATTCTTCATGAGGCGTCCCTTTGGTTTTTGCGTCCCGGATCAAGGCTTAACCGGCAAAGCCGAGGAATTGGTAAACAAGAGAAGGATGATTTTTCGGTTGGTCGCAAATTCTGTCCGCCCGTCCTTACGCCGCCTGCGCCAGCGCCCCACCCTCGATAAACGCAGCAAGCGAGACCAGCAGCCAGGGATGCCCTTCATGCTCCACAATGGCGCGGGCATAGGGTGCCCAGGCCGGGCCGATCTGGCCGCGCAGGGGCAGTTCGCCTTCCGGCACACGGCAAATGTCGGTGACGCCATCGACCATCAGGCCATAGCTGTGGCCGCTAATGTCGGCGATGATGGCCAGCCCCCGCTCCACCCGCGGACTGGCGACGCCATGGATCAGCGCCGCGACGTCGATGATGGTCAGCACCCGGCTGCGCAAAGCCGAAAGCCCGGCAATATGTGCGCCCATGCCCGGCACGGGCGACACGTCGGTCAGGCGGACGACGGCCTCGACCTCGCCCGTCTCGACCGCGATGCGCGTGCCTGCCAGCGTGGCGAAAAGATAGAGTCTGTCCATGGCCTTACCCCTGCCCTCCGGCGATCGCCGCCATCAGCGCGTCCCGATCATAGCGATAGATGCTGCTATCCTGCGGCCCCGCCGCGCGCGGCGAGGCGCGCAGATGGACGATCCGGCATCCGATCATCCCGGCCATGACGCCAGCCGTCTGCGCGGCGTCATGGCCGGTCAGCAGCAGCACGTCGCGCGGATCGACCGCTGCATCATCGGGCAGGCCCATCACCACCTCTTGCCCCGCCTGCCGCAGCAGCGGCGCCAATATGTCGCGGGTCCAGCCATCATCGCTGTCGGCCAGCAGACAGCGCCCCCGCACCCGCTCGACAATGCCGCCATCGGGCAGGCTGGCAAACAGCGCAAAGGGATTGATCACTTCCAGATGCTCGCCATCGATCACCGCGACGCCGCTGACATGGCCATGCATCGCCACCATGTCCGGCACCATCGGCATTTGGACGATGTCCAGCACGGCCGCGACCGGATAACAGGCTTCCACCGAACCATCGCGCAGGCGCAGCGCGGAAATCTTGTCACGCCCGAAATCGGTCAGGCCATTGGCGACCGGCACCAGCCGACCGTCTAGCCGGACGAAGGCGTTGCCGCCCGACCGGCCGAACAGCGACGCATCAATATCCTCGACCCGCTCGATCAGCGAAAGTTGCAACAGGCGGCGTTCGCCCGAACATTCCTCGAACCGCAGCGCCGCGACCATCTCGACCCCGCTCTGCGCATCGGCCTCCTGGTCCGATTGCCGCGCGGCGCGGTCGTCGATCATCGTCGGCAATTTGGCCGCGCTGGCGATGCCCGCCGCGTCGAGCAGCAGCATCGGCTTGCCATTGTCGGGCAGGGTCATGCCTGCATAGACGCCCGACGCCATCACCAAAGGGGATGCTGGACGGATCACCAGTTCCTCATGATTGTCCACCGCCGACACCCCCATGGCAAAGGGTACGCCAGTCGCCGAACGCACCACCATGATGGCGCGCGGCCCGGTCTCGACCGGCTTGTCCATGCCCAGCACATCTTCCAGGTCGATCATCGAATGGCGCAGGCCACGGATCGTCGCGATCTTCGCCCCGCCCACTTCGCTGATCTGGAGCGTGTCATTATTGTCGTGCAGGATCTCGACCACAGCCGCGCGCGGGATCGCAAAATGCAGCCCACCTGCGCGGATGATCAGGCCGGGAATGATGGTCAGCGTCAGCGGCACCCGCAAAGTGATGCACAGGCCGCGCCCCGGATGATTGTCCAGCGCGATCAGCCCGCCGATCCGCTCCACATTGGCGCGCACCACGTCCATGCCGACGCCGCGCCCGGAAATCGCCGTCACCTGATTGGCGGTGGACAGACCGGCCTGGAATATCAGTTCCAGCCTGTCCGCCTCGCTCATGCGGGCAGCGGCTTCCGGGGTCAGGCGGCCAGCGGCAATCGCCTTTTCAACCAGCCGCGCCGTGTCGATGCCCGCCCCGTCGTCGGTGACGACGATAACGATCTGATTGCCCGACTGGCGCGCTTCCAGGCGCAACTGGCCCGTTTCCGGCTTGCCCGCCGCCCGGCGCTTTTCCGGGGT
The DNA here is from genome assembly GCA_023266575.1 of Sphingobium sp. Lineage (GTDB taxonomy): Bacteria > Pseudomonadota > Alphaproteobacteria > Sphingomonadales > Sphingomonadaceae > Sphingobium. The sequence goes on from JAHFPV010000008.1 coordinate 79,056, forward strand.
TTCGATGCCATGGTCGATGCTGTTGCGCACGATGTGGGTGAGCGGGTCGACGACCATCTCCACCATCTCGCGGTCCATCTCGACGTCGCCGCCTTCCAGGGTCAGGTCGATGCGCTTGCCCAGATCCCGGCCCAGATCGCGCACCATGCGCGGGATCGCGGCAAACAGCCGCTCGACCCGCTGCATCCGCGTCTTGCTAATCACGTCGCGCATGTCCGCGACGCAGGTCGAGAGCCGCTCGAACACTGTGTCCAGCTCAGTGTCGACCGAGCGTTCGCGCAGCTTGCGCGACAATTCGTTGCGCGCCAGCACCATGTCCGACACGCCGTTCATCAACTGGTCGATCAGGCTGAGCGGCAGGCGAATGGTGCGCGGCCCGGACTGGCCGCCCTGCCGCGCTACCGCGACGGGGGCCGCGGCATGGCCATGCTCCACCTCCACCGTCAGAGTCGCGTCGGATGGCGTCGTCAGCGCAGCGATCAGAAATTCGTCATTCTCATTGGGCAGCGCCGCGCCCATCGCCACCGCCTCGGCCAGTTCGCCGATCCGGTCCATCAGGCCCAGCACCGCACTTACCGTCGATGGATCAGCGACGCGCTTGCCCGCGCGAATGTCGGACAGCACATCCTCGGCCGCGTGGCTCAGCCGCTCGAACCTGGGCAGGTTCAGGAAGCCGCAGCTGCCCTTCACCGTATGGAAAAAGCGGAAGATCGCATCGAGCCGGTCCCGGTCCGACGGGTCGGCTTCCCAGGCGACGACTTCGCCTGCCAGCGCCTCCAGCGTTTCCTGGGTCTCGGAAATGAATTCTTGTAACAGTTCGTCCATGCCCATGGTCCCACGGATGCGCGCAGAGGGCACCATGGCGGGACGTGGTTAAGAGCGGGTTAAAGCGCAAACAAAAGGGACGCCGCGATCCAATCGCGACGCCCCTTTCGATATTGGTCGGCGAAAAGCGCTTACTGCTGCTTTTCGACCGCATCCTCGGCCTTGTCGCCCGCTTCGCGCGTGGCTTCAGCCTTGTTTTCCAGCGCGTCGGCGGCGTTTTCAGCCGCGTTTTCGGCGCTGCCGGTCAGATTGTCTGCCATGGCTTCCATATTGTCAGCCTGATTGTCGATCGCATCCGCCTTGTTTTCGTACGCATTCTCGACCTGATTTTCCTTGGCCGAATCGCACGCGGCGAGGGCGACAAGGCTGGCAAGGCCAAGGATTTTGACGAAGGTTTTCACGGCGTTTTCTCCTGTTGCGCCCCCTGGGGCAGACGGCATTGTTCAACGGGTGGAAACGGCCTCAGCCGCTCCCAACCCTGACCGCGATCAACCGGTCACGCCGCCGATGGTTCCCGCCAACCGCTCCGTTCGTCGCATAGAGCCTTATTTTTGCAGCGAATCGCGAATTTCGCGCAGCAGGATGATGTCCTCCGGCGTCGCGGCGGGCGCAGCAACCTCCGGCTCCGGCTTGACCGTTAGCCGGTTGACCGCCTTGACCAGCAGGAAAATGATGAATGCCAATATGACGAAATTGACCATGACCGTCAGAAACTGGCCCCAGCCGAACATGGCGACGCCTGCGGCCTTCAGGTCGGCATAGCTTTGCGGATTGCCCTTATAGTCGGCTGGCAGGTCGCCCAGCCGGATAAAATAGCCCGAAAAATCCGCCCCGCCGAAAATATAGCCCACCACCGGCATGATCAGATCATCGGTCAGCGACTTTGTGATGGTGGCGAACGCCCCGCCGATGATGACGCCGACCGCCAGGTCGATCACATTGCCACGATTGATAAAGGTCTTGAATTCGCTGATCAGTCCCATGTCCGCCGCTCTCCCTTTCAAAGATAATCACTGGATGGCCCGTTGCGCGAAACAGGGCAACCGCCTATTTCAGGGCGCAGATAATAGCTTGAGGATCTTCCATGACGCTCCTGCGCCGCTTTGCCCCTTTCCTGCTGCCGCTGCTGGGGGTTTTCGCCCTGTCCGCCTGCGGCATCAACAGCGTCCCCACGGCCGAGGAAGAGGCCAAGGCCAAATGGGCCGACGTTCAGGCGCAATATCAGCGCCGCTCCAATCTGGTCGGCAACCTCGTCGCCACGGTGAAGGCAGCGGGCAAGCAGGAGCAGGACACGCTGGTCCGCGTCACCGAAGCGCGCGCCAAAGCCACATCGGTGCAGGTCAATGCAGAGGATCTGTCCGATCCGGCCAAGGTCGCCCAGTTCCAGGCCGCGCAAGCGCAGCTGAGCCAGGGGCTTGGTCGCCTGCTCGCCTCGGTAGAGGCCTATCCAGACCTCAAGACCAACGCCAACTTCCTGAACCTGCAATCGCAGCTGGAAGGCACGGAAAACCGCATCGCCGTCGCCATCCGCGACTATAATGAAGCGGTGCGCGCCTATAACACCCGCATCCGCACCTTCCCCGACGCGATCGGCGCCAAGATCATCCACGGCGCCAAGCCCATGACCCCGTTCCAGGCGACGACGCCCGGCGCGGAAGAAGCGCCGAAGGTCGATTTCGGCAATTGATAGCGTGATCCGCCGCCTGCTGATCCTCCTCGCGCTGTTGGCTTTTGCGCCGGCAGCGCAGGCCCAATCTTTCCCCAAGCTGACCGGCCGGGTAGTGGACGATGCCGCCCTGCTGTCCCCGGCGCAGGAACAGGCGCTGACCGACAAGCTCGCTGCACTGGAAACCCAAAGCGGGCGGCAACTGGTGGTTGCGACCATCCCCGACCTTCAGGGCTATGACATAGCCGACTATGGCTATCGGCTGGGGCGCGAATGGGGGATTGGTGACAAGGCGAAGAATGACGGCGCACTGCTGATCGTCGCGCCCAATGAGCGCAAGATACGGATCGAGGTCGGCTATGGCATGGAAGGCCTGCTGACCGACGCCCAGTCGTCCCAGATCATCCGCGACGCCATCACCCCGCGCTTCAAGGCAGGCGACATGCCCGGCGGCATCGATGCTGGCGTGGCGGAAATCGGCGCGATCATGACCCTGCCGCCCGAAGAGGCGAAGGCCCGCGCGGCGGCGGCGGAAGCGGCAGCGCGCAAGGGATCGGGCGGCCATGTCAGCGGCATGGCGATGATCTGGGTCATCGTCATGGTCGTGGCCTTCATCGCGCTGGCGTCGCGTCGGCGTGGCACGGGCAAACGCTATCGCAGCGGTTCGGGCGCGCCGATCATCCTGTGGGGACCGGGCGATTCCGACTGGGGCGGTGGCGGCGGCTGGGGTGGCGGCGGCTTTGGCGGCGGCGGTGGTGGATTTTCGGGTGGCGGCGGCAGCTTCGGCGGCGGCGGCGCGTCGGGGGACTGGTGATGCAGCTTCATCTTTCAGCAGCCGACCACGCCCTTGTGTCCGCCGCCGTGGCGGAGGCGGAGGCGCATACGTCCGGCGAAATCGTGACGATCGTGACGCGCCGGTCGGACGCCTATCATGATGTCGGGCTGCACTGGGCAATCGCGGCGGTGTTCATCGCCCTGTCCGTGGCAGCGGCCTTTCCAGAGCATCTGCGCCATTTCCTGTCCGCCCTGCTGCGCGACTGGGAGCATGAGCTGGCGGACTGGAAATTGCTGACCGGGCTGCTCGGCCTGCTGATCCTGAAATTCCTGATTGTCCGCTATCTTCTCGCCATCCCGGCGCTGCGCATGGCAATGACACCGCGCGCGACACGGGCGCGGCGGGTGCGCCGACGCGCGATCCTGCTGTTCCGCACCGCCGCCGAAGCGCGCACCCATGGCCGCACCGGCGTGCTGATCTACCTCTCGCTCGACGAGCATCGCGCCGAAATCGTCGCCGACGCCGCGATCAATGGCAAGGTCGCGCCGGAAGAATGGGGCGCGGCGATGGCAGCGCTGATCAACGCCATTCGCGACGGTCGCGCGGGCGAAGGGCTGGCGCAGGCCGTGCGGCAGGTCGGCATCGTGCTGGCCACCCATTTCCCCCGCGCCGATGACGACATCAACGAACTTCCCGACAGGCTGATCGAATTATGAGCGACCCTGATGCGTCCGCGCCTGAAGAAGTGATGTGGGCCGGACGCTTCATCACAGCGAAACGGCGCGGCAAATGGGAATATGTCGGCCGCGCACGGGGCATCAGGGCGGCGGTTATCCTCGCGTTCGATGACGGGCATGTGCTGCTGGTGGATCAATATCGCGTGCCGCTGGGCAAACGCTGCATCGAACTGCCCGCAGGGCTGGTCGGCGATCATGACGCGGACGAGGATGCCAGCATCGCCGCCAGCCGCGAGCTGGAGGAGGAAACCGGCTATCGCGCCGCCCGCCTCGAATCGCTGGGTGAATTTTTCAGCTCGCCCGGCATGGTCGCGGAAAGCTTCACCCTGTTCCGCGCCCATGATCTGCAAAAAACCGGCGACGGCGGCGGCGTGGATGGCGAAGATATCCACGTCCACCGCGTGCCGCTTGCCGGGCTAGGACGCCAGGTCACCGCCTGGCGTGAAGAAGGCTATGCCATCGACGTCAAGCTGCTGTTGCTGCTGGGCGCAGGCATGATCGTCTGACGCCTCACCCAACCCGATACCATCCCGCCACCCGATCGAGCGCCAGCGTCAGCACCAGCTTGCCCGCGCGGCTGGGCCAGCCCAGCGCCCGCTCCGCCGCAACCAGCCCTTCGCCAGCACACACCACTCGCCACAATATGTCCGCCAGCCCCGGACCCGCCGCGCCTATCGCCCCGTCGAAGCGTTCGCGCGCCGACAATTGCATCAGTGTCGGGTCCGGCTGCCGCCCCGGCATGGCCCGCCCACCCGCGCGCGGCGCTGCGTCCCAACGCATCGTGACCCGCGCCCCCAGCCCCGCTTTCTCCCAGTCGGTGCGTAGCCGGTCGCCCGCGACATAATGCCGCTCGCTCAGATGGCCGCGCGCATGGAGCCAGGCGAGCGGCGATTCGCCGATATGGACCAGCACTGTCTGATGGCGGCCATGGGGGTCCTCGATCGTCTGTTCGATATGGGTGGCGGTCATGCGGCCTTCTCCTTTTGACGATGGGGAATCGGGAAATCAGCCTTGCCATGGCGGATAGTTTGTAGGAAAGAGAAAACCAAATAGGTTATTCAGCGAGGCAGATATGATCACCCGCATCCGCGAAGTCCGCAAGGTGAAGGGGCTGACGCTGGAACAGGTCGGCGCACTGTGCGATCCGCCCACCACCGCTCAGACGATCGGTCGTCTGGAGACCGGCACCCGTACCGTGTCGATCAAATGGCTCAACCGCATCGCGCTGGCGCTCGGCGTCACCAGCGCCGAACTCGTCGCCATGCCGGGGCAGAGCGAGGTGCCGGTCGCCGCCCTGCTGGGGCCGGACGGGGCGCGCGCGCCCACGCGGCCGCTGGCCTTCCCCTCGCCCGTCGCCGCGGATGGCATGGTCGGCGTCCATGTCAGCGCCAGCATCGGCGACTATCGCAGCGGCGATGCCATCTGGTGCCGCCGCATCGCGCCAGAGGATTTCGCCAGCGCGCTCAACCGCGACATCCTCTTGCCCCGCCCCGCTGGCCGCTTCCTGTTCGGACGCCTGATCGGGCGGGAAGGCGACCGTTTGCAACTGTTGCCACTGGGTTCCGGTGCGCGCCAGCTGGTGCTGACCGACCCGCCATGGGCCGCAGTCGCGGAACAGCTCGTCCGACGGCTCTAGCAAAAAGGTTGGTGGCATCTTAACCCAATAGCAAAGGCTCCTGCGCGAAAGAGAGGTCATGACGCTCAACGTCCTCATGCTATCGACCCTCTTTCCCGACATCAGCCGTCCGACCTTCGGCGTGTTCGTGGAACGGCAGGCGCGCGAACTGGTGAGCCGCCCGGAAGCCAACGTCACCGTCATCGCCCCGGTCGGCCTGCCGCCATGGCCGCTCTCGCTCGCCCGGCGCTACGCCCCGCTGCACGCGCTGCCGCGCCGCGAGAAATGGCGCGAACTGACCGTCTATCGCCCCACCTTCCCGATCATCCCCAAATTTGGCGGGCGCACCAATGTATGGACCATGACCCGCGCCATCCTGCCGCTGGTCAAGCGGCTGCACGCGGAAAAGCCGTTCGACGTGATCGACGCCAGCTTCTTCTTCCCCGACGGCCCGGTGGCGCAGCGCCTGTCGCGCGCGCTCGGCATACCCTATTCGGTCAAGGCGCGCGGCGCGGACATCCACCATTGGGGCAGCCAGCGCGGCACCCGCAAGCTATTGCAGCGGGCTGGTGACGGCGCGGCGGGCCTGCTCGCTGTATCAGACGCCATGCGCCGCTCCATGGTCCGCATGGGGATGGATCAGGACAAGATCCGCGTCCATTATACCGGGGTCGATCTCGACACGTTCGAGATTGCCGATCGGGCGGAGGCGAAGGCCGCACTCGATTTTGATGGGCCAGTTGTGCTGTGCGTGGGTGCCTTGATCCCGCGCAAGGGACAGGATTTGCTCGTCCGCGCCTTGCCTTTACTCCCCGACGTCACCTTGCTGCTGGCCGGACAGGGGCAATATCGGCGTCATCTTGAAAATCTGGCGCAGGAACTGGGTGTCGACCGGCGGCTCGGCTTTCTCGGCTCCGTCCCCCACCATAAATTGCCACGCATCTTCGCCGCCGCCGATGTGATGGCTTTGCCCTCGGCCTCCGAAGGGCTGGCCAATGCCTGGGTCGAGGCGCTGGCCTGCGGCACCCCGATCGTGATCAGCGATGTCGGCGGCGCACGCGAATTGCTCGACCGGCCGGAAGCGGGGCAGATTGTCGATCGCGATCCCGAAGCGATCGCCGCCGCCATCCGCGCGATATTGGACAATCCGCCCGACCGCGAAGCCGTGCGCGCCGCCGCGCTGCGCTTCACCTGGGCGGCCAATGGCGACGCCCTGCTCGCCCATCTTCAGGACATCGCAGCAACGCCCCGCTGACGGGCTGTCCTACATCGGCCCAAGGCGATAAGATCGCATGTCGGCATTCCGATAGGATCAGGGACACGCAACAAAATATCGCATTTACCGGGAAAAGTGCGAAGTTAAGCGAATCTCGCCCGTCCGTCCGGGGTCGGAAAATGCCCGCCATCGAATGGCACCTCGCCCCAGCGCCAGGGCGTCAGCTCGTCATAGGCCGGGTTGGAAATCGGCGCGTGCCGCCGCAGGTTCAGCAGGCGCGCACCATCATTTCCATAGACGGTCAGCCGCGCATGTTCGCGATAAATGTCGGCGGGCCGCTCATAATGGAAGGCATCGCTCCACCCCATCGCCTGCGCCACTTTGGTCAGCATCCACCAGTCCGGCCGCGCCTCTCCGGCCAAGGGGAACAGCCGCCGCTGGCGACTGACCAGCCGGTCCATCCCCGTCAGCGTCCCGTCCTTTTCGACCCAGGCGGCAGAGGGCAGCAGGACCGACCAGCCATCGCCCTGCTCCGCCAGCATGTCGGTCGACCGGATCGCCAGCGGGATCAGGCCTCGCGCCTCGCCTAACCACGCCTCCGCCGCCGGGTCCGCGCCGATGCTCCACAACGCTTTGACCCGCCCGTCGCGCATCGCCTGCAGCAGCGCTTCCCCCTCCAGCCCCGGCCCGTCCGCCAGCAGTCGCGCGCCCCAGAAGCGGGCAGTGCTGGCGCGGGCATCAGCCGTGAAATCGCGATGAGCGGCCATACTGTCCGCCACGCAACCGGTTTCGCGCGCGCCCATGCCATTGGCCGCACCGGTCATGGCAAAGGGTGTCGCGCCGGGCCGTCCGATTCGTCCGCTGGCGAGATGAAGGTTGATGACCGCAGCGGCCAGATCGGAAGATTGGCTACCATCAAACAGGGTGACGACCCGCTCGGTCGTCGCCCATTCCTCGTAAAAAGCCCGGATCGCCGTAGGCGTCAGCCCGGTCGCACGGGCGACCGACCAGATATCATGCCCCGGTCGCAACCCGGCCCAAAAGGCGTCCGGCACCGCGAGGCTCCGCGCCAGATAATCCGCGTCATGCTGCCCCTTGTCATGACCATGCAACAGCGCGCCAGCCAACAAAGATGCGGCACTGCCGGGCTTCACGTTCAAATGCAGATCCGCCTCGATCGCAGCCCCCTCGCCTGCCAGCAGGACCAGCCGCACACCCGCCTGCCGCGCCGCCTGCACCCGTTCCAGCAAGACCGGATGCGCCATGATCCCGTCCCCCACCAGCAGGATCGTCGCCGCGCGACCAATATCCTCATAGGTGGCGGGCATCACATCTTCGCCGAACGCCGCCCGTTGCGCCGCGCTGCTTCCGTCGCGCCACGGCGTATGGATATGGGCCGACCCGAAAAAGCCCTTCATCAGCTTGTTGGCGACATAATAATCTTCGGTCAGCAGGCCGCCACCGACATGCAGCGCAATGCTGCCCCGACCATGGCGAGCCAGGATGGTCGAGATTCGCCGCGCAACCTGCGCGATCGCCCGCTCCCATCCGACGGGTCGCCCATCGACCAAAGGCTGGAGCAACCGCCCCTCCAGCGTCATCGCGGGATCGCCCAGCGCCTGCCCCCGGTCGCACAGCAGCCCGCCATTGGCCGGGTGCAGCCTGTCGCCCTCTATGATGACGCGACGATCCGTGTCGGTGATCGCGCGGATTCCGCAGCCGACGCCACACTGGCCGCACTGGCTTCTGACGATCGCCATGTCAGCGCGGGTTCCTGATCATGCGACCTCCTCTAGCCGATTGATCCGCGCGACAAAAGCATGGTGCGACGCTTGCATCGCCAACAGCGCGAAGGCAGACAGACGGCATGATCCAACGCTTGCTATCCGCCATCGCGCTGCTCCTGCTTCTGGCCCCGACGGCACAGGCCGCCCCAGATGATCGCGGGCCGCTGGTGCTGGCGGCGGCGAGTATGCAGGAGGCGATGACCGCCGCTGCCGATGCATGGACCAGGCAAGGCCATGCCCGCCCCGTCCTGTCCTTCGCCGGTTCCTCCGCCTTGGCGCGGCAGATCCGGGCGGGTGCGCCCGCTGACCTCTTCCTGTCGGCGGACCAGGACTGGATGCGCGATGTCGAGCAGGCCGGGTTCGTCGTGCGCGGCACCCGCACCAATATGGTCGGCAACCGGCTGGTGCTGGTGACGCCGAAGGCCAGGCCAGTGCGCCTGCGGATCGGTCGCGCCATGCCGATCGCACGGGCGCTGGGCAATGGGCGACTGGCCATGGCAGACCCCGACAGCGTGCCGGCGGGCAAATATGGCAAGGCGGCGCTTACCAGCCTTGGCGTATGGCCCAGCGTTGCTGGCAGAATCGCGCGCGGCGACAATGTCCGCGCGGCGCTCGCGCTGGTCGAACGGGGTGAGGTGCCACTGGGGATCGTCTATGCCACCGACGCGCGGGTTGCCAGCGGCGTTGCGATCGTCGGCGCTTTCCCGGCGCGCAGCCATCCGCCGATCCGCTACCCGATCGCGCGCCTGACCAGCAGCCGCCACAAGGAAGCCGAAGCATTCCGGCGCTTCCTGCTCTCGTCATCAGGCAAAGCGATCTTCACCCGCTACGGCTTTACCGCCCCTTGAAATCAGGGCGCGGTGTTCGACGCAACGAAATCGCTGACCTTGGGCGTGACCAGTTTCAGATGGCCGCGGGTTGACCGCTTCACCGGCGCCAACCGTTCCGCCGCATTATCGACCAGCATCTGCAAGCCTTCGTCGCTCAACAGTCCGCCGCGAATCAGGCAGCGATCGGCCAATACCTGCCGGAAGGCCGAATAGAGCGCCATGTCGGGTGGTGACGGGTCTGTCCAAAATGCGTCCAGCCCCTTCACACTGACCATGCCGGGCACCTTGTACACCGCATGACCAAGGACCACGACCGGCTTTCCGCTGTTAAGCGCCAGCGTGCCGACTGTGCTGTTGACCGTGACCACGCCCACCGCCTTTTCAACGACCTCGGCAATGTCCCAATCCGACAGATAATGAATGCGATCCGCGACGCCATAATCGGTCGCCAGCCGCCGGATCAGCCGATCCCAGGCGACTAGGCCGGAATCGAGCGGATGTTGCTTGATGACCAGCAACACGTCGGCGGGGGCATGATTGGCAAAACTTTTGATGACGAAGCGCAACGCCGCGCGCATATCACCAAAGGGCGAATGGATGCGCAACTGATAATCGGAATTGAGCTGCAACGGCAGGGTGAAATAGCGCCTCCCTTCGACCTTGGCCCAGGCTTGCGCTGACTGCTGCATATCACGGCGACGCATCAACAGTTTGCGCCCCCAGGACAGCGATTCCATCAGGAAACTGTGCGGCCGGTGCGTGCGGTAGAAGGGGAACAAAGGCCGCAACACTGCAGCGGCAAGGCCAGTGCGCATGGTATTGCGGGCGCGGGTGCTGAAATTCGAAGGGATCGTCGGTTGATTCTCGTCCAGCGGGGGCAGGCCGCGCGCCTGGTCGCGATACCATTGCGGGTCGAGCGGCAGCGTGGAATTGCCGTTCACGCCATCGGCCTGAAGCGTCAGGAAATCGGGGCGGATATAGCCTTCCTCCACCACATGGACGCGCAGGTCGCGCAACCGCGCCATGCCATGCGCGCTGGCATGATAGGGGCGGCAATCGCCGTAGAGGATCAGGTCGGTGACGCCATGGGTGACGACGAAATCGTCGAAGAAGAGCGGCCAGTTGCGGAATGTGCCGCGATAGTCGGTCGCATCGTCGGGCCAGTCGACCTTGTCGCCGCCATTGATGTTGATTCGCAGCGCAGCATGGCCCCGCGCCCGCAAAGCGTCGGCCAGCATCGCGAAATAGGGACCATGCGGTCCTTGCAGGAACAGAAATGTCTTGGATGGGCGGTTAGCCATGTAGAAACTCAGCGGACAAGGTCATAAAACGTCGAAACTTCCCCTGTAGCGCCCGCAACGCGATGAGCCAGGTCATCGGCGGCGTCGATCCATCCGCCATGCGATCCACCATGATTTCGGGACCGCACGGCAACCGCGTTACCGGATCTAGATAGCGAGGATAGAGAATGAGAGCGGCCGCGACAAGCTGATCCACGCTGAGTTGACGCCCGCGCCGCGCACTGGGCTGGGCCAGATCGCGCGTCAGCCCCCACCCGGCATAGAAGGGCATCCCGTGGACCGTTACGGAACGGCCGCGCATCAGCGCCTCGAAACCGGTCAGGGAAGAGAGGACATGCAATTCATCGATCGCCTGCACCAGCTCCATCAAAGGCGCACCCGTGTCGATCGCATCGGCATGGGTGAGGACGACTGCGTCAGGCAAATGCCCCTTGCGATGCCCCGCCTGCACGTCGGGATGGGGCCGATAGATAATCCACGCATCCGGTTCGGCACGACGCACCCGCATCAGAAAATCGAGATTGCCATCGACCCCGGCCCCGCCCAGTCGCACCGACAGGTCGTCATCCACCTGGCCGATCGCCAATACCGTGCGCCTGCCCGCTGGCAGGTCGATCATCCGCCCCGCTTCCGGCCCATATTTGGTCACACCGGTCGCGCAGACCCTTTCACGCAGGCGGCGGGCGCGATCGACCAGCGCGGGCGGAAAGTCATACGTCGCCAGCAGCGTTTCCAGATCATTGGCAGCGCGCGCATTATAATAGATGCCGGTCCGATCGACCACGACGGAGCCGGGCGGATGCAGCCCCGCCCCCAGTCCGCGCGATCGCAGAAATCCATCCTCCACTCGCGCCAGCGCAACGCCCTGATCGGCGGCATCCTGCGGCAGGGTGACCGGGACGCGCGATGGCCAGACCGCCAGCGCGCCCTTGTCTCGCCGGGCGCGGCGCAGACCCCGCTCGGCGGACAGGAAGAGCGGAGAAGCAATGCCGTCCCACAGGAAATGACGGATCGCGTCGCGCTTCCAGAAGGCCATGCCGCTGGCCGCGACGATGCCGCGATTTCCATCAAGATGCCGTCGCCAGTCGGCAAGCTGAACTACCGCCTGCATGGCATCGACCGGCTGCCCGGTGAAACAGTCGCGATAGCGGGCAGCAGCGATTAGCGCTTTGAGGGTGGCGCGCAGCTGATCAGGGTCGATGACCGCGCCATCGGGACCGATGACAGGAACGCCCAGCAGGCCCGCAATCAACGCCAGTTCGTCGTCGGCCTGCGCCTGGATAGACTGCGCCTGCGCGACCAGCGCCCAGGGATCGCACTCGCCTCCTTGGGATTGGCCCAACGCATCCGGTCGCGCGCCCCAGAATGTGCCGCCAACCCGCGCCGCAACGATCGCGTCCAGCACCGCGTCGTCAACCGGCGCGCCAACCTCGCCCGCGTCGCGCAACAGGCTGACAGCGGCGAGAGACGTGTCGATTCCGGGAAAGGGCGGGGACCGCAGGAAGGGCGTGGACATCATGATGGCAGTCAGTTCATGGGCTTGGGCCGATGCAAGGTCAAGAAACAGAGCTTGTCACATCTTCCAGCAGATCGGTCACGATGTCGAAATAGTCGCGCCAGGTGGGTGCGCGCCAGACCGACAGCCGGGCAAGTTGGGCCGCGCGATCAGGCGAATCCGGCTCACTATAGTTGCGAATCGCCTTCATCCATCCCAGCCCGTCGAGCGGATCGAGATAATCGGGCGCGTCGCCGCCCACTTCCCGATGGGCCATGATGTCGCTGCATATCACCGGCACGCCTGCGGCCAGCGCCTCGACCACCGGCATCCCAAAGCCCTCGGCAAAGGAGGGCATCAGCATCGCGCGCGCATTGGCGACCAGCGCCTGCATCCGCGTGTCGGACACTTCACCCGCTTCGATCACATGGCCGCGCAACGCTTCGGCACGATCGAGCAAGTCGACGACATTCTCATTTTCCCAGCCGCGCCGGCCGATCAGCACCAGCACCGGGGCTGCATCGCCCAATTGCTCGACCAAGCGCCGCCAGATGGTGAGCAGCAGCAGGTGATTCTTGCGCGGTTCGATGGTCGAAATATAGACGAAATAAGGGCGGTCGGGCAGCACTTCGCCCCGACCGCCAAATATGTCCGGGGCGTCCGCGCCGAAATGGGCGACGCGGACCGCCCGCCCCGCCAGGCCGTTCGCCATGTGCGGTTCCAGCGCATCGATCGTCGCCTGGCTGTTGCCGATGATGCCGCTGGCAAAGCGGTCGATCGTGCCTACCCGCCGCCGATGTTCGTCCGCGCCCTGCGGCCGGGCATATTCGGGGTGGCTGAGTGGGATCACGTCATGCACCAACGTCACGAATTTCGCACCCTCGGCGCGCAGGATCGCCCCGACCTGATCGGCATCGTCCAGATGGTGCGGCGACACCTGCAAATAGAGGCGCGGCCCGGTCGCGCGTGGGACTGGGCGGGGGCGCAGCGCGAACATGTGCCGCACCGTCGCCGCGCGGCTCTCCCGCGCGTCGGCAACCCCGGCATTGCGCCATTTGGCCGCCGTGAAGGCCAAAAACTGCCGCACCGCCGCACTATCGAGCCGGCCATAATAGCCGCCCGCCGGGTGGACGGCGGCAAAAGACAGCCGATCGGGAATCCGCTCCAGCAATTCGCGGGCATAGACATATTCGACCCGGTCGATGCCGGTCGGCGCGGGGTGGAAGGAACGCGACAGCAGGCGCGACAGGTCGAGAATGACCTCACTCTCGCCGCGCTTGCCCTGAAACAGCGGGCTCGCCCGCTTGGTGCGGAGCGCCAGCCGCGCGCCTGGCACGTTGAAGGGACGCAGGCCCATATCAGCGTCCGCCGGCAAAAAGGGGCGCGCGCCCCGCAAAGCGATGGAGGCGCATCAGAGGTGCGCGCGAATCTCTTGCGCCAGCGCTTTGAGCGCATCGGCGTCCGCGAACCCGCCCTGCCCGTGCGCGGCAAAGCCGGTCGCCTGCCCCGCCCAGCGCGGGACGATGTGGACGTGGAGGTGGAACACGGTCTGCCCCGCCGCCGCGCCATTGAACTGGGCGATATGCAGGCCGTCAGGGTTCAGCGCGGCGCGGATGGCGGTCGCGACCTTGCGGGTCGTCGCCATCACCTGCGCCAGCGCATCCTCCTCTATCTCCAATATGTTGCGCGCCTTCGACCATTTGGAAATGACCAGCGCATGACCTTTGGACTGGGGCTGGATATCCAGGAAGCAGAGCGTATCGGCATCCTCATACAGGGTGACCGAAGGGATCTTGCCCGCAAGGATGAGGGCAAAGACATTGCCCTCATCATAGACACCGTCGAGGCTCATGACGCTATCAGACCAAATAATGAGCGGTGGTCTTGGCGGCGACTTCTTCTGCCGTGACGCCGGGCGCCATTTCGACCAGCTTGAAGGGGCTGTCATGGTCGGGGCGCTGGAACACGCACAGGTCGGTAATGATCATGTCGACCACATTCTTGCCGGTCAGCGGCAGGGTGCAGGCCGGGATGAATTTTGGATCGCCATTTTTGGACGTATGTTCCATCACGACGATGATCTTCTTGACGCCAGCGACCAGATCCATCGCGCCGCCCATGCCCTTGATCATCTTGCCGGGGATCATCCAGTTGGCGATGTCGCCATTTTCGGCAATCTCCATCGCGCCCAGGACGGTGAGGTCGATATGTCCGCCACGGATCATCGCGAAACTGTCGGCCGAGCTGAAATAGGCGGTCTGCGGCAATTCGCTGATCGTCTGCTTGCCAGCGTTGATCAGGTCAGCGTCCTCTTCGCCCTCATAGGGGAAAGGGCCGATGCCCAGCATCCCGTTTTCCGACTGAAGCGTCACTTCAACGCCAGCCGGGATATGGTTCGCGACCAGGGTCGGGATGCCGATCCCGAGGTTGACGTAGAAACCGTCTTGCAGTTCCTTGGCCGCGCGCGCAGCCATCTCATCACGGGTCCAGCCCTTGGCGATGCCATCATGCGACGTCATTATGCGGCTTCCTTCTGACGAACGGTGCGGAATTCGATCTTCTTGTCATATGGCGCGCCAATGATCATGCGCTTGACGTAAATGCCGGGCAGGTGGATCGCATCCGGGTCCAGGCTGCCGGTCGGCACCACTTCCTCGACTTCGGCGACGCAGATTTTGGCAGCAGTCGCCATGGGCTGGTTGAAGTTACGCGCGGTCTTGCGGAAGATCAGGTTGCCGCTCTCGTCGGCCTTCCAGCCTTTGATGACCGCGACATCGGCAAAGATGCCGCGTTCGAGGATATAGTCCTGCCCGTCGAAGTTCTTGACTTCCTTGCCCTCGGCCACGGCAGTCCCAACGCCAGTCTTGGTGTAAAAGCCGGGGATGCCCGCCCCCCCAGCGCGGCAGCGTTCGGCCAGCGTCCCCTGCGGACAGAACTCCACCTCCAGCTCGCCCGCCAGATATTGGCGTTCAAATTCCTTATTCTCACCAACATAGGAGGAGATCATTTTTTTGACCTGCCGCGTGCGGAGCAGCTTGCCCAACCCCTCGCCGTCGATACCGGCATTGTTGGACGCGATGGTCAGGTCCTTGACGCCCGAATCGCGGATCGCGTCGATCAGTCGTTCGGGAATGCCGCACAGACCAAAGCCACCCGCGCACAAATGCATACCGTCAAAGAGGAGCCCCTCCAGCGCGGACTCGGCATCGGGGTAGAGCTTGTTCACCATCGCTATTCTCCTCCTCAACTTGCCCCAGCCCATAGGCGACAAGATGGGCAATGGTCAATTTGCTGCATGGGCGAAAAGCGCGTCAGATCAGCCCTGCCAAGGGGCTGGACGGATCGGCATACATGCGCTTGCCCATGCGACCGGCGCGATAGGCCATGCGGCCCGCTTCCACGCCCGCCTTCATCGCGGCTGCCATCAGCACCGGGTCTTTCGCTTCGGCGATCGCGGTGTTCAACAGCACGCCGGTACAGCCGAGTTCCATCGCCTGCGCCGCTTCGGACGCAGTGCCGACCCCCGCATCGACCAGCACCGGCAGCTTGGTGCCTTCCACGATCAGGCGGATGGTGACCCGGTTCTGGATGCCCAGCCCCGACCCGATCGGCGCGCCCAGCGGCATGATCGCCACCGCGCCGACATCCTCCAGCCGCTTGGCCGCGATCGGATCATCGACGCAATAAACCATCGGCTTGAAGCCTTCCTTGGCCAATATCTCGGTCGCGCGCAGCGTTTCGACCATATCGGGGTAGAGGGTGCGCGCCTCCCCCAGCACTTCCAGCTTCACCAATTCCCAGCCGCCAGCCTCGCGCGCCAGCCGCAGGGTGCGGATCGCATCCTCGCCGGTGAAGCAGCCCGCCGTATTGGGCAGATAGGTGATGACCTTGGGGTCGATATAGTCGGTCAGCATCGGTGCCTTGGGGTCCGACACATTGACGCGGCGCACCGCGACGGTGACGATCTCCGCCCCCGATGCCGCGACCGCCGCGGCATTCTGCTCGAAACTCTTATATTTGCCGGTGCCCACGATCAGGCGCGAACGAAAGGTCTGACCCGCAACGGACCAGCTGTCGTCGGCAACCGAGGCAACATCGCCACCACCGACAAAATGCACGATTTCCAGCTCGTCGCCATCCTCGACCATGACCTGCGCCAGTGTCGATCGCGGCACGACCTCGAGATTGCGCTCCACCGCCACCTTTTCCGGCACGAAGCCCAGTTCACTGGCCAGCCCGGCCAGCGTCAGCCCTTCGCGCACGCGGCGATGTTCGCCATTGATGTGGATGGATATGGTGCCGTCGACGCTCACGATATGCGGTCCCGTTCATGCAAGATGGAAACGTGTCTCGACTTGGCGCGACACGAAAGGCTAAAGATCGTCGCCGCATATAGGGGCGCTTGTCCCCTGCTCGCAACAACCAAGGGGAACGCCGTGGCGGATACGCGCAAAATCTATGTGCTGAACGGTCCCAACCTCAACATGCTGGGAACGCGCGAGCCGGAAATATACGGCTATGACACGCTGGACGACATTGCCGAGCGGATGGAGGATGCGGCGACGCGCGCCCATGTGGCGATCGATTTTCGCCAGTCCAACCATGAAGGCTATCTGATCGACTGGTTGCAGGAGGCCAATCAGGAGGCGGCCCATGCCGTCATCCTGAACCCCGGCGGCCTGACCCACACATCGATCGCGCTGCACGACGCGATCAAGGGCGTTAGCGTGCCGGTGATAGAGGTCCACCTGTCCAACCCCCACAAACGCGAGCCATTCCGCCACAAAAGCTATGTCGGCATGGCCGCCAAGGGGACTATCGCGGGCTTTGGGCCGATGTCCTATATGCTGGCGCTGGAAGCCGCGCTCGAACTCTAGCGGCCATTGCCCTGCTTCGGGCGAACGCTACAAAGTTGCGCTTTGGCGCAAATCGGCATAGGCGCTGGCCGCAATTATCACGTCTAGATGCGAAACAAGGGTCAACCATGAACGACAAGCAGGAAAAGGGCGCAATGCAGGTGGATGTCGCGCTGGTGCGCGAACTGGCCGCACTGCTCGACGATACCCACCTGACCGAGATCGAGGTCGAGGATGGCGATCGCAAGATCCGCGTCGCCCGCAAGGCTGGCGGCGGCGCGCCCATCTATGCGCCCTCCTACGCCCCTGCCCCCGCCGCTCCGGCTGCGGCCCCGCTGGCCGCGGCAGCCGCCGAACCGGCAACGCCTTCGGGCACGATGGTCCGTTCACCAATCGTCGGCACCGCCTATCTGTCGGCCGAGCCGGGCGCAGCTCCCTTCGCCCGCATCGGCGCGCAGGTCGCCGCTGGCGAGACGGTCCTGATCATCGAAGCGATGAAGGTCATGAACGCGATTGCCGCGCCAACGTCCGGCACGGTCAAGGCAGTACTGGTCGACAATGGCCAGCCGGTCGAGTTCGACCAGCCCCTGATCGTCATTGAATAAGGCCGCGACACCCATGGCCATTGAAAAGCTGCTGATCGCCAACCGCGGCGAAATCGCGCTGCGCATCCATCGCGCCTGCCATGAAATGGGCATCAGGACGGTCGCGGTCCATTCCACCGCCGACGCTGACGCCATGCATGTGCGGCTGGCAGACGAGGCAATCTGCATCGGGCCGCCTGCCGCCAAGGACAGCTATCTGAACGTCGCGGCAATCATCTCTGCCGCCGAAATCAGCGGCGCGGACGCGATCCATCCGGGCTATGGTTTCCTCAGCGAAAACGCCAAATTCGCTGAGATCGTCGAAGCCCATGGCATCGCCTTCGTCGGCCCCAAGCCCGAACATATCCGCACCATGGGCGACAAGATCGAGGCGAAGCGGACCGCTGGCGCGCTCGGCCTGCCGCTCGTCCCCGGTTCCGACGGCGCGATCAGCGATCTGGAAGAGGCCAAGGCGATAGCGGAAAAGGCCGGCTATCCGGTCATCATCAAGGCCGCGTCCGGCGGCGGTGGTCGCGGCATGAAGGTCTGCACCTCGCCCGATGATCTGGAAACGCTGATGCAGCAGGCCGGGTCGGAAGCAAAGGCCGCGTTCGGCGATGCGACCGTCTATCTCGAAAAATATCTGGGCAATCCGCGCCATATCGAAATTCAGGTGTTCGGCGATGGCAATGGCAATGCCATCCATCTGGGTGAGCGCGACTGTTCGCTCCAGCGCCGCCACCAGAAAGTGCTGGAAGAAGCCCCCTCCCCGATCCTGAGCCAGGCCGACCGTGACCGGATCGGCGGTATCTGCGCCAAAGCCATGGCCGACATGGGCTATCGCGGCGCAGGCACGATCGAGTTCCTCTGGGAAGATGGCGAATTCTACTTCATCGAGATGAATACCCGGCTTCAGGTCGAACATCCGGTGACCGAAATGATCACCGGGGTCGATCTGGTCCGCGAACAGATCCGCATCGCCGAGGGGAAGCCGCTGTCAGTGGCGCAGGAGGATCTGCGCTTTACCGGTCACGCCATCGAATGCCGCATCAATGCCGAAGATCCCCGGACCTTCGCACCATCGCCCGGCACCGTCACCCGCTATCATGTCCCCGGCGGGATGCATGTCCGCGTCGATAGCGGCCTGTATCAGGGCTATAAGGTGCCGCCTTATTATGACAGCATGATCGGCAAGCTGATCGTCTATGGCCGCACCCGCGAAGGCTGCATCATGCGCCTGAAACGCGCCCTGCAGGAATATGTGATCGAGGGGATGAAAACCACGATTCCGCTGCATCAGGCGCTGCTGGAGGACCCGGAGTTCCTGAACGGCGACTATAGCATCAAATGGCTGGAAGAGTGGCTGGCGCGGGACGGAAACTGACGAGCGACGGTTGCAAAATTATACCATTTTGGTAATATGCTGATGTTCGAATTTGATCCCGCCAAGAGCCAATCCAATCGGGAGAAGCACGGGATCGATTTCGTCGCGGCGCAAAATCTGTGGCCCGACGAACGACTGCTGTTCGTTCCGGCGCGGGATGGTGAACCACCCGAACGGCGCTGGCTAGCGATCGGACAGATCGACGGACACCACTGGTCGGCGATCTTCGCCGAACGGGATGACCGCATCCGCATCATATCAGTGCGGCGCGCAAGGCGGGAGGAGGTGAACGTCTATGACCGGGAAGAGCCTTGAGGATCGTTTTGATGATGGCGAGTCCGTCTTGCAGGATTTTGACCTGTCCGCCGCGACCCGTCCCAATCTGACGCTGCGCCGGGTCAATGTGGATTTCCCCAGTTGGATGATCACCCGGCTGGATCAGGAAGCGCGCCGACGCGGGGTTTCGCGGCAGGCGCTGATCAAGACATGGCTTTCGGATAAATTGGATAGCGCTGCATGAACGCCACCATCTGGCATAATCCCCGCTGTTCCAAGTCGCGCGCGGCGCTGGCGATCTTGGAGGAGACGCCGGGCGTTGACGTGAGCGTGGTGGAATATCTCAAGACGCCGCCAAGCCGCGCCGAGATTGCCGCCGTGCTGGAGAAGGCGGGGGTGACACCTCGCGACGCGCTGCGCAAAAGCGAGAACGTGGTCAAGGACATCGCCCTCGACACCAGCGACGACACCGCGATTCTAGACGCCATGGCCGCGCATCCTATCCTGATCGAGCGGGCCATCGTGATGACAGACAAGGGCGCGGTCATCGCCCGGCCGCCGGAAAAGGCGCGTGACGTCCTGTAACGTCACCACAGCGTAACATTGCCATGATTGAGGACTTGCTTTGGCGGGAGGAAGCCGTAGCCTTCACCCCATGGCAAAGGAACCGGCATTGGCGACCATCGCCGTTTACAGCCTCAAGGGCGGGGTTGGTAAAACCACCTTCGCGATCAATCTCGCCTGGGCGTCGGCAAGCATATCGAAACGGCGAACCTTGTTGTGGGATTTGGACCCGCAGGCGGCATCAAGCTGGCTGATTTCCACCGACAGCAAAAGCCGCGACGCCGCGCAAGCGATCTTCAGCAAGGATGTCGAGGTCCGCAAGCTGATCCAGCCGTCGACCGTACCGGGGCTGGACCTGATCGCCGCAGACACATCGCTGCGCAGCCTGGACCATCTGTTCCGCGAGATGGACAAGAAGAAGCGGCTGTCCAAGCTGATCGAGAGTCTGGGCAAGGATTATGACCGCATCATCCTCGATTGCCCGCCGGGCCTCACCGAAACCAGCGAGCAGGTGCTGCGCGCCGCCGACCTGATTGTCATTCCGGTCATTCCGTCGCCCCTGTCGCAGCGAGCAATGGGCGAAGTCGCACGCTATCTGGTGCAGCGCGGCGGCAGCCATGCCCCGATCCTGCCGGTCTATTCCATGGTCGATCGCCGCCGGACCTTGCATCGCAAGGCGCTGGACGAACAGCCCGGCTGGCCTGCCATCCCGATGGCCAGCACGATCGAGCAGATGACGGTGCGTCGCAAACCGCTGGGCGCCTTTGCCCCTGCGTCACCGCCAGCCAAGGATTTTGCCGCGCTGTGGACCATGGTCGAGCGACAATTGCAGAGTAGTTAGGCCCGCGCTCTTTCCTGCTGCGACGGGAACAGGCCAATCGCGTCCTGCGCGGTCATGGGGCGGCCGAAATAATAGCCCTGCACCTTCTTGCAGCCCAGCCGCCGCACCATCTCCAGTTCCACCTCGGTCTCCACGCCTTCGGCCGTGGTCGCCATGCCCAGACTGTCGGCCAGCGTCACGACCGCGCGGATGATCGCTAGGCTTTCGGGCGTGTTTTTCGACGCGCCGACCACGAAGCTGCGGTCGATCTTGATCGTGTTGAAACGGGTGCGGCTGAGATAGCCGAGCGAGGAATAGCCGGTGCCGAAATCATCGAGCGAAAGCTGGATGCCAAGGCCAAGCAACTGGTCGAGCACCCGCAGCGCGCCCGCATCCTCGTTCATGAACACGCTTTCAGTGACTTCCAGCTCCAGCCGCCGCGCCTCCAGTCCGCTTTGCGCCAGCGCCGATATGACCGCCGACACGAAGCTCGGATGGGTCAATTGTTCGGCCGACACGTTGACGGCAATCCGCACATCATCGGGCCAGCGCATCGCTTCCATACAGGCGGTGCGCAGCACCCATTCGCCGATCGGTGCGATCAGGCGCGCCTCTTCGGCGACCGGCACGAATTTGACTGGCGAAATCGGCCCCATTTCCGGGTGAGTCCAGCGCACCAGCGCCTCAAAACCCAGCACCGCGCCGCTGATCGCATCGACCACCGGCTGGTAGAGGACATGAAGCTGATCCTTGGCCAGCGCCTCGCGCAGCGCCAGTTCCAGCAATCGCCTTTCTTCCGCCTTGGCATGGAGTTGCGGTTCATAGGCGCAATGCAGCCCACCGCCCTCTCCCTTGGCACGATAGAGCGCCAGGTCCGCACTGCGGATCAGGGATTCCGATTCGCGCCCGTCCATGGGCGAGATCGCCGAGCCGACCGATGCGCCGACATAGAGCATATGCTGATCGAACTGATAGGGGGCGGACAGCGCGCCGATGATGGCAGAGGAGAGCTGTTCGATCCGATGGCTGTCAGCGACGGTGGGAATGACGACGCCAAATTCGTCGCCGCCGATGCGCCCGCAAAATTCCGGGCCTGAACAAATTTGTCGCAGACGGCGCGCGACCTGGCTGAGCAGCTTGTCGCCGGTCTGATGCCCCAGCGTGTCGTTGATCGCCTTGAACCGATCAAGGTCGATCATCAGGAAGCCGCAGCCGGACGTTCGCCCCTGCGTCGCGGCCATCGCCTGATCCAGCACTTCACGCAAATGGCTGCGGTTGGGCAGGCCGGTCAGCGGATCGAAGCGCGCCAGCATGGCGATCTTGTCCGCCGATTCGCGCTGCGTCGTGACGTCAGACGCAACGCCGCGGAAGCCCAGAAATATGCCGTTTTCATCATGGCGGGGCGAGGCGGACAATTCCCACCAGCGGGTCTGGCCCTGCACTTCGACCGGAAGGACCAGATTGCTGAAACTTTCGCGCCGCTTGAGATGGTCGGCCAGACTGTGCAGCCCGGCAGCGAAACGGCCGCTTTCCCAGCCGCTGCCAGCCAATATCTGGACCAGCGGCTCCCCTTCCAACTGGGCAGGCTCCAACCCCATGGTTTCGGCAAAGCGCGCCGAAACGCTGCTGATCCGGCGCAGCGGATCGGTCTGCCACAACCAGTCGGCCCCGCCGCCCTCATATTCGCGCAGCAGCAGGCTGACGACTTCGCTCTTTTCCTCCAGTTGCACCGTGGTGCTGTGCTGACGCGCGAAGGTACGGGCATAGATGACGCAGCCGACCAGTAGCGAGAGCGCATAGCTGGTCGCCAGCGCGCGCAACGGTAACTGGCCACCGTCATGGAACATGGCGAACAGCCCCGCGATGCAGGGCAAGAGGAAGGCGGTAGCGGACAGCGGCGTCGCGGCATAGCTGATGGCGCCGCACACCATGATGCAGCTGATCACCGTCCAGAGCGCAACCAGCTCCTCCGTTTCACCCGATCGCGAAACAAGGACCATGCAGGCCGCCCATACGATGCCTTGCAACAGCGCGCCAAAGCCGTGCCGGCGCAGATCGCGGGCCGTGAGGCCGATATTATTGGCTTTACGGCGGTCACGGTCGATCACGACACCGACCAGGGTGCAGCCGATCAACGCGACGCTCCACAGCCCCAGCATGACCGGCGAACAGCAATGGACAAAAACCTGCCAGATGAACAGCAGGGCGCACAGGTTCATGACCTGCCGCAGCAGGGCCACGCTGTCCGCGGTGCGCAGCTGCGATTCCAGCACCCGCGTTCCGGCGTCGCCACTTACACAGCAAAGGCCCATCATCGCGCGCAACGATGCACGCGCCTGACGGTCCGGTTCGGCGATATGATCCTGCTTGCTACCCACGGTCCCGCGATAGCAGCCATGGGTTATGATTTGGTAAGCCCGACGACCGCGAAGCGATCAGCCTGTTACGCTGCTATGTCGTAGGGTCTGATTTCCCCGGTCAGATAGAGGTTGCGCGCCTTGGACCGGCTCAATTTGCCGGAGCTGGTGCGTGGCAGGGTGCGCGGCGGCACCAGTTCGACGACGCAATTCATGCCGGTGATCGCACGCACCCGCTCGCGAATCTGGTCGCGCAGGCGGGAGCGTTCGTCATTGTCGGACGTGCGGCAATGGACCAGCACGGCGGGCGCTTCTTCCCCGCCCGGCGTGGTGATGGCGAAGGCGGCAATGTCGCCCTGCTTGAAGCCGGGCAGTTGCTCCACCGCCCATTCAATATCCTGCGGCCAGTGATTCTTGCCGTTGATGATGATCATGTCCTTGGCGCGGCCGACGATGTAGAGATAGCCGTCGCTCAGATACCCCATATCGCCGGTGTCGAGCCAACCGTCCGCCATGCAGGCGTCGGTCGCGGCCTGGTCCCGGAAATAACCGACCATCAACGATGGCCCGGTGGTCCAGACCTTGCCGATCTGGCGCTCGTTCAGCGGGCCGCCATCCTCGTCACGGATTTCCACGGTCATGCCGCGCGCGGGCTTGCCGCAATTGACGATGGAGCGGAAGCGCTGCGGGCGGCCTTCGGTCGCGTCGCCGCCCGACAGGTCGGTTTCCTCGACCAGTTCAACGATGATCCCCTCGCCCGGCGGCATGATGGTGACGGCCAAAGTGGCTTCGGCCAGGCCATAGCTCGGCAGGAAGGCGTTGGGTGAGAAACCGGCGTCGGCAAAGGCGTCGACGAAGCTTTGCATTACGTCGGGGCGAATCATGTCCGCGCCATTGCCGGCCAGCCGCCAGCGGGACAGGTCGAACCGGTCCTGCGCCTTGGTCTGGCTGGACATGCGACGGGCGCAAATGTCGTAGCCGAAGGTCGGCGAGTAGCTGATCGAGGTGCCTTCGTTCCGGCTGATCAGGTCCAGCCAGGCCAGCGGACGGCGGGCGAAATCCTCGGTCTTCATATAATCGGTCGACACCTGATTAGCGACGACCGACAGGAAGCAGCCGACCAGCCCCATGTCATGATACCAGGGCAGCCAGCTGATGCAGCGGTCGCTGTCCTGCACTTCCATGCCATGGCTGTGCGCCGCCAGATTGCTGAGCAGCGCATGATGCGTCACGGCGACGCCATGGGGGAAGCGGGTCGATCCGCTGCTATATTGCAGATAGGCGATGTCCTGCGTCTGCGCCTGCGGCAGATCGGCGGGGATCACGTCGCGGGCGATGAAATCCTCGAACGCGATGCTTTCGACATTCTTCTGGCGACCGGATTCACCAGCCATTTCAGCCAATTCCCTAGGGAAGAGAAACAGCATCGGGTCGCAGCTGGAAAGCTGGACGTTGAGCTGGTCGATATAGCTTTCCTTGCCGCCAAAGCTGGTCGGCAACGGCAGCGGCACCGGCCAGGCGCCCGCATAGATGATGCCGAAAAACAGTTGGGCGAAATCGACACCGGTTTCAGCGACCAGGGCGACGCGGTCCTGCGGCTTGACCCCATGGTCGATCAGGCGATAGGCGCAGCGAAGAGCGTCGGCGCGCAACTCGCTGAACGGATAGGGCCGCGCCAGATTGCCACGGGCATCGTGGAAATTGAGGCCGCGAACGCCCTGCGCCGCATAGTCGAGCGCCTCGCCCAGCGTCTCGAAGTCCGAGAAGCGGCGCGGCAGAACATCAGTGGTCGGCGTCGGTGCCATCATCTCTTGCGAACCCGTCATATTGGTTTCACCCAATGTCATAAATTATGTGATCGGCGCGGCCGCTATCATCTTTGACCGCGACATGCACCGGATATTCCATTCCAGTCCGCCCTTGTAGCGCATAAGGCACGGTGAAATTCCGGCCCGACTGTGGCATAAACATGGCGGCTGGCGCATGATGGTCCAACATGACCAGCAAACGCCCCCGCCCACCGCTTGACGAGGACAGCCTGCGCGAAGCCGCGCTGCGTTATGTCAGCCGGTTCGCGACCAGCCGGGGCAAGTTGCTCGCCTATCTGCAACGCAAGGTCAAGGAACGCGGCTGGGGCGGGGAACAGCCCGCAGACTTGCCCGCCTTGGTCGAACGGCTGGCGGCGCTCGGCTATGTCGATGACAGCCAATATGCAGTGATGAAGAGCGCGGCGCTGGGCCGCCGGGGCTATGGCGCACGCCGGATCAACGAAAGCCTGCGCGCGGCGGGCATTGCCCCGGCCGACCGGACGGATGCGGACGCGCAGGTGGACGCAGAAACCTGGATCGCGGCGGAACGCTATGCCCGGCGCAAACGGGTCGGTCCCTATGCCAGCACGATGCCCGACCCAAAGCAGCGGGAAAAAGCGATCGCCGCCTTCCTGCGCGCCGGCCATAGCTTTGCGATCGCGCGGCGCTGGGTCGATGCCGCGCCGGGCGAAGTGCCGGAGGCAGAGGAATGAGGGTTAATCCCCTCCCCATGAGCCACGAATCGCATTAGACAGGCGGGATGACGCGCGTTCCTGCCCTGATCGCCCTCGCCCTTCTGGTCGCCTGTTCCACCCAGCCCCAGCCGGTCGAAAACAATACTGCCAGCGCAGCGGTCCCCACTGCGCTGCTGCCTTTGGTGATCCAGACCGAAAAGGGCGCGCAGCGCTTCACGGTGGAGGTTGCCGCGACCCCGCAGCAGCAGGAAGCGGGCCTCATGTTCCGCAAGTCACTGGCGGACAATGGCGGGATGCTCTTCCCCATGGACCCGCCGCGCACCGCCAGTTTCTGGATGAAGAATACGCTGATCCCGCTCGACATGCTGTTCATCCGCACTGACGGGACGATCGCCTTTATCGGTGCCAACACCGTCCCTTATTCGCGCGAACCGGTGTCGGCGGGTGTCCCTGTAGCCGCCGTGCTGGAACTGCGCGGCGGGCGCGCGGTGGAACTGGGGATCAAGGAAGGCGACGTCGTGCAGTGGGGACCATGCTCGCTGGCCACACCACGCAAGCAGGGCACGGTGGGCGGCTTAAATTTCTGCCCGCCAGCCTTTTAGAAGAAAGCTATTTTCGCGTGCAATGTCGAGCCTTTAATTGGACCCGTTCGGGCTGAGCCTGTCGAAGCCTCGTCCTTCTTCTCAAGAAGTGCGGCCCTTCGACAGGCTCAGGGCGAACGGATATGTGGTAGATTGGTCCGGTTCGTTGCATCCCGATCCGACTTGCGATTCTCGCATATCCACCTTGCCAATCCCCCGCTCCAGCGGCTAAGCGCGTGGGCCATGGGAATTCTCGGCAAGATCTTCACCTGGTGGGATGGCGCGACCATCGGCACCTCGCTGTTCACCGCTCGCAAGGGCCAGAAGATCGGCGAGGATATCCAGGGCAATGTCTATTATGAAGGCGGCAGCGACGTCCATGGCGTGCCGCGCCGCTGGGTAATCTATAATGGCGCGAACGACGCCAGCCGGGTGCCGGCCGAATGGCATGGCTGGCTGCATCACTCGATCGAAGGGACGCCCGAAAGCTTCCTGCCGCCGCCGCGCATCTGGGAACGGGAATTCACCCCCAACGCCACCGGCACCGCGCTAGCCTATCGCCCGTCCGGCGCAATGGAAAAGGGCGGCCTGCGCCAGATGGCGACCGGCGATTATGAGGCATGGAGCCCCGACGCATCATGATCCGCCGTCCGGCGGGGGCTTGCCTGTCGATCCTGCTTGGCGCGCCGCTGCTGGCGCTGACCGCCTGTGGCGACAATGACGTGCCTGCCGCCAACCAGACCGGCCCGGTCCGGGTGCAGGGGACGCCGATCCGGTCGGGCAATGCCGCCACCCTGCCCGGCACGCCGATGGCGGAGCGCACCGCCGTGATCGGCCTGCTCAACAAGCGCAACGGCCTGACCCGCGACCTGACGATGAAGCCGGGCGAAGCGATGCGCGTGGGCGACGCGATCGTGCGCTTACAAGCCTGCGAAACCAGCGCGCCATGGGAAAATGTGCAGGAAACCGGCGCCTTCGTGCAACTGGACGTGCGCAGCAGCGCCGACGGCAAATGGCGGCGCAATTTTTCCGGCTGGCTGTTCCGCGAACGGCCCGACCGCAATGTCGTGCAGCACCCGGTCTATGACGTGTGGGTCAGAAGCTGCGCGATGGCATGGCCCGAAAGCGGCCCCGATTCGGTGAAGATCGGCGGCAAGGGCGAACCGGTCACCGCCTCCCCTGCCAGTGGCGCGAACGCCAGTTCCGCGGCGACGCCAGCGCCTGCCGACAGCACGCCCGCCCCTGCCCCCAGCGACACACCCTCGACCGCTGCGCCCAGCAACTGAAGATAGTCGCGCTGGGCGATCTCCACCGCACCGAGCGAGTGGAGATGGTCGGTCATGAACTGACAGTCGAGCAGGGTGAAGCCGCCAAAACGCAGCCGCGCCACCAGCCAGGCCAGCGCAACCTTCGACGCATCGGTGCGGCGCGACACCATGGATTCGCCAAAGAAGGCGCGGCCCAGCGACACGCCATAGAGGCCGCCGACCAGTTCCTCCCCTTCCCACACCTCTATCGAATGGGCAAAGCCATGGGCGTGGAGCTGGCGGTAGGATTGTTCGATCGGGCCGTTGATCCAGGTTGATGGCCGATCCGGCGCGGCCTGCGCACAGAGCGCCACGATCCCGGCGAAATCGCGATTGGCGGTGACGCGAAAACGGTCGCGCCGCAGCGTTCTCGACAGTGAGTGCGACATATGAAAGCCGTTGAGCGGCAGGATCGCCCGGCGCTTGGGTTCGACCCAATAGACCTCCTCCGCCTCCCGATCGTCGGACATGGGGAACACGCCGATGGCATAGGCTTGCAGCAGGAGCAGCGGGTCGATCGTCATCACGCTACGCTCTAGCGTGAAGCATCCCGCCGGTCATCAGCGGACTCGACAGCGACGCGCAAAAGCGCCACCACTATGCAGGCTTCGGGGGGAAGCAGGGACCATGGCACAGGACCGGACGGGCAGCGACGCCGCCAGCCTCTTTGCCTCGCCAGCACGGCTGCTGGTGGGGACGCTGATCTTTGTCGGCATCGTCTTTGTAGGGGCGGTATCGGCCTATGTCGCGGCGGGATGGCCGATCGCGGACGCCGCCTATATGGTAACTTTAACCATATTTTCAGTGGGTTATGGCGAAGTCCGGCCGATCGCCACGCCCTATTTGCGCGCCGTCACGATCGCCACGATGGTGCTGGGCTGCACCGGGATGATCGTACTGACCGGCGCGCTGGTGCAGATGTTCGCGGCCATTCAATTGCGCCGATTGCTGGGACTGGATCGTATGCAGACTTTGATCGAACGGCTGAGCGGCCATGTGGTGATTTGCGGCTTTGGCCGGATCGGCGTGCAACTGGCCAAGGAGTTGCACGCGGCGGGCACGCCCTTTGTCATATTGGAGCGCGACGGCGGCAAGATCGCCGAGGCGCAGGCGCTGGGCTATCTGTGCCATCGCGGCGAGGCGACCGAGGAAAGCGCGCTGCGCACCGTCCGCATCGACCGGGCGAAAATATTGGCGACGGTCCTGCCCGATGATGCCGCCAATGTGTTCATCACCCTGTCTGCCCGCAACATGAATCCGGGCCTGGAGATCATCGCGCGCGGCGAGGCACCGACCACCGAAAGCAAGCTGCTGCACGCGGGCGCGGACAAGGTGGTGCTGCCCACTCATATCGGCGCGGAGCGGATTGCCGAGATGATCCTCTATCCCTCGACCGCCGGGTTCGTCGCCAATTCCGCCGAGATGGGCCAGATGAAGCGCGGCCTGCACGAATTCGGGCTGGAACTGGAGATGGTGGTCGTACCGGACAAGGGCGCGATGACCGGGGTGACCGTTGGGGAGGCCGAGCGGCGCGGCCGGGGCGCTTTCTTCGTCGTCCAGATCGACCATGCCAATGGCAAGAGCATCCAGCATCCCGGCGAGGAAGTGCGGCTGGAGGCGCAGGATCAGGTGCTGCTGGTGGTGCGCGGCAGCCGCGTGTCGGCGGGCGCGATCTTCACCGCCCCGGCGCAGCGCCAGCGCACCGGGCGCACCTTCTTCGGCTGACGCGCGGGCGATTGACTTGGGGGCGGGCGCGCCTACCCTCCCCCTCATGAAAAGCCTTTGTCTCGCGGCGCTGCCGCTGCTGCTCGCCGCCCTGCCCGTTCAGGCCGCGCCCGATCCCTATGCTGCGCGGATCGCCAAGGTGCTGAAAGCCACGCCGCTGATCGACGGCCATAATGACTGGCCCGAAGCGCTGGCGGAGAAGGCGAAGGACGCGCGCTGGACGATGGACCTGACCCAACTGGACCCCAATCACTATCATACCGATATCAAGCGGTTGAAGGCGGGTGGCGTCGGCGGGCAATTCTGGTCGGTCTGGGTGTCGGCGGACCTGCCGCAGGTGCAGCAGGTCAAGGACACGCTGGACCAAATGGGCATGGTCCATGCGCTGGCTGAGCGCTATCCGCGCGACTTCGCGATGATCACGACGGCAGCGCAGCTGCGCGCCGCGCACAAGGCGGGGCGGATCGGGTCACTGATCGGGGTAGAGGGTGGCGGGCAGATCGACGGCAGCCTCGCCGTCCTGCGCGCCTACCGGCAACTGGGCGCGGCCTATCTGACGCTGACCCACAGCCGCACGATCGACTGGGCCGACAGCGCGACCGACAACCCGAAGCATGACGGGCTGACCCCCTTTGGCGAGGATGTGGTGCGCGAACTCAATCGCCTGGGAATGCTGGTGGATCTGAGCCATGTCAGCGAAGCGACGATGCTGGACGCGCTGCGGGTGACGAAGGCGCCGGTGATCTTCTCCCACTCCAACGCCCGTGCGCTGTGCGACACGCCGCGCAATGTGTCGGACGCGGTGCTGAAACAGGTGGCGGCCAATGGCGGCATGGTGATGGTCAATTTCGCCGCCCAATATGTGTCCGAAGCCCGCCGCATCTGGGGCGCGGACCGCAGCGCCGAGATCGCCCGCTATAATGCGCCGCCCTTTGGCGGGCTGTATATCGGCAACCCGGACGGTGCGGCAAAGGCGCTGGTAGCGTGGGAGGCAGCGCACCCGGAGCCAGTGGCGACGATCGGACAGGTGGCCGACCATATCGAGCATATCGTCAAGCTGGCGGGCCATGACCATGTCGGCATCGGCAGCGATTTCGACGGGGTTGGCGATCTGCCGGAGGGATTGAGCGGGGTGGAAACCTACCCGGCACTGCTGGCGGAACTGATGCGGCGCGGCTGGAGCGACGCGGATGTCGCCAAGCTGGTCGGCGGCAATGTGCTGCGGGTGATGGAGGCGGCGGAAAAGGTGAGTAGCTCCCTTACCCCTCTCCCTTGAAGGAGAGGGCTGCGGAGACTTGGCTGCTTGCAGCCTTAGTCGCAGCTGGGTGAGGGTGAACAACCTCACGACAGCGCGCCACATCCGCGTCCATCCCCCTCATCCAACTTCGCCTAGGCGGCAGGCCGCCAAGGCTTCGTATCCTTCTCCCCGCCGGGGAGAAGGCTCATGCTAATCAATCTTTCCGCGCCCCCTGCACCTCCGCCACCAGAGCCAAAACCTGTTCCGCGTGCTCCTTCCGGCAGGTCAGCAGGTCGGGCATATAGACGTCGCGCTGGTTATAGATCAGCGGGCTGCCATCGATGCGGGAGCAGTGCAGGCCGTGAGCTTGCGCAACCGCGACGGGGGCCATGCTGTCCCATTCATATTGACCGCCCGAATGGAGGTAGATGTCCGCCTGCCCCAGGATGATCGCCATGGCCTTCGCCCCGGCGCTGCCCATCGGCACCAGTTCCGCGCCCAGTTTTTCCGCCACTGCGACCGCTTCGGCGGCGGGGCGGGTGCGGCTGACGACCATGCGCAGTTTATCGGGCGCGGGCGGGAGGACGCGCGGCTGGTCGGTGCGGATGACGACGCCGCCATCCAAGCCAGGCAGCGCCACCGCGCCGATTGCCGCCTGCCCGTCGATCGCCAGGCCGACATGCACCGCCCAGTCGGCGCGGGCCTCGCCATATTCGCGGGTGCCGTCGACCGGATCGACGATCCAGACCCGCGACTGGCTGAGCCGGTCCTCATTGTCCTTTTCCTCTTCGGACAGGAGGCCGTCCTCCGGCCGCACCTCCCGCAGGGCATGGCACAGGAACTGGTTGGCGGTCTGGTCGCCCGCCTTGCCCAGCGCCTTGGGACTGAACAGCCCCGATTCCCGCACGTCGAGCAGGATTTTTCCAGCAACCTCTGCCAGATGGGCCGCCAGCGCGGCGTCGGTCATGCCGCCGCTCATGGGATCAGCCTCGCGACGATGGCGTCGGCGGCTTCCTCGGCGCTCATCGCCACGGTATCCACGCGGATTTCCGGGTCGAGCGGGGCTTCATAGGGGCTGTCGATGCCGGTGAAGTTTTTGAGCTGCCCCGACCGTGCCTTCTTGTAGAGACCCTTGACGTCGCGCGCTTCGGCATCGGCCAGCGGCGTGTCGATATGCACCTCGATAAACTCGCCCGGCTGCATCATCTGCCGCACCATGTCGCGTTCCGAACGGAAGGGCGAGATGAAGGCGGTGATGACGATCAGCCCCGCATCGGTCATCAGCTTGGCGACTTCGCCCACCCGGCGGATATTTTCCACCCGGTCGGCATCGGTGAAGCCCAGATCCTTGTTCAGGCCATGGCGGACATTGTCGCCGTCGAGCAGGAAGGTGTGACGGTTCATCCGCGCCAGCTTCTTTTCGACCAGGTTGGCGATGGTCGATTTGCCTGCGCCCGACAGCCCGGTGAACCACAGCACGGCTGGCTTCTGGTTCTTAAGACCCGCATGGAAATCGCGGCTGACGTCGGTGGCCTGCCAATGGACATTCTGCGCCCGGCGGAGCGAGAAGTGCAGCATACCCGCCGCGACCGTGGCGTTGCTGATCTTGTCGATCAGGATGAAGCCGCCCAGCGTCCGGTTCTGCGCATAGGCCTCGAACACGATCTGCTTGTCGGTGGACAGGTTGGCGACGCCGATGGCGTTCAGATCCAGCGTCTTGGCCGCCAGATGCTCCATCGTGTTGACGTTGACCTGATATTTGGGCTGCTGGATGGTCGCGGTGACCATCTGCGTGCCGATCTTGAGCCAGTAGGAGCGGCTCGGCAGCATCTCCTCATCCGCCATCCACACGATGGTCGCTTCGAACTGGTCGGCGGCCTGGGGCGGATTGTCGGCGAGCGCGATGACATCGCCGCGCGAACAGTCGATTTCATCCTCAAAACAAAGCGTGACCGACTGGCCAGCGACCGCCTGATCCAGATCGCCATCCATCGTGACGATGCGGCTGATGGTGGAGGTCTTGCCCGATGGCAGGACGCGGATGGCGTCGCCGGGCTTGACCGTGCCGGTCGCGATCAGGCCCGAAAAGCCGCGGAAGTCCAGATTCGGGCGGTTGACCCACTGCACCGGCATACGGAAGGGCTTGTCAGCATCGACCGCGCTGTTGACCTCAACCGTTTCGAGATGCTCGATCAGCGCCGGACCGGTGTACCAGGGCGTGTTTTCCGACGGGCCGGTGATATTGTCGCCCTTGAACCCGGAAATCGGCATCGGCGTGAAGGCGGCGATGCCGATGCTGGCGGCGAACTCGGTATAATCCGCGACGATCTTGTCGAAGATCGCCTGATCATAGCCGACCAGATCCATCTTGTTGACGGCCAGCACGATGTTGCGGATGCCGATCAGGTGGGCGAGATAGGAGTGACGACGGGTTTGCGTCAGGATGCCCTTGCGCGCGTCGATCAGGATGACGGCCAGGTCCGCGGTCGATGCGCCGGTCACCATGTTGCGGGTATATTGTTCGTGGCCGGGCGTATCGGCGACGATGAACTTGCGCTTTTCGGTGGCGAAGAAGCGATAGGCGACGTCGATCGTGATGCCCTGTTCGCGTTCGGCGGCAAGGCCGTCGACGAGGAGCGCGAAGTCAATCTCCTGCCCCTGCGTGCCGACGCGCTTGGAGTCCGCCTCCAGCGCGGCAAGCTGATCCTCGAAGATCATCTTGCTGTCATAGAGCAGGCGGCCGATCAGCGTCGATTTGCCGTCATCCACCGACCCGCAGGTGATGAAGCGCAACATCGTCTTGTGCTGATGCACGTCCAGATAGGCGTCGATATCCTCGGCAATGAGGGAATCGGTCTGATAGACTGAATCGTTGGTGATGATGTCCGACATCAGAAATACCCCTCCTGCTTCTTCTTCTCCATGCCCGCGCCGCCGGCATCCTTGTCGATCGCGCGGCCCTGCCGTTCCGACGTGGTGGTCAGCAGCATTTCCTGGATCACTTCAGGCAGGGTGGCAGCCTCGCTCTCCACCGCGCCGGTGAGCGGATAGCAGCCCAAAGTCCGGAAGCGGATCGAGCGTTCGACCGGCACTTCGCCCGGTTCGAGCGGGAAGCGGTCGTCATCGACCATCAGCAACATGCCGTCACGCTCCACCGTCGGGCGCTTGGCCGAGAAATAGAGCGGGACGATAGGAATGTCGTTCAGATGGATATATTGCCAGATGTCCAGCTCGGTCCAATTGGAGATGGGGAAGATGCGGATGCTCTCGCCCTTGGCTTTGCGGGCATTGTAGAGGTTCCACAGTTCCGGGCGCTGGTTCTTGGGGTCCCAGCCGTGAGAGGCGGTGCGGAAAGAGAAGATGCGCTCCTTGGCGCGGCTTTTTTCCTCGTCGCGCCGCGCGCCGCCAAAGGCTGCGTCGAAGCCGTAGAGATTCAGCGCCTGCTTCAGCCCTTCGGTTTTCCACATGTCGGTGTGCAGTGCGCCATGGTCGAACGGGTTGATGCCCCGGTCCTTGGCTTCCTGATTCTGATAGACCAGCAATTCCATGCCGCTTTCCTGCGCCATCCGGTCACGCAGCTTGTACATTTCTTGGAATTTCCAGGTCGTGTCGACATGCAGCAGCGGGAAGGGCGGCGGCGAAGGATAGAAGGCCTTGCGCGCCAGATGCAGCATCACGGCTGAATCCTTGCCGACGGAATAGAGCATCACCGGCTTTTCTGCCTCCGACACCACTTCCCGCAGGATGTGGATGCTCTCGGCTTCGAGTCGCTCCAGATGGGTCAGGGTTTTTGCGTCTACCATGCGGTCCTCAGCTTGTTTGTGCGCCTCTTATGGCAGCAAAGCCAATGTTCTGGACCTCCCATATGGGAGGATGTATGAGCATCACTCATGCGACTGGATGATGGCGGACTATTGGCGGCCCTGCACGAAGGGATGTTCCAGCAACCGCTGTGGCAGGACTTCCTGGAAAAGCTGCGGCTGCGCACTGGCGCGGTCTATACCACGCTGGTTTTTCGCCCGGTCGATGAGGATGCGATCGTCGAGTTGCACGCCGGGCCGCCGCCGCCGACCCATTTGCACAGTTTGTTCGTCGAAAAATATGGGCGCGACCCTTTCCCCTACCGCCATATGCGCGACGGGCGGGTCTATGCCCTTGCCGAACTGCTGGAAGAGAGCAATCCGGTCCATCGCGCCTTCAACAGCGAATTGCTGGTGCCGCAGGGGATCACCGACATGCGCTCCATCCGCGTCACGGAACCCAGCGGTGTGGATGGCTGGCTGGCCTGCGCGGGCGGGCGGTCCATCGGGCCGGCGGTCAGCGCACTCCTGACCGCGCTGGCACCCCATTTGCGCATCGCGCTGCGCGCCTTCGTCGCGCTGGAGCGGGAGAAATTGCGATCGACGCTGACGTCCGAAGCGTTCGGGCGGCTCAATTTCGGCTGGCTGACGCTCGACGCGCGCTGCCGCATCATCGACATGACCGCCCATGTCGAACAGTTATTCCAGCGCACCAGCGTGCTGCGGCGCGGGCGCTACGACCGGCTGACCCCGGCCTCGCCGCTGATCGACCGCGAACTGACCGCGCTGGTCCGGCACATGGCCGACGATCCCGACAGCCGCCCGCGCGCCATTAACCTGAGCCGTGATCCATGGATGGACATATTGGTCGCGCCGATCCGGGGCCGGTCGGTGTCGGCAGGATCGACCCCGGTGGCAATTGCCTATTTGAGCGGCGATCGCTGGTCACAGGCGGACCGGTGCGAACAGTTGGTCGAACTGTTCGGCCTGTTGCCCAGCGAAGCGCGACTCGCCTGGGCGATCGCGCAGGGCATCCCGATCAGCGAGGCTGCCGCGAACCTGGGCATCACGGTGGAAACCGCGCGCAACTACAGCAAGAAAATCTATGCCAAAACGGGTGCACGGGGCCAGGCGGAACTGGTGCGGATCGTGCTGACCAGCGTGCTGGCGATTGCGTGAGATGAGTAAGGCCCGATGACTACACCATGATCCGTTCGTTTCGAGCGAAGTCGAGAAACGAACGGTGACGGGGCTTCTACCCTCCAACGATCATGACTCACACCACCCCCGCCTCCAGCAGCCTGATCGTTCCCGCGCCCGCATCAATCTCCGCCTGCACACCCACCGGCAGGCTATACTGATTGGCGACATGGCCGAACAGCGCGCCCTGAAAGGCCGGGACGCCCAGCGGCGCCAGATGCTGTTGCAGCACTTCCGACAGAGTGAAGCCGCCATAGGAGGGGCCAGCGGCGGTGCAGCCGCTACACTGGCCGAACACTACGCCCGCCAGCTTCCCCAGCACGCCGCCCAGCGCCAGCTGGGTCAGCATCCGGTCGATGCGATAGGGGGCCTCGTCAATATCCTCGATAAACAGGATCGCGCCGGTGAAATCGGGCAGCCAGCCCGTCCCCATCAGCGCCGCCAGCACGGTGAGGTTGCCGCCGAGCAGCCGCCCGCGCGCCACGCCGGGGCGGAAGGTGCGGATGCGGCCCGTGCGCTGGACCAGCCGGTCCTCCGTGCCCGGCGGATTGGCGAAAGTCGGGGTTTCGCCGTCGAACGCCACCGCCCGGAACGCATCCCAGGACAGCTTGCCCCAGCTGCTCGCGGCATTGGGACCATGGATGGTGGTGAAGCCCGCCTTCGCCGCGAAGGCCAGATGCAGCGCAGTAATATCGGAAAAGCCGACCAGCAGTTTGGGGTTTGCCCGGATTGTCGCGAAATCCAGATAGGGCAGCAGGCGCGCGCAGCCCCAACCGCCGCGCACCGCGAACAGCGCCTTGACCGTGGGATCGGCATACATCGCGTTAATGTCCGCCGCCCGGTCCGCATCCTTGCCCGCCAGATAGCCATGGCGCTGCGCCAGATGGGGGGCGTCCTTTGGCTTCAGCCCCATGGCGAGGATCGTTTCGCGCACCAGATCCAGATCGAACCCGTCATCGGTAAAGCCCGCCGGTTCGATCAGTCCGACCGTGTCGCCGGGGCGCAGACGGGGCGGCTTGACCAGCGCTGGCGGCGCAACCGGGGGTGCCTTGGCCGCCACCAGCATCGCGCCCATCCCGCCCATCAGTGCGCGGCGATCCATGGCAATCGTCAAAAGCTGCTCCTGTCCTTGCGCCGATAGCCGCCACCCGTCCACAACAGGTCTATGTCGGGATAATGGCAATCCCCGGTCGGCGGACGACCAAAGGCCAGAAACACGCAGTCGCCATCGCTTTCGTTCAGCAGATGATGGCCGTTCGCTTCCCCCTTGGGAAAGGCCGCCATATCGCCTGCACGCATGAGCGTGCGGGCGTCATCCTCGACCAGCACCGCCTCCCCCGCCAGCATGACGACGAACTCATCCTCATCCTCATGCCAGTGCCGCTGGGCGGAGGCGCCGCCGGGTTTCAGCACGACATGGCTGACGCCAAAGTCGGTCAGGCCATGGGCCGGTCCCAGCCGCCGCACCCATCGCTCCGCCACGGCCGCGTCATGGGGGGCGGGATAGCCGGTGCTGTTGGTCTGCACGATATGCTCTAGCGCGATCCGGGGCATGACCTGTCCTCCTGCTGCTGGCCAAGCGGTCCTCCATTCGCTAACGCCGGGGCATGACCATGACCAGAGCCAATGATGATGTGGTGGCGCTCGCGCAGCGCCTGCTCGCCTGCCCGTCCGTAACCCCCGCGACCGGCGCGGTGTTCGCCGCGCTGGAGGATATGCTCCTGCCCTTGGGCTTTAGCGTGGACCGTTTCGTCGTGGGCGAAGCGCCCGACGGGCCAGTCGAGAATCTGCTGGCCTGGCGCACCACCGGCGCGGGGCCGCATTTCGCCTTTGCCGGGCATCTGGACGTGGTGCCGCCCGGTCCCGGCTGGACCAACGATCCGTTCGTGCCGGAGATTCGCGGCGACCTGCTCTACGGGCGCGGCGCGGTGGACATGAAGGGATCGATCGCCGCCTTCGTCGCGGCGCTGGCCACCCTGCCCGACGATCTGCCCGGCACGATCAGCCTGATCATCACCGGGGACGAGGAAGGGCCTGCCGTCTATGGCACGCTGGCGCTGATGGAGCGGATGGCGGCGGGCGAATTGCGCCCGGACCTGTGCGTCGTGGGGGAGCCGACATCGTCCGCGCGGCTGGGCGATGTCGTCAAGATCGGGCGTCGCGGGTCGGTCAATATGTGGATCAGCGTCGCAGGCACGCAGGGCCATGTCGCCTATCCGCATCTGGCCGACAATCCGGTGCCCCGTCTGGTCCGTATCCTGGCGGCCATCGACGCGCTGGTGCTGGACGAAGGGACCGACTGGTTCCAGCCCAGCAATATCGAGATTACCGACATGGAGGTCGGCAACCCGACCACCAATGTCATTCCGGGTGCCGCAAATGCGCGCATCTCGATCCGATTCAACGACCAGCATAGTGGCGCGTCGCTGGTAGAGCGGATCAGCGCGATCGCGGCGACCGAAGGCGCCACGGTGATGGCCAAGATCAGCGGCGAACCCTTCCTGACTGCGCCCGGCACATTGTCCAGCTTGGTGTCGGACGCGATTCGGCAGGTGACGGGCGTGGAGGCGGAACTGTCCACCACGGGCGGTACGTCCGACGCCCGATTCCTCTCGCGCCTCTGCCCGGTGGTGGAATTCGGTCTGAACAACGCGACCATGCACAAGCTGGACGAGGCGGTCGCGGTGCAGGATTTGCGCGATCTGGTGGAGATTTACCGGCTGGTCGTGGAACGGGCGTTGGGCTGAGGGGAAGCTATCCCGCCCCCCGCTCCAGCACAGCGGGCTGCGCCGCATAGCGGCTCAGATAATCCTCTTCGCCCGTCGGCATCGCCAGATGATAGCCCTGGAAGAGGGTGCAGCCGATGACGCGCAGCATGTCCATCTGCGCCTGGTTCTCAATGCCTTCGACCACGACTTCCATCCCCAGCCCCTGAATAAGGCCCACGACGGCGGAGCAGATGGTGCGCGCTTCGGCGGAGGTGGCGATATCGCGCACCAGGCTGCGGTCGATCTTGACCCGGTCGACCGGCAGTTCCTTCAGCCGCGACAGGTTGGAATAGCCGGTGCCAAAATCGTCAATGGCGATGCGTACGCCGTCGCGGCGCAGCGCGGCGAGTTGATCCAGCACGCGCGGTTCCATCTCCATCGCCAGCGATTCGGTGATTTCCAGCTCCAGCATCCCGTCCGGCACATGATGCGTGGCGATGGCGTGGCGCAGGCGCAGGAAGAAATCGGCCTGCCCCAGTTCGCGGGTCGAGATATTGACGGCGATCCGTTGATGGATGCCTGCGCTGGACCAGCGGGCAGCGGTTTCGCACACCCGGTTCATGACCCAGTCGCCCAGCGCGACGATGGCCCCGCTTTCCTCCGCCACCGGCACAAACGCACCGGGCATGACGATATTGCGTTCGGGATGCGCCCAGCGCACCAAAGCTTCGGCAGTGACCGCACGGCCAGTCAGGACGTCGATCTGCGGCTGGAACTCCAGCAGAAACTCGTCGCGTTCCAGCGCCAGCAGCAGGTCGCGCTCCAGATCGGCACGATCGGATGCCTCCAGTGCCAGCGCATCGCTATACATTTCGGCACGGCCGCGCCCTTCATGCTTGGCATGATACATGGCTATGTCGGCGGCGCGCAGCAGAGTCGACAGCGTGTCGCCATGATCGGGATAGCAGGCGATGCCGATGGATGCGCCGAGATCAACATGCTGGCTGCCAAGGTCGAACCGTTCGCTCAGCGCGAACTGGATGGCGCGGGCGATCCGCGCGGCGGCGTTGTGGCCCGACAAGGTAGGGAAGAACATCGTGAATTCGTCACCGGCCAGACGACCGATGACCGCGTCGCCCATCCCCGCGCCAATCTGCGCCATCACCACTTCGCGCAGGCGGCCCGCGACGCGCGCGAGCAACTGGTCGCCCGCGGCATGGCCCAGCGTGTCGTTGACGCTTTTGAACCCGTCGAGATCGATGAAGAACAGGGCGGCCATGCCCCCCTCCTCGCGCTCGGCAAGCTGGCGTTCGACCTGGCGACAGAAACTGGTGCGGTTGGCAAGGCCCGTCACCTGATCGAACAGGGCAAGCGCCTGGACATGGTCGAGATTGGTGCGGACCTGGCTGAACAGGCTTTCGAGCGCGACCGACAGATCGGGCAATTCCAGCCCGATTTCGCGTGGCACGCGCGACTGGAGATCGCCATGGGCGGCGGCAAGCAGGCGCTCGGTGGCGGCGTCGATCGCGGTGGCAGTGGTGGCAATGGTGCGGCTGGCGGACGCCCAGCTCATCGTGCCGCAAAGAATCGCGATGATCAGCGCGCGGCCAATCTGGACGATGTCGTCCTGCGCGCCCGGCGTGTAACCCAGCACCAGCGACAGAATGAACACCAGCGCCCCTGCGGCGCAGGCAAAGGCAGCAGCGCGGCTTTTCAACGTAACGCCGTGCATCTGCCTCCTTACCCCCGCAAGCGACCCCGAAAGAGGATCATGATCCGCCGGATATGAAGGACAGTGGTTAAGAAAAGATCAGCGAAAGCCGCGAAACCCGTTATTTTTTGCGACGCAAAACGAGATAAAGCGCGCCGTCGCCGCCATGACGCGGATGGGCGACCCGGACGCTGGCGATGCGGTCGGCATAGGGGCTGGTTTCGAGCCAATGGCCGATTTCCGCGCGGATCACGCCGCGCCGTGACGCCCCATCCGCCGCGTTTTTGGGCGGCTTGCCGGTCACGACGAGGAGGACGCGGGCGTCCCGCGCCAGCCCCGACGCAATCGCCTGATTGAGCCGGACATGCGCCGCCGACAGGCTGTGGCCGTGCAGGTCGATGCTCATGTCCGGGTTGATCGTGCCGCCGCGAATCCGCTTTTCCCAGCCGCTATCCAGCACCGCCGCTGGGGTGCGGATGGGTGCCGGGGCCGGGGTCAAGCGTGGGGGTGGCGTTAACCCTGTTTTGACCGCGACAGCCACTGTCTGGGTCGGGAGCGCTGGCATGACCCGGCCATGCGGGCGGATCGGCCGGACCGATCGGGTCAGCGCGGTCCAGAGCGCGGCTTCATCGGGGGACAGGTGCCGCCGCGCCATCGAACGACCGGTCAGGGTAGGACGAGGCGCGCCGCCGAGCCGATCGGCAGCAACACCAGCGCGCTGCCGCGTGCCGACATGCCGCCCGCAATACCCCGCGCCCGCGCGCCCGCGCCCCAGAAACTGTCGAAGCGGTTGGCGCCCTTGATCGCGCCGCCCGTATCCTGCGCGATCCACACGCCATTGGGTTCGGCGCGGTCGAGCGAGAGCAGCACCGGCGCGCCCAGCGGCACGAATTTGGGGTCGGCGGCAACCGTGCCCTCCGCCGTCACCGGCACGCCCAGTGCGCCGATCGGCCCTGCGCCGGTCAGTTCGCGGAAAAAGACGAAGCTCTTATTCTCGTTCATGATCGCCGCGCCCTCGACCGGATTGGCGCGCAGATAAGCCATGATATCCTGCATCGATCCGGCCTGGATCAGGCCGCGATCCTTCATCAGCTTGCCGATGCCGCTATAGTCGCGGCCATTCTGCCCATCATAGCCGATCCGCATGACGCTGCCGTCGGGCAGGTTGAGCCGCCCGCTGCCCTGCACCTGGAGGAAGAAAAATTCGACCGGATCAGCGGCCCAAGCAAGTTCCAGCCCGCGCCCGGCCAATGCGCCCGCCACGATCTGCGCACGTTCGTCATAGGGGATGAATTTGGTGCCGGACACCTTGCCACGGATCGTGCGGCCTTTCAGGCTCTCGCTGAACTGGCCGAGATCGACGTCGATCAGGTCGGTGGGGCGGCGATAGATCGGCACCTCATAGCCGGGCTGGCGGGTGCGCGATCCGGCGATTTCCGGTTCATAATAGCCGGTGACGAACGCCGCGCCGGTGCCGACCTGCACCGCTTCAAAATAGCGGGAGAAAAACTCGCTTGCGCTGGCTTCAGACCAGCTGGAGGCCGCCGCGCAGGCATTGTTCCAGTCCGATCCCTTGGTCAGGCCGCTCTGGTCGGTGCGGCGCATCAGCGTGGGGCAGGATATGCGGAAGGCTTCGAGCGCCAGCCGCGACCGTTCGCCCGACGGGATCAGGCTGGCGATATCGGGACCGCGCGTCACGCCAAGACCCGCCGCCGTGCTACTGTCCAGCGCCGGATCGGCAGGCACTTCGACGGGCAGGGTCGGACGCGGCGTGGCAGGAGTCGGGCGCGTCGCCTCACCAGATGGTACGGGACGGGACGGGGTGGCGAGGCCACTGGCCGATGGCGGGATCATCCCGCCTGCGCAGGCGGACAGCGCCAGCGCTGCGATCAGCGCGCCCGCCGATTGCCGAACACTCATGCCGCGATCACGCTTCGTCGGTTTCGCTAAGCTTCCAGTTGGGATCGGCGCTGCGAATGTCGCGGGTGAAAGTCCAGATATCGTTGGTGCCGACCGCGTCGGTCATCGATCCGGCGACGACATTGCCGTCCTTGTCGCGGGTGACGGCGGCGATGTCGGCCTCAAACCGCAGCGCGACCTGAGCAATGCGGCCATCGACCGATGCCTCGACAATCTGGGCCTTTTCGATGCGGACCAGCCGGTTGTCGAGGACATGCCCCTCCGCCTCACGGGCGGCGATCGCATCTTCAAACGATGCACGCACATCCTCGTCACACAGCCAAGCCAGTTCATCGCGGTCGCCGCGCCAAAAGGCCTCCAGCACCATGCGATAGGCGCTTTTCGCGCCATCGACGAATTGCGGCACGTCGAAGCTGCGGTCGGCGGCGATCAGCGCGCGGACACCCATTTCAGCGCCGGGTGCGATCAGTCCATCGGCCAGACGCACCGAATCGCCCGCCATTTCAGTGGCGGGGCGCGGTTGCAGGACCGTCACCTTGGCGCGGTCCTCCGCCGGGCGCAGCGCAGGCTCCTGTTCGTGCCCGGTACGCTTGCCGAGAACGGAATAGAGCCGCAGCGCC
Organism: Sphingobium sp.; assembly: GCA_023266575.1. Taxonomy (GTDB): domain Bacteria; phylum Pseudomonadota; class Alphaproteobacteria; order Sphingomonadales; family Sphingomonadaceae; genus Sphingobium. The sequence goes on from JAHFPV010000008.1 coordinate 121,456, forward strand.
AGAAAACCGGCGATCATGGCGAGGATGACAATCACATACACGGAAGGCTATACCCTTTGTGTGGGGACAATGTTCCGACCAACATAGGCATGTTTGCACGCAACTTCAAATAGGGGGTTGCACGGCGCGGCATTGCCCTGTCCTTCCGCCCCTGCTAAGCGCGCGGGCATCGCAAAGGGGGGCTTGCCGCCCGCCGGACAACAGGGAAAGCCAGGACAGACGATGGCCGACGAAGTCGACACCAACTACACCGTGAACACCCAGGTCAACGGCGCCGACACTGCGCCGCAGATCGCGCTGATCAGCCAATATGTGAAAGACCTGTCGTTCGAGAATCCGAACGCTCCGGCCTGCTACCAGTGGCCCGACCAACCGCAGATCGACGTCCAGTTCAACATCGGTGCCGACAAGGTCGGCGAAGAAGTGCTGGAAGTCTCGCTGAAGATCGAGGTGAAGGCTGTCGCGCCACAGGGCACCGCCTTTGCCGTCGAGCTGCTCTATGCCGCCCTGTTCGGGATGCGCAACGTGCCGGAGGATCAGGTTCAGCCCTTCATGCTGGCCGAAGCCCCGCGCCTCATCTTCCCCTTCGCCCGCCGCGTGCTGGCCGACGCGATCCGCGACGGCGGCTTCCCGCCGCTGCTGCTCGACCCGATCGACTTTGGCGCTCTGTATTTGCAGCAGGCGCAGCAGATGGAAACGACCGCTGGCGAGCCTGCCGGTCACGCCTGACATCCATCTTCAACCGTTCGTGCTGAGTAGGGACTGAGCTTGTCGAAGGCCCGTATCGAAGCATCCGCACTATCCTTCGATACGCCGCTTCGACAAGCTCAGCGGCTACTCAGGACGAACGGGGTTTATATCGTGAGAGGGCGGCTATGGGCCTGCTGAGAGCCACCTCCACCATCGGCGGACTGACGCTGGTCAGCCGGATTTTGGGGATGGTGCGCGACATGCTGGTGGCGCGCTTTCTGGGCGCGGGGCTGGCGTCCGATGCCTTCCTGATCGCCTGGCGCCTGCCCAACCTGTTCCGCGCCCTCTTTGCCGAGGGCGCTTTTGCCGCCGTGTTCGTGCCGATGTTCAACCGGACGATGGCGGAAGGGGACAAGGACGCACCGGGCAGTGGCAAGGCGGTCGCGGTCGCCTTTGCCGGGCAGATCTTGTCGATCCTGTTCCCGGTGCTGGTCCTTTTTTCGCTGCTCATGATGGCGCTGGCCGCGCCGGTGGTCTGGGCGATGACCGGGGGCTTCCCCGATGGTGGCCCGGCCAAGTTCGATCTGGCCGTCACGCTGACCCGTATCACCTTCCCCTATCTGGCGCTGATCAGCCTTGTGTCGCTGCTCGGCGGCATATTGAATTCGCTCGATCGCTTCTGGGTCAATGCCGCCGCCCCGGTGCTGCTCAACCTGTGCATGATCGGCGCGGTGGTGTTTTTTCGCGGCGCGACCCCGATCGAGACCGCGCATACGCAGGCGATTGCGGTCACCGTCTCCGGGCTGTTGCAACTGCTGTGGCTGATCTGGGCCTGCCGCCGCGCGGGCGTGGTGCTGCGGCTCCAGCGGCCGCGCCTTTCGCCGCAGGTGCGCCGGTTGCTGGCGCTGATCGGCCCGGCGGCGCTGGGCGCGGGCGCGATCCAGTTCAACCTGTTGATCTCGACCAGCCTCGCCGCTCGCTTCCTGCCGCAGGGGGCCGTGAGTTATCTTTATTATGCCGACCGGCTGAACCAGTTGCCGCTGGGCCTGATCGGTATTGGCGTTGGCACCGCCATCCTGCCTGCCCTCTCGCGCCAGATCGGGTCGGGCAATGAACAGGCCGCCAGCCATACCCAGAACCGGGCGATGGAGCTGGCGCTGTTCCTGGCCCTGCCCGCTGCCGTCGCGCTATGCCTCTCGGCAACGCCACTGATCCGCGGGCTGCTCCAGCATGGTGCCTTTACCGCGACCGACACGATCGGTGCAGCAGGTGCACTCGCCGCCTTTGCCCTGGGCGTTCCCGCCTATGTCCTGATCAAGGTGCTGACACCCGGCTTCTACGCGCGACAGGACACCAGGACGCCGGTGCGGGTCGCGGTATTCTCCATGCTGTTCAATCTGGTCGGCAACCTCACCCTGATCTGGCCGTTCGGCCATGTCGGCGTGGCCATCTCCACCGCGATCGCCGCGTGGGTCAATGTGCTGATCCTCTACTGGCTGCTCCATCGCCGCGACCAGTTGCGGATGGACGCGCGGTTCCGGGGCAAGGCGCTGCGCATCATCCTGGCCAGCGCGATCATGGGCGGGGCGCTGCTGCTGCTCAATCCGCTGGTCGATCCCTATATGGCAGGCAACCTGACCCAGCGCGTCGTCGCGCTTGGCCTGTTGTGCGGCATTGGCGGTCTGGTCTATGGGGCGGCGGCCCTGATCGTCCGGGCCTATAGTATCACCGAATTGCGTGGCGCCCTGCGCCGTGCGCCCAAAGCGAGTTAATCGACCCATGCGCGTCCTTTCCGGCATCCAGCCCACCGGCAATCTGCACCTTGGCAATTATCTGGGCGCGATCCGCAACTGGGTGAAGATGCAGGACGAAATGGATGCGGACTCGCAATGCTTCTTCTTCCTCGCCGATATGCACTCCATCACCGTGCATGAGGGGCGCGAACAGCGTATCTGCAACGTGCGCGACATGGCCGCCGCGCTGGTCGCCGCCGGGATCGATCCCGACCGGTCGGTCCTGTTCAACCAGGCGCGCGTTCCCGCCCATGCGGAGCTCTGCTGGTTATTGAACGGCACCGCGCGGATCGGCTGGCTTAACCGCATGACCCAGTTCAAGGACAAGGCAGGCAAGGATCGCGAAGGCGCATCGGTCGGCCTGTTCGTCTACCCCGTGCTGCAAGCCGCCGACATATTGCTCTATCAGGCGACCCATGTGCCGGTGGGCGAGGACCAGAAACAGCATCTGGAACTGTGCCGCGACATCGCGACCAAGTTCAACACGGATTTCGGCGCAGACGTTTTCACCCTGCCCGCGCCGATCATCCCAAAGGAAAGCGCGCGCATCATGTCGCTGCGCGATGGGACGGCGAAAATGTCCAAGTCCGATCCGTCCGACCTCAGCCGCATCAACCTGACCGACGATGATGATGCGATCATGGCCAAGGTGAAGAAAGCCAAGAGCGATCAGGACATGCTGCCTGAGACAGCCGAAGGGCTGGCGGGACGTCCCGAAGCAGGCAATCTGGTCGGCATATTGGCGACGATGACCGGTCGCACCACCGACGCGGTCTGCGCCGAATTTGCCGGCAAGGGCTTTGGCGCATTCAAGCCGGTGCTCGGCGAAGTGCTGGTCGAAACGCTCCGCCCGATTCGCCAGCGCTTTCTGGAGCTGCGCACCGAGGACGCGGCACTCGACGCGATCCTGGACAAGGGCGCAGCCAGGGCGGCGACGGCGGCAGAACCCACGCTGCGTGCGGCCTATGATGCGATGGGGTTGATGCGCTGACGGGTTTGACCGGTCGGCAACGTCCCTGACCTGACAGAACATGCTTTGCGCCCGTTCGGTTACTTCGTGCGTTCAAATGATGTTCAGTTGCGTTTTGCTATCGCACGGCGCACATAGTTCATTAGGCTCCATGCCTGGTACAGGACGCAGAAAAATGACCCGTTTCAAGAAGTTCGGCATGTTCGCGGCGCCCGCTCTGGCGCTGGCGGCGCTTTCTGGCTGCGCCACCCCGTTCAAGGCTGATGTGGCGCGCTTTCAGCAGCTCCCGGCCCCGGCTGGCCAGAGCTTCACGATCGTCGCGGATAATCCGCAACTGGCTGGCGGCCTTGAATTTTCCCATTATGCCGCGCTGGTTGGCCAGCGGCTGAGCCAGACCGGCTATGTCGCGGCCAGCGATCCGGCCAGCGCTGACCTGATCGTCCGCGTAGCCTATGATGTCGATAATGGCCGGGAGAAGATACGCTCGACCGGCTTTGGCGGCGGCTGGGGCGCGGACCCCTTCATGTATGGCGGCGGCTGGGGGATGCGCGGTCGCTGGGGTCGGCCATGGGGCTATGGCTTTTATGATCCCTGGCTGTTCGGCGGCAGCGGCTTCAACGATGTATCGAGCTACACCGTCTATACCAGCGACCTCAGCATGAAGATTGATCGCGCCGCCGACAATCGCCGCCTGTTCGAGGGCAAGGCGAGCGCGCGGTCGCTGTCCAACAAGCTGACCTATCTGGTCCCCAACCTGATCGACGCGATGTTCACCAATTTCCCCGGCCAGAATGGCGAGGATGTGAAGATCACCCTGCCGCCCGAAAAAAAGGGCTGACACAGGCACAAGCTACGGGGCGGCTCCCAGCCTGACCCGATTGGCCCGGCGATCTTATGTGGTCGCCGGGCCTTCTTTTTTGGCGAGGAGCGTACCCCGCCCCCTTTCCCTTGAGGGAGAGGGATGCGCAGACTTGGCAGCTTGCTGCCCTAGTCGTAGCTGGGAGAGGGTGTCCCAGCCTCCCAGTAGAACGCACGTCCAGCGTCGAACCCCCTCATCCAACTGCGCCTAACCTCACTGCGTTCGGCAAGGCTCCATATCCTTCTCCCCACCGGGGAGAAGGCGCGGGTGCGCATTTTTTCCTGTCCTCTTGGCCACAACAGCCGTTAGCCTGTCCCCGCGCTTCGTTGCGTGGGGGAAGCTAAGCCTATGTCCTTGACCGTCCGCATCCTGATCGCGTTGCTGCTGGGCTTGAGTTGCGGCATTGCGCTGACCGAATGGGGCGGGGCGTGGGAGGGGGATGCCGTCGCGCTGGCGCAGCCGCTGGGGTCGGCCTGGCTCAATGGTCTCCAGATGCCGCTCATCCCGCTGATCTTCGCGCTGCTGGTGACCGGCATCGCGCAGGCCGCCACGACCGCGCGGACCAGCGGCATGGCCGGGCGGGCGATCCTGTTGTTTGCCATATTGCTCACCGCGTCGGCCACGGTCGCCGCGCTGGTCGGGCCGCTGATGCTGCATCTCTGGCCGGTGCCGCCCGGCGCGGTCGGCGCGCTGACCGGGGCGGAGGGCATATCGGAGGTGCCGGATGTGCGCCCGTCGGCGCAATGGCTGCTGGGCTTCATCCCGACCAATCCGATCCGGTCGGCGGCTGATGGCCAGGTGGTCGCGGTAGTGCTATTCGCATTGATCTTCGGCTTTGCAGTCACCCGCATTGCCGACGCCCGCCGCGCGCAGTTGACGGAGATGTTTCAGGCGCTGGCCGATGCGCTGCTGGTGGTCGTCGGCTGGGTGCTATGGCTGGCCCCGATCGGCGTGTTCGCGCTAGCGCTGGTGGCGGGCGCAAGGTCCGGCCTCGCGACCGCCGGCGCGCTGCTCCATTATATCGGCTTCATCGTGCTGATCTGCCTCATCGTCACGCTGCTGGTCTATCCGCTGGCGGTGCTGCTGGGGCGGATCGCGCCGGGCCGTTTCGCCCGCGCTGTCCTGCCCGCGCAAGCCATCGCCTTCTCGACCCAAAGCTCGATCGCGTCGCTCCCCGCGATGATCCAGGCGAGCGACAGGCCGCTGGCAGTGCGCGAAACCAGCCGCTCGATCGTCCTGCCGCTTGCCATCTCGCTGTTCCGCATCACCAGCCCGCCCGCCAATCTGGCGGTCGCCCTCTATGTCGCCGCGATGAACGGGGTGGCGCTGGGGCCAACGCAGTTGGTGATGGGCGTATTGGTCGCCGCGATCGTCAGCCTAGCAGCGGTCGGCCTGCCCAGCCAGATCACCTTCTTCACCACTACCGGCCCCATTTGCCTCGCCATGGGCGTCCCGGTCGAGGCACTGCCGCTGCTGCTGGCGGTGGAAACGGTGCCCGATATTTTCCGCACCGTCGGCAATGTGACGGCGGATATGGCAGTGGCGCGGATCGTGGATCAGCACGGTGAGGCCAGAGAATAACCACAGCGTGCTCCCGCGCAGGCGGGAGCCCAGATCCGACGCCTGAACTGGGTTCCCGCCTGCGCGGGAACACCGCACCCTGCGTTACGGCACCCTGCGTTACGGCACCCGGCGCGCCGTGAGAATCTTCACCGGGGTTTCGAGCATCTGGCCCTTCATCACCCCTTCCCCTGCTGTCGCGGATTTGGGCGCGGTCAGGATGGCTTTCACCACATCCAACCCCTCGACCACATGGGCGAACACGGCAAAGCCCTGATTGTCGCCCGCCGCATCCGTGTGCGCATCCATAGCGGGCATCTTGCCCAGCACGATGAAGAAGTCGGCGGTCGCGCTGCCCGGCGCATAGCGGGCCATCGACAAAGCACCATCATCATGGGTGAGACCGGTCTGCATCGTGGGTTCATGCTTGATCGGCGGCAACAGCCGCTTGGGATCATTTTGCGCCCCGCCCTGGACAAAGCCATAGTCCGCCGCGCCGACGCCGCGATAAAAGCTGGTGCCGTCGAGGCGCTTGCCGTCGACATAAGCGAGGAAATTGGCGGCGGTCACTGGTGCCTTGTCGGCATGGACCGCGACGATGATTCGCCCGGCGCTGGTGTCGATCGCAACGCGCGCATCGCCCTGCGCCATGGCAGGGAGAGGCAGAAAGAGGGCGATGAGAAGGAGCAGGGCGCGAATCATGCGCCTAGCCTAGCTGCTCCAATGCCGGACGCCAGAGGGTTTGATCACCCCTCCAGCTGGCGCAGCAGCGCGCGCACGTCGGCGTCGATGTCCGGGTTGCTCTCGCGCAGCCCCTCGATCGTGCGGACGGCGTGGATGACGGTGCTGTGGTCGCGCCCGCCAAAGATGCGGCCGATTTCGGGCAGGGAACGCGGTGTCATCTTCTTGGCCAGATACATGGCGACCTGACGCGGGCGGGCGACGGCGCGGGCGCGGCGCTTGGATCGCATTTCCGACGCGTCGATCTTGTAATGGGCAGCGCACACCTTCTGGATTTCATCGACGGTGATGCGCCGAGCATTGGCGCGCACCGCATCGGCCAGCATCCCCTGCGCAAAGTCGAGGTCGATCGCGCGGCCGGTCAACTGGCCATAGGCAACCAGCTTGTTGAATGCGCCTTCCAACTCACGGACGTTCGAGCGAATCGAGCGGGCAAGGAAATCGATGACCGCGTCAGGCACCGGCGGATCGCCCGCAACGGCACGCTTGGCCTCCAAGATGGCGAGGCGCAGGTCGAGATCAGCCGGCAATATGTCGGCGACCAGTCCGCCCGCAAGGCGCGACAGGATGCGCGCGTCGATCGATTCAAGCCGCTGGGGCGGACGATCGGCGGTCACGACGATGCGCGCGCCCGAATCGATGAGGTCATTGATCGTGTGGAGAAATTCCTCCTGCGTCGATCCCTTGCCCGCGATGAACTGGATGTCGTCGATCAGCAGCAGCCGGGCGGCGCGCAGCCGCGCCTTGAACGCCATCGTCTCATTCGCCCGCATCGCATTCACAAATTCCATCATGAAGCGTTCGGCCGACATGTAGAGAACCGGCGCTGCGGGCGAATGGTCCGAAAAGGCGCGGGCAATGGCATGGAGCAGATGCGTCTTGCCCTGGCCCGTGCCGCCATGGATGAACAGCGGGCTGAACCGGGGTTCCGCTTCCCCCGCCATCGCCAGCGCTGCCGAGCAGGCGAGCCGGTTGCTGTCACCGGTGACAAAATCCGCAAAGCCATGGCGCGGCTGGAAATTGGAGGCGACCGGTTTTGGCGCAGGCGCGGCGACTGGTTCGACAGGGACGACTTCGAGCAGGCGTGGTCCGGTCGCATCGGCCGCGCGATGCAGACGCACTTCGCGCACGCCGACATTGGCCGCGCGCCATGCCATGCGCAGCCGGTCGCCAAATTGGCCGGACACGAAATTGGCGCTGAAATCGGTGGCGACGAGCAGGTCAAGCGTCTGCGATTCGGGGCAATAGTCGCCCAGCCGAACGGGCTTCAACCACTGGTCGAACATGCGCGCGCCAATGTCGCGGCGCAGCCCGGCGCGGATAGCGGCCCAAGCGGCCTCAAGGCTGGAATCAGCCTGGCTCCCCTCTCCGTCCTGCCAAGCTGTCACTAACGCATGATCCTTCATAGACTTCGCCGACCCTACCCGCTGCCCCCCGGTTATGGGCAGGAAAAATACGCACGACACCCGATCGGAAAAGCCCCCGCTTTACCGAGTATGATGCGTCAACCAGTCACATGACGACCGCCCAAAGGTGATTCGATGGCGGCCGGATTTCAAAAATAGACAGGGGTGCAGGGTTGGATCAAGGGCGGGGGCATTCAAAAAAATGAAATAAAGCCGTTGACTCGGCAAACCCACGGAAAATGAAGGACAATGAAATTATCATTGTTTTTCAGTGTCTTGCTTATGCGCGGCTATGCTGCATCGCATCGAATCGCGGGAAATGCGCGTGTCTGCAATATGACTGGCCTGTGACCGACGCTGACGGAACGACAAAAAGCCCGCCCCAACGATGGGGGCGGGCCTTGTCTGTGCAGATACTGACCCGGAAGGGTTCAGGCGAGTGCGCTGACAGCCTTGGTCAGGCGGCCGAACTTGCGCGCAGCCGTATTCTTGTGCAGCACGCCACGGGCGACACCGCGCGCCAGCTCGGGCTGCACGGTCTGCAGCGCGGTAGCGGCGGCTTCCTTGTCACCGGTGGCAAGCGCGGCTTCCACCTTCTTCACCAGGGTGCGGATCCGGCTGATGCGGGCGCCATTGATGGCAGCGCGACGTTCGTTGCGGCGGATGCGCTTCTTGGCTTGCGGCGTATTGGCCATTTAGAGTCCTCGGTTCTCGTCAATATATGAAAAGAGACCAGTCGGACTCGCCAACCCGCCTCGTGAAGGTGCGCGCCTTACAGCGGTTCATTCCGGTCGTCAACCGGTGGGCAGTATCCTACTTCTGGCATTTCGGGCAGAAAAAGGTCGATCGACCGCCATCCACCCGGCGTTGCACCGTGCCGCCGCACGGGCATATCTCGCCTTCGCGGCCATAGACACGCCATTGTTTGGAAAAATAGCCCAGTTCGCCGTCCGGCCGCGCATAATCGCGCAGCGTCGATCCCCCCGCAATGATGGCGGCGGCCAGCACTTCGCGAATCGCATCGACCAGCAGGGTCAGGCGCGGGCGGCTGATCTTCCCCGCCGCGCGGGTCGGCGCGATGCCCGCCATGTTGAGCGCCTCGCACACATAGATATTGCCCAGCCCAGCGACGATTCGCTGGTCGAGCAGCGCCGCCTTGATCGACGTCGCCTTGCCCGCCAACGCGCGCGCCAACACCGTCGCGTCGAAATCCGGTCCCAGCGGCTCCGGTCCCATCCGGGTGAAGGGGCTATAGGCTTCCCACGCATCGCTGCGCACCAGATCGACCGAGCCAAAGCGGCGCGGATCGTTGAGCGCCAGCCGCCGCCCGGCACCGGTTTCCAGAATCAGATGGTCATGGGGGCCGATTGCGGTCGGGTCCACTCGCCAGCGCCCCGACATGCCGAGGTGAAATATCATCATGTCGCCCCGATCGGTGGCGATCAGCCCATATTTGGCGCGCCGGGTCAGCGCCGTCACGGTCGCCCCGGTCAGCCGCTGGCGCAGGTCCACCGGGATCGGAAAGCGCAGGTCCGCGCGGCGCGGTTCGACACGGGCAAGCACCGCGCCCTCCAGCACGGATCGCAGCCCCGCCACGGTGGTTTCGACTTCGGGAAGTTCTGGCATAAGGACCATCTAGGCAAAGCCGTTGCCAATTCCCAGCTTCTTGGCTGGAACGACGCGCAATCTCTGTCTAGAGGATCATCCCATGAGCGAAACAGCATCCTTTGGCTATCGGGACGTCGATGCCGCCGAAAAACAGGGCATGGTCCGTGAGGTCTTTTCCAACGTCGCGGCCAAATATGACCTGATGAACGACGCCATGTCGATGGGCGCGCACCGGCTATGGAAGGACCAGTTCGTTGCCCGCGTAAAATCGCGGCCCGGCGAGGCGATCCTGGACATGGCGGGCGGCACCGGCGACATCGCTTTCCGGATGCACAAACATGGTGCCCATGTGACCGTGTCGGACATCAACCCGCAAATGCTGGGCGTGGGCATGGAGCGGGCGAAGAAGAAGGGGCTGGAAGGCCTGCTCTGGTCCGAACAAAATGCCGAAGAGCTGACCTTTTCCGACCGCAGCTTCGACGCCTATACGATCGCCTTTGGCATCCGCAACGTCACCCATATCGACAAGGCATTGGCGGAAGCGCACCGGGTGCTGAAATTTGGTGGGCGCTTCTTCTGCCTGGAGTTTTCGACCACGGCTTGGCCGGGCTTTTCGGACGTTTATGACGTCTATTCGCATAAGCTGGTCCCGCAACTGGGCAAGCTGTTCGCCAATGATGCCGACAGCTACCGCTATCTGATCGAATCGATCCGCCGCTTCCCGCCCATGCCCCAGTTCGAGGGGATGATCCGCGACGCCGGATTCGTGAATACAAAGGTCGAGCCGATATTGGGCGGGCTGGTGGCGATCCATTCGGGCTGGAAGATTTGATTCCCGCATGACCGCCCACATCACCCATATCTGGCGGCTCCTCAAATGGGGTCGCACGCTGGCGCGCCATGGCGCTTTGCGCGGGATCGAGCGTGATCCGATGACGCCTGCGCCAGTGCGGCGGCTGGTGCGGCTGGCGCGGTTCGGCGCGCGGGTTCCCAAGCAGCCCCGCTATGCCGATGCCTTCCAGTCGATCGGCCCGGCCGCGATCAAGCTGGGGCAAACGCTGGCGACCCGGCCCGATCTGGTGGGCGACGCCGCTGCGCTCGACCTGCTGCGCTTGCAGGATGCCTTGCCGCCTGTCCCCTTCGCTACGATCCGGGGGGAGATAGAGGCGAGCTTCGGCAAGCCGCTGGAGCAGATTTACGCCCGTTTCGACGAAGTGCCGGTCGGCGCGGCCTCGATCGCGCAGGTCCATCGTGCGCTCACCACCGACGGACGCGACGTCGCGGTCAAGGTGATCCGCCCCGGCGTCACCGAACAGTTCAACCGCGATATCCAGACCTATGAATGGGCGGCCGCCCATGTCGAGCAACTGGGTGGCGAAATCGCCCGGCTGCGTCCGCGCATGGTCATCGCCAATATGAAACGCTGGACCGCGCGCGAGCTGGATTTGCGGCGCGAGGCGGCGTCCGCGTCCGAACTGGCCGAAGCGATGGTCGCGGAACCGGGCTATCGCGTCCCCGCGATCGACTGGGACCGCACGACCGGCAAGGTCATGACGATGGCCTGGATCGACGGCATCAAGATTAGCGACCGGGACGCGCTGATCGCGGCGGGGCATGACCTGCCCGCCATCGCCGCGCGGCTCGTCAACGCCTTCCTGCGTCAGGCGATCGCCGAGGGCTTCTTCCACGCCGACATGCATCAGGGCAATTTGTTCGTCTGCCCCGACGGTGACATCGTCGCGATCGATTTCGGCATCATGGGGCGGATCGACCGGCGCGCGCGCATGTGGCTGGCGGAGATTCTCTACGGCCTGATTACCGGCAACTATAAGCGCGTGGCCGAGATTCACTTCGAGGCGCAATATGTGCCCGCCCATCATAATGTCGCCGAATTCGCGACCGCCCTGCGTGCGGTGGGCGAACCGATGCGCGGCAAGCCGGTGCGCGAATTGTCGGTCGGCGGGATGCTGGACGGCCTGTTCGCCATCACCCGCGATTTCGACATGCAGACCCAGCCGCATCTGCTGCTGCTGCAAAAGACGATGGTGATGGTGGAGGGGGTAGCAACCTCGCTCGACCCCGACATCAACCTGTGGGAAACCAGCGGCCCCTATGTGAAGGGCTGGCTGCGCGACGAACTCGGCCCGGAAGCCAAGGCCGCCGACACGCTGATCGAAAATTGGCGGACGTTGCAGCGACTGCCAGCATTGGTCCGCCGGATCGAGGACGCCTTCCCGGAAAAAGGCGGCGCACCACCCCCTCCACCGCTGAGCGAGGTAAAGCTGATCCGCGTTGGTGGCGGCTGGCGCTACGCGCTGGTGGCGGCGTTGGCGGCGGCGGCTGGCGTTGGGGCGACATTGCTATTATCTTCATCGTTATGACCCGCGAAGAAGCCATTGCCCGGATCAAGATGCGGTCGGCGGCCCTCTGTCTCTTGAAACGGACGCGGATTGCCCAATGACCCCCCGCATCCTCCTCATCATTTCCGGCGGTATCGCGGCGTATAAGGCGCTCGAACTCGTCCGACTGCTGCGCAAGCGCGGTATGACCGTGCGGGCGGTGTTGACGCGATCAGCGCAGCAATTCGTGACGCCGCTCTCGTTGGGGGTGCTGACCGAAAATCCCGTCTTTACCGACCTGTTCAACCTGAAGGACGAGCAGGAAATCGGCCATATCCAATTGAGCCGTCAGGCCGACCTGGTCGTGGTTGCGCCCGCGACGGCCAATATCCTCGCCAAGATGGCGAACGGCATAGCCGATGATCTGGCCACCACCCTGCTGCTGGCAACCGACAAGCCAGTGCTGGCGGTGCCCGCGATGAACGTGCGGATGTGGCACCACCGCGCGACCCAGCGCAATCTGGAGCGGCTCCACGCCGATGGCGTCCACATCATGACGCCCGACGATGGCGAGATGGCGTGCGGCGAATATGGCACCGGGCGACTGCCGGACCCTGAGCGGATCGCTGCGGAGGTGGAGCGGTTGCTCGCCTTGCCCAAGCAGGACGATCCGCTGGCGGGGCAGCCGGATTTTGCGGAGGGTGCGCAGCGTTCCTCGACTTCGCTCGAAACGAATGCAGCTAGTTTGACCGGGCGGCATATCCTCATTACCGCCGGCCCCACACACGAACCGATCGACCCGGTGCGCTACATCGCCAATCGATCGTCGGGCAAGCAGGGTTTCGCCATCGCCGCCGCCGCCGCGCGGGCGGGTGCGCGGGTAACTTTGGTGGCCGGGCCGGTGCATCTGCCAACCCCCGACGGCGTCACCCGCATCGATGTGCAAACCGCCCGCGAGATGCTGGGCGCGGTCGAAAACGCGCTCCCTGCCGACGCCGCGATCATGGTCGCCGCCGTCGCCGACTGGCGCACCGCTGACGCCGCCGGCCAGAAGCTGAAAAAGGACGGTTCAGGCCAGCCCGCCCCGCTCACGCTCGTCGAAAACCCGGATATTCTTGCAACGCTGGGCCATCACGCGCAGCGCCCCGCCCTGCTCATCGGCTTTGCCGCCGAGACCCAGAATATCGCCGGTCATGCGCAGGCCAAGCTGGCGCGCAAGGGGGCGGACTGGATCGTCGCCAATGACGTGTCGGGCGACGTGATGGGGGGCGACGCCAACGCCGTGCAGATCGTTACCGCATCCGGCATCGAAACCTGGCCTGTCCTGCCCAAGGGCCAGGTCGCTGACAAACTTATCGCAAAGGTCGCCGATGCCCTCTCCCCTCGCCCCCATTGATATCCAATTGAAGCGCCTGCCCCATGGCGCAGGCCTGCCCGTCCCCGCCTATGCCACCGCCCATGCGGCGGGCATGGACGTCGTCGCGGCAGAGGAATTGGTGCTGCCACCGGGCGGGCGTCATGCCGTCGCCACCGGCTTTGCGATGGCGATCCCCGAAGGCTATGAGGTTCAGGTCCGCCCCCGCTCCGGCCTTGCGCTCAAGCATGGTATCAGCCTGCCCAATACGCCTGGCACGATCGACGCCGATTATCGCGGCGAGTTGAAGATCATCCTCGTCAACCTGGGCGATGCCCCCTTCCCGATCCAGCGCGGCGACCGCATCGCCCAGCTGGTCGTCGCGCCGGTGCAGCTTGCCAGCTTCACAGAGGTCGATATGCTGGACGATACCGCGCGGGGACAGGGCGGCTTTGGTTCGACAGGAGTGTGATACGCGATGACGATGCTGCTTTCGCTGATGCTGGCTGCGACCCCGGTGGCCGATGCCTTGCCGCCCATGCCGCAGGATCTGTCCAGCGTTCCGGTCATTGAAGGCTGGCTGGGGCGCAAGATTTCACCGCGCTGGTCGGAAGATGTCGCCAAACTCTATCGCCGTGGCGAGTGTAGTGGTGCACGGCCCTATGAGGGGTCGCGCCTGCTGGAAATCGATGTTCTGTTTCTGCTGTCGGAGGACGGCAAGCCACTGAAGATCGCACCGGTCAACGCCAATTGCCCGGACGTGGAAAAGTTCGTCAGTCGTCGCATCCTCGGCACACTGGGCAATTCTTTCCGCAACAATGGTCAGGCCGTGGTGAAACCCGTCATGGTGGACGGGCGCACCATTGGCACGGCCCGCCAAACCGCCGATGACAATCGCCCGACAGGCCCGGTCTGGATGCGCTCGCAGGTCCGCTTCCTCTGGTCCGACGCGCCATGACGCTGAGCGACGATCAGCTGGAGCGCTATGCCCGTCATATCATCCTGAAGGAAATTGGCGGCGCGGGACAGGCGCGGCTCCTGTCCGCCGATGTCGCGGTGATCGGCGCGGGCGGCATTGGCAGCCCGGCGATCCTCTATCTCGCCGCCGCTGGCGTCGGCACCATCCGCGTGATCGACGATGACGCGGTGGCTTTGTCCAACCTGCAACGGCAGGTCGTGTTCGGCACGGCGGATGTCGGCGCGCCCAAGGCTGAGGTCGCGATGGCGGCGGTCGCGCGGCTGAACCCGGACGTCAAGCTGATCCCGATCAACGCGCGGATCGACGCGGACAATGCCACACTGATGCTGCGCGACGCGGACGTCGTGCTGGACGGCAGCGACAGTTTCACGACCCGACTGGCGGTCGCCGACGCGGCGCAACGGCTGCGCATCCCGCTCGTGTCAGCGGCGGTCGGGCCGTTCGAGGGACAGATCGCCACCTATCGCGGCTGGGAAGCGGACAAGCCCTGCTATCGCTGCCTGGTCGGCGCGCCCCAGGACGCGTCGGAACGCAATTGCGCCGAAACCGGCGTCATCGGCGCGCTGACTGGCGCGATGGGCAGTCTGGCCGCGCTGGAGGTGATCCGCGCCCTCGTGCCGTTCGGCGCGGACATGGCCGGGCGGCTGCTGATCGCCGATCTTCTGTCCATGCGGTTCCGCACGCTGGACGTCCCCAAAGACCCCGCCTGCCCGGCCTGCGCCGTGCAACTATGCGTCCCTTAAGGATTATCGTCACCACCGCTGACGCTGAACGGCTGCGCGGCGCGCTGGTGCTGGCGAGTGCGCAGGCCGCGTTGGGCGGAGCGGCGGCGATTTTCCTGCAACTCGATGCCGTCGCCCTGCTCCGCCCACCAGTCACCACGCCACAGGACATGGCGCACCGCGCGGCGGGACTGCCCGACCTCGCCACTCTGTTGACCGAAGCACAGGCGCTCGGCGTTACCATCAGCGCCTGCCAGAGCGGACTGGCGCTGTGCGCTATGACGGCGGATGCGCTGCCGCCTGGCGTCGATGTCGGGGGGCCTGTGGCGTTCATGCAGGCGACCGGCGATGATGCGCGGCTGCTGATCGCCTGACGGCATCCCACGCCTCCCCTTCCCTTGACAGGCCAGACCGCCCATTTATGGGGAAGGCGCGGCATTTGCGGCCGCGCTAAGCTTAGCCTTTCAAGGAAATCCTGTGTCCGCCATGCTCAAAATCACTCTGCCCGACGGTAACGTGCGCGAAGTCGCGCCCGGCACTACCCCGGCGGATATTGCAGCGGCGATCGGGCCGGGGCTGGCCAAGGCGGCGATCGCGGCGCGGGTCGATGGCGAGCTGCGCGATATCAACCGCCCGCTGGAGCAGGACGCGACGCTGGCGCTGGTCACGGCGAAGGATGAGGCCGACGCGCTGGAACTGGCGCGGCATGACTTCGCGCATATCCTGGCCGAAGCGGTGCAGACCCTGTTCCCCGGCACGCAGATCACCTTTGGCCCGTCCACCGACGACGGCTTCTATTATGATTTCGCGCCCAACCCCGAACACGGCCCCTTCACCGACGAAGATTTGCCCGCGATCGAAGCGAAAATGCGCGAGATCATCGCCGCCAACAAGCCGCTGCGCCGCGAAGTCATCGCCCGCGACACGCTGATCGCGCAATGGCAGGCGGCGGGCGAGACGTTCAAGGCGCAGTGGGCCGCCGAACTGCCGCAGGGCGAGGAGCTGACCGTCTATCATAGCGGTGACGGCTGGTATGACATGTGCCGTGGTCCGCATCTCGCCTCGACCGGGCGGCTCGACCCGTCGGCCTTCAAGCTGACGCGGGTGTCGGGCGCTTATTGGCGCGGCGACCAGAATAACGCGATGCTGTCCCGCATCTACGGCACCGGCTGGCTCAACAAGAAGCAGCTGGCCGAACATCTGACGCGGCTGGAAGAAGCCGCCAAGCGCGACCATCGAAAGCTCGGCGCGGAGATGGACCTGTTCCACCTTCAGGCCGAAGCGCATGGCAGCGTATTCTGGCACCCCAAGGGCTATCTGATCTGGCGTCAGCTGGAGGCCTATATGCGCCGCGCGATCGACGATGCGGGCTATCGCGAGGTCAAGACGCCGCAGGTGATGGACGCGCGCCAGTGGGAAACGTCGGGCCATTGGGGCAAATATCGCGAAAATATGTTCGTCATTCCCGACGAAGTGCCGAACGTGGACGATGAAGGCCCGCTGGTGTCGGACGATGCCGACTGGATGGCATTGAAGCCCATGAACTGCCCGGCGCATGTGCTGATCTTCCGCCAGGGGATCAAAAGCTATCGCGACCTGCCCTTGCGCTTCTACGAAAATGGCTGCTGCCACCGCAACGAGCCGCATGGCGCGCTGCACGGGCTGATGCGGGTGCGGCAATTCACCCAGGATGACGCGCATATCTTCTGCCGCGAGGACCAGATTGTCGAGGAAGTCCGCGCCTTTTGCGCGCTGGCCGACCGCATCTACAAGGATTTCGGCTTCACCTACTCGATCAAGCTGGCGCTGCGCCCCGAAAAGCGCTTCGGCAGCGAGGAGATGTGGGACAAGGCGGAGAATGAGCTGCGCGCCGCCGTCGCCGCCGCGGGTCTCAACACGCCGGAGTTTGGCTGGGAGGAACTGCCGGGCGAAGGCGCTTTCTACGCGCCCAAGCTGGAATGGCACCTGACCGATGCGATCGGCCGGACATGGCAGGTCGGCACGATCCAGTCGGACCGCGTCCTGCCCGAACGACTCGACGCCAGCTATGTCGGCGAAGATGGCGAGCGCCATCGCCCCGTCATGCTCCACCGCGCCATTTTCGGCAGCTATGAACGCTTTATCGGCATTTTGATCGAACATTATGCCGGGCGCTTCCCGGCCTGGCTCGCCCCGGTGCAGGCCGTGGTCGCGACCATCGTGTCGGACGCGGATGACTATGCGGGCGAGGTGCTGGCGAAGCTGCGCGCGGCGGGCATCCGCGCCGAAGCGGACCTGCGCAACGAGAAGATCAATTACAAGGTGCGCGAACATAGCCTGGCCAAGGTCCCCAACCTGCTGGTCGTGGGCCGGCGGGAGGCGGAGGAAGGCAAGGTCGCGCTGCGGGTGCTGGGCAGCGACGGCCAGAGCTTCCTTTCGCTCGACGAGGCGATTTCCCGCCTTGCAAATGAAGCCCTCGCGCCCGATATGCTGTAGCGGCAGCAATGCCACAGGGTTCGTGATTCCTTGACTGAGGATCACGGACCCCTTTGCGCTTTGCCAAAAAGCCGCTAAGAGCCACTCGTTTTTGCAACGACCATAGGAGATACTGCTATACGTCCCCCAATGATGCGCCGCCCGCTGGCGCCGCCGCCGAAATCCGGCCCTCGCTACAATGAATTCATCACGGTCCCCAAAGTCCGCGTGATTGACGGGGAAGGCGAGAATCTGGGTGTGATGTTTACGCAGGAAGCGATCGAACAGGCGGCCGATGTCGGCCTGGACCTGGTCGAAGTATCGCCCACCGCGGACCCGCCGGTCTGCAAGTTTCTGGACATCGGCAAGTATAAGTACGAAGCCCAGAAAAAGGCGAATATCGCCCGCAAGACGCAAAAGACGCAGGAACTCAAAGAGATCAAGATGCGTCCGAACATCGACGATCATGACTATGATACGAAGATGAAGAAGGTGCATGACTTCATCGGTGACGGCGACAAGGTGAAGATCACCCTGCGCTTCCGTGGCCGCGAACTCAGCCACCAGCAGCTCGGCATGGCCCTACTCCAGCGCGTCGCGGAAAATGTCGCCGAAGTCGCCAAGGTCGAAGCCTATCCCCGCATGGAAGGCCGCCAGATGCTGATGGTGCTGGCCCCGAAATAAGCGCGGGCTTCCGGGTTGAAAGATAGAGGGCGGTGCCGCGAGGCGCCGCCCTTTTTCATTGTGGCTGGCGCTGATCCGGGCGGCCGGAAATAGGAAATGCAGGGCTTAACTTCGCATATTTCCCGGTAAATCGGACATATGATTTCCTACATTTGTAATTTTGTTGTGCGCGAGGCTGGCGCGTGAATGGACGGTTGAAAGAGCCAAGGCGACTTTATCAGAGGTATGGGGTTGTAGGACAGGCGTGGGCTAGAGCGTGGCTCGATGGCGGGGCATTACCGCTTTGCGCCATCGTCGGTCATTGGACTTGCCGACCGATGATCGCGAAAGCCGCCTTTCGTTGGTCGCGGTCGCCCCGCGTGCGGGAACGGCTGAGATGTTGGACGGACCGGAATGTTGGACTCGGAAGTTGGTAGGCATGAAGCTGCCACCCATTTGATATTCCTGACTTACCCGCAATCGCGCGCTAAGGCTTCACCTTGCATCATATTTTACCGTCTCGTCGTCCTGGCCGGGACCCAGCTGGTCCTTTGGAGTAATTGGGGATTGCGTCCCTGGAATTCTGCCTTACGTTATCCAATCTGTGGCGCATAAATGACAATGTGCGAAAATTGTTACGGCGGCGTTTACGTTAGATCTGTGCGGTGCTATATTACTGGTATCCCAATCGAAAGTGCGGGAGTAGGTTGTTTATAACGTCAACAATTATTTTCGAGATGGTGCGGTTCATAGTAGCCTCACTTAAGAAGATGGTTGGAAGATTGGCCATGACGAAAGTCGCGGCAATCATACCGACATTATACACGATTATGTTCGAACAAAGTCCCATTAGAGTGTTTTGGCGCTCGACAGACACCTGTGCTGGGGGAAGAGCGCTTCCGAAAGGAAAGATCCGCATGGGACGCGGATTGCTCTTCCCCCCTCTCGTGGAGCGGGCGTGGTCGATTGGATTCCGACACTTAAGCATTACCCGCACTTCGATAAGCCTATACGGCCAAAAGATATCGAAAAGCTGGTATGTGATCCCGATGCGGTTGCACGCAACAGCTTCTATCCGTTCATGCGGTTTGAAGAAAAGTGGCAACCGTTCCGCGACAAACAAGGCGGCAAGCCCGACAAGAAGGTGCGGGAACTGCGATTCGCAAGCCGACGCGACGCTTATATCTATTCCTACTATCGGCACATTCTTCGCGAGCCTTACGAAGCAGCCTTGGCGGCACGGGGCCTTGGCGACAACGTAATAGCGTATCGCAAGCTGACAACGTCGGAGGGCAAAGGGAAGTCCAACATCGACTTCGCTCTTGACGCCTTCAACGTCATACGTGGCTACGGCAACGCGGCAGTTGTGACGCTCGATATCAGCAAGTTTTTCGAGAGTATCGACCACGAATTGCTGCGGCAGAAATGGTGCGGATTGCTGGGGGTGGCAGAATTGCCGCTCGATCATGCGGCAGTTTTCCGCGCTATTACACGATATGCGATCGTCGATCGGGACGCGGCCTACGAGCGGCTCGGCTATCTCACATGGCAAGCAAAAGGTTCGAGTAGAATTCCCGTTTACAAGACGGGCTTCAAGGACATGCCGCGACAGCTATGTACTAATGCCGATTTTCGCGAGAAGATTTGCGGCAAAGGCGGGGCGGTCGCGAGCTTGATCGAAACGAACAAAAATCATTTCGGCATCCCACAGGGTTCGCCAATCTCTGATATGCTCGCGAACCTGTACCTAATCGACTTCGACAGCGCGTTGAAAGCGTACGTCGATGCGATCGACGGGGCATTTTTTCGTTACTCCGACGATATTATCATTGTCATTCCCGGCGGCGAAACGGAAGCGTTAGCCGCGCGTGACTTCGCTATGGCGGAGATTCAAAAGCACGGACCGCAGATCGTTATCAAATCGAAGAAAACGTCTGTGCTGAAATACTCCCCCGCCCCCGGCGGACAGGCGTTCGAGAGGCTGCACGGCGAGCAAGGCCGAAACGGCCTCGAATACCTCGGTTTTCGATACGACGGACGTGCAGCATACCTACGCGATGCAACGCTATCGCGGTTGTATAGGAAAGTAACACGGTCGATACGTGCCGAGGCGCGTGCGTTAGTGCGGCGATATTCTGGCAAGGATCAAGCATATATCGAGAGCCAATTTGACGCCCCCAAATTTATGCAACGGTACGGACGAGTCGAGGAATTCGACCCTACCGCCAGCTACGACACATGGACGTTTTGGACGTACGCAAAGCGCGCTATCGAAACATTCGGGCCGCTTGGGAGACCCATCAGCGGGCAGTTGAAGAACTACGGTCGGATTGTCCGCACCCGAATGGCGCACGAGATTGCTAACGCCCTCGCCAATAAGTGAGTCCGATTAGCGGCGTTAATCCACAGATCCGTTTCGAGATTCTCTATGCTATCCCATACGATGCGGGGATGATGACGACACCTTACCAAATCCCCAAACTGAACCAGTGCCAGCTTTCAAGGTGCGATCTTGGTGCCGAGAATGTCGCCTTTGTTGGCGGGAGGCGACGCCGCGCGAACGGCAGCTATTCTCATATTCTGTGCCAGACCCGACGTTCCCCCACCAGCCCTCACCACGCAACCGCCTCAAGCCGACGGCTTGTCCTGATACAGCGCCGGAAACATCGCCTTGAACGCCGCCAGCTTGGGTGCGTCCCAGCGCATGATGTAGGGATGGCGCGGGTTCTTGCGCATGAAGTCCTGATGATAGGCGTCAGCGTCCTGGAAGCCGGTGAAGCGTTCCACCTTGGTCACCACCGGGTCGCGCCACAGGCCTGCCTTGCTGAGCTGCGCCAGATAGGCGGTCGCTGCCTTGCCCTGCTCGGCGTTCAGCGGGAAGAGCGCGCTGCGATATTGGGTGCCATGGTCTGGTCCCTGATAGTTGAGCGTCGTGGGATCGGCGATGACCGAGAAGAAGATACGCAGCAGCGTGGCGTAGCTGACCTGTTTGGGGTCGTAGGTGACGCGGACGGCTTCGGCAAAGCCGGTGTCGCCGCCGCTGACCATCTCATAATCGACGCGGCGGTTGGCCGGGCCACCGGCAAAGCCGGACTTGACCAGATGAACGCCCTTCACATGGGAAAAGACGCCCTCCACGCCCCAATAGCAGCCGCCCGCGAACACAGCGGTTTCCAGCTTGCGGGTGGGCGCGGCATCGATGGCGGCGACAGGGGCCAGGACCGGGCGCTCGGCGCGCGCAGGGGACGCGACGGCGAGCGCCGCGAGAATGGCGAGGCTGATGCCGTCAGAGCGCCGCATGATTGGTGCTGGTCGCGGCAATCGCCGGGGAGCTGAGGATCGGCTGTTCATCGGGCTGGAGCAGTACCATGCCGACGGCACCGATCGCAAACCCGCCCAGAAAGCGCAGGAACAATTCGGATTTCAAAAATGCCATCATGGCCTGTGCCTTTCTTATTCTTTGGTTTCGGCGGTTCAGGCCGATCGGTTACACCCCGCTGCCTTGCCCCTTGCTGAATATCGCGCCGCACAGGTGCGGCTTTCGACCAGAACAAGGGACAGAACGACGAACGGGGCGTCGCCTTAAATCAGTTTCACTATGCAACGTGGATATAGAGCCTCCCGCGCTGTCTGCAAGACGGCGCGGGTGGAAAAGGACCGTTTCTGTTTGTGTGGGAATGGGGGCGTTGGCGTCTGAACGCCCCGCCCCTCCACCACTGGCTTCGCCAGCGGTCCCCCTCCCCAAGCACGCTTGGGGAGGACTGTTATTTCAGCGCGGCGCAGGCTTCCTGGATGCGGGTGCAGGCCTTTTTCAGCACCTCTTCCGACGTCGCATAGCTGATGCGGAAGGCGGGGGAGAGGCCGAAGGCCGCGCCATGGACGGCGGCGACCTTGGCTTCGTCCAGGAAATAGCCGATCAGCGTTTCGTCGCTGTCGATCGTCACCCCCTTGGGCGTCACCTTGCCGATCACGCCGCTGGCGTCGGGATAGACGTAGAAAGCGCCTTCGGGCGTCGGGCAATCGAGACCCGGCGCGTCATTGAGCATCGCGACGACCATGTCGCGGCGCTTCTTGAAGGCGGCGTTGCGGTCCTCCAGAAAATCCTGCGGCCCGGTGAGCGCGGCGACCGCGGCGGCCTGGCTGATCGAGCAGGGGTTGCTGGTCGACTGCGATTGCAGCTTGCCCATCGCCTTGATGATCCATTCGGGACCACCGGCAAAACCGATGCGCCAGCCGGTCATGGAGAAAGCCTTGGAGCAGCCATTGACCGTCAGCGTGCGGTCATAGAGTTCCGGGCAGACCTGCGCGATGGTGGCGAAGGGCGTCGTCGCATACCAGACATGCTCATACATATCGTCGGTCATGATGAGGACATGGGGATGGCGCAGGAGCACGTCCGCCAGTTCCTTCAGTTCCGCCGCCGAATAGGCCGCGCCACTGGGGTTGGACGGCGAGTTCAGCATCACCCATTTGGTGCGCGGTGTGATCGCGGCGTCCAGCTGGGCGGCGGTGATCTTGTAGCCCTGGCTCGCCGGACCTTCGATGAACACCGGGGTGCCGCCGGCAAAGTTCACGATGTCGGGATAGCTGACCCAGTAAGGCGCAGGGATGATGACCTCATCGCCCACATCCACGGTCGCGACCAGCGCATTGAACAAGGTGTGCTTGCCACCGGAATTCACCGTGATCTGGCTGCGCTTGTAGGCCAGGCCATTGTCGCGCTGGAATTTGAACATCACCGCTTCCTTGACGTCGGCGGTGCCGTCCACGTCGGTATAGCGGGTCAGGTTGTTGCGGATGGCGGCAATGCCCGCTTCCTTGACGAAATCGGGCGTGTCGAAGTCCGGCTCCCCCGCCGACAGGCCAATCACGTCCACGCCCTGCGCCTTGAGCGCATTCACCCGCGCGCTCATGGCGAGCGTGGCGGAAGGCTGGATACGACCAAGGGCGGCGGAAGTCTGGCTCATGGTAATTATCTTTCTCCAAAGCGATTTCAAAGCGGGCGGCACCGCCCGCTGACTCGGAAATCGCGACAGCAAATGACTAAATCCCCTTGTCCGCCTGTAAAGCGGACGCGACGCCCCTTAGTGCGCAACGGACGCAGGGGCAACCGCCAGTTGGCGCGTCGTGGCTTTACGGCAGAAAGATGTGGCTAATGCGCCCGCGTCGCGGCAACCATGCCGCGCGCGGCGTTGCCGATGAAGAAGCCATTGTCCAGATCATGCGGGCGCAGGTCGGCCTCGACCGCCTCCCCCATGTCGATCAGGCTCTGGCGCAAGATGCCGGGCAACAGGCCGCGCGACAGTGGCGGGGTGAGCAATTTGTCGCCGCGCTCGACGAAGATCGAGGAATAGCAGCCCTCGGTCAGATAGCCCTGCGCGTCGATCAACGCGACTTCATAGGTGCCGCCGCGCGCCAGCGCATCGCGATAGAGCGACCGGTCGGTGGTCTTGTGCAGCAGCCGCAGGTCGTCGGCAGGCGCATGGCGCGGCACCACCTTGACCGGGACGATCGCGGCGGGCCAGGCGATCCGGTCGCGCACCTCGATCGCCACCGCGCCGCCGCGCGACACCATCAGCCGCACCCGGCTATGGTCGCGCAGGCGGAAGGTCGCGGCCTGCAATTCGTTGCGCACGCCATGACGATCGAAGGCAAAGCCGAGCGCGTCGGCGCTCGCCTTCAACCTTGTCAGGTGCAGCTCCAGCAACCTGATGCCTTCGAGCGGATCGAAGGCCATGGTTTCGAGCAGATCATAGCGTCCATCGGCCAGTGACATTCCCACTATTCCAAGCCGTTGGCGGCAACTATGTCAAGCGCCAGCAAGAAACCGCCCCTTGGCCAGACATTCCGCCCATTCCGAACCGGCCTCTGAATCCACTACCAGACCAGAGCCAAGCCCCAGACGTCCGACGCCCGCGCCTTCATCGATGGTCAGCGTGCGGATCGCGACGTTGAACGCGGCGTCGCCATCCGGGTCGATCCAGCCCATGGAGCCGGTATAGACGCCACGCGCATGGGGTTCGAGCGCGTCGAGTATCTCCATCGCCCGCACCTTGGGCGCGCCGGTGATCGAACCGCAGGGGAACAGCACCCGCAGCACATCGACCGGCGACAGGCCGGGCAGGATGCGCGCGCGCACGGTCGACACCAGCTGGTGGACGGTGGGATAGGTCTCCACCTTGAACAGGTCCGGCACGGTCACGCTGCCCGCGCGCGACACGCGCGACAGGTCGTTGCGCAGCAGATCGACGATCATCAGATTTTCCGCGCGCTGCTTGGCGTCGCTTTGCAGCCATTGGGCCAGCGCCGCGTCCTGTTCAGCATCGGCATGGCGGGTCGCCGTACCCTTCATCGGCCGTGCGGTCAGCTGGCCGCGCACCAGCGTGAAGAAGAGTTCGGGCGAAAAGGACAGCAACGCCTGTCCGCCGGTGCGGATCACCCCGCCATAGCCCGCCGCCGCGCGGGGGCGGATCGCGGCATAGAGCGCCATCGGATCGCCGATGACGCTCGTTTCGCAGGGGAAGGTCAGGTTCGCCTGATAAATGTCCCCCGCGCGGATATAGTCCTGCACCGCGTCGAACGCCGCGCGATACTCGGCCTCGTCGATCAGCGGGCGGGGTGGCGTCACGCTGGCCCCGGCCGGATCGGGCAGCAGGTCAGGCAGCGTCCCCGGCGCGATCAGCCGCACCCCTTCAAACAGGCCGAACCACAGCAGCGGCCCGGCGCTACTGTCGGCCTGACGACGGCGGGCGATCGGCGCGAGCCGCTCCTCCAGCGCAAGGCCGGCCTCATAGGCCATGTAGCCTGCGACATGCAGCCCGCTCTCGCGCGCGTCGGCCAACAGGTCGAGCGCGGGCTGGACCTCGTCCATGCTATGCGCCGCGATGATACCCACCGGATCGCGATAGAGCCGCGCCGGAGCAGCGCCACGCACGCGCGCATCGTCGAACAGGGCAAAGACTTCGGACGGACCGGGGAGACGCATGGCGGCTTATTAACAGGCTTTTGCGCGGGCGAAAGGGTAACTAGTGGCCCGATTCTGACATTCGACACCTTTTGAGGCCAAGTTGCGCTCGAATGTCAGAATCTTCCAGGGCCACTAGAAATTATTGATTCTGGTGGATTTTACGATTTTGCCATTTGCAGACCCATCCCGGCGTCCAGGGGATGCAAATGGCAAAATCAATCCACCAGTGGGAATATGCTATGTTGCGCCGCATGGTCGCAGCCCCTACCTCAGCGCCTATGCCCGACCAGACCCCCAAAGCCGCCCCCGATCGTCCGCTTGGCGCCGCCATCGGCCTGGCACTGCGCGGGCGCTGCCCGGCCTGTGGCGAGGGACGGATGTTCGCCCGCTTCCTCAAGCCGACAACCGCCTGCGCCCATTGCGGCCAGCGCTGGGACGCGCATCAGGCCGACGATTTCCCGTCCTACATCGTCATCCTGCTGCTCGGACACATACTCGTGCCGCTGATGATAGAGGTGAACAGCGCACTCGACATTCCGCTGGGCTGGCAGGCGGCGATCTGGCCGAGCCTGGCGCTGCTGCTGGCGGTCGCGATGATCCAGCCGGTCAAGGGCGCGGTCATCGCCTTCCAATGGTCCCGACGGATGCACGGGTTTGGGTGATCCCGAAGTTGAGGATCATGACCTGGACACGCCCACCCTTTAAGGCGGGTAAGTCGCCTAGGGAGCTGACTCACCTCACTCGTCACCCTGAACTTGTTTCAGGGTCCATTTCGCCGGATCAAGCGGTGGTTCATGAAGAGAAATGGATGCTGAGCCGAAGGCCAGCGCAGCTAAATAAATTCAGCATGACGAAGTGAAATGACCTTTCACTATGTCCCCAATCACCCCGGCTGACGAATGAAATTCAGTTCCATCGCCTCGCGCAGCGTCTCGTCAATCTCGCGGCGGCCTTCGGCGCCATGGGTGACGACGGTGGTGTCGCAGGTGGCGACGCAGACGCCCTTCTGGAACCCGGCCGAGCTGATCGTCCAGCTGGTGCGGCCGATATGGCCGATCGCGCAATGGACGTCGAACGGATAGGGGAAGTGCGATTCCTCGATGAAATTGAGGTTCACATTCGCCACCAGCCAGCGCACGCCCTGTTCCTGCGGATGGCGGCCCATATGATGGTGGAAACGGATACGCGCGGTCTCGAAGATACCGGAAATCGCCACATTATTGATGTGGCCCATCGTATCGAGATCCTGAAAGCGGGTGTCGATGCTGGTAACGAAGCGATAGGCTTCGGGACTGAAACGCCAGGATTCGGGTTTGGCCATGTCCTGCTTTCCAATAAGATAGGGATGGCAATGCCATAGCCATGCTGACGAGTGATGCAATCGCGCCCGCGAAAATGGCGCGACTGCGACCTTTATGACACAATCTGGCGCAAGATGCGCGCGCATCACAAGACTGTCACGCAGACGACGCCAATCCGTCAAGCTCCTAACATTGCAGTGCAACATCACGCGCCTACGGCCCCGGACCAAGCCGATCACGGTCATCCAAGGGGAAATTTCATGCGTCCTGCCACTGCCCTGCTGCTCGCCTCCACCATGCTGGCCGCCACGCCCGCCTTCGCCCAGACAGCTGCGCCCGTCACGCCCGCCGCAGAGGCAGCGCCGGACGATGCGACGATCATCGTCTTTGGTCGCGGCGAGACCCGCCAGGTGCAGGAAATACAGGCGCGTGAGATTGTCGTGCTGACGCCCGGCACCAATCCGCTCAAAGCCATCGAAAAGCTGCCCAGCGTCAATTTCCAGTCGGCCGACCCGTTCGGCAATTATGAATGGTCGCAGCGCGTTACCATCCGCAGCTTCAACCAGAACCAGCTGGGCTTCACCTTCGACGGCATCCCGCTGGGCGACATGAGCTATGGCAACCATAATGGCCTGCACATCACCCGCGCCATCAGCAGCGAAAATATCGGCAGCGTGCGCGTGTCGCAGGGTGCCGGTTCGCTCGGTACGCAGGCGACCGGCAATCTGGGCGGCACGGTCGAGACCTTCTCGGCCGACCCGACCGGCGAACTGGGCGCGCAGGGCGGCCTGACCTATGGCAGCAACGAAACGATCCGCGCCTTCGCCCGCCTCAATCTGGGGACCAAGGATGGCGTGCGCGGCTATGTCTCCTACGGCTATGGATCGACCGACAAATATAAAGGCCAGGGCACGCAGGACCAGCATATGGGCAATGCCAAGGTGATCGTGCCCGTAGGCGAGGCCCAGATTGACGGCTGGCTGAGCTATTCGGACCGCCGTGAACAGGATTATCAGGACATGTCGATGGGCATGATCAATCGGCTCGGCTGGGATTGGGACAACACCTATCCCGACTATACCCGTGCGATCGACTATGCCGCCCGCCTGAATGACGTGGACCGGATCAGCAACAGCGGTGGATCGCCCTTCCCCGATGGCCGTTTCGACTATAGCGGCGCGAGCGTCGCCACCGGCCAGACCTACCCCGGCAATGTCACCAGCGCCGACGACGCCTATTATGACGCATCGGGCCTGCGCAAGGACTGGCTGGGCGCGATCGGCTTCACCACCCCGCTGGGCGAACAGGCCAAGCTGAACCTCAAAGGCTATTATCACAATAATAGCGGCATGGGCCTGTGGGCGACCCCCTATGTCCCCAGCCCCAATGGCGTTCCCATGTCGGTGCGCACCACCGAATATGAAATGGACCGGATCGGCGGCTTCGGCAGCGTCGATTTCACGATCGGTCGCCAGACCCTGAACCTCGGCGCATGGTATGAAAATAACAAGTTCAACCAGGCCCGCCGCTTCTACGCCTTTGCCAGCCGCACGGAACCCGGCCTGTCGTTCCGCGACTATCCGAAGAACCCCTTCGCCACCCAGTGGGAATTCGACTTCACCACCGACACGTTCCAATATCATGTGCAGGACAAGATCGATTTGGGGCTAGTGACGATCAACCTGGGGTGGAAGGGCTTTTCGGTCACCAACAAGGCAGAGGCCGTCATGCAGGCCAGCTTCCCGCAGGGCAAGATCAAGGCGCAGGACTGGTTCCAGCCCACCGCCGGTTTCGTCGTGAAAGTCAGCCCAGAAGCGGAAGTCTTTGGCGGCTTCAGCCAGTCGACCCGCGCCTTTGCCAGCGCCACCACGACCGGCCCCTTCTCGACCAACCAGGCCGGGTTCGATGCGATCAAGGATGATCTGAAACCCGAACAGTCCGACACCTATGAACTGGGCCTGCGCTACAATACGCCCATCTTCAACGGCACGCTGGGCGCCTATCTCGTCAACTTCCGCAACCGCCTGCTCGCGGTACAGGTCGGATCGGCGATCCAGGGCAACCCGTCGGCACTCCAGAATGTCGGCGGCGTCCGCGCCATCGGCGTCGAGGCGGCGGGCGACCTGAAGCTGGGCGGCGGCTTTGGCCTTTATGCCAGCTACAGCTACACCGACGCGACCTATCGCGACGATGTGGTGAACGGCAACGGCGTGCTGGTCGCCGCGATCAAGGACAAGACCGTGGTGGACAGCCCCAAACATATGGCACGCGGCGAGTTCAACTATGACGATGGCCAGCGCTTCTTCCGCGTCGGCCTCAACTATATGTCGCGTCGCTACTATAGCTACACCAACGATGCGTCGGTCCCCGGCCGCCTGATCGTGGACGCCTCGCTCGGCTATCGCTTCACCGACAAGCTGGAGGTGCAGCTCAACGCCACCAACCTGTTCGACAAACGCTATGTCGGCACCATCGGTTCGGGCGGCTTTGGCAATAGCGGCGACGCCCAGACCCTGCTGGTCGGCGCCCCGCAACAGTTCTTCGCCACGCTGAAGGCCGGGTTCTAAACACTGTATCTCCCCTCCCCTTCAGGGGAGGGGCCGGGGGTGGGGGCTATCATTCGGGCGCAGCCAGTGAAGGCACGCCCCACCCCAACCCCTCCCCTCAAGGGGAGGGGCTCAAGAAGGACAGCAATCCCCATGAAAAAGACCGAGCTCCTCGCCACCGCCCTCGCCGCCTGCATCCCGCAAGCGGCGCTGGCGGACCCCGTCCTCCTCATCTCGATCGACGGGCTGCGCCCCGGCGACGTGCTGGATGCCGACAAGCGCGGCCTTTCCCTCCCCAATCTGCGCCGCTTCGTGACGCAGGGCGCGCACGCATCGGGCGTCACGGGCGTGTTGCCGACACTGACCTATCCCAGCCACACGACGCTGATGACCGGCACCACCCCGGCCAGGCATGGCATCGTCGCCAATAACAGTTTCGATCCCACCGGCATCAACCAGGGCGGCTGGTACTGGTATGCACAGGACATCAAGGTGCCGACCCTGTGGGAGGCCGCGACCAGGGCGGGCCTGTCCACCGGCAATATCCACTGGCCGGTCAGCGTCGCGGCGAAGGGCGTGACGTGGAACCTGCCGCAAATCTGGCGCACCGGTCACGCCGACGACGCCAAGCTACTGGACGCGCTGGCAACGCCGGGCCTGAAAGCCGAACTGGAGGCGAAAGTCGGGGCGCCCTACGCCATGGGGATCGACGAAAGCCTGCCCGGCGACCAGCTGCGCGGCCGCTTCGCCACCGCCCTGATCGCCGCGCACAAGCCGCAATTCCTGACCGTTTACCTCACCGCGCTCGACCATGAGCAACATGCCATGGGACCGGACACCCAAGCCGCCAAAGCGGTGCTGGAAAAGATCGACGCGATCGTCGGCGATCTGGTGGCCGCGGAAATGCAGGCGCATCCCGACGCCGTCATCGCGCTGGTCAGCGACCATGGCTTCGAAGCGACCCAAACAGCGATCAACCTCTACCGCCCCTTCATCGACGCGGGCCTGATCACGCTGGACAAGGATGGCAAGGTCGCCTCTTGGCTGGCCATGCCCTGGATATCGGGCGGATCGGCCGCGATCATGCTGGCCCGGCCTGACGACGGGGCGCTGGCGGTGCGGGTGAAGGCGCTGCTCGACACGCTCGCCGCCAATCCGGCCAACGGCATCATACAGGTCGCTGACAAGGCGCAGATCGCCGCGATGGGCGGCAATCCGCAGGCGACCTATTATATCAACCTCGCCCCCGGCTACGTCACCGACGTCTATCGCGGGTCCACCGCGCCGGTGGTCGCGCGCAGTCCGGTCAAGGGGATGCATGGCTATTTCCCCGGCCCCGCCAATCTGCGCGCGACCTTCATGGTCATGGGCAAGGGCATCGCACGGAACAAGGATCTGGGCCTGATCGACATGCGCGCGATCGCGCCCACGCTGGCCAAGGTGATGGGCGCGTCCCTGCCCGACGCGGACGCCGAAGCGATCACCCTCAAGCCATAGGCAACGCTGCGTTTCCCGGCAGGGCGATGGACTTCGCCCCGCGCGCGGCATAGCTTCCGCGCCAAGTCCATCCTGCCGGGGTTTTCATGCAACGCTACAGCCTTGTCGCCATCATCCTGCACTGGGCGATCGCCGCCCTGCTCGCCTTCCAGATCAGCGTCGGCTGGGCGCTGGAGGATCTGGGCGCGCGCGGCTTTGCGCTCTACCAGTGGCACAAGTCGGTCGGCATCACGATATTGCTGCTGACCCTGCTGCGGATCGTGGTGCGCTACTGGAAGCCACGCCCGGCCAAACTGGAGGGCGGCTGGCAGGGCGCGCTGGCGTCGGGCGTGCATGTCGGACTCTACGCCTTCATGCTGGGCGCGCCGCTGACCGGCTGGGCGCTGGTGTCGACCGCCAAGGTCAAGGTGCCGACCCTGCTGTTCGGCGTCCTGCCCCTGCCCCATCTACCGCTGCCCGCCAGCGCGCATGAGCTGGCGGAGGGCGGCCATGGCCTGATCGCCTGGCTCGGCATCGCGCTGTTCCTGCTCCATGTCGCGGGCGCGCTGCGCCATCATTTTCTGATGCGCGACGGGCTGATCTGGCGGATGATACCGGGCCGCTCGACCGCGCTGCTGATCGCGCTCCCCGCGCTGATCCTGCTGGGTCTGGTCGTCGGCAAAGCGATCCTGCCCGCCCCCGCGCCAAAGGCCAGCGCTGCGGTCGAAGCGCCCGAAACCCCGCAAAATATCGCCGAACCCGCCAACCTCGTGGGGGCCGCACCAGACAACGCCGCCGCCAACGCCACCGAAGCCGCGCCGGAAGAACCCGTCGGCCCGCCCCCCGCCTGGACCGTGCAACCCGGCGGCAAAATCGGCTTTTCCGTCGGCAATGATGGCCAGACGATCAGCGGCAGCTTTGCCAAATGGACCGCCGCGATCGGCATGGACCCGGACCATCCCGAAACCGCCGACATCAAGGTGACGATCGACATGGCCAGCGCCAGCGTCGGCGATGCCTATCAGGACGGGATGCTGCCGGGCGACGAATTTTTCGCCGTCGCCAGCCACCCGACCGCAACCTTCACCGCGAAGGGCGCGGAGAAAAGGGGCGCGAACGCCTATCGCGCCACCGGCACGCTCAGCCTCAAAGGCGTCGCCAAGCCCCAGACGATCCGCTTCACCCTGTCGGGCGACGGCGCGACCCGCAAGGTCACCGGCACCGCCACCATTGCCCGCGCCGCCTTTGGCGTCGGCAATGGCGAGAGCAGCGGCGGCCTGGCCCCGCAGGTGGCGCTGACCTTCGCCTTCACGGCGAAACGAAAGGATTGAAATTCCCCGTTCGCTTCGAGCGAAGTCGAGAAGCAACTAGCGCAGCGCAGGCGTGTCTCGACTTCGCTCGACACGAACGGAGGGGTGTGATCTAGGCTTGCCACTTTCCGTGAGGGATTAGAATGATACGCCTGCTCCTCCTCGCTCTCGCTATGGCGGCCACCTCTCCCACCCCGGTCGCGGCCCAAGCCTTCATGTTCGAAAGCGGCACATCGCTGCTCGCCAAATGCCGCAACAAGGCGCCCGAATATGCGCTGGCCTGCACCGCCTATATCGTCGGCGTGGTCGACGGCATTCGCAAGGACAGCTTCATCGGTCGGGGTCGCCCGATCTGCTGGCCGGACAAGATGAGCGCCGACGACGCCCGCCGCACGGTCGTCGCCTATCTCGAACGCTGGCCCGACCAGCGGCGCGGCCCCGCCTCCGTGCTGGTCAGCGTGGCGCTCAACGACCGCTATCCATGCCAGAAATAGCCGCTCGATCAGTCTGATCGAAAGGATCATTGCGCATGGGCGCTGCAAGACTGCTATAAACTTGCCTTGAACGGCGCGGCGGCGTAGGTGCGGCCCCTGTTTTTTTGGTTCATTTTGGGAGACTCGTCGTGGCGGCGAAATGGACGCCGGATAGCTGGCGCGCGCATAAGGGCATTCAGATGCCCACTTACAGGGACACGCAGGCGCTCGCCGCCGTGGAGGCCCAGCTTGGCCAGTTTCCGCCGCTCGTCTTTGCAGGCGAGGCGCGCAACCTGAAAACGGACCTGGCCAGGGTCGCGGCCGGCGAAGCCTTCCTGTTGCAGGGCGGCGATTGCGCCGAAAGCTTTGCCGAGTTCCACCCGAACAATATCCGCGACACGTTCCGCGTGCTGCTCCAGATGGCGGTGGTGCTGACCTTCGCCTCGAAACTGCCGGTGGTGAAGGTTGGCCGCATGGCAGGCCAGTTCGCCAAGCCCCGCTCGGCCGATACCGAAACGATCGGCGGGGTCGAGCTGCCCAGCTATCGCGGCGACAATGTCAACGACATCGCCTTCACCGCACAAGGGCGCGAGCCGGACCCGCAGCGGATGGTGCAGGCCTATAACCAGTCGGCGGCCACGCTCAACCTGCTGCGCGCCTTCTCGACCGGCGGCTATGCCAGCCTGGATCGCGTCCATGGCTGGATGCTCGATTTCATGGGCCGTAGTCCGTGGGCCGCGAAGTTCGAGCAGATGGCCGACCAGATCGGCCAGGCACTCGATTTCATGCGCGCCTGCGGCCTGTCGGCGGAAACCGTGCCGCAGCTTGGCGGAACCAGCTTCTACACCAGCCATGAAGCGCTGCTGTTGCCGTTCGAACAGGCCTTGACCCGGCAGGACAGCCTGACCGGCGACTGGTATGACACGTCCGCCCACATGCTGTGGATCGGCGACCGCACCCGTTTCGAAGGGTCGGCCCACATCGAATATCTGCGCGGCATCGGCAATCCCATCGGCATGAAGTGCGGCCCCAGCCTGGAGCCGGACGCGCTCATCCGCTTGCTCGACGTGGTGAACCCAGGGCGGGAAGCGGGGCGGATCACGCTCATCACCCGCTATGGCCATGACAAGATCGAGGCGGGCCTGCCCAAGCTGGTCCGCGCGGTGATGCGCGAAGGCCATCCGGTGGTCTGGTCCTGTGACCCGATGCATGGCAATGTCGTCAAGGCGGCCAATGGCTACAAGACGCGCCCCTTCGAGCGCATCCTGGCCGAAGTCCGCGGCTTCTTCGCCGTCCACCGCGCCGAGGGCAGCTTCGGCGGCGGCATCCACGCCGAAATGACCGGCCAGAACGTCACCGAATGCACCGGCGGCGCCATCGCCATCACCGACGAAGGGCTGGCGGATCGCTACCACACCCATTGCGACCCGCGTTTGAACGCGGCGCAGAGCCTGGAGCTGGCCTTCCTGCTGGCCGAAATGTTGAATGAAGAACTGAAAGAACGCCGCGCCGCGGCTTGAGGATTGCTTGATGCTCCCCTCCCGCCAGCGGGAGGGGGGACGCGCGCTTCAAAAGGCCCCTACCTTTCACGGAAGATAGTTTCTGGCCAAGTTGGGTGGATTGCGGAATGGCAGCGTTCGGTTTGCGGTGTAGGAAATCGGACGCTCAATTCGCATTCCGTTCACCGCACCAATCGCATCGCCAGCTATGTGTTTTAGCGCCTTATGTCTGTTGAGACCCAAGTTGAACAGTGCCAGCGGAACACGCAGAGAACGTGAGCTGGTAAGTATCTGATATCGCTGGGCGTGGATTTGGTGGCAAAACCGGGTGTGCTAACAACATTTTGCCTGTGACTG
>JAHFPV010000009.1 GCA_023266575.1 Sphingobium sp.
ACAGGCAAAATGTTGTTAGCACACCCGGTTTTGCCACCAAATCCACGCCCAGCGATATCAGATACTTACCAGCTCACGTTCTCTGCGTGTTCCGCTGGCACTGTTCAACTTGGGCTTGACTGCTAATCGCTACGTCGAAGTCTACGCCATCCATTTCATTGGACAGCGTAATGATCTTATCGTCAAGGCGAGATTGGCTATTTGGCTGGAACTGACATATGCGATGCTTTTAGCCGAGAGTCAGGCGCTCTTCTGACCCATTATCTAATCGCTTCACAGTTGTATGGATTCCGGCAGTATTGCAGGCCGTGACCTACTGATCGATTGTCAGTAGCTCCCGTTTTCGGGCAATTCATGGAAGAGGCTCCATGATAAGTGCCTGATAAAATTGTATAAAAATGGTGAGTCCAGCTGGGTTCGAACCAGCGACCTACTGATTAAAAGTCAGTTGCTCTACCGACTGAGCTATGGACCCCCGATTGCTGAGGTGCGCTCGCCCTAAAGGGGGCGGCGGGGATGGTCAACCTCTTGTGGCATGGTTTGTCGGGCTTTTTGCAGGCGGGCGTCGAGGTGGCGGATCGTGAGGCCGGATCGGGGATCGCGCCAGGCGGGCGCGATGGCGCGCAACGGGGTCAGGACGAAATCGCGCGCGGCAAAGGCGGGATGGGGGATGGTGAGCATCGGGCTGTTCCAGACGCCGCCGGACCAGAGGATAATGTCGATATCGACGCTGCGCGCGCCCCAGCGGCGATAGCGGCGGCGACCGAGCGCCAGTTCGATCGACTGGAGCCAGGCCAGCATGGCGGGTGGTTCGAGCGGGCTTTGGACCAGCAGCGCGGCATTGGCGTAGCGGCGGCGGGACGGGCCGATGGGCGGGGTTTCGATGGTAGGCGACGTTGCCACGATCCGGGCGTGCTGCGCGATTCGCGTGGCGGCTTCGGCCAACAACTGCCGGGGCGTCAGGCGGGCGGACAGGGCGCGGTTCGATCCCAGGGCCAGCGCGTAGAGGTGAAGGGCTGTTTTCGCCATAGGGCTGCGCTTAACGAGGTGGCGGGCGCGTGCAAGCCCGGACGTCAGGACAGTGGTGTCCCGCCTTTGCCATTTTTCGCTGACGCCTTCATTTCCTCATACACGGCTTCGCGCGTATCGGCGTCCAGCGCCTCAAGATATCTGACGGCGTCCTTGTAGGTCAGGAAGGCCTTGCCATCGGCGATGATCGGCACGGTGCGACCATTATAGATCCGCCGCAGCAGTCGCCTTTGCGTTCGTCCGATCGGCGATGCGCTTTGGGTGTCGGTCATGTTTTGTCGTGGCGCCTTCTGCATGAAAAAGGGCGGCTCCTTGCGGGGCCGCCCTTTTTGTAACGCTTGGGTAGAAGCCGATCAGCGCGAATAGAATTCGACGACCAGATTGGGTTCCATCTTCACCGGATAAGGCACTTCGTCCAGCGTGGGGACGCGGACATAGGTGACCTTGGCGGCGCCATCGGGCGAGACATAGTCGGGGATGTCGCGTTCGGCCAGAGCCTGTGCTTCCATCACCAGCGCCATTTCCTGCGCCTTCTTGCCCAAGGTGATTTCGTCGCCCGGCTTCACCAGACGCGAGGCGATGTTGCACTTCACGCCGTTCACATAGATGTGGCCGTGCGAAACGATCTGACGCGACGAGAAGATGGTCGGCGCGAACTTGGCGCGATAGACGACGGCGTCCAGGCGGCGCTCCAGCAGGCCAATGAGGTTCTGGCCGGTGTCGCCCTTCATGCGGCTCGCCTCAAAATAGTTCTTCTTGAACTGCTTTTCGGTGATGTCGCCGTAATAGCCCTTCAGCTTCTGCTTGGCGCGCAGCTGGATGCCGTAATCGGACACCTTGCCCTTGCGGCGCTGGCCGTGCTGACCGGGGCCATATTCGCGCTTGTTCACAGGCGACTTGGGACGGCCCCAGATATTCTCGCCCATGCGACGGTCGAGTTTATACTTGGCGCTGGTGCGCTTCGTCATGGTATTTCCTTACAATAGCTAACGACTAAGCCCGCCCTGAAAGGATGAGCATCATTCCCGGTATCGCCTACGTCCGTTTTGCGTTTGCGCGCTCAGGGGCAGGGCCACCGCTTCACCGGGATGCGGGACCAATTGCGAAGGCGCGCCTATGGCCACAAGGGGGCTGCATGTCAACCCTCGACAGGGGCCTGGGCGACGCCTAATTGGCGGGGCATGAACCCTGATGATTATAGCAGCATGGTCGAGGTGCGGGCAGGTGTCGATGCGATCGACCGCGAACTGGTCGCGCTGTTGGCCGCGCGATTTGCCCATATGCGTGCCGCCGCCCGGATCAAGCCTGATCGCGGCGCTGTGCGGGACGAGGCGCGCAAGCGTCAGGTGATCGACCAGGCCTGCGCGGAGGCGGCGCGGGTCGGCGCGCCGGTGGAGATTGTGGGCGAGTTGTGGGAGCAACTGGTCGAAGCGTCGATTGCCTATGAGATGGCGGAGTTTGACCGGACGCGGGGTTAATTTGCCTGCGTTCGTTTCGAGCGAAGTCGAGAATGATGCGCTGAGTTCTCGACAGGCTCGAACCGAACGGGGATGGGTTAGCGTTCGCGCGGGCGGTTGAGGTGGGAGAGGACGCCGCGGAGCGTGCGCACCTCCAGATGGTTCCAGCCCGGCTTGGTCAGCAGGTTGCGCAGCGTCAGCCGGGTCGCGTTGGCGCGGTCGGGCGGGAAGAAATAGCCGACCTTTTCCAGCAATGTGTTGAGCTGCTCGATCATCCCCTCCAGCTCCACCTGCGGCGCGGGTTCGCCAAGGTCGGTGATGGTGGGTTGTTTCAGGTCAGCCTGTTTGGACCATTCATAGGCGCACAGGATGACCGCTTGCGCGAGGTTTAGCGACCCGAATTCCGGGTTGATCGGGACCGTGAGAATCTTGCGGGCTAGTGCGACATCCTCTGTCTCTAGCCCTGAGCGTTCCGGCCCGAAAATATAGGCGCAGCGGCCCTGTGCGGCGTGGATTTCGCGGGCGGCTTCCTCTGGCGTCACGACCGGCTTGGTGACGCCGCGCTTGCGCACGGTGGTGGCATAGACATGGGCGCAGTCGGAGACGGCTTCGGCGAGCGTTTCAAACACCTGCGCCTGATCGAGGATGAAATCCGCGCCCGCGGCCGATGGGCCGGCGTCCGGGTTGGGCCAACCGTCGCGGGGCGAGACCAGCCGCATTTCGGTGAGGCCGAAATTGAGCATGGCGCGGGCGGCCTTGCCGATATTTTCGCCAAGCTGGGGGCGGACTAGGACGATGACGGGGGGAGGGGTGGGGGCTTCGTTCATATCACCGTTCGTTCTAGGGTGGCCATCCAAACCCGTTCGGTTCGAGCCAGGGTCGGGCGTAGTCGAGACCCGTGGTCGAGAACGGGCTGCCTCCGATACCGCTGCCCAATCGCCCCTTATCAGAGCTTCCTTCTTCTTGCGCGACCAGTCCTTGACCTGGCGTTCGCGCTCCAGGGCGTCGATCCGGTCCGTGAAGGTTTCGCTAAATACCAGTTCGACCGGGCGTCGATCATGCGTGTATCCGGGAATGTCGCCCGACTGATGTTGGCCGATACGTCGTTCCAGATCGTCGGTATGACCGGTATAATAAGTCCCGTCGGCGCAGCGGAGGATATATATCCAGAAACTCATGTCGCGCGCTGTTCTCGACAAGCTCGAACCGAACGGGGGGAGGGTGCGGGCCTGGCAAATGGAGCTGGGAAGCCCATCACCCGCCCACTTCCTTCACCGTACTGGCAAATTCCTCGAAATCCTTGGCGTCGCTGAAGTCCTTATAGACGCTGGCGAAGCGGATATAGGCGACGCTGTCCAGGCGTTTGAGGCCTTCCATCACCAGTTCGCCGATCGCGCGGGCGGGGACTTCGCTGTCGCCGCTGGTTTCGAGCTGGCGCTGGATGCCGGAGATGAGTTTTTCGATGCGGCTGGGGTCGATCGGGCGTTTGCGGCAGGCGATGCCGATCGAGCGGGCGAGCTTGTCGCGCTCGAACGCTTCCTTGCGGCCCTCGCTCTTGACCACCCAGATGTCGCGCAGCTGGATACGCTCAAAGGTGGTGAAGCGCGCGGCGCAGGCTTCGCACTGGCGGCGGCGGCGGATGGCGTTGCCATCTTCCGTGGGCCGACTGTCCTTCACCTGGCTGTCCTCATGGGCGCAGAAGGGGCAGCGCATTCACATTCTCCCACAAGTTCCCCCCTCTCGCTTGCGGCAGGGGGCTAGGCGGTGGGCCTGTCCTAACGCTGCCTAAGCCGGACAAGGCCCCACCCCAACCACTCCCCTGAAGGAGAGGGGCGTCATGTTGCTCAGTAAATCGGGAAGCGGCTTGTCAGGGCCAGCACCTTTTCGCGCACATGGGCTTCGACCTGGCCGTCGCCTTCGTCGCCGTTGCGCTTGAGGCCTTCGACGACCTGCGCGATCAGCTGGCCGATCTCCCGGAACTCCGCTTCGCCAAAGCCGCGCGTGGTGCCGGCGGGGGTGCCGAGGCGTACGCCCGACGTCACGAACGGGCTGGCGGTGTCGAAGGGCACATTATTCTTGTTGCAGGTGATGAAGGCGCGATCGAGCGCCTTTTCCGCCGCCTTGCCGGTGGTGTTCTTCGCGCGCAGATCGACCAGCATCAAGTGATTGTCGGTGCCGCCCGACACGATCGACAGGCCAGCGTCCGCCAGCGTTGCGGCCAGCGTCTTGGCATTGGCGACGATCTGGTGAGCGTAAGCCTTGAACTCAGGGCTGAGCGCTTCCTTGAAGGCCACGGCCTTGGCAGCGATGATGTGCATCAGCGGGCCGCCCTGCATACCGGGGAAGATGGCGCTGTTGATCTTCTTGGCGATCGCTTCGTCGTTGCAGAGGACAATGCCCGACCGCGGGCCACGCAGCGACTTGTGGGTCGTGGTGGTGGTGACATGGGCGTAGGGGACGGGCGAGGGATGCGCGCCGCCCGCGACCAGGCCGGAGAAGTGCGACATGTCGGCGAGCAGATAGGCGCCGACTTCGTCGGCAATCTCGCGGAAGCGCGGGAAGTCCCAGACGCGCGAATAGGCGGTGCCGCCGCAGATGATCAGCTTTGGCTTGCACTCGCGGGCGATGCGGGCGACTTCGTCCATGTCGATCAGATGATCGTCGGCACGCACGCCGTAGGGGACGGGGTTGAACCATTTGCCGCTCATATTGACCGGCGAACCGTGGGTCAGGTGGCCACCCGACGACAGGTCGAGGCCCATGAAGGTATCACCCGGCTGGAGCAGCGCCAGGAATACGGCCTGGTTCATCTGGCTGCCGCTGTTGGGCTGGACGTTGGCGAAGTTCGCGCCGAACAATTGCTTGGCGCGCTCGATCGCCAGCGTTTCGACGACGTCGGCATATTCGCAGCCGCCATAGTAACGCTTGCCCGGATAGCCTTCGGCATATTTGTTGGTGAAGATGGAGCCGGCTGCTTCCAGCACCGCTTTCGAAACGATATTTTCGGACGCGATCAGTTCGATCTTGTCCTGCTGGCGCTTCAGCTCGTTACCAATCGCGCCGAAGATTTCCGGGTCCGCGCTGGCGAGGCTTTCGCTGAAAAAGCCGTCCTGACGGATGGCGGGGGCGAGGGTGTCGATGCTCATCTGGATTCCTTTCAGAGCGCGGGATGGGAGAGTTTTTCGACGCGGCCGCTATGACGGCCTCCGCCAAATTCCGTGGTGAGAAAAGCGGTGACGCAGGCCTTGGCCATGTCCACGCCGGTGAGGCGCGCACCCATGGCGAGGACATTGGCGTCATTATGTTCGCGGCTCAGCGCGGCAGACAGCGGTTCGCCGACCAGCGCGCAGCGGCAGGCCGGGTTGCGATTGACCGCGATGGAAATGCCGATGCCTGATCCGCACAGCGCGATGCCGCGTTCGGCGTCGCCGGACGCTACGGCTGTCGCCAGCTTGTAACCATAATCGGGATAATCCACCCGGTCGGCCGTGGCCGGACCAAGGTCGGCGACCTCATGCCCTTCGTCGCGCAGCCACTGGGCGAGTTCCGCCTTCAGATCGATAGCGGCATGGTCGGATGCAATGGCGATTTTCATATGGAATGCGTCCCTTCACCACGGGGGTGATTCGTTCCCGCGCCTCATAGGGGGTGAGGGCGGCAATTGCCACCTTGGACCGCCGCCCTTATGGGAAGGGGCATGACAGGCACGATTTTATCTATCTTGATGCTCGCCGGGCTGCTGCTGACCGGCGGCGGGCTATATGTGATGCTCAAATTGCGGGATCGCAAGCGGGGCGCGCTGATGATTATCGCGGGGCTGGTGATGTTCGGTAATGTGGCGATCACCGCGATTCCGGGGCCGGATCTGCCGGGGCTGGAGCAGCGCTGAGCCGCAAGGGCAAGGCCGACCAAGGGGCAAACGGCCTGTTTTAACACCGTTCGGGCTGAGCGAAGTCGAAGCCCTGCACTGAGCGAAGCGAAGTGGCTTCGACTGCGCTCAGCCAAGCCCTTCGACTTCGCTCAGGGCGAACGGGCATAGGGAGTGGATGCCCCTTGCCTCCCACTATCCTCAGCGGATCGGCGAGTCCGGGGACAGGCGCATGTCGAGATAATTGTCGACCGACTTCATCAGCTGGTCGAGTTCATGTTCGAAGAAATGGTTGGCACCACGGATTTCGTCGTGGTGGATGGTGATGCCCTTTTGCGTGCGCAGCTTGTCGACAAGTTTCTGCACGGCGCTGGCGGTTACGACTTCGTCCGAGGTGCCCTGCACGATGATGCCCGATGAAGGGCAGGGGGCGAGGAAGGAGAAGTCGTACATGTTGGCGGGCGGTGCGACCGAGATGAAGCCGCGGATTTCCGGGCGTCGCATCAGCAACTGCATCCCGATCCATGCGCCAAAGGAGAAGCCCGCGATCCAAGTGGTCTGCGCTTCGGGATGGAAGCTCTGGACCCAGTCGAGTGCGGCGGCGGCGTCGGACAGTTCACCGATGCCATTGTCGAACGTGCCCTGGCTGCGGCCCACGCCGCGGAAGTTGAAGCGCAGCACGGCAAAGCCGCGCTTCACGAAGGTCTTGTAGAGCGCTTGGGTGATGCGGTCATTCATCGTGCCGCCGCCCTGAGGGTGCGGGTGCAGGATCATGGCGACCGGCGCACGCGGGCGGGGCGGGGGGCTGAAGCGGCCTTCGAGGCGACCTTCGGGTCCGGTAAAGATTACGTCGGGCATGGCACCTGTTATCGTTATGGCCACCGAACACCTATGTCAGGTCGGCGGGCGGTGGCAAAAGGACGCGCGCCGCGCCAGAAGCTGGCGCTGCGCGGCAGACCGCCTATATAGAAGCCGCCGCCATTTCCGCAATCAATGAGTAGCATCGCATCGTGGCTGCCGACCGCCTCTATCTAGACCATGCCGCGACCACGCTGATGCTGCCCGCCGCCAAGGCGGCAATGGTCGATGCGCTGGAGTGCTGGGCCAACCCGTCCAGCCCTCATGCCGACGGGCGCGCCGCGCGCGCGACGCTGGAGCGGGCGCGGGCGCGGATCGCCGAGGCGTTGGGGTGGCGGGGGCATGTGGTCTTTACGTCCGGGGCGAGCGAGGCGATTGCGATTGGGCTGACGCGGGCAAAGGCGGCGCGGGTGGTGACGTCGCCGGTCGAGCATGATTCGGTGTTGCGGGTGACGGAGGGCGCGGAGCGGCTGGCTGTGGATGGGGATGGATGCGTTTTTATGCTTCGTCATTCCCGCGAAGGCGGGAATCCATCTCCCACCTTGTCGCCAGCCGTAACACCGGAGATGGATCCCCGCCTTCGCGGGGATGACGGAGTTATGTTTGCCGTACAGCACGTCAATAATGAAACGGGGGTGATCCAGCCGCTCGATGGGCTGGAGCGGGGCGGGGCTTTGTTGTTTGCTGACTGCGCCCAGAGTGCGGGCAAGCTGCCGCTACCCGACGCGGACATGATCGCGATCAGTGCGCATAAATTTGGCGGGCCGCCGGGTATTGGCGCGCTGCTGGTGCGTGATCTGGGGTTGCTCCACGCCGGGGGCGGGCAGGAGCAGGGCTATCGCGCGGGGACAGAGAATTTGCCGGCCATATTGGCGATGGCAGCGGCGCTGGAGGCGCGTACGGATTGGTTGCCCGATGCGGCGCGGCTGCGGGCGCGGGTGGATGCGGGTGTCGAGGCAGCGGGGGGGCAGGTGGTTGCGCGCGATGCGGCGCGGATTCCGGCCATTGCCAGCTACCGGATGCCGGGCCTGTCGGCGCGGGCGCAGCTGATCCAGTTTGATCTGGCGGGGATTTCGGTGTCGGCGGGCAGTGCCTGCTCGTCGGGATCGCTCAAGACCAGCCATGTGCTGCACGCGATGGGCTGGGACGAGGCGGCGGCGAGCGAGGTGGTGCGGGTGAGTTTCGGGCCGCAGACGAACGAGGCGGATATCGAGCGGTTCCTGGGGCAGTGGGTCGCCATGGCCGCGCGGGTGCGGCGATGATCTATCTGGATTATCAGGCGACCACGCCGCTGGCCCCGGAAGCCTTTGACGCGATGGTGCCGTTGTTGCGCGACCAGTTTGCCAATCCGCACAGCGCGCATCGGCCTGGCCGGGCTGCCGCTGCACAGGTGGAGGTGGCGCGGGAGGAGATTGGTCGGTTGTTGCCGGTTGGTGGGCGTTTGCTCTTTACGTCCGGGGCGACCGAGGCGCTGAATATCGCGATACAGGGTGCGCCGTCGGGGGACATCGTGACGATCGCGACGGAACATGCCGCGGTGCTGGATACGGTCGAAGCGTTACGCAGGGCGGGGCGGACGGTCACGGTGTTGCCGGTCAAGAAGGACGGTATCGTCGACATGGATGCCGCTGCGCAGGCGATCCGTCCGGGTGTCGCTTTGGTGGTGGCGATGCTGGTCAATAACGAGATTGGCGTGATCCAGCCGGTCGCCGCACTGGCCGATCTGGCGCAGGGGGCGGGTGCCCTGTTCCTGTGCGACGCGGTGCAGGGCTATGGCCGGGTGCCGATCCCGGACAATTGCGACATGGTGGCGATCAGCGCGCACAAGATTCACGGTCCCAAGGGTGTCGGCGCATTGTGGCTGCGCGACGGGGTGACGCCTGCGCCGCTGATCCATGGCGGGGGGCAGGAGGGCGGCTTGCGATCGGGCACGCTGTCGCCCGCTCTGTGTGCGGGGTTTGGCGTGGCGGCGCGGTTGATGCGGGAGCGGGCTGAGGCTGATCGCGCGCATGTGGCGATGTTGGCTGGGATGGCGCGTCGCCTGTTTGCCGACTGGACGATCAATGGCAGTGTGGAGGCGCGCTATCCAGGCAATCTGAACCTGCGCCGGGACGGGATCGACGGGGCGCGGCTGTTGTCATATTGCCGCAATATTGCTTTTTCGTTGGGAAGCGCTTGCGCAAGCGGGTCCGGGCGGCCTAGCCATGTGCTGCGCGCACTGGGCCTGACAGACGCACAGGCGCGTGGATCGGTGCGGATCGGCTTTGGCCGCTACACGACAGCGACCGAACTGGAGAGCGCTGCGGAGGCATTGAACAGGGCGGCAGCCGAGCAAAGGGCGCCGTGACAGGGAGCGTCGCGTCAATGACCAGGATCATTTTCATCAGCGCCGATGGCGAGCGACGGCAGGAAGTCGACGCGCCGGCGGGATCGGTCCTGCTGGATGTGGCGCAGGCGGCGGGCCAGCCGTTGGAAGGAACATGCGAAGGTCAGATGGCCTGTTCCACCTGCCATGTCATCGTCGATGCGGCGGACTTTCCGCGTCTGCGCCGGGCGAGCGAGGATGAGGAGGATATGCTGGACCTGGCAGCCGCTGCCACGCGCACCAGCCGCCTGTCCTGCCAGATCGTGCTGGCCGAAGGGCTGGAGAGCCTGACCGTCCGTATTCCGTCCGAAGCCTATAATATGCAGGGCATGTGAGCATGATCGTGCGCCGAGCCGTTCGTTTGGCTGCGCTGGCTGCTATAATGTCTCTCACTGTGCCGACGCTGGCCGCGCCAAAGAAGAAGGTGCCGGAGCCAGTGCCGACCGGGCGGCTCGATTCTCTGATGCCGCCGCCACCGCGCTATCTGGTGCCGCAATCGGCGCTGGCGTCGGTGCGCAATCCCAAGACGATCGAG
This sequence comes from Sphingobium sp., assembly GCA_023266575.1. Lineage (GTDB taxonomy): Bacteria > Pseudomonadota > Alphaproteobacteria > Sphingomonadales > Sphingomonadaceae > Sphingobium. The sequence goes on from JAHFPV010000009.1 coordinate 10,113, forward strand.
GAGGAAACCGGCGGGCGGCTGGGCATCGCGCTGGTGGACAGCAAGGGCGCGCTGATCCTGGGGTTCAACCGCGACGAGCGGTTTGCGCTCTGTTCGACCTTCAAGGCGCCGCTGGCTGCTGCCGTGCTGATCGGCGCGGAGGGTGGCAAGTTCGGGATGGAGGGAGAAATCCCCTTCGGCAAGGACGACATCCTAGATTACGCGCCGGTGGTGAAGAAGAATAAGAAGCGCGGCCGGATGAGCATGGCCGAACTGGCGCAGGCGGCGGTCGAGGTGAGCGACAATAGCGCAGCGAACCTGCTGCTGCCGATGCTGGGTGGGCCGGAGGGGCTGACCGCCTTCATGCGCGCGCATGGCGATGGCGTCACCCGGCTGGATCGCAACGAACCGGCATTGAATGAAAATGCGCCCGGCGATCCGCGCGATACGACGACGCCAGCCGCGATGGCGGGGCTGATGGGGCGGCTGCTGTTTCGCGACATGCAGGGTAAGAGCGCCGATACGCTGCGCGGTTGGCTCAATGCCAGCAGCACCGGCGACAAAAGGATCAAGGCGGGCCTGCCCGACGGCTGGACGTCGGGCAGCAAGACCGGGACGTGCGGCACCGCCTATAATGACGTGGCGCTGGTGAAAGCACCGTCGGGCGAGGAATATATATTGGCGGTCTATCTCGATCGCCCGACCGTGGACGCCAAGGCTGCGGAAGCGGCGATTGCGCAGGCGGCGCAGGCGGCGCTCGATTTTCTGGCCAAGGCGCAGAAGAGCGGGCTGGACTGACGAACGGATGTGGTGTGTGGCCCCTTGCCATCCCCATCCTTCTTCGCCATATGCCGCGCCGGGAGTCGGGCGGACGAGGTCGTCGCCAACCTGGTCAGGTCCTGACGGAAGCAGCCACAGTGATTTTGCCGCGGGTCGTTCCGGCTCCCACCTTCCCATCATCCCGCTTCGACAATAGCCATCCAAACGGCTAGACAATCCCCATGTCCGATTCCCCCCAGCCCTATCGCGTCCTTGCGCGCAAATATCGGCCGCGCAATTTCCGCGAGCTGATCGGCCAGGACGCGATGGTCCAGACGCTGGGCAATGCGATCAAGCGGGGGCGGCTGGCCCATGCCTTCCTTATGACAGGGGTGCGCGGGGTCGGCAAAACGTCGACCGCGCGGCTGATCGCCAAGGCGCTGAACTGCATTGGCGAGGATGGGCAGGGCGGGCCGACGATCGACCCTTGCGGGGTGTGCGAACCGTGCCGCGCGATTGCCGAGGGGCGGCATATCGACGTGGTCGAGATGGACGCCGCCAGCCATACCGGCGTCGATGATGTGCGCGAGATTATCGAGGCGGTGCGCTATGCCGCTGTGTCGGCGCGCTACAAGATCTACATCATCGACGAAGTCCATATGCTCTCCAAAAATGCGTTCAACGCGCTGTTGAAAACGCTGGAGGAGCCGCCCGCCCATGTGAAATTCCTGTTCGCCACGACCGAGGTGAACAAGGTGCCGGTGACGGTGCTGTCGCGCTGCCAGCGGTTCGATTTGCGCCGGATTCCGGCCGAGTTGCTGGCGGGGCATTTCGCCCATGTCGTGGAGGCCGAGGGCGTCGCGGCGGATGCGGATGCGCTGTCGCTGATCGCGCAGGCGGCAGAAGGGTCTGCGCGCGACGGGCTGTCGATTCTGGATCAGGCCATTGCCCATGCGGAAATGGGTGAGGGCGAGCCGATGGTCACTGCGACCCAGGTGCGCGACATGCTGGGCCTGTCGGATCGCGGATCGGTACGCCGGTTGCTGGGGCTGCTGCTGGAGGGGGATACCGCCGCAATGCTGGGCGGGGTGCGCGATCAATATGCGCTGGGGGTCGAGCCGCTGGCGCTGATGCGCGGGCTGCTGGAACTGGTCCATGCAGTGACGCTGGTGAAGGCGGGACGCGACATTGCCAGCCCCGGCCAGTCGGCCGAGGAGCGCGAGGCGTTGGCCGACTGGGCTTCGCAACTGGGCTTCGCGCCGCTGCACCGGTTGTGGCAGTTGCTGCTGAAAGGGCATGACGAGGTGGCGGGCGCGATCCTGCCGATCGAAAGCTGCGAAATGGCGTTGCTGCGGGTGATGCACGCGGCGACCATGCCCGATCCGGGTGAACTGGCGCGGCTGCTGCGCGAAGGCGGGCCTGTTGTCGCTGCGCCATCGGGGGCGGTTGCTGCGGCTCCGATGACTGGCCCGGCGGCGAAGCTGCCTGCGAGCTTCGAGGACTTGATCGAAGCGCTGTGGCAGAAGGGCAAGGGGCAGCTGGCGCAGGAACTGCATGATTGTGTCGGGCTGGTCCGCTATGCGCCGCCGGAAATCGACTATCGCGCGACGCCGCAATTGCCGTCCGACTTTGCCGCGCGCCTGACCCAGGCGTTGCGCGAGATGACCGGCAGCGGCTGGCGCGTGACGCCCAGCGACGCGGCGGCGCAGCCGACCTTGCTGGAGCGCGAGGAAGCGGCCAAGGCGGCAGCCCGCGCCGATATATTGGAAATTCCGGTGGTCAAGGCGGCGATGGCCGCTTTCCCCGATGCTGCGCTGGTCGAAACCGACCAGCCGGAACAATGGAGTGCATGACGCATGAAAGATTTGAACGAAATATTGGGCATGGCCACCCGCGTGCAGGAGGAACTGCAACGCGCGCAGGATAATCTGGACAAGCTGGAAGTCGAAGGCGCGGCAGGCGGCGGACTGGTCAAGGTGCGCGCGTCGGCCAAGGGGCGGATCATCGGCGTATCGATCGACGAGACGCTGCTCGCGCCGTCTGAAAAACAGATATTGGAGGATCTGGTCACCGCCGCCTTCAACGATGCGCGCAAGAAGGCCGATGAGGTCAGCAATGCGGAAATGGGCAAGATGACATCCGGCCTGCAACTGCCGCCCGGCTTCAAGCTGCCATTCTGATGGGTGTAGGGCCGTTGCTGGCCCGCCAAAACCCGATAAACCCCGGTTCATCGTTGCGGCATTATGACAAGTGACGATTGATTGGTGCGACGGGCATCCCCATAAAGGCGATGAACCGTAGGACAGGGCCGCGTCTTTTGGCCCCGGAGAGTGAATGACCGTGCAATATCCCCTTCTGCCGCTGCGTGACATTGTCGTCTTTCCGCAGATGATCGTCCCGCTCTTCGTTGGTCGTGACAAGAGCGTTGCCGCGCTGGAAGCGGCGATGGAAGGTTCCAAGGAAATCTTCCTCGTGTCGCAGCTCGACCCGGCGGAGGATGATCCGGGTCGCGACTCGCTCTATGACACGGGCGTCGTCGCCATCGTGTTGCAGCTGCTCAAGCTGCCCGACGGCACCGTGCGGGTGCTGGTGGAGGGCAAGCATCGCGCCCGTTTGCAGACGATGGACAGCAAGGATGGCTATCTGGTTTCGGACGTCGAGACGGTAGAGGATATCGTTGCCGAGGGACCGGAAGCCGCCGCGCTGATGCGGTCGGTGGCCGAACAGTTTGAAAATTACGCCAAGCTCAACAAGAAGCTGCCCGCAGAAACGCCGGTGCAGCTGCGCGAGATTGAGGATGCCGGGCGGCTGGCCGACGCGATCTCCGCCAACATCAACGTCAAGGTATGCGACAAGCAGTCGCTGCTGGTCGAGGCCGATCCGGTCAAGCGGCTGGAGATGGTATTCGCCTTCATGGAGGGCGAACTGGGCGTGCTCCAGGTCGAAAAGAAGATCCGTGGCCGCGTGAAGCGCCAGATGGAAAAGACCCAGCGCGAATATTATTTGAACGAGCAGTTGAAGGCGATCCAGCGCGAGCTGGGCAATGGCGAGGGTGAGGAAGGCGACGAACTTGCCGAACTGACCGAGAAGATCGCCAAGACCAAGCTGTCCAAGGAAGCCCGCGCCAAGGCGACCGCCGAGCTGAAGAAGCTTAAAGGTATGCAGCCCATGTCGGCTGAAGCGACAGTGGTGCGCAATTATCTGGACGTGCTGCTGGGCCTGCCCTGGGGCAAGAAGGGCAAGGTCAAGAATGACCTGAAACGCGCGCAGGACGTGCTGGACGAGGATCATTTCGCGCTCGACAAGGTCAAGGACCGGATCATCGAATATCTTGCGGTGCAGGCGCGCACCAATAAGCTCAAAGGCCCGATCCTGTGCCTGGTTGGTCCTCCGGGCGTCGGCAAGACATCGCTTGGCCGTTCGATCGCCAAGGCGACGGGGCGCGAATTTGTGCGCCAGTCGCTGGGCGGCGTGCGCGACGAGGCGGAAATTCGTGGCCACAGACGCACCTATATCGGGTCGCTGCCCGGCAAGATCGTGACCAACCTGAAAAAGGCGGGGACGATGAACCCGCTGTTCCTGCTCGACGAGATCGACAAGCTGGGCCAGGATTTCCGCGGCGATCCGGCGTCGGCGCTGCTGGAGGTGCTGGACCCGGAACAGAATAACAAATTCCAGGACCATTATCTGGAGATCGACGTCGATCTTTCAGACATCATGTTCGTGACGACCGCCAACTCGCTGAATTTGCCGCAGGCTTTGCTCGACCGGATGGAGATCATCCGGCTGGAGGGCTATACCGAGGATGAGAAGGTCGAGATCGCGCAGCGCCATCTGATCGCCAAGCAGATCGATGCGCACGGATTGAAGGACGGCGAGTTTGAAGTGACGGAGGACGCGGTGCGCGACCTGATCCGTTACTACACGCGGGAAGCCGGTGTCCGCACGCTGGAACGCGAAGTCGCCCGGCTGGCGCGCAAGGCGCTGCGCAAGATATTGGAGGGCGAATATGACAAGGTGGTCATCACGCCGGACAATCTGGCCGACTATGCCGGGGTGCGCAAATTCCGCCATGGCGTGGGTGAGGATGAGCATCAGATCGGCGCGGTGACCGGTCTGGCCTGGACCGAGGTTGGCGGCGAATTGCTGACGATCGAGGCGGTGACCGTGCCGGGCAAGGGCATGATCAAGACCACCGGCAAGCTCGGCGAGGTCATGAACGAATCGATCCAGGCGGCGTTTTCCTATGTCCGCGCGAGATCGCCGGGCTATGGCATCAAGCCCAGCCTGTTCAACCGCAAGGACATCCATATCCATCTGCCCGAAGGGGCGGTGCCCAAAGATGGTCCGTCGGCGGGCATCGGCATGGTCACCTGCATCGTGTCCACCCTGACCGGTATCCCGGTCCACAAGGATGTGGCGATGACCGGCGAGGTGACGTTGCGTGGCCGGGTGCTGCCGATCGGTGGCTTGAAGGAGAAGCTGCTGGCGGCGCTCCGCGGTGGCATCAAGACGGTGCTGATCCCGCAGGAAAACGAGAAAGACCTAGCGGAAATTCCGGCCAACATCCGCGACGGGCTGGAGATCGTGCCGGTGTCGCATGTCGATGAGGTGCTGGCCCGCGCGCTGGTGTCGCTGCCCGAAGCGATCGCCTGGACGGAGGAGGATGACCTCGCCGCGCAGCCGAGCAACGGGCCGACGCGGGACGGGGATGCTGCACTGCGGCATTGATTGAAGGGGAAAGCGGCTGATAACAGCCGGTTTTCGGGCATTTTGCACCTGATGGCGCAAAATTGCATCGAAGCTGGTGGCTTCGTCGCTTTCCCTTTGACAGGCGCTGGAAGCTGCGCCTTATTGCGCCGCCTACGCCGCGATTCCTAAACAACCAAATAGCACAAGGGGGTTCCCAAGGCATGAACAAGCAGGATCTTATCAGCGCTGTCGCCGACAGCAGCGGTCTCAGCAAAAGCGACGCCAGCAAGGCCGTCGAAGGTGTATTCGACGCCATCACTGGCGCGTTGAAGAAGGGCGACGAAGTGCGCCTGGTTGGTTTTGGTACTTTTTCCGTTTCGCAGCGCAAGGCTTCGACCGGTCGCAACCCGCGCACCGGCGAGACGATGACGATCAAGGCTTCGGCCCAGCCCAAGTTCAAGGCCGGCAAGGGCCTCAAGGATTCGGTCAACTGACGGTCCGGGCGCTTGCCATTGGGTGAGCGCTCACGTCTGACCAAAACCGGTGTCGCGGCCGGAAAGCATTTAGGAGAGTAGCGTTGCCACAGGGGACAGCCCCAGGCGCGCATGTATGTCTGGGCAAGGGGGTGAAGGCTGATGCAGCTTTCGCCCCTTTTCTTTTGGTAGGGCGATGTGGCGTGTCGGGGTGGCATGAAAGGTAGATGGGGGAGCGCAGGCGCGCTGGGTCTGGCACTGGCCCTGTCGGCGTGTGCAGGCGGCGATTACCGTCCGGTGCGCGATGTGCCGGTCAGGATCGGCCCGCCTTATACGGTGCGCGGCGTCACTTATGTGCCGGCTGCCGATCCGGCTTATGACATGCTGGGCTATGCCAGCTGGTACGGATCGGAATCGGGCAACCGCACCGCCAATGGCGAGCGGTTCCGGCCTGACTGGGTGACGGCGGCGCATACCAGCCTGCCGCTGCCCAGCTATGTCGAGGTCACGGCGCTGGACAGCGGACGCACCATCATCGTGCGGGTCAATGATCGCGGGCCGTTTGCGGGCAAGGGACGGGTGATCGACCTGTCGCGCGGGGCGGCCGAGCAATTGGGGATGCGCGCGCAGGGGCAGGTTGCGGTGCGGGTGCGGGTGGTCAATCCGCCGGAAAAGGCGCGCGAGCGGCTGCGCAAGGGCAAAGCGGCGGAAGAACGGCCGCGCGTGCCGGAGCGGACGCTGGTCAGGCTGCGCGCGCAGATGAAGGCGGCGGGGCTGTAACCCCGGCGAAAGATGGCGCGGGTGCAATTGCCTGCTTGACGCCCGGTTATCCGCCGCATATGTGCCCACTTCTCGCGGGGCCAAGTGCCCCAGCAAGTGTTGTGGCGATCGTAGCTCAGTTGGTTAGAGCGCCGGTTTGTGGTACCGGAGGTCGGGGGTTCAAGACCCCTCGATCGCCCCATTTTCACTTTTCCTGGCCTGATCCCGGCATATTCGCCGGGCAGGCGGGAAGGGGCTTCGCAGCATCACGATTGCGCTCTATAGCCCCGGCATGACCGATGCGCGCGACACAGGGCTGACCCTTAATCCCAAATATGACGACCATGGCCTGATCACCGCGGTGGTCACCGATGTGGCCAGCGGCGACGTGCTGATGGTGGCGCATATGAATGCGCAGGCGCTGGCGCTGACGGTCGAAACCGGCCTTGCCCATTTCTGGTCGCGTAGTCGCAAATCATTGTGGAAGAAGGGCGAGACGTCCGGGCATATGCTGGAGGTCCGCGATATTCGGATCGATTGCGATCAGGATGCCGTGTGGGTGAAGGCGGTGCCGGCGGGGCCGACATGCCACACGGGCGCGCGGTCCTGCTTCTTCCGCCGGGTGGGTGCGGACGGGCTTATGGCGGTCGATGCGGCGGACTAGCGCTGTCCTGCTATTGTTGCTGGCGGCGTGTCAGCGTGAACCGGCCAGCGATGCTGGACCGGTGACGGGTGGCGTCGCAGCGTCGGGCCTGGAGCAGGCGGCGATCGCCAGCGGCGCGATTGCGGATGCGGCGGCAATTTCCCCGGTCGGGCTGTTCCAGCGTGATCATGAGGCCGGGCGCGACGCGCTGTGCGTCATCCCCGGCAAAAGCGGCGCGCTGCGGTTCGGGCTGGAGGCCAATTTCGGCGAGGAGCAAAGCTGCCGGGGCCGGGGCCAGGCGCGCCGCACGGGCGACAAGCTGATCCTGAGCTTTTCCGGTGGCGACCGTTGCATCGTCGTGGCGCAATATGATGGCGATCAGGTGGCGCTGCCCGGCGTGGTTGATATGGCCTGCGCGGACCTGTGCGAAGGGCGCGGTACGCTGGAGGGGGTGAGCTTCCCGCGGATCGCCAATGATGCGGCCAGCGCGTTGCGTGCCCGCGACCGGGACGGCGATGCGCTATGTGAGCCTCAATAACCGATATAGCGTCCGGGCCGATGGTTGACGATCAGCACCGCGTTGATGGCGGCGGCTGAGAGGATCGACAGGGCGAAGCGGTCGAGGCTGAGCAAGGGGAGCGAGGCGAACAGGATCAGCGCGTCGCCCAGCATCTGGGTTCGCCCCGCATTCCATCCCCGCCGTTTCTGGAGCAGCAGTGCGATGACGCCGAGGCCGCCGACGCCTGCGCCATGGCGAGCGATGGCAAGAATGCCGAAGCCGATGATCGAGCCGCCGAACAGCGCGGCGAAGAGCGGGCTGACCTGCGCCAGACGCAGCGCCGATGGCATCATCAGCCCCATCGCCATGATCGCCAGATTGGCGAACAAAGTCTTGAGACCGAAGGCCACCCCCATCGCACGCCCGGCAAAGAGGAAGAAGGGGATGTTGATCAGCAGGAACAGGGTCGCGGGCGGATAGGGCATAAGATAGGAGAGCAGCAGCGCAATGCCCGCCATGCCGCCGGTCACCAGATTGGCGGCCTTGAGCAGCATCAGCCCCATGGCGATGAAGGCGCACCCAATGGCAATCGCATAGCCATCTTCGGCCAGATTGTGCGGGCGGGGCGCGAGGGTCGCAGAGGCAGGGGGCATGGCATGTCCGATACAGGGTTATGCCCCGGTCATCCTCTCCCTTTGGATTTTTGATAGCCGCGTCGCGGCGTTCTGCAAAGCCCTGGCTCTAACCGCCCGTGTCGATCTGGGCCGGGCCGAACTGGTCGATCGCCTCGAACAGCCGGGTGAGCGCTTCGCGTTCTTCGGGGCTGATTTCGGGACGCCAGACTTCGAACAGCAGGACGACGCGGGTGTCGGTGCTGCGGTTCCAGGCTTCATGTTCCACGCTGTCGTCGAAAATCAGCATTTCGCCGGGCCGCCAGGCGCGGGTTTCCGCGCCGACACGCAGCGCGCAGCCTTCGGGGACGAGCAGAGGCAGGTGGCAGATCAGCCGGGTGTTGAGCAGGCCATGGTGCGGCTGGATATGGGTGCCGGGCTTGAGCAGCGACCAGAGCGCCATGGGCGATCGGCCGGTGATGACCGGCATGGGTGCAAAGGCCAGCGCGGCCATGACGGCGGGGCAGCGGGCGGCATGATCCGTGACGGGCGCGCCGCCCTGCCAGAAATAATAGGCGCCCCAACTGGGATCGTCGCGCAGCGGATTGTTGGGGGCGGGGCCGTTGGACGGGGTTTCGACATAGGGGGCAAAGTCGGGCGCGCCCGCGCGCACGGCGTTCAGTTCTGCCACCATGTTACCGGTCATCGCTTCGATCGGCGCGACCCAGTCGAACTCGCTGCGTTCGTAAAAGGCGCGCTGGGGCAGGCCGGGGAAATAGAACATGCTGGGTTGCTGGAGGTAGAGCTGGCTCTTGCCCAGCAGCAGGTTGGTCGCCTGGGTGATGCGCGGCAGGGTTGGCAGGTCGTGGATGGCGGCGCTCAGATGATCCTCGAACCGGGCACTGGCGTTATTCAGGATGGCCTGTGCCTGGAGCAGCATCGGCTGGAGCTGGGGCGGCGCGCCGGTCGCGGCGGCCTGCGCGACGGCGGCGCGGCACCAGCGGGTTGCCTCCCGATCATCGCCGCGCCGCAGGGCGTTCTGGCCCATTGCCAGCATGGCGGGCAGATCGCGCGGCTGGTCGCGCAATATGTGCTGGAGCGCGGCGGCTTCGCCGTCCCAGTCGCCGGTGCGGTTGCACGCCTGCGCCAGCAGCATGGGCGGTGGGGCGGCCATGTCGTTCAATGCGGCCCGCGCGACGGCGGCTTCCCCGCGCCGTAACGCTGCGATGGCCGCCTCTTGCAGCGCACTTTCTCTTGCCTGATCGGTCATGGTCCCGCCTTAAACGGCGACGGGTCGGGGCGGAAGCGGCTTATTCGCAGGGAATGGCGACAAGGCGCGTCGTGCGCCGTTGCAGCATGATCGACAGCAGAAAGACGCCAAGGCCACCCAGCGCTAGCGCCGCGCCGATCCAGCCGGTGGAGGTCAGGCCATAGCCCGCCGCGATCGACAGGCCGCCCAGCCATGGGCCAAGCGCATTGGCGATGTTGAAGGCACTATGGTGGAGCGCCGCTGCCAGCGTCTGTGCGTCGCCCGACACGTCCATCAGCCGCGCCTGCAACGGCGTGCCGAGGCCACCACCCGCGCCGATCAGGAAGATGCTGAGGCACAGCGTCCAGATGTTGCCCGCCATGAAGGGGAAGAGGGCCAGCGCAGCGGCGCTCCACAGGGTGACGCCGATGACGGTGCGGTTAAGCGAGCGGTCGGCGAGCCAGGCCGAGACGAGATTGCCGATCGTCAGGCCAATGCCGAAAATGGCCAGCACCACCGGCACCCAGGCCGGGGATACGTGGGTGATCTCCATCATGGTCGATGCGACATAGGTATAGACGGCGAACAGGCCGCCAAAGCCGATCGCGCCGGTCAGCAGCGTCAGCCAGACTTGCGGTTTGGCCAGCGCGCCCAGTTCGCGTGCGGGACTTGCTTTGGGATCGCCCGCGTCGCGCGGGGCGTAAAGCGCCACCAGCGTCATCGTGGCGATGGCGAGGGCGGTGACGACGAAGAAGCCGGATCGCCAGCCCATCGCCTGTCCCATCCAGTTGGCGACCGGCACGCCGATGACGGTGGCGATGGTCAGGCCCGACATGACCCGTGCGATCGCCTGCGCGCGCTTTTCGATCGGCACCAGACTGGCCGCCACCAGCGCGGCGACGCCAAAATAGGCGCCGTGCGGCACACCGCTCAGGAAACGGAAGGCCAGCATCCAGCCATAGCTGGGCGAGAGGGCGGAGAGGCCGTTGCCGACCGCAAACATCGCCATCAGGCCGATCAGCAGGGTGCGGCGCGGCAGGCGCGCGCCGAAAGCCGCGATCACTGGTGCGCCGGCTACGACGCCGAGCGCATAGGCGCTGATCGCATGACCCGCGGTCGGCGCATCAATGCTCAGGTCGCGGGCGAAGAAAGGCAGCAGGCTCATCGCCGCAAATTCGGTCGTGCCGATGGCGAAAGCACCGACCGACAATGCGAAAAGGACGAGCGCGGGATGCGCGGTGGGGCGGGGACTGCCCATGGCCAGCTCCATGCTGCAATGCAATAAAGGGTGAGCGTGGCAAATGGACCCGGTGACAACGCTGGTCAAGGGTCGGAGTGGGTGAGTTTATTGCAAGTGCGTCGTCATGGCGCGCAATGTGGATTAACCGCCGACCTGCGCCTTGCTGACGTCCAGCATCTTGCCGTTGGTGATGACGACGAGGTCGCCCGGTTTGGTGACACCGAACAGTTTTTGGGCAAATTCCTTCGGTACACCGATGCAGCCATGGGTGCCGCGGCCCCATTGCACGTCGCTGCCGTGGATGAACACGCCATCGTTGGTCAGGCGCTGCGCGAAGGGCATGGGGGCATTGTCGTAGGTGCGCGAATAATAGTCGGCATGTTTGGCCATGATCGGGAAGGCACCCAGAGGACTGGGCTTGTCGGTTGCGCCATAGAGGATGACGGCGGCGCCAATCTCGTAACCGGCGCGGAACACCGACAGGGTTTGCGCGCGCAGGTCCACGGTGATGATGACCGGGCCGGTCGCGGGCGCGCCATTTTCGTCCCAGGCAAAGTCGCCATGGCGGAACGGGCCGTCGATCTTCAGCACGCGCTTGACCCGCAGCGCTGCGGGATCGACCGCCATGCCCTGATCGCTGCTCCGTTCTACCGGCTTTGCGGGCGTGGGGGTGGATGCGGCGACCGGCTGGGCAACGGGCACCGTTTCTTCGGCGGCGGGCCGGTCGATCCAGTTGGTCACCAGCAGGCCGACGCCCGCCAGCGCTGCGCCGATCGCCAGCTTGGGTCCGGCGCTTTTCGCCAGCGCCTTGAGCAATCCCGCCATGTCCGTCCTCGCTTATGTCCAGTCGGCGCGATCTTAGCGCCAAAAGGTTAAGCTCAGCCTTCGCGTGCGACTTCCGCCGCCGCGATGGCGGTGAGGTTGAGAATGCCGCGCGAGGTGACGCCGGGCGTCAGCACATGGATCGGTTGCTTGAGGCCCATCAGCATCGGCCCGACTGTGGGCGAGCTGGAGGAGGCGGAGAGCGCCGTCAACGTGATGTTGGCTGCGTCCAGATTGGGCATGACCAGCAGATTGGCCGGGCCTTCAAAGCGCGAGTCGGGGATGAGGCGCTCACGCAACGACTGGCTGAGCGCCGCGTCGGCGTGCATTTCGCCATCGACCATCAGTTCGGGCGCGGCTTCGCGGACCAGCTTGAGTGCCGATCGCATCTTGCGCGCGCTGTTGCTGTGCGATGCGCCGAAATTGGAGTGGGACAGCAGGGCTGCGCGCGGGGTCAGACCGAAATTGAGCAATTCGGTCGCCGCCAGCAGGGTCATTTCGGCAATTTGTTCAGGCGTCGGATCGGGCACCATATGGGTGTCGGTGATGAACAAAGCGCCTGCGTCCAGGATCAGGCCCGACAGCGCATAGACGCGGCTCTGCCCCGGCACCCGGTCGATGATGCGCATCACATGTTCGACCTGGCCCCAATATTCGCTGTTGCCGCCCACCAGCGCGGCATCGACCCGCCCGGTGCGCAGCAACAAGGCGGCCGTCACGGTCGGGCGGCGATAGACATGGCGGATGACTTCGGCGGCGGGCACGCCCCGGCGCGAGGCGACGGCGCGATAGGCTTCGACCAGTTCGCCCATGACCAGATGATCGGTTTCGGGGTCGATCACCTCGACATCGCGGTCCAGCTGGAAACGCAGGCCAAGGTCGGGCAGCTTCTGGTTCAGGATGCGGCGGCGCGCGACGATGACGGGGCGGACAATGCCTTCGTCCAGCGCGTCCTGAATGGCGCGCAGTACGCGCTCATCCTCGCCTTCGCCATAGGCGATGCGGCGGCTGCCACCGCGGGCGGCCTCGAACACCGGCATCATCAGCTGGCCGGACCGGGCGCTCTGGCGCGACAGGCTGCGCTTATAGTCCTCCAGGTCGATCGGGCGGCGGGCGACGCCGCTGTCCATCGCTGCTTTCGCCACGGCGGGGGCGATCTCCGCGATCAGGCGCGGGTCGAATGGGGTGGGGATGATATAGTCCGGGCCGAACACCAGTTTCTGGCCGCCATAGGCCTGCGCCACGCTGTCATGCGCGGGCAGGCGGGCGAGACCGGCAATGGCTTCGGCGGCGGCGGCCTTCATCGCTTCGTTGATCTGGGTCGCGCCGACGTCCAGCGCGCCGCGGAAGATATAGGGGAAGCACAGGACGTTGTTGACCTGATTGGGATAGTCCGAGCGGCCAGTCGCGATGATCGCGTCGGGGCGGACTTCGCGCGCGGCTTCGGGGCGGATTTCGGGTTCCGGGTTGGCGAGCGCGAAGATCAGCGGGTTAGGCGCCATCAGCGGCAGCCATTCCGGCTTCAACACGCCAGGCGCGGAGAGGCCGAGGAACAGGTTGGCACCGGGCAGCACGTCGGGCAGGGTCCGGGCGTTGGTGACGCGGGCGTAGCGCGCCATGTTGGGCAGCATCCCTTCGCGGCCCGAATGGATGACGCCGTCCTTGTCGGTCATCGTGACATTGTCGACCGGTAGGCCCATCGACACGAGCAGATCGACGCAGGCCAGCGCCGCCGCGCCCGCACCAGACGTCACCAGCTTGGCGTCGGCCAAAGTCTTGCCCTGCAACACCAGCGCGTTGCGCACGGCGGCGGCGACGACGATGGCGGTGCCATGCTGATCGTCATGAAAGACCGGGATATTCATCCGTTCTTTCAGCCGCGCCTCGATCGCGAAACATTCGGGCGCCTTGATATCTTCGAGGTTGATGCCGCCGAAGGTCGGCTCCATCAGCGCGACGGCCTCGACGAATTTGTCGGCGTCGGTCGTGTCGATTTCAATGTCGAACACATCGATGTCGGCGAATTTCTTGAAGAGGACCGCCTTGCCCTCCATCACCGGCTTGGACGCAAGTGCGCCGATCGCGCCAAGGCCAAGGACGGCGGTGCCGTTGGTGATGACCGCGACCAGATTGCCGCGCGCGGTATAATCGAGCGCCTTGTCGGGATCGGCAGCGATCTCCATGCAGGGCGCGGCGACACCGGGCGAATAGGCCAGCGCCAGATCGCGCTGGTTGACCATTCGCTTGGTCGGTTCGATGCGCAGCTTTCCGGGCCGGGGAAAGCGGTGATAGTCGAGGGCGGCGCGGCGGGTATTATCGTCCATGCGATGCCCTTAGAGGCGCGACGCGCCGGGGGCAATGGCCGTGCGCTCCCAAGGCGGGGTCGGGGCGTAGAGTTGGGCAAGAAAATCGACGAAGGCGGTGATGGCGAGCGGCGGATTATGCTGGGGCAATTGCACGGCGAACAGGCCGACGTCCGCTGACCCCTCAAAATCCGGCAAAATCTGCCGAACTTCGCCGCGTGCCAGGGCTTCGCTAATATCCCAGAGCGAACGCAGCGCAATGCCGCCGCCGGCCAGCGCGATTTCGCGGACGACTTCGCTGCTGTTGGTGCGGACGTGGCTGCGCCCCTCCACCATGACGGGTCCCTTCGGCCCGACCAGCCGCCAGGGCATCTGGCCGTCGGCAGCGAGCAGACGGTGCCTTTTGAGTTCGGCGATCCGGCGAGGTGTGCCGAAGCGGTCGAGATAGGCGGGGGCGGCGCACAGAATCCGGCGGTTGGTCGCGAGGCGACGGGCGGTGAGCGTCGGGCCGGGATCGGCAGTGATACGGATGGCAAGGTCCGCGCGTGCTTCGATCAGGTCGGCAAAATCATCGGACAGGTTGAGCGTCAGGTCGACACGGGGATGATCGTCGAGGAAGCGGGGCAGCCAGGGGGCTAGATGGAGGCGACCAAAGGATGTGGGGGCGGTGATGCGCAGCGGCCCTGCGGCGACCGCCGACACGCCCGACACGCGCCGTTCGGCTTCGTCGAGCGCGGCCAATATAGTGCGCAAATCGGCATGGAGCCGCTCGCCTGCCGGGGTGAGGGCCAGGCGGCGGGTGGTGCGATGGATCAGCCGCGCACCCAGCCGCTCCTCCAGCCGGGCGAGGCGCTTGGACATCATGGCAGGCGAAATATGCAGGCGGCGACCAGCCGCGGCGAGGCCGCCTTCGTCCACTATGGTCGTGAACAGTTCATGGTCCGGGTCCATCATATTCATTCACCATGGGAAATACTATGTTCGAATAATAGTGAATATACGACATAATTGAAAAACTCTATGCATGTCGGCAATCAAGGAGTGGAATGATGACCGAACGCATGATCGACAGGGCCGGCCTTCAGGTCGCAGCATCGCTCGCCGATTTTATCGACAGTCAGGCGCTGCCCGGCACCGGGATCGCACCTGACGCTTTCTGGGCCGGGGCGGCGGATATTGTCGCGCGTTTCACGCCCGACAATATCGCGTTGCTGCGCAAACGCGACACGATACAGGCGCAGATCGACAGCTGGCATGAGCAGCGCGCCGGGCAGCCGCATGATCGTGTGGCTTATCAGGCGTTTTTGCGGGATATTGGCTATCTGGTCGCCGAGCCCGCCCCCTTCATGATCGGTAGCGAGAATGTCGATGATGAGGTTGCGCGGTTGGCCGGGCCGCAGCTGGTCGTTCCCATTCTCAATGCCCGCTTCCTGCTGAACGCGGCCAATGCGCGCTGGGGTAGCCTCTATGACGCGCTCTATGGCACCGATGCGATTCCCGGCGCGGCTGCGGGCAAGGGCTATGATGCTGCGCGCGGGGCGCAGGTCATTGCATGGGCCAAGGCGTTTCTGGACGAGGCTATTCCGCTGGCCAATGGTAGCTGGGCTGATCTGGCGAGTGACGAGATCATTCTGGCCGACTCCGCGCAATATCTGGGGCGGAGCGCCAAGGGGCGTCTGTTCCGCCACCATGGCCTGCATATCGAAGTTGTTTTCGATAGCGCGCATCCGATCGGCGCGACCGATCCGGCGGGTATTTCCGATGTCATATTGGAGTCGGCGCTGACCGCGATCTGCGATCTGGAGGATTCGATCGCGGCGGTCGATGCGGCGGATAAGGTTGCCGCCTATGCCAATTGGCTGGGGCTGATGAAGGGCGACCTGACCGAGACGTTCGAGAAGGGCGGGGCGATGATGACTCGCGCGCTCAACCCCGACCGTGCCTACACAGCGCCGGACGGCAACGGCTTCACCCTGCCGGGGCGCAGCCTGCTGTTCGTCCGCAATGTCGGCCATCTGATGACGACGCCTGCCATCTGCCTGCGCGATGGCGAGGAGGCGCCAGAAGGCATATTGGACGGCATCGTCACCAGCCTGATCGCGATGCACGATCTGGCGCGGGATGGCGGCAACAGCCGCGCGGGCAGCGTTTATATCGTCAAGCCCAAGATGCACGGGCCGGAGGAGGCGGCCTTCACCAACAGCCTGTTCGACGCCATCGAGGACATGCTGGGCATGACCCGCCATACGCTGAAAGTCGGCGTCATGGATGAGGAACGGCGCACGTCGGCGAACCTCGCCGCCTGCATCCATGCCGTCCGCGACCGGATCGTCTTTATCAACACCGGCTTCCTCGATCGCACCGGGGACGAGATGCACACGTCGATGCAGGCCGGACCGATGATCCGCAAGGGCGAGATGAAGAGCAGCGACTGGATCGCGGCCTATGAGGATCGCAATGTCCAGATCGGCCTTGCCTGCGGATTGTCGGGCCGGGCGCAGATAGGCAAGGGGATGTGGGCCGCGCCGGACCGGATGGCCGACATGCTGGAGCAGAAGGCCGGGCATCCCAAAACGGGGGCGAACACGGCCTGGGTGCCTTCGCCGACCGCGGCGACGCTGCACGCGACCCATTATCACCGGATCGACGTGTTTGCCCGGCAGGAGGCGCGCAAGGCGGAGGGGATCGCATCGCTCGACCGGCTGCTGGCGATTCCCGTCGCGACCGGGCGCAACTGGTCGGAGGAAGAGATTGCGCAGGAACTGGACAATAATGCGCAGGGCATGTTGGGCTATGTCGTCCGCTGGATCGACCAGGGGGTCGGCTGTTCCAAGGTTCCCGACATTCACGACATCGGCTTGATGGAGGATCGCGCGACGTTGCGCATTTCATCGCAGCATATGGCCAACTGGCTGCTGCATGGCGTCTGCACGGCAGAGCAGGTCGATGCGGCGCTCACGCGGATGGCAGCGAAGGTCGATGCGCAAAATGCGGGCGATCCGCTCTATCAGCCGATGAGCGGGCGGGAGGCGGAAAGCCTGGCCTTTCAGGCTGCGCGGGCGCTGGTGTTCGAGGGCGTTGAACAGCCCAACGGCTATACCGAGCCGCTGCTGCACGCCTGGCGTGCGCGGGCCAAGGCACAGGCGGCGCTTGAACCGGCATAAGCGGGGGCGAAGCAGCTTTTTGATGGGTCGGGGCGTTCTCTCCTATATTTGATGGGAGAGTATCGTCTTGAAACAGTCTCTGCTTGTGGCGGCTTTATGCTGTTCGGCTTGCAACATGTCGGTGACGGAGGCGAATGACAGCGCCGCCGCGCCGCAAAGAGAGGAGCAGGCAGCGCCGCAGCCTGTAGCTGACCCCTATGCCTTCGTCGTGCAGCCCGAACCGGCGGGTGCGCCGCCGCGTGTGGATTCTATCCTGCAAGCGCAGGTCGCGCTCGACCGGGCGGGTTTTTCGCCCGGCGTGCTGGATGGCAAGGAGGGCATGTCCTTCACCAAGGCGCTGACGGGTTTTCAGGAGGCGCGCGGGCTGACGCCCAACGGGCAATATGACGAGGCGACGGCCAAGGCGTTGCTGGGCGATGCGCCGCCGCCCGCGACCTGGCTGGTGCAGGTGCCGGAGGGCTTTGCGCGCGGGCCGTTTGCTACGCTTCCCAAGGGGTTGAACGAGCAGGCGAAACTGCCCGCTCTGTCCTATCGCAATCTGCTGGAGAAGCTGGCGGAGCGGTTTCATACGACGCCGGAGGTGCTTGTGGCGCTGAACCAGCCCGGCACGAAGGTTGGAGGCGGGGCAACGATCCGCGTGCCAGCGGTCGCCAACCAGCCGGTTGCGACAATCGAGGGCGATGAGCGTGGCTGGGGTGAAACTTTGGCCAGTCTGGCAGTGGCGAAGGACCAGCCCAAGGCCGACCGTATCGTGGTCGACAAGTCCGAAGGGCTGCTGAAAGTCTATGACGCCGATGACAGGATGATCGCGCAATTCCCGGCGACGACCGGGTCGCAATATGATCCGCTGCCGATCGGTAACTGGACGGTCAAGGGCGTCAGCCGCAATCCCGATTTCCATTATAATCCAGACCTGTTCTGGGACGCGGCGGCCAAGGATGAGAAGGCCGTCCTCAAACCCGGCCCCAACGGCCCCGTGGGCGTGGTGTGGATCGACCTGTCGAAGGATCATTATGGCATCCATGGGACGCCGGAGCCGCAGAATATCGGCCGGACGCAAAGCCATGGCTGCATCCGCCTGACCAATTGGGACGCGGCGCGGCTGGCGCAGATGGTGCAAGGCGGCATGAAGGCGGTGTTTCAGCCGTGAGGCTGAGCGTGCGAAGGTGGGGCTGGGCGGCGTTGGCGCTGTTGTTGTGCATCGCCTTCGCGCATTTTTGCGTGCGGATCGTGCCGGGTGACGGGCCAGAGCTGTCCGTTAAGCGCGGGGGTGGGGCTTTGGTTGTTCCGGTCGAGGGTGTGCCACCCGCTGGGCTAACTGACACCTTCACGCAGGCGAGGGACGCCGGAGCGCGGCCGCATGACGCGATCGACATCATGGCGCCACGCGGCAGCGCGGTGATCGCGGCGACGGACGGTCGGATCGAAAAACTGTTCTGGAGCGAGGCAGGCGGACGGACTCTCTATTTGCGGTCACCAGACCGGCGCACCCTCTATTATTACGCGCATCTGGACGGCTATGCGCCCGGCGTGCGCGAGGGGCTGGCGGTGCGGCGGGGGGAACGGATCGCGCGCGTTGGGAGCAGCGGCAATGCCGATCCGGCGGGGCCGCATCTCCACTTCGCGGTCCACGCCATCGCGCCGGGCGAGCCATGGCATGGCGGGCGTCCGGTCAACCCCTATCCGCTGCTGACCGGCTCGCGTTGACGCCCCTCTTGCCCTGCGGCCCGTCTGTCTGTATTGGCCCGCCCAGCCTTTTTAACGAAGGCGCGGCTCTTTTCACCACAGACATACAGGCAGGCTCTTCCCATGAAGATCAGCGGCGTGGACATTCGTCCCGGCAACAATATCGAATATGAGGGCGGCCTGTGGCGCGCTGTCAAGATTCAGCACACTCAGCCCGGCAAGGGTGGCGCCTATATGCAGGTGGAGCTGAAAAACCTGATCGACGGCCGCAAGAATAATGTCCGCTTCCGCTCCGCCGAGAGCGTCGAGCGCATCCGGCTCGACACCAAGGATTTCCAGTATCTCTATGCCGAAGGCGACATGCTCGTTTTCATGGATCAGGAAACCTATGAGCAGATCAATCTGCCGCAGGAACTGCTGGGCGATGCGGCTGACTTCCTGCAGGACGGCATGGAAGTGACGCTGGAAATGTATGAGGAGCGGCCGATTTCGGTGCAGTTGCCCGACACGATCGAAGCGACCGTGGTGGAAGCCGACGCCGTGGTGAAGGGGCAGACCGCTTCTGCCAGCTACAAGCCCGCGATCCTGGACAATGGCGTGCGCGTCATGGTGCCGCCGCACATCGTCAGCGGCACGCGCATCGTCGTCGATGTGTACGCCCGCGAATATGTGAAGCGCGCGGACTGACGCGACCTTAAAGTCCCCCTTCCGCTTGCGGGAGGGGTTAGGGGAGGGCGTGTCGCATCCTCTCCATAACATGCCCTCCCCCGACCCCTCCCGCCAGCGGGAGGGGAGAAAGACAGTAATATGGCATCCCACTCAGGCCTTCTCACCGTCATGGAACGCGCCGCGCGCAAGGCCGGCTCCAAGCTGCGCCGCGACTTTGGCGAGGTCGAGCATCTTCAGGTGTCGCGCAAGGGACCGGCCGATTTCGTGTCCAAGGCCGACCAGCAGTCGGAAAAGACGCTGGTGGAGGAATTGCAGAAGGCGCGGCCCGACTGGGGTTTCCTGCTGGAAGAGGGCGGGGTGATCGAGGGTGACCCCTCCAAGCCGCGCTGGATCATCGATCCGCTCGATGGCACCACCAATTTCCTGCACGGCATCCCGCATTTCGCCATCTCTATCGCGGTCGAGGAGCCGCTTTATGGCGGCAAGCGCGAGATTACGACGGGTCTGGTCTATCAGCCTTTTTCCGATGAAAGCTATTGGGCGGAAAAGAGCCGCGGCGCGTGGCGGCATGACCAGCGACTGCGCGTGTCGGCGCGGCGCGACATGGGCGAATGTCTGATCGCGACCGGCATACCCTTCATGGGCCATGGCGATTTTGCGCAATGGACCCGCATCTTCGGTGCGGTCGCGCCGTCGGTCGCGGGGATTCGCCGCTTCGGTGCCGCCTCGCTCGATCTCGCCCATGTGGCGTCGGGCCGTTATGACGGTTTCTGGGAAAGCGGCCTCCAGCCCTGGGATGTTGCGGCCGGCATGTTGCTGGTGCGCGAAGCGGGCGGTTTCGTGTCCGATTTCCGCGGCGGCGATCAGGCGATCGAACGCAAGGAAATCATCGCGGGCAATGACGCGATCCACAGCAAATTGCACAAGCTGGTCGCCAACGCCCTGCGCTAAGGTCCATCTAGGCCAAGCGGTTCAGCCACTTGGCCTTTTTGCGATTCATTCTCAGCCTTTAGGCCCCTTGCTTCGCATATGCAGCAGGCCTAAAGCGCCCCCACAACCTTTTCGCCCAGGGGATAACGTTGGTCGATCTTGCCCAATATCTGCCGATCCTGATCTTTCTTGGGGTCGCTTTGCTGCTCTCCAGCGCATTCGTCTTTCTGCCGATGCTGGTGGGCCGCCTGACCGGCGCGCACAAGCCGGACCCGGCCAAGCTCAGCGAATATGAATGTGGCTTTCCCGCGTTTGAAGAACCGCGCAGCCAATTCGACGTCCGCTTCTATCTGGTGGCGATCCTCTTCATCATCTTCGATCTTGAAGCGGCGTTCCTGTTTCCCTGGGCGGTGAGCCTCGACCAGATCGGCTGGGCCGGCTGGGCGACGATGATGATTTTCATAGCGGAGCTGGTGCTTGGCCTCGTCTATGCGTGGAAGAAGGGAGCGCTCGATTGGGAGTAGAACTCTATAGCCCGGCGCCCGGCACATTGCCCGCGCAAGGGACGCAGCCCGATCAGGACTTCTTCAATTCGCTCAACAGCGAAGTGAATGACAAGGGTTTCCTGGTGACATCGACCGAGGATCTGTTCACCTGGGCGCGCACCGGTTCGCTGTGGTGGATGACGTTCGGCCTGGCCTGCTGCGCGGTCGAGATGATCCACGTCAACATGCCGCGTTACGACATGGAGCGTTTCGGCGCTGCCCCGCGCGCATCCCCGCGCCAGAGCGACGTGATGATCGTCGCGGGCACGCTGTGCAACAAGATGGCTCCCGCGTTGCGCAAGGTTTACGATCAGATGTCGGAACCGAAATATGTGATTTCCATGGGGTCGTGTGCGAACGGCGGTGGCTATTATCATTATAGCTATTCGGTAGTACGCGGCTGTGACCGGATCGTGCCGGTCGACATCTATGTGCCGGGTTGCCCGCCGACTGCCGAAGCCTTGCTCTATGGCGTGATGCAGTTGCAGCGGAAGATCCGCCGGATCGGGACGATTGAGCGTTAAGATGGGCCATTCCGCACCGAAAATCGCGACCATCGAAGGGATCACGCAGGAAATCGAGGCGATCCTCGGTTCGATGCTGGTCGAGACGGTCGATCATGCCGATGAGCTGAGCTTCACCGTGCTGCGCGATGCGCTGCCGCAGGCTATGACGTTGCTGCGTGATCGCGCGCAGTATCAGCAGCTGATGGAGATTGCCGGGGTCGATTATCCCGATCGTCCAGAACGGTTCGAGGTCGCCTATCATCTGCTCAGCGTCACGCGGAACCACCGCATCCGCGTGAAGGTGTCGACCGACGAGGATTTGCCGGTGCCGACCGTCACGCACCTCTGGCCCGTCGCGGGCTGGCTGGAGCGCGAAGTGTTCGACATGTATGGCGTGGTGTTCGAGGGCAATACAGACCTGCGCCGCATCCTGACCGATTACGGGTTCAAGGGGCATCCGCAGCGCAAGGATTTCCCGCTGACCGGCTATGTCGAACTGCGCTATTCCGAAGAGGATAAGCGCGTCGTCTATGAGCCGGTGAAGCTGGCGCAGGACTTCCGCAGCTTCGACTTCATGTCGCCTTGGGAAGGCGCGGAGTATATTTTGCCGGGTGACGAGAAGGCCAAGGGCGAAGCGCCCGGCGCGCCGACGCCTGCCGCATCCCCCGCAGTCTCCACGCCCAAGACGACCGAGAAAAAGTCCGACACTGGCGCTGGCGAAGCGGCGAACAAGGCGTCGCAGGTCAAGTCGGCCGATGCGCCCGCAAAGCCTGCGTCCGCGACGGATGAAGGCAAGGGTGCCGCCAAGCCGGAGGACAAGGCATGAGTGTCAACCTACCTCCGTTCGCCCTGAGCTTGTCGAAGGGGTCGGCTGAGCTTGTCGAAGCCCCTTCACTTCGTTCAGGCGAGGGCTTCGACTTCGCTCAGCCTGAACGGATTATGGAGGCGGATCATGGCTGATTATCTCGAAAAGCTGGACCACCACACCGACGCCGCCGATCCGACCTATGGCGACACGGAAATCCAGAATTATACGATCAATTTCGGTCCGCAGCATCCCGCGGCGCACGGCGTTCTCCGCCTCGTCATGGAGCTGGAAGGCGAGATCGTCGAGCGTTGCGACCCGCATGTGGGGCTGCTGCATCGCGGCACCGAGAAGCTGATCGAATATAAGACCTATTTGCAGGCTCTGCCCTATTTCGACCGGCTCGATTATTGTTCGCCGCTGGGCATGGAGCATAGCTATGTGCTGGCGATCGAGAAGCTGCTGAACCTGGAAGTGCCGCTGCGCGCGCAATATCTGCGCGTGTTCTTCGCGGAACTGACGCGCATCTGCAATCATATGCTGAACCTTGGGTCGCACGTCATGGACGTGGGCGCGATGACGCCCAACCTGTGGCTGTTCGAGATTCGCGAGGATTGCCTCAACTTCTTCGAGCGCGCGTCGGGCGCGCGGATGCATAGCGCCTATTTCCGTCCGGGCGGCGTGCATCAGGATGTGCCGCTCAAGCTGCTGACCGACATTGCCGACTGGCTCGACGGCCGTCTGCCGCGCCTGTTCGAGGATGCGATCAGCCTTGTCGCAGACAATCGCATCTTCAAGCAGCGCAATGTCGATATCGCGATCGTGTCCAAGGAAGATGCCCTGAAGTGGGGCTTTTCCGGCCCGATGCTGCGCGGGTCGGGCATTGCGTGGGATATTCGCAAGGCACAGCCCTACGACGTCTATGACCGGGTCGATTTCGACGTGCCGGTCGGCACCCAATATGACTGCTATGATCGCTTCATGGTGCGCGTGGAGGAGGTCCGTCAGTCGGTGCGGATCATGAAACAGTGCCTGAACGACATGCCCGAAGGCGCGATCGCCAGCTTCGACCGCAAAGTATCGCCGCCCAAGCGGGGCGAGATGAAGCGGTCGATGGAAGCGCTGATCCACCACTTCAAACTCTATACCGAGGGCTTCCATGTGCCCGCAGGCGAAGTCTATGTCGCGACCGAAAGCCCCAAGGGCGAATTCGGCGTCTATCTGGTCGCGGATGGCAGCAACAAACCCTATCGCTGCAAGATCCGCCCGACCGCGTTCAGCCATTTGCAGGCGATGGACTTCATGATGAAGGGCCATATGCTGGCCGACGTCACGGCGGTGCTTGGCTCGATGGACATCGTGTTCGGGGAGTGTGACCGGTGATTGCGGCTATTGATCGGTGGGTTCGTAGAGAACATGGGGCGCTAAAAGGCCTGATCACGGGACGTTCGGTCAACGAGCGATTTCGGGGACTGAATCGTTCCAAACGGAACGAAGCAAAGCTCTTTTTGCTCGGATTGCTGCCGATTATCTTGAGCGTGCCGTTCCTGCCTAAATGGTCAGACGCCTCCAGCCTTGTGAGGGTTTGGATGCTGTTATCCGGCGCGTGGTTCGTAGTGATTGTGGCCGTTGGCAGCTTTTTCATCTTCCGTTCGGCGATCCGAGTTTCGAGAAATCATAATGGCTGACGCACCCCATATCCCCGACGAAACCGAAACCCGCGCGCGCTGGGGCGCTTTTGCGTGGACGGCGGAGAATGCCGAACAGGTGAAAACCATCATCGCCCGCTATCCCGCCGGTCGCCAGCAATCGGCGGTCATGCCGCTGCTGGACCTTGCCCAGCGGCAGGTTGGTGCGGAGACGCAGACGCAAGGGTGGCTGCCCGTACCGGTGATGGAATATATCGGCGATCAGCTCGATATGCCCTATATGCGCGTCTATGAGGTCGCGACCTTCTACACCATGTACAATTTGGCGCCGGTTGGCCGCTATCATGTGCAGGTGTGCGGCACGACGCCCTGCATGTTGCGCGGCTCCGACGATGTGTTCGCGGCGTGCAAGAATAAGGGTCTGGTGAAGGGCGCGACGACGCCCGACGGCCTGTTCACGCTGACCGAGGTAGAATGCCTGGGCGCCTGCGCCAATGCGCCGATGGTGCAGATCAACGACGATAATTTCGAGGATCTGACCTATGACAGCATGAGCGCGGTGCTGGAAACGCTGGCGGCGGGTGGTCAGCCCAAGATTGGTCCGCAGATCGACCGGCAGACGAGTTGCCCGGAGGGTGGCCCGACGACGCTGAAAGAGATGGTCGAGGGCAATCATGATTATCGGGGGGAGTGGGCGTGAGCTATTTCACCTCCGTCATCCCAGCGAAGGCTGGGATCTCGTGCGTTGGCGCGCAGACGCCTGAGACCCCAGCTTTCGCTGGGGTGACGGTGAATGGTGTCGCCACATGAACGCCTTGATCGCCATCATCATCGGGCTGATCGTGTTCGTGATCGCGCTCAAGATTATCGGTGCGGTGCTGGGTCTGGTCATCGGGCTGGGGCTGGCCGTCATCATCTATTTCGTGGCTGAAAAACTGATCGGAAAGGGCCGCTGATGGCCGACGAAACCGCCCCTGTTGCGCCGCCGCCTCCGCCGCCGTTCGTCGGCCCGCTGGAGGACAGGGACCGCATCTTCACCAATGTCCATGGCTTTCAGGACTGGGGGATCGACGCCGCGATTATGCGTGGCGACTGGGACAATACCAAGGCGCTGCTGGCGCTGGGCCAGGACGCGATCATCGACATCATGAAGGCGTCGAACCTGCGCGGCCGTGGCGGCGCGGGCTTCCCGACCGGCATGAAGTGGAGCTTCATGCCCAAGGAAAGCAAGGATGGCCGTCCCAGCTTCCTGGTGATCAACGCCGACGAATCCGAACCGGGGTCGTGCAAGGACCGCGAGATCATCCGCCACGATCCGCACAAGCTGATCGAGGGCGCGCTGGTCGCGGGCTTCGCGATGCGGGCGCGCGCGGCCTATATCTATATTCGCGGCGAGTTCATCTACGAAGCCAAGGTGCTCTTCGCGGCGGTCGAGCAGGCCTATGCCAAGGGCTTCATCGGCAAGAATGCCTGCGGGTCGGGCTATGATTTCGACGTGTTCGTGCATCGCGGCGCGGGCGCATACATTTGCGGCGAGGAAACCGCGCAGATCGAAAGCCTGGAAGGAAAGAAGGGCCAGCCCCGGCTGAAACCGCCTTTCCCGGCGGGCGCGGGCCTTTATGGCTGCCCCACCACGGTGAATAATGTCGAGAGCATCGCGGTCAGCCCCACGATCCTGCGGCGCGGCGCGGCCTGGTTCAACCGTTTCGGGCGCGAGGGCAATCGCGGCACCAAACTGTTCCAGATCAGCGGCCATGTGAACAAGCCCTGCGTGGTCGAGGAATCGATGTCGATCCCGTTCCGCGAACTGATCGACCGCCATTGCGGCGGCATTCGCGGCGGCTGGGACAATCTGATGGCGGTGATCCCCGGCGGATCGTCGGTGCCTTTGGTCCCTGCGCGCGAGATCATGGACGCGCCCATGGATTTTGACGGGTTGAAGGCGGTCGGCTCCGGCCTTGGCACCGCCGCCGTCATCGTCATGGACAAGTCCACCGACATCGTCCGCGCCATTTCGCGCCTGTCCTATTTCTACAAGCATGAGTCATGCGGCCAATGCACGCCCTGCCGTGAAGGCACGGGCTGGATGTGGCGGGTGATGGAACGGCTGCGCACGGGTGATGCTGATCTGTCGGAAATCGACATGCTGCATCAGGTGACCAAGCAGGTCGAAGGCCACACCATCTGCGCGCTGGGCGACGCGGCGGCCTGGCCGATCCAGGGGCTGATCCGGCATTTCCGGCCTGAAATCGAGCGGCGGATCAACGAGCGCGGCGCGCCCGTGATGGAGGCAGCGGAGTAATCATGCCCAAGGTCAAAGTTGACGGCGTAGAATTGGACGTTCCGGCGGGTGCCACGGTCCTGCAGGCGTGCGAACTGGCGGGGAAGGAAATTCCGCGCTTTTGTTATCATGAGCGGCTGTCCATTGCGGGTAATTGCCGCATGTGCCTGGTCGAGGTGAAGCCCGGACCGCCCAAGCCGCAGGCGTCGTGCGCGCTGCCCGCTGCCGAGGGGCAGGAGATCCGCACCGACAGCGAAATGGTCAAGAAGGCGCGCGAAGGGGTGATGGAGTTTCTCCTCATCAACCATCCGCTCGATTGCCCGATTTGCGACCAGGGCGGCGAATGCGATTTGCAGGACCAGTCGGTCGCCTATGGCCGCGGCGCGTCGCGCTATGACGAAAATAAGCGCGCGGTGACCGAGAAGAATATGGGTCCGATCGTCAAGACGGTCATGACCCGCTGCATCCAGTGCACCCGCTGCGTGCGCTTTGCCGAGGAAGTCGCGGGCGTGCCGGAAATCGGCGCCATCTATCGCGGCGAAAATATGCAGATCACCACCTATCTGGAACATGCCGCCAAGAGCGAGCTGTCGGGCAATGTGGTCGACCTGTGCCCGGTCGGCGCGCTGACCGCCAAGCCCTATGCGTTCGAGGCGCGGCCTTGGGAGCTGAAAAAGACCCATGCGATCGACGCGATGGATGCCGTTGGTACCAACATCCGTCTCGACAGCCGGGGCCGTCAGGTGCTGCGCGCGGTGCCGCGCATCAATGATGACGTGAACGAGGAATGGGCGTCGGACAAGACCCGGCACAATGTCGATGGTCTGGTGCGCAAGCGGCTCGACAAGCCCTATGTTCGCAAGGACGGCAAGCTGGTGCCTGCGACATGGGCGGAGGCTTTTGCCGCCGTCGCGGCGGTGCAGCATGGCGGCAGCGTCGCGGCCATCGCGGGCGATTTGCTCGATTGCGAGACGATGTTTGCGGGCAAGGCGCTGGTCGAGAAGCTGGGCGGCACGATGCTCGAAGGGCGTCAGACCGGCCTTGCCTATGATGTGTCGAGCCTGTCGTCGGTAGTGTTCAACACGCCGCTGGCCGATCTGGAAACCGCTGACGTCATCCTGCTGGTCGGCACCAATTTGCGCTGGGAAGCGCCGCTGGTGAACACGCGGCTGCGCAAGGCGATCAAGAAGGGCGCGAAGGTCTTTGGCATCGGGCCGGAGTTTGACCTGACCTACAAGGTCGAGTGGCTGGGCAATGATGCGTCGCTGCTGGGCAAGCTGCCTGCCGCCGTTGTCGAGGCGTTTGGCAAGGCCGCGCGGCCCGCGATGATCGTGGGCGGCGGTGTGCTGGCCAAGGACGGCGCGCATGGCGACACGCTGGGGCTGGTCGAGACGCTGGGCCTCGTGAAAGATGGCTGGAACGGCTATAATGTGCTGCACTTCGCGGCGGCGCGGATGGGCGGGCTGATGCTCGGCTATGCGACGGCTGGCGGGATCAAGGCGGTGGCTGCTGCCAAGCCAAAGCTGCTCTTTGCGCTGGGCGCGGACGAGGTCGATTATGCCGCCTTCGAGGGCAGCTTCAAAGTCTATGTCGGCCATCATGGCGACAAGGGCGCGCACGCGGCAGACGTGATCCTGCCGGGCGCAAGCTATGCCGAAAAGGCCGGCACATACGTCAATCTCGAAGGCCGCGTGCAGCGGGGCGAAAA
The DNA here is from genome assembly GCA_023266575.1 of Sphingobium sp. Lineage (GTDB taxonomy): Bacteria > Pseudomonadota > Alphaproteobacteria > Sphingomonadales > Sphingomonadaceae > Sphingobium. Next base: position 38,085 of record JAHFPV010000009.1, read on the forward strand.
GGCCGTGTTCGCGCCGGGTGACGCCCGTGAGGACTGGTCGATCCTGCGCGCTCTGTCCGAAGTGATGGGTGCGACGCTGCCGTTCGACAATTTCGAGCAACTGCGCGCCGAAATGATCAGGGCGGTGCCTGCATTGGGTGTCGAGGGTCTGGCCGATTATGGCTGGTCCGTGCCTTCGGTGCCCACCGGCGCGACCGGCGAACTGGCTTCGCCGATCAAGGATTTCTACCTGACCAACGCCATCTGCCGCGCCAGCCCGACGATGCAGCAATGCTCGGCGGAACTGGTCCATGGGGTTGAATTTGCGGAGGCCGCAGAGTGACCGCGCTTTTCGTTTCATGGGGCGCGCCGTTCGGTGTCGCCTGGTTCCTCTCGACCATCATCGGCATCCTCGTGATCGCCCTGCCGCTGATGCTGGCGGTCGCGATGATCATCTATGCCGATCGCAAGATCTGGGCGGCGATGGCGCTGCGGCGCGGGCCGAACGTGGTTGGTCCCTTCGGCCTGCTCCAGTCCTTTGCGGACGGGGCCAAGGTGTTCCTGCAGGAAACCATCATCCCGTCCGCGGCGAACAAGGCGCTGTTCATCATCGCGCCGATCATCACCTTCACGGTGGCATTGTTGGCTTGGGCGGTGGTGCCGTTCGATGTCGGCGTGGTGCTGGCGGACATCAATGTCGGGCTGCTCTACATCCTCGCGATTTCGTCGCTGGGCGTGTACGGCATCGTGCTGGCGGGCTGGGCGTCCAACTCCAAATATCCCTTCTATTCCGCGATCCGCGCGTCCGCGCAGATGATCAGCTATGAAGTCTCGATCGGCTTCATCCTGATCTGTGTTGTTCTGTGGGCGGGCAGCTTCAACCTGACCGCGATCGTGGAAAGCCAGAAGGGCTATTATGGCTTCCTGAACGGCAACGGCTTCAATCCGCTGCTCTTCCCGATGGCGATCATGTTCCTGATTTCCGCCATGGCCGAAACCGCGCGTGCGCCCTTCGACCTGACCGAAGCGGAGAGCGAACTGGTCGCGGGTTATCAGACCGAATATTCGTCCATGGCCTTCGCGCTCTACTGGCTGGGCGAATATGCCAACGTCATCCTGATGTGCGCATTGAACGCGATCCTGTTCTGGGGCGGCTATCTGCCCCCGGTCGACTGGGCACCGCTCTATTATGTGCCGGGCATCCTCTGGCTGTTCGCCAAGATACTCTTCTTCTTCTTCGTCTTTTCCTGGGTAAAGGCGACGGTGCCCCGCTACCGTTATGACCAGTTGATGCGGCTGGGCTGGAAGATTTTTCTTCCGACCTCGCTCTTCTTCGTCTTTCTGGTGTCGGGTTTCCTCATGCTGACGCGCTATGGAGGCGCACAATGAGCCTCGGATATTACGTCAAAAGCTTTACCCTCTGGGAGTTTGTGAAAGCGCACTGGCTGACCTTGAAATATTTTTTCAAGCCCAAGGCGACGATCAACTATCCCTATGAGAAGAACCCGATCTCGCCGCGGTTCCGGGGTGAACATGCGCTGCGTCGCTATCCCAACGGGGAAGAGCGCTGCATCGCGTGCAAGCTGTGCGAGGCGGTGTGTCCGGCGCAGGCGATCACCATCGAGGCGCAGCCGCGCGAGGATGGCAGCCGCCGCACGACGCGCTACGACATCGACATGACCAAGTGCATCTATTGCGGTTTCTGTCAGGAAGCCTGCCCGGTGGATGCGGTCGTGGAAGGTCCGAACTTCGAGTTTGCGACCGAAACCCGCGAGGAGCTGATCTACGACAAGGCCAAGCTTCTTGAAAATGGTGACAAGTGGGAACGCGCGATCGCCGCGAACCTTGCCGCCGATGCGCCTTATCGGTAATGCGCGCCGTGTCTAACTCAAACCCGTTCGCCCTGAGCCTGTCGAAGGGTTCGACTGAGCGTAGCGAAGTCACTTCACTTCGTTCAGTGGAAGGCTTCGACTTCGCTCAGCCCGAACGGTTTCCGGGGGCCATCCATTGATCCACGTCTTAGCCTTTTACCTGTTCGCGATCCTGGTGGTGTCCAGCGGTGCGCTGACGATCCTGTCGCGCAACCCGGTCCATTCGGTGTTGTGGCTGATCCTGGCCTTCTTCAACGCGGCGGGTCTGATGATCCTGCTGGGGGCTGAGTTCATCGCGATGCTGCTCGTCATCGTCTATGTCGGCGCGGTCGCGGTGCTGTTCCTGTTCGTCGTCATGATGCTCGACATCGACTTTGCCGAACTGCGCGCCGGTTTCGTGAGTTACCTGCCCTTTGGTCTGCTGATCGCTTTTGTGCTGCTGGCGGAAATCGTGCTGGGCATTGGCCTGTGGAGCGCGGGTCCGATCGAACTGGCGCAGCGCGCCGCGCCGACCGCGCCGGATGTATCGAACATCAAGGCGATCGGGACATTGCTCTATACCCGCTATATCTTCCTATTCGAGGCGGCGGGCATTGTCCTGCTGGTCGCAATGATCGGCGCGATCGTCCTGACCCATAGGGCGCGGGGCGGGGTGAAGGGCCAGAATATCGCCAAGCAGAACCGCCGCCGTCCGCAGGATGCGGTCCGCAATATCAATCAGCCCATCGGGCAGGGGGTGGAGCTGTGATCGGCCTTCAACATTATATGGTGGTCGGCGCCATCCTGTTCGTGATGGGGGTGCTGGGCATCTTCATCAACCGCAAGAATGTCATCATCATTCTGATGGCGATCGAGCTGATCCTTTTGAGCGTGAACATCAACCTCGTCGCCTTCAGCGCCTTTCTGGGCGATCTGGTGGGGCAGGTGTTCAGCATGTTCGTGCTGACCGTCGCGGCGGGTGAGGCGGCCATCGGGCTGGCCATCCTCGTCATTTACTTCCGTGGTCGCGGCACCATCGCCGTCGACGATGTCAACCGGATGAAGGGCTGAGCCTGAACTCATGATCCAGCTTATCGTTCTTCTTCCACTGCTGGCCGCTGCCATTGCGGGCCTTGGCAACAAGGCGCTGGGCAAGCTGCCTGCCAAGATCCTCACCACCGGCGCACTGTTCATTTCCTGCGCGCTGAGCTGGCCGATCTTCATCAGCTTCCTGACGGGCAGCGCCGAAGCGCATGTCACGCCGCTGTTCACCTGGATTCAGTCGGGTAGCTTTGACGCGCAATGGGCGCTGCGGGTCGATGCTATGACGGCGGTCATGCTGGTGGTCATCACCAGCGTGTCCAGCCTCGTCCACCTGTATAGCTGGGGCTATATGGACGAGGAGCCGGATCAGCCGCGCTTCTTCGCCTATCTCTCGCTCTTCACCTTCGCGATGCTGATGCTCGTGACCGCGAACAATCTGCTCCAGATGTTCTTCGGTTGGGAAGGGGTGGGCCTCGCTTCCTACCTGCTCATCGGTTTCTGGTTCCGCAAGCCCAGCGCCAATGCGGCCGCGATCAAGGCGTTCGTCGTCAATCGCGTCGGCGACCTTGGCTTCATGATGGGGATTTTCGGCACCTATCTGGTGTTCAATACGATCTCCATCCCCGAAATCCTTGAAATGGCCCCGTCCATAGCGGGATCGACCATCGGGTTCCTCGGCCACCGCTTCGATACGATGACGGTGCTGTGTCTGCTACTGTTCGTGGGGGCCATGGGCAAGTCGGCGCAGCTTGGCCTGCACACATGGTTGCCGGACGCGATGGAAGGCCCGACGCCGGTGTCCGCGCTGATCCATGCTGCGACCATGGTGACGGCGGGCGTGTTCATGGTGTGCCGCCTGTCGCCGATGTTCGAGACGTCGCAAACGGCGCTGACCGTCGTGACCTATGTCGGCGCAGCGACCTGCCTGTTCGCGGCGACCGTCGGCACGGTGCAGACCGACATCAAGCGCGTCATTGCCTATTCGACCTGCTCGCAGCTGGGCTATATGTTCTTCGCCGCGGGCGTCGGCGCCTATGGCGCGGCGATGTTCCACCTGTTCACCCACGCCTTTTTCAAGGCTTTGCTGTTCCTGGGCGCAGGCTCGGTCATCCATGCGATGCACCATGAGCAGGACATGCGCTATTATGGCGCGCTGCGGAAAGAGATACCGATCACCTTCTGGACGATGACGCTGGGGACGCTGGCCATCACCGGCGTTGGCCTGCCGCTCATCGGCGTCGGCTTTGCGGGCTTCTATTCCAAGGACGGTATCCTTGAAGCGGCCTATGCCGCTGGCGGGGCGGGGACCGGCGCGTTTCTGGTCGGTATTTTTGCGGCGCTGCTCACCAGCTTCTATTCGTGGCGTCTGGTGTTCCTGACCTTCTTCGGCAAAGCCCGCTGGGCTGCGTCGGAGCATATCCAGCACGCTCTCCACGATTCCCACGGGCATGACGATCATCACGACGATCATGCGCATGACGATCATCATCATGCGCCCGCAACCGGGACCGGCGGTTATCATCCGCACGAGAGTCCCTGGGTCATGCTGGTGCCGCTGATCGTGCTGAGCCTTGGCGCGGTATTTGCGGGCTTCCTGTTCCACGACCAGTTTATCGGTGCCGAAGGTGGTATCGAATTCTGGAAGGGGGCGCTGTCGTTCGACAGCCATCTGATGCACGCCGCGCATGAAGTGCCGACGTGGGTCAAGTTCGCGCCGTTCACGGTGATGCTGACCGGGCTGCTGATCGCCTGGCTGGCCTATATCAAGAATACCGACTGGCCGCAGCGCTTCGTCGCGACCTTCACCGGTCTGTACAGCTTCCTGCTCAACAAATGGTATTTCGACGAGCTGTATAATTTTCTGTTCGTCAAGCCAGCCTTCGCCATCGGACGCTTCTTCTGGAAGTTCGGTGACGTCGGTTTCATCGACCGGTTCGGACCCAATGGTCTGGCGGCGCTGGTCGTGCAGGGCAATAAAGTGACCCGTCGGCTCCAGTCCGGCTACCTCTACACCTACGCGCTGGTGATGCTGATTGGCCTCGCCGCTGCCGCAACCTGGGCGATGACACGATAATGGACGGCTTCCCCATCCTTTCCCTGATGATGGCAGTGCCGATGGCGGGGGCCATCGCCTGTCTGTTCGTGGGCGCGAACAGCGCGCGCTGGATCGCATTGATCGCCACATTGGTCGATTTCGTGCTGGGCATGGCCCTGTGGGCGAATTTCGACCAGTCGGGCAGCGGCGCACAGTGGCAGTTTCAGGAATATGCGCCGATCTTCGGCAAATTCGCCTGGGCGCTGGGTATCGACGGCATCGCGCTGATGCTGATCGCGCTGACCGTGTTCCTGATGCCGATCTGCATCGGTGCCAGCTGGAACGCGATCAACAAGCGCGTCGGCGAATATATGGCGGCCTTCCTGTTCATGGAGGTGCTGATGATCGGCGTCTTTACGGCGCAGGATCTCTACCTCTTCTACATCATGTTCGAAGCCGGCCTGATCCCGATGTATCTGATCATCGGCATTTGGGGCGGTGCGGATCGCATCTACGCCAGCTATAAATTCTTCCTCTACACATTGTTCGGATCGGTCCTGATGCTGATCGCGATGATGTGGATGGTGCATGAGGCCGGGACGACCGAAATCCCGGTGCTGATGGCCTATAATTTCGATCCGCATGTCCAGACCTGGCTGTTCCTGGCCTTCTTCGCCAGCTTCGCGGTGAAGATGCCGATGTGGCCAGTCCACACCTGGCTGCCCGACGCGCACGTTCAGGCACCGACCGCGGGTTCTGTCATTCTGGCGGGTGTGCTGCTGAAGATGGGTGGCTATGGATTCATCCGCTTCTCCCTGCCGATGTTCCCCGAAGCCTCGGCGCAACTCGCGCCTTTGGTCTGGGGCCTGTCGATGGTCGCGGTGGTCTATACCTCGCTCGTCGCGCTGGTGCAGTCGGACATGAAGAAGCTGATCGCCTATTCGTCGGTCGCGCATATGGCGATCGTGACGGTCGGCCTGTTCGCCTTCAACCAGGCGGGCATCGAAGGCGCGATGATGGTGATGCTGGGCCATGGTCTGGTCGCGGGCGCGCTGTTCCTGTGTGTGGGCGTGATCTATGATCGCCTGCATACCCGTGAGATTGCGCGCTATGGTGGGTTGTCGATCAACATGCCGCGCTATGCGGTGCTGTTCCTGTTTTTCACCATGGCGTCGGTCGGTCTGCCCGGCACGTCGAACTTTGTCGGCGAATTTCTGGCGCTGATGGGCATTTATCAGGCATCCACCTGGGTGGCGCTTGTTTGCACCACGGGCATTATCCTGGGCGCGGCCTACATGCTCTACCTCTATCGCCGCATCTGTTATGGCGAACAGGTCAACGCCGATGCCGCCGCGATGCCCGACCTGTCGGGCCGCGAAATCTGGCTGCTGGCACCGATCGCCGCTGTCGTGCTGTGGATGGGTGTTTATCCCGAAAGCTTCCTTAGCCCCATGCGTCCCGACATTCGCGCGCTCGAAGCCCGCCTCGCGCCTGCCGCTCCGGCGGGAGACTCCAAGATCAAGATGGGTGCGCCCAAGCCTGCTGGCGAGGCACACCATGAAGAAGTTTCGGCGCACGGGGAGGCGCACTGATGATCGACTCCGCTTCCCTTTTGGCCGTTCTGCCGGAACTCATATTGACGGCCGGTGGCCTGATCCTGATGCTGGTGGCTGCCTTCGGTGGCGACGGCACGGCGCGGATCGTCAACGCGCTGTCGGTGCTGACGCTGATCGTCGCGGGCGTCGCTTTGTCCTGCTCGCTGGCGCACGGCCCTGACGCATTCGGCGGACTCGTCCGCGCCGATGCCTTCTCCGTCTATGCCAAGGCGTTGATCTACGCGGCGGCGGCAGCAGCGATCCTGCTGGCACCACGCTTCTTTTCGACCGACAGCGCGTTGCGGCCTGAATATCCCATCCTGATCCTGTTCGCAGCCATCGGCATGGGCATGATGGTGTCGGCGGGCGACATGCTGACGCTCTATGTTGGCCTCGAAATGAACAGCCTCGCCTCCTATGTCCTCGCCAGCTTCATGCGGCAGGACGGGCGTTCTTCCGAAGCGGGCCTTAAATATTTCGTGCTGGGATCTCTGGCGAGCGGCATCCTGCTCTATGGCATCTCTTTGCTCTATGGCTTTACCGGCAGCACGGCGTTTGACGGCATTGCCGTTGCGCTGGGCGATGGCGTGGGCAAGGGCGAATTGTTCGGCCTGGTGTTCGTGCTGGCAGGCCTTGCCTTCAAGATCAGCGCCGTGCCGTTCCATATGTGGACGCCCGACGTCTATGAAGGCGCGCCGACGCCGGTGACGACCTTCTTCGCCAGCGCGCCCAAGGTCGCGGCCATGGGCTTGACCGTTCGCGTCGCGATCGAGGCGCTGGGTCCGGCGGGGCTGGACTGGCAGCAGATCGTGATCTTCGTCGCGCTTGCCTCCATCCTGTTCGGTGCGGTCGCGGCGATCGGCCAGAGCAACATCAAGCGGCTGATGGCCTATTCGTCGATCAACAATGTCGGCTTTGCGCTGATCGGTCTTGCCGCAGGCACACCTGCCGGTGTTGCCGCGACGATGAGCTATATGGCGATCTATGTCGTCATGACGATCGGCGCCTTCGCCTGCATCCTCCAGATGCGCGATGCCGACGGCAAGCCGGTCGAGACGATCGCCAGCCTGGCGGGCCTGTCGCAGTCGCGTAAAGGTCTGGCGGCTGCGTTCGCGATCTTCATGTTCTCGATGGCTGGTATCCCGCCGCTCTTCGGTTTCTGGGCGAAGTTCCTGGTGTTCGATGCGGCGGTGGCGTCGGGCCTGACCGCGCTGGCGGCGTTCGGCATCGCGGCGTCGGTGATCGGGGCTTTTTATTATCTCAAGATCATCAAGACGATCTATTTCGACGAGCCGACCGGTGCCTATGAGGCGAAGGGCGGGGCGGTCGAAAATGTCATCCTGACTGCCTGCGCCGTCGTCATCGTGCTGGGCTATCTGCTCAATCCCGTGCTGGATCAGGCGAGCGCCGCCGCTGCGGCGTCCCTGTTCTGACCATCCGCTTCGTTGCCGAGACCGGGTCCACCAATGCCGACATGCTGGCATTGGCGGATCAGGGCGCGCCCGATGGCAGCTGGCTGCGCGCGGGGCGGCAGACGGGCGGCAAGGGGCGGATGGGCCGCAGCTGGGAAAGCCCGGTTGGCAATCTTCATTGTTCTACGCTGGTTCGGTTGCGGGCGGGCGATCCCCTACCGCACACGCTGGCGCTGGTCGCGGCGAATGCAGTCCACGCGCTGGTCGCGCCGCTCTGTGCGGGACAGGCACGGATCAAATGGCCCAATGACGTTCTGGTCGATGGCGCGAAGATTGCCGGCATCTTGCTGGAGAGGGCTGGCGACGCTGTCGTCGTGGGTATCGGCATCAACGTTGCTGACCATCCACGCAATCTCGACCGTCCCGTGACCAGCCTGCTGGCGCAGGGCGCGGCCGATGCAGAGGCGGGCGCGTTGCTGGAGCGGCTGGCGCAGCTTTTCGCGCACTGGCTGTCCATCTGGCGGGCGCAGGGGCTGGACCCGGTGCGGACCCACTGGCTGCTCAACGCCCACCCGACCGGCACGCCGATGCGGGTGGTGCAACCCGATGGCGAGACAGTTGACGGCCTATTCGATACGCTCGATCGGCAGGGTATGTTGATCCTGCGCTTGGCGAACGGGCAGAGCCGTGCCATTCACGCCGGTGACATATTTCTCACCTGAACCAAGGACCGGCCATGCTTCTCGCGATCGACGCGGGCAACACCAATGTGGTTTTCGCGCTGCTCGAAGGGCGGACCATCCGCGCGCGCTGGCGGATTGCGACCGATCCGCGCCGCACGGCGGACGAATATGCGGTGTGGCTCAACCAGTTGCTGATGCTGGAAGGCTATAAGATCGCTGACGTTGATGCGGTCATCATTGCGACCGTGGTGCCGCGCGCGCTGCATAATCTGCAGGTGCTGGCCGAAAAATATTTCAGGACGACGGCGTTGATCGCCGGGCAAGCACCGGTCGACTGGGGCATAGAACTGGATGTGGCCGAGCCAGGATCGGTGGGGGCTGACCGGGTTGTAAACGTCATCGCCGCGCACCATCTTTATGCAGGCGACCTGATCGTCATCGATTTTGGCACCGCGACGACGTTCGACGTGGTCGATTATAGCGGCGCTTATAAGGGCGGGGTCATCGCGCCGGGCATCAACCTTTCGCTCGATGCGCTGGTCGCGGCGGCGGCGAAACTGCCCAAGATCGCCATCGCCCCGCCGGAAAATCGATCGGTCATTGGCCGGACGACCGAAGCACAGATGCATATCGGCGTCTTTTGGGGCTATGTAGCCATGATGGAGGGGCTGGTCGCCCGGATGAGGGCCGAAATTGGCCGCCCGACCAGAGTGATTTCGACGGGGGGCCTTGCGGTCCTCTTCAATGATAACAGCGATATTTTCGATGCGATCGCGCCGGACCTGACGGTTCAGGGCCTCGCGCTGATGCACGAACGGAGTTTACAAGCGTAATGAAACCCAAGGATGAGCTGCTCTTCCTGGCCCTTGGCGGGTCGGGCGAGATTGGCATGAACGTCAATTTATACGGTTGCCAAGGCAAATGGGTGATGGTCGATCTCGGCATGACCTTTGGCGATCCCAATTATCCGGGCATCGAACTGGTGCTGCCGGACCTGACCTTTATCGAGGAACGGCGCAAGGATCTGCTCGGCATCGTGCTGACCCACGGGCATGAGGATCATATCGGCGCGATCCCCTATCTCGCTGCGGACCTTGGCGTGCCGCTTTATGCCACGCCCTTTACCGCTGGCCTCATCCGCCTGAAGCTGGAGGAAGAGGGGTTGACCAAGGAGGTTAAGCTCCACGTCATCCCGAACGAGGGCAGCTTTGAACTCGGCCCGTTTGGTTTCCGCTACATGCCGCTGGCGCACTCGATCCCTGAGGGCAATGCGCTGGTGATCGACACGCCCCATGGCCGGATTTTCCACACCGGCGACTGGAAGCTGGACGATCAGCCGCTGCTCGGCGTGCCATCGACCCCGGCGGAACTGACCGCGGTGGGCGACCAGGGCGTGCTGGCGCTGGTGTGCGACAGCACCAATGTGTTCAATGACAAGGCCAGCGGGTCCGAAGGCGATGTCCGCGAAGGATTGATGCAGACGATCGAGGGGGCCAAGGGCCGGGTGCTGGTCACCACCTTTGCGTCCAATGCCGCGCGCGTCCAGACGCTGGGCGAAGTGGCGGTCGCGATGGGGCGCAAGGTGTGCGTCGCGGGCCGTTCGCTCGACCGGATCATCGGCATGGCCAAGGCGAGCGGCTATCTCAAAGGGTTCCCGCCCACGGTCGACTGGGACGAGGCGATGAAGCTGCCCCGTGACGAGGTGATGATCATTGCCACGGGCGGCCAGGGTGAGGCACGCGCGGCGCTGGCGCGTATTGCGTTCGACAGCCATCCGATCAAGCTGACCGACGGCGATCTGGTCGTTTTTTCCTCCAAGCAGATCCCCGGCAACGAAATCGCCATCGGTCGCATTCAGAATGCGCTGGCGACCAAGAATATCGAGATGGTCACCGACCGGCAGGCCGAAGTCCATGTATCGGGCCATCCGGGGCGTCCTGAACTGGAAGCCATGTATCGCTGGATCCGGCCAGAGATATTGCTGCCCGTCCATGGCGAACGACGGCATATGGCGGAACAGGCGCGGCTGGGTTTGGCGACGGGCATTCCCAACGCCGTGGTACAGTCCAATGGCGACCTGCTGCGACTGGCGCCGGGCAAGCCGACGATCATCGGGCGGCAGGAAGTCGGGCGGCTGGTGCTGGATGGCGACGTTATCCTGCCTGCCGAGGGCGCGACCATGAACGAGCGGCGCAAGCTGGGGCTGCATGGCCAGATCAGCGTCGCCGTGGCGCTCGATGCCAAGGGGCGGCTGCTTGGCCGACCGACGCTGCGGACGCAGGGCGTTCCAGTGGAAGAGGATAAGGCGGACTTCCTGGCCGAAGCCGCCGACGATGCGGCAGATGTGATTGCCAAAGGATCGCATGAGGAAGAGGCGGTGCGCGAGCGTATCCGCCTGGCCGTGCGCCGCACCGCGACGCGATGGACGGGCAAGAAACCGATTGTGGACGTGCTGCTCATTCGGGCGTAAATCGCGGCCATGAACCTCTACGCCATTTTCGCTATCTATGTGCTGTTCTGGGTGATCAGCGCGTTCATCATCCTGCCTTTCGGCATCCGCACGCCCGACGAAACGGGCGAGCGGATGGTGAAGGGGCAGGCGGATAGCGCGCCCAGCAATTTCCGTCCGGGCGTAGTGGCGCTTCGAGCGACGCTGCTGTCAGCTTTGCTGTTCGGCCTCTATTACGCCAATTATGTGCAGGGCTGGATCACGCTGGACATGCTGCCGGGCTATTCGCGCTAAATTCCGCTCCGCTTACTGGCGCAGCCGCTCGATCGCCTGCGCCAGCGCGACATAGAGTTTGCCCATATCCGATGAGAGGATAGCGACGCCCAGCGCGTTGCCGTCGCGCGCCGACAGGATGATCCGCAGCATCCCTTCAAAATCATGGATATAGCGGTTCACATGATCGCGAAATTCCGGGTCATTGTCGTAATGCAGTGCAATTTCCCGCGATTCCCCGGCATCCAGCAGCCTGACTGCGCGGCGGGTGAATACGCCGCGATCGCCCTTCAGATAGGCCGACCAGCTTGAGTCGGTGACGTCGTTGGACAGGATCTTGGCGACGTCGATAGCGGTGCTGTTTAGCGATTCGATCAGCAGCGCGGAGCGGCGGGCGAAATGGTCGCGGTCGCGATTTTCGGACGCGCGCTCGGCTTCCTCGATCCGCTGTTCGACGCTGGCGCTGGTGTCGGCGATGGTCAGCAACTGGCGGGTCAGCCGCTCGGACGCCTGATGTGCGGCCTTGACCGCGTCCTCCGCGACCCGCGCGACCTGTTCGATCTGCGCCGTGACCTTGTCGCCGATGGCGGTCTGCATCGCCTGTTCACTGGCGTCGGCCAGTGCCTGGGCGGCTTCAGGAATGGCGCGACCCAGCGCCTGACGCGCGCGCTCGGCCGCCTGATCGGCCGTGTCCTTGACGCGCAGCAGGGCAGTAACGAGCAGCGGCCCGGCACCCTCGGTGATGCGAGTCGCGTCCTGATGCGCGCCGTCCAGCGCCACGCGCAGCCGTTCGACCAGATTGCGATTGGCTTCCAGCCCGCCCTGCGTGCTTTCCAGCCATTCGGTCAGGCGACTGCCCTGACCGCGCAGCAACGATTCGGCCTCTTCCGCCCGACCGACCAGCGCCTGCGAGATCGCCTCCAGCCGCTCCATTTCCGGTGTCGTGTTGCCCAGCAGCGCGCGGCTCTGTTCCAGCCGGGCGTCGAACCGCTCCAGTGCGGCGGGATAGGTCTCGTCGAGTTCGCGCACGCTCGAATCGAGCGCGACGAGCAGCGTTTCGGCGCAGCCGATCAGCTTTTCGGCGGTCATGCCACCATTGGCCAGCGCGCCGTCGATCCGCTGCGTTTCGCTGGTCAGGCGCGCAAGCGCTTCGGTCAACCGTTCGCTGCGGGCAAGGGCCACTTCCTCCAGCGTTGCGAAGCGGGTCTCCGTCGTGGTGATCGTTTCGTCCAGCCCGGCCTGGATACCGGTCATCAGGCTGTGCTGCCCCGCCATGACGTCATTGATCTGGTGCAGCCGGTTTTCGACGTCGCCGATCGTGTTGGCCAGACCCGTAACCGTTTCGCTGCCAATGGCGTCCAGGCTGTCGCGCGACCGGGCAACCAGCGATTCGAGCGCGGCGGACTGGGACGACAGATTGCCGTCGGTCAGCGCCAGCGCTTCCTGCGCGCGGGCCAGCGCAGCGTCGAGCCGTTCGCGCAGGTCGGTTTCGATGGCATTCATGTCCCGCGTCAACGTCGACAGCGTGGTCTCGCTGACATTGCCGATCCCGGCCTGTGCGGCTGCAACAAGTGCTTCGAGATGTTCGGCGCGGCGGGACAGGCCTTCGTCAGTCGTCGCCATGGTGGCGCGCACGCTGCGCAAAGCGTTGTCGAGACGGCCGGTCAAATCTGCCTGCGCCGTGTCGAGATCATGGATCAACGTCGCCCGCACGCTTTCGCTGGTGCTGGCGATGCCGGTTCCGGCGGTTTCGACCAAAGTTGCCAGGGCCGCTGCCTGCAATTCGATATCCTGACGGGTGCGATCCATCGCCTGCCGCGCGCTCTGCGCGGTGGCGTCGATGCGTCCGGCGGCGATCTCGGCCATGCCGGTCACTTCTTCATTGGCGGCGCGGGTCGATTCCTGGAGTTGGGTAAGCTGGCTCGACAGGCTCTTGGTCGCAGACAAAGTGCGGGCGCGGGCGTCGTCCGACAATTCGGCCAGTGCATGAAGCCGCGCTTCCAGCGTGTCGATCCGTTCGGCCAGCGCATGGCCATTGTCCATGATCTGCGCGGCCATGCGACCGGTGCGGTCCTCCAGTTCGGGGATCGACGCGATCAGAGAGTCCATCTTGGCAAGGAGCGCTGTGCTGGCCCGTTCGGCCGATTCGGCGCGGTCGGCGGTCGCCTGCGACCGGCTGGCGATCAGTTCGGCGGACGCTTCCATATTACTGCTGGCGGCCGCGCCATAGCTGTCGAGCAATTCGGCCTGATCCTGCATGGACTGGCGGGCGGTTTCCAACTGGGTCGCGATCCGGCCAAGGCGCAGTTCGAGCAGATCGGCCTCCGTCCGCAGGGCGCGGGCCGTGTCGAGATAGCGGCGCGATTCGGCGCGGCTGTTCCGCATCAACAGCAGATAAGCCAGGCCAAGCAGGATGAGCGGGACGACCAGCGTGGCGATGGCATTGGCCCAGAACAAGGGACCACCGGCCAGATCGCCCGACGCCACCATCGCCCAGCCGGCAAAGCCGACCCAGCCGACGCCAAGCAAGGTCAATCCGACACGCACACGCCTGACCCAGGCATCGCCCGCGCCATCATCCGAATCATCTTCGTCGATGTTGAGAGCCGCCTGTTTCAAAAGTAAAATGTCATCCGCCTGCGACGCATCGCTGGCTGCGCTTGGTTCGTCGCGCCAAAACTCGACGATTGTGCTGCCCCCTGTCATGGCGTGCATCCTAGCAGCTTTTCCGCCCGCGCAAATGCCCTGTTACCAAAACTTAACGCAAGCCAGATAGCGTCTGTCTCTATGTCCTATGATCCTGGCGCCCTCCATGCAGCTTTATCCGCAGCCGTCGGCGACGACAGCGCCCTGATTGCGGACTTGCGCGTCGCCTTCATGGAAAGTGCGGAGCGGCAGATCGACCTGCTGGGGCGGGCGCGGTGCGACGCCAATTGGGAACTGGCGGCGTGGCGGCTGAAAGGGCTGGCGGCCAGTTTCGGGCTGACCGCGCTGATGGCGCTGGCCGACGAAGCGGCAGAGGCGGCACCGGGCGATCCGCGCGTGTTGCGCCGTTTGCGCGCGGCGCTGGCGGGGCTGCAACAGACCTGAATCGCGACGCGGGCACGGCTGCGCTTGCGCGAAGCCCTAAGCCTTGCGACAAGGCCCGCTGCACAACAATCGGGTCGATACCATAACGATATGAGTTTCGCGGCTATTCTCAGCGCCAGCCGGGCTTCGGGCGATTCGTCCGGGGGCCAATCGACCGGGGGTCAGCGCGCGAGTCTGTATTTTGCCGGGCAGACGCTGGTGGAATATCAGGCGCGGCAGGCGGCGCAGGCTGGCGCGGATCGCATCATGATTTTGGTGAGCGTCATTACGCCCGCTTTGTCGCAGGCCGTCGACCGGCTGAGCGCCGACGGGATCGCGGTCGCGCTGGTGCGGGACATGGTGTCGATGGTGCGGGATGCGCCGCGTGATGCCGACGTGCTGCTGGTCGCCGACGGGGCGATCGTGTCGCAGGCGCATTTCGAAGCGATGGGCAGCGCAGAGGGCAATGCCCTGCTGGTCACGGACGACAGCCGTGCCAGCACGCCGTTCGAGCGGATCGACGCCGGACAACGCTGGGCCGGGCTGGCGCGGATCAGCCCGACATTGTTGTTCGGCACGCTCGACATGATCGGCGACTGGGATTTGTCGCTGACGCTGGTGCGCGCGGCGGTGCAGAAAGGCGCGCGCCGCGTCACCGTGTCACAGGATGATCTGCTCGAAGGGCGGGTCGCGCTGATCGAAACCCAGCAGCAGGCCGATCTGGTGGCGCAGGCGGTGACGGCAGCGGGTGCGTCGTCGGCGCGGGCGCGCGGGGGCGTTGAACATTATCTTCTCTCGCCCCTCGCCCGGATGATCAGCCCGGCACTGATGCGGATGCAGGTGCCTGCGATGCAGGTGCGGATCGCCGCCATCGCGCTGGGAGCGATCGCGCTGGTGCCGGTCGAGCTGCTGTGGACGTTGACCGGATTTGCCCTGTTGCTGGTGGCGTTGTTATTGGCGGAAATCGCCGACCGGCTGGACGAACTGGCGCTGCGACCGCCGCCCATGGGCTTGCTGGCGTTCGTGACGCCGTTGCTGGCGCTGATCGGCATCGTGCTGGCGGGCAGCAGTACGCTGGCCGCTGATCTCGCGCTGTTGCTGGGGATCATGCTGGTGGCGGATCGTTGGCGACGGACCGGCAATGCCCGGCCATGGATGATCGTCACGCCCGGAACGGTCCTGCTGTTGCTGATCGTCGCCGGGCTGGTCGGGATGCTGGCGCAGGGCATCAGAGTGGCGATGCTGGCGCTGATCGCATCGGCCGGGGCGATCATATTGCGCCCGCGCGACTGAGCATATTTCGCCGCCAGGGTTTAGTGCATTTTAAGGACGTCGGGCTATGGTCCCGGTATGAACGCCTATTCGTCCCTTACCGGTGCGGCCATGGCGGACAGCTGGCCTATGGCGCAAGTCATGGCGGGCATGTCCGCCGTGCCGGTTGGCCATGCCATCGATCTGGCTTTCTTCTTCCCGGTCGAGGAACGGGCACGCCATGATGCGCTGATCGCGGAAACGCGGCGGCATCTGGGCGGATGCCTCAATGCAATCGAGATGGCGCTGCGGCTGTCGCTCGACCATGCGCCCGATGTCGCGCAGATCCTTTCCCGGTCGCCTGACTCGCTATGCTGGCCGACGGTGCAGGCGCAACCGACGCTGATCGGACCGGCGCTGCTGGCGCATATGCAGATGCGTGCCGGGGTCAGCCTGATGCTGCGGCAATTTGGTCAGCCCGACATCGAGCGGCTGGAAGATGGCGATGGCGGCGTGTTGGCGCTGGGCGATGATCCGCTGGTCGGCGATGCGCTGTCCGCGCTGGCGCTGGCGGAGGGACGCTGGATCGCCACGGGCGGCGAGGATCGATCGATGCGACCGGACCTGCCCGCTGAATATTTTGCCGAACTGGTGTGGACGGCAGCGGCCTGTCTGGCGGCGGTGGTCCAGCGGAGCGCGGCTGATCTGGGCGATGCCATGTTGGCGGCGTTTGAACGGTCGGGCTGGGCCTTGCTCGCCGACCATGATGAAAGCGCCAGTCCGATTGCCGAGGCCGACCGCCTGGTGCGGCGGATGGGCGAGCTGGCTGATTCGCCGGAACTGATGGGGATCGCGCTGGGGCAGCGGCGCTTTTTGCTGTTTACGGCGCTGGCGGCAAGGCGGCTGCGCATGACGACGGTCCAGGCGACGGACATATTGGTGATGGGACCGCTGGCGCAGGTGGCGATGCTTTGCCGGGCGCTGGGCGGATCGGACGCTGATTATCGCCATTTGCTGCTGGCGTTGCGTCCTGTGCGCCCGGCCCTGTCCGACGCTGCGATCGTGGCAGAGGCGGAGCGCTATCAGGGGCTGACCGACATGCAGGCCGATGCGGCCGTCAGCGCGCTACGCTCGCCGCCCGCCTTCCGCTCCCGGCTCGATCATTTGCGCCGGTTGACGGGCGCGTGAACATGCCGTCGCATCCTGCGATCATCCGGGCCTCCATCTCCAGCGACGGCCTTTTGCTGAGCGCAGACCTGCGCCTGCTGACGCTTCAGCGCGAGGCGGGGGGTGATCTGGGCGGGCCAGTGGCCGTGCCGCAACTGGCCGCGATCGCGCGGCTGTCGGCCCGGCTGGGCATCACCGTATCGCGGCCGATCATCGCCGCGACCGAGCATGGTGACATCGATATGTGGGTGCGGGCGCGGCCCGATAGCGATGGCGTGACCCTCTCGATCATCGACTGGCATGAGCGGCCTGCGGTCGCGCTGCCAGCGGACACAGCGCGGCGCGAGGCGGATATTGCCGCGCTGGCCGATGGCTGGAGCTGGCAGATCGACATGCAGTTGCGGTTCCAGATGGTGCTGGCGGGCAGCGACGCGCATGGCGCGCTGCCGACCGATCCGCCGGTGCCGGGCAGCCGCTTTTCCGGCTATTTCCAGCTTTTGCCTGACGAGGATGGCGACATGGCGATGCTGCGCGCCTTTGCGCAGCGGCGCGCCTTTCGCGACCAGACGGCAGCGCTGATCAACGATCCGGCGCGGTCGTTTCGTCTGTCGGGTTTTCCCATGTTCGATCTGGCCGGACAACTGACCGGCTATCGCGGCACCGCCTTTCCGCTGGAGCAGACGGTGGTCGTGCCGATGGAGCAGGAAGCGGCGGTCGCGCTCTATCCCGGCGAATTTGGCAAGCGGCTGGACCGGTCGCTGCGCCAGCCGCTAGGGCGGATCATCGCCAACGCCGATACGATCAGTGCGCAGCTGGAAGGGCCGCTGCGTCCCGATTATGCCGATTATGCGACGGACATCGCGGCGGCCGGTCGGCATCTGATGGCGTTGGTCGATGATCTGGCCGATTTGCAGGCGATCGACCGGCCCGATTTCAGCGTGATCGCCGAAGATGTCGATCTGGCCGATGTGGGCCGTCGCGCTGCCGGATTGCTGGCGGTCAAGGCGCTCGACCGGCAGATTCGCATCATTGCGCCGGAGGCGGACGCCAGCACGCCCGCGATCGGCGAGTTTCGCCGGGTGCTGCAAATATTGGTGAACCTGATCGGCAATGCGGTGCGCTATTCGCCCGAAGGCAGTGAAGTGCGGATCGTTACTGAAGGCGATCATGGCCAGGCGCGGATCATGGTGATCGACCAGGGGCAGGGGGTTGCGGTCGCGGATCGCGAGCGGATTTTCGAGAAGTTCGAGCGGCTGGGCCGCGACGATGCCGGGGGCAGTGGCCTGGGCCTCTATATCTCCCGCCGTCTTGCCCGCGCGATGGGGGGCGATATTCGCATTAGCGGCGCGCCGGGCGAGGGCGCGCGCTTCATCCTGTCATTGCCGACCGGCCTATGATCCCATGAAAAACGGCGCACCTTGATGGGAGCGCCGTTCTGCATTTTCGGTGTGGTCGGGCGTGTTAGCGCTTGTCGACCGGCACATAGTCGCGCTGGGTCGGGCCGGTGTAGAGCTGGCGCGGGCGACCGATTTTCTGCGCTGGGTCCGAAATCATTTCGTTCCACTGCGCGACCCAGCCGACGGTGCGGGCAAGGGCGAAGAGAACGGTGAACATTTCGGTCGGGAAGCCGATGGCCGACAGGATCACGCCCGAATAGAAGTCGACGTTGGGAAACAGCTTCTTTTCGATGAAATAGGGATCGCTAAGCGCAATCTTTTCCAGTTCACGCGCGACGTCAAACACGGGGTCGGTCACGCCCATAGTCTTGAGCACGTCCTCGGCGGTCTTTTGCATGACGGTCGCGCGGGGATCGTAATTTTTATAGACGCGATGGCCAAAGCCCATCAGGCGGAACGGATCGTCCTTATTCTTGGCGCGGGCGATATATTCGGGAATACGATCGACCGTGCCAATTTCGCGCAGCATGTTGAGCGCGGCTTCGTTCGCGCCGCCATGGGCCGGACCCCACAGGCAAGCGATGCCCGCCGCGATGCACGCGAAGGGATTTGCCCCGGACGAACCCGCCAGACGCACGGTAGATGTCGATGCATTCTGTTCATGGTCGGCATGGAGGATGAAGATCTTGTCCATGGCGTCCACGATCACCGGATCGGGGACATATTCCTCTGCCGGGACCGAGAAGGTCATGCGCAGGAAATTGGCGGTGTAGGACAAGTCGTTACGCGGATAGACGAAGGGCTGGCCCACCGAATATTTATACGCCATCGCCGCGATCGTCGGCATCTTGGCGATCAGGCGGTGGCTGGCGATCCTGCGCTGCACCGGATCGTTGATGTCGGTCGAGTCATGATAGAAGGCCGACAGCGCGCCAACGACACCGCACATGATCGCCATGGGATGCGCGTCACGACGGAAGCCGCGATAGAAGGTCGTGAGTTGTTCATTGACCATCGTATGGCGCGTAATCGTGCGGGTGAATTCGTCCAGTTCAGCCTTGGACGGCAGTTCGCCGTTCAGCAGCAGGTAGCTGACTTCCATGAAGCTGGATTCTTCGGCCAACTGGCCGATCGGATAGCCGCGATGCAGCAATACGCCTTCGTCACCGTCGATATAGGTCAGGCCGGATTCGCAGCTGGCCGTCGAGGTAAAGCCCGGATCATAGGTGAACATGCCGGTATTGGCGTACAGCTTGCGCACATCGATGACCTGCGGGCCGACCGAACCGTCCATGACGGCATAGTCCTTGGTCTCTCCCCCGACGGTCAAAGTGGCTTTGTTATCCGACATATTGTTCTCCTTGTATGCCATCAGCCAACCGATGCGTGCCCAACATCGGTCAACCGTTCCAAGCTCCCCTCTTTCCCCAGCAGGAAGAGGACATCAAAAATACCCGGCGAGACGGTGCGCCCGGTGAGTGCCGTCCGGAGCGGCTGCGCCACCTTGCCCAGCCCCAGGCCAGCATCCTCTGCCACGCGGCGAATTGCGTCCTCGATCGCCTCGACCGTCCATGATTGGACTGGCCGCAAAGCGTCGGCTGTCTTGCCCAGCAGCGCGCGCGCCGAGTCGTCTAGCAGAGCCAATGCCTTTTCGTCAAAATCCAGCGGGCAATTTTTGAACAGAAATTCGGCGCCCTCGGCAATTTCGTTAAGCGTTTTGGCGCGGGGCTTGAGCGATGGCATGGCGGCCGTCAGCAAGGAGAGGCCAGTTTCTGGCAGGGCGCGGTCCAGACGTGCTGCGACACGCGGGGCGACCAGCGCGGCGAGGCGTGAGTCGTCCGCTTCGCGCAGATAATGGCCGTTGAGATTTTCCAGCTTTTTGATGTCGAAACGCGAAGGCGATCGGCCGACGCCGCTGATATCGAACAGCTCGATGGCGCGCGCGATGGGAATTATCTCCTCATCACCATGGCCCCAGCCCAGCCGCAGCAGATAGTTCAGCACCGCTTCGGGCAGCATCCCCATATCGTCGCGATAGGCGTCGACGCCGAGTGCGCCATGGCGCTTGGACAGTTTCGCGCCATCCGATCCGTGGATCAGCGGGATATGGGCATAGACCGGCTCTTCCCACTCCATCGCTCTTATGATGCATAGCTGGCGGAAGGCGTTGTTGAGATGATCGTCACCGCGAATGACATGGGTGACGCCCATGTCGTTATCATCGACCACGACGGCCAGCATATAGGTGGGCGTGCCGTCCGAGCGCAGCAGGATCATGTCGTCCAGTTCGGCATTCTGCACGACGACGCGGCCCTGGACTGCATCCTCGATCACCGTTTCGCCTTCGCGCGGGGCTTTCAGGCGGATGACAAAGGGCGCGCCTTCGGGCGCTTCGTCAGGCGAGCGGTCGCGCCAACGGCCATCATAGCGCATCGGCTGCTTGGCGGCGCGCTGCTGTTCGCGCAGTTCGGCCAGCTCTTCCGGGGTCGCATAGCATTTATAGGCATGGCCGTTCGCCAGCATCGCATTGGCGACTTCGGCATGGCGGGGGGTGCGAGCGAACTGGAAAACGGCCGGTTCATCGCCGCTCAGGCCGAGCCAGTCCAGCCCGTCGAAAATCGCGGCAACCGCTTCATCGGTGGAACGGGCGCGGTCGGTATCCTCGATCCGCAGCAGGAATTTGCCGCCATGGTGACGGGCGAACAGCCAATTGAACAGGGCGGTGCGGGCGCCGCCGATATGCAGGAACCCGGTCGGCGATGGCGCGAAACGGGTCACCACCGGCTTGCTCATTCCCGTTGCACTTGCCGTCATATTCGCTGACATTCGTCCTGCCTGTTCCATGAATGCGTCGCCCCCTAGCATGGCTTTTGAGCCACGACAAACCTCCCTTTGGCGGGGGGCTGCGGCGTGGCCGCGCGGTGCGTTTGCCAAGGTGGAAAGCTGGCTGGAGGTGGAGCGCGAGCAGGTGCCATTATGGGCGCCGATCGGGCTGGGGATCGGCATCACTGCCTGGTTCCTATTACCCGACCGGATGGGGTGGCTGGCCTTTTGTTGCGGTGCGCTGGCGCTGGCGTGCGTTGGGGTGCTGCTGCCAGACGGCGCACGGTTGCGGCGGATGATCGTGGCGGGCGGGATGCTGGCCTGTATCGGTTGCGCGCTGATCTGGGGGAAGGCGGTGCTGCTGGGGCAGCCGCCGCTGGCGCGGGCCGTCTTTACCGTGGTGACGGGCGAGGTGATGGCGGTTCGGCCCGTTCCCGCGCAAAAGATGGTGCGGGCTATGCTGCGTCCGGTGGATGCGCCGGGCCTGCCGGGCGTGATCCGGGTCAACATAGCCGAGGCGGACGTTCCGGCGGGATTGGGCGAGGAGGCGGTGATCCGCTTTCGTGCGCGATTGATGCCGCCCGCGCCGCCCAGCGTGCCGGGAGGCTATGATTTTGCCGCGCGCGCCTATTTTCAGGGGATTGGCGCGACTGGCAAGGCGCTGCGTCCGGTGGAGGTTCTGCAACCATCGACCGCCCCGCCACCGCTGCGGGTGCGCCTGTTCGCGCATATTCGCGAGCAGGTCGATGGCCCGGCTCAGGGGATCGCTGTCGCGCTGGCGACCGGGGATCAGGGCGCGATTGCGGAGGCGGATGCGGAGGCTATGCGGCGCAGTGGGTTGGCGCACCTGCTGTCGATCAGCGGGTTGCATGTGACCGCGCTGATCGGCGCGGTGATTTTCCTGCTGATGCGGGTGATGGCGCTCAGTCAGCGGGCGGCGCTGGACTGGCCGCTGATGCTGATCGCGGCGGCGGGCGGCGCGCTGGCGGGGATCGGCTACACGCTGCTGACCGGGGCGGAGGTGCCGACGCTGCGTTCCTGTATCGCGGCGCTGCTGGTGCTGGGCGGGCTGGCGCTGGGACGCGACGCGATCACGCTGCGGCTGGTGGCGGTGGGGGCGCTGATCGTGCTGGCTTTCTGGCCCGAAGCGGTGACGGGGCCGAGTTTCCAGATGAGCTTTGCCGCGGTCACCGCGCTGGTCGCGCTGGCCGAGCATCCGCGCTTTCGCGCTTTTGCCAGCGCGCGGGACGAGAATATGGTGCGCAAGGCGGGGCGGGTGTTGGGCGCTACGCTGATGACCGGCATTGCGGTCGAGCTGGTGCTGATGCCGATCGCGCTGTTCCATTTTCATAAAGCCGGGATGCTGGGGGCGTTCGCCAATCT
The DNA here is from genome assembly GCA_023266575.1 of Sphingobium sp. Classification (GTDB taxonomy): domain Bacteria; phylum Pseudomonadota; class Alphaproteobacteria; order Sphingomonadales; family Sphingomonadaceae; genus Sphingobium. The sequence goes on from JAHFPV010000009.1 coordinate 60,495, forward strand.
GGTTGCGATCCCGCTGACCACCTTTGTCGTCATGCCGCTGGAGGCACTGGCGTTGCTGTTCGATCTTGTGGGTCTGGGCGCGCCTCTCTGGTGGATGACGGCACAGGCGCTGAACCTGGTGCTGTTGATCGCGCATGGCGTGGCGGCCAGTCCGATGGCGACGATGCTGACGCCGGCGGTGCCATCCTGGCTGTTCGCGCTGATGATCGGCGGGCTGCTGTGGTGCCTGTTGTGGCGTAGCGGGTGGCGTTGGCTGGGGCTTGGAACGGTGGCGATCGGCGTGATGGGCGTGTTGTTGCTGTCACCGCCCGACATATTGGTGACAGGCGATGGACGCCATGTCGCGGTGCGGACGGCAGGCGGCGGGATGGCGTTGTTGCGCGCGGGGGCGGGCGATTATGTGCGCGATACGCTGGCGGAGAGTGCAGGCTATGACGGTCCGCTAGACGCGATGGCGGACCTGCCGCAGGCGCGCTGTTCCAAGGATTTATGTGCTGTCGGGATGCAGGCGGGCGGGCGGCGCTGGCATGTGTTGGCCACTCGCAGCGACATGCTGGTCGAACGGGCTTTGTTCAGCCGGGAATGTGCCGCCGCCGATATTGTTATTGCGGATCGCGGACTGCCCACTTGGTGCCGCCCGCGCTGGTTGAAGATCGACCGGCGGCTCCTCGCGCGAACCGGCGGCATTGCCATCGACCTGGACGATGCGCGGGTTAGCACGGTGCGGGCGGCAGGCGATGCCCATCCCTGGATCGCCACGCCGCGCCGCCGCCCTCCTGCACCTCAATTATAGCGACGCAGCAGTCCTGCCAGCTTGCCCTGTATCCGCACCTGCCGCGAATCATAGAGTTGCGGTTCATAGGCGCTGTTGGCGGGATCGAGCCGGACGCGCTGCCCTTCGCGGCGGAAATATTTGAGCGTGGCTTCTGCGTCATCGATCAGGGCGACGACGATCTGGCCTTCGCGAGCGGTGTCGGTGCGCTGGATCAGCGCGAAGTCGCCGTCGAGGATGCCCGCTTCCATCATCGAATCGCCCGACACTTCCAGCGCATAATGGTCGCCTGCCCCCAGCAAGGCGGCAGGGACGGACAACATATTCTGTCCCTCCATCGCCTCGATCGGGACACCGGCGGCGATGCGGCCGTGCAGCGGGATTTCGATCACGTCATTGGCAGCGACGGGCAGGCTGGGGGCCAGTTGCGGCTTGGCCGGGGCGACCGGTGCAGGCGCGCGATGCATGGCGTCGGGGAGCTTCAGCACCTCCAGCGCGCGGGCGCGGTTGGGCAGGCGGCGGATGAAGCCGCGTTCTTCCAGCGCGTTGATCAGCCGGTGGATGCCGGACTTGGATCGCAGGTCGAGCGCATCCTTCATCTCCTCGAAAGAAGGGGACACACCGCCTTCCTCCAGCCGGGTCTGGATGAAACTCAGCAATTCCTGCTGCTTGAGGGTCAACATGCCTGCGGTCCTCCATGGAACGTATAAGGAACACATAGGAAACGGAAGGAGGCGAGTCAAGCGAGCAACGCGCGGTCGTTCTTGTCGCCAATCCACCGCGTCAACGGCAGTAGAACTGAACCTTCAGTCCATCAGTGGCAGGATGCTGACCATGTCGCCCGTGGCCGCAGAAGGTGAGTCGGCCGGTCGCAGGATCAGGCAGTCGGCCATTGCCATGGCGGCGGTGGCGGCGCTGTCCTGTGACGTGACCGAGACGATGCCAGCCTCACCCCGATAGGCGCGCAGATAATCGTCGCGATCACCCGTGGCGGGCAGCGGTGCGGCCAGGCGCGCCTGCGTCATGCGCGGGAGCGGGGCCGTCGATCCGGCGCGATGGCGCACCAGCGGCAGCAGGAACAGGGTCGCGGTGGCGAACGCCGATACCGGATTGCCGGGCAGGCCCAGAAATACGGCGTCTCCCAAGGTTCCGGCCATCAGCGGCTTGCCGGGCCGCATCTTGATCTTCCAGAAATCGAGCGCGCCGCCAGCCTGCGCAAAGGCCGGGCGGACCATGTCATGATCGCCGACCGATGCGCCGCCGGTAGAGACGATGATGTCCGCCGATGTGGCCTGTTGTAGCGCCGCCGTCATGGCGTCGAGATCGTCGGGGACGATGCCCAGGTCGATGACGTTGCACGGCAGGGCGGCCAGCATCGCCCCCAGCATTGCTGCGTTGGAGGAGGGCAGGCTGCCCGCCGGGGTCGGTGCGCCGGGCGGGACGAGTTCGTTGCCGGTGGAGATCAGCGCGACCTTGGGCCGCCGCCCCACGGGAAGCGCGCCATGGCCACCCAGAACGGCCAGCGCGATGCGGGCAGGGGTGAGGGCAGTTCCTGCCGCCAGCAACCGATCGTTCAGGGCGAAGTCCGATGCCGCCGGGCGGACGTTGCGGCCAACCGGCAAAGGATCGTCGCTGGCCGCCAGTCGATCGCCATCGCGGGTCGCATTTTCCTGGATCAGGATCGTGTCGGCTCCAGCGGGCAGTGGAGCGCCGGTGAAGATGCGGCACGCCTCTCCTGGGGCCAGCGGGGCAGGGACACAGCCGCCCGCCGCGCTTTCGCCAGTGACCCGCCATGGTCCGGGCCACTCTGCGGCGCGCACGGCATAACCGTCCATCGCGGACAGATCGGCCCAGGGCTGGTTGCGCAGCGCCAGCACATCGCTTGCCAGCCAGCGCCCGGTGCAGGCGGCAACGGGTGCTTCCTCCGCCGGTAATCGCGACGCGAGCGCAAACAGGCGCGCCTGTGCTTCGGCGACGGGCAGCAGGCTCATGCCGCGCGCCAGTCGCCTGACTTGCCGCCGCTCTTGGCGATCAGGCGGACATTGCCGATAATCATGCCCTTATCGAGCGCCTTGGCCATGTCGTAGACGGTGAGCAACGCGACCGAGGCAGCGGTCAGCGCCTCCATCTCCACCCCGGTCTGGCCAGCGGTGCGGGCGGTGGCGGTGACGGTGACTCCGCTTTCGTCCAGATCAAAGTCGATGTTGACGGCGCTCAACGCGATCGGGTGGCAGAGCGGGATCAGGTCGGCGGTGCGCTTGGCCGCCATGATGCCAGCGACCCGCGCGACCGCCAGCACGTCACCCTTCTTGACCAACCCCTGCGCGATCGCGGCGGCGGCGTCCGCGATCATGTCGATCCGGCCACTGGCAATCGCTTCGCGCGCGGTCACCGCCTTGGCCGACACATCGACCATGCGCGCCGCACCGTCGGCGTCGAGATGGGTGAGGCCGGTCACGCGCCGGTCAGCAGGTTGAGCGTCGCCGCCTCGACATCGGCCTGCCGCATCAGCGTTTCGCCGACCAGGAAGCAGCGCACACCATGATCGGCCATGGCGGTCAGGTCGGCATGGCTGGTGAGGCCGCTTTCGGCAACGAAGGTGTAGCCCGCCGGTGCCTTGCCCACCAGTTCATAGGTGCGCGCGAAGTCCACGGAGAAGTCGCGCAGGTCGCGGTTGTTCACGCCGATCAGGCGCGATCGCAATTTGAGCGCGCGTTCCATTTCGGCTTCGTCATGCACTTCGATCAGCGCATCCATGCCCAGGCCGAGCGCCGCGTCCTCAATCTCCGCCATCTGTCCGTCGTCCAGTGCGGCGACGATGATCAGGATGGCGTCGGCGCCGAGCGAACGGCTTTCGAGGATCTGCCAGGGATCGACGATGAAATCCTTGCGCAGCACCGGGATGGCGCAGGCTGAGCGGGCGGCCATCAGATAATCGTCATGGCCCTGAAAATAGGGTTCGTCGGTCAGCACCGACAGGCAGGCCGCGCCGCCCGCGGCGTAGGCCTGGGCATGGGCGGGCGGATCGAAATCGGCGCGGATCAGGCCTTTGGACGGGCTGGCCTTCTTGATCTCCGCGATCAGGCCGAAGCCGGAGAGGGCAGCGTCATCCAGCGCCTTGCGAAAGCCGCGCGGGGGCGTCTGTTCGCTGGCGCGGGCGTGGAGCGACGACAGCGACGTTATGGTCTTGCGCCGGGCGACATCCTCGCGCTTGAAATCGCAAATTTCGATCAGCTTGTTGGTCATTGATAGGCAATCCAGCAATTGAGCAGGGCGTTGGCAAGGCCACGGTCGATCGTCTCAGCCGCTTCTTCTACGCCTTCCTTAAGATCGGCCACCGCATCGGCCACGACAAGGGCAGCGGCGGCATTGAGCAGCACCGCATCGCGATAGGGACCCGGTTCGCCTTGCAGCAGCGCGCGCAGGGCAGCGGCATTATGGGCCGCATCGCCCCCGCGGATCGCATCGACCGGGTGGGTGGCAAGGCCCAGATCGGCAGCAGACAGGCGGCGCATCGCAACGACGCCATGGCCTGCGACTTCGGCGATATCGTTGCCGCCCGCCAGCGACAATTCGTCCAGCCCCTCGTCCCCTGACACGATCATCGCGCGATCGACGCCCAGTTCGGCCAGCGCCTGCGCGTAGATGGGGACATAGGCGGGGCGGGCGATGCCGACGAGCTGACGGCGCACGCCCGCGGGATTGGCGAGCGGACCCATCAGGTTGAAGATGGTGCGCTCGCCGATCGCCTTGCGGATCGGGCCGAGCCGCTTGAGCGCGGGGTGGTAATTTTGCGCGAACAGGAAACAGATGCCGATCTCCGCCAGCGTCTTTTCAGCGCTGGCGGCTGCGCGGTCGAGGTTGAGACCGAGCGCTTCCAATGTGTCGGCGGCGCCTGCCTTGGACGATGCCGCGCGGTTGCCATGTTTGGCGACGGGTACGCCAGCAGCGGCGACGACCAGCGACACGGCGGTCGAAACGTTGAGGGTGTGGTGCCCGTCGCCCCCGGTGCCGCACACGTCGATCGCGCCTGCGGGGGCCGTGACCGGGATCATCCGGGCGCGCATGGCGCGGGCGGCGGCGGCAATCTCGATCGCTGTCTCGCCGCGCCGGGCCATGGCGACAAGGAAGGCGGCGATGTCGGCTTCGCGCAGGTCGGCGTCGAACAGCAGGTCGAAGGCGCGGGCGGCGGCCTGCGCATCGAGGGGTTGGGAAGGATCGGGCAGGCTGGTCATCGCGCTTGCCTTAATCATCAGCGGGGCGGTGAGTCGAGGGGGCGCTGGCGCTTAACTTCGCACTTTTCCCGGCAAATGAGACATAAGATTTCCTATTGTCGTAACTTTTGCAAAGTCGGCAACGCATCCTAGCCGGGTGTGATGCGATAGGACAGAGCGGTCAGGCTGCCTCGCGCGCCTTCACCTTCATGCCCGCAATCTTCATGAAATTGGCCAGCATGTCATGGCCATGTTCGGTGGCGATGCTTTCGGGGTGGAACTGGACCGAATGGATGGGCAGGGTCGCGTGGCGGAAGCCCATGACCGATCCGTCCTCGCTGGTCGCGTTGACGACAAGACTGTCAGGAATATCCTCGACAATCAGCGAGTGATAGCGGGTGGCGGTGAAGGGGGAGGGGATACCGGCGAACAGGCCTGTGCCGTCATGGGTGACGGGCGATGTCTTGCCATGCATCAGGCCGCCGCGCACGACCTTGCCGCCGAAATGCTGGCCGATCGCCTGATGGCCGAGGCATACGCCCAGCAAGGGCGCGCCAGCGTCGGCACAGGCGGCGACGAGATCGAGGCTGACGCCCGCTTCATTGGGGGTGCAGGGACCGGGCGAGAGCAGAAAGGCCTTTGCTCCACTGGACAGCGCCTGGCCCGCTGAAATGGCGTCGTTGCGGACGACCTCCACCCGTGCGCCCAGTTCCATCAGATAATGGACCAGGTTCCAGGTGAAGCTGTCATAATTGTCGATGACGAGGATCATGGGATCAGGGCTATAGAGAGGCAGGGCGGCAAGGGGAAGCGGGCTGCGCCATAAATGTCGCGACGGGGACACATGCCTCTGCTAGGGCCGGTCCATCGACGCGAACCCTGCCCGCAAGCATTCGCGTGACCGAGAGACGCCCAGCGCTCCCGCTTGCCAGCAAGGCGCTTTCTCTTGGACCATATCATCCGTCTTTCCATCATCGCTGTCGCGAGCCGCGCCGCATGAGCCGCGCGATCAACATCAATGCGCCGCTGGCCGATGTGCAGGCGCTCTGCACCAAGCACGCGCTGGCCGTATCGACCATTGAAGCGCTGACATCGGGCGGCACCCGCGTGGTGATGCTGAACCCCGATGGGGCCGACCGGATGCGCGACCTGATGAAAAACAAACTGATCGAGTCGCCGGTAGTCCGGTCCTCGCTCCATCTGGCGCGCCAGCCGCGTTCGGTGCTGCGCTAGAGAGGCCAGGCGAACTCTATCCGGGTTTCGCCGGTCAGCTGTCCGCCCGCGTCATAGCGGCGTTCGGCGATCATGCCCTGTCCTGCGTAGTCGATCGTGATGATCGTGCTGCATCGGGTGCCGTAGATGGCATCGCGGATGAAGATGGGGGATGGCTCGGCGTCCGGCGCTGTGTCGTCGGGCAGGGTTTCGGTGCGTAGCGCGGTGAACAGCAGCGCCGGATCATCCTGCCCCGTCGCCAACCAGTCGGCCAGCATCGCGTTCAGCTGCTGTGTTTTGGGCCAGGGCGTATCGAACGGGCCGTTGGACAGGCCGATAATGCCGGGGGGCAGGTCGATCGCGTCAGGCTGGGGGCGGTTGGTCAGCAGTCGGGCGCGGTGACGGTCCACCGCGATCAGGCTGAACGGGTTGAAATCGTCGAGCGCCGCCAGCGTCGGCGCGGCATAAGCTCCATCGCCCGTCAGCATATCCGTCACCAGCGCGCCGCGAGAGGCGCGGTCGGGATGCGCCATGCCATAGCCGCGCTGGTTGGTAACCACGGCCATGCGGCCGGTATCGGACACGCCTGCCCATGTGCCGCCCGATTGCAGGTCACGCCCCGCGATGACGCCGGGCCGGTCATCCCATTGCGCCAGCGCGGCGGAGGGGCGAACATGATGTTCGTCGCGATTGCCCGCCAGCACCAGATGCCAGCGCGGATGGGCCGCCCATGCCATTGTCACGATACACATGGGCTTTCCCTTATGCGGCGGCTTGAAAAGGCGCAACTTTACGCCCATATGGGTCGGGCCGGGTTCGCCCGGCTATGGTGATAAAGTGTGTCGTATAATAGACGCAGCGGACCCGGGGGCAGTACCCGGCGGTTCCACCACATATCCCGGTTGGCAGACATGCCGGACGGGATGTCTGACGGGGCCGAACTAGGATCGACGTGTGTTCAAAGGCGATATTTTTACCCGGCCCGTGTAAGCCGTTAAACTGTGCAAAACTCATAAGTGCCAACGATAACGAAGCACTCGCCATTGCAGCGTGAATGAGGGCCTAACGGCCTGACCTCACTCTAAAATAGCGCGGTTGAACCCACCGGGCAACAGAAGGGAATTCAGCGGCCTCCGGGAGGGCCGGGCAACAGAACCTCCCGGACCTTCTTCATTTTTGTTATCCTGCATCGCTGGCGTCGCTTGATCAATCGCCTGGCGCGGCGAACCTGTCTCGACATGCGTGGAGGAGCGCATGACGATGGCCGGTGCTGATGCACCGAGGGCGCATTTCAGTACAAAATCCTGCTGGGCGAATCGGTATCGACTCCGACTGTCTTTTCAATTACAATTTTATGACAGTATGAAGAAAAAATCATAACTATCTGTTTTAACAGAAAACAAAATCCTTTTTCAGCGACCGAACCGCTATTGCGCTACTGTCATCATAGTGAAATAATCATCGCTATAGTCAGAAAGTTTTGCTGGAGAAAATATGATGCTGAAGGTCGCCCTTATCGCCGGTTTTGCTCTGGCGTGCGTCACCCCCGCCATGGCGCAAGGCGCTTCGGAGGATGTGATCGTTGTCGGCGTTCCCGATGGCGGTCTGGCTGCGCGCGACCTGACGGCGGGTCATTTTGAAAAGGCCGCCAAGCGGCTCAAGGCTGTGTGGCCAGACAGCGCCAATGATCCCGCGCGCCTCATCAACCTTGGCAACGCCTATGCAGGCATGGGTCGTGTGGTTGACGCGTATTCGGCCTATAAGTCCGCGCGCTTCTCGCCCGAAATGACCCTGGTACTGGCCGATGGCAGCGAACAGTCGTCGCGCGACGTGGCGCGGCGGGCGATGAGTCGCCTGACGCCGGTTTATGCCTCGCGCTGATCGAAGCGCTTTATTTCAAGCGATTATGGCGGGGAGCCATGCGAAATGGCGCCCTTGTCATCAAACCATAACGTAAGTCACTAAACTGTAATTTTAGTGACGCCATTTCGTCACCAAAACAGAACAAGCCTGTCACCGGACGTCCCTAACTGCCCCTTCGGAGGGCGACAGGGGGCGTTGTCCGAATCATATCCCCTGCGCTCCGCATAGCAACAAACCCGGTGTCCACCGGAGCGGAGACGACATGGCCAAGATTAACCGTATCCACACGATCCTGATGGCGAGCTGCGCCTGTATAGGCCTGAGCGCCTGCGGCGCTGACGACATCGCTTCGCCGGGCGAGGGCACCATTGTCATCCCCGCGCCGACCCCGACGCCAACCCCCACGCCCACGCCGACCCCCACGCCGACCGGCGTGACCCCGGCCGCCAACTGCCCGACCATTGCCGGTTCCGCGCAGCTTTCGGACCTGGGCACCATTTCCGATGGTGGCAATACGTGGCGCAACTGCGGTTTCCCGACGCGCTTCACCAGCTCGACCGCGATCGCCAAGGTCGCAGGCGTCATCTATTCGCTGCCCGGCCGCGTCGATGTCGGCACTGACCAGGGTGCTGCGAGCACCAACACCGACGTCACGCTGACGATCGATCCGGGCGTCACCATCTTCGCCGCTACCGGTAACGCCTATCTGGCGGTCAATCGTGGCAACAAGATCAACGCTGTCGGCACCGCTTCGCAGCCGATCGTTTTCACCAGCCGTGAAAATGTGCTGGGCACCGCGACCGACCAGTCGTCGGGCCAGTGGGGCGGCGTCGTGCTGCTTGGCCGTGCGAAGATCACCGACTGTCTGGCCCCGGCCGCAGCGCCCGGCACCACGGCGTGCGAGCGTGATACCGAAGGCAGCAGCGGCGCGCTTTATGGTGGCGCGAACGATGCCGACAGTTCGGGTCGCATGTCCTATGTCCAGATCCGCTATTCGGGCTTTGCTCTTGCGGGCGGCAGCGAATTGCAGGGCCTGACCCCGTCGGGCGTCGGCACCGGCACGGTGATCGACCATATCCAGGTCCACAACAGCTCGGACGATGGCATCGAAGCCTTTGGCGGCAGCTCCAACTATCGTTACCTGGTGCTGACCGGCAACGAGGACGACAATTTCGACTCCGACGTCGGCTATCGCGGCACCGTGCAATATGTCATCAGCGCCCAGCGCGCGAACAACGACATTGGCGACGGTTTCCTCGAAACCGACTCCAACGGTGGTTCGGCGGCCAATAATGGTGAGGACGCTCTGCCCCGCCAATATCTGAAGATGGCCAACTTCACCTATATCCAGCGTTCGACCACGGGCAGCAATGGCGCGGCCATGCTGCTGCGCGGTGGTGCGGACCTGGCGCTGGTGAACGGCATCATCGTGTCGCCGACCAACAGCTGCCTGCGCATCGACAGCACGACCACGACCCGCGACGCCGATACGGCGCTGCAGGATGCCGGCAAGCCGCGCTATATCTCGGTCGTGATGCAGTGCAACAGCACGCCATATAAGGGCAGCCGTGGCGTTGACGCCGCAGCCGTCCAGTCGATCTTCGAAGCGGGTGCCAACAGCACGATCAGCTACACCCCGTCGCTGACCAGCCTCTTCATCAACGGTGCGACCGAAACCGCGCGCACCGCGGTTGACCCCAAGACGATTGATGCTGCCTTCACCACCACCAACTATATCGGTGCGGTCAAGGACAGCAGCGACACCTGGTATGCCGGCTGGACCTGCAATTCGGTGACCGCCAACTTCGGCACCACCAGCAAGGACTGCACGGCGATCCCGACGACCTGATCGGACCCACGACCTCAACAGGGGCGGGGGAGCGTGCTGTCGCGCTTCCCCGCCTTCTTTGCACTGCAATTCCCAAAGGGGGACCCCTAGCATGTCGAAGCCGCTCAGCCTGGCGCGCCTGCTCCTGATTTCATCCGCCCTGGTCGCACCTGGTGCCATGGCGCAAACCGACCCGGCCGCCACGACCGGCGCGGACGCTGGCGGTGCCGTTACATCCGGCACGCCAACCGCCGCCGAACAGGCCGATTCCGATGCCGGCAATGTCGACGTGTCGATCCCCGGCGCGGACATCGTCGTCACCGGTCGCCGCACCACCAACGTGTCGCAGGCCGCCCCGCAGGTCGTGAACGTCCTGTCCGCCGCCGACATCAAACGCACGGGCGAGGGCGATATTGCCGGGTCGCTCCAGCGCGTCACCGGCCTGTCGGTCGTGTCCGGCGGCTATGTCTATGTCCGCGGCCTGGGCGATCGCTATTCGCTCGCGCTGCTCAACGGGTCGCCGCTGCCAAGCCCCGAACCCTTGAAGCGCGTTGTTCCGCTTGATCTGTTCCCGACCAGCGTGATCGCATCGACGCTGGTGCAAAAGACCTTCTCGGCCAACTTCCCCGGCGAATTTGGCGGCGGCGTCATCAATCTGACGACCAAGGCGATTCCCGCCGAAAGCTATCTGGAAATCGGCTTTGGCAGTTCGGCCAATACCGAAACGTCGGGGCAATTGGGCTATACCCATTATGGCTCCAAGTCCGACTGGACCGGTTTTGACGACAGTTCGCGCGACGTGCCGCCGCTGCTCAAGCAGGCGATCGGCAGCGGTGTTCCGTTCGCCAATATCGGCCGGACCGACCAGCAGGCGATTGCAATGCAGTTCCTGAACTCTGCCACTTCGGTCGTGCAGCGGACCAACAGCCTGCCGTTCAACTTCTCCGGCTCGATCAACGCGGGTACGGCGGTCGATGTCGGCAGCGATGGACGGCTGGGCGTGATCGCCACGGCATCCTACAGCAACAAGTGGCGCACCCGCGACAATCTGCAACAGGCATCGCTCGATGTCGGGGCAGGGGCTGGCAAAAGCTACCAGCAGGTCAGCACCGATAATGAGATCACGGTCAACGGCCTGCTGGGCGTCGGGCTGGAACTGGGCGACCAGAAGCTGCGCTGGACCAACCTCTACATCCGCGACACCACCAAGCGCAGCGCGCTGGCGGTGGGCCGCAATGACGGCACCATTCAGGATGCCGATTTCCTGCAGCAGAATACCGCCTGGTATGAGCGGCAGTTGATCGACACACAGCTGGTCGGGGAGTTCAAATTTTCCGATGCGTTGAGCCTCGACGTGCGTGGCGGCTTTGCCAATTCGCAGCGCGAAGCCCCTTATGAGCGCGAATTTGTCTATGTGCGCACCAATCGCGACCTGGCGACCGATCCGGTTGGCGACCGTTTCGTCAATGCGCTCAATCGCCAGCGCGGCGATGCGTCGGCCACGTTCAGCGACCTCAACGAAGATTTGTGGTTCGCCGGCGCCGACTGGAGCTATAAGATCGCGCCGGGCTTCTCGCTGACGGCGGGCTATGCCTTCAACGACACCAAGCGCCGTTCGTCGCGCTATGAGCTGCATTTCGATGCCGTCAACCTGCCGGTGCCGGTGCAGCAATTGCGCCCCGACTATCTGCTGTCGGACGCGACGATCCAGCTCTATGATATCGGCCTGCTCGAATTTTCGGGCAATTATCCGGTATACGACGCGGCGCTGCGCACCCATGCGGGCTATGCCCAGGTGCAGGCGGACCTGTTTGCGGGTCTTTCCGTCAATGCCGGCGTTCGCTACGAAAAGGGCGAAATGTCGGTGACGGGCGTCGATGTGTACAGCACCGGGCTGACCCCGTTCAACGAAATCCGCAAGGATTACTGGCTGCCAGCCGTGACCTTCACGCTCGAAGCGGCCAAGGGTCTGCAACTGCGCGCCAGCGGGTCCAAGACGATTGCCCGCCCGCAATTCCGCGAACTGATCGCCCAGCCCTATCTCGACACCGAATCCAACCGTTTCTTCCGCGGCAACCCGTTCCTTCAGGACAGCCAGTTGTGGAATGCGGACATCCGGGCGGAATGGTATATGGGCAAGGACGAGCGGATCACGGCAGCGGCCTTCTACAAGAAGATCGAAAATCCGATCGAGACCTACACGACCATCACCGACACCTATAATGTCACGACCAGCTTCGCCAATGCGCCCGAAGCGACGCTGTACGGCGCGGAAGTGGAAGTGCAGAAATATGTGCCGCTGGACGGGTTTTCGGACTCGAACTTTTTCGTTAGCCGCCGGATCGCGCTGATCGGCAACTATACCTACACCCAGTCGAAGCTGAAGGTCGGGGCAGGTGACACAACCATCCCCTATACCTACACCACTGGCGAGCCACCGGCGGCGTCCGACTTCTTCCTCAATGGCGTGCCGCTGACGGGGCAGTCGGACCATCTGGTCAACCTGCAACTGGGTCTGGAAGATACCGACACTTTGTCACAGCAGACATTGTTGCTGACCTATGCCAGCGACCGCGTCACCAGCCGTGGCCCGAACCTGCAGCCCGACATCAAGGAACGGCCGGGCGTACAGCTCGACTTCGTTGCGCGGCAGGCGGTCAAGCTGCCCGGCGGCATCAACAGCGAAGTCAAGTTCGAGGCGCGCAACATATTGGGCCGCAAGTTCCAGGAGTTCCAGGAACAGGACGGCAACCGCGTCTATTATAACCGCTACAAGGTCGGCACGACCATCGCCGCGTCGATGACGGTGGCCTTCTGATATCAACGGGGCCGCGTTCGCGCGGCCCCGTTTAATTTGGGATAGCCAGACCGCGCTTCAGCGCGTTCAGTCGGGCAGTTTTGAAACTCTGCGCTAAGCCTGTGTCTGGCGCGATCATCTCGAAACCGTGAAAAGCGCCTGGCACGACCAGCAATTCACACAGATTGCCGCTGTCGATCAGGCGACGGGCATAATCCATATCTTCCTGCACAAACAGGTCGATAGACCCTACGCCGATCCAGCAGGGTGGTAAGTTGGACAGGTCGGACATACGCGCCGGCACGCCGCCGCCAGGGGCAGTGGCCCCGCCAGGTGCCCGACCCAGGAAGGACTGCCAGCCAAATTTATTCGATGCGGCGGTCCAGACCAGGGTTCCCACATGCGCGGGCACCTGCCGCGACGTGCCGGTGCGATCGTCCAGCATGGGGTAGGTCAGGCATTGGAAGGCCAGCGGAACCTCCCCCCTGTCTCTGGCCGTCAGCGCGAGTAACGCGGCATGTCCGCCACCAGCGCTTTCCCCCATCACGGCAATGCGTCGGGGGTCGGCACCCAGTGCGGCACTATTGCGGCTCAACCACAGAAGCGCGGCATAATTGTCATCGATCGACCCGTCGTAACGGGTTTCGGGGGCCAGACGATAATCGACCGAGACGATGACGGCATCAAGCGCCTGAGCGATTGCCTGAAGATTGATAAGGTCGCCACTGGGGGAGCCGGTGATAAAGCCGCCACCATGGGTATGGAGAATGGCCGGTCGCGACGTTCCGGGCCGGGCATTGACGACATAGATGGCGACATCCGGGGCTTTCCCAAGCCCTGCTATCGATTTTTTGGCGTAAGGCACGTCCGGCAATGGCGCGCGTGTATCCCATTGGCGGTTGCGCATGGAAGGGAGCGTTTCCGACGAGACGGGCGGAAACATCTTCGCTTCGGCCTGCATCCGCAGCGCGGCAGGGCGCAGTTCAGGATTGACGTACCAGAGGGCAGAATCTGTCCCCATTGCCGATGCCTGCGCGATCGTCCTGCCGGATGCGGCCATGACGATCGACGCCAGACCCGCCAATGTCAGTTCGCGACGGGTGATTTGCGACATAGCGATCCCTACTGATTCTATCTCAGCGGAACCGCATTCACCATTATGCTTCCTGCTGTCTGGACAGGGGTAATGGTCGGGCGTTGCGAGTCAAATAGCGAATGATGCGCGACATATAATGCCAGGCTATGGATTGTTTGCCGTGCCTTGAAGATATTATCCCCATGGCCTTTCGCGATACCATTTGGTGATGACATGCTTCACCCCGGCGCGGACCTTCATGCCGTGGTGGAGGCTCGCGGGGTTGGGCTGACCCGGCGCGATCCGGTTGTTCCACGCGAGCAGCTTGCCGGTTTCCGGCTGGACGGTCTTGCCGATCTGGGGAAAGCGGGTTGCGCCGCCTGCCTTTGGCGCGTCCAGATAGACCATCAGCGTCCAGGTGCGGTTGCCCGCGACCGCGCAATATTTCGCATAGTCCGCGCCCTTGGGGTCGAAATAGTCGGTATGGGCCTTGAACTCCTGCCCCACATCATAGCGCTGGCCCTGGATCGGTTCGCCATAAGCGGGGTCGATCCCGGCAAAGGCGGCGAGCTTGGCGTCGATCATGGCGACGAACGGGTCGGCATGATCGAGGTCGCAGGTTTCGCTGGTGCGAAAATAGCCATCGCCATTGGCGTCCGCGATGGTGGAGGGACGGCGATCCGCCTTGATGCGCTCGATCAGCGCGGCACATTCGTCCGCGACAAGGAAATCGCGCCGGATGAACAGGCTGAGGTCACGGCTGGGGACACGCTGGACGCGGGGATGGCTGGCGATCCAGACCGGGTCGGCATCTGCGGCGGCGGGATGATCGGGCATGACACTCATAAACAAGGCCTGAGAGGGCGATTCTGCTACTGGCCAGGCCCGGAAATGCAAGCGCCATGACGGCGGAATTTCGCCTGTCACAAATCAGTCACATCACTGTCATCCAGCCGTAAGAGGAAGTGCTTAGCAGCGGCCCATCACAAAGGGGCAAGCAAGGCAGATGCGGGTGGCGATCGCCAACAGGTTGCGGGGTCGGTCGATTGACGGGCTGGCGCTGCTGGAAAAGGGGCTGATCGCCCTGCTGGCGCTGCAACTGGTGCGGCTGGCCTGGGTGGTCGTGACGCCGGTGGGCAGTTTCGGTCCATGGGAAGGGCGGCAGGCGCAATTGCTGACCCCGGCCGCACGGCAGGCTTTGTTCGCCAGCTTCGATCCCTTCTTTCGCACCGGCGCGCCACAGACGGCGGGCAATGGCGTCGTCACATCGCTGGCGCTGACCCTCTATGGCATCCGGTTGAACGAAGGTTCCGGGCTGGGATCTGCAATCATCGCTGCGCCCGACGGGGTGCAGAGCAGTTTTGCCGTGGGGGATGAAATCCTGCCCGGCGTGGTGCTGAAATCGGTGGCGTTCGATCATGTGACGATCGACCGGGGCGGGGCCGAAGAGCAGATATTCCTCGACCAGTCGACGCCAGCGCCCACGGCTGCCCCGGAAGGCGGCGAAACACAGGCACCGCCGCCCGTATCGCCGCCGCCATCGGCTGGCCCGACCGCCGACAGCCTGAAACGCGACATTGGTTTTGCGCCCCGGATGCAGAATGGCCGGGTGACCGGGCTGGCGGTCAGCGCTAAGGGACCGGGCTTTGCCAGTGCCGGTTTCCGGCCCGGCGACATTATCAGCCAGATTAACGGCCAGCCGGTGGGCGACCTCCAGTCCGTACAAAATCAGATCGCGCCCGGCGCGCGCCTGTCCCTGACCGTGGAGCGCGGCGCGGCCGTCGCTTCGGTGAACCTTATAGTGCAAGGCCAATGACCAGATATTTCCTCCCCCTTTCCGCCGCGCTTGCGCTGGTTCTGGCCGCGCCGGGCATGGCGCAGCAGACGCTGAACGTCCGCGACGCCGATATTCGCGCCTTCATTCAGGATGCCGCGCGGGTGACGGGGCGCACCTTCATCATCGACAATCGGGTGCAGGGGAAAGTGTCGGTCGTGACCGACCGGCCCTTGTCGCGGTCTGAATATTTCGAGATCGTTTTGTCCACGCTGCGCGCCAATGGCCTCGTCGCCGTGCCAGCGCCCGGCGGCGCCTATCGCATCCAGCCCGCCGATGGCGCAGCCGGGCAGCCCAGCAGCGTGGGCCGCGCGGCCAATCGCAACAGTTTCGTGACCGAAGTATTCCGCCTGCGCTCCATCGATGCCGCAAGCGCGCTGGAAACGCTGCGCCCGCTGGTCAGCAAGGACGGGTCGGTGACCGCCAATCGCGCCGGCAATAGCGTGGTCGTGGCCGACTATGCCGACAATATCGCCCGCATCCGGCAGGTGATCGCACGGGTCGATCGCGATGTGTCGTCGACGCAGATGGTCATGCTGAAAAATGCCGGTGCGCGGGAGATTGCGACATCGCTTCAGGCGCTGGTGGTAAGCAGCGGCGGGGGCGAGAATGCTTCGCCGTCGGCAGCGACCGTGGTGCCGATCGACAGCAGCAATGCCGTCGCGATCCGTGGGGACGCCAACACTGTCGCGCGCCTTGTCGCGATGGCGCGGCAACTGGACCAGCAGGCCGCCAGTGGCACCGAAATCCGGGTCTATTGGCTGGAACATGCGGACGCGGAAAAATTGCTGCCGGTGTTGCAGCAGCTGGTCGGGCAATCGACCAGCCAGCCGGTCACTGCCTCCACCCCGGCGGCGGGCGGCGCGGCCCCCGCGAGCGCGGCGGCGCCTCCGGTTGCGGCGGCATCCTCCTCGTCCAGTGGCAGCGGCATTTCGACGCGCGGCCCGGCGATCGTGACCCGCTATGAGGGCGCGAACGCGATCATCGTTGCCGCCAATAGCGACGTGCAGCGGATGCTGGGCGAAACCATCCGCCAGATCGACACGCGGCGCGAACAGGTGCTGGTCGAGGCGATCATTGTCGAAATCAGCGATGCAGCGGCCAAAAAGCTGGGCGTGCAATTCCTGATCGGCAGCACATCGACCGGCTTTGCCGCGACCAATTACAGCAACGCTTCGCCCAATCTGCTGACGCTGGCGGGTGCCTATGGCGCGACGCAGCTCGGCACCACCACGACAACCGTGGTCGCCCCTGATGGCACGCGCACCACAACCGAAGTGCAAAATAGCGGCGATCTCGCCAGCACGCTCCAGCAATCGGCGATCAACAGCCTGACCAGCGCTACCGGGGCGATTGCAGGCCTTGGCGGCAGCATCGGCAAGAACGGGATTTTCGGCGCGATCATCAATGCGGTGAAGTCCGATACGGAAAGCAATCTTCTCTCCACCCCCTCGGTGATGACGCTGGACAATCAGAAGGCGTCGATCCTGGTCGGGCAACAGGTGCCGGTGACCACGGGCGAGGCGCTCTCCCAGAATTTCGACAACCAGTTCCGCACCGTCCAGCGACAGGATGTCGGCATCAAGCTGGAGGTGAAGCCCCAGATCAACACCGGCGGCGCGATCAAGCTGTTCCTGCGGCAGGAAGTGTCGAGCGTGGCCGGACCGGTCAGCAACTCCAGCAGCGACCTCATCATCAACAAGCGCGAGATCGAAACGACGGTCACGGTCGATGATGGCGAGATACTGGCGCTGGGCGGACTGCTGGACGATAATGAGCGCAAGACGATTGAGCGCATCCCGTTGCTCAGCGACATTCCGGGCCTTGGCGAACTGTTCAAGTCACGCAGCCGCAGCCGGACCAAGACCAATTTGATGGTGTTCATCCGTCCGACCATCCTCCGCTCGAAGGAGGATGCGCAGAAGCTGACCCAGCAGCGCTACGGCTATGTCCGCAACATGCAGTTGCAGCGCAATCCCGACATGGAGCCGACGATCGACGAGCTGGTCCGCGACTATATGGGCGCAACCCCGCCGGTCGCCGCCCAGCCGGGCGATGCGGTGGTGCAGCCTGATGTGCCGCCCAACGCGCCACAGGTGATAGAACCGACCGTGCGCCAGTCGAGCGGCGTGGTGCGGCCGGTCGAAATAGCGCCGAGCGGAGAACGCAAGTGATGCACCCTCCTTTCCTCCCGTTCGGGCTGAGCTTGTCGAAGCCCTCGCCTGAGCGGAGCGAAGGCATTGCTTCACTTCGTTCAGCAGGAGGCTTCGACTTCGCTCAGCCAGAACGGAGTTTTGTATGAGCGAACACACATCCGCGTCCGCAGATGTTTCGGCGGCTCCATCTCCACGCGCCATCGACATCCCCTACAGCTTCGCGCGCAAGCATGGCGTCGTGCTGCTGCCGCAGGAGGGCGAGCGCCTGGCCATCGCGGTGCGTGAAGGCAGCGATCCGCGCATCCTGCTCGAAGTCCGCCGCCATCTCGCGCGCAGTTTCGATGTCAGCTTTGTCGATCCGGCCGATTTCGACCGGCATCTGTCCAACCATTATGCGATGGATGGCAGCGCGGCGGCCATGGCCGGGTCGATCGACATGGGCGCGGACGAGCTGGACATGTTGGCGGCCGATATCCCGACCGCCGACGATCTGCTAGACAGCGCCGATGACGCGCCTGCGATCCGGCTGATCAACGGCATCATCGCCGAAGCCGCCCGGCAGGGTGTGTCGGACATTCATATCGAACCCTATGAAACGGGCCTGGTCGTCCGGATGCGGATCGACGGGGTGCTGCGCGAAACGCTGCGGATGCCGCCCCATGTCGCGCCGGTGGTGGTCAGCCGCGTCAAGGTGATGGCGCGGCTCGACATTGCCGAACGACGGGTGCCGCAGGACGGGCGGATCGGCCTGACGCTGGGCGGCAAATTGCTCGACGTGCGCGTATCGACCCTGCCGAGCCGGGCAGGCGAGCGGGTGGTGCTGCGTATCCTGGACAAGGAAAATGCCGGGATCACGCTCGACCTGCTGGGCATGAACGGGGTGCCGGACCGGATTTTCCGCGAGGGGTTGAGCGAACCCAATGGCATCATCCTGGTCACCGGGCCGACCGGTTCGGGCAAGACGACGACGCTCTATGCCGGTTTGCGGCAGTTGAACGATGGCAGCCGCAATATCCTGACCGTCGAGGACCCGGTCGAATATGCGATGGAGGGCGTGGGCCAGACGCAGGTGAATGCCAAGGTCGGGCTGACCTTCGCCGCCGGGCTGCGCGCGATCCTGCGGCAGGACCCCGACGTCGTGATGGTCGGCGAAATTCGCGATCGCGAGACGGCGGAGATTGCGGTGCAGGCATCGCTGACCGGGCATCTGGTGCTGTCCACGGTTCACACCAATGACGCAGTTGGCGCGATCACGCGGATGCGCGACATGCGGGTCGAACCCTTCCTGCTCGCCTCCACCCTGCGCGCCGTCATCGCCCAGCGGCTGGTGCGGCGGCTGTGCCAGCATTGCCGCGAACCAGTGCAGGCGGACAAGTCGGCAAGCGCTTTGCTGGGTTTCGATCCCGGCACTATCATCTATCGCGCCAAGGGTTGCGGCGAATGTGGCGGCACCGGCTACAAGGGGCGGATCGGCGTGTTCGAGGCGATCCGGGTCGACGACACGATCCGCCGTCTCATCAACGACGGCGGCGATGAATCGCTGATCGCGCGGCACGCTTTCCTCAACGCCCCCAATCTGGGATCGGCGGCGCGGGCGCTGGTGCGCGACGGGCAGACGACGGCGGAAGAAGCGATCCGCGTGTCGCGGCGCGACAGCGTCGAGGCGGAAACCATCGTCGATGGCTGAGTTTGACTATGTCGCGATCGACCCGGCGGGCAAGGAACGGAAAGGCGCGCTGAAGGCCGAAACGCTGGAGGATGCGCGGGCGAAGCTCGACGCGCGCAAGCTGTTCATTGTCGAACTCAGCGCCGGCGCGGTCGAGGTGGCGCGCAAGCGGACAGGCCTGTCGCTGCGCACGCCGCGCCTCAGCCCCAAGGAACTGACCCTGTTCACCCGCCAGCTGGCGACGCTGACCCAGGTCAGCCCGCTGGAGGAATCGCTGCGCACCATCGGGCGGCAGAGCGAGCAGGACCATGTCCGGCTCATTGTCGGCAAGGTGCATGGCGGCGTGATGGAAGGGCGGCGACTGGCCGATGCGCTGGGCGTGGAGCCGAAAAGTTTTCCGCCACTCTATCGCGCGATGATCTCCGCTGGCGAAAGTTCGGGCAGCCTGCCCGCGATCATGGAGCGCCTGTCCGACCTGATGGAGCGGCAGGCGCTGATGCGGTCCAAGGTGCTGACCGCGATTGCCTATCCGTCGGTGCTGGCCAGTTTCGCGGTGCTGGTGGTCGCGGCGCTGATGATCTTCGTCGTGCCCAAGGTGGTCGAGCAATTCGACACGGTCGGGCAGGAATTGCCGCTGCTGACCCGGATGGTGATGGGACTGTCGGCTTTTCTGGCGGGCTGGTGGTGGCTGCTGTTGATCCTGATCATACTGGCTGGCGTCGGCTTCTGGCGGGCGATGAAGAATGAGCGCTTCCATTATCGCTTCGACGCGATGCTGCTGGGTCTGCCGGTGCTGGGCAAGCTGATCCGTGATCTGCACGCCGCGCGGATGGCGCGGACGCTCTCGACCATGGTGGCAAGCCGCCTGCCCTTGCTGGAGGGGCTGACGCTGACCGCCAACACGGTGCACAACCGGGTGCTGCGGCGCGCGTCGGATGACATTGTCGAGGCTATTCGTGGCGGCGGCAGCCTGTCGGCGGCGCTCCGGCGGTCCGGAGTTTTTCCGCCCTTGCTGGTCTATCTGGCAGCGAGCGGCGAAAGCGCCGGGCGGCTCGACACGATGCTGGAGCGGGCAGCGGAATATCTGGAACGCGAATTCGACGCCTTCACCTCCACCGCGCTCGCCATGCTCGAACCGATCATCATCATTATGATGGGCGCGATCGTCGCCGTCATCATCCTGTCCATCCTGCTGCCGATCTTGCAGCTGCAAAGCCTGACCGGGGCTTAGGAGTTGAATATGGTTACACTAAAATCCGTTCGGGCTGAGCTTGTCGAAGCCCTGCCTTTCTTCAGAAGAAAAGAACAGTCCTTCGACAGGCTCAGGACGAACGGGGAAGAGGGATTTGGGTCCGTCAGGCGTTCCGCCGAACATGGCTTCACCCTCGTGGAGCTGATGGTCGTCATCGTCATCATCGGCCTGTTGGCGACGATCGTGGCGATCAACGTCATCCCGGCCACCGACACCGCGCGGGTAGAGAAGGCGAAGGCGGATATCGCGACGATCGAACAGGCGCTGGAGCAGTATCGGCTCGACAATCTGACCTATCCGGCTGGGTCGGACGGGTTGCAGGCGCTGCTCAATCCACCCGCATCACTGGCGCAGCCGCAGCGTTACCGGCGTGGCGGCTATATCAAGAAGCTGCCCGACGATCCGTGGGGCCGCGCCTATGTCTATACCGTGCCGGGGCGCAAGGGCGCGTTCGACATCAGTTCGCTGGGTGCGGATGGCCAGCCCGGCGGCGAGAGTGAAAATGCGGATATCTATTCCAGCGAACTGTAACCCCCGTGAGCCGTTCTCTGGCGAAAACCGGAGTCTAGGGTTCCGCGCTCAGCGTCCGCAAACCTGGGTCCCCGCCTTCGCGGGGACGCGCTCAAGTGCCAATGAGCGCGGCTTCACGCTGGTTGAGCTGATGGTCGTCCTGACGATCATCGGTTTCATTTCGGCTGCCGTGGTGCTGGCCATCCCCGATCCGCGCGGGCGCGTGATCGAGGATGCCGACCGCTTCGCCGCGCGCGTTGCCGCCGCGCGCGACGAAGCGGTCGTTACCGCCGCCCCGATGGGGCTGTGGGTGTCAGCCTCCGGCTATGGCTTTCAGCGCCGCGATGGCGGGCAATGGGTGGCGTTGGAGGACAAGCCCTTCGTCACCGCCAACTGGAAAGGCGGCACCCGCGCGCTGGTCGGCAAGGATGGGCGGCAGCAGATTGCGTTCGACGGCACCGGCCTGCCGACCGACCCGCTGACCGTGACGCTGGCGCGCGAGGGCGAGCGGGTGTCGGTAACGGTTGACATGGCGGGGAAGGTCATGGTCGGTGGGTAGAGGCCGTCTCCAACGTGTCCCCGCGCAGGCGGGAACCCAGTCCCGCGACCTGAACTGGGTCCCCGCCTGCGCGGGGACACGCTCAAGTGCCAATGAGCGCGGCTTCACGCCTTTGATGCGTTCCGCCCAACAGGGCTTCACTCTTTTGGAAATGCTGGTCGCGCTGGCGGTGTTCAGTCTGGCGGCGCTGGCGCTGGTGCGGTTGCAGGGGGTGACGCTGCGCACGGCGGCTGATCTGGACAGCAAGGCGCTGGGCCAGATCGTCGCGCGCAATCTGATGGTCGATGTGCAGAGCAACCCCGTGCCGCCTTCGGTTGGCGAGGAAGCGGGCGAGGTCGAGAATGGCGGGCGGCGCTGGCACTGGAGCCGGACTGTCAAGCCTACCGACGACCAGCGGCTGTTGCAGGTCGACCTGACTGTCGATGGCCAGCCGGGCGCGTCGTCGGTGGTGCTGAGCTTTGTGCGGGTGGTGGAGTGATGGTGGCGCGCCTCAACCGACATCCGTTCGTTTCGAGCGTGTCGAGAAACGTCTGGCACAGTGCTGGCCGTTTCTCGACTTCGCTCGAAACGAACGGATATGGGGGTGATAAGACCAAGGGTGACGATGGATTCACGCTGATCGAACTGCTCGTCGCCCTGATGATCTTTGCGATGCTGGCCAGCGCCGGTGTTCTCCTGCTGGGCAACAGCGTGTCGGCGCAGGCGCAGGTCAAGGCGCGGCTGGACGATATGGCGGCGGTGCAGCGGGCGGGCGGGGCGCTGGCGGGCGATCTGGGACAGGCGGTGCCGCGCATCACCCGTACCGAGAGCGGCACGCTGGCACCGGCCTTTTGGGCGCACCACGAAAGCGAGGATCAGCCGGTGATGCAATTTGTGCGCGGCGGCTGGGACAATCTGGGCGACCTGCCCCGGCCATCGCTGCAAAAGGTGGAATATTGGGTGCGGCAGGGACGGCTGGAGCGGCGGACCTATGCGCAGCTGGATGGCGCGGCGGGGGATGAGCCTGCGGCGTTGCTGGAGGATGTCGAGGCGGTCGCGCTGAAATTCCGCGATGCGGCGGGCAAATGGCGCGACGACTGGACCCCGACCCAGCCTGACCTGCTGCCCCGTGCGGTGGAGATGACGCTCACCCGCACTGGCGAGCCGCCCGTGACTTTGCGCTTTCTGGTTGCGCCCGGCCCGGTCGAAAAGCCGATCATCGAAGGCGCCCCCGGTGTCTGATTCGCGCAAACCCAATGAACGGGGCGCGGCGCTGCTGACCGTGCTGCTGCTGGTGGCGGTGATGGCTGTAGTCGCCGCGACCGCGCTGGAGCGGGTGGCGCTGGCCACGCGGATGACCGGCAATGGTGGCGCGATCGATCAGGCGCGCGCCTATGCCGATGCCGCCACGGCGGTCGCGCGCTTGCGGATCGGCGATCTGGTCGCGGCCAATCCGGCGAAGATCACGCTGGCCGGCGGCTGGCTGGGCGCGCCGCAGAGCATTCCGGTGCCGGGCGGCACCGCGACGGCGCGGGTCACCGATGGCGGCAATTGCTTCAACCTCAACAGCGTGGCGAGTGGCGAGAGCGAGGCGAGCCTGAAAGTGCGGCCTATCGGCGTATCGCAATTTCAGGGGCTGTTGGTGGCGCTGGGTGTCGATGCGCGGCAGGCGCAGGGCGCGGCGGCGGGGCTGGCCGACTGGATCGACAGCGATGGCGATCCGCAGCCGGGCGGGGCGGAGGATGCGGTTTACGGGCAGACGCAGCGGCCCTATCGCGCCGCCAATCGCCTGATGATCGACGCCAGCGAATTGCGTGCGGTGAACGGGATCACACCTGCCGTCTATGCGACGGTGCGGCCCTGGGTCTGCGCGCTGCCGGTCACGGATTTGTCGCCGATCAACATCAATACGCTGCTGCCCGAACAGGCGCCGCTCTTCGCGATGCTGCTGCCGGGGCAATTGAGCGTCGCGCAGGCGCGGCAATTGCTGGCGCAGCGGCCCGTGGATGGCTACGGCAGCACGGTGCAATTCTGGGCCTTGCCCTCGCTCGCCGGCCTGTCGCCGATGACCGAGGTGGCCGAGCAGGTCAAATTGACGACGGGGTTTTTCGGAGTGGACGTGGCAGTGACTGTCGGGGGAACGCAGCTGATGGAGCGGTCGCTGATCGACGCGCGGGAAAGCCCGGCGACGGTGGTGCGGCGCAGCTGGGGCGCAGGGGCATGAGCGCGCGCGACGCCCTGATCGTCTTTCTGCCCGAAGTGGCGGATGCGCCGCCGCACTGGATGCGGGTGGTCGATGGCGCGCTGGTGCAGTCGGGCGAGGGCGCGAACTGGCTGGCGGCGTGTGGTATAGCGGCTTTGCCTGAAGAGGCGCGGGTGTTGCTGGTGCCGCCTGCGGCTCTGGTGGCGTTGCACTGGACGCTGCATCCCGACTTGCCGGTGCGGCAGGCGCGGGCGGCAGCGCGGCTGGCGGCGCTGGCGGAGGCAATCCTGCCTGCCGATCAGCTGTTTGCGGTGACCGATGCGCAGGATGACCCGGCCCGCCCCCATGTCGTGGCACTGGCGGCGCGCGGCGACATGCAGCATTGGCTGCTCTGGGCGCAGCATCATGGGCTGGACCCCGACATGATCGTGCCAGCGCCTTTGTTGCTGCCGGAGCCGGAGACTGGTTTTACGTGCGGCGTCATTGGTGGCGTGACGGTGCTCCGGGGCGCGGACATGGCGCTGACCGGGGACATGGCCTTGCCCACGCTGATCGGCGACGCGCCGGTTGTCGATGTGCCGCCAGGCGTGATCGAGGGACGGGCGATCGCCGCGCTGGACGCCCCGCCCATCGACCTGCGGCAGGGGGATTTTGCCAAGCGGGTGCGGCGGCAGGTCGATCAGCGTGCGCTGAAACGGGTGGCGTTGTGGAGCGGGCTGATCCTGCTAACCGCGCTGCTGATTGCGCTGGTCGGCATCGTCAAAAGCTATCGTGAGGCCAGTCGGCTTGACGCGGAGAGCCTGGCGCTGGCGCAGCAGGTTGTGCCCGGCGCAAGCGATGCGCGCCAAGCGCTTGGCGCGATGGAGCAGCAGCTTGCCGCGCGGGGTGCTGGCGGTCGGGCCTTTACCGCGCCGGTCGCGGCGCTGATGGCAGCGATGCAGGATGCGCCCGGCGTGGCGCTGACCAGCCTGTCGCGCGACCCGGACGGAATGCTGCGCGCGACGCTGGCGGCAGCGAAGGCGGATGACATCAACATCGTGCTGCTCGAGCTTCAGGCGGCGGGCTTCACGATCACGGCGACACCCGCGCAGGAGCCGGGCGGGCGGACGCTGGCAGAGATTACGGTGCGGTCATGATGGAACGGATGCAGGCACTCTGGGCGGAACGATCGCCCCGCGAGCAGGTGATGCTGGGTGTGATGTTCGCCCTGCTGGCAGGCGTGATCCTCTGGTTCGGGGTGGCGATGCCGCTCGACCGGGCGCAGCGGTCGGCACGCGATACGTTGCTGGAGGCGACGGATCGCAACGCGGCGGTGCGCGCGGCGGTGCGGCAGTTGAAAGCGCTGCCCCGTGCGGTGGAAGGCGGCCCGTCCGCGCCGCTCGACCAGCTGGTTGGGCAGGGCGCGGGTGAAGCCGGGCTGACGCTGGAACGGGTGCAGGCGCAGGGACCGGACCGGATGGAGATCGCCATCGCCTCGATCCGGCCGGTCGCGCTTTTCTCCTGGATTGCCACGCTGGAGGCGCAGGGGGTGCGGGTCGATACGATGAGTGCGCGGCCTGCGCCGACCGCTGGCAGCCTGTCGGTGCAGGCGGTGCTGGTGCGGGGAGCGGGGCAATGATGGGCCTTATCCTCTCGCGCCGGATGCGAATTACGTTGCTGGTGATCGTGCTGCTCGGCCTGCTCCTCTTTTTGCCGATGCGGGTCGCGTTGGGGCTGGCTGGGCTGGAGCGGCTGGGCGTGGCCGCGCGGGACGTGCGTGGCACGGTGTGGAGCGGGCGGATCGACCAGCTGATGTTGGGCGATATGCCGATGGGCAGCGTCCGCGCGGGCCTCTCCCCGCTTGCGTTGCTGACAGGCCGGGCGCGGTTCGACATTGCCCGGACCAAGGGGCTGGCCGACGACATATCCGGCGCGCTGACCGTCGGGTTCGGGCGGATCGGGGTGGATGATGTGAGCGGCGCGGTGCCATTAGGCCGCACCTTCGCGCCGCTGCCGATCGCCAGCCTCCAGTTGGAGGATGTGTCCGCCTATTTTACCGGCGACCGGTGCGGTCATGCCGAAGGACGAGTGCGGGCGCGGATGGCCGGGCAGTTTCCGGGGCTGAACCTGTCGCAGGGCTTTTCGGGCGCTATCGCCTGCGATGGCGACGCCCTGTCGCTGCCGCTCGCCAGCCAATCGGGCATGGAAACGATCGCGCTGCGCATCTGGCGGTCGGGCCGTTATAGCGCCACGATGCGGGTCGAAACCGCCGATCCCACGCTGGCGGCATCGCTGGGGCAGGCGGGCTTTGCGACCGTGGGCAATGCGCAGGTGCTGAAGGTCGAAGGCACATTGTGATCTTGGCGACGCTGCTGGGCGGGGTGGTCGGCGCGATTTTCGGCAGTTTCCTCGCCACCCTGATCCTGCGCTGGCCGCAGGGGCGGGGGGTGGCGCGGGGTCGGTCGGCCTGCGATGGCTGTGGCCGGACGCTGACGCCGCTTGATCTGATCCCGTTGCTCAGCGCCCTCTTGCAACATGGCCGTTGCCGGACGTGCGGCGCGGCGATCGATCCGCTGCATGGGCGGGTGGAACTGAGCTGCGCGATCATCGGCGCGCTGGCGATCGGCGCGATGCCGGATCTGGGCGGGATTGGCTGGGCCTTGCTCGGCTGGCTGCTGCTGACGCTGGCGGTGCTGGACTGGCGGCATTATTGGCTGCCCGATGCACTGACGCTGCCGCTTGCCTTTATGGGGCTGACGCTGGGCCTGTGGGCGACCGATGTGGAGCTGATCGACCGGATCATCGGCGGGGCGCTGGGCTATGGCAGTCTGCTGGCGATTGCGCTGGCCTATCGCGCGGTGCGGGGGCGTGAGGGGCTGGGGCTGGGCGACGCGAAGTTGCTGGGCGCGCTCGGCACCTGGTTTGGCTGGCAGGCCTTGCCCTTCATCCTGCTGATCGCGGCGATGGCGGGGCTTTGCGTCATGCTGGTGACGGGCCGGGCAAAAGAAGCGACGGCGCGGGTGCCGCTCGGCACGTTTCTGGCGCTGGCGGCGGTGCCGGGCTGGTATTGCGTTCGCTTCCTATACTGACGACTGGCGCAAAGGAACGATAGAACATATAGTGAACATATGCGTGATTCGTCCCCTGTTCTTGCCCGGTTGAGGGAGAGCCTGCAACAGCTGGAGCCACGCCGCGCGACTGCGCCTGCGGCGCTGTTTGCGCTGGGGCATGACGGGGTCGATGCGGCGCTGGGTGGCGGGCTGGCGCGCGGGCGGCTGCATGAACTCTTCGCCGATGCGGAAGATGCCAGCAGCGGCGCGGGCGTTGCTGCCCTGTTCAGCCTGCGCGCGGGAGAAGGGCGGCCTTTCCTGTGGCTGCGCACCGAAGCGATGCAGAAGCGGGTTGGGCAATTGCACGCCACCGGGCTTGTCGAACTGGGCATCGATCCCGCCAATATGCTGCTGGTGCTGGCCCCCGATGAGGCTGCCCTGCTCCATGCAGCGGCGGAGGCAGCGCGCTGCGCTGGGCTGGGCGCGGTGCTGGTCGAAGGCTGGGGCGCGATGCGCGGGCTGGACCTGACCGCCAGCCGCCGCCTGATGCTGGCCGCCGAAGCATCGGGCGTCACCCTGTTTCTGTTGCGGATCGCCGCCGATTCTGCGCCGAGCGCTGCCGATACACGCTGGCGGGTCAGTGCGTCGCCCTCGATCGCGCTGGAGGCGGACGCGCCGGGCGCATCCTTGTTTCAAATCGAATTGCTGCGTCGGCGCGCCGGTCCCCCGGCCGGGCCATGGCGCATGGAGTGGGACCGTGACCGACTATGTTTCAGACGTCCTGCCACAGATGGACGAGGCGCTAATGGAAGGGTTTGGGGAGGAGGAGAGCATGACGATCGCGACGCCGGCGCCCCGGCATCGCCGCTATCTCGCCCTGTTCTTCCCCTGGCTCCCGGCGGAGCGGTTGCGCCTGACCCGGCCCCATTTGTGCGCCGGGCAGGATGAGCGGCCCCGCGCCTTTGTCGAGAAGGTCCGCGGCGCGCTGCGGCTGGCGGCGGTGGATGAGGCCGCGGCGGCGCTGGGCCTGTCGCCCGGCCTGTCGATGGCCGACGCCCGCGCCCGCGTGCCGGACCTCGACCTGTTCGACCATGTGCCGCATGAGGATCAGGATTGGCTGGAGCGGCTGGCCGATGGCTGCACTCGTTACACGCCGACCGTGGCGTTCGATCCGCCCGACGGGCTGATCCTCGACACAAGCGGGTGCGATCATCTCTTTGGTGGCGAGGCGGGGTTGGCGGCTGATTTGGAACGGCGGCTGGCGCGGCTGGGCGTAGCGGTGCGGCTGGCCTTTGCCGGGACGCCGGAGGGCGCGCGGGCGCTGGCGCGCTATGTGGCAGGCGCTGCGTGCGACGAGGATAGCGCGATCCGCCGCCTGCCCGTCGCGGCGCTGGAACTGGATGAAGAGGCGACGCTGGCGCTGCGCCGCGCGGGGCTGAAAACCATTGGCGACGTCGCGCGTCGCCCGATGTCGTCCATCGCCGCCCGTTTCGGCGCGGGCGCAGTGATGGCGATCCGCCGGATCGTGGGGGAGGCGGACAGCGCGCTGACCCCGCGCCGGGTCGTCCCGCCGCTGGGCGTCGAGCGGCGCTTTGCCGAACCGGTCGCGCGCACCGAAACCATGATGACGATCCTGGCCGAACTGGCGGGCGAGGCGGCAGAGATATTGGAACACAGGGGCCATGGCGGCCGCCGGTTCGAGGCGCTGTTTTTCCGCAGCGACGGGCTGGTGCGCCGCCTGACCGTGGAAACCGGCGCGCCGATGCGCGATGTCACCGCGCTGATGCGGTTGATCCGGGAACGGATCGACAGCCTCAACGATCCGATCGACCCCGGTTTCGGTTTCGACCTGCTGCGCCTGAACGTGCCGCTGACCGAGCCGCTGGGCGCGTCGCAATTGCGGCTGGAGGGCGGCGCGACCGGCGAGGCAGCGGTGACCGCGCTGGTCGAGCGATTGAGCACCCGGCTGGGGCGCAACCGCGTCCGCCGCTTTGGCGCGCGCGACAGCCATATGCCCGAACAGGCCGAATTTGCGCTGCCCGCGCTCGATGCCCCGCCGTCCGACCTGTGGGCGACGCCGCAATCGGGGGAGCCGCCGCTGCGCCCCATCCATCTGTTCGATCCGCCCCAGCCGATCGAGGTATTGGGCGCCGAAGTCCCCGACGGCCCGCCCCGTCGCTTCCGCTGGCGGCGGGCGCTGCACGAAGTCGCCCGGTTCGAGGGGCCAGAGCGGATCGCGGGGGAATGGTGGCGCAGGCGACCCGTGTCGATCGAACTGCCCCGGCCCGGCAGCGATCCGGGCGAGGTCGATATCCGCTATCTGCTGGGTGATGCGCCCGACCATATCCGCGACTATTATAGGGTGGAGGACCGGCGCGGGCGTCGTTTCTGGATCTTCCGGCTGGGCTTCTTCGAGCCGGACAAGCCGATGCCGCGCTGGTATATGCATGGACTGTTCGCATGAGCCGGGGGCGTGATCCTGGGCCGGAGGGGGAGGGGCGTCGGCCCATCGCCCTGGATGCGGCGTTGCGGGCGCGGCGACCGGCAACCCCATCGCCTGCGCCGGATTTCGCCGAACTGGTGGCGGCGACCAATTATAGTTTCCTACGCGGCGCGTCCCACCCGGCTGATATGGTGGGGCAGGCGCTGGCGCTGGGCCATGCGGGCATCGGCATAGCCGATCGCAATACGGTCGCCGGGGTGGTGCGGGCGTGGAGTGCGCTTAGATCGGTACGCAAGATGCTGGCGGAGGATGCCGACGATCAGGGCATCCGCACTGGCGAAACCGCGCAGTCGGCTGCTGAACGCCGCCATCTTGCGGCGCAGGCATTGCCGCTGGCACAGGCTTTTCGTCTCGTCACCGGGGCGCGGCTCTGTTTTGCCGACGGGACGCCGGACATGATCGCCTACCCCATCAATCGCCATGGCTGGGGACGGCTGACCCGGCTGCTGAGCGTCGGTAATCTCAAAGACACGGTGCAAAAGGGCGATTGCGACCTGCGCCTGTCAGACCTGATCGACCATGCGCAGGACATGGTCCTGATCGTCATGGCGGGGGAGGCGGACGAAGCGCTGCTGGCGACATTGGCGCAGTCGGTGCCGGGCGGGATGTGGATCGGCGTCACCATGCCGCGCGCCGGGCCGGATCGCCGCCGCCTTGCCCGGCTGGCGGCGATGGCGCAGCGGCTGGGCCTGCCTTTGCTCGCCACCTGCGACGCGCTCTATGCGATGCCAGAAGATCGGCCGTTGCACGATGTCGTCACCTGCATCCGCCATGGCGTGACCCTGCGCGAGGCGGGGCGACGGCTGGAGGCCAATGCCGAGCGGCACCTGAAACCCGCGCGCGAAATGGCGCGGCTGTTCCGCGACTGGCCGCAGGCAGTGGGTGCGTGGCGCGATGTGCTGGACCGGATCGCGTTCGATCTGTCGGACCTTAAATATGAATATCCCCATGAACCGGTGCCGGAGGGGTGGACGGCGCAGGACTGGCTGGAGCATGAAGTGCTGCGGCTGGCTGGCGAGGCCTATCCCGATGGCGTGCCGGACAAGGTCCATGCGATGCTGGCGACGGAATTCGCGCTGATCCGCAGCCGCAACTATGCCTATTATTTCCTGACCGTCTATGAAGCGGTGCAGTTCGCCCGCAGCCTTGATCCGCCGATCCTGTGCCAGGGCCGCGGGTCGGCGGCCAATTCGGCGGTCTGCTATTATCTGGGCATCACTTCGGTCGACCCGACCAAGCATAACCTGCTCTTCTCCCGCTTCATTTCGGAGGATCGCGACGAGCCACCCGATATCGATGTCGATTTCGAGCATGAGCGGCGCGAGGAGGTGATCCAGCATATCTACGCCCGTTATGGCCGCGAACGCGCAGCTATCGCTGCGACCGTCATCCATTATCGCCCGCGCAGCACGGTGCGGGAGGTCGGCAAGGTGCTGGGCCTGTCGGAGGATGTGACCGCGCGGATCGGCAGCACAGTATGGGGCAGCCATGCCAGCGGCATGGAGGAGCGGCGCTTCCGCGACGCCGGGCTGGACGTGGGCAATCCGCTGGTCATGCAGTTGAAGGAACTGGTCGATCGGCTGCTGACCTTCCCGCGCCATCTGTCGCAGCATGTCGGCGGATTCGTGCTGACGCAGGACCGGCTGGATGAGACGGTGCCGATCCATCATGCGGCGATGGCGGATCGCACATTTTTGGAGTGGGACAAGGATGATATCGACGCGCTTGGCCTGATGAAGGTCGACGTGCTGGCGCTGGGGATGCTCAGTTGCATCCGCAAGGGGTTTGCGCTGATGCGCGACCATGGCCTGGGCGATATGACGCTGGCGTCGGTGCCGGGGGAGGAAGCGCCGGTCTATGACATGCTGTGCCGGGGCGACAGTGTGGGCGTGTTCCAGGTGGAAAGCCGCGCCCAGATCAACATGCTGCCCCGTCTGCGCCCGCGCAAATTTTATGATCTGGCGGTGCAGGTGGCGATCGTGCGGCCCGGCCCGATCGAGGGGGATATGGTCCACCCCTATCTCGCCCGCCGGGCCGAGGCGCGCGATGGCAAGCCCAAAAGCTGGTCCTTTCCTTCGCCTTCACCAGCCTATCCCGCCGACGAATTGCATGACGTGCTGGGCCACACCTACGGCGTCCCCCTGTTTCAGGAACAGGCGATGAATCTGGCGATTACGGCGGCCGAATTTTCGCCTGCGCGCGCCAATCAATTGCGCCGGGCGATGGCGACGTTCCGCAATGTCGGCACGATCGGCGAGTTTGAGGAGCAGATGGTCGGCGGCATGGTGCGGCGCGGCTATGAACGCGCCTTCGCCCAGCGCTGCTACGACCAGATCAAGGGCTTTGGCAGCTATGGCTTTCCCGAAAGCCACGCCATCTCCTTTGCCCGGCTGGTCTATGTGTCGGCCTGGCTGAAATGCTACCAGCCTGCCGTGTTCGCCGCCGCCCTGCTAAATGCGCAGCCGATGGGCTTCTACGCCCCAGCGCAGATCGTGCGCGACGCGATCGAACATGGCGTCATGGTGCGCGGCATCGACGTCAATGCCAGCGGCTGGGACAATGGGCTGGAGCCGATCACGGTGGACGATCCTGATGCGGGCAAGCATTGGACCCCGGCCAATCGCCGCT
The DNA here is from genome assembly GCA_023266575.1 of Sphingobium sp. GTDB lineage: Bacteria > Pseudomonadota > Alphaproteobacteria > Sphingomonadales > Sphingomonadaceae > Sphingobium. The sequence continues at coordinate 92,575 of JAHFPV010000009.1, forward strand.
GGGGCGACATCGTCCCGCGCCACCGCAAGGACGGGGCGTTTGCGCTGCGGCTGGGCTTTCGCCAGATTGACGGGTTTCGCGAGGCATGGGGAGAGGCGATTGCGGCGGATCGCGCGGCATCCGGTCCTTTCGCCACGATCGAGGAACTGGGGCGGCGGGTGCGGCTGCCTGCCCGCGCGCTGCATTTGCTGGCCGATGCCGACGCCTGCCGCTCGATCGGGCGCGAACGGCGCGATGCGGCCTGGGACGTGCGGCGGATGCCAGCAGGCGAACTGCCGCTATTCGCCGCCGCCCGCGCGCGCGAATTGGGGGAGGAAGCCGACGCCGCGCTGCCGCCCATGCCCTTGTCCGAAGCGGTAGCGGCGGATTATCAGCTGATCCGCCTGTCGCTCAAACAGCATCCCATGACTTTCCTGCGCCCGCTTTTCGCGGCCGAAGGGCTGCTGACCAGCGAGCAGATGAACAGCGTGAAAAATGGCGCGCGGGCCAAAGTGGCGGGGGTAGTGCTGGTGCGGCAGCGACCGGGCAAGGGCAATGCGATCTTCGCGACGCTGGAAGATGAGACCGGCATCGTCAATATCCTGCTCTGGGCCAGGATGCTGGACCGCTATCGCCTGCCGGTCATGGCCGCGCGGCTGATGGAGGCGCATGGCGTGGTGCAGCGGGTGCGGGAGGGGCCGGTCGATGTATTGCACCTGATGGCTGATCGCATCGTGGATCGCACCGCTGAACTCGATCGCCTGTCAGAAGATCATGCTACGGTGATTGAAGCAGGACCGGGCGACAAGGCCGTTCACCCGGTCATGTCGCGCGTCCGCACCCATGGCTATCCGCGCAACGTGCGGATATTGCCTGGATCACGCGATTTTCATTAGCGATTTATATGAAGTGGTCGGGGAGACAGGATTCGAACCTGCGACATCCTGCTCCCAAAGCAGGCGCGCTACCAGACTGCGCTACTCCCCGACGCCTCGCGCCTTAGCGGCCTATCGCGCGTCCCGTCAATCGGCGATCAGTGAAAGAAGAGCCAAAGTAGCAGAATGATGGGGATCGGCACGCCGATCAGCCATAATAGCAGTCCCTTGCCCATGATATTTTCTCCTGCTGCGGTTCAGAATCAACCGATGGGCAGATGGAGATGTTCCCGATCCCTTGGGCACAAACAAAAAGGGCGGGCCGTGGATACGGCCCGCCCTTCGGAAATCTCGCTAATGCGAAGATTACATCGCGTTCGCAGCGTTGTTCGCAGCGTTCGCGGCGTTGTCAGCAGCGTTCGTTGCATTTTCAGCAGCGTTCACGGCGTTTTCAACAACGTTTTCCACGACGGCGTTCGAAGCGTTCGCGGTTTCGTTGGCCGGCTTCTCACCGCAAGCGGCGAGGGCCATCAGGCTGGCCGAAGCGAAAACAGCAGCGATCTTCTTCATTGTGTACGGCTCCCATAGCATTATGCCGCGTCAGGCACGTTACGATGTGACCCTACGCGAGCGACCCGCATTAACGTGTGCGTTGCACAAATCAATGCTTTTCTGCGCCGGTGAAACGAAGGAATCACGCGACAGGGCGTTGTCTACTATAAAAGTTCAGTTAACGCCCAATGTTTCTGATGCATGGGCGATCAGGTTCAGCGTTACCGCCCAGGCGGCGACATTCTGTCGCAACTGCGCCGGGTCGACCTTGTCCAGCGTATCGTCGGGCGTGTGATGCAGATCAAAATAGCGGGTGCCATCCTGTTGCAGGTCGATCACCGGCACACCGGCTTTCACCAGCGGCGCAATGTCGGCCCCGCCACCCGCTTCCTGCTTGCTGGCCCCGATGCCCAGCGGCGCAAGGGCCGCTGCGATGCGCGCGGCAAGCGCCTCATGCCCCTGCGGCAATTTGAAATCGATGCGCCAGACGCGATCGCCGCCAAAATCCGATTCGATCGCCAGCGCATGTTTCTCCGCGCCATGCGCCTTATAATAGGCGCGCGCACCGTCACCGCCGACTTCTTCCGCGCCAGCCATCAAAACGCGGATGGTGCGACGGGGCTGGCCGGCCTTCGCCACCTGCAACGCCGCTGCCGCCGCGATGCCGCAGCCGGTCGCGTCATCAATCGCGCCTGTGCCCTGGTCCCAACTGTCGAGATGGCAGGCGGCGACGACAATGCCAGCGCCAGGATCAGTGCCGGTTATTTCCGCGATCACATTGCCCGATGGTTGGTCCTTGAGCATTTTCGAGGTCAGCGTCAGGTGGAGCTTCACCGGCTGTCCGCGCGCGATCACCCGCGCCAGTTGCTCGGCATCGGGGACCGAAAGCGCGGCGGCGGGAATCGGCGTCACGCCATCGGCCCACATCTGCACCCCGGTATGGGGCAGGCGGTGGTGATCGGTCCCGATCGAGCGGATCAATATGGCGATCGCGCCCTTTTTCGATGCGATGCTCGGTCCCTGCCGCCGCGCCGCGCCAAAATAGCCATAGGAGGAACCGTCCTGCGTCGCTGCCATATCGTGGCTGACGAAGACGATCTTGCCCTTCACGCTGGCGGCGGGCGCGGCTTCCAGATCGGCGATGGTCGGGAAATAGACGACGTCGCCCTCTATCCCCTTGTCCGGGGTCGATCCGCTATTGCCGAGCGCCGCCAGCACCAGATTTTGGGGGAAGGGGGAGAGTATCTTCGCTTCATCCCGGCCGCGCACCCATACCGGCATCGTATAGGGTTCCGCGCGCACATTGCTGAACCCCAGCGCCTTGAGCTTTGCCACCGCCCAGTCGCGCGCCCGCGCTTCCTGCGGCGTGCCGGCCGGACGCGGGCCGACTTCGGTGGTCAGCCCTTCGGTGAAATCCCATGCGACATCATCCTTGAGCGCAGCGTCGCGAATCGCGGCGCTGTCTGCCGGGGCGGCATGGGAGAGGGCGGGGGTGAGGAGGCTGCCAAGGAGGAGGGCGGCAAGCGTGCCCGATCGAATTTTCTGCATGGGTGAGAGCGTAGCGAGCCATCGCCCATTTGCCAATGCGTCCCGCCTCCGCTAACTCCGCGCCAAATCCTCTTATCCTACCGTTGGAGCTGCCCGAACATGTCCGCCTCCTCGCAATATGCCTATGTCATGAAGAACATGACCAAGAGCTTCCCCGGCGCTGCCAAGCCGGTGCTGAGCAACATAAACCTGCAATTTTATCGCGGGTCTAAGATCGGCATCGTAGGCCCGAACGGTGCCGGTAAATCGACCCTGATCAAGATCATGGCCGGTATCGACACCGATTTCACCGGCGAAGCCTGGCCGGGCGAGAACATCACGGTCGGCTATCTGGCGCAGGAGCCGCAGCTCGACCCGACCAAAACCGTGCTGGAAAACGTCAAGGACGGCGCGCGCGAGACCGCAGACAAGATGGATCGCTTCAACGAGATCAGCAACATCATGGCCGATCCGCCGGAGGACGTCGATTTCGACGCGCTGATGGAAGAAATGGGTACGTTGCAGGAGCAGATCGACGCGGTCGATGGCTGGACGCTCGACAATCAGCTGGAAATCGCGATGGAGGCACTGCGCTGCCCGCCGTCCGACTGGTCGGTCGAAAATCTGTCGGGTGGTGAAAAGCGCCGCATCGCGCTGACCCGCCTGCTCATCCAGAAGCCCGACATCCTCCTGCTCGACGAACCGACCAACCATCTGGATGCCGAAAGCGTTACCTGGCTGGAAAATCATCTGAAGGAATATGCCGGGTCGGTCCTGATGATCACCCATGACCGCTATTTCCTCGACAATGTCGTGGGCTGGATACTCGAACTCGATCGCGGCAAATATTTTCCGTACGAAGGCAATTACTCCACTTATCTGGAGAAGAAGGCCAAGCGTCTGGAGCAGGAGGACCGCGAAGCGTCCGGCCGCCAGAAGGCGATCAATGACGAGCTGGAATGGATCCGGGCCGGGACCAAGGGCCGCCAGACCAAGTCCAAGGCGCGTATCAAGAAGTTCGAGGAACTGGTCGCTGGCCAGAACAACCGCTCACCCGGCAAGGCACAGATCGTCATCCAGGTGCCGGAACGGCTGGGTGGCAAGGTGATCGAGTTCAAGAACATCAGCAAGGCCTTTGGCGACAAGCTGCTGTTCGAGGATCTGTCCTTCCTGCTGCCACCGGGCGGCATTGTCGGTGTGATCGGCCCGAACGGTGCGGGTAAATCGACCCTGTTCAAGCTGATCACCGGCCAGGAAAAGCCCGATTCGGGCGAGATCGACATCGGCACGACCGTGCGCCTGGGCTTTGTCGACCAGAGCCGCGATCATCTGGATGACAGCAAGAATGTCTGGGAAGAAGTGTCCGACGGCCTCGATTATGTGAAGGTCAATGGCCATGACATGTCGACGCGGGCCTATGTCGGCGCCTTCAATTTCAAGGGGCAGGACCAGCAGAAGAATGTCGGCAAGCTGTCGGGCGGTGAACGCAACCGCGTCCATATCGCCAAGATGCTGAAAAAGGGCGGCAACGTTCTGCTGCTCGACGAACCGACCAACGATCTGGACGTCGAAACGCTGGGTGCGCTGGAAGAAGCGATCGAAAATTTCGCTGGCTGCGCCGTGGTCATCAGCCATGACCGTTTCTTCCTCGATCGCCTCGCCACCCACATCCTGGCGTTCGAGGGTGACAGCCATGTCGAATGGTTCGAGGGTAATTTCGAGGCTTATGAAGAAGATAAGCGCCGCCGCCTGGGCGATGCGGCCGATCGGCCGACCCGGTTGGCGTATAAGAAGCTGACCCGCTGATCTGATGCTTCAGCCGGGCGGTTGCAAAAGTTGCAACTGCCCGGCTGTTTTTCGCACTTGCGATATTAGCGCTAATATTTGAAGAGTGCGGTGCCTTTCAGGCATCCTCTCCTAAACTTTACAGGCCGGTCCTTCACAGGATCGGCCTTTTTTTATGCAAGTTGCGTTGGCGGCGATGGATAGCGGGTCCTGCCTTCTCCCTTGGGGGAGAAGGATACGCAGCCTTACCGAACGCAGTGAGGCTAGGCGAAGTTGGATGAGGGGAAGTGCGCTATCGTTGGCGCGGTAAACCCTCTCCCGGCTTCGACTAGGCAGCAAGCTGCCAAGTCTGCGCAGCCCTCTCCCTCGAGGGAGAGGGATCATCGAGCCTCAATTCACCCGCTTGATCCACACCTGACCGCCCTCGCGCGATTCGGTGATGAAGTTGGGGATGGCCTGCACCAGGTCGGACAGCCGCTTATAGCCATAGTTGCGCACGTCGAAGCTGGAGCGGTTGCCCGCAAGCTGGCCCACCGACCCCAGCCGCACAAAGCCGCGCTCGTCGCGTTTGACCGAATCATAGGCGTCGATCAGCAGCTTGATGACTTCGGCATCCACGGCTTTCTTGACGACGGGGGCGGGTGCTGGAGCGGGCGCAGACGCGGGAGGCGCGGCTTTTGCGGGCGCGGCTTTGGTTTCGTCAGCCTTGGGCGCGCGCGCCGGGGCTGGTGCCTTGCTGACGATCGGCTCTTCGGCCGCGGCCAGCGCCACCACGTCAATGAAGCGGGTACAGGCGCGGCGGAAACCCTCGGGCGAATTCATCCGGCCAAAGCCATAGACCGGGATGCCTTGTTGCCGAATGCGGGTGACGAGCGGGGTGAAATCGCTGTCGCTCGACATCAGGCCAAAGCCGCTGACCCGCCCGCTCGCCATCAGATCCATGGCGTCGATCGTCATTTTCATGTCGGTTGCGTTCTTGCCCTTGGTCAGGTCGAACTGCTGCTGCGGTTCGATCGCCTGCGCGATCGACAGCGCGGCCCAGGTCTTGAGCGTCGCCTTGCTCCAATTGCCGTAGGCGCGGCGGATATTGACCGTACCCAGCTCCGCCAGCACCGTCATCACCGGATCGAAATGGGCCGCCGACGCATTGTCGGCATCGATCAGCAGGGCGATATTGCCGCTCGGCCCGTCCAGTGACGTCATGCTATGTCCTTTCAGGCAGGCGTGAAGATGCCGCTCTGCTCATCCATGACATGCAGTTGGCCGTCCGAAATGGCAAAGAAAGCGCCGATCAGTTTCAACTCGCCCTTGCGCTCCTTGGACCGGACGCAGGGGAAGGTGCGCAGGTTTGCCAGGCTCACCTTGACGCTTTCCTGCTCCATCGCCCGTTCGACGTCCCGGCTGCGGTCGTCGCCATAGCGCGCAATCACCGTGTCGCGCGCCGGGTCGAGCAACTCGATCCAGCTATGGATGAAACCGCCTTCGCCGGGCTCTGCATCCTTCAGATCATGACTGAGCGCCGCCTTGCAACCCCCGCATTTGCCGTGGCCCATGACGATGATTTCGCTGACCTGAAGCACCTGCACGGCAAATTCCAGCGCCGCCGATACGCCATGATGACCCGGTGTCGTCTCGAACGGCGGCACCAAAGCTGCGACATTGCGGACGACGAAAATCTCGCCGGGGTTGGTGTCGAAAATCTGCGCGGGATCGACCCGGCTGTCGGAACAGGCGATGATCATCACCCTGGGGCTTTGCCCTTCGCTCAGTTCGTCCCATCGCGCCCGCTGCTGAGTCCAGCCGGTTTGGCGGAAGCGGCGATAGCCTTCGATCATGTTGGAAAAATCAGCCATGCGCCGGTCTGTGCCGCACAATAAGGATGCTGGCAAGTATGGCCATATGGGGACTGGCAACTGGAGCGCTGGATCGCTATCTGGGGCGGATGAACGACATCGCCCCGATCCCCATGCCCGGTGACCCTGTCAAGCCGGAGCGCGCGCGCAAACCCGACTGGATTCGCGTCAAGGCACCGACCAGCCCGGCCTATCATGAGACGCGCAAACTGATGCGCGACAAGGGGCTGAACACGGTGTGTGAGGAAGCGGCCTGCCCGAATATCGGCGAATGCTGGACCAAGAAGCACGCGACGGTGATGATCCTGGGCGACGTCTGCACGCGGGCCTGTGCGTTCTGTAACGTCAAGACCGGGATGCCGCGCAAGGTCGATGTCAACGAGCCGCAAAATCTGGCCGATGCCTGCGCCGAAATGGGGCTGGAACATATCGTCATCACCTCGGTCGATCGTGACGATCTGCCCGATGGCGGCGCATCGCAATTCGTCAAGGTGATCGAGGCGCTGCGCCGGACGACGCCGAACACGACGATCGAAATCCTGACGCCGGACTTCCGCAACAAGCATGAACGCGCGGTCGAGATGATCGTCACGGCGCGACCCGACGTCTATAATCATAATCTGGAGACGGTGCCCCGTCTCTATCCGACCATCCGCCCCGGCGCGCGCTATTATGCCTCGCTGCGGTTGCTGGAGTCGGTCAAGCGGCTCGACCCGTCCATCTTCACCAAGTCCGGCATCATGCTGGGGCTGGGCGAAGAGCGGCTTGAAGTGCATCAGGTGATGGATGACATGCGGTCGGCCGACATCGATTTCCTGACCATGGGCCAATATCTCCAGCCCACGCCCAAGCACGCCAAGGTGATCGAGTTCGTCACCCCGGCCGCGTTCAACGCCTATGCCGCGATCGCGCGGGCCAAGGGCTTCCTGCAGGTGGCGTCCAGTCCGCTCACCCGGTCAAGCTATCATGCGGGCGCGGATTTCGCCGAAATGCGCGCCGCGCGTGAGGCGAAGCTGGCCAAGGCTGCCCGGTAAATCATGCACCGGCATGAAGAGACCCGGCATCTGCCCTACAGCCCGACCCAGATGTTCGATCTGGTGGCGGATGTCGCGCGCTACCCCGAATTTTTGCCCTGGATCAGTGCGATCCGGGTGCGGTCGAACAGCGACTCGGAAATGGTCGCCGACATGATCGTGGGGTTCAAGGGGATCAAGGAAAGCTTCACTTCCCGCGTCCACAAGCATCGGCCCGACCATGTCCGGGTCGATTATCTCGATGGCCCGTTGAAGCATCTGCACAATGAGTGGCACTTCCGTGATGACGGGCAGGGCGGGGTACTGGTGGATTTTGAGGTCGAGTTCGCCTTCAAGAATCGCCTGTTCGAGATGCTGGCGGGCCAGATGTTCGACAAGGCGCTGCGCAAGATGATCGGCGCGTTCGAAACCCGCGCTGGGCAGCTTTATGCGCCGGGCGAATCGGGCAGCAGCAGTTCGAGCGCGCAAAGCGCCGCCTGAAGCCGCACGCCGCCCCGGCCATCATTGTCGAAATGCCGCATGTCCGCGACGATCTTGTCGGGACTTGCCCCGCGTTCGGCGCGGGCGAATACGACGGTGCCGACCGGCTTTTGCTCGGTCCCGCCACCTGGCCCTGCGATCCCGGTGATGGCGACGGCGACATGGGCATGGCTTTTGAGCAGCGCGCCCTGCGCCATGGCCCAGGCGGTGGCGATGGACACCGCGCCGAAGGTTTCCAGCACATCATGCGAAACTTTCAGAAGTTCCGCCTTCATATCATTGGAATAAGTGACGAATCCGGCCTCGAACACGTCGGATGAGCCCGCGATTTCGGTGAGGGCGGCGGACACCAGCCCCCCGGTGCAGCTTTCGGCGACGGCGATGGTCCGCCCGGCGCGGCGATTGGCGATGATGACCCGGTCGGCAAGTTCGACCAGGATGGTGGGGAGGATGCTGTCTGGCATGGGATCAGGATAGCGCGGGAAGGGAGAGGGTGGCAACCGCTTGTGCCGCAATACCTTCGCGCCGCCCTGCAAAGCCCAGCCGCTCGGTGGTGGTCGCCTTAACGCTGACCCGGTCGATCGGCAGGCTGAGTATCTCGGCGATCCGCGTCCGCATGGCGTCGCGATGCGGGCCGATCTTGGGCGCTTCGCAGATGATGGTCAGGTCGACATGGTCGATCGTCCCGCCGCGCGCCGCGACCCGATCACCCGCATAGGCCAGAAAACGGTCGGACGAAGCGCCACGCCATTGCGCATCGGACGGCGGGAAATGGCTGCCAATGTCGCCCTCTGCCAGCGCGCCCAGCAGCGCATCGACGATAGCGTGCAGCGCCACGTCGGCATCGCTATGCCCGGCCAGGCCGCGATCATGGGGGACCAGCACGCCGCCCAGCCACAATTCCTCATCCGGGGCGAGGCGATGGACGTCATAGCCCATGCCGACGCGCACCGTGCGGGCGCTCGCCAGCCTGGCCTCGGCACGGGCAAAATCTTGGTGGTAGGTCAATTTTTCCAGTCCCTCGTCGCCTGCAACCAAGATGACGTCATGGCCCCAACCTTTCAAAATCTGCGCATCGTCTGTGGCTTCGCGGCCCTCGTCCCAGCCACGGTGCGCCGCCAGGATCGTATCGAAGCAGAAAGCCTGCGGCGTTTGTACCCGGAAAAGGCCGTCGCGCGCCACGCCTTGGCCCATCGCTCCGTCCGCACCGCGCACCAGCGTGTCGGCGACCGGCAACACCGGGATCGCCCCCTGCGCACCGTCCAGTGCTGCCAGCAACCGATTGACAACCGCACACGGCAGAAACGGCCGCGCCGCATCATGGATCAGCACCCGGTCGGCACCACCCGCCGCCGCAATCGCCTCCAGCCCCGCGCGTACCGATCCGCGCCGACTGTCCGCGCCCTGCGTCACCCCGGCAATCGCGCGATCTCCCAACAGCGCGCGCACCTGCGCCTCCTGCCCGGCACCGATGACCAGATGGATCGCGTCAATGCCCTGATGCGCCGCCAGAGCGTCCGCCGCATGAACGATCACCGCCTTGCCGCCAACGGTGCGGAACTGCTTGGGAATGTCGCCGCCCGCGCGGCTGCCGGTGCCAGCGGCGACCAGCAGGGCGAGCGTTCTGTGCCTGTTGTCAGTCATGGCGCGGGGCATAGACGCTTGGGCGCACCCCCGCCAGACCCCTTCGCTTGCCCCGCCGGCCAATAACCGCTATGGGCTGCCTGTTTTTTAGGCAGTATCGTTCGAGTATCATGCGCAGGCTTTCCCCCATTTCCATCGGTCCGCTGACGATCGACATGCCCGTCGTGCTGGCGCCGATGACCGGCGTCACTGACATGCCGTTCCGCACGCTGGTGCGCCGCTATGGCTGCGGCCTCAACGTGACCGAGATGATTGCGACCGCCGCGATGATCCGCGAGACGCGCCAGTCGCTGCAAAAGGCCGCCTGGCATCCGCTGGAGGAACCCGTGTCGATGCAGCTGGCAGGCTGCTCGCCGGCCGAAATGGCCGATGCGGCGAAGCTGAATGCGGATCGCGGCGCGGCTATCATCGACATCAATATGGGCTGCCCGGTCAAGAAGGTGGTCAATGGCGACGCGGGCAGCGCGCTGATGCGCGATCTGCCGCTGGCGGCTGCGCTGATCAAGGCTACGGTCGAGGCGGTGGATGTGCCTGTGACCGTTAAGATGCGGATGGGCTGGGACCATAGCAGCCTCAATGCGCCCGAATTGGCGCATATTGCCGAAGATCTGGGCGCGAAGCTGATCACTGTTCACGGTCGCACCCGGTGCCAAATGTATAAGGGGTCGGCGGACTGGGGCTTCATCCGCTCGGTGAAGGATGCGGTCAAGTTGCCGGTGATCGCCAATGGCGACATCTGCTCGATCGAGGATGCCGACATGGCGCTGGAACAGAGCGGTGCGGACGGGGTGATGATCGGGCGCGGTGCCTATGGCCGTCCCTGGCTGATCAGTCAGGTCATGGCCTGGCTGGACCGGGGCGAACGCGTGCCGGACCCGTCGCTGGAAGAGCAATATCGTGTGATCATAGAGCATTATAAGGCAATGCTCGATCATTATGATAATTATACCGGGGTCAATATGGCCCGCAAGCATATCGGCTGGTACACCAAAGGGCTGACCGGATCGGCCGAGTTCCGCCATGCGGTCAATCAGGAGCCGGATGCGGACAAGGTGCTGGACATGCTGGCTCGCTTCTACGAACCGCTGATTGCGGGTGAGGTCGAGGCGGTGGACGCGCGCCAGGCGGCATGAGCGGCACGCTGCCGCTGGTGCCGCCGCTACGGATGCAGCAGGACGGGCCGTCGCTGCCCGAACAGATGACCGCGCTGCCGGTGGCGACTTTGGTGGTCCGGCCCGACAACAGCATTGCCGAAGCCAATGTCCGGGCCGAAACTCTGCTCAACATGGCCCGTTCCGCCATTGTCGGCAGCGATGTCGCGCGCACCATCCGCATTGCCGAAGCAGGCGCGCGCTTCGACATCTGGCACAGCCAGAAGCCGATCGCGGCCTATGACATCAAGGTTCATGCCGGGCGTACCGCCGAAATGGAGGTTGACCTGATGATCGCGCCGATCGTCGATCATGATGGCTGGCGGGTCGTGTCGCTCCATGCGCAAAGCCAGGCGCGCAAGATCGGTCATCGCGGCACGTCCGGCGGCGCACGCTCCGCTATGGGCGCGGCGGCAATATTGGCGCATGAGATCAAAAATCCGCTGTCGGGCATACGCGGCGCGGCGCAGTTGCTGGAAGGCGGGCAGGGCGGACGCGATGCCGCGCTGACCCAGCTGATCTGTAACGAGGTGGATCGGATCGCCGCGCTGATCGACCGGATGCAGGATTTCACCACCGATCGGACGCTGGAATGTCACCCCGGCAATATCTATCCGCTGATCGACAGGGCGGCCGATATTGCGGCAGCGGGCTTTGCCAAACATGTCCGTATTATAAAGCGTTACGACCCGTCCCTGCCATTTGCCAACATCAATGATGATGCGCTGGTGCAGGTGATGATCAACCTGCTCAAAAATGCGGCGGAGGCATTGGAGCATGTCGCCAAGCCCCGCATCCGCGTCGAAACCGCCTTCCGCCATGGCGTGTCCGTCATGGTCGGCGGTGGCAAGGGCAGCGCGGTGCTGCCGATCGAGATTGTCGTGGTCGACAATGGGCCGGGTGTGCCGGAACATATTCTGGACCATCTCTTCAATCCCTTCATCACCGGCAAGCGCGACGGGCAGGGGCTGGGGCTGGCGCTGGTGGACAAGCTGGTCCGCGACATGAACGGATTTGTACAATATGCGCGCGATGCGGAGGCGGGCGAATCCACCTTCCGCATATTGCTGCCGATGGGGATGGGGTGATGGCCGCGACGGGAACCGTGCTGGTGGTCGATGATGATCCCGCCATCTGCGTGGTGGTGGGCGAAGCGCTGCGGCGGCAGGGGCACAAGGTCAAGACCGCCGGGTCGATCCGCGAGCGTGCCGCGCTGATGGACAGTTTTACGCCCGACGTGCTGATCACCGACGTCATGTTGCCCGATGGCGACGGACTGGAGGGGGTGGCCGACATCATCGCCGCCCGCCCGGCGCTGAGCGTCATCATATTGTCGGCGCAGAACACGCTGAACACCGCGATCCGCGCGACCGAGAAGGGCGCGTTTGAATATCTGCCCAAGCCCTTCGACCTTAACGAACTGACCCGCGCCGTGTCCGATGCGCTTGGCACGAGGCTTGCGGCCAATGGAGAGGTGGAGGAGGGCGCTCTGCCCCATGACGGGCTGCCGCTGGTCGGGCGTTCGCCCGCGATGCAGGAAGTCTATCGTACTATCGCCCGCGTCCTGTCCAACGACCTGTCGATCCTGGTGCTGGGCGAATCCGGCACGGGCAAGGAACTGGTCGCCGAAGCGATCCACAGTTTGGGCCAGCGCCGTACCAAGCCATTTGTGGCGATCAACATGGCCGCCATTCCGCGCGAACTGATCGAAGCAGAACTGTTTGGTTATGAAAAGGGCGCCTTCACCGGCGCCCATGCCCGCACCGCCGGTAAATTCGAGCAGGCGCAGGGCGGGACACTCTTCCTCGACGAAATTGGCGACATGCCGATGGAGGCGCAGACCCGTCTGCTGCGGGTGCTGCAATCGGGCGAGGTCACCACCGTGGGTGGCTCCAAACCTGTTCGGGTCAATGTCCGCATCATCGCCGCGACCAACAAGCATCTGCCCCAGTTGATCGAGGAAAACCGGTTCCGGCAGGATCTTTATTATCGCCTGAATGTCGTGCCGATCGCCCTGCCTGCGCTGCGCGAACGACGCGAGGATGTGATCTTGCTCGCCCGCCATTTTCTGGAACGCGCTGCGCAGGAAGGGCTGCCGCGCAAGACGCTGGCGGACGACGCGACCCAGTTGCTGATGGTCTATCACTGGCCCGGCAATGTTCGCGAATTGCAGAATATGATGCAGCGCCTGGCCGTGCTGAGCCGTGAAAATGTGATCACCGGCGAAATCCTGCGCAACATGCTGCCGATGGATGCGGTCCCGGCCGACTATGCCGCACCCGCCGATCATCTGGCCCATGCCGTGCGCGATTGGGCGCGGCGGCAACTGGGCGTTGGCATCGGTCAGCCCAATCGCAACCTGCATGACGATCTGCTGGCGGTTATCGAGCCGATCCTGTTGCAGGAGGTGCTGGCCACTGTCGATGGCAACCAGATCCGCGCCGCCGGGCTGCTCGGCATCAACCGCAATACGCTGCGCAAGAAACTGACCGATTATGGGCTGGACCCGCTGCAATTGCGCCTGGCCGATTGATTGAGATCAGCGCTACGCGGGACGAACCGACGGTCTGCATCGACCAGTAACTGCAGATACGACAAATACTGTGTTTGATCGGGCACGGGGTTGTTGTAACAAAGCCACTATGAGCGGCGCGACTACAGTTTCCCGGCGGGTGCCGGCATGGCGGAAGCATCTGCCGCCTTTCCTGCGCCGACGGCGTCTGGCTGCCCTGGTCGAAGCGGTGACGCTGGGGCTGTTCGTGGGCATGGCGGTGCTGACCTACCGGCTCGTATCCAGTAGTGGCCAGTCCTACGCGCTGCTGACCCCGCCGATCGTCGCGCTGCTGCTGGTCGCGAATCTCGTCCCTGCCATCGCCTTGCTGGTGCTGTTGGGGCGGCGGGTCGCCAAGCGCCGTGCCGCGGCTTCGGCCATCGGCAGCGATGGTCAGTTGCATGTCCGGCTGGTCGCCATCTTCTCGATCGTCGCCAGCGTCCCCATGCTGCTGGTGGTGATCTTCGCGTCCCTGCTGTTTCAATATGGCGTGCAATTCTGGTTTTCCGACAGCGCGCGCGGGATGCTCCAGAATGCCAGCGATCTGGCGCGCGGCTATTATGAGCAGAATCTGCGCGAGGTCGGCGACGAGACGGTCACCATGGCCAGCGATCTGCGCGACTATCTGGCCCAGTCGAAGGTCAACAGCCCGCGCTTTGCCGAGGGCTTCATCTATCAGGTCGTGACCCGCAAGCTTAACCGATCGGCCATCATTGAAGTCGGCAAGGATGGCGTCGCCCGCACCGCCGCCACGGTCGATCCGGAAAACCGCCCCGCCGCGCAAATGCTGACCGCCGCTGTGGTCAAGCGGCTGAATGCGGGCGAAAATGTCGTCGTCCAGGCCAAGCCGCAGCAGATCGAGGCGGTGACTTTGCTGTATCCGGGATCGAAAATCTATCTCTACGCCACCCGCGATTCGGGGTCATGGGCGTTCAGCAATGTTGAGCGCGCGCAGAAGGTGATCGCCGATTATGATGTGTTTTCGGCGCAATCGCGGGCGTTGCAGCTCCGCTTCAACATCGCCCTGTTTGTGGGATCGCTGCTGCTGGTCGGCATCGCCGTCTATATCGCGTTGGCCGTTGCCGACTGGATGGTCCGCCCGGTCAACGAACTGGTGACGGCGGCGCGGCGGATCACCGCGGGCGACCTGTCGGCGCGCGTGACCAGTCCGCTGGCCCGTGACGAGATTGGTACGCTCGCCTCCGCCTTCAACCGCATGACCCAAAGGCTGGAGGCGCAGACCGGTGCGCTGGTCGCCGCCAACAGCCAGCTGGACGAACGCCGCGCCTTTATCGAGGCGATTCTGTCGGGCGTGACGGCTGGCGTACTGTCTGTGGATCGCAAGGGCGTGATACAGTTGCTCAACCGCTCCGCCGCCGCCATTTTGGTGGAGGAGGGCGACGATCCGGTCGGCCGCCTGCTGACCGACGTATCGACCGAACTGGCCGACCTGATCGCATCGGATGAGAGCGCGGGCATCGTGCAGGTCCGCGCTCATGGCGACCTGCGGACGCTGGCGGTCAAGGTGTCGGACGATGCGTCGGGCCATATTCTGACCTTCGATGATATCACTCAGCAATTGTCGGATCAGCGCCGCGCCGCCTGGTCCGATGTCGCCCGCCGGATCGCGCATGAGATCAAGAACCCGCTGACCCCGATCCAGCTGGCCGCCGAACGGCTCCAGCGCCGCTATGCCGACGAAATCACCAGCGACCGACCGACCTTTACCCGGCTGACCGGCACGATCGTGCGACAGGTGGGCGACCTGCGCCGCATCGTCGACGAATTCTCCTCCTTCGCGCGGATGCCAAAGCCTGTGTTCCGGCGCGAGACGGTGGGCGACATTGCCCGCCACGCACTGTTCCTGCACGAGGTCGCGCATCCCGATATCCGCTTTGACTATCAGGCTGACACGCCAGATCTGGAACTGGTCTGCGACCGGCGACAATTGGGGCAGGCTTTGACGAATATCGTCAAAAATGCGGTGGAAGCCATTGAACCCAAGCCGGAACCGGCAGAGGGCGAACCGCGCGGTCATGTGTCCATGCGGGTTGCCCAGATGGGCGACGATCTGGTCATCACCGTCCGCGATGATGGCATCGGCCTGCCCCCGGAACGGGACCGAATATTGGAACCTTATATGACCACGCGGACCAAGGGGACGGGTCTGGGCCTCGCCATCGTCAAGAAGATTGTCGAGGAGCATCTGGGGGAAATTCGCTTCGATGACGCGCAGGGTGGCGGCGCATCGGTAACATTGCGTTTTGCTGCGGCGGCGCTGGAAAAATTGGAAGAAGGGCAGGTTATTGCCATGCCCAAAGGAAAAGTGACGGCCAATGGCGCTTGATATTCTGATAGTCGACGATGAAGAGGATATTCGCGATCTGGTCGCGGGTGTGCTGGAAGATGAGGGCTTTACGACCCGCACCGCCGCCAATAGCGACAGTGCGATAGAGGCGCTGGATTCGCGCCGTCCTTCGCTCGTCCTGCTCGACGTCTGGTTGCAGGGATCGCGCATGGATGGCCTGGAGCTGCTGGACGAGATCAAGCGGCGCGATCCGACCATTCCCGTGCTGATGATATCCGGCCATGGCAATATCGACACAGCCGTCGCCGCGATCCGCAAGGGAGCCGCCGACTTCATCGAAAAGCCGTTCGAGGCCGACCGGCTGATCCATCTGGTATCGCGCGCGACGGAAACGGAACGGCTGCGGCGTGAAAATCAGGTGCTGCGTGCCCGGTTCGGGCAGGATGATGAGCTGACCGGTACATCGGCGGCGGTCAATGGTGTGCGCGCCACGATCAAGAAGGTCGCCGGCACTGGCAGCCGCGTCCTCATTTCCGGCCCGGCGGGCGTAGGCAAGGAAGTCGCCGCGCGGATGCTGCACAGCTGGAGCGGCCGCGCCGATTCCCCCTTCATCATCGTCGCCGCCGCCCGCATGGACCCGGATCGGGTCGAGGAGGAACTTTTCGGTCTGGAGGACCAGAGCGGTCTGGTGCGGCCCGGCTATCTGGAACAGGCGCATGGCGGCACCCTCTATATCGACGAAGTCGCCGACATGCCGATCACGACGCAGGGCAAGATATTGCGCGTCCTGACCGACCAGAGCTTCACCCGCGTCGGCGGCCAGCGCCAGGTCAAGGTCGATGTCCGCGTCATCTCCTCGACCGCGCGCGACCTGTCGACCGAGATTGAGGAACGGCGCTTCCGCGAGGATCTTTTCTATCGGCTCAACGTCGTGCCGCTGGTCATCCCGCCCTTGTCCGAAAGGCGCGACGATATTCCCCCGCTGGTCGAACATTATCTCGCCCGTTTCGCCGCCGAACGCCGCGTGCCGCCGCCAGATATGGCGAGTGACGCCATGGCGGCGCTGCAAGCCAATGAATGGCCCGGTAATGTCCGCCAGCTGCGCAATGTCATCGAACGCACGATGATTTTGGCACCGGGTGATCGCATCGGCCGGATCGAGCTGGACATGCTGCCCGCTGAACTGACCAGTAGCGGCGGCGGTGAGGGCATGGGCCAGTCCGCGATCATGGGCGCGCCGCTGCGGGAGGCGCGGGAGAGTTTCGAGCGGGAATATCTGCGCATCCAGATCCGCCGTTTTTCGGGCAATATTTCGCGCACGGCGACCTTCATCGGCATGGAACGGTCCGCATTGCACCGCAAACTCAAGCTGCTGGGGATCACCGACGGCAAGGAATAGGATGGCGATCAGGGGCGCTCCATTCCCCATGGACGCCCCTTCGCAATTGCGATACGATTATCCCTGCCCCCGACAAGCGGGGGCAGGCAAGACACCCTGCCCAGGGGTGCAAGAGCGGGTAACGTCCCGCCAAGAATAAAGGACCGGCAGAGACCATGGCCGATAAAGTGAACAACCTTCAGGACATTTTCCTGAACAGCCTGCGCAAGAGCAAGACCCCGGTGACCATGTTTCTGGTCAAGGGCGTGAAGCTGCAAGGCATCATCACCTGGTTCGACAATTTTTCCGTGCTGCTGCGCCGCGATGGCCAGTCCCAGCTGGTGTACAAGCACGCCATCTCCACCGTGATGCCCGCCCAGTCGATGGACCTGACCGACCTGCGCAAGGCGAGCGACGGCAATGGCAAGGCCAAGCTGTTGCAGGAAATCTTCCTGACCGCCGTCCGCAAATCCGGCAGCCCGGTGACCATGTTCCTGGTCAATGGCGTGATGCTTCAGGGCGAAATCGCCGCTTTTGACCTGTTCTGCATGTTGCTGGAGCGCGATGGCATGGTCCAGCTGGTCTATAAGCACGCCATTTCCACGGTCCAGCCGCTCCATTCGCTCGACCTGTCGGGCGAGAATGAACAGAACGACTGATCCTGCCCGGAGCCTATTTCCGCCTCCTTTGAATTGAGCGTTTGGAAAGGCCGTATCGAGGCGTCATGCAGTTTGTATGATCGTTCGATGCGGCCTTTCGGCTTTGCGCAACAGGGTTAGGGCAAAGGCATGAGTCTCGATCTTCCAGCTGTCATAGCCGACATTACTGCCAGCATGGCGTCGATGGAGGATCGCGGGCAGGTGGCGACCTATATCCCCGAACTCGCGACCGTCGATCCGGCGCAATTCGGCATCGCCATCGTCACCGCCGATGGCCGGGTGCTGACCGGGGGCGACGCTGATACCGGCTTTTCGATCCAGTCGGTGTCCAAGGTGTTTGCGCTCACCCTGGCGCTGGGCAAGGTCGGCGACCAGTTGTGGGACCGGGTGGGGCGCGAGCCGTCGGGCAATGCGTTCAATTCGATCACCCAGCTGGAACATGAGCAGGGCATCCCGCGCAATCCCTTCATCAATGCGGGCGCGATCGTCGTGGCCGACGTCAATCTGGGCGGGCATGAGCCGCGCGTCGCCATTGGCGAGATGCTGCGCTTCGTACGCTATCTGGCTGGCGATGACAGCATCACCATCAACGAAGCGGTCGCCGTGTCGGAAACCGCGACGGGCTTTCGCAACATGGCGCTCGCCAACTATATGCGCGCCTTCAACAATGTGCGGCACCCCGCCGAACTGGTGCTGGGCAGCTACTTCCATCAATGCGCAATCGAGATGAGCTGTCGGCAACTGGCGCTGGCCGGACGCTATCTGATGCTCGACGGGCGGCATCCGGGCGGGGGGCGCGTGATCTCTCCGCGCCGGGCGCGCCGCATCAACGCGCTAATGCTCACCTGCGGACATTATGACGCATCGGGCGACTTCGCCTTCCGCGTCGGCATCCCCGGCAAGTCGGGCGTGGGCGGGGGCATATTGGCGATCGTGCCGGGCCGCGCTGCCATCGCGGTCTGGTCGCCGGGCCTGAACGCCAGCGGCAATAGCTGCCTTGGCACGCTGGCGCTGGAGGAACTCGCCCGCCGTACCGGCTGGTCGGTGTTCAGCCCGCCGGACGAGGGCGACTGAAGCATATTATCGGATAAGTCTGGAGCCTTTCCTGCGGGCGGCAGTATCGCCGCGCTGGCAGGAAAATCTGGCTCCCCGAGTAGGATTCGAACCTACGGCCATTCGATTAACAGTCGAATGCTCTACCGCTGAGCTATCGGGGAGCAGCCCGACTTCCGCCGGGCAGGCCGCGCCTATAGCAGCGGCTTTTAAGAATTGGCAAGCGCTAATCTGATGATTTTTTTGGCTCCCCGTCAGGCCGGGCTTTGGCCCCGTTAAAGCCCCCGTTCAGGCGATGAATTGTTCGGCCGCGATGCGGTCGTCCAGCGTATGTTCGGGGTCGAACAACAAGGTCAGCGGGGTCGCGCGGTCGATCTTGATTTCCACCTGGGCGACGTCGCGGACTTCGCGCTGGTCGGCCACGGCGCTGACCGGGCGCTTGACCGGATCAAGCACGGTGAAGCGGATGACGGTGTTTTCCGGCAGGATCGCGCCGCGCCAGCGACGCGGACGAAACGGGCTGATCGGGGTCAGTGCGACCAACGCCGATCCCAACGGCAATATGGGGCCATGGGCCGACAGATTATAGGCGGTGGACCCGGCTGGCGTCGCCACCAGCACGCCGTCACACACCAGTTCGGGCAGGACGACGCGGCCATTGACCTGCACCTCCAGCTTGGCGGTCTGGCGGGTTTCGCGCAGCAGCGACACTTCGTTGATGGCGGGGATGGAGAAACGCTCGCCATCGACCGTATCGACGATCATGCGCAGCGGATTGACCTTGAACATCTTGGCCGCTTCCAGCCGCTGTTCCAGCCGCTCCAGCCGCCATTCGTTCATCAGGAAGCCGACCGTGCCCAGGTTCATGCCGAACACCGGAACGATCCGCCGCGCTTCCAGCATAGAATGGAGCGTCTGGAGCATATAGCCGTCGCCGCCGAGCGCGATGATCATCTCGGCCTGATCGACCGGCACGAAGTCGTAGGTGGCGCGCAACCGTTCCTCGGCGGCCTTGGCTGCCTGGGTAGGGGACACGACAAGCGCGCGCCGAATCTCGCCGCTCATCCGCCGGTGACGCTCATATGACGACGGGTGGCAGGCGCGGTTTCACCGGCACCGATGCGGAAGTCGTGGCGCGCAGGCTTCAGCCGCAGGGCGCGGTCGATCAGCGGCTCGACGGCTGGCAGGCCGCCTTCGCGCAGCGCCGTCTTGAAATCGACATGATCCTCATGGCCCAGGCACATGAAAATCTTGCCCTCGCACGTCATGCGGATGCGGTTGCAATCGGCGCAGAAATTATTGGTGAGCGGGGTAATGAGACCAAGCCGCGCCGTCATCCCCGCGACGCTGTGATAGCGTGCGGGGCCACCGGTGCGGTCGGGCAGCGGGGTGAGGGCGTGGAGCGCGCGGATATCGTCGGCTACCTGGTTCAGTGGCAGATAATGGTCGGTCCGGTCGTCACCCGTTTCGCCCAATGGCATCGTCTCGATCAGCGTCAGGTCCAGGCCTTCCGCGTCGCACCAGCGCAGCATCGGCAGGATCTCATCGTCATTGACGCCTTTCAGCGCCACCATGTTGATCTTGATCGCCAGCCCCGCCGCCTGCGCGGCTTTCAGCCCGCCAAACACCGTCTGTATGTCGCCGCCACGGGTGATATGGGCAAAACGATCGGGATCAAGGCTGTCGAGGCTCACATTGATCCGCCGCACCCCTGCATCGGCCAGCATGTCGGCATGGTCAGCCAGGCGCGTGCCATTGGTCGTCAGCGTCAGCTCGTCCAGCCCATTGCCCAGATGGCGCCCGATCCGGCGCACCAGATCGCCAATATCGCGCCGCACCAGCGGTTCGCCGCCGGTTAGCCGTATCTTGTTAATGCCGCGCGCGACGAATAGGTCGGCCAGCAGCGCGATCTCCTCCAGCGTCAGCACCTGATTTTTGGGCAGGAACTGCATCTTTTCCGCCATGCAATAGCGGCAGCGCAGGTCGCAGCGGTCGGTCACGGATATGCGCAAATAGCTGATCCGGCGGCCAAGGCCGTCGGTCATCTGCGTGCGTGAGGGGTCCGCCATGGCCATGCCCCTTAGCTAGGGGATGGACCTGCCCCGCGCAAGCACCCCGGTTGCGGGATACGCAAGACGTCGGTAACCCGTTGATGCTAAGGCGGCAGGATGCGCGCGCCCAGGGGACCATATCAGTGATCGCGGATCAGGCCGCAGACGGACAGCGCAGCCTTTTCATCCTGTCGCCCGGCGACCGGGACGGGCTGTGCCATGCCGCGCAGGCGGCTGGCTGGCGCGCGATCGGCGCACGGCGCGCGCGGGAGGCACCACAGCGCTATCTGCGCAGCGAGGCGCAGGTCGCGCTGGTGGACATGCGCGCAGGTGGCGGAGAAGCGAAGCTGCTGGCCCCGCTGGTCCCGGCGATGGAGGCAGGCGGCGGCGCGCTGATCGTGCTGGTGGATCAGGCGGATGAAGCGATCATTCCCGATTTGCTGGCAGCAGGCGCGACCCATTTCCTGACCGCGCCCTATAGCGAGGCATCGTTGCGCGCGGCGCTGGCTTCGGCGCAGAGGCTTGTGGAGCGACTGGGCGGCGGCGCATCGCACAGCCAGCGCGCCCAGCGGATTCGGCGCGGCGACGCGCTCTACTGGGAATTGGGGCGCAGCGATTCGCTGCTGCGACTGAGCGAAAGTCTCGCCCGTCATCTCGATCTGCCGATGGCGCGGGTTCATCCTGCGGCGCTGATCCGCCGTCTGCCACGGGCGGAGCGACGCGCGGTGCTGACGGCGCTAAGGGCGATGATGCGGGCGGGGCGTCCCGCCGCGCTGGCGCATGACTTGCCCGACCGGCCCGGCAACCGGCTGGTCCATCATCTGCGGGTCGAGGATGGCGTGGTCGCGGCCGATGTCGAGTGGTTGTCCGACGCGCAGGAGCGTGATCTGGCGAGCCGCGACTATCTGACCGGATTGCGATCGCGACAGGCGGCGCTCGACTGGCTTGATCGGCGCACCGGGCTGGCGACCACCGCCATATTGCTGTCGATCAGCCAGTTTGAGCGGATGAACGCGGCCTATGGCCAGGTCGTCGGCGACGCATTGCTCGGCCGTATCGCCCGACGAATCGAGCGGATGGTCGACGATGTCGCGCCCGGCGCCATGGTCGCGCGCATCACCGGGACCGAATTTCTGGTCGGCCTGACCGGCGAAGTGGCGGGCAGCGACCGCGCGACCTTCCTGGCGCGGCAGTTGATCGCGGCGATCGGTCGTCCGTTCAGCGCGGGCGATCATCTTATCCGTCTGATTGCCCGCTGCGGCATCGCCCAGGCGCGGCCCGAAGATGACGCGACCCATTTGCTGCGTCGTGCCGGCACCGCGCTGGCGGATGCGCGTCAGGCGGGCGGAGAGGGCATTCGCATACTGTCGACTGATCGCCACAGCCGTCAGGTCGATCCCGACCAGCTGGAAACCGATCTGCGTTTGGCGCTCGATCGCGGCGAAATCGGCATCGTGTTCCAGCCGCAATATCCGGTGGATTCGGAGGTCATCAGCGGTGTGGAGGCGCTGGCGCGCTGGAACCATCCGCAATATGGGCCGCTGGGCGCGGGCATATTGTTCGCCACCGCCGAACGGTCCGACTATATGCTGCCGTTGTCCGCGCATATCCAGGTGGAGGCGTTGCGGCAGGCCGCGGCATGGCCCCGCGCGCTGTCCGCGTTGCGCCTGTCGATCAATGTGACGGCGGCGGACATTGCCCAGCCCGGTTTCATGAGCGGGTTGCTGGCGATCGTGGACAATAGCGGCTTTCCCCGATCCCGCCTGACGGTCGAGATCACCGAAAGCGGGCTGATCGAGGATGTCGATGCCGCCGCAGCTTTGCTGACCGCGCTTCGGTCGGAGGGGCTGGCGGTCGCGATCGATGATTTCGGCACCGGCTATTCCAGCCTCGCCTATCTCAAGAGCCTGCCGCTCGATTATCTCAAGATCGACAGCGGGCTGGCGCAGGATATCGCCGGGAGCGCGCGCGACCGGATCGTCGTGCGCGGGGTCATCCACATGGCCAAGTCGCTGGGGCTGAAGGTCGTGGCGGAAGGGGTGGAGACGCAGCAACAGCTTGATTTGCTGGCGCGCGAGGGATGCGATTATTATCAGGGTTTCCTGCGATCGGCAGGGGTGTCGTCCGCCGATTTGGTCGCGTTGGTGCTGGCGGGCTGAAGTGCAATGCCCTTAGTTTGCCTAACATCCGTTCGTGCTGAGTAGAGACTGAGCTTGTCGAAGGCTCGTATCGAAGCATTATGCGCAGCGCCTGGTCCTTCGATATGCCATTTGACCTACGGTCGTCTGCGACTCCGACTTCGCTCAATGGCTACTCAGGACGAACGGGTATTATATTCTACAGGCGCAGCAACGGCCACAACACCATGCCCAGTCCGACCAGGCTGACGAGGAAGATCAGCGTGCGGATTTTGGGGATACCAAGGGCATAGACGGGCAGATAGAGGATGCGCGCACCCAGCCAGATATGGGCGCCGAGCATGGTCATCTCGCTCGATCGACCCGCCACCACGACGCCGATCAGCGCAACGATGGCGATGGGCAGGGTTTCCTGAAAATTCGCCTGCGCGCGGGCCAGACGACCGGCCACCGCATTGAGCGGCGGCAATGTCTCATCGCGCGCGCCCATATTCCAGTTGGTGCCATATTGCTTCGTCTTGACATGGGCGGCGGCGAAGATGTGGATCAGGAGCAGCACCATGCTCCAGGCCAGCACGAACAGTTCGACAGCCATGATCTTCATCTCCCACCCCGTTGACGCCTCAGCCTAAGCCATCGCTCGTTGGACGACAAGGCATCACCCCGCCGCCTTGGCCAGCCCCTTCGACAATTGCAGCGCGCCGTTCAGGCGAGCGGCGGAATCGGCCCAGTTGCGGTTGACCACAACCTTGCTGTCGGGCCGCAGCCGCGCCACGCCGTCGAGCCGCTGGATATAGGCGACCAGACCCGCGGGATTGGGGAAGCGATCCTCGAAGAAGCTGACCAGCGCGCCCTTTTGCCCGACGTCGATCTTGGCGATGTTGGCCTTCACGCAATTCTGCTTGATCTCGATGATCTTGAGCAGGTTTTGCGTGGGCGCGGGCAGCTTGCCGAAACGGTCGATCAGTTCGGCGGCGAAGGATTCCAGACCCTGCCGGTCCTCCACCTCGTTCAGGCGGCGGTAGAGACCCATGCGCAGGTCGAGGTCCGGCACATAATCGTCGGGGATCATGATCGGCGCATCGACGCTGATCTGGGGCGAGAAGCTGTCGCTGCGCGGTTCAAGTCCCGCGCCGCCCGCCTTGGCGTCGAGGATCGCCTCTTCCAGCATCGACTGGTAAAGCTCGAACCCGACTTCACGGATATGGCCCGACTGTTCGTCACCGACCAGATTGCCCGCGCCGCGAATGTCGAGATCATGGCTGGCCAGCTGGAAGCCAGCTCCCAGCGTGTCGAGATCGGACAGCACTTTCAGGCGCTTTTCCGCCGTTTCGGTGATGATGCGGTTGGCGGGTGTCGTCATATAGGCATAGGCGCGGGTCTTGGACCGGCCGACGCGACCGCGCAGCTGATAGAGTTGGGCGAGGCCAAAGCGGTCGGCGCGATGGATGATGAGGGTGTTGGCGCTGGGGATGTCCAGCCCGCTTTCGACGATGGTGGTGGACAGCAGCACATCGTAGCGCTTGTCGTAAAAGGCCGACATGCGTTCTTCCACCTGCGTGGCGCTCATCTGGCCATGGGCGACGATGGCCTTGATTTCCGGCACTTCGGTGCGCAGATATTCCTCAATCTCGGTCAGGTCGGCGATGCGGGGGACGACGAAGAAGCTCTGCCCGCCGCGATAATGTTCGCGCAGCAGCGCCTCGCGGATCACCACCCCGTCCCAAGGCATGGTGTAGCTGCGCACCGCCAGGCGATCGACCGGCGGGGTCTGGATCACCGACAGTTCGCGCAGCCCCGACATCGCCATTTGCAGCGTGCGCGGGATGGGTGTCGCCGTCAGTGTCAGGACATGCACGTCGGTCTTCAGCGACTTCAGCCGCTCCTTGTGGGTCACGCCGAACCTTTGTTCTTCATCGACGATGACGAGGCCCAGGCGCTTGAACTCTATGCCCTTGGTCAGCAGCGCATGGGTGCTGATGACGATGTCCACCGTGCCGTCGGCCAGCCCCGCCTTGACCGCCTTGGCCTCCTTGTCGGGGACCAGACGGGACAGGCGACCGATATTGACCGGGAAGCCGCGAAAGCGCTCCTCGAACTGCATATGATGCTGGCGTGCCAGCAGGGTGGTGGGGCAGATCAGTACGACCTGCATCCCGGCCATCGCCGCGACGAAGGCGGCGCGCAACGCCACCTCGGTCTTGCCAAAGCCTACATCGCCGCAGACGAGCCGGTCCATCGGCTTGCCTGCGCCCAGATCCTCGATCACGTCCAGGATGGCGCGCTCTTGGTCCTCGGTTTCCTGATAGGGGAAGCGATCGACAAAGGCGGGATAGCCCGCACTGTCGGGTTCGGCGACGGTGGCGGCGCGCAGCGCGCGTTCGGCGGCGGTCTTGAGCAATTCCCCCGCAATTTCGCGGATGCGCTCCTTCATCTTGGCCTTGCGCCGCTGCCACGCTTCGCCGCCCAATTTGTCGAGGCTGACCCCGTCGCTGTCGGAGCCATAGCGGGAGAGGACTTCGAGATTTTCGACCGGCACGAACAATTTGTCGCCGCCCGCATAGCTTAAGGCGACGCAGTCATGGGCTGTCTTGCTGACCGGGATTTGGGTCAGCCCTTCATAGCGGCCGATGCCATGGTCCATATGCACGACCAGATCGCCGGGCGAGAGCGTTGCCAGTTCCGCGAGGAAGGCGTCCGCACTCTTCTTGCGCTTGGCCCGGCGGACCAGCCGGTCGCCCAGCATATCCTGTTCGGTCAGCACCGCGACGTCGGGCGCGGTGAAACCATGGTCGAGCGGCAGGACGGTCAGCACCACGCTGCCACCGGCGGCCAGCCCCAGCGCCTCCTGCCAGCTGTCCGCCGCCGCCATCCGCTTGACGCCATGATCGGCCAGCAGGCCCGACAATCGTTCGCGCGCGCCGGCGGAGTAGCTGGCGATCACGACCTTTTTCTTTGACCGTTGCAGCGTGCCGATATGTTTGCCGACCGCTTCATAGACATTGGCGTTCTGCGCGCGTTCGGGCGCAAAATCGCGCGGGCCATCGACCGCGAAGTCCAGCACGGTGGCGCTGTCCGGCTCATGAAAGGGGGTCGCGACGTGCATCGGCCAGCGCGCGACGATGGCGTCCCATTCGGCGGCGTCGAGATAGAGGAGATCGGGTTTCAGCGGGCGATAGGCACCGGGGTCCGACGATTTCGCCTGCACCCGGTTGGCGTGATAATCGCGGATCGCCTCGAACCGGGAATCGGCTGCGCCGACGACGCCATGGTCGCGAATGATCACGGCATCCTCGCCCAGATGGTCGGACAGCGGAACCAGCTTTTCCTCGAACAGGGGCAGCCAATGTTCCATGCCCGACAGGCGCCGCCCGTCGCTCACCGCCTGATAGAGCGGATCGCCGGTCGCGGTCGCGCCGAACATCTCGCGATAGCGACCGCGGAAGCGCTTGATCGTATCCTCGTCCAGCAACGCTTCGGACGCGGGGAGCAGGGTGAAGCCATCGACGCTGCCGGTGGTGCGCTGGTCGCCGGGATCGAAGCGGCGGACCGTCTCGATCTCGTCCCCGAAAAAGTCGAGGCGGAGCGGCTGCTCCTCGCCGCCCGGAAACAGATCGACAATGCCGCCGCGAATCGCAAACTCGCCCCGGTCATGGACGGTATCGGTGCGGACATAGCCATTGGCCTGGAGCATTTCGGCCAACCGCGTGATCGCGATCCGCTCCTTGGGCGCGAGTTTCGCCACCAGTTGCCGGACGCGGAACGGCGTGAGGGTACGCTGGGTCAGGGCGTTGAGCGTGGTCAGGACCAGTTGTGGGCCGCTCGGTTTGGCCTGCAAGGCGTACAGCCCGGCAAGCCGCGCCGACGCGGTGCGCAGCGACGGGCTGGCCCGGTCATAGGGCAGGCAGTCCCAGGCCGGGATTTCGATAATTTCGATCTCCGGCGCGAAATAATGCGCCGTCTCCGCCACCGCGCGCATCAGTTGCTCGTCGGAGGCGACGAACACGGCGCGGCTCGGCGAAGCGCGGGCGATGTCGGCCAGCAACCAGGGCTGGAACCCCGCGGGGACGCCCGACAGGGTGAGCGGCGCTTTGGCGCGGAGGATTTTCTGGAGATCGGTCATATTCACTACTCGTTCCCCTCCCGCTTGCGGGAGGGGCTAGGGGTGGGCCAGCGGAACAGGGGTGCGCACGCCCACCCCCTAACCCCCTCCCGCCCGCGGGAGGGGCGACCTGGTCAGTTCTCGATCTTCACGAAATCGAGCTTCAAAAACTTGTCCATCATCGGCCCCTTCCATTCGTCCGGCACGGGGATGGTGCCCAGCGCCCAGCCGATGATGTCGGCATCCTGTTCATCCATGAACCGCTCGAACCAGGCGATTTCCTCGGCGTTCCATTCCATGTGATAGCGCTCGAAGAATCCGCCGACCGCATAATCGGATTCGCGCGTGCCACGGTGCCAGGCGCGGAATTTCAGGCGGCGCATCTGGGGATCATCGTTCACAATTTGTTCCTTTTGCGGACACGCCGAAAAAGCCGATCGGATGTTTGTGCCATCGTCCCGGCTGGGGTAGATGCTGGCCAGATAGACATGCGACCCGATATTCTCAATCCGCTCTTTGCCGAAATCTCTGTCCTTAAGGGCATTGGACCGGCGCTGGCCCGTCCGCTGGAGCGGCTGGGGCTGGCGCGCGCGGTCGATGTGGCGTTCCATCTGCCGGTCAGCTGGGTCGATCGCGTCCTGACCGACGAGCTGGATATGGCGGATACGGGCCGGGTGATCGGCATCGTCCTGACGCCGGTGGACTATCGCGCCAGCGGCAGCGCCCGCGCGCCGTTCCGCGTCCATGCGACCGACAGGCACGGCAATTATGTGTCGCTGACCTATTTCGGCCGGAACAGCGCCTGGCCGCGCAAGCTGTTGCCGCTGGGTGAACCCAAATTCGTGTCGGGCAAGCTGGAGGCCTATGGCGACAATCTCCAGATCGTCCACCCGGACCATGTGCTGCCGCCAGAGGAAGCCGCGACCATCCCTGCGCGCGAACCGGTCTATGGCCTGTCCGAAGGGCTGACCAACAACCGGATGCGCGATCTGGTGGGGCAGGCGCTGGCCCGTGCGCCGGACCTGCCCGAATGGATCGAACCGAGCCTGCTGGCGCGCAAGGACTGGCCGACATGGCGTGAGGCGCTGGCGCGTATTCATGCCGACCCCTCTGACTCCATCGTCCGCGAACGGCTGGCCTATGACGAGATTTTCGCGGGGCAGCTGGCACTAATGCTGGTGCGGCAATCGTCGCGGCGGCGGCGCGGCGTGCCGATCGCGCGCGACGGGCGGTTGCGGGCGATGCTCAAACTGCCCTTCGCACCGACCGGGGCGCAGCGGCGGGCGTTCGGCGAGATTGAAGGCGACATGGCGCAGGCCACGCCGATGCTGCGGCTGCTCCAGGGCGATGTCGGATCGGGCAAGACTTTGGTGGCGTTGATGGCGTTGCTTAACGCCGTTGAGGCCGGGATGCAGGGCGCGATGCTGGCCCCGACCGAAATATTGGCGCGGCAGCATTATGAGACGCTGCGCAAAATGGCGTCGGGCCTGCCGGTGGAGATCGCCATCCTGACCGGGCGCGACAAGGGCAAGGTGCGGGAGGCCACGCTGATGGGGCTGGCCGATGGCAGCATCGACATATTGGTCGGCACCCACGCGATCTTTCAGGAGGCAGTGCAGTATAAGCATCTGGGTCTTGCCGTGATCGACGAGCAGCATCGCTTCGGCGTCGCCCAGCGGATGATGCTGGCGAACAAGGCGGAGCGCGCGCCGCATCTGCTGGTGATGACCGCGACGCCGATTCCCCGGACACTGACCCTGACATATTATGGCGAGATGGAGGTGTCCAAGCTGGACGAGATGCCGCCCGGCCGCCAGCCGATCCAGACCGTGGTGATGGCAGCGACCCGGCTGGACGAAGTGGTCGATGCGCTGGCCCGCCATGTCGAGGGCGGCGGACAAGCCTATTGGGTCTGTCCGCTGGTCGAGGAGAGCGAGACCAGTGATCAGGCAGCGGCGGAGGCCCGCGCCGAATCGTTGAAGCTGCGCTTTGGCGATCGGGTCGGGCTGGTCCATGGCCGGATGAAAGGGCCGGACAAGGACGCCGCGATGGAGGCGTTCGCTGCCAACCGGACGCAGATATTGGTCGCAACCACTGTGATCGAGGTCGGCGTCGATGTGCCAAACTCCAGCCTGATCATCATCGAAGGGGCGGACCGCTTCGGCCTGGCGCAGCTACACCAGTTGCGCGGGCGGGTCGGTCGCGGTGACAAGCCGTCGGTCTGCCTGCTGCTGCGCGGCAATGCGCTAGGCGAAACGTCGCGGGCGCGGCTGGCGCTGATGCGCGAGACGAACGATGGCTTCCGCATTGCCGAGGAGGATCTGAAACTGCGCGGCGCGGGCGAAGTGCTGGGGACGCGCCAGTCGGGCGAGCAGCAGTTGAAGCTCGCGACGCCAGAGCATTTGGCGTCCTTGCTGGACGCGGCGCGCGATGACGCCCATCTGCTGATCGACCGCGACGGTGGCCTCGACAGCCCGCGCGGACAGGCAGCGCGAACCTGCCTCTATCTGTTCGAGCGGGATGCGGCGGTTGGCTTGCTGCGCGGTGGGTAGGCGATGCTGTGTGTACCGAACAAAGCCCTCCCAAAGCCTGCGACCTAATTTCACAATGGATGGACGGTTACTTGAGCGCCGCGACGTCACATCGGGAAAATGGGAGGATAAGATGATCAAGATTTCATTAGCGCTTGCCACGTTGCTCATCCCTGGGGTGGCGTTTAGTCAGGAACCGCCACTGTCCGGCCTGATCGTCGGCGCGCAGGCAGGCTATCAATCCCGATCCGTGGAATATTTTGTCGGGAACGTCGATTTCAGCAAGGCCAGGGACGACTTCGTCTATGGGGCATTTGTCGGTTATGACATTCCCGTCGATCGCCTGCGCCTTGGCATTCAGGCGGAGTTGATGGATGGCTCCAGCACCCTGTGGTCCGATGACGGGGCTGGCACGGAATATATCGTTGAGCCCAAGGGGGTGAGCTACGCCTTCACCGCACGCGCGGGCTTTCTGGTCGGTCCTCGCTCGATGATCTATGCGCGGGGTGGCTATGCGGCTGAGAAGAACCGCACTGTGTTTACCGGGCCGACAATCCTGTCGATACCGATCAAACGGCGGGATGAGGGGCTGCTGGTTGGTGCGGGCTTTGAATCCGAGTTGACCAGCGGGATCACGCCGCGCGTCGAATATCGTTATCGTGATCTGCCGAACAAGCTGTCGAGCCATCAGTTGCTCGCCGGGGTCGGTTATCGCTTCTGAGGCAGCGGGCGGCGGGTAGCGACCCGCTACCAGGCCGTACGGCGCGGCGGGACCAGGGCCATCAGCGCGTCATAAGTGCGCGGGGCGATGGGTTTCAGAAATTCGATGCCCAGCCGCCCGTCCTCGACCCAGCGCACTTCGGCGGGATGGTCCTTCAGGATCGGCAGCCAGAGGGTCAGCCGCTCGCCCATCAGCAATTCGCCTTCGGTGCGGCACATGGCACCGAGCGCGGAAATGTTGATGATCCGCACGCCATGGGTGCGGCCGCGCGCGGTGACATGGCTGACCATATCGACCAGATCACGGGTGGCCCGGCGCTGATCCACTGCCGGATCGCGCGAACGCATGACATGATTGAGGTTGGCGAACAGCGACGACATAGCCGCAGCCTAGGGCGGCGAAGATGGACGCTTTGCTAGGGGAAAGCGTTAATTTCCCCCTAACATTCTTTCTGCGTCAGGCGACCACGATCCCATGCTTTTTCGCGCCGAAACTCACCTTGTCGCCCGGTTTTAGCGTCAGGGCAGGATCGTTCACCACATTGCCGTTCACGCGGATCGCATTTTCCGACAATTTCCGCCGCGCTTCCTTGTTCGACGTGGCGAAGCCGAGCGCGACATTAGCCTGCACCACGGTCAGCCCGTCCGCGCCGAGGCTGACGGTCGGCAGGTTGGCGTCGGATGCGCCTTCCTCGAAGGTTTTGCGGGCCGTTTCCGCCGAGGCGGCGGCTGCCTCTGCGCCATGGGCCATGGCGGTGGCGGCGTCGGCCAGTATCTTTTTCGCCTCGTTGATCTCCGCGCCCTGCAAGGCTTCCAGCCGGGCGATCTCGTCGAGCGGCAGGTCGGTGAACAGCCGCATGAAGCGCCCGACATCGGCATCCTGGGTGTTGCGCCAGAATTGCCAATAATCATAGGGCGGCAGCGCGTCGGCGTTCAGCCAGACCGCGCCATTCATGGTCTTGCCCATCTTGCCGCCGTCTGCCGTGGTGATCAGCGGGCTGGTCAGGCCATAAACCTGCGTGCCATCGACCCGGCGCGAGAGTTCGATGCCGTTGACGATATTGCCCCACTGGTCCGATCCGCCCATCTGCAACCGGCAGGCCGAACGGCGCGACAGTTCCAGAAAGTCATAGGCTTGCAGGATCATGTAATTAAATTCGAGGAAGCTGAGCGACTGTTCACGTTCCAGCCGCATCTTGACGCTGTCGAAGCTCAGCATCCGGTTGACCGAGAAATGCTGGCCAATGTCACGCAGGAACGGGATATATTCCAGTTTGTCGAGCCAGTCGGCATTGTTGACCATCACCGCGTCGGTCGGGCCATCGCCAAAGGTCAGGAACTTCTCGAACACCCGCTTGATGCTGGCGACGTTGGACGTGATCAGATCGTCGGTCAGCAGTTTGCGCGCTTCATCCTTGAAGCTGGGATCGCCGATCTTGCCGGTGCCGCCGCCCATCAGAACGATAGGCTTGTGGCCCGCCTGCTGCATCCGCCGCAGCATCATGATCTGCACCAGGCTGCCGACATGGAGCGACGGCGCGGTCGGATCGAACCCGATATAGCCGGGCACGATCTCCTTCTGCGCCAGCGCGTCGAGACCCGCCGCATTGGTGACGTCATGGATATAACCGCGCGTGTCGAGCAGGCGCAGGAGGTCGGACTGATAGTTGCTCATGGCGCGCGCCTGTAGCATTGGGAGGGCGGCTGTAAAAGAGGCGGAGAGTTGTAAATGCTGGCAATCGGCCTGATGTCGGGAACATCGCGCGACGGGATCGACGCGGCGTTGATCGAGACCGACGGTGAGGGGCAGGTCAAGCCGGTCGCTTTTCATGCGCAGGCCTATCATGACGGCTTCCGGGTGCGGCTGGCCGAAGCCTGCGCCCGCGCCATGGCGATGGACGCGCCGGGGTTCGAGCCGCTAATCGCGTCGGTCGAGGCGGAACTCACCGAATTGCATGTCGAGGCGGTGGCCGACCTGCTGGGGCGCAGCGGCTATGTGGCGGAGGATGTCGGCGTCATTGGCTTTCATGGCCATACCGTCGCGCACAGGCCCGACCGGCGCTGGACCTGGCAGATTGGCGACGGCGCGGCACTGGCCGGGGCGTTCGGCATAGCGGTCGTCGGCGACCTGCGCAGCGCGGATGTAGCGGCGGGTGGGCAGGGCGCGCCGCTGCTGCCGGTATATCACCGCGCGCTGGCCGCCGGGCTGGACAAGCCGGTGGCGATCCTCAATCTGGGCGGGGTCGCCAATGTCACCGCGATCGGATCGGACGGGGCGCTGACGGCTTTCGATACCGGCATGGCGAGCGGACTGATCGACAACTGGATGCAGGCGCATGGGGATGCGGCCTATGACGCGGGCGGGGCTTGCGCCGCGCAAGGGCGCGTCGATGAGGCGCGGCTGGCGGCGATGCTGGCCGACCCCTGGTTTGCGGTGCCGCCGCCCAAGAGCATCGACCGGGAAGCGTTCACGATCCAGGCGGTGCAGGGGTTGAGCCTCGAAGATGGCGCGGCGACGCTGACCGCCTTTTCAGCAGCAGCGGTGGCGCGGGGCATCGACCATCTGGCTGAGCGGCCTTTATGCCTGCATGTCGCGGGTGGCGGGCGGCATAATGAAACGCTGATGGCGATGCTGGCGGCGCGATGCGGCGTGGAGGTTCGGGCTGTGGACGCGCTGGGCTGGGATGGCGACGCGCTGGAGGCGCAGGGTTTTGCCTATATGGCGGTGCGTCATCTGGAAGGGCTGCCGATCAGCTTTCCCGGCACTACGGGCGCGCCGGAGCCGATGACGGGCGGAGTGCTGTTTCGGGCTTAACTTCGCATATTTCCCGGTAAATACGACATTTTATGGCGTGGGCGTGATCCTATCGCAAAGGGCGTGGCGCATCATAGCAAGCTGGTTTGCTGTAGGACAGCCGGGTCAGGCCAAGGTCGCCTCATGCTGGCCAAAGCCGTTCGGGCCTTCGGGCGGTCGCTGTCTGATCCAGCGGCTGGCGATCAGCTTGGTGCCGGATTGCACGGGTAGTCCGGCATGTTCGCTCATCGGGTCGGGGCGGTCGTCGGGCAGGGTGTTGGCGAACAGCAGCCCGTCGCCCTTGCGGCCCCTATGGGTGAGGGGGAGGCGGGTGAAGTGGGTTTCGCCGCCGCTATAGTCGTCGTTGAGATAGACCAGCAGGGTCAGGCTGCGCTGGTTGGTGAGGCCCGGCACGGCGTCGAGATGGGGGCGATATTGCTGGCCGGGGCGGTAGCGCAGCACCTGGAGCGTCTCGCCCTGTTCGACGGCGGTGCCGCTGGCGGCGGCCAGGCGGCGGTTGATCGCGTGGATGGCGGGCCATTCGGATACGATCGGAAACCCCGCCGCGTCTGAATCGCGCACAGGATCGGCGACGAAGCGCTTTTGCCCTTCGTGAAAGATCAGCGCCGGACGCAACCGCCGGTCGGACAGGGTGGCGAGCAGGTCACATTCCGGCGCGGTGAGCAGGCCGGGCAGGGCGACGATCATCGGGCTGTCGGACAATGGCTGAGGCGCAGGCAGGTCGAGCGGATCGCCTTTGGCGTCGATCGCCATCGCTGCGATCAGGGCGCGCTGTTGCGCGGCAATCGGATCGCGGGCTGCCCAGTCGTCGAGCATCGCCAGCGCCCCGGCCCAGTCGCGCGCGCCGCCGACGCCGGCAGCGAGAAAACCGGCGAGAATCCGTGCTGCGCTGATGGTGTTGGCAGCCGCCAGATCGGCGCGGGCGGCGGGCAGGTCGCGCGGCACCAGCCGTCCTTCGACGCGCCAGAGCGCCCGCATCGCCAGCGCGTCGCCATCACCCCGCGCGCAACCGGCATCAATCAGCCCACGCGCCGACGCGCTGTCGCCGCGCTGGAGCAGCGCCAGCGCCTCTGCCGCCACGCCCGTCATCAGCGCTTGCGGGTCAGCTCCCGCATGGCCGCGTCGATACCCTCGATCGTTAGCGGATACATGCGGTCATTCATCGCCTCGCGGATCAGGCGGGTCGACTGGCTATAGCCCCAATGCGCCTCCGGCGTCGGGTTGAGCCACACGGTTGCGGGATAGGTATGGGCCACCCGTTGCAGCCATACCCCGCCTGCTTCCTCGTTCATATGTTCGACCGATCCGCCCGGATGGCTGATCTCATAGGGACTCATCGCCGCGTCCCCGACGAAGATCACCTTATAGTCATGGCCATATTTGTGGAGGATGTCCCAGGTCGGGGTGCGTTCGGCAAAGCGGCGGCGATTATCCTTCCACACGCCTTCATAGAGGCAGTTATGGAAGTAGAAAAATTCCATATTCTTAAATTCGCTGGTGGCTGCGGAGAAGAGTTCCTCACACAGCTTGACGAACGGGTCCATCGATCCGCCGACATCCAGAAACAGCAGCAGCTTGACCGCATTATGCCGTTCCGGGCGCATTCGAATGTCGAGCCAGCCCTGCCGCGCCGTGCCGCGGATGGTTTCGTCCAGGTCCAGTTCCTCCGCCGATCCTTCGCGCGCGAAACGGCGCAGGCGGCGCAGCGCGACCTTGATATTGCGGGTGCCCAATTCCTTCGTGTTGTCGAGATTGGCGAAGTCGCGCTTTTCCCACACTTTGATCGCGCGCTTATGTTTACTCTCTCCGCCGATGCGGACGCCTTCGGGATTATAGCCGCCATGGCCGAAGGGGGATGTGCCGCCGGTGCCGATCCATTTATTGCCGCCCTGATGCCGCCCCTGCTGCTCCTCCAGTCGCTTCTTGAGCGTCTCCATAATCTCGTCCCAGTCGCCCAGCGACTTGATCTTCTCCATCTCTTCGGGACTGAGATATTTTTCCGCGACCAGCCGCAGCCATTCCTCCGGTATCTCCGCCTCTACACCCGAACTGCCCAGCACACCCTTGAACACTTGCCCGAACACCTGATCGAAACGGTCGAGCAGCCCTTCATCCTTCACATAGGTGGCGCGGGCGAGATAATAGAAATCCTCCGGCCGCCGTTCGATGACGTCGCGGTCCAGCGCTTCCAGCAGCAGCAGATGCTCCTTGATGCTGGCGGGGATGCCAGCGGCCCGGAGCGCATCGAGAAAATTGAGCAGCATGGCCGCCCTTGTCGGGCAGCGCGGCGTGCGATGCAAGCGGCCGGATTGATGGCTTGTCGGAATATTAAGTGTTGCAGTGCATGGTTAATGCGTCACTATTCGTTCTTCCAGAAATTTGGGGCGCACGCTTGGAAAACAGGGACTTGCTGGCTGACCTTGGTGAACGGTCAGGTGATATCGCGTTGCAATGCAGCGAAACGGCCGGCTTTCTGAGCGAGCTGAACCGGCGCATCCAGCAGGATTCGGCGCGCCTGTCCGATTTGCAGGCGAATATGAATACGCTGGCCAGCAGCCAGAATGAAAGCGTCGCCGCCGCGCAGGAATTGAGCCTGACCGCGCGCCGGGCCGGGCGGATCATCGCCGACGGGCATGAGGTCATCACACTGTCGCTGGGCGAAGTGGCGGGACTGGTGGAGCATGTCACGGGACTGGAGGGGCATTTGCGCCAGTTCCTGTCGGTGATCGAGGCGGTGGGCGATATTTCCGACGAGCTGGGCGCGATCGCGCGACAGACGCGGCTGCTGGGCATCAATGCCGCCATCGAGGCGGCGCGTGGCGGGGAGGCGACGCAGGGCTTTGCCGTGGTCGCGGATGAAATCCGGCGGCTGGCGGGGCAGGCGGGCGAATCGGCGGCGTCGGTCGGCGACAAGCTGGGCCAGCTGGATCGCGATGCACGGCGGCTGATCGGCGGGGTGGAGGCCAATATCGTGCGGGGGCGGGATGTTGGCACGCATATCGACCGGCTGCGGATGAGCATAGCGGAGATCGCGTCGCTGGTGACGCAATTTGCCGAACGGTCCGACGCGATCGTGACCTGCACCGACGAAGCGGATGGCGATGTCGCAGCGCTGCGGCAGGGGCTGGCGCTGTTCAGCCAGTCGGCGAGTGAAAGCGCGACGCGGGTCGAGGAAGCGCGCGGGCAGCTGGAAGGGCTGGAGGGGATGGCCAACGCCATGCTCGATACCGCCGCGCACGGGCCGCAGCGCACCCGCAACAGCCGCTATATCGCGCTGGCGGAGGAGGGCGCGGATGAAGTCATGGCGCTTATCCAGCAGGGGATTGCCGACAATCAGCTGAGCCTGGCCGACCTGTTCGACACGGACTATCGCGCGATCGAGGGGTCCAACCCTACGCAATATCAGACCCGTTTCACCGCCTTTGCCGACGCGCTGCTGCGCCCGACGCTGGACCGGCGTACCAGCGAGGATAGTGCAATCGTCGGCTGCTGCCTGATCGACATGAACGGATACCTTCCCACCCATATCAGCACGCGCAGCCAGCCCCAGCGGCCGGGCGACCCGCGCTGGAACATGGAACATGCGCGCAATCGCCAGATGTTCATGGACAGCCAGACCCGTCGCGCGCTGGACGGGGAGGGGGATTTCTTCCTCTTCACCTATCGCCAGGATCTGGGCGAGGGCCGCTATCGCGCGCTGCGCAGCGTGTTCGTGCCGCTGGTCTTTGGCGGGCGGCGCTGGGGTCTGTATGAGATCGGCTATCTGATCTGACGGGCTGGATCAGGGCAAGGCGCGTGCCGCTGCTGCCGGGCGCGCATAGGGATATTTGCGGATGGAGGGTGCGGCTGCTCCGGCATAATCAGGAAGGCAATCGCCTGATGCCCTTATGCCCGGAGTTCACCCCATGAAAACCATCCTGCTGCACATCCATGAGGATAGCGCCCAGACGAGCAGGATGGAGGTTGCGCTGGACATTGCCCGCGCGACCGGCGCGCATATCCGCTGCCTTCAGGTCACGCCGGTAATCGATTATGTTTCGGCGGATATGTATGGCGGCAGCTATGTGCTGCCCAGCGACATCGACAATATTCGCGTCGCCGAGGCGCAAGAAAAGGAAAAGGTCGAAGCGCGGATGCAGCGCGAGGGCGTGACGTGGGACTGGCGGCACAGTGACGGCGATGTCGTGCAATGCCTGCTGTCCGCGTCCCGGCTGGTCGATGCGATCGTCGTGACCCTGCCGGCGCAGGGCCGCCGGGCGATTGGCGATCCGCTGCCGATCGTCGCCGACCTTGCGATCAGCAGCCGTGCGCCGATCCTGGCCGTGCCGCAGGGGTGCCAGCGCTTTGCCTGTCAGGGGCGGGCGATGGTGGCGTGGGACGGATCGCATGAGGCCGCCGTCGCGTTGTGCGCGGCCCGGCCGTTGCTGGCGCTGGCCAGCGAGGTGCATGTCGTCACGGTCGAGGAAAAGACCAAGCGCGATTTCCCCCCGATCGATGCCAGCGAATATCTCTCCCGTCACGGCATCGCGTCGGAAATCCACGAATGGCCGCGCAAGGGCCGCACGGTCGAGGAGGCGCTGGCTGCCGCCGCGGACGAGTTGCGCGCGGACTGGATTGCCATGGGAGCCTTTGGCCATAGCCGCCTGCGCGAGACCATATTTGGCGGCGTCACCCGTTATCTGCTCGGCGAAGCGCGGGTTCCGCTCTTGCTGGCGCACTGATTTCCGGTCAGTGATGGGCGATGGCGATCAACGATGTCGATCCGCGCGATGATGCGCACAGCCTGGAACAGGCGCTGCTGGGATCGATCCTGGCGACGGTGCCTGACGCCTTGATCGTCATCGACGCGCGCGGGCGGATCATATCGTTCAGCCCGGCGGCGCAGCGCATGTTTCACTATAGCGAAGCCGATGTGCTGGGCGAGAATGTGGCGATGCTGATGCCTTCGCCCGATCGGGATCGGCATGACGGCTATCTGGCCCATTATCGCGACACGGGCGAAAAGAAGATCATCGGCATTGGTCGCCTGACCACGGCGCGGCGGCGGGACGGGTCGACCTTCCCGATCGAACTGGCGGTGGGCGAGGTGCATGATCAGGGGGAACCGTTGTTCACCGGCTTCATCCGCGACCTGACCGAGCGGCAGCGGACCGAGCGGCGGGTGCAGGATTTGCAGGCAGAACTCAGCCATGCGTCGCGCGTGACCGCCATGGGGACGCTGGCCGCCGCGCTGGCGCATGAACTCAACCAGCCGCTCACTGCCATCGCCAATTATATGGAGGCAGGCCGCGACCTGCTGGCGCAGGAGGGCGCGATCGACCGTGCCTTGCTGGGCGAAGCGATGGACGAGGCCGCCACCCAGGCGCTGCGTGCGGGGGAAATCATCCGGTCGCTGCGCGAATTCATCCGCCGGGGCGAGGCGGACCGCCAGCCGGAAACCGTCGCCACTTTGTTGTCGGAAGGGGTCGCGCTGGCCTTTATCGGCATCGACAGCCGGGGCATCGACATGGATATCGCCGTCGATCCGCGCGTCGGCCGGATCATGGCCAACCGGGTGCAGGTGCAGCAGGTCATCATCAACCTGGTCCGCAATGCGGTGGAAGCGATGGACGGGCG
Organism: Sphingobium sp.; assembly: GCA_023266575.1. Classification (GTDB taxonomy): domain Bacteria; phylum Pseudomonadota; class Alphaproteobacteria; order Sphingomonadales; family Sphingomonadaceae; genus Sphingobium. The sequence goes on from JAHFPV010000009.1 coordinate 131,377, forward strand.
GCCGATGCGTATTCTGCATCTCTCAGCCGCCCCCGATGAGGAAGGTCGGGTGGAAATCATCATCGCCGACAGCGGCCCCGGCCTTGATCCCGCCGCCGAACGATCGCTCTTCACCCCGTTCAGCACGACCAAGCCCACCGGCATGGGCGTTGGCCTGTCGATCAGCCGCACCATCGTCGAAGGGCATGGCGGTCGCATCTGGACGAGCCGGTCGCGTTGGGGCGGGGTCGCCTTTCACTTCACCCTTGACCCTGCGGACTGACGCCATGACCCAACCCCTCATCTATGTCGTCGATGATGATGAGGCGATCCGCCGATCGCTCAGCTTCATGCTCAAGACCAGCGGCTTTGCGGTGCAGAGTTTTTCGGGCGGCATCCCGTTCCTGAAGGATGCCGCCGCGCTGGAGCAGGGCTGCGTCCTGCTGGACGTGCGGATGCCGGATATGGACGGGCTGGAGGTGCAGCGCGAATTGCGCGCGCGGGGCATCCTGTTGCCCGTCATCATCATGACCGGCCATGGCGATGTCGGCATGGCAGTGGCCGCGATGAAGGCGGGCGCGACCGACTTCATCGAAAAGCCGTTCGAGAAGGCGGCGCTGCTCGACGCCATCGCCGCCGCCAATGCGCAGGTCGCCATGCACCGCGATGCGGGCGCCCGGCGCGACGAGGCGCAGGCGCGCCTCAATATCCTGACCGATCGGGAGCGTGAGGTGCTGGCCGGGCTGGTCGAAGGGCTGCCCAACAAGTCGATCGCCTATGATCTGGGCATTTCGCCGCGCACCGTGGAAATTCACCGCGCCAATCTGATGCAGAAACTGGACGTGCGCAGCCTGTCCGAAGCGCTGCGCATCGCGTTTCAGGCCGGGCTGGAATGACGCCCGATCAGGGACATTACGGATAGGCCCACGCCTGTCGCTGCGTCAGGCAGCGATCATGATGATGCATTTTGATCTGGCGCAAACCGCGCCCGCCGCCGCCCCGGTTCCTTGCCAGGATGCCAGCTATTGCCAGCAATGCGACGTGCGCGCGCGCGCCATTTGCGGCACGCTGGAGGATGACGAGCGCGCCGCGCTCAATCGCCTTGGTCGGCGGGTCATGGTGCAGGCCGGACAAACGGTGATGTGGGAAGGCGACGACGCCACCATCGTCGCCAATGTCATCGAAGGCACGCTCAAATTGTCGGCCTCCACCGGCGACGGACGCGAACAGATTGTCGGCGTGGTCTATCCATCCGATTTCATCGGCCGCCCCTTTGGCCGCAGCACGCCGCACAGCGTCACCGCGCTGACCGACGCGCGCCTGTGCCTGTTCACGCGGGGCGCTTTCGACGGCTTTGCCCGGACCCATCCCGAATTGGGCCATCGCCTGCTGCAACGCACGCTGGACGATCTCGATCGGGCGCGGGCCTGGATGCTGCTGCTGGGCCGCAAAAATGCGCGGGAAAAGATCGCGACCTTCCTGCTCGACATGTCGCACCGGCTGGCGGGGGAGGGCGCAGGGCCGCTCGACAGCTTCGCCCTGCCCCTGTCGCGTCAGCAGGTCGCCGATGTGCTGGGCCTGACGATCGAGACGGTCAGCCGCCAGATGACCGACATGAAGCGCGCCGGGATCATCGCGCTGCCGAACCGGCGCACGGTCGATATTCTGGACCGCGACCAACTGGCCTGCTGCGCCGAAGGGGCCTGACCGATGCATATCGGCGCAGTTAGAGCGCGATGATTTTGGGTTCCACAATATCCGTTCGTGCTGAGTAGAGACTGAGCTTGTCGAAGGCTCGTATCGAAGCATCGCGTCCATACGCATCCTTCGATACGCCATTTGACCTACGGTCGTCTGCGACTCCGACTTCGCTCAATGGCTACTCAGAGCCTGCCCCCGCGAAGGCGGGGGACGAACGGGTCAAACGGCTTCCATCACTCGCTAGGGACATTCCCCTACAGACCCCGATCCCCCCTTTTGACAGAGGACAAGGACAGTCGATGCCCGCCCGTGCAGGCGCGGCGACGAACATATCTCCTGGGGGATAACATGGAACAATTGGTCATCAAGGCGGGCGGATGGTTCGCGCTGGCCCTGCTTGCAGCCGCTGCTGCCGTCATGGCGGCGGACACCGGCTTTGCCGTCCATATGACGATCGTCGCGGCGACGGGACTGCTGCTTGCGGCGCTCACGCTCAATCGCGCCGATTATGGCGCGATCGTGCGTGGCGCGCTCAAAATGCCCGATCCGGGGCGCTATGATGACGACATGATCCGCTGGGGCGTGATCGCGACGATATTCTGGGGGCTGGCCGGATTTCTCGCCGGGCTCTACATCGCGCTTCAGCTGGCCTTTCCGGCGCTGAACCTGGGGATCGAATATACCAGCTTCGGGCGGTTGCGGCCGCTGCATACGTCGGCGGTGATCTTCGCCTTTGGCGGCAATGCGCTGATCGCGACCAGCTTCTATGTCGTGCAGCGCACCTGCCGCGCACGACTCGCCTTCCCGACGATGGCCCGGTTCGTGTTCTGGGGATACCAGATGTTCATCGTGCTGGCGGCCACCGGCTATCTGCTGGGGATTACCGAGGGCAAGGAATATGCCGAGCCGGAATGGTATGTCGACCTGTGGCTGACGGTGGTGTGGGTCTGTTACCTGCTGGTGTTCGGCGGGACGATCCTGAAGCGGTCCGAACCGCATATCTATGTCGCCAACTGGTTTTACCTCGCCTTCATCATCACCGTGGCCATGCTGCACATCGTCAACAATCTGTCGATGCCGGTCAGCCTGCTGGGGTCCAAAAGCTATAGCGCCTTTGCGGGGGTGCAGGATGCGCTGACCCAATGGTGGTATGGCCATAATGCGGTCGGCTTCTTCCTGACCGCCGGCTTCCTGGCGATGATGTATTATTTCGTCCCCAAGCAGGCCGAGCGCCCGGTCTATAGCTATCGCCTGTCGATCATCCATTTCTGGTCGCTGATCTTCCTCTATATCTGGGCCGGTCCGCACCATCTGCATTACACCGCGCTGCCCGACTGGGCGCAGACGCTGGGCATGGTGTTTTCGATCATGCTGTGGATGCCCAGCTGGGGCGGGATGATCAACGGCCTGATGACGCTGAACGGCGCATGGGACAAGATCCGCACCGATCCGATCATCCGCATGATGGTGATGGCGCTCGCCTTCTACGGCATGTCGACCTTTGAAGGCCCGATGATGTCGATCAAGGCGGTCAACAGCCTGTCCCATTATACCGACTGGACGATCGGCCATGTCCATAGCGGGGCTTTGGGCTGGAACGGCATGATCACCTTCGCCTGCCTCTATTATATGACGCCGCGTCTGTGGGGCCGGGAACGCCTATATTCGCTGCGCATGGTCAACTGGCACTTCTGGTTGGCGACCGTCGGCATCGTTCTTTACGCCGCCGCGATGTGGACGGCGGGCATCATGCAGGGGCTGATGTGGCGCGAATATGGCAGCGACGGCTACCTCGTCTACGCCTTCTCCGAAGTCGTGAAGGCCATGTTCCCGATGTACGTCATCCGCGCGGCGGGCGGCCTGCTCTATCTGGCCGGTGCGATCATCATGGCGGTCAATATCGGCCTGACCATCGCCGGACGCCGGCGGGACGAAAAGCCGATGCGCGACGCCGCCTTCGATCCTGCTGCGGATCGTCCCCTCCAGCCGCACGCCGCGTGACGGAGAAACCGACATGGAAACCAAGACAAAACGCAAATTCTTCGATCATGGCCGACTGGAGCGTAACGTCTCTTTGCTGGGCATCGCGTCGCTGATCGTCGTCGCCATTGGCGGCATCGTGGAAATCGCGCCGCTCTTCTGGATCGACAGCACGATCGAGAAGGTGGAGGGGATGCGCCCCTACACCCCGCTCGAACTGGCCGGGCGCAACATCTATATTCGCGAAGGCTGCTACAACTGCCATAGCCAGATGATCCGCCCGTTCCGCGATGAAGTCGAACGCTATGGCCATTACAGCCTGGCCGCCGAAAGCATGTATGATCACCCCTTCCAATGGGGGTCCAAGCGCACCGGGCCGGACCTGGCCCGTGTGGGCGGGCGCTATTCGGATGAATGGCATGTCCAGCATCTGGTCGATCCCCGCGCGGTCGTGCCGGAATCGATCATGCCGACCTATCCATTCCTGGCGGAGCGGGAATTGAAGGCAGGCGACATGAGCGGCGACCTGACCGCCCTGTCGCGGGTCGGCGTCCCCTATGACAAGGCCGCGATCGCTGCCGCCAATGAGGATTTGAAGGCGCAGGCCGATCCCAGCGCGGACAGCACGGCGCTGGTGAAGCGCTATCCCAAGGCGCAGGTCCGCGATTTTGACGGTGACCCGAACAGGCTGACCGAGATGGATGCGCTGGTCGCCTATCTCCAGATGATCGGCACGCTGGTCGATACCAAGGCCGCCGCCGCGCAGGAGACGGTGCGATGAGCTATGACGCGATGCGCCATTTCGCCGACAGCTGGGGTCTGGTTTTCATGGGCCTCACCTATCTGGTCCTCATCGGCTGGCATTTCCGGCCCGGCGCGCGCCGCCGCAGCGGCGATGCTGCCACGATGATCTTTACCGACAGCGAAACCAAGGGGGGCGACCATGGCTGACCCGACCAAGAGCAAGATCGACGAACCGACCGGCACCCCCACCATGGGGCATGAATGGGACGGGATCGAGGAACTGGATACGCCACTGCCGCGCTGGTGGCTGTGGACATTCTACGCCTGCATCCTGTTTTCGCTGGGCTATGTCATCGCCTATCCCGCCTGGCCGCTGATCGAGGGCTATACCAAGGGTGCGCTTGGCTGGTCGAGCCGTGGCGATCTGGCCAAGGAGATGGCGACGCAGGCGGCGAAGGTGGCACCGATCCATCGCGCCATTGCGGCGACCCCGATCGATCAGCTTCCGGCCAGGCCCGCCCTGATGCAGGCTGCGGTCGATGGCGGCCGCGCCGCGTTCAAGGTCCATTGCGTGCAGTGCCATGGGTCGGGTGCTGCGGGATCGAAGGGCTATCCCAACCTGAACGACGACGACTGGCTGTGGGGCGGCGATCTGGCGACCATCGAAAAGACGATCGTCGATGGCATCCGCAATCCCGATCATGCCGCAACCCGCCTGTCGATCATGCCAGCCTTTGGCCGCGACCAGCTGTTGCAGGCTGCGCAGGTCGATGATGTGGTTGCTCATGTCCGCACGATCAGCGGCCAGCAAAGGGGTGACGCGGCCTCCCAGCGCGGCGCGCAGCTTTTTGCGGACAATTGCGCGGTCTGCCATGGCCCGGCGGGCAAGGGCAATCGCCAGTTGGGTGCGCCCAACCTGACCGACGGCATCTGGCTCTATGGTGGCGATGGGGACTCCCTTCACCAGACCGTCTGGAACAGCCGTCAGGGCGTGATGCCACGCTGGGGCGACAGGCTTGACGCAGCGACGGTGCGGATGCTCGCGGCCTATGTTCACAGTCTGGGCGGGGGTGAGGCTGCGCCGGTGATGGCGGTGGACAATGTTGCGGGCGAGGCGAGCGATGCGCGTCCTTAACCCCTCTCCGTTTTGGGATGGCGGGCGTCAGGCTGACCTCCCATGACCACCGCCTCCCTGTCCCTCTACGAAAAGCGCAAGGGCGTTTATCCCAAGGCGGTCGATGGTTTCTACCGTCGCCTGAAATGGGCGGTGATGGCGGTCACGCTCGCCATCTACTGGATCACCCCCTGGCTACGCTGGGATCGCGGTCCCTATGCGCCCGATCAGGCTGTGCTGATCGATCTCGCCCATCGTCGCTTCTATATGTTCGCGATCGAGATATGGCCGCATGAATTTTACTATGTCGCGGGGCTGCTGGTCATGGCCGGGGTCGGCCTGTTCCTGGTGACCTCCGCGGTCGGGCGGGCCTGGTGCGGTTATGCCTGTCCACAGACGGTGTGGACGGACCTGTACCAGCATGTCGAACGGTGGATGGATGGCGACCGCAATGCGCAGATCCGGCTCGACAGGGCGCCCTGGACTGCGGGCAAGATCGCCCGGCGGGTCGCCAAATGGAGCGTCTGGTTGGTCATCGCCTTTGGCACTGGCGGCGCGTGGATATTCTATTTCGCCGATGCGCCGACGCTCCAGCATCAGTTCTGGACCGGGACCGCGGCGAGTGTCGCCTATGCCACCGTCGCCGTCCTGACTGCGACGACCTTCATCCTGGGCGGGTTCATGCGCGAACAGGTGTGCATCTATATGTGCCCCTGGCCGCGCATCCAGACCGCTATGCTCGATGAAAAATCGCTGGTCGTCACCTACAAGCATTGGCGCGGCGAACGGCGCGGCAGCCTCAAGAAAGCGCAGGCGCAACCCGACGCCTTTGGCGATTGCATCGATTGTGACCAGTGCGTCGCGGTCTGTCCCACCGGCATCGACATTCGGCAAGGGCCGCAGATCGGCTGCATCACCTGCGCGCTCTGCATCGACGCCTGCGACAAGGTGATGGGACAGGTCGGGCGGCCACGCGGCCTGATCGACTATTGTACCGAGGATGACGCCAATGCGGAAAAGGCGGGCCGCGCGCCACGCCCCGTCCTTCGGTCGCTGCTCCACGTTCGCACGCTCGTCTATCTGACGCTGTGGAGCGCGGTCGGCGCGGCGATGCTGTTTGCGCTCGGCACCCGCACGCGCATGGACATCAGCGCGCAGCAGGATCGCAACCCTGTCGCCATGCGCCTGTCCGACGGCACGATCCGCAATGCCTTCACGGTCAAGCTGCGCAACATGGAATCGCGACCCCGGCCGATGCGGGTCACGGTGGAGGGGCTGGCCGGGGTCAGCCTCTGGACCGACCGTGATGGCCGGGCCGATGCGCGGGCGGCAATCGACACGGTCGTCCCGCCCGACAGCGTGGCGAAACTGCGCCTCTTCCTCGCCGCGCCAGCCCATGGCCCGCTGCGTCAGGACTTTGCTTTCACTGTCCGCGCCACCGATCGCGAAGGTGGCGCTGACCGTGAACCCGCCCATTTTGAAAGGCTGCAATAATGACCGGTTTTCGCCTCAACGGTCGTCATGTCGCGGGGATTTTCGTCGGCTTCTTTGCCGTGGTCATTGCGGTGAATGTCCTGATGGCCAGCTACGCCATCGGGGGCTTTGGCGGGACGGTGGTCGACAATAGCTATGTCGCGAGCCAGCGTTTCAATGAATGGCTCGCCATGGCGCGGCGGCAGGATGCGCGTGGCTGGCGGCAGCAAACGCGGCTGGATGCCGGACGCCATTTGGTCCTGACTTTGGAAGGGCCAAGCGCAACCCCGACGTCGGTTGCCGCGACGGCCGAGCATCCGCTGGGGCGCGCTGCCGACATCCCCTTGCGCTTTGAGGTGCAGGCGGACGGCCAGTGGCGCGCGGCAACCCCGTTGCCCGCCGGGCGATGGATCATCCATTGGACCGTCCAGGCCGACGGCCATGCCATGCGCTTTGTGGAAAGGAACGGATGATGCAGAGCGAGCCTGTCACCCTGTCGCCCGATCCGGTCGTGCTGGAGACGGCCCATAGCATATTCGCGGTGCCGGACATGCATTGCGCCGGTTGCATCGCCAAGGTCGAGCGCGGGCTGGCCATGCTGCCGGGCATCCACGCCGCGCGCGTCAACTATTCGGCCCGGCGCGTCTCCATCACCCATGATCCGGCGCTGACCGTGCCGGATTTGCGCGCAGCCATAGCGGGCATCGGCTTTGCCGCCGAACCCCTGGCCGATCCGACGATCGAGGTAGAGAGCGCGCAGGACAAGCGACTGTTGCGCGCGCTGGCCGTCGCGGGCTTTGCGTCGATGAACATCATGCTACTGTCGGTATCGATCTGGTCCGGGGCGATGGGCGCGACCCGTGAGCTGTTCCACTGGTTGTCCGCCCTGATCGCGCTGCCGACCGTCGCCTATGCCGGGCAGCCCTTCTTCCGTTCCGCCTTCGCCGCGCTGCGTGCCGGGCGGACCAATATGGACGTGCCGATCAGCATCGGGGTGCTGCTGGCAACGGGCATGAGCCTGTATGAGACGATCACCGGCGGCGCCCATGCCTGGTTCGACGGCGCGGTGATGCTGCTGACCTTCCTGTTGGCCGGGCGATGCCTGGACGCCATGATGCGGGGCCGGGCGCGCGACGGCGTTGCCGCGCTGCTGCGCCAGACCGCGCCGGGCGCTTATGTGATCGAAGCGGGCCAGCGTCGCTGGGTCGCCGCGCGGGCGCTGGTGCCGGGCATGATGATGCAGGTGGCTGCGGGCGAACGCTTTGCCGCCGATGGCGAAATTCGCGAAGGCAAAAGCAGCGTCGATCTTGCCTTCCTGACTGGCGAGAGCCAGCCGATGGCCGTCGGGGTCGGTGACGGCGTTCATGCGGGTGCGCTCAATATGGACGGGCCGCTCAGCGTCGTCGTGCGCGCGGCGGGTGCGGATACGCTGATCGCCGATATAGCGCGGATGATGGACGCCGCCGGGCAGGGCAAGTCCCGCTATGTCCGCATTGCCGACCGGGCGGCGCGGCTATATGCGCCTGCCGTGCATCTGCTGGCCGCCCTGTCGTTCGCGGGGTGGATGATCGCGGGCGCTGGCCTGCATCAGGCGCTGCTGATCGCCACCGCCGTGCTGCTCATCACCTGTCCCTGCGCCCTTGGCCTCGCCGTGCCTGCCGCGCAGGTGGTGGCGTGCGGCGCGCTGATGCGGCGCGGCATATTGGTCAAGGACGGCTCCGCGCTGGAGCGGCTGGCAGAGGCCGACCGCGCGATTTTCGACAAGACCGGCACGTTGACGCTTGGTCGGCCAATGCCGGTGAACCTGGATGTGCTGCCGTCCGATGCCCGGCCCGTCGTGCTGGCGCTGGCCCGCGCCAGCCGCCATCCGCTGAGCGTCGCATTGGCCGAGGCGCTGCAACGGCAGGGCGTCGTTGCGGCCACGCTGTCCGACCTGCGAGAGGAAGCCGGTGTTGGCGTAACCGGGCGGTGGCAGGGGAGGGCCGTCTCGCTTGCCCGACCGGAACAGGCGGGCAACTGGACCAGCCTGTCCACGGAATATCGGGACGGTGAGCGCCATAGTCTCCTGACCTTTGCCGACATGCTGCGTCCCGATGCCGCTGCCACGGCTGCGGAGCTGCGCGCTCTTGGCCTTGATCCGATCATTGCAAGCGGCGACCGGCCCCAGGCACTGCACGATGTCGCCGCCGCGACGGGCATGTTGGCGACCGGCCATATGAGCCCGCAGGCCAAGCTGGCGATGATCGAGCGGCTCAAGGCGCAGGGGCATCGCGTGCTGATGGTGGGGGATGGTCTGAATGATGGTCCGGCGCTCGCGGCGGGGCATGTCAGCCTGGCGCCATCTTCCGCCAGTGACGTCAGTCAATTGGCCGCCGATGTCGTGTTTCTGGGCGACAGCCTGGCCTCCGTCGCGGTTGCCGTACGTGCGTCCCGGCGGACGCTGGCGGTCGTGCGTCAGAATTTCCTGCTGGCCGTGGGCTATAATATATTGGCGGTGCCGCTGGCGATTGCCGGGCTGGTCACGCCGCTGGTCGCTGCTCTGGCCATGTCCAGTTCGTCGTTGATCGTCATTGCCAATGCCCTGCGGTTGCGGCGGGCTGCGCGATGATCGGCCTTGCCCTCCTCATTCCCATTGCGCTGCTGCTGGGACTTGTCGGCCTTGGTGCCTTCTTCTGGGCATTGACCGCCGGGCAATTTGACGATCCCGACGGGTCTGCCCTGCGCATATTGAATGATGATGACTGATCCGCTGCGCTGAACCCTGTCTCATTGAGCGATCAGGTTCAGCGCGCGGGTCAGCAGCGTCACGAAGCGGGCTTCATCGACGCGGGCGGCGCTGTCGTTCCAGCTGGCCGCGATCGCGAACCAGCGGCCATCGCGCCCCTGCGCCAGAAAATTCATGGCGATCACGCCCGGCTCCGATCCGCCCTTATAGCCCAGATAGCGCCAGCGTTTCGCGTCGGCAGGCGCGATGCCGGGATTGACCGCCAGGATCGGCAGCGCATCGCCGCCGTTTCGCCGCAGCCAGTCGAGCAAATGGACCATATCGCGCGGCGTGGCGAACCATTCGATGCTGTCGATCGCGGTCGGCACTTCCGCAACCGTGCCGATATCCACCGCACCTGCCGTCAGCCGTTTGGCATCGGCTGCGATCAATGCGCGGCGCGCATCCGGCGTCGCGGCGACATAGCGGCGCGCAAGGTCGGCATTGGCGGGCATTTTGAGCGCGAACGCCTCCGCCGTGGTCAGCAGCGGCAGTGTCGCGTCCGGGCGGGCATGGCCGCTCGTCCCGACCATCGCGTCGACCCGCGCCCGCCCCAGCGCCAGCAACAGCGTGTCAGCCGCGCTATTGTCGCTCTCCGCGATCATCGCCAGCGCCAGACTGTGCAGTGTCATCGGCGCACCATCCGGGCTTGTCAGCAGCCGTCCCGAAAAGCTCTTGTGCGATAGCGGGATCACATCGCTCCAGCGCCGCTCTCCGGCCGCCACGGCGCGGGCGAGTTCCGCCACGATATAGAGTTTGAACGATGACCCGGTGGCCATCAGCGCATCGGCCCGATGGCCATGTAGCCAGACCGGCCCTGCCTCGTCCAGCCGGGCTATGGAAAGGGCTGCCTGACCGGGTAGGACCGCGATGTCGGCCAATACCCGGTCCATGCTGTCATCGTTTTGCTTTATGCCCACCAGTTGCAGGCCGATGACGCGGTGGGGCGCTTGCGGCGCTACGACGAGGGTGAAGCCGATCGTTGCCCGCTCATAGCGGATTTCCACCACGCCCGTGGTCGGGCTTTCCACCTGCACCGCTCCGCGCGCCAACGGCTTGCCATGCTGCTTGCGCAGATCGGCCGCCAGCGCGCGCCACTGCGCGACCGGCACGGCGTCCAGGAACAGGGTGGAGAAATAGGCGTCCTCGCCAACAGGGGCGCTGAGCATGTCGAGCAGTTGCGATGCCCGTTGCTGATAGGCGACAGTGGGTTGGGCAAGGCTGCCGGTCGGCAGGAAAATCACAAACAGGGTGATGAGGATCGACCAGAGCCGCACACGCTATATCCGTATCGGGGTTAAACGGCCCCTCATGCGTCGATCGCTTCCTCGTCCACCGCTGCGGCATTTTCCTGAATGAAGGCGAAGCGGTGCGCCGGGTTGGTGCCCATCAGCCGGTCGACCAGATCGCGCACGCTGGCGCGTTCCTCGACATCGGCGGGCAGGGTGATGCGGATCAGGCTGCGGGTCTTGGGGTCCATGGTGGTTTCGCGCAGCTGCATCGGGTTCATTTCGCCTAGCCCCTTGAAGCGGCTGACCTCGACCTTCTTGCCCTTGAACTCCTTGCGCATCAGCTCCTCGCGATGCGCATCATCCTTGGCATAGAGGCTCTTGCCGCCAGCCACGATGCGATAGAGCGGCGGTTGCGCCAGATAGAGATGCCCGCGCCGCACCAGTTCCGGCATTTCCTGAAAGAAGAAGGTCATCAGCAGCGTCGCGATATGCGCGCCGTCCACGTCTGCGTCGGTCATGATGACGATGCGGTCATAGCGCAGATTGTCGGGGTTGCAGTCCTTGCGCGTGCCGCAGCCCAGCGCCAGGATCATGTCGGCAATTTCCTGATTGGCCAATATCTTGGCATTATTGGCCGACGCGACGTTCAAAATCTTGCCGCGCAGGGGCAGGATCGCCTGGGTCTTGCGATCGCGCGCCTGCTTGGCGGAGCCGCCCGCCGAATCGCCTTCGACCAGGAAAATCTCGGTGCCTTCGGGATTGTCGGTCGAACAGTCGGTCAGCTTGCCGGGCAGGCGCAGCTTGCGCGCGCTGGTCGCGGTCTTGCGCTTGACGTCCTTTTCCTGCTTGCGCTTGAGCCGCTCGTCCATCCGGTCGATGACATAGGCTAGCAGCGCCTTGCCGCGATCCATATGGTCGGTCAGGAAATGGTCGAAATGGTCCCGCACCGCATTTTCCACCAGCCGCGCCGCGTCGGGACTGGTCAGCCGGTCCTTGGTCTGGCTCTGAAATTGCGGATCGCGAATGAACACGGACAGCATGATTTCCGATGACGTCATGATGTCGTCGGCGGTGATGTCTTTGGCCTTCTTTTGGCCGATCAGGTCGCCAAAGGCGCGGATACCCTTGACCAGAGCGGTACGCAGCCCCGCTTCATGGGTGCCGCCATCGGGGGTCGGGATGGTGTTGCAATACCAGCTATAGCTGCCATCGGACCAGAGCGGCCAGGCGACCGCCCATTCGACCCGGCCAGCGGTGCCGGGAAAATCCTGATTGCCCGCAAAGAAAACGCTGGTCGCACATTCGCGGTCGCCGACCTGTTCCTTCAGATGATCGGCAAGGCCACCGGGAAACTGGAACACGGCTTCAGCTGGCGTATCGTCGCTGATCAGTTCCGGCGCGCATTTCCAGCGTATCTCGACGCCCGCGAACAGATAGGCCTTGGACCGGGCCAGGCGGTGGAGGCGCGCGGGCTTGAATTTCTGCTCGCCGAAAATCTCCGTATCGGGAACGAAGCTGACCGACGTGCCGCGCCGGTTGGGGGCCGCGCCGACCTTTTCGAGCGCGCTGGTCGGATGACCCTGCGAAAAGCTCTGACGGAACAATTCCTTGTTGCGGGCGACTTCTACCATGGTGGTGGTCGACAGCGCGTTCACCACGCTGATCCCCACGCCATGCAGGCCGCCCGACGTGGCATAGGCCTTGTCGGTGAACTTGCCGCCGGAATGGAGCGTGGTCATGATGACTTCCAGCGCGGACTTGCCGGGGAATTTCGGGTGCGGATCGACCGGGATGCCGCGGCCATTGTCGGTGATGGTCAGCCGGTTGCCCGGCTCCAGCGTCACTTCGATCCGGGTGGCATGGCCCGCGACCGCCTCGTCCATGCTATTGTCCAGCACTTCGGACGCCAGATGGTGCAGCGCACGTTCGTCGGTGCCGCCAATATACATGCCGGGGCGACGACGGACCGGTTCCAGTCCTTCGAGCACTTCAATGGCGGAGGCATCATAGCCAGGGGAGGATGTGGGCTGGGCGGCGAACAGGTCATCGGACATGATTGCAAGCTATAGGCAGGCGGACGATCCGCGCAAGCGCTGTGCTGAAATGGCAACAGCAACAAAATGTTGCATTGCGATGTGAAACAAAAGCGCCGTTCAAGCCGTTAGCGGATCGCAGTTGGGTTTTTACACCCGATCAGGCGAGGAGATTTTTCAATGCATTTCAACCGTATCGCGCCGCTTGGCGCCACCCTGGCGCTCGTTCTGGCGGCAGCGCCCGCCCTCGCGCAGGATAGCGGCACGGTCGACTGGACCGGTCCTTATGTCGGCGGGTCGTTTGGCTATAATTGGCAGAAGAGCGATCAGGGCGAACATCTGCGCTTCGACACCAACGCAGACGGCACGTACAATGACACCATTCGCACGACGACCGGCGCCAACGCTTTCTCGCCAGGCACCTGCGGCGGCGCAGCGCGTGGCTCTACCCCGGTTCAGGGTTGCGACGACGACAAGGATGCGATCGGCTGGATGGGCCATGTCGGCTATGACATGCAGTTTGGCGGCATTGTCGCCGGTGTCGTCGCCGAAGCGGGCAAGGCCTATATCAGCGATAGCGTGAGCGAATATTCGACCACGCCTGCCTTCTACACCATGACGCGCCGGATCGACTGGAACGGCAATCTGCGTGCGCGCCTGGGCTACACCACGCCCGGCGGCATCATGCCCTACATCACCGGCGGTCTGGCCTATGCGAAGGTCAAGAACAGCTTTGGCACCAGCAATGGCGCGAACAGCTTTACGCAGGTCGATGCCAAGGAAGATGCATGGGGCTGGACCGCAGGTGGCGGTATCGAAGCGAAAGTGTCCGACAATTTCTCGATCGGCGCCCGCTATTTGTGGACCCGCTATAATGTCGGCGATTATCGCGTCGATGTCGGCGCGGGCAGTGCGCCTGCCACCAACCCGTTCCGCATCACGCCGTCGGGCGGCGCCAGCATCAATCGCGGCGACAAGTTCGACACGCAGAGCGTTATGGTGACCACCAGCTTCCGCTTCTGATTCAGGCATTAAAAAAGGGGACGGTTCCTGCGAAGGAACCGGCCCCTTTTTTGCGTCTGTGCTAAAGGCTTAGCGAACCCGTGGGCCACCAAAGGGCAGCGGCGGGGGCGGGCGGCGGGTGCCGCGCGGCAGTTGCGCCTGATAGGCGCGACCGCAATGTTCGACGCAATAGGGGAAGCCGGGGTTCACCTGCTCGCCACAGAAATGGAAGTCCGGCTCACCCGGATGCCCCATCGGCCATTTGCAGATCCGCTCGGTCAGATCGAGCAGCGATGTCTTGCCTGCAATCTCGGCGCTCGGCTTGGCCGGAACCAGACGGCGGGGCGGCGCAGGCGGGATCGGTGCCTGCTGGTCGCCCGGACCCTGACGCAGGAAACCACCCGGCCCGACCGACACGATGCGCGGCTGCGGCTTGGGCGCGACGACCGGTGCTTCGTCAGTGACGGGCGCAGGCGCGGCGGGCGCAGCGGCGGGCGTGAAGGCGCGGACCGGGGCCGGGGTTTCAGCCGCTGGCGCGGGCGTGGCCGGACGCGGCGCGGCCTCTGCCTCGACCGCCGGAGCGGTGCTTGCGGGCTTGCGCGGTGGCACGGCTGCTTTCTTGGGCGCGTCATTGGCCTTGACCGGCGAAGGACGCGATTGCAGGCCAAGGCGATGGGCCTTGCCGATCACCGCATTGCGGCTGACGCCGCCCAGTTCCTCGGCAATCTGGCTGGCGGTCAGGCCGCGCTCCCACATCCCCTTGAGCTGGTCGATACGCTCGTCGGTCCAGGACAATGAAACACTCCTCAAAATATCTGGCTGCGTCCCTATATGGGAAGCCGGTGCGCAGGTTCAAATGTGTGAACAGCGCCCTTGCAGCAAATCCTCTCAGCCGATAGTCGATCCATCCATGAACGACCAGCCCAAAATTGCCCCATCCGCCCCAGCCCTGCCGCCATTCCCCGAACCGGGGGTGCCGGTGATTCGCAACATCAACTGGGCGGGTAGCTGGGCGCTTTACCTCAAGGAAGTGCGCCGCTTCATGAAGGTGCAGCTTCAGACAGTATGGGGCCCTGCGATCACCACCCTGCTGTTCCTGGTCATCTTCATCGTCGCCCTGGGGGGGAGCGGCCGCACCGTGATGCTGCGCGGACAGGCGGTGCCCTTTGCCGATTTCGTAGCCCCCGGCCTCATCATCATGGGCATGATCAACGCCTGCTTCGCCAATGCGAGTTTTCCGCTGATGGTGGGCAAGGTGCAGGGAACGCTGGTCGATTATCTGATGCCGCCGATTTCGGTCGGCGAATTATTGGGCGCGCTGGTCGCCTCCTCCGTCACGCGCGCCTTGTTCGTCGGTTCGGCGCTATGGGCGGCGATGGCGCTGTGGCCGGGCGTTCATGTCACTCCGGCGCATCTGTGGGCGGTGCTGTGGTTCGCGCTGATCGGCACCAGCTTCATCGCCTTTCTGGGCGTGCTGACCTCCATCTGGGCCGACAAGTTCGATCATAATGCCGCGGTCACCAACTTCCTCATCGGCCCGCTCGCGCTGCTGTCCGGCACCTTCTACTCGATCGACCGGCTGCCGCCCTTCTTTCAGGCGATCAGCCACGCCAACCCCTTCTTCTATATCATTTCAGGCTTCCGCTATGGCTTCGTCGCGGCGGCGGACACCAATATCATCGTGGGCAGCAGCGTGCTTCTGGCGCTCAATATCGGGCTTGGCGCGCTCTGCTACACGCTGTTGAAGCGCGGCTGGAAGATCAAGGCTTAGGCTTCAGGAAAAGGCGGCGAGGATCGGCATGATGGCGCTGAGGACGATCACTATCGCCGCCGCCATCAGCCAGTGACGCCAGCGGGGCAGGGCGCTGTCGTGCGCCTCTTCGTCCCACGGCCACATCAACGGCCGACACCGCCAAAGCGCGTGGGCGCAAAGCCCGCCTCGATCGTCGCACATTTCATAAAGTGAGCATTACCCGCGCAAGTGTTGATGCGCCAGCATAGCATCGAGCAGTTGCAAAACCATCGTCGGGCGGCCCGCGTTCAGGCGATGGTTACATTTCTCTGCCACATCGGGCTGCGATACCGCTTTGCAGCATGAAAGGTTGATGATGAAGGTTGCCCGATGAAGGTCGCCATAGTGTTCGGCACCCGCCCCGAAGCGATCAAGATGTTCCCCGTGATTCACGCCCTTCGCGCGCGGTCCGGCGTGGAAACCCGCGTCATCGTGACGGCCCAGCATCGCGGGCTGCTGGATCAGGTGCTGGAGATTGCCGGAATCGTGCCTGACGTCGACCTTGACGTCATGGTCCCCAACCAGACGCTCGACGGGCTGACCGCCAAGCTGATCGTCGAGCTGGGCAAGGCGTTCGACGCGGAAAAGCCCGATCGCATCGTGGTCCATGGCGACACGCTGACCACCATGGTCGCGAGCCTTGCGGCCTATTATCGCAAGATCCCGGTCGCCCATGTCGAGGCGGGCCTGCGCAGCGGTGACATCCACCATCCATGGCCCGAGGAGGTGAACCGCCGCGTCGTCGCCTGTATTGCCGACATGAACTTCGCCCCCACGCAAGCCGCTGCCGACGCGCTGCTGCGCGAAAGCCGCGATGCGGCGGGCATCCACATCACCGGGAATACCGTGATCGACGCGCTGCTCGCGACCCGCGACCGGGTGCTGGCCGATCCAACGCTTGCCAGTGGCCTGGACGATCTCGCCGCGCGCTTTGCTGGCAAGCGCATCATTGCCGTCACCAGCCATAGGCGCGAAAATTTCGGCGGCGGCATGGAGGCGATCGCCCGTTCCATCGCCGACGTCGCGGCCCGCCCCGACGTTGCGGTGATCTTCCCCGTCCATCCCAACCCCAATGTCCGCCCGATCATGGACGCCGTGCTGGGCGACCTGCCCAATGTCGCGATGATCGAGCCGCTCGATTACCCCCATTTCGTCCGCCTGCTCGATCTCTGCACCCTGGTCCTGACCGACAGCGGCGGTGTGCAGGAAGAAGCCCCTTCGCTCGGCAAGCCGGTGCTGGTGATGCGCGAAACCACCGAACGGCCCGAAGGGGTGGAGGCTGGAACGGCGAAACTGGTCGGGACCGACCGCGCGTTGATCGTGCGCGAGGTGCTGGCGCTGCTGGACGATGAGGACGCCTATGACGCCATGGCGCGGGCGCATAATCCTTTTGGCGATGGCCATGCGGCGGAGCGGATTGCTGGCGTTATCGCAGGACGCTAACCCTGTTGTTCGTCATTCGCGATCCATATTCGTATTTGCTTTTGGAACATCAGGCAGGCAGAGATTTTTTCGATGTCGGGTGTCAGTGGGATGATCGCCGTCGTATTTTCCGAGTTCATTTCCAGTCGATATTGTTTGACGCCGCAGGCCATGATCTGTCGCGCCAAGGGAGACGCGCCACATTTGTCCTTGGCTATCCAAGGTGTGGGCGTTTCATTTGGGGGGAGGCCAGGGCAACCATCGATGGCTTTTAACACGAAGCTTGATGGCCTTGCTCTCTCCGAAAGAAAGCTGAACGCCGCGATAGCTATGCAGCTTAATCCAATGAGCAGGACGAGGAGGGGGAACTTCGTTTTTATGGCAGCGTCCTTTGCTTTATGGCTGCGGGCATTGGGTAGATGGTCGCACCACCACCTTAAACGCACAACTCTGATATGTGCCACCGTTACCGAAATCTTCAGCATTTTCGGGCAGAAACTGGGGCAAATCTTAGCCTCATAAGGACTGCCCCTCCATGCCCGTCGACACCAAGCAGAAGGTTTCCGTCATCGGCCTTGGCTATATCGGCCTGCCGACCGCAGCCCTGATCGCCCGTGGCGGTGCGCAGGTGGTGGGCGTGGATGTGTCCGCCCATGTCGTGGAAACCGTCAATTCGGGCCGGGTGCATATCGAGGAAGTCGATCTTGACGGGCTGGTGCAGGGCGTCGTCGCGCGCGGCAATCTGCGCGCCAGTCTGGAGGTCGAGGAGAGCGACGTGTTCATCATCGCCGTGCCGACCCCGGTATCGGAAGACCGCGCGCCCGACATCAGCTATGTCCTGAAAGCCGCCCGCACCATCGCCCCGGTCCTGAAGGCAGGCGACACGGTGATCCTGGAATCCACGTCCCCGGTCGGCACGACCGAAGCGATGCGCGACGTCATCGGCACCATGCGCCCCGACCTGAAAATGCCCGGCAAGGGCGTGCAGGGCGATATCGCCATCGCCTATTGCCCGGAGCGGGTTCTGCCCGGTCGTATCCTGGTCGAGCTGATCGACAATGACCGCTGCATCGGCGGCATCACGCCCCGTTGCGCGCGCAAGGCGCTGGGCTTCTATCGCCAGTTCGTGCGCGGCGCGTGCATCACCACGACCGCCCGCGCGGCGGAGATGGTCAAGCTGGTCGAAAACAGCTTCCGCGACGTCAACATCGCCTTCGCCAACGAACTCTCGGTGATCGCGGAGAATATGGACATTGACGTGTGGGAGGTGATCCGGCTGGCGAACCGCCATCCGCGCGTCAACATCCTGTCGCCCGGCCCCGGCGTCGGCGGCCATTGCATTGCGGTCGACCCCTGGTTCATCGTCCATGGCGACCCGGAAAATGCCCGCATCATCCGCACCGCGCGCGAAGTGAATGACGGCAAGACCGACTATGTCGTCGCCAAGGCATCCGACATGATCGACGCCTTCGCCAACGAAAATGTCGCCTGCCTTGGCCTCGCCTTCAAGGCGAATATCGACGATTTCCGCGAAAGCCCGGCGGTCAAGGTCGCGGCGCGCCTCGCCCGTCGCTATGGTCGCCGGATCAAGCTGGTCGAACCCTATGCCCACGCATTGCCGATGGAATTTGCCGGGACCGGCGCGGAACTGATCGATCTCGATACGGCTCTGGAACAATGCGGCGTGTTCGTCATTCTTGTCGATCATGACATGTTCAAATCTGTCCCCGTCGATGAACGTGTCGGCAAGGCTGTTTATGACACGCGCGGCATCTGGCCCGACCAGCCGCGCCGTATTGCCGAACCGGCACCGGGACGCCTCGCCGTCTGACAATCGGCCATCGGGCGCGACCCGTCGCGCCTGTGGTTGCCATCGCCGTGCCGCACCGCTACCCCCCGGCCTCAAGTGGGCCATAAGGGGGCAGATGTGCAGATGACCATCAGGCAGATATATGCCGCGATGACAGGCTGCGCCTTGCTGTCGGCCTGTGCCAGCGTCGAGCAGGCACCGCGCGGCGACGCCGCCTATGCGCTCATCCCGGCAGCGCCCGCAACCGGTGCCGATTATCGCCTTTCCCCCGACGATGTGCTGCGCATCCAGGTCTATCATGAGCCGGGCCTGTCGCTGGAGGATGCGCAGGTCAGCGCGGCGGGCATGGTGCGGATGCCGCTGATCGGGGATGTGCCGGTCGCTGGCCTGTCATCGGGCGATGCAGCCGATCTGATCGCCGCGCGGCTGGGCCAGCGCTATCTGGTGTCGCCGCAAGTCACGATCTTTGTCAAAAAGGCCGTCGGTCGCCGCATCGCCGTGGACGGCGAAGTGCGCGAGCCGGGCCTGTTCCCGCTCGACGGGCGGCTGACGCTCAGCCAGGCGGTGACGCTGGCCAAGGGACCAACCCGCCTCGCCAGCCTCTCGCAGATCATTGTCGTGCGGCAGATAGACGGCCAGCGGCAGGCGGCGATGTTCGATCTTGCCGCGATCCGCCGGGGCAAGGCCGCCGATCCTGAAATCCTGCCCGGTGATACTATCATCGTCGGCCTGTCGCGGGCCAAGGCGATTCTCGGCGGCTCCCTGCTGGCCGCGCCCGCGCTGGCTGCTGGGTTCATCGCGCTTGACGGGAAGAATTGATGAGCGCGGCTGAGACCATCGCATCGGACGAAGGCCGCGCCGCCCGCTTCGCCGCCGCCACGCGCCACGGCTGGGCCGTGCTGCGCCGTCATCGCGTCATCCTGTTCGTCACCATGGCGCTATGCCTGCTGGCGGGCGCGTTGTTCATCCTCATGTCCACCCCCGACTATCGCGCGACGGCTTCGGTCGAGGTGCAGGACATACCCGCAGGCGCCGCCGGGGCAGGGGCGCAGGCCACCCCGCGCGTTGCGCCGGGCGACATCGAATCGCTGATGCAGACCGAGTTGGAAGTGCTGCGCAGCCGTGCGCTGGCCGAAGAGGTCGCACGCGATCTTGCGCTGGTCGGCACGCCCACTTTCTTTGCCGGTATGGACCGCCACCGCCCCACCGAAGGCGCGGGCAGCCTGACCCAGCGGCAGGTCGAACAGGACGCTGTCATCCGCTTGCTGCGCGACAATCTGGAAGTCGATCTGCCCGGCAAGTCCCGCGTCCTGCGCATCAGCTTCGTCAGCGCCGACCCGGTCCTGTCGGCGCGCGTCGCCAACAGCTATGCCGACAGCCTGATCCGCGCGGACCTGAAACGCGGCTTTGAATCGGGCGTGCAGGCCCGCCGCTTTCTGCTCGGCGAACTGGACGGCGCGCGCAACGATCTGGCACGGGCGGAGCGCGATCTGGCGGTCTATGCCGCCCGTACCAGCACGACGACGGGCGAAGAAAGCGACACGCAACCCCCACCGGAAGGCACCATCACCGCCCGCCTCGCCCAGCTGAACGCCTATCATGCGCAGGCGCTGGCGGATCGTATCGCGGCGCAGAAACGCTGGGAGGGCGCACGCCGGGCGAGCGCCGAAACCCTGCCCGAAGTGCTGGGCAATGGCGCGATGCAAACGTTGATGGCCAGCCGCGCCGAAGCCCGCGCCGCCATTGTCGAGGAACGCCAGTTTCGCAAGGACGCCCATCCCGACATGCGCGAAGCCCGCGCGCGCCTGGCTGCGCTGGACGATCAGGCGGAGGTGATGGCCAACACCATCCGCGCATCGCTGCGCGAACAATATGAGGTCGCGGTGCATGGCGAAACCCAGATCGCGGCCGAAATCGCCGATCTGGAACGGCAGGTGCAGGCCGAACGCGGGCGCGACGTGCAGACCGGCATCTTGGAACGCTCGGTCGATACCTACCGGATGCTGCATGACAGCCTGCTCCAGC
This sequence comes from Sphingobium sp., assembly GCA_023266575.1. GTDB lineage: Bacteria > Pseudomonadota > Alphaproteobacteria > Sphingomonadales > Sphingomonadaceae > Sphingobium. The sequence goes on from JAHFPV010000009.1 coordinate 152,448, forward strand.
GCTATCGCGACATGGCGTCGCAGGCCGGATTTCAGGCAGGGCGCATTCAGCCGCTCGATCGCGCCGCCGTGCCGACCCGGCCCTTCTCGCCCCGCATCGGCGTGACGCTGTTGCTGGCGTCGCTCGGCGGGATCGCGCTGGGCCTGCTGCTGGTCGCGGCCCGGCATATGTTTGATGATGCCGTCACCTCCGCCGATACGCTGGCGGAGCGGGTCGGGCTGCCGCTGCTGGGTGCGGTGCCGGTGACCGGCGATGCGCCCCAGCCGGTCGACATCTTCTCGCCGCTCGCCTCCTCCCTGCTGCTGGCGTCGGCGGGTGGCCTGCCGCGCTCCATCCTCGTCACCAGCGCGCAGGAGGGGGAGGGCAAGTCGTTGACACTTCATGCCCTCGCACTGGCGCTGGCGGGGCTGGGCAAGCGCGTGCTGGTGGTCGACGGCGATATGCGTCGCCCGGTCCAGCACAGCCTGTTCCGCCTGCCCGCCGGGCGCGGCATCAGCGCATTATTGACCGGGCAGGCGAACGCGGATCAGGTCATCCTCGAGACCAGCACGACGGGCGTCGACCTGCTCCCCTGCGGCGCGGTGCCGCCCAACCCGGCGGAACTGCTGGCGACCCCGGCGCTCGAAGCCCTGCTGCTGGCCGTCCGCGACCGCTATGACACGGTGCTGATCGACGCGCCGCCGATCCTGGGCGGAACCGACGCGCTATTGCTGGCGGGCAAGGTGCAGGCCAGCCTGCTCGTGGTCGAATGGGGCCGCAACCACCATGGCGGCCTGCGCGCCGCCTTCGACCGCTTGCGCCGCGCGGGTGGCACCATCATCGGCGCGATTCTGACCAAGCAGCAAGGCCGGGCGATGGAATATGATTATCACCGTGGTGGGTGAGGGAAACGCCAACATCCGTTCGTTTCGAGCGAAGTCGAGAAACGTAGTGCGCTGGTTTCTTGCATCTTGCGGTTGACCTGAGAGCAGTTGCATTCGGGTTGACCGTCTGGGGTGGCCACCCCAGACGGTCTGACGGATGGGACCGTGGGTTTCTGGGTTAGAGCCGAAGTCGAG
>JAHFPV010000010.1 GCA_023266575.1 Sphingobium sp.
CAACCTCACGCAGCTTGCCGATGATCTCTTCTGGCTTGTGCTTCTTGCTCGGCATTCAATGTCCCCTTCATGGTCCAGACTATCATAGTCTCTGGGCCACTCAGCGGGGGGCAGATCAATAAGGGAAGCAACATCGTCAATGCCCGCGGTGCGCGCAAGTTCGGTTCTTTCGATGTCTATGCCGAAATCCTCAATGTCCTTGGCAGCAAGGACAAGGACATCGCCTATCTGTACCAGTCCTACATACCCAGTTTCGATCCTGCGCCCGTAGAGGGGCGTCTCAGCCGCGTTGTCGAACCACGCACATTGCGCGCCGGCGTGAAGGTCCACTTTTAGACAAGCTGATCTTTTTCGAGAATTTAGTTGAACGATCCGGTCAGTTTCGGCGAAAGGAGTCCAAGGCGCAGAGACCATGCGGATCATGCAGATTGGATAAGGAATGGCCGTTCGACCTCGACTGACGGAAAGCGCAAAGCCATCACAGTCGCTCCTGGGGAAACTCGACATAGCGCGCACCGCGGGCGAGAAACCGGACCGGCGCGTCAACCGCACCCGGCTGGCCTTGCTGGAAGCTGCGCAACGCCTCTTCGCCCTGCGATCAGTCGAGGGCGTCAGCATCGACGACATCGCCAAGGAGGCGGAAGTCGCAAAGGGAAGCCTCTATAATCATTTCGAAAGCAAGGAGGCCTTGGCTGACGAGCTTTTTCGAATGATGCGAAGCCATGTGGCTGACCTGCTGGATGCCGCTATCGACACAATAACGTTGCCCCCCGAGCGGCTGGTGCGCGGTTCGTTCGTCATATTGCGTTTTGCTCTAGATCATCCGGAGAGTGCGGCGGCATTGTTGAAGCTGTCTCCGGAATTACTCGATGACGCCGCACCGCTAAACGTCAAGGCCCGCGAGGTTATCATCGATGGTCTGGGATCTGGGCATTTTAAAGGTATTCCCGCCGATTCAGCGACTTTGCTGGTGGTCGGTGCGACACTTGTGATGGTGCAGGATTCGATCGATCGCCAAAAGTCGGTCAAGCGACTGATTGCTAAAATGATACCTTTGATGGCCGGCGTGCTGCGGGCCTTGGGTGTGGATGGCACCGGGGCGGCGGCGGCGGCAAAGGCGGCAGCAAGGGCAACGCTGGAGTAGATGATCGGCAAGCAGCGAATATATGAGGGCAGAAAGTAGGTGCTATTGGAAGCGCCTATCTCCCCAAAATTCATCGATCGACCTATGTTCCGCGGCTAGTTTTTCGTGCCGAGTAGCGATCAGATAAGAAGCCTTCGATGCCCCAACGCTGCTTGTAAGCGATAAGATCACAGGGCGGGCGGATAACTGCGATGTCTGCGGGACGGGATGACGGGTTCGCCACCTTGAACGCGGATCAAACCACATAATCTGTCGACATTATCGGCGTGGTCGGCCAGAATCTGCATTTGCCCTTGCGACCACCCGGTACGGACTTTCGCAATCGCCCGATGGATTTGCGGGTTCGGCTTTTGGCGGCAATTGAAGGCGCGGCTAGTTGCCAGGCAGCGGCGGCAGGATTTGGCGTCGTACTATCCAAGGCGATTCGGTGGCATATAACCAAACCTTCGCCTCAGATTGACATTACGGCCAATGTTCACATCGCTCCCGCGACAGACTAGTTCAATCTCCAGAAGCGAAACAGCCTATCATTCCTCGTTGGCGTAATAGGCCTTGTAAGATCCATAAAAGGCCAGCGGGTCACTGTCCGCATAAAGCGACTGTTTCTTGAGGTCGACGGCGTTGAGGACGACGCCTGACAAAGGCGCCTCGGCGGCCTTGAGTGCCTCCACAGCCGCTTTTGCGGCAAAGCGCGACGTCCGGCGCCATCTGGTGATGAATACCACATGATCGGCCTCCCGGCTGATCACCGTTGCATCGCTGACGGCCAGGACCGGCGGGGTGTCGATCACGACGACGTCATATTGCTGGCGGGCTTTTTCAAGCAGGTCCGAAAACTGGCCCCTTGAGAAAATGTCGATGCCCTTGGCAATGACCGTGACCAGCAGCAGGTCGAGCGGCGTGCCGGTGGATACAATGGCCGACGCCAGTTCCGTCTTGCCGGTGGCCACCTCGGCTATGCCATGTTCGGGCGTGGCGATCCCCAGCGATGCGGCGACCTGGGGCCGGCGCACATCGGCGTCGATCAGCAGGACGCGGCTGCCCGCCTTGGCTATGGAAAGGGCCAGCGACGTCGCAATGGTGGTCTTGCCCTCATGTGGCAGGGCGGAAGTGATGACGATCACCTGCCCGCTTGGCAGGGCCTGCTTGGCATGTCCGCCGCGCAGCGTCATGTTGAGCGCGCGGATCGCTTCGGAAAAGCTCGACTGCGGTTTTTCATAAACCAAGCGCGCAAGATGCTCGTCATAGTTTCGCGGGCTGACGCCAGGAATGGACGCGATGCGGTTGAGCCCCAGATGGCGTTTGACATCCTCGCCGGAGCTGATCTTCACATCAAGCAGTTCCGCGATGATGATGGCCAGCAACCCGAAGGTAAGAGCGGCCGCCAGCGTCAGCAGGATCAGCAGAGGGCGGTTAGGCGAGCTGGGCGAGTTGGGCGGTGAAGCGACCGAGACGATGCTGGCATCGGGCGTGGCGAGTTCGTCCGTCGCGACCGTTTCCTTGCGACGCTTGGCAAGGTCCTCATAGACTTCACGCGAAGCATCAGCATCCGTGTCATACTTCCTGGCGGTAACCGATGCGTCGGAATTGCGTATCGCAGCGGAACGCTGCTGGGCAATAGCGGAACCCAAGCTGGCGACTTCCTGCTGCGCAGCGTTTACTTCGGCAGCCAGGCCAGAAACGATCCGGCGCGTTTCGGCCGCGATTTCCCCATCGATTTCGGCCAACTGATTGCGGGTGCGCGCGACTTCGGGATGGTCGTTGCCATAACGGGTCGTCGCCTGTGAAGCATCGACCGCAATTTTCGCGCGCTGCGACCGCAGGTCGCGGATCACTTGCGATGCAAGTACGTCGGGCAGCGATGACGGATTATTCTGGGAACGGCTGGCGGCGCTGTAGCGCGCCTGCTTGGCTGCCAGATTGGCAGAAGCTTCGGAATGTTGACGCCGCAGGTCTGCGATGGTCTGTTCGTCATAGGACGAAGGATTTGAGCCACTGGTGATGCCGGTGCGCGCCCGGATGGAGGACGCGCTGGACGCATTGCTTTGCACATCGGTACTGAGTGCGCGCATCCGCTCTGAATAGAAATTCTGCGCTTTCTGGGCGACTGCGCGCTTATATTCGGCCTGCTGTTCCAGATATTCGCGCGCCATTGCGTTGGCTATGTCGGCTGCGGTCTGGGGCGAGCGAGAAGAAACATTGATGTTGATGACATAGGTCAGGCCTTGCCGCCCGATGGACATATGATTGAGCAGCGCGTTCGTGACGGCATCCAGCCCCGGCCGGACAGGGGCCGGGGACTTGCCGAACAGGCCACCCAGCCATTCGCCAAAACCCGGTTCGCGCAACCGGGGGTTGAATTCAGGATCACGGTCCAGATGCAGCCGCTCGGCGACGCGGCGGGCAAGGTCGGGCGAACGCAGCACCTGCACTTCGGTATCGACAGCCGCCGAATCGGCCGGCAGGCCCGACACGATCGACTGTCCCTCCGCAACATTCGTCGATCGACGCTCGATCAGCACACTGGTGGAGCTGACATATTTGCTGGGGATGATCAGCGCGATGCCCAAGCCGATGGCCAGCACGACAGCCGCCACGATGAGAAAGGGAAACCGCCGACGCAGTATGATCAGCCACAAAGTCCGCAGATCAATTGGGCTGTCTTCCGTAGGCGTTACGTACTGGCCTTCAGCCGTTGTCATCGTTGCTTCCTTTGTGCCGACTTTGCGCCGACTTGATATTTGCCCATCGTCACCATGGTGAAAGATTTACTTTTCGACAGGTGGAGATGCCCTTGGAATCAGGGTTCTTGCATCGCGGCAGAAGTGAGTCAACAACGGTAACCTTACTCCTGCCGGTCACCAGCCGACTGCCCGCAGATCGCGACCAAGTCGCTGTTCCCAAAGTGCGACTTCGTTGTCAGTCAGGCGCATCAGCTTGGTGCCAACGTCAGACGGCGCACGGGACGGTGCCTGCCCCTCGGCTTTGCGCACGAAAACGAAATTGCCTCGCTTGATGCGGCGCAGTTGCTCGTCGATCCGGCCCCATAATGTGGCTGTATCGGGCATCCGCGTCTGATTTTCGCGCGGCAAGGTTTGCGGCAGTCCCAGTTCGGGAATGTCCAGGAATTGCGCGATCCGCGCCCGCTGGAACATGAAATCGGCCACCATATCCTCGAACAATATGATCAGCATATTGTCCTGACCAAACAGGCGTTCGAACGGTTCAATCTGGGCCGCGAACAGGCTGTTGGTCAGATAGCGGAAATTCCACAGCACATCATCATATTGGCGCACATAGGGCCGCGAAATAAGCTGGCGCGCAGCGGCAGCGGCATCGACATTGTCGCGCTCGGCCTGAACCGCGGCCACGGGATCGTCGGGCAAGGACAGAAATACGTCCTGGGCAGTGCGCCGTTCATGCCCACGCTTGAGCATATGGAGAAAGCCCGAATAGGCGCGCTTGCGCGGGCTTCGCAGGGCAAAGATGAATTTGGTGTCTGGCCCCAACATGCGGTATATCCGCTCGGCTATGGCCGGGTCCGCCATATAGGTTGTGGTTCCGTCCACAACGACCCGTGCATCGCCGGGAACGCCCCGGAAACAGCTGCTGAAGCTGGCAAGCCGCTGTTCGTTGACGGCGCGCGAAAAGAAGTTCGGTTCCTTGGGATTGGACAGGTAGCAGTCTGGATGCTGCTCCAGCGCGGCGCATAATGACGTGGTGCCTGATTTCTGGGCACCGGCAACGATCAGGTTGGGAACGGTCACGAGAGAGGCCATTTAACTTTGCGCCTGAGACACGCGCGACCGATTGGAAGCAATGCCCAGCGTGAGGAAGCAATAGGTCACGAAGAACCAGCTAAGGTCCGAATGTGTCAGAATGTTGGAATCCGTGATGCTGTATATGGAATAATAAGCCCATATGCCGACATGGAACAGGTTGGCCGGATCGCGGGTCTGACGGATGTTGCGCAGGCTACGCCCAAGAAAGATGAACCACGCGAAAAGGAAGCAAAGCAGGCCCACGATGCCCAGTTCCAGCCACATGTCGAGATAGCCGTTATGGCCATTTGCCGTCATCGCCATGGTCGCTGACCCTTCCGACCAATGCGCGTGGAAGTCGCGCAGATTGGCGGTCAGCTTGTCCACCCAGAAGGTTTTATATCCAGCACCCATCATTGGACGGTCGATGCCGATGGCATAGGCATAATCCCACAGGCGCGTGCGACCTGACAAGGTGAGGTCGCGCCCCAGCAGGGTCAGCAATCCGATCATCAGCGATGGCAGCACGACCACGGTGCCGAACAGGGCAAAGACCGATAAACCCGCGCGCAATTGCAAGGTGAGGTGCCGCTGCCATCCTTCGGGTATGACGACAAAGCGGGTGAGCCACATCGCACCGAATCCGCCAGCAAAGCCGATGAGCGTCGTGCGCGAGTTTGAGAAAAAGAGCATCACCAAGCTGACCAGCACCACCGCCGCCCATCGACGACGCGTGGCGCCTCGCGTCGCAAAAGCCTGCGTCGCGAAAATCAGCATCGAGAAGGCGAGCACCGGGCCGAAATAATTTTTACCTGGATAAATACCGCGGATCGACCCGGATTCGGCATATTTGCCCACGAAATTCAGCCCGACGCCGGGAATGGCGAGCGAAATGATATTAATGACAAGCACGACAAGGCAGATTTTTGCCATGATCGGCAGCCACTGTTCATGCCGCTGCTGCATGGCGACGAACAACACCGCTTGGCTAAAGAGGACAAGGGCAAAGAAGCGGCGCAACGCAGCATCGGGCTCTACGGACCACAGGATCGAGGCGCCCGCCCACAACAGCAACAGCAATAACGGCCAGGCTGGACGAAGATAGCGTATCACCTCACCAAAGCGCGCAATCATGATGAACAAGGCGGGGCCATAGACCGCGATGCTGAGCAGCTGGATGATCGCCGACCCTTCCTCGCGCTGTTCGATCGCGCCGGCCCAGTTGCCCGCGAGCGCGGACAGCAGGGCAGGGTAGAGCAGGATATAGACCACTATCCCGACCGCATAGCGCAGTTCCAGATTGCTGTGCGCGCGTGCGCCACGGGCCATTGCGGGTGGGCGGGCGGAGTTTGCCGAAAGCATTTGCGTCATCAGCGTCGGTCGCCTTGTTGCAGGACAGCATCGTCTGTCCAAGAAGCGTCCCGGTTTGTCCAGTGCATAAACCATATGGCAGCGATTGAGCTGGAATTTGCCTACCGCTCTTATTGTCACGGCTTGCGAAGGCAGCGCCTTTTCTACTTCGGGACCGTCGAGTCAGTCTCGGCTGCCACTTCTTGCGATATGCGGCACGGTGGGATACATAACCTTGCCTGCCGAATAGGATGGCGTTTTCACATCAGGATATGCGCCCTATGACGTTGCCGCCGGCCAGCATCGATCTACTTTGCACGTTTTTCAATGCCGCCGCGACACTGGAGCCGACGCTGGCATCCCTGTCGTCGCAGACATTGGCCGATGCGCGGTTCATCCTGGTGGACGACGGCAGCACGGACGACAGCGCTGCCATTGCGCAGGTCTTTTGCGACAAGGATAGCCGGTTCGCCCTGTTCACAAATGTTGATCGGGGGCGCGGCAAGGCGCTGAATTTTGCGCTGGCGCAAGGGCGTGCGCCGCTGGTCGCCATTCTCGACGCCGATGATCTGGCGCATCCAACCTGGCTGGAAACGGCCTGTGCCGCGATGGACGATCGGCCGGACGTGGCTGCGATCAGCTTTGAAAGGCTGATGATCGGTCCTGGCGAGACGGCGGACTGGACAGTTATTCAGCCCCAGGCCACGGTGCTGACTGACGTGACGCATCGGTTGGGCCGCAAGAACCAGCTTTCCCATTCGGGGTCATGCATCCGCCGTGACGCGATGCAGGCGGTGGGCAATTATGCCCTCAATCGCCGGAGTCATTTCGATTATGATCTTTGGGTCCGTCTGGGCGCAGCCGGATTTCGCCTCGCCCGATGCGCGCCGGTGCGGATTGCCAAGCGTTATCATTTCGGACAGAAATTCGCCTGGTCGCCAGGCTATTTTCTGTCAACGTTCGAGGTGCAGCGGAGAGCGATCCGTTTCCTGAGCGATCGTCCTGCCACCGACTGGCTGTTTGCATTGCGCGATCTGGCCCGAAATTTCGCCAAATATCCGCTACAGCAATGGGCCGTGCGTCGACGGGGTAACTGAGCATTTTCAGCGACGATTACCAGCCTCTTCTATTCCCGCGGCGCGGGGTGGCAATGCCAGTACCGCGATAACGGTCAATAAGCGTTTTTGTGGATAACCACGCCGAAGGTGGCGAGCAGGATGCTGATATCCCGAAAGATCGACCAATTGCGTAGATATTCAAGATCGTAACGCAAGCGTTCGGTGAGATCGCGATGGGTTTCGGTCGCGCCCCTGAACCCTCGGATCTGGGCCAGTCCGGTGATGCCGGGCTTGGTTGAATGGCGCAGCCAGTAGCGCGTGTCGACTTTCCAGAACAGATCATTGCCGGCTTTTGAACCCAGCGCATGGGGCCTTGGCCCGACCAGCGACATGTCGCCGCGCAGCACGTTAAAAAGCTGGGGCAGTTCGTCGATGGACGTCGCGCGAATTATCCGCCCGACGCGCGTGATCCGTTTATCGTCGCGCGATGCCGATTTGCTGCCGGTGGCATCGGCCAGATCATCCCTCATGCTGCGGAATTTATAGACATAGAACAGCCGGTTGCCCCTGCCCATGCGCAGTTGCTTGAACAGGACCGGCCCCTTGCTGTCCAGTTTGATGCAGATCGCGGTGACGGCCAGCAGGGGCGCCAGGAAAAGGCAAACAGAACAGGTCACCGACAGATCGAAGACGCGTTTCAGTGCACGGCTTCGCAAATCCAGCGGGCCTGTGGAAACACGGATAGACGCCGATTCCAGCCTTAATTTCGCATGGTCGGAAATGACGGGCTGCAATTCGGGGATCAGCAGGCTGCCGATGCACCCCACGCCTTGCAGGAAAAGGGACCAGCTTTCCCGTTCATGGACTGGGCAATCGACAAGAACCCGGTCATATTCCCGGATCATGCTGCTTAGCGCGTGCAGGACGGCGGGATCGTGCAGATCAAGCTTCAGGCCGAGATCCGCGCAAAGGACGATATCATATCCTTCCATTTCGCGCGGAGCCACGCCGTCCACGATGAACAATTTGCGCAAAAGCCGATCGCCGATGATGCGATGGACCAGCAGGAAGAAAGGAAGGCGGACGAGAAGCAGCAGCGTGAAGGCTGTGATCGTGCCGGTGAACAACACCAGCCGTGACATGGAATCGACATGTTTCGACGCGAAAAAGCCCAGCACTGCAATCGACAAGGCCCACATCATGGCCATGGCCGCGCGCCTGACCGATGTCGTAAGCGATTGCATCGAATCGAGCGTGTAGAGGCGGCCATAAAAGGCGACGACCATGAACACGGACGCCAGAACGATGATCCAGTTCCGACTTTCCCCTACGGGCAGATGACCAAAGCGCATCAGGCTGGCAAAGGAAAAACTGCCGATTAAAATCAGCACGTCGAGCGCCCACTGCAGACCATAGATGCCGACACGAATTAGACTGCCGTCCCTGCGGGACTTCGCAGCCGAAGTACTAGTTCCCGCGGCTATATACACGGCTACCCCTTATACCAGCTCATCGCGGGCATCTTAATATCGAAACATTACCGGATGCCTTAAGGCAGGCAACGTATTTATGCCCTCTAATGTTTCATTTTGAAACCGTGAAGCAACAATGGGACAGTCGCGCAATAGGCGCGCGCCAGTCGGGTGCTTTCACGCTTTCGACCGTTCTTGGGTAATATACTCAAAGTCAAGCGATTAGGCAAAGGCCCCATGTGCATTTGCACATAGGGCCTGCCAGTCTTTCCCGCCAAGGCGCATGGTCGTGTCATGGGGATGCCAATACCCACAGCTACCATAGGCGCTGTCCGTCAGAAGAAGCGTTCGGGGATACGGATCGTGTCACCAGGCAGCACGGGCGTATCGGCGGCAAGGGGGACGGACTCCTCGCTCGATTTGTCACCGTGGCGCACGAAAACGCGCTTCTGGTCCGCGCGATAGGTGTAGCCCTGTGCGATGGCGACGGCGCTAAGCACGGTCAGCCCGGTAGCGAAGGGATATTGTCCCGGCTGCTTGACCTCACCCAAGATATAGAAGGGGCGATACTGGCTGATGTCGATATTCACGCGCGGATTGTTGATATAACCGGCCGCATAGCGCTTCGTGATTTCCGCTTCTGCTTCGCGCGGGGTCATCCCGTCGACCTTGACCAGGCCGATCAGCGGCAGCGATGCTTCCCCTTCGGTATTCACCGAATATTCCTGGCCCGACAAGGCGGGCTCGTTAAATACGTTCAGGCGGAACTTGTCGCCCGCCCCGATCCGGTAAGCCGTCGTCGCGGCTACTGATCCAGGCGCCGCCGCAGGCAGCGGGCCGCTGGTGGTGCAGCCGGTCGTCAGCACCGAACTCATCATGATTGTCGCTACAATCCAGGCTTTACAGCGCATACCAAACCCCCAATTTCACAATCTGCCCTCGAATCGCCGAGGCAACTTAGAGGAATACCGGTCTTTATTGACCTTGCCATGGCGGTGTGACAAGCAACATCGACATATGCTGATGGGCACTGGACGCGATGAAGTCATTACATTTAACCGACTCGCCTGAACCTGTCGCACCCGTCATCATTGCAGACATTCCAGTTTCGCCCCTGTCCACCAAACAATGGGTGCAGCTGATGCTCGATGACTGCCGCCAGGCGCGCGAGGGGCGCGCGGCGACCCGTTATCATGCGGCGATCAATGGCAATGTTATTTCCGCCTATGCGCGCGACCCTGCGTTTCGGGACGCCTATCGCCATGCCGACGCGGTTGCGGCTGACGGAGTTCCGGTGTTGTGGGCGGCCAGGCTGATCGCCGGCCGGGAAATCCCCGATCGTGCGGCGACAACCGACTTGTTCCATGATCTTGCGGCGGCGGCGCAGGATCATGGATATAGCATGTATTTCCTGGGCGCGACGGACGAAGAAAATGGCCGGGCCGTCGCGCGGGTTCGCCAGCTTTATCCGCGCCTGGTGATCGCTGGCGCGCGTAACGGCTATTTTTCCGCCGATGAAGAAGAAGCTGTGGTCCAGCAGGTCATGGACGCTCGACCGGACATATTATGGGTGGCCCTTGGTATGCCAAGGGAGGATATTTTCGTCGCGCGCAACCTGCACCGGTTCGGCGGCATCGCCTGGGTCAAGACATGCGGTGGGCTGTTCAATTTCCTGTCCGCAAGCCGCACGCGCGCGCCGATGTGGATGCAGCGCGCCGGCCTTGAATGGCTGTATCGCATGGCGTTGGAGCCGCGCCGGTTGTTCTGGCGCTATTTGACCACCAACCTGGACGCCATCTGGCAGATCCTGCGCAAGACGCCGCGCCACCAGGGATAAGCGATCGTAGCAGGGGCGTTGTTATCCGTTGCAATTCCCGCCGTCCGCGCCCTGCCGATGCGGATCGCATGGTTCAACCGGTTGCGGTAGCCCTGCAGAAACTGGACCATGATCATGCGCGCGGTTTCGGCGGAACTGGGCAGACGTGCGCGGCGGCCAAAGGATAGTTGGTAGCCAAGATAGGTAATCAGCGGGCCGACATGCGCTTCGAATATCTCTATCTCCCGCTGGCTCAATTCCTGCTGCCAGGCATCGATCCGTTCGGGGGCCAGTGCTTGGCCGACCAGATGATGCTGTTTGCGGGTTGATGGCGGTACATGATAGCGGCGCGCCGCTATCATCGCCTCGTCAAATGGCAACTCCAGCGTCGCACAGACACGGCGCAATTCCTCTTCGGGGCGGGCGAGCAGATCCTCATATCGGATGCGCGCCCAGCGATTGGGCGGCAAGCAGTCGCGTAGCGCCATGCCCATGGCCACCCGCTGCGACCAGAAATGCGCCGCGCTGGAAATACTATTTGGTCCCCAGGCGACCTTGAGCAGCGAATTGGCCACGGCTCGCCCGTCCCGGACGATGTGGACAAATCGTGCCTCCGGGCACGCATCCGCCAAGGCCTGCATATGCCGGACATTGCCTGGCTGATGTTCGACCCAAAAGTCGACGTCGGTGCGACCCGATCGGGCACCATAAGTCCGCACGAGCCAATTCACCGCATCCATGAATGTGCCGTATCCGTCGGGACGCTCGTCGCCGATTGGAAAATTCCACAGCTTGAAGCGGGGATGAGCCGCTATGGCGTCGATTGCCTGGCGCAACTCGACGATCTGGCGGGGATCATGGGGCATCAGGTCGGCGACGAACTGCGATTCAGGCGTTGCAATCATGCGATCGCCGCTGCCCAACATTGCGCCCAGCAGGGTCGATCCACTCCGCTGACAGCCAACGACGAATATCGGGGTCACCCCTTGTTCGATGGCCAGTGGTCTGGTCTCCACGTCATGCCCTTGAGACAGGGCGCAGGGCTGCGTGGCTTCCCGCGACATGCCGAGCATCGGCCAGACCGATTGGGCATCGGTTGGCGTGGGGGGCGGTATCTGCGTTATCCGCGCCATGTGGGCCACGCGAAATCGGGACCAAGCATGGCACGGGTGCGCTCGCGCGATCGGTGCAGGCGCTGGTTGAGCCAGGCGGCCAGGGCAGGGGCAGGGGCGGGATAGCGGCCCTCGTTCAGCTTGCGCTGATCCTGCGTGCGGGCAAAAGGTTCTATGGCGAGGAATGCCGCTATGCGGTCGCGCTCGGCTGCTGGATCGTTCTGATATCGCTCGGTGGCGATGTACAAAAGCCGATCGTGGCCGAACAGCGCCTGCCACCGGCTGATCTGCACATCATATTCGCTGCGCGCGCAATAGCTGTAATGCTGGTGGGCGAAACGTGCCTGCCTGCCGGGGCCGACACGGTCATGCGGTTCGACAATCCGCTCAGGTTCGGCGGCAAAGGCTGCCTCTGGTTCCAATATTTCGAAGCCGCGCGCAACTTCATGCCAATAATGGGACCATGCACGCGCACATGGGTCGCGCAGCATAACGATGATTTTCGCCTCAGGGCAAAATGCACTGATGCGCGCAGCAGCGTCGGGATGCATGAGATAGTATGGGGTGCAATCCATCGTCATCACCGGCGCGCCCAATTGGCGCCTACGGTCCTCCGCATCCCGCAGTGACGGGAAGTGGGCGAGATAATTTTCGGCCGGGCGCATGTGGTGCCGGTCGAACTGGTGCACTTCCTTTGCTACCGGCGCGATGATCTGCGGGTGGCTTGCCAAGTCCCGGAACAATGATGTCGTGCCGGCCTTTTGTGCGCCGACAATGAAGATTTGGGGCGACAGACGATCACCACGTCTTATGGCCAGTAGCGCTTCGAGTCGCGCAGTGGCAATGAACGAACGGGGACGATAAAGAATACGCCGGTGCAGGGGCCTCTCGGTACGCATGTCCATAAGACTATCTCGTCCTCCCCCTTCCATTCAGGCTTTGACTCGCATGGAATATTCTTCTTCTACAACCAATCACATTTCCCTCCCACATCATTAACCATTTGATGTTAGGGCAGCGTCTCGAAATTGGAATGACCAGATGACTGCATCTCCTCCGTCCGCCGATCGGGACAAAGGCGTCGATCCGGCTGAGAGCGAATATGCGTTGCATGGTCGTGGAGGCGGGCTGTCGGCGCGCCGGACCACGGCGATCATTTTATGCGGTCTGATCCTCGCCGCTGGCCTCGCCTTGGCAGTATATTTTGTCGATACGCTCACGGCGGTCCCGTCGCAGCCCGATTATGGCGTGCCACCCAATTATGATCCGCGATCGCACATGGCTACCGGGCGATCGGCAACCGGGGTGGAGCCGCCGGCCCTGATCTTCAAGCCATTGGCGGCGCCCGACGCGCGTGCCATCAATGACGCGCAACCTTTTTCCACGGCACCCCGGCCCCCGGCTCCCCCCTTCATCTATTCTGGACCAGCGGACAATTGGCGACGGGCGCAAGACTGTCTGGCCAGCGCGGTTTATTATGAGGCCGGTGACGATCCGGTCGGCCAGCGCGCGGTGGCCCAGGTCGTGGTAAACCGCCTGCGCCATCCGGCCTTTCCCAAAAGCGTGTGCGGCGTCGTCTTTCAGGGCAGCGAACGCGCCATCGGTTGCCAGTTCACCTTTACCTGCGACGGATCGATCATACGGCGTCGCCCCAGCGCATCAGCTTGGTCGCGGGCGTTGATCGCTGCAAGGGCTGCGCTGAACGGCTATGTGTTCGGGGCCGTCAGCACCGCAACACATTATCACACCGATTATGTCGTGCCTTTCTGGTCCGCGCAGATGGACAAGTTGGTGATGGTGCGCGGACACATATTTTTTCGCTGGTCTCATTCGGCCATGCTGCGCAGGGTGAGGGTCATGGATGAGCCGGTGATCGCTTCGATCGCCGGCCTGGCGGGCGATCAGAAAAAGGATGACGGCGCGTCCGCTGTCTTGTCCTACGATCTGGCCAAACTGGGCGATTGGCGCGACCGGTCATCCATTGCGAACAGTCCCGGCCGCAAGGATGCGGGGGCAGATGTTCCGGCATGGATACTCAAGGGCAACCGCCTGCATGATACTGTACCTGCTGCTGGCGCTTATATCCTGTCGCTTGAACCTGGCGCCTTTGCCGGATCCTATGCCGTGACCGCCTATCGCATGTGCCGGGACAAGCCCCAATGCACCGTCATCGGCTGGCTGAACCCCGGTGATCTGCCATCGGGTCCCGTAGTATCGGCCGCCGCGGCAAAGACCATGTCGTTCTTCTATCGTGTGGATGGTGACCGACGTAAGGAAACCGTATTGTTCGACTGCGCCGTGATTGACCGGCCCGATCCGCGACAATGTCTGCCCGACAATCGCATGGGACTTTTGCCCAAATAGGACGATCGCGTCCGGCTGCGTGGGCGGAAGCAAACAGGCTTTGCGAACCATTAACCTTATTCTGCCAGGACGGTGCGCAAGCGGCGTGACTGCCGGGGGTGGAAATTGGGGCAAGGCAATGATGGGACGGCGAAGCAACTTTTTCCCGCTGGCAGCGATAATCGCCGGCACCATGGTCGGAACACCGGCGTCAGCCGAAACGCTGATGGAAGCACTGGCTCTGGCCTATACCGACAATCCTTCGATCACGGCGGCCCGCGCCGACCAGCGCGCCATCGACGAAAATGTCACTATCCAGCGGTCCAGCGGCCTGCCCTTTGCTGACAGCAGCATCAGCTATTCGAACAATATCTATCGTCAGTTTCCCCAGATTTCTCCGCGCGAAGCGTTGAGCATGAACGCGCAGGTGGTGTTGCCTCTCTACAGCGGCGGCACCGTTCGCAATGCCGTCAACGCGGCCAAATTACGGGTCGAATCCGGCCAGTTTTCGCTGCGCAGCGTCGAGGCTAATCTCTTCCAGAGCATCGTTGCGACCTATATGAACGTGCTGCGCGATAGCGCAATCGTCGAACTGAACCGGCAGAATGTCCGCGCCCTGGATGTCAATCTGAGCGCTGGCGTGGAACGGTTCGAAGTGGGCGATCTCACCCGGACCGACGTGGCCCAGTCCCGTTCGCGCCTGGCGCTGGCGCGCTCCAGCCTGCAAAGCGCCCAGGCGCAGCTTATCGCGTCGAAGGAAAATTATATCGCTCTTGTCGGCAAGCCGCCGCAGGATCTTGAAGTACCGCCGCCGCTACCCGGCTTGCCGGAGAGCGCAGAAGCGGCCGTAGCGCTGGCGCTGGCGAACAATCCTACCTTGCTTGCCGCCAACAAGGCTCGCGACGCGACGCGGTACGACGTCAAATCCGCCAATGGCCAGATCATGCCGCGGGTCAGCGCCTTTGTTAACGGGTCGAAAACCGACTATCTGGGGTCCACCGTGGTCAATCAGGGGGGGATAATAGACGTCCGCAACGACAAGGCGGCGTCGGCAGGCGCCACCATCTCCATTCCATTATATCAGGGCGGGCGTCCCGGCGCGCAGCAGCGCCAGGCGGCCGCACGCGAATCGAGCGCGATCGAGCAGGCGACTGCCACCGAACGCGGCGTGATCGCACAGACCCGCGCCTCCTACGCCCTTTGGCGCGCGGCGCTCGAAACGATTGCGTCTGCCGAAGAAGCCGTCAAGTCGGCCGAGCTGGCGCTGGACGGTGTGAAGGTCGAAAATTCCGCCGGTTCGCGCACGATCCTCGACATCCTCAATGCAGAGCAGGAGGCGCTCAACACGCGCGTCCAGCTAGTCAGCGCGCGCCGCGACGCCTATGTGTCCGCCTTCACGCTTCTGGCGAATATGGGCCGGGCCGAAGCGCGCGATCTGGGCATCGACCGGGCCTATTATGATCCCAAGGATAATTATGCCCGCATCAAGGGCAAGTTCCTCGATTTCGACTACGCCCCCCGGTCCAAACCGATCAGCACCAGCACGGCCAACACGCCGTCGCAGCAGCCGGGTACCATCCTGATCCCAGGCTTTTCCGGCTTCTGACCGTTTGGCAGGCGAGGCGCGCCATGGTTACGAGCGATTAACCCTCTTTGGCTATCATTCTTGTTCGCAGATGATGCTGTAACGACAGGAGGCAGGGATGGAAGCAACATCAGCCGGGCAAATCGCCGCCCTCGTTCGGGCGGAAGCGGGAAAGATGCGCGCGGCGATCGACGGGGTGAGTGACGGGGCGCAGGTGAGCCTGCGCGTCGGCGATTTCGCAAAGCTGGCGCATATGATGGAACGGCTTGCCGACAGCGTCATGACCCGTGCGAATGGTTCGCTCAGCGAATCGCGTCACTGGATTCCGTTGGATAATTTCGAACGCCTGCGTGCAGAGGCAACGCAGTGGCGAGCAGAGTGCGAAAAATTGCGCCGCGAGGCGCAGATCGACAGTTTGCTTCGTCTCTAGCCATCACGGCAGCAGGAGCATCAGCCCCGCAATGCAGGCCGCCCAGAACGCTACGATCGTCGTCATGATCGCGGTGAAAATCGCATAGTTGCGGGCTAATTTCCATGGCTTGAGCCGCCGGGTTTGCGGACGCGGCGCATCGCGATAGGGGACTGGAACAGCATCCGCTTCGACGATCGATTCCATGAACATGACTCAACTCCTTTAATCTCTACTTAAACAATAGAGATTTAGAATGCTAGATAGATTTCGTCAGGGCGTGGTAAAGTCGCGATTTATCGTTTGCCGGGCGCAGCAGGCCTTGAACGGCAAAATGGAGACAGCCATCGCCGCCATTTTGCCGTCGATATGGAGGTCAGTCGGCAGTCAAGGGCGCGGCCAGCGCATCAGCCCATGTCTTGATCACTGCGGCTTCCTTGACCTGCCCCGTCTGGCGCGAGTGCAGCCCGTCCGAGCTGTCATTGGTATAGTCGGCCCAGCGATCGGTCTGCGTCGGATCTTCTACGGCCGCTGCAATATCGACATGGCCCGACAGCCCATAGGCGGCAAAGTTGGTCCTGATTTCGCCGTTGAACGCGTGACGACCATCGGTTGCGCCGTTGGCATAGAGCCCGGCCGGAACATTGGATCCGTTGGTCGACGGTGCCATCGTCGTCCACCATATCCGCACCTGAGGATTGATCGCCTTCGCCTTCACGACAAAGGCCGCGATGTCCGCCAATATCTGGCTCGCGGTGCGTCCGCTGCTCATGTCGTTGACCGACCAGTTGCACAATATGTCGCTGACATAGGCGATGATCCCGATCCGCAGGACCGGCCTGGCGAAGTTGTCTGCGACAAAGTCCTGAATCTTGGACCCGGACCGTGCCTGCATCACATGCGGAATGCCCGCCTGTTCCAGCGCCATGCGCGCCGGCCCACCCGCCGTGCCGGTGCCGGGGCCAGCATTGCCCGACACGCCGTAAAAGCGACTGTCGCCGCCCACCAGCACGGTGGGGCCATGATCAGTGGCAAGGCCGATCAGCACGCCCGGCGCACCATCGATTTGCGCTCTTGCTCCACCATCGGCGGGAAGCGCACCGGTCTGCATCAACCGGTCGATGCTGGTTGTCGTACCCCTTTGATCTTCACCTGCAGGCGTACCAGGCCCGGTCATGGGAAAGTTGGCGCGGGTGTCCCCGACCAGATTATCCTTCATTGATCGGTGCCAGACCGTGGCACCGGGCTGGAATTCGGACAGGCCAAGCGCGCCGGGGACGACATCGTCCGACCATAGCAGCCCACCGCCGGGAATCGCGCCGATATCGCTGCCGGACCAGGTTATACGTCCGACCGCCGAGCCGATTTCCAGCGCCCGTTGAATCGATTGCGTGCTGACTGCGGTTTCGGACTGGTCGGACCCGATGATGAACGCGGCGTCGGCGTAGCGCAGGGCGGTCATATGTGCGCTGGACAGCATATCCTTTATGCGCCCGCTGGTTCGCGCCGAATTCGACGTCGATACATTGCCGATGCCATAGGCGCTTTCTCCGGCGCGGATGGAGCCAAGGCGCCACAGTGCTGCCTCGCGCGCGGTCACCGAACCGCGCGCGCCATGGCCAAAGCCATATCCCAGCCGCCCCATCAGGCAAGTGCCACGATGTTGGCGGCCGTCGTGCCCGTGGCGCGGACGTAACGGGCGCGGACATCCAGGACCTGCCCGTCGGCGACATGGAGGAAGCTGACGTCCGCGGTCCCATCGACGCCCCGCAGCACGACCGTGCCACCGGTGCCGATATACAGCGCCTTTGGCACGACCGGCAATGCGTTGCTGTCATGGGGAATGACGGCATAGGGCGCGCGCGCCGATGCAATCGGATTGTCGATGAAGCTGGTATAGGGATCGGTCATCTTGCGCCTCCTGCGTAGAGAGGCGACTCACATATACCGAACGATAGCCTGTAGGACAGCAAATAGGATCGAAGTCTTGACCAAATATCTCCTATTTGGTTCAAAGAGGCTTTTATTTCCAGGCTGGAGCGGTCGGGACCGGTCGCCGCACTGTGTCCCCGCGCCGACGTGTGCGTTGTTCTTCAATGGCAATGACTTCGAACAATTCGTCGGGGAAGCGGCGTGCGCGTTGACGCAATGTGTCGATGCCCGACGACAGATAGAGCGCGACGATCAGGATCATCATCGCGGACATATCGCCCAGTCCCGCGATATCCCCAGTCGCGATCCGCGCGCCACCGGCGACGATGACCAGGATCAGCATCGCCGCAAGCAGATCGGACCGACGCGAGCGGGGAAATGCGACGAGCAGCGTGGGGAAAAGGACCGCAACCATGCTGAGCGACAGCCAAGACATGGTGGAGGACGACAGGTGAACCCGATCCGTCGCCAACATGATCCCCGCGACCAGCAGGACCAATGCCATCAGCCCAAGCGCGCAGCGCATGGCCAGGATAAGGGATTTTGGATTGGGGAACATGCCGTTGCCTTAGTCGCCTTGTGGTGCGGAAAACGGCATAGGCTCGACTCTCTTAAGCCCGAATCATCCGTTAGGGTTAATCGGCTGAAAACCACGAATTAGCGGGCAGGGTGTCGATACGCCGCGCCATAGTCATGTATCGACAGGCTATTGGCCAAATTGAACGGCGCTCGAAGCGAGGAGAGCGTCATTTACGAGCGTGTCAGTGCCAAGTTGCGCCTTCCCAAGCACAGGCCAATCGTGCATGTCCGACCAGTCGTCCGCCACTGAGCGGGCAAGGGGGACGCGGATTGATGATCGACTGGGTACACAGCCTTGCCGGCCTGCTCGTGGGCTTGCTCGTTGGGATAACCGGCGTGGGTGGCGGGTCGCTGATGGCACCCATCCTCATCCTGCTGGTGGGCGTTGTGCCGGCGACTGCCGTCGGGACCGACCTGTGGTTCGCCGCGATTACCAAAACCGTCGGTGGTGCCGTCCATCATCATTTCGGCAAGCCGGACTGGAGCGTGGTGCGTCGGTTGTTGATGGGTAGCCTGCCGGCGTCCGTACTGACCATCGCCTTATTGTCCAAGCTGCCCCGCAGTTCGTTCCAGAGCGACCTCATTCTTTCGGCGTTGGGCGTGTTGCTGATCATGACGGCGCTCGCCACGCTTTCGCGCCGGCGCATCCACGATTTTGCGCGCGATCTGGAGCATGATCGCGCGCAGCGCTTTCGGCGTATGCAATGGCCATTGACGGTGCTGGCCGGCTTCATCCTTGGCGTACTCGTCACGCTGACATCGGTGGGTGCGGGCGCACTGGGTGCAACCATGCTGATCGCGCTCTATCCCATGCGCATGAAAGCGGCGCGCCTGGTGGGCACCGATATCATCCACGCCGTGCCGCTGACCGCCGTCGCCGGGCTGGGCCATCTGTGGATCGGCAATGTCGATTTCGCCTTGTTGGGTTCGCTTCTGGTTGGATCGATACCGGGTATCATCGCGGGATCGCTGCTGTCGTCCAAACTGCCCGACCGCCTGGTGCGACCGGCGCTTGCGCTGGTGTTGATGCTGGTCGGCATAAAGCTGCTGGTGGGTTGATCGTTGATGCACGTCGCGACATTTCTTCAGGACCTGGCAGGCGGCGGCGCGGAGCGTGTGGCCGTTCTGCTGATGAACGGGCTGGTGGCGCGAGGCGAGCGGGTCACGCTGATTCTCGCGCGGCTGGAAGGCCCTTATCTCGACGATCTCGATCCCGCCATTGAACTGGTCGATCTTGGCAATCGCCGTTCGATTTCAAGCATTCGTCCGCTCGCCCGCTGGCTTCGTTCGGCGCGGCCGGATATTCTCGTCAGCCATCTTACCCATGTCAATGTCGCGGCCGCGCTGGCCAATCGGCTCGCGCGGGCCGGTATCCCGCATGTGGCTGTCGAACATAATCAGATGGGGCAGAATTACGCGCTGCTGACCAACCGATCGGTCAAGGCGGCCTATCGCCTGGCGCGGTTCGTCTATCCCGGCATTTCGCGGATCGTCAGCGTGTCGCAGGGTGTCGAGGCTGCTGTCCTGGCCTTCACGCGCGGGCGTGCGCACAATCATCAGGTGATCCATAACCCGGTCGTCACCGACGGGTTGGTGGCGCTGTCCGCCGAAGCCCCCGAACATCGCTGGTTGGCCGACGGGGCAGGCATACCCGTTCTGTTGGGCTGCGGGCGTCTGCACCATCAAAAGGGTTTTGACGTCCTGATCAGCGCCGTGCGCAAAGTGCTGGACGATCGCCCGGTGCGGCTGGTCATTCTGGGCGAAGGTCCGCTGCGCTCGCAATTGGAGGCGCAGATTATCGCTCTGAACCTGGGCGATCACGTCGATCTGGCGGGGTTTAGCCGCAATCCTTTCGCGATGATGCGCGCTGCGGACGCCTTCATATTGTCGTCGCGTTGGGAAGGGTTGCCGACTGTATTGATCGAAGCGCTTGCCTGCGGTGCCAATATCGTTGCGACCGATTGCCCCAGCGGTCCGCTGGAAGTCCTCGAGGAGGGCAAGTTCGGACGCCTCGTCCCCGTCGATGACAGCGACGCCTTGGCCAAGGCGATATGCGCTGCGCTCGATACGCCGCTCGATAGTGTATTGGCCACCGAGCGGGCATCCGATTTCACCCTGGATCGCGCGGTCGATAATTATATGGCGCTGTTCGAACATTTGCAGTCCCGGCCTGGAAAACAAACAAAGGGATAGTTTGACATAGGTGGGAGCGTTCGCCGCCGATCATCCAGCGCCTGATTCTCCATCGACCTTTTACGAATTCTTAGGCCAATGCGTCCAAATTGCGGTCCCCGGCTATGGAGCCCGCCAATGTCAGTTCGAGCGACCCTGTACAGCGATAATCGCGGCGCGCAGCGAATGCAGCTGGATCGTGCCTCGACCCTGCGCGATGACGACGACAGGCCGTTCGACGTCCAGATCGAGGATATCTCGCTCACCGGTTTTCGACTGCAATTGCCTTTCGAAGTCCTGCCCGATCAGGCGATGACCATCGGCGTGCCGGGGGTGGGGATCCGGGCGGTGCAGGTCGTGCGCGTGGAAGGAGCGACCGCCGGCTGTATCTTCGTTCAGCCGCTCAATCCCGCAGAACTCGACACGATTCTCCGCTTCGACTGCTCCGTCATCCAGGAAAACTTCCAATATCAGGCCAGTCCTGCGAAGATCGCGGAAAAGGACGATTTGGAATTGTCCGCGGAAGCCGCAGGGTTAAGTCCGCCCCAAAAACTGGCGATTGTCGCTGGCGCGGCACTGACCATCTGGCTGCTGGTCGTTGCGGCCATTTCCCTCATTTAGGATCGAGGCTGCTCAGTCCCGGCATTGGGGGGCGCATTGAGCGGCGCTGGAGAAAGCCTGTCGCCGTGGCGACGCTCATATTGACCGCAGTATCGAACCATTCAGCGCCGTTGGACGGCACGTTCTTGTGACGAAGGAACGGCTCAGCTAATCTCCGTAAAGCTGCTGGTCGGTCGGCTCCAACGCTTACGCTTGGGCGATTTTCCGGGCGTCCGTCCACCGGACGGTCGCTCTTTCCGAAAATCTTGGTCGGGACGAGAGGATTCGAACCTCCGACCCCCACACCCCCAGTGTGATGCGCTACCAGGCTGCGCTACGTCCCGACCGGAGGGCGGCCAATAGAGGCACATTGCGGAAGTTGCAAGGGATTCGATGCGGGCTTTTGCCGGGGCGGGCATTTCCCTAATCATATTGCCTCCCCGCCTGCATCTGTGGTAGCCGCCGCGGCTTGATCCGTGGGCGTTGTATGCGTCCTGCGGCCGACAGAAACCAAGGCGCGACCTGCTTCAGGAAAGTCCCACCCATGTTCATATCGACAGCCTTTGCCCAGACTGCGGGCGGGCCAGCATCCGGCAGCGGCATATTGGTGCAGATGGCCCCGCTGGTCCTGATCTTCGTGGTATTCTATTTCCTGCTGATCCGTCCGCAGCAAAAGCGCATGAAGGCACATAAGGCCAAGATCGACGCGGTGAAGAAGGGCGATCAGGTCATCACCGGTGGCGGCCTGCTGGGCAAGGTCATGCGCGTGGACGAAATTTACGCCGAAGTCGAAATCGCGCCGGGCATGAAGGTGAAGGCGGTCAAATCGACCCTGACCGACGTGCTCGACCCGACCACTGCCAAGCCCGCGAACGACTGAGCCAACGATGCTGAATTTTTCGCGCTGGACGATCTTTGCGATCATCCTGCCACTGGCGATCGGCGTGCTGTGCGCCGTCCCCAGCTTCCTGCCGGATTCGGTCGTCAACCGGCTGCCGGGATTCATGCAGACCCGCGTGAATCTGGGCCTCGACCTGTCGGGCGGGAGCCATTTGCTGCTGGAAGCCAGCACGCAAGATGTCGCCAAGCAGCGGCTGACCAACATGGAGGAGCAGGTTCGCACCGAATTGCGCCGGGCTGATCCCCGCATCGCGATCGGCGACATCTCCAGCCGCGACGGGAAGCTGAGCTTCATGGTGCGCGAGCCGTCCCAAGTGGACGCCGCGGTCGAGCGCATCCGCCAGCTGACGCAGGGCGCGGCGCTGACCGGTCAGCGCGATTTCAATGTCGAGGTGGTCAACAGCTCCACCATCGTCATCACGCCGACCAGCGCGGGCATCAACAATGCGGTCAAGAGCGCTATGGAAGTCGCGACCGAAGTCATCCGCAAGCGCATCGACGAAATGGGCACGCGCGAACCCACGATCCAGCAGCAGGGCGACAATCGCATCGTCGTGCAGGTGCCGGGCCTGCAGGACCCCAAGGCGCTGAAGGACCTGCTGGGCCAGACCGCGAAGCTGGAATTCAAGCTGGTCGATTTCACCGCCAACCCCGCCGAAGTGGCGCAGGGCCGCGCGCCGGTGGGCAGCGAAGTGCTACCCTATCCCGACAATCCATCGGGCGTGCCGCTGATCGCGGTCAAGCGGCAGGTGATGGTGTCGGGCGAGGATCTGACCGACGCGACGCAGGGTTATGACCAGAGCAACCAGGCGATCGTCAACATTCGCTTCAATGGCTCTGGCGGGCGCAAATTTGGGCAGGTGACGTCGCAGAATGTCAACCGCCCCTTCGCCATCATCCTGGACGGCAAGGTGCTCTCGGCCCCCAACATCAACGAACCGATCCTGGGCGGCAGCGCACAGATCAGTGGCAATTTCACCGTCGAAAGCGCCAACCAGCTGGCGATCGCGCTGCGATCGGGCAAGCTGCCGGTCGCGCTGACGGTGGTGGAGGAACGCACGGTCGGTCCGGGGCTGGGCGCCGATTCGATCCGCGCGGGCCTGATCGCGTCGATCATCGCAGTGGTCGCGGTCGCGATTTTCATGTTCGTGAGCTACGGTCGCTTCGGCATGTATGCCAATCTGGCGGTCGCCATCAACGTCGCGGTCATATTGGGCGTGATGGGCATGTTGGGAGCGACCCTGACGCTGCCCGGTATCGCCGGCTTCGTGCTGACCATCGGCACGGCGGTGGACGCCAACGTGCTGATCTACGAGCGCATTCGCGAGGAACGGCGACGCGGACGCAATGTCGTCCAGTCGATCGAACATGGCTATAAGGAAGCGAGCCGCACGATTTTCGAGGCGAACGTGACACACGCTATCGCCGGCGGCATCATGCTCGCGCTCGGCTCCGGCCCGGTCAAGGGCTTTGCCATCGTGCTGCTGATCGGCATTGCGACCAGCGTGTTTACCGCCGTCACCTTCACCCGCATGGTCGTCGCCAACTGGGTGCGCCGCACCCGGCCGACGGACATCACCATTTAAGAGGGGCGGGAGGACACACCCATGAAACTTCTGAAACTCGTCCCCGACAATACCAATATCGGCTTCGTCGCGATGCGGAAATGGGCGTTCGCGCTCACCGCGTTGTTGACGGTGCTGGCGGTTGGCGCGACGGCTTATAAAGGCCTCAACATGGGCGTCGATTTTGTCGGCGGCCTGATGATCGAGGCGAAATTTCCGCAGAATGTGGAAACCGACAAGGTCCGCGCGACCATCGGCACGCTAGGCGTGGGCGAAAGCTCGCTCCAGCAATTTGGCGATCCCAAGACGGTGCAGATCCGCCTGCCCTTGCCCGAACAGGGCGGCGCAGGCGCGGCCAATGCTGTGGTGGAAAAGACCCGCAACGCGATGACCGCGCAATTCCCCGGCGTCACCTTCTCCCGCTACGACACGGTGTCGGGCAAGGTGTCGGGCGAGCTGATCCAGAATGGTGTGCTGGCCGTCGTGCTGGCGATCCTGGGCATCGCGGTGTTCAGCTGGTTCCGCTACGAATGGCAGTTCGGCGTCTCCACCTTCGTCGCGATCGTCCATGACGTGCTGATGACGCTGGGCTTTTTTGCGGTGACCCAGCTGGAGTTCGACCTCAACATCGTTGCGGCCGTGCTGACGATCGTGGGCTATTCGATCAACGACAAGATGGTGATCGACGACCGCATCCGCGAAAATATGCGCAAATATCGCAAGATGGACATGAAGGCGCTGATCGACCTGTCGGTCAACGAAACCCTGCCGCGCACGGTGATGACGTCGGTGACGATCATGCTGGCGCTGGGCGCATTGCTGCTGTTTGGCGGCCATGTGCTGCGTGGCTTCACTGCGGCGATGATGCTGGGCATTATCGTGGGGACCTACTCGTCGGTCTATGTCTCCTCCTCGCTGCTGATCTCGCTGGGGCTGACCCCGATGTCGTCGGAGAAGAAGGCGAGCAAGACCAACATCGCTGCGCAGGCCGAACGGGTCGGCCCGCGCGACGGAGCGCAGCCCTGACCGGGGACAAGCGCATCGGCATCGAACTGCGCCGCGACGATAGCGGCCAGGGTCCGATCGTCACCGGCTTCCAGGGGCGCGGTTTCCGGGTGCGGGATGATGTGTTTCCGACCGGACTGTTGCTCAGCCCGATCCGCGCGATGGCGTGGGACGATGCCCCGGCGATCGACGCGCTGACGCTCGGCGCGTTGGGCGATCTGTTCGACGGCGACCCGCGGCCCGAATTTCTGCTGCTCGGCACCGGCGCGGGCTTGCGCCAGCCACCTCGCGCCTTCGTCCGCGCGGTCGAGGCGCTGGGGATCGGCGTAGAGGCGATGGACAGCCGCGCCGCAGCCCGCGCCTGGGGCGTGCTGCGCGCGGAAGAACGGTGGATCGTCGCCGCGCTGCTGCCGTTGTGAGGTGAAACCCCATGTTCGTTCGTTTCGAGCGAAGTCGAGAAACCTGCGCGCCACGTTTCTCGACTTCGCTCGAAACGAACGGATCAAAATAAGACACTCTCGCTTTAGCGGATAGCCCCTTCCAGCTCCGGGCCGGTATCGACGCTCGGCCTGAAATCGGGCTTCAGCTTCAGGCCCGCCGCTTGCTCATAGGCATAGCCTGCGTCGAGCAATCGCTGCTCCTGATAGGGCGCGCCAATAAAGCTCAAACCCACCGGCAGCCCGCGCACCAGCCCCATCGGCACGGTCAGGTGCGGATAGCCCGCAATCGCCGCCGGGCCGGTCGAACCGCTCGGCCCCTCATATTGATCGCCCCACACCGTGTCGGATGGCCAGGCCGGGCCGTAACTGATCGTCACCAGCAGATCGAGCCGGTCGGCGGCCAACATGGCGTCGATCCCTTGCGCCCCCGCCAGCCGCAGCGACTTTTCGCGCGCGGCTGTGTAGGCCGGATCGTCCAGTCCCTTTCTGGCTTGCGACAGGGTGAAAATCTCCTGCCCGAACAGCGGCATTTCCTGTGCCGGGTGCGCCGCGTTGAAAGCGATCAGGTCGGCCAGCGTCCGGCTTTGCACCTGATCCGGCAGGGTCAAGGCGAGATAGGCGTTGAGGTCCGCCTTAAACTCATATTGCAGCACATCGTAACTCGCCGCCGACATGCCCTCCATCGGGGGCTTCTTCACTTCCACCAATGTCGCGCCCAGCCCCTTTAGCATAGCCAGCGCTGCATCGTAACGGGCCAGCAAATCCGGCTGCGCCCCGCTGCGCAGGACGCCGATCCGCATTTTGGCGATGGCAGACGGGTCGAGCGCAGCGGCATAATCGCGCGCATGGGCCATGGCATCTGCCGTCGCCGGATCGGCCGGATCGCTGGCGATCAGCGCGGACAGCAGGATGGCGGCATCGCGCACAGTGCGGGTCATTGGCCCGGCTGTGTCCTGGCTGTGGCTGATCGGCACGATATGGGTGCGCGGGATCAGGCCGATGGTCGGTTTCAGCCCGACCAGCCCCATCATTGATGCCGGGCAGATGATCGACCCGTTGGTTTCGCTGCCGATCGCACCGGGCGCGAAACCGGCGGCAACCGCTGCGCCCGATCCGCTGGACGATCCGCAGGTGGTGCGATCCAGCGCGTAGGGATTGCGAGTGAGGCCGCCCATCGCGCTCCAGCCGCTCATCGAGCGTTCGGAGCGGAAATTGGCCCATTCGCTAAGGTTGGTCTTGCCCAGGATGATCGCGCCCTTTGCCTTCAAGGCAGCGGCGACCGGCGAATCGCGTCCCGGCGCATTGCGCGCCAGCGCCAGCGATCCCGCCGTGGTCGGCATCCCGGCCGCCTCGATATTATCCTTGAGCAGGATCGGCACGCCATGCAGCGGACCGCGGATGCGCCCCGCGCGCCGCTCCGTGTCCAGCGCCCGTGCCTGCGCGATCGCACCGGGATTGATGGCGATGATGCTGTTGAGCCTCGGCCCCTTCCGATCCATCGCTGCGATGCGCTTGAGCAGCGCGCGCACTGTTGCTTCGCTGCTGGTTCGCCCGGCGGCGAGATCGGCGGACAATGACGTAATCGTCGCATCCTCGATCGCCTGCGCGGCCACCGGCATGGTCCAGAGCAAGGCGGCAAGGAGGCAAAGGGAACGGATCATGCGGGATAGGCGCTTTCCATATGGTTCCAGCTTTGAACGATCAGCGCTTCCAGCACCGCCATATCGATACCCGACAGACGCTTGATATAGAGACAGCCCTTGCCGCGCTTGTGCTTGCCCAGCGGCACGCAATCCTCATCCGATATGCCCGACAGATAAAGGACCAATTCCGCCTTGCGCGGGGAAAAGGCGATACGGGAGGCGTCGCCTTCACGGCCGCTATCATAGCGATAATGATAGCTGCCAAAGCCGATGATCGAGGAGCCCCACAGCCTTGGCGGCTGCCCCGACACCGCCTGCATCAGCGCAACGAGCTTTTCCCCATCCTCGCGCCGTTCGGGCGGTTCGACCGCGGCGAGGAACACCGCTACGTCGCTATTTGTCTCGATCGTCTTGTTGCTGTCCTTACCCATGGCTTGTCATCCCCACGTTCAACGCGTAGAGGCTAGCGCGTCATCTGGGGAGTAGCCAGCCGTTCCAACGCAAAAGGAACGGGCCTTATGTCAACATATTTGGCCGAGAGGCCATGGCATGGGGGACGCAGAACAATCTGCTTCTGGCGAGACCAATGGCATCGGCGCTTGTCTGTCCGGCCGGGCGGGGAGCGACGGTGGCATTGCGTCTATCACTTCCGCCCGGCCCCGGACATTATCTGATGGAAGCCCTGTTCACCTCCGCTGCGCTCGTTGCCCTTGCCGAAATGGGGGACAAGACGCAATTGCTGGCGATGCTGCTGGCGACGCGCTTTCGCAAACCTGTGCCGATCATCCTTGGCATATTGGTCGCGACGATCGCCAATCATTTCCTCGCCGCCCTGCTGGGCCATTCGATCGCGGGCGTGCTGACGCAGGACTGGTTCCGCTATGCCGTGGCCTTCAGCTTCATCGCCATGGCCGCCTGGACATTGGTGCCCGACAAGATTGACGAGGATGCGCCGTTGAAAGCGCCGTCGAAGGCGGGTGTGTTCGTGACCACATTGGTCGCCTTCTTCCTGGTCGAAATGGGCGACAAGACGCAGGTGGCGACGATCGCGCTGGGCGCACGGTTCGACAATCTGGTCGCGGTGACGATGGGAACGACGCTGGGCATGATGCTCGCCAATGTGCCCGCCGTGCTGTTTGGCGAGGCGCTGGCGAAAAAAGTCCCAATGCGCGCGTTGCAGGTCGGCGCGGCCTTGCTGTTCCTGCTGCTGGGGCTGTGGATGATCGTCGATCTGGCGGGCTGGATCGGGTAAATTGGTTGTCAGCGCGACGTGGCTGGGGCAAGGGAATGGGCAGCATATTCCCTCTCAGACGAACGTGGGTCAGGTGATGAAAGACTATCTGGTTACGATATTCGGCGGCGGCGGCTTTGTCGGTCGTCAGGTGGCGCAGGCGCTGCTGGCGCGCGGCGCGCGGGTGCGGATCGCGCAGCGTGATCCGTCCACCGCGCTGCGGGTCAAGCCGCTGGGCGGGCTTGGCCAGGTGCAATTCATCGCCGCCGACATCCGCAACCCCGCCAGCGTCGCGCGGGCAGTGTCGGGCAGCGATGTCGTTATCAATCTGGTCGGCATTTTGAAGGGTGATTTCGACGCCTTCCACCATCGCGGCGCGGCCAATGTCGCCAAGGCGGCTGC
Source organism: Sphingobium sp. (assembly GCA_023266575.1). Taxonomy (GTDB): domain Bacteria; phylum Pseudomonadota; class Alphaproteobacteria; order Sphingomonadales; family Sphingomonadaceae; genus Sphingobium. The sequence continues at coordinate 28,520 of JAHFPV010000010.1, forward strand.
GGATGCTGGCGTGGGCGCGCTGGTACATATGTCGGCGATCGGCGCGGATGCCGACAGTCCATCAGCCTATGGCCGATCGAAAGCTGCGGGTGAAGCGGCGGTCAAGGCGGCCTTCCCCACCGCCACCATCATCCGCCCGTCGATCATCTTCGGCGCGGAGGACCAGTTCCTCAACCGCTTTGCCCAGATCATCGCCATGCTGCCGGTGGTGCCGGTCATTGGTGGGGCAACGAAATTCCAGCCGGTCTATGTCGCCGATGTGGCACAGGCGATCGCCAACGCCGCCGAGCAGCCGGGCGTCCATGGCGGCCAGACCTATGAACTGGGCGGGCCGCAGGTGCAGAGCATGAAGGATATCAACCAGTGGATCGCCACGGCGACTGGCCGCAACAAGCCGCTGGTCGATGTGCCGCACACCGCGGCGAAACTGTTGGCGATGCTGCCGGGCGGGCCGATCACCAGCGATCAGCTGGCGATGCTGGGGCGTGACAATGTCGTGGCACCGGGGGCCAAGGGACTGGATGCGCTGGGCGTCGTCGCCACGCCGATGGCCGGGGTCGCCGACAAATGGATGGTCCGCTACCGCAAACATGGCCGCTTTGCCGGTCGGGTGAGCGCCTGACTATAATGATCCTCCCCTTGCAGGGGAGGAATTAGGAAAGAGGCGCATGGACCTGCATTATCTGACCGTCATCCTGCTGGGTATTGTCGAAGGGCTGACCGAATTTCTGCCGGTTTCCTCGACCGGACATCTCATTCTCGCCAGCGAATTGCTGGGCTATGATGCGTCAACCTGGGCGATGTTCAATGTCGTCATCCAGCTGGGCGCGATCCTGGCGGTTGTCGTTCTTTACTGGCGCACCTTCTGGGCGGTCGGCATGGGGCTGTTGCGGCGCGAGCCGGTAAGCTGGCGGTTCCTGCGCAATCTTCTGATCGCCTTCATCCCTTCCGCCATTATCGGCCTTGCGCTCCACGACTATATCGAGATTTTGCTGGGCGCGCCGCAGGTCGTCGCCTGGGCCTTGATCGTCGGCGGCGTCGCAATCCTGTTGATCGAACGGGCGGTCAAGGAACAGCGGTTCCACGGCATCGCCGATATTCCCGCCGTGCGGGTGCTGGGCATCGGCCTTGTCCAATGTGTCTCCATGATCCCCGGTGTTAGCCGGTCGGGCGCGACGATCATGGGCGCGCTGATGCTGGGCGTGGAGCGGCGCACGGCGGCCGAGTTCAGCTTCTTCCTCGCCATCCCCACCATGCTGGGGGCGACGGCGCTGGAACTGATCAAGAAGGGTGATCAGATCACCAGCGCGGCGGTCGGTTGGGATAGTATCGCGCTGGGCTTTGTCGTGTCGTTCTTCGTCGCGCTGCTGGTGATCCGCTGGTTCGTCGGGCTGGTGTCGAAACATGGATTCGCGCCCTTCGCCTGGTATCGAATCGTTGCCGGAATCGCGGCCTTAGTGTGGTTGGGGACGAGATAGGGCCGAAACGGTCTATTTATAGGGTAAGTTTTTGCGATTGTTTCGCAAATAGGTCTTATATAGGTCGATAATTAGTCAGCTATACTTACCTATAATGCAGAATCCGCGTGACTCCGTGGGTCTTTATGCTATGCGCGCCCTTGCAACTTGAGTCAGGGGCGAGACATGGCCGACAATCCAATGCTGAAATTCGTAGGCAAGGGACAAGCCTATCCCGACAAGCGCGATGCCGATGCCCGCGCCGACGATTTTCTGGAAATCAGCCGCAGCTTCATCCTCGACAAAGCGGAAGAACAGGCGTCGCGCTGTTCGCAATGTGGCGTGCCTTATTGTTCAACTCACTGTCCGCTTCACAACCATATTCCCGACTGGCTGCGCCTGACCGCCGAAGGCCGCCTGCGCGAAGCCTATGAGCTGTCGAACCTGACCAGCACCATGCCCGAAATCTGCGGCCGCATCTGCCCGCAGGATCGGCTGTGCGAGGGCAATTGCGTCATCGAATTTTCCGGCCATGGCGCCGTGACGATCGGCAGCGTCGAAAAATTCATCACCGACACTGCCTGGAAGGAAGGCTGGGTCGAACCGCTGGTTCCGGGCAAGCCGACCGGCCAGTCGATTGGCGTGATCGGCGCAGGACCTGCGGGCCTCACCACGGCCGAATATCTGCGCGCGGCGGGGCATGATGTGCATGTCTATGACCGGCATGATCGCGCCGGCGGGCTGCTGACCTATGGCATCCCCGGCTTCAAGCTGGAGAAGGACATTGTCATGCGCCGCGTCCAGCGGCTGAAGGATGGCGGCATCGTCTTTCATGAGAATTTCGAGGTCGGCCGCGATGCGACGCTCGAAGCGCTGCGTGACAAGCATGACGCGATCCTGATCGCCACTGGCGTGTACAAACCCCGCGACATCCGCGCGCCGGGTGTCGGCGCGCCGGGCGTGGTCAAGGCGCTGGATTATCTGACCGCCTCCAACAAGGCCGGTTTTGGCGACGACGTACCCGAACATGGCGACGGCACGCTGCTGGCGACGGGCAAGAATGTTGTCGTCATCGGTGGCGGCGACACGGCGATGGACTGCGTCCGTACCGCGATCCGTCAGGGTGCCAAGTCGGTCAAATGCCTCTACCGCCGCGACCGGGAAAATATGCCCGGATCGCAGCGCGAAGTGGCCAATGCCGAGGAAGAAGGCGTTGAGTTCGTCTGGCTGACCGCGCCGATCGCCTTTGAAGGCACCGAGCATGTCACCGGCGTCAAGGTCACCAAAATGCGGCTGGGCGCGCCCGACGCATCGGGCCGCCGCGCCCCCGAACCCGATCCGGGCAGCGAACATACGCTGGAGGCGGACCTCGTCATCAAGGCGCTGGGATACGACCCCGAAGAATTGCCCAAATTGTTCGGCGCGGACGACCTGTCGGTCACCCGCTGGGGCACGCTGCGCGTCGATCACAAGACGATGATGACCAGTGTGGACGGCGTGTTCGCAGCGGGCGACATCGTGCGCGGTGCCTCGCTGGTGGTGTGGGCGATCCGCGACGGCCGCGATGTGACCGAGCATATGCATCGCTATTTGAAGGCGAAGTCGAAGGTGGGCGAGAAGGTGCTGGTGGCGTGATGCGCGCTCTGCTGATGTATATGTTGGCCGTTGGCGCGGCAGGCATGGTTGACCCATTGTCTGTCAGGGCAGCGGAGCAGCCATCGGTCGCACCCGGCTCAGCGAAAAGTGCGGCGACACAACTTGCCGAGCAATTGGTGGTGCGCATGGCCGCGCTGTCCATTTACCAATATGTTGAGGGTCAGCTCGATACCATATTGGAAAGCGACGTTGTCGCCGCCAAGCTTTTACCAAGCGGAAGCCCAGCCCGTGCGGGTTTTTTAAGGGCTGCGACCGTCCGAGCACAACAGCGCGTAGAGGCTACGGTTCAGTCCCTGGTCCCTCAATTCTCCGCTGCCTTTTTAGCTAATATGACGCAGGCACAAGTCGATGCGTCCCTGCGTGCTTTTAAAACGTCAACTGGCAAGCGTATTATCGATCGGGTTGTAAGCGAGATGATGCTGTCTGACGGCGACGAGATGGCCGAGATGAGCGATGATGAGGCGCGATCGCTGACCGACAGCGCCGATGTCGCTGCCTTGGTCGCCTTTGAGAAGAGCGGTGCAGACCGAGCATTGGACAGAGCGTTGTCTTCCATTCCTGAGCGCGACGATGATGTAACGGGCGAGATCGACGCATTGCTTCTTGCCATGCTCAAGACATTGAAAACAAATACAGGAACGGCCGTGATTACCGATCCTGCCGGCCCGGTTATTTAACCACTACATCTGCACCAATGCGGCAGAGTGCCGCCTATATCGTTGGAACATGACAATGAACGACTATATGGCCACCGAAGAAGAACGCGCCCGCATTGCCGAAGTCGGCATGTATCACCCGGATATGGAAGGCGACGCCTGTGGCGTGGGCCTGGTCGCCGCGACCGATGGCCGCCCGTCGCGCCGCGTGGTCGCCTCCGCGATCGATGCGCTGAAAGCCGTATGGCACCGTGGCGCGGTGGATGCCGATGGCAAGACCGGCGACGGCGCGGGTATCCATGTTGACCTGCCGGTGCGCTTCTTTGACGATGCGATCGCGGACTCCGGCCACAAGCCGCTGCCCAATCGCCTCGCCGTCGGCATGATCTTCCTGCCGCGCACCGATCTGAATGCGCAGGAAACCTGCCGCACCATCGTCGAGAGCGAGATCATCGACGCGGGCTATACCATCTATGGCTGGCGGCAGGTGCCGGTCGATGTGTCGGTCATCGGTGAAAAGGCGCAGCGCACGCGCCCCGAAATCGAGCAGATCATGATCGCCGGGCCGATGCCCGAGGTGCGCGATCAGGCCGAATTTGAGAAGGACCTCTATCTCATCCGCCGTCGGATCGAGAAGCAGGTGATCGCGGCGCAGATCAATGATTTCTACATCTGTAGCCTGTCGTGCCGGTCGATCATCTACAAGGGGCTGTTCCTGGCCGAATCGCTGTCGGTATTCTATCCCGATTTGCAGGATGAGCGGTTCGAGAGCCGGGTGGCGATCTTCCACCAGCGTTATTCGACCAACACTTTCCCGCAATGGTGGCTGGCCCAGCCGTTCCGCACGCTCGCCCATAATGGCGAGATCAACACGATCCGCGGCAACAAGAACTGGATGAAGAGCCACGAGATCAAGATGGCGAGCCTCGCATTCGGCGAGCAGTCGGAGGATATCAAGCCGGTGATCCCGGCGGGCGCGTCCGACACCGCCGCGCTGGATGCGGTGTTCGAGGCGATCTGCCGGTCGGGCCGCGATGCGCCGACTGCCAAGCTGATGCTGGTCCCCGAAGCGTGGCAGGCCGACAGCGGCGAACTGCCCAAAGCGCATCGCGACATGTACGACTATCTCGCCTCCGTCATGGAGCCGTGGGATGGCCCCGCCGCACTGGCGATGACCGACGGGCGCTGGGTCGTGGCTGGGGTCGATCGCAACGCGCTACGCCCGCTGCGCTACACGCTGACCGGCGACAATCTGCTGATCGTCGGGTCCGAAACCGGCATGGTCGTGGTTCCCGAAACCACCATCGTGCGCAAGGGCCGCATGGGTCCGGGCCAGATGATCGCGATCGACCTTCAGGAAGGCGAACTCTATGACGACGCCGCGATCAAGGACAGGATCGCTGCCGAGCGTCCCTATGGCGAACTGATCAAGGATTTCATGGCGATCGGCGACCTGACCGATGCGCCGACCGCGCTGCCAGACTGGGATAAGGCGGAACTGACCAGGCGACAGGTCGCGGCCAATCTGACGCTGGAGGATCTGGAACTGATCCTGGCACCGATGGTCGAGGACGCCAAGGAAGCGATCGGATCGATGGGTGACGACACGCCGCTGGCGGTCATTTCCGACAAGCCGCGCACGATCAGCCATTTCTTCCGTCAGAATTTCAGCCAGGTCACCAACCCGCCGATCGATCCGTTGCGCGAACGGCATGTGATGAGCCTGAAAACGCGCTTTTCCAACCTGCACAATATCCTGGAGCAGGACGCGCAGAACAGCCATGTGCTGGTGCTGGATTCGCCGGTGCTGACCAGCGCCGAATGGGCGCGGTTGAAGGCGCATTTCGGCCCGGCGGTGGCAGAAATCGACTGCACCTTCCCTGCGACCGGCGGGCAGGAACAGCTGCGCGCGGCGATCGCCCGCATTCGCGAGGAAGCCGAACAGGCGGTGCGCGAGGGGCGGACGGAAATCTTCCTGACCGACGAGGGCGTTGGCGAAACACGCGCCGCGATTGCGGGCGTGCTGGCTGCCGCTGCGGTGCATACGCATCTGGTGCGCAAGGGGCTGCGTTCCTATGCATCGATCAACGTCCGCTGTGCTGAAGCGCTCGACACCCATTATTTCGCGGTGCTGATCGGCGTGGGCGCAACCACCGTGAACGCCTATCTGGCCGAAGCCAGCATCGCCGACCGCCATGCGCGCGGCCTGTTCGGCTCGCTCGATCTAGAGGCCTGTTTCGAGCGTTATCGCGTCGCGATCAACGAAGGCCTGCTCAAGATCATGTCCAAAATGGGCATTGCGGTGATCAGCAGCTATCGCGGCGGCTATAATTTCGAGGCGGTCGGCCTGTCGCGCGCGCTGGTCAATGATCTGTTCCCCGGTATGCCCGCGAAGATTTCGGGCGAGGGCTATGCCTCGTTGCATTACAGCGCGATGCTGCGCCACCAGCAGGCCTATGACACATCGGTCGTGCGGCTGCCGATCGGCGGCTTCTATCGCCAGCGCAACGGGGGGGAGGCGCACGCCTATTCCGCGCAGCTGATGCATCTGTTGCAGACCGCGGTGGCGACCGACAGCTATTCCACCTATCTGCAATTTTCGCGTGGCGTCCGCGACCTGCCGCCCGTCTATCTGCGCGACCTGATGGAATTCAACTTCGCCCGCGAAGCCGTGCCGATCGACGAGGTCGAAGCGACCACCGAAATCCGCAAGCGCTTCGTGACGCCCGGCATGTCGCTGGGCGCGCTCAGCCCCGAAGCCCATGAAACGCTGGCGATCGCGATGAACCGGATCGGCGCGAAGGCAGTGTCGGGCGAGGGTGGCGAGGATGCCGCGCGCTTCAAGCCCTATGAAAATGGCGACAATGCCAACAGCGTGATCAAGCAGATCGCGTCGGGCCGCTTTGGCGTCCATGCCGAATATCTGGCATCGGCCGAGGAGATAGAGATCAAGGTGGCCCAGGGCGCGAAGCCCGGCGAGGGTGGGCAGCTGCCCGGCTTCAAGGTGACCGAATTCATCGCCAAGCTGCGACATTCGACACCCGGTGTGACGCTGATCTCACCGCCGCCCCATCATGACATCTATTCGATCGAGGATCTGGCGCAGCTCATCTACGACTGCAAGCAGATCAACCCGCGCGCGCGCGTCTGCGTCAAGCTGGTGAGCCAGGCCGGGATCGGCACGGTCGCGGCGGGCGTGGCGAAGGCCCATGCCGACGTCATCCTGATCGCGGGCCATGTCGGCGGCACCGGGGCCAGCCCGCAGACCAGCATCAAATATGCCGGGACGCCATGGGAAATGGGCCTGTCGGAAGCCAATCAGGTGCTGACCCTCAACGGTCTGCGGCATCGGGTGAAGCTGCGCACCGACGGCGGCCTGAAAACCGGGCGCGACATTGTGATCGCGGCGATATTGGGCGCGGAAGAATATGGCATCGGCACATTGTCGCTGGTCGCCATGGGCTGCATCATGGTGCGCCAATGCCACAGCAACACCTGCCCCGTAGGCGTGTGCGTGCAGGATGAGAAGTTGCGCGCCAAGTTCACCGGCACGCCGGAAAAGGTCATCAACCTGATGACCTTCATTGCCGAGGAAGTGCGCGAAGTGCTGGCACGGCTGGGCTTCCGCAGCCTGGACGAGGTGATCGGGCGGACGGAACTGCTCAAGCAGGTCAATCGTGGTGCCGAGCATCTGGACGATCTCGATCTCAACCCGATCCTGGCCAAGGTGGATGCGCCCGACGACCAGCGCCGCTTCAGCCTGAAGCAATGGCGCAACGACGTGCCCGACAGCTTGGACGCGCAGATGATGCGCGACGCCAAGGCGGTGTTCGAGCGGGGCGAAAAGATGCAGCTGACCTATACGGTGCGTAATACACACCGCGCGGTTGGCACGCGGCTGTCGTCGGCGGTGACTGACAGGTTCGGCATGTCGACGCTCGCCGACGGGCATCTGACGGTGCGGTTGCGCGGGTCTGCGGGACAGTCGCTGGGCGCGTTCCTGTGCAAGGGGATTACGCTCGAAATTTTCGGCGACGCGAACGACTATGTCGGCAAGGGCCTGTCGGGCGGCATCATCACCGTGCGCACGACCGTCTCCTCGCCGCTGTCGTCCAAGGACAATACGATCATCGGCAACACCGTCCTCTACGGCGCGACCAGCGGCAAGCTGTTCGCGGCAGGGCAGGCGGGCGAACGCTTTGCGGTCCGCAATTCGGGCGCGCAGGTGGTGGTCGAGGGCTGCGGCGCCAATGGCTGCGAATATATGACCGGCGGTACGGCGGTGATCCTGGGCAAGACCGGCGCCAATTTCGGCGCGGGCATGACCGGCGGCATGGCCTTCATTCTGGATGAGGATGGCAGCTTCCCGTCGCGCGCCAATCCCGAAGGGATCATCTGGCAGCGGCTGGAAAGCGAATATTGGGAGGCCCAGGTCAAGGATCTGATCGCACAGCACGCCAAGGCAACCGACAGCAAATGGTCCGGCACCATATTGGAAGATTGGGACCGCTGGCGGCGTTATATCTGGCAGGTATGCCCCAAGGAGATGATCAACCGCCTCGCCCATCCGCTCAGCGATGCGCAGGCGGAGGTCGTCGCCGCCGAATAGGCGCTTAAGGGAAGGAGTCGCCCGCTGCCGTTGCGACGGTGGCGGGGACGCCTTCCGCCTGCGCAGGTTGCAGAACCGGAGGAGGCGTAGCGGCTTCTCCGGCGGCGAAGCGGGCAATCGGTTCAGGGAGTTGATGGGCTGGTGATGGGGGCGACGGCGCGGGGTAGCTTGCCTCCGCCGCGTCCCCTTGCGTCAGATAGTCCCGCACGACCGGATCGCTCGTGCCATCGATCATGCCGTCTGCGTCCAGCCCCGCCATATCCAAAGCACTGCGCCGTTCAGCCAGGCTGGGACCGCAACCGGTGCAGCGGATTTCGCTGGGACCCTGATCGGTCGGATTGAAGGCATAATCCGACGCACCGCTGTCACCGGACTCGGTATAGACAGCGTCCGGGTCGCCAGGCAGCGCGGACGATTGCGGACTGGTGACATAGGCACCAAGGCCCAGCCCCATGACCGTCGCAGCGGCCACTGTCATGCCCGACAGCATCCAATGGTGCATGGTCCTGCTTTCCATCCTCTCGCGTGCCGCTGTCAGCCCTTCGGCTGACTGCGTTCTGCCCACCGATCAATCATAACGCAGATGCAGATCGGTTGTTGCATGGCGCAAAAGCCTTTGCTAATGGCCAGCGCCTACCAGATGCCGGTCCTGCCGGTTTCCCTTTGAATGTGCGGCCATGGCGGAATTGGTAGACGCGCAACGTTGAGGTCGTTGTGGGCGAAAGCCCGTGGAAGTTCGAGTCTTCTTGGCCGCACCATTCATTTGCCTGATGCTCAGGATCAGCAGAAATTGATAATCCCCCGCCCTGCAAGGGCAGGGACAGTCGTGCAAGACCGCAGGGTCTTGCAGAGGCGGCGCCCGACCGCCTATCTGACGCCACCGCGCGGGATTGACCCGCCCGCCGATGAAAGGATGCCGCCATGTCCGCCATAGACTGGGACCAGCCAGCGACCATGATCGACCTGGACGGCAAAGCGCCGCTGATTGGCACGATCCGCCAGTGCGCCCAGCATTTCGCGATCTTCAAGGCCGAAGCCAAAGCACAGGCGCGCGTATTGTTGACCCAGCCCGTCCATCGGGAAGGCCGCCGGACGCGCACCTGGCTGCTGGAACCCGATGAAATCGCCCAACTGGCCGAACGGCTGCGCGTAGAAGGCTGATCGATCCAATTTGGACGGCATAGGGCGGTTTACGCCATTTGCGTTCAGCCGGATATTTTTCCTGTCCTACAACAAACCATATGGGATAAATGATTCGCCTCGTTCCAAGCAGGGAGGCGCAGCATGGATATTCATAGGCTCATCGACGAAGTTATCGCGCGCGAAGGGGGCTATAGCGACCATCCCGCCGATCGTGGCGGCGCAACCAATTGGGGCATCACCCATGCGGTGGCGCGCGCCAATGGCTATGCCGGGGATATGCGGGCCTTGCCGCGCGCTACGGCGGTGGCGATCTATCGGCGGCTCTACTGGGATCAGCCGGGCTATGCCTTCGTCGCAGAAACCGCGCCGTCGGTAGCCGCCGAGTTGTTCGATACAGCCGTCAACATGGGCGTTGGCACCGCGACCGGCTTTCTCCAGCGCGCGCTTAACGCGCTCAATCGCAACCAGCGCGACTATCCCGATCTGACGCTCGACCGGGCGATCGGCGCGCGGACGCTCTCGGCATTGCGCGCCTTCCGCGCGTTGCGGGGCAAGTCGGGTGAGGCGGTGCTGCTGAAGGCGATAGAGGCGATGCAGGGCGAACGCTATATCGCGCTGGCCGAAAGCCGTCCAGCCAACGAGGCCTTTCTCTACGGCTGGCTTGCCAACCGGATCGGTTAGAGGGTCGTGAACGCACTGGGAAATTTGCCATCCAGCGAGGGTGTGATCATCGCCCGAAACAGCCCCATTATTCAGGATATGGACCCATGACGACCGACACCCCAACCACCGATCCCTGGGCCACCCGCGCGCGGCCCGCCTTTCTCTACGTCATCTATGCGCTGCTGCTCTGGTCGCTGCCGATGGGATTGATCGCGGGGTGGCGACCCGACATTGCGGCGGCGATCACGGTGGGGATGCGCGACTATCTCAACGCCCTGCCCGAACCGCTTTATGCGCTCTTTGGCACCGGCTATCTGGGCTACACCGCCGCGCGCGCCTGGGGCAAGGCGAAGGGAGCGGAGCGGTAGCGCTTACGCCGCCGCGCCCCGCTCATACCAGCCGCGCGAACGCTTCACGAGCGCGACGATGGAGAGCATCACCGGCACTTCCACCAGCACGCCGACCACGGTGGCCAGCGCTGCGCCCGAATGCAGCCCGAACAGGCTGATCGCCGCCGCCACCGCCAGTTCGAAAAAATTGGACGCGCCGATCAGCGCGGCCGGTCCCGCAACGCACCAGGCGACCCGCAAACGGCGGCTCAGCCAATAGGCAAGGCCAGCGTTCAGATAGACCTGCAACAGGATCGGCACCGCGATCAGCGCGATGACCAGCGGCTGGGCGACGATCTGCTCACCCTGAAAGGCGAACAACAGCACCAGCGTCGCAAGCAGGCTGACCAGGCTCACCGGTCCCAGCGCAGCGAGCAGCCGATCGAGCGCTGCCTGTCCGCCCGCCCGCACCCGCACCCGGCGCAGCCACTGGGCGACAATAACGGGAACGACGATGTAAAGACCGACCGAGAGCAGCAGCGTATCCCACGGCACGCTGATTGACGCGACGCCCAGCAGCAGCCCGACGATCGGCGCAAAGGCAAACACCATGATCAGGTCGTTGAGCGCCACCTGGCTCAGCGTATAGCCGGGATCGCCATCCAGCAGGTTGGACCAGACAAACACCATCGCAGTGCAGGGCGCCGCGGCCAGCAGGATCAGGCCCGCAATATAGGACGGTCCCTGTCCTGCAGGCAGGAAGGGCGCGAAGAGATAGCCGATGAAGAGCGTGCCCAACAACGCCATGGAGAAAGGCTTGACCGCCCAGTTGATGAACAGCGTCACCCCCACGCCGCGCCAGTGCCGCCGGACGCTGCCCAGCGCGGCAAAGTCGATCCGCAGCAGCATCGGTATGATCATCAGCCAGATCAGCGCCGCGACAGGCAGGTTGACGCGGGCGACCTCCGCCCCCGCGATCAGCGCGAAGGCGGTCGGAAACAGCTGCCCCAGCCCGATCCCCACGACGATGCACAGCGCGACCCACAGGCTGAGATAGCGTTCGAACAGCGACATCAGGCGGCTCCCACCACGTCGCCATCTTCCTTGACGAAGGGGGTGGGCAGCGGATGGGGCAGCAGGTCCAGCACCGCTTCGGACGGACGGCACAGCCGCACGCCCTTGGGCGACACGACCAGCGGGCGGTTGATCAATATCGGGTGCGCCATCATCGCGTCGATCAGCGCCGCGTCGGACAGACTCTCGTCGGCCAGGCCCAGATCGGCGAAGGGCGTTCCCTTCTGCCGCAACAGGGCGCGCGGCGTGATGCCGGCGCGGGCGATAAGTTGCTCCAGCAACGCCCGCGACGGCGGGGTCAGGAGATATTCCACGACATGCGGCTCGATCCCGGCATGGCGGATCATCGCCAGCGTGTTGCGCGACGTGCCGCAGGCGGGGTTATGATAGATGATGATGTCGGTGGCCAAGGGGGTTTCCTTTGGGTCAGCAGCAGGGGGAGAGTTCAGCAACGATCGGGGCGCACAGGGTGGCGTTGCCCCCGCAGCAATCCTTGAGCAGGAACAGGGTCAGCGCGCCCAGCGCGTCCAGGTTGGCGCGATAATGGACCGACCGGCTATGCCGCTCGGACCGCACAAGACCCGTTCGGGAAAGGATGGCCAGATGGGACGACATGGTATTTTGCGGCACCCCGACCAGCCGGGCGATCTCGCCCGCGGGCAGGCCATCGGGCTCATGACGCACGAGCAGTCGAAAACTGTCGAGCCGTGTGGACTGGGCAAGGGCGGCCAGAGCAGCGATGGCGGATCCGTTTTCCATATATCCAGATAAATGGATATACAAAGTCAATCAAGCCAGTTTCGCGAAACTGCCTCGATGGAGGAGAAGCGCAAATGAGAGGGGCCGCCGGGTCGAAGCCCGACGGCCCATCATGTGCATGGTCAGCGGCCGGAAGTGCCGCCCAGGGGAAACGAAGGTCGCGCTATCTTCTCCACGGGGAGACGGCCTGTATGTCGGCGCGCTTTATCTCGCGATGTGGAGGAAGATCGACGGCGTGGCGTCGCTCAGCGGCGCGTTCCCCGAATGGACTTGACCGACCCCATTGCTGAACCATGAGACATCGGATCACCTCCTTTCGCTATGTTGAAGCCCGTAATGGCCGACTTCGACTGCGCTTCGTGCGGCCACGGGATGGAATGTGAATCAGTCGGGCTGCATGATCAAGACTTGTATTATTCTTTTTTCGAATCATACTTTCGCGTCCGCAAGTTCGGCCTGCGTCGCTATCCGCGACAATCCTCGATCACGCGCGGCACTTCTGCCCAGGCGGGGACGATCAGCGGTTCCAGCCCGGCCACCTCGACCGCGAATTTACCCCGGCTGTAGGCGATCTGATCCAGCGCCGTGTCCGCCGCAGCGCGAGCTGCGACGGTTTGCGGTGTCGGTGCAATCGATGCGGTTGCAGGCCAGCTGGTCGCGCCATAGCTGGTCCGTATCGTCATCGCCCCCTGACCCGCGCCGGTGCGGATGATGCTGACCCGGCGTGCAGTTCGATCACAGCGGATGGTGAGGCGGGTATCGGCAGGGGTCGGACCGAACCGCGCGATCGACATGGCTGCATCGGATTGCCAGCGCCAGTCGCCCGGCGCAGTCGCGCGATACTGCCATTCGCTGGCCTGCGGCGCAGCGGGCGCAGGCTGCGTCGGCGCGGGAGCCGGGGTTGGCCGGGGCGCGGGCGTAGGCGCTGGATTGGCTTGGCGCGGCGCAGGTCCGACGCAGGAACCAAGCAGGATGAGGAAGGGCGCGGCGAGGGCAAGGTTTGTGGTAAAGCGCATCGCCCACCCATGCCTGCACCGTGCGAGCGGCTCAACCGGAAAAGGATGAGCGGAGAAGGGCCGAGGGCAGGCTGGGCTGTATCAAGGCTTGCCGTTGCCGATATTGACACCGCGCACCCGAATCGCTAGGGCGCGGACATCCCGACACGCTGGTGAGCGGCAGTGCTTCGCGCACTGGCCGTCTTTTTTGCGTCCGGGGGTATACATCGGTTGCGCATCCACGCCAAGGACTGCTCAACCCTGACGCTTTGAGATGGGGTGACGCCAATCGCCCCGTGGAGCAGGAGATTTATTGACCATGGCACGTATTGCGGGTGTTAACATCCCGACCAACAAGCGCGTAATCATCGCGCTCACCTACATTCACGGCATCGGCCGCAAGACCGCCGTCGACATCGCCACGAAGCTGGGTATCGACCACAGCCGCCGCGTGCAGGACCTGTCGGACGCCGAAGTGCTGCAGATTCGTGAAACGATCGACGCCGACCTGACCGTCGAGGGTGATCTTCGCCGCAACACCGCGATGAACATCAAGCGCCTGATGGATCTGGCCTGCTATCGCGGCCTGCGTCATCGTAAGGGTCTGCCGGTTCGCGGCCAGCGCACGCACACCAACGCCCGTACCCGCAAGGGCAAGGCCAAGGCGATCGCCGGTAAGAAGAAGTAAGCGCCAGAGGGCGGGCCTGACGGCTTCGCCCTCCCGACTTCTTTTTTCAGTATTTCGAGTAGGATAGAGCAAAATGGCACGCGAACCCCAGCGCATTAAGCGCCGTGAGCGCAAGAACATCTCGGCGGGCGTGGCACATGTCAACGCCAGCTTCAACAACACCATGGTGACCATCACCGACGCCCAGGGCAACGCGATTTCCTGGTCCTCGGCTGGCATGATGGGCTTCAAAGGCAGCCGCAAGTCGACCCCGTACGCCGCTCAGGTGTGCGCGGAAGATGCCGGCCGCAAGGCCGCCGAACATGGCGTCCGTACCCTGGAAGTCGAAGTCAAGGGTCCCGGTTCAGGTCGTGAATCGGCCCTGCGCGCCCTCCAGGCCGTGGGTTTCCACATCACCTCCATCCGCGACGTGACGCCGATCCCGCACAACGGTGTGCGTCCGTCCAAGCGCCGCCGCGTCTAAATTCGGCTGAGCGATATGGCGGGCGGCGGACGCGCCGCCCGTTACCCGTCTGCATCGGCCGCAACGTCCTGTCGGGTCCAGGATCATAAGCGTTTCGGCCACATCCCCAGGGGAATTACATGACTGTCAACATGAAGAACTGGCAGGAATTGAAGAAGCCCAACGCGCTGGAAATCAAGCCAACCAGCGACGGCAAGCGCAAGGCGACCTTCGTCGCCGAGCCACTAGAGCGCGGCTTCGGCCTGACGCTTGGCAACGCGCTGCGCCGGGTTCTTCTTTCCTCGCTTCAGGGCGCGGCGGTCACCTCGATCAAGATCGAGAACGTCCTGCATGAATTCTCGTCGCTCGCCGGCGTGCGTGAAGATGTCACCGACATCGTCCTCAACATCAAGCAGGTCGCGCTGCGGATGGAAGGCGATGGCCCCAAGCGGCTTCAGCTGTCGGCCACCGGCCCGGCCGTGGTCAAGGCTGGCGATATCAGCGTCGTTGGCGACATCGAAGTGATGAACCCGGACCTGGTGATCTGTCACCTCGACCAGGGCGCAACGCTGAACATGGAACTGACCGCTGACGTCGGCAAGGGTTATGTGCCCGCCGTCGCCAACCGTCCTGCAGACGCGCCCATCGGCCTCATTCCGATCGACGCGCTCTATTCGCCGGTTCGTCAGGTCGCCTACAAGGTGGACAACACCCGCGTCGGCCAGGAACTGGACTATGACAAGCTGTCGCTGACCGTCGAAACCGACGGCACCGTCACGCCGGAGGACGCGGTCGCTTTTGCCGCGCGCATCCTGCAGGACCAGCTGCAACTGTTCGTCCATTTCGAGGACGCACTGCCCACCGCCGCGCCGTCGCAGGGCGGCCATGCGGTCGCATCGGCGTCGGAAGGCGAAAGCGACACCAACCAGATCAACCGCTACCTTCTCAAGAAGGTGGACGAGCTGGAACTGTCGGTCCGCAGCGCCAACTGCCTCAAGAACGACAACATCATCTATATCGGCGATCTGGTCCAAAAGACCGAAGCCGAGATGCTGCGCACCCCCAATTTCGGTCGCAAGTCGCTGAACGAAATCAAGGAAGTGCTTTCGTCCATGGGCCTGCGTCTGGGCATGGACATTCCGGGCTGGCCGCCTGAGAATATCGAGGAAATGGCCAAGAAGCTCGAACAAGAGCTGCTGGGGTAAGTCGGAGCGAGCCGCGCAGCGCAGTAGCGCGGCGGTTCGCAACGCGAACGCGAACGACCGGCCAGCGGCGCATAGCGCCGACTGACGTCACGGGATTTACTCCCGTGACGGTTGCCGGGAGACAGAATGGGTATCGGCGGTGGCCCTATCACCGCCTGGTCTGGGCTACCTGAAACGGGCCCTTAACGAACGAAGGATATGAAATATGCGTCACAGAATGGGTCAACGTCGTCTCCAGCGCGCCACCGGCCACCGCGTCGCCCTGCTGCGCAATCTTGCCGCCTCGCTGATCAAGCATGAGCAGATCCTGACCACCACGCCCAAGGCGAAGGAACTGCGTCCCTATGTGGAAAAGCTGATCACGCTGGCGAAGAAGGGTGGCCTGTCCAACCGTCGCCTGGCCGACGCCCGCCTGAAGGACGATGCACAGCTGACCAAGCTCTTCGAGGTTCTGGCCGAGCGCTACAAGGATCGTAACGGCGGCTATACCCGCGTGATCAAGGCCGGCATCCGCGCGTCGGACGCTGCGCCGATCGCGATCATCGAACTGGTTGACCGCGACGTTAGCGCCAAGGGTCAGGACAGCGGCCCGGTGCAGACCGCCGACGAGGATGAATACGAAGCCGCCTGATTGGTGCGGTCCTCCTGACGGGGACTGGATGCTTTACCGACAGGCCGTGGCTCTTTAGGAGCCACGGCCTGTTCTGTTTGATAAAAAGAGACGGAAAGAGGATGCGCGTCACGGCTCGCTTGTTCCTGCTGCCGCTGCTGCTGGCGGCCAGCCCGGTTCTTGCCGGGCCGGAGGCGGCTGCCATCGACGCGGCTGGACAGGGCTTGCGCTATCCGGCCGCGAAGCGCCTTGATCTGGTCGAGGATCATTTCGGCGTGAAGGTCGCCGATCCCTATCGCTGGCTGGAGAACGACCTGCGCGCAGACCCCGCGGTGCGGGACTGGGTCGCCGAAGAAAATGCGCTGACCCGCAGCTATATTGACGGATTGCCGGGCCGCGCTGCGCTCAAGGCGCGGATGCAGGCGTTGCTCTCGCATGGCCGCTACACTGTCCCGCGCAAGGCGGGCGGTCGCTATTTCTACGGCTATAACAAGGGCCTCCAGAACCAGACCCCGCTCTATGTGCGGGAAGGGCTGGACGGGCCGCAGCGTTTGCTGATCGACCCTAATGAGTGGGCCAAAGACGGGGCAAGCGCGCTGGCCGAATGGACCCCGTCCCCGGATGGTCGCACCCTGGCCTTTGCGGTGCAGGAGGCGGGCAGCGACTGGCGGACGCTGCGGCTGCTGGACGTGGACACGGGCAAAGTGCTGGACGACCGCATCGACTGGGTCAAATTTTCGACCCTGGCCTGGGACGGGCGTGGCGAGGGCTTCTTCTATTCCCGCTATCCCGCGCCGCAGGGAGATACCGCTTTCCGGTCCGCCAATGAGGATCAGCAGCTTTTCTATCATCGTGTCGGCACCGCGCAGGCACAGGATCAGCTGATCTATGCCACACCCGATCGCCCGAAACTCAGTCATACCGCGCAGGTCACCAATGACGGGCGCTGGCTGGTAATCAGCTCGTTCGAGGGGATCGATCCGCGCCGCGAAGTCCATGTCGCGGCGCTGGACGGCGGGCCAGTAAAGCCACGCCGGCTGGTCAAGGGGCCGGTGCAGGACTGGCGGCTGATCGGCAGTCGGGGATCGACCCTCTATTTCATCACAGACGATCGAGCGCCCCGATTGCGTGTGGTGACGCTCGACGCGGCACAACCACGGCGCAAACCACAACCGGTCGTGGCCGAGCGCGCCGATGCACTGGCGGGGGGGTCGCTGGTCGGCAACCGGCTGATCCTGGCCTATATGACGCAGGCCGAAACCATTGCCGAACTGGTCGAACTGGACGGGCGCAAGGTAGGCGACGTGCCCTTGCCCGGCATGGGGACGGCGGCGGGCTTTGGCGGGCGCGATGGCGACCCGGAGACATTTTTCAGCTTTTCGGGCTTCACCACCCCGTCCAGCATCTACCGTTTCGATACGTCCACTTTGCAAAGCCAGTTGTTCGCGCAGCCCGACCTGCCCTTCAACCCGGACGAATTCGGGGTGGAGCAGATCAGCTATGTGTCAAAGGATGGCACTCGTGTGCCGATGACGGTGATCCGCAAGAAGGCGCTGGCCGACCGGGCGATCGCCGCGCCAACCATCCTCTACGGCTATGGCGGCTTCAACATCAGCCTGACGCCGGGCTATTCAGCGACCCGGCTGGCCTGGCTGGAGCAGGGCGGGGTCTATGCCATCGCCAATCTGCGCGGTGGCGGCGAGTTCGGCAAGGCATGGCATGACGCCGGACGTGGCCCCAACAAGCAAAATGTGTTCGACGATTTCATTGCCGCGGCTGAATATCTCAAGGCCAACGGCTATACCACGCCCGACGGGCTGGCGATCGAGGGCCGCTCCAATGGTGGCCTGCTGGTCGGCGCAGTGGTCAACCAGCGGCCCGACCTGTTCGCCGCTGCCCTGCCTGCCGTGGGCGTCATGGACATGCTGCGCTTTGATCGTTTCACCGCCGGGCGCTACTGGGTCGATGACTATGGATCGCCTGGCCGGGCGGAGGATTTTCCGCTGCTGTACGGCTATTCGCCCTATCACAACATCCTGTCGGGCAAGGATTATCCCGCAATCCTCGTCACCACCGCCGACACCGACGACCGGGTGGTTCCCGCCCACAGTTTCAAATATGCCGCCGCCTTGCAGGCCGCCGATGTCGGCAGCAGACCCCGGTTGCTGCGAGTGGAAAGCCGGGCGGGCCATGGCGCGGGAAAACCGATCGACAAGCTGATCGACGAATATGCCGACAGCTATGCCTTTCTGGCGTCATTCACGGGTTTGCAGATCAAGGCCGATCCGCGATAATCGTTCAGCCGCGCGACAGCCGGACGCGGATAGAGACCGTTTGACCGCAGGAGATAGACGCATGGGCAAGACGCGCTGGATGACAGGATCGCTGGTGGGGATGGCGCTGCTGGTGGGCAGCATCGCCCCGGCGCAGGCGCGCCCTCGCTATGATCGTGGCCATGATCGGGGCTGGGGCCATCACCATCGTGATCGCGGCAATGGTTTCGGCTTTGGTGATGCCGTCGGGGTCGCGGCGCTGATTGGTGCCGTTGCTATCGTCACCTCCTCCATGTCGAAGGACAAGAAGGCCGCGCGCAACAGCGACGATGCCGTACCGCCGCCGGCGAACGGCACTGACTATGGCGCGGATGTCAGGCGCGACGATGATTTTTCCGATGTTGCCGCGGCTAAGGGCGATCAGGACCAGATGGCCGATGCCTGCGCCGTTGCCGCGCGTGATGAGGCGCAGGGCGCAAATGGTGGTTATGCCGAAGTGCGGCGCATGGACGAACCGCGCGCTGCGCAGGACGGCTATAATATCGACGGCGAGGTCGAATCCCGCGCCAGTTATCGCGCCCCGACCGGCACCACCCGCCGCTTCACCTGCACGATCAAGGATGGCCGCGTGGCGGAGGTCTATCTGAGCCGCGATGTCGTGATGCGATAGGCCGCAGCGATGCATCGCCATCCTCCGTCGCGCCATGTCCTGGCCTTTGGCCTGGCGGCGCTGGCGGGGATGGTCGATGCCCTGGGGTTGCTCAAGCTGGGCGGGTTGTTCGTGTCCTTCATGAGCGGCAATTCGACCCGGATGGCAGTCGGCATTGCGACCGAGCCGACGCTGGCATGGGCGGCAATCGGGCTGATCGGCGCATTTGTCGGCGGAGTATTTGCCGGCGCGTTGCTGGCGAGGGCCGCCGGGCGATGGCGTAAGCAGGCCGTGCTGGGACTTGTGCTGGTGCTGTTGACCATGGCGGCATCGCTGGCCGGAACGGCTGGCGACGGCCTGACCCTGCTGATGGCGGCGGCGATGGGCGCGGTGAACAATGTGTTCCAGCGCGATGGCGAGGTGAGCATCGGCGTCACCTATATGACCGGTGCGCTGGTGAAGCTGGGGCAGGCGCTGGCCGGCGCCGTGACCGGTGGCCCGGCTTTTGGCTGGCTACCCCATTTATTGCTCTGGCTGGGCCTTGTCGCGGGGGCCGTGGCGGGCGCTTTGCTGTTTGGGCGCATGGACCTGGGCGCATTATGGGTCGCTTGCGGCTGGTGCGTGCTGTTGCTGGCGTGGAGCCTCTGGCTGGGGCCGCTGCCCCGCGCCGATCGCTTGGCATGAGCGCTTAACCGCTCTAGGCGGTGTCCCATGCCCGCCACCCTTCTCCCTCGCCGCAATGCGGCCATTGCCTTCATCCTGGTGACGGCGCTGCTCGACGTCATGTCGATGGGGATCATCATCCCGGTGCTGCCGCAACTCATCGAATCGCTGTCCGGCTCCAGCAGCGCGGCGGGCCTGTGGAACGGCGTGTTCGTGGCGCTGTGGGCGGGGATGCAGTTCATCTGTTCGCCGATCATCGGGTCACTCTCCGACCGGTTCGGGCGGCGGCCCGTCATCCTCGTGTCGGTATGTGGCCTCGCGCTCGACTATGTGCTGATGGCGGTCGCACCCAACTTATGGTGGCTGGCGCTGGGGCGGATATTGGCCGGTGTCACCTCATCCAGTTTCACCTCTGTCTTTGCCTATATGGCCGACATCACCCAGCCGGAAGATCGTGCGCGCGGTTATGGCCTGATCGGCGCAGCGTTCAGCGGCGGCTTTGTCGCCGGGCCGCTGCTCGGCGGCATATTGGGCGAGATTTCGTTGCGCGCGCCCTTCTGGGCGGCGGCGGCACTGTCGGGACTGGCATTCCTCTACGGTGTGATCGTCCTGCCCGAATCGTTGCCGCGCGAAAAGCGGATGGCTTTCTCATGGGCGCGCGCCAATCCGTTCGGTGCGCTCACCCTGCTACGCTCCCACCCGGAGCTGTCGAGCCTGGCAATCGTCAATTTCCTGCTCCATTTCGCCCATCATCTCTTCTCCGCCGTGTTCGTCCTCTATGCCGGGGATCGTTATGGATGGGGGGCGTGGCAGGTCGGCAGCCTGCTCGCCATGGTCGGGTTGCTCGACATGGGCGTGCAAGGCTTGCTGGTCGGCCCCGTCGTGAAAAGGCTGGGCGATCGGGCGACTATGGTGACGGGGCTGGCCTTCGGCGCGCTCGGCATCGCCTGCATGGGGCTGGCGCCGACCGGCTGGCTGTTCGTCGCCGCGATGCTGCCCAATGCGCTGTGGGGGATGGCGATGCCGACGATCCAGTCGCTGATGACGCGGCGCGTGTCCGAATCCGAACAGGGCCAGTTGCAGGGCGCGAACAACAGCGTCGGCAGCATTGCGGGCATTGTATCGCCGCTCTTCTTCGGTGGCGTCTATGCGCTGTCGGTCGGCGGCAATCCGACCCTGCCCTACATCGGCAGCGCCTTCCTGATCGCGGCGGCCGTGCTGGGCGGGGCAGCGCTGCTGGGATGGGCAGCAGGCCGCAGGCTGGACGAGGACGCAGCATAGGTCGCGAAAACTGGACATATCGGGGCCGGGCGACTAACCGGGCGCGAATCCCTTCCACCGCTCGACATAAAGGCGATTCGATGACGCTGCCCCTTCAGGATTCCATCCTTATCGTGGACTTCGGCAGCCAGGTGACCCAGCTCATCGCCCGGCGCGTGCGTGAAGCGGGAGTCTATTCCGAGATCGCGCCATTTAACAACGCGGAGCAAGCCTTTGCCCGGATGCAGCCCAAGGGCGTGATCCTGTCGGGCGGGCCGTCCTCGGTCATGTGGGACGATTCCCCTCGTGCGCCGCAAGCCATTTTCGATGCGGGCGTGCCGGTGCTGGGCATCTGCTACGGCCAGCAGACCATGATGCAGCAGCTGGGCGGCAATGTTGAAGGCGGCGAGAGCGGTGAGTTCGGCCGCGCCTTCATTGAGGTGAAGAAGCCCTGCGCACTGTTCGACGGCCTGTGGGCGCCGGGCGAAAAGCATCAGGTGTGGATGAGCCATGGCGACAAGGTGACGCAGCTGGCCGACGGGTTCGAGGTCGTCGCGACCAGCGAGGGCGCACCCTTCGCCGTCACTGCCAACGAAACCAGGCGCTTCTACGCGACCCAGTTCCACCCCGAAGTCGTCCATACGCCCGATGGCGGCAAGCTGCTCGCCAATTTCGTCCGCCATGTCTGCGGCCTCGCGGGCGACTGGACCATGGCGGAATTTCGGGCGACCAAGATCGCCGAAATTCGCGCGCAGGTGGGCGAAGGCCGGGTGATTTGCGGCCTGTCGGGTGGCGTTGACAGCGCGGTCGCGGCCGTGCTGATCCACGAAGCGATCGGCGATCAGCTGACCTGCGTGTTCGTCGACCATGGCCTGATGCGGCTGGGTGAGGCGGAGCAGGTCGTCACCCTGTTCCGCGAACATTATGGCATCAAGCTGGTCCATGTGAATGCGGAGGATCGCTTCCTGGGCGGCCTTGCTGGCCTCACCGACCCGGAAAAGAAGCGCAAGTTCATCGGCGGCGAGTTTATCGCCGTGTTCGAGGAGGAGGCCGCAAAGATTGGCGGCGCCGATTTCCTGGCGCAGGGGACGCTCTATCCCGATGTGATCGAGAGCGTCAGCTTCACCGGCGGACCCAGCGTGACGATCAAATCGCACCATAATGTCGGCGGCCTGCCCGAACGCATGAATATGAAGCTGGTCGAACCGTTGCGCGAACTGTTCAAGGACGAAGTGCGCGTGCTTGGCCGCGAACTGGGCCTGCCGGAGATTTTCGTAGGTCGTCATCCCTTCCCAGGGCCGGGCCTTGCCATCCGCATCCCCGGCGAAGTGACCAAGGAGCGATGCGACATATTGCGCAAGGCCGATGCGGTCTATCTGGAAGAAATCCGCAATGCGGGCCTTTATGACGCGATCTGGCAGGCCTTTGCCGTGCTGCTCCCCGTCCGCACCGTGGGCGTCATGGGCGACCTGCGCACCTATGACAGCGTTTGCGCCCTGCGCGCCGTCACCTCGACCGATGGCATGACCGCGGACATCTACCCGTTTGATGCCGCTTTCCTGAGCCGGGTCGCGACCCGGATCATTAACGAGGTCAAGGGCATCAACCGCGTGGTCTATGACTATACGTCCAAGCCGCCGGGCACGATCGAATGGGAATGAACCGGATGAAGTGACTGTCCGGGGGACGGTCACCCGATTTACTCGGCGGCGGAAGGCGCCTCGACCATCAGCCCTTTATCGTTATCTCGATTTTTTCAACGGGAACCTGAAAGGCGACTGCCAGACCAGCTTTGGCTTGCTCAATGGTAAGCGGCTTTATGAAATCTGTACCGAAACTTGATCGAGTTTTGAAAGTCCTGTTAAAAGTTACTTTTTGTCGCTTCATATCGACGTCAGCGGTTTCCCACCCGGCTGATTGCCAGCCTTGATTCTGCGCATCTTTCCCATCGTATCGATTCGCCCACCATGGCCGATAGTCATATGCGCTTTGGGGCAATCCTCCTTCTACCACTGCGCTCACTTTCTCAAACGAAAGCGTTATGGATTCGTCGTCCTGTTCAGTAAGATAACGAGCCAAACCATCATACTTTGACATAGTACATCTCCATTAATATGTAGTATATGTATTATAACTTATATATAAAGTCAAGGATATTATGTGAACTCTGACTTGCTTGGCCACCCCGTCTATCGGGACATGCCGACCACCATTTTTGAACATATGTCGGCGCTGGCCCGTGAGACGGGTGCGATCAATCTGGGCCAGGGTTTCCCCGATGCGCCGGGACCAGCGGACATTTTGAACGTAGCGGCCGACGCGCTGCTCAGCCGATCCAACCAATATCCGCCGATGGCCGGCCTGCCGGAATTGCGCACTGCGGTGGCGAGCCATTATGCCGCGCATCAGGGGCTGGCGTTGACCGCGCAGGAGGTCATCGTGACATCCGGCGCGACCGAGGCGATTGCCGCGACCCTGCTGGCGCTGGTGCAGCCGGGCGACGAGGTGCTGCTGCTGGCCCCGCTCTACGACGCCTATCTGCCGCTGATCGAGCGGGCAGGCGGCGTGGCGAAGGTCGTGCGGCTGACCCCGCCGGAATGGCGGATTACGCCAGCAGCGCTGGAGGCGGCGGCGTCGCCACGCACCCGCTTCCTGCTGATGAACAACCCGGTCAATCCCACTGGCATCGTCCTGCGTGAGGGCGAACTGGCGCTGTTGGCGCGTTTCTGCGTCGATCGCGACCTGATCGCCATTTGTGACGAGGTTTGGGAGCATCTGACCTATGACGGGGTGCGCCATCATCCGCTGATGGCGCAACCGGGGATGCGTGAGCGGACGGTGAAGATCGGGTCGGCGGGCAAGATTTTCTCGCTCACCGGCTGGAAGGTCGGCTGGATGTGCGCCGCCCCGCCGATCGGGACTTTGCTGGCGCGGGCGCACCAGTTTCTGACCTTCACAACCCCGCCCAACCTGCAATGGGCGGTAGCCAAGGGGCTGGCCAAGCCGGTAGATTGGTTCGACGCGATGCGCGCGGACTATCAGGCGTCGCGCGACCGGCTGGTAGCGGGATTGACCGATGCAGGATTCGTCCTGCTGCCCAGCCAGGCGACATGGTTTGTCTGCGTCGATCTGCCTGCCAGCGGCATCGCCATGGATGACGTCGCCTTTTGTGAGCGCATCATTCATGAGGCCGGGGTGGCGGTGATCCCGATTTCCGCTTTCTATCCCGACGAACCCGTCACCCATCTGGTCCGGTTGTGCTTTTCCAAGGCGGACGAAGTGCTGGATGAAGCGGTAGCGCGGCTGGCCGCGTTTCGCCAACGGGCGGTTGCGGCGTCCGGCGAAGGGCGCTAAGTTCCCTGTTCGTTCCAGAAGGGGTGTTCATGGAAATCCTGCCGATCCTGTTGATTATCGTTGCGCTGTTGATAGGACTGGCGGTCGGCTGGCTGCTGCGCGGCAAGGCGCTTGGGCCTCTAGCGGCGGAAAAGGCGGAATTGGCGGGTCGGCTGGACCTGACGACCAGCCAGCGTAACGCCGCGATCAGCGAGCTGGCGGTGGAGAAGGAGCGGGTAGCACAGACGGCAGCGGCAGCGCAGCGGCTGGAGTTGGCGCAGGCGGCGCTGACCCAGCGGCTCGATGCGGTGCAGCGCGAACGCGAGGGCGCGCTGCGAGAACTGGCGGCGCTCCAGTCCGATACGCAGGCGCGCGCAGAGGCGTTTGAGGCGCAGATCGCGGCGCTCAAGGATGCCAAGGAACAATTGTCCGCCCAGTTCAGCGAGATTGGCGGCAAGCTGCTGGGGGAAGCGCAAAAGACCTTCCTAGACCGCGCCGACCAGCGTTTTGCCCAGGCGAACGAGAAGAGCGAGGCGCAGCTCAAGACCCTCTTGTCGCCGGTGGAAACGACGCTCAAACGCTATGAGGAAGGGTTGCAGCGGGTCGAGAAGGATCGGGTCGGCAGCTACGCCGAATTGCGCGAGGCGGTGAGCCAGGTCCAGCTGGGCCAAGGACAGGTGCGCGACGAGACCGCCAAGCTGGTCAACGCGCTGCGCGCCGCGCCCAAGACGCGGGGGCGCTGGGGTGAGCAGCAATTCAAGAATCTGATCGAGACGGCCGGGCTGTCGCCTTTCGTCGATTTCAGCGAGGAAGTGTCGGTCGCGGTCGAAGATGGCCGGCTCAGGCCCGACTTCATCATCCGCCTGCCCGGCGACCAGCAGATGGTGGTCGACGTCAAATGTTCGCTGGTCGCCTATCTCAACGCCGTCGATCAGGTCGATCCGGCGATCCGCGACGCCCATATGGCCGACCATGCCCGCGCGATGCGGACCCATGCCGACGCGCTAGGGCGCAAGGCTTATTGGGAGCAGTTCGACAAGGCGCCCGATTTCGTCATCATGTATGTGCCGGGCGATAATTTCGTCACCGCCGCGCTGGAAGCGGACATGGACCTGTGGGAACGGGCCGCCAAGAACCGGGTCATCATCTGCGGTCCCGCGACCTTCCTGCCGCTGGCGCGCACGCTAGCGGGGCATTGGCGACAGGCCAAGTTGCAGGATCAGGCGCGGCAGGTCGGGCAGTTGGGCAAGGAGCTGTATGAGCGGCTGGCGGCGGCGGCGGCATCACTCAAGAAGCTGGGCAACCGGCTGCACGGCGCGGTGGGCGATTATAACGCCTTCGTCGGCAGCTTTGAAAGCCGGGTGCTGGTGACCGGGCGCAAGCTGCGTGACCTGAATATCGAGACGGGCGGCAAGGAGCTGGAAGAGCTGGCACCGGTCGATGCGCTGGTGCGCGATCCGGCGTCTGCGGAGGCGTTGCGGGCATTGCCGGACGCGGTGGAGTGAATAAACATTGTTCCGTTCGTTTCGAGCGTAGTCGAGAAACGTCGCGCGCAGGTTTCTCGACTACGCTCAAAACGAACGGATGTTGTGTTAGCCGCCTCTCGTCGCCCCATTCGCCGCCCGCACTCCCGCCCGGTTACGGCGGGCGAGTTCGCGTTTCAGATCTTCCGGGCGCGGGGCGACGAGGAAGCCGAAGCTGACCGTGCCTTCCTTGGTTTCGACCACATGGTGCAGCCGGTGCGCCTGGACGATGCGCTTCATATAAGGGGAGCGGGCGACATAGCGGTTCTTCACCCGCTGGTGGACGATGATGTCGTGGAAGCCGAGATAAATCGCGCCATAGGCAGCAATCCCCGCGCCGCAGGCGGTGGCCAGATTGCCCCAGCCCCATTGCACGCCGCCCAGCAGAAGGATGATCGAGGGTAGGGCGAAGATCACGAAATAGAGGTCGTTCGCTTCCCAGTTGCCCTTGCGCGGGCGATGGTGGCTGGCGTGCAGAAACCAGCCCGGCCCGTGCATCACCCAGCGGTGCATGACATAGGCAAAGCCCTCCATCGCGGCGACGGTCGCGAGAAAGACAAGGGCAGGCAGCAGGATCGACATGGCAACCATATAGGCGGGCAGAGGCGACGGCGCGACCCGTAAAGCTACGGGGTGGCCGAAAGGTCGGGGGCGGGCGATGGCATGGGCGCGGCGTGGATCACGCGCTGGGGATAGGGGATGATGATGCCTTCATCCCTGAACAGGTGCCACAACCGGTTGAGGACGTCCGACTTGACGTTGCTGACGCCGCCCTCCGGGTCGCTGATCCACACCAAAATCTCATGATCCACGCGGCTGTCGCCAAAGCCGATCAGCCAGACATTGGGTTCGGGTTCGCGCAGCACGCGCTGGCAGTCGAGCGCGGCCTGCCGCATCAGGCTTTGCGCCAGCGTCAGGTCGCAATCATAGCCGACCCCTACAGGAATGCGAACGCGGACGTTGCGGTCGGAGTAGGACCAATTCTCCACCTCCTGCGTCATCAGATTCTCGTTGGGGATCAGATGTTCCTTGCCATCGCGGGTGATGACGCTCACGGCGCGGACGCCGATCTTGTTCACCCAGCCGAAACTGTCGCCCACCACGATGACGTCGCCCGGCTTGATCGATCGGTCCATCAACAGGATGATCCCGGCGATCAGATTGCCGAATGTCTTTTGCAGGCCAAAGCCGATGGCAAGGCCCAGCGCGCCGGAAAAGACTGCGAACGCCGTGAGGTCGATGCCGAGCAGATCGACACCGACAAAGAAGGCGGCGACAATGACCGCGATCGCCGCGAGCTTTTGCGCCAGCAGCTTCTGGGTCGGATCGAAGCCGTCGGTATGGTCGATGGACCGGCCGATCAGCCGGTTGGCGAGGCGGACGAGGGCGAAGAGGGCAACGCAGGTGGCGGCGATCGACAACAGGCCAAGCAGGGTGATGCGCCGTTTGCCAAGGCTAATGCCCACCGTGTCGAGCATCGCGCCGACCGGGGCGAGGCCACCGCTGGTGCCGGACACGATGCTGAGGAACAGCAGAAGCGCGAGGGGCAGTGCTGCCCAGCGCGGAATCGCCAGCGTCCGCAACGCATAGGCGGCGAGCAGCGCGACCGAGAGGCCAAGGCCGATGCCCAGGATGAGATGCCCGACCGAATCATGGGGCCAGAAGGCGGTGGCAATGCCGATCAGCAGCGCCGACAGGGCATAGCGCAGCATCGCCCGCAGCCTTTGGGTGAAGGCCGGTCCCATGACATGGGTGCGGGGATGCAGGCGCGGCGCGATGAAGCGGGCAAAACCGGCAGCGGCCAGATGGAGCAGCAGCGCAAGGGCGAGAGCGATCAGCGGATGGATGATGCCGCTGTCGTCAGGCACATGAGCCAACAACCAGTCGATGCCGGGCATCATCCCTAGCCCCCGTCGCGGACGGCGCGGAAGCGGGCGAGACCGGCGGCAAGATCGGCGATCAGGTCGGCGGGATCTTCCAGCCCGATATGGAGGCGGACGGCCGGACCCTGCGCCTGCCAGACGGTGGCGCTGCGGTAGCGGGCGGGATCGACGGGCAGGGCCAGGCTCTCAAAACCGCCCCAGCTATAGCCGATGCCGAAATGGTCCAGGCCGTCGATCAGGGCAGCGCGGGCGACGTCGTCTCCGCCGTTCAGGACAAAGCTGAACAGGCCGGTCGATCCGCTGAAATCGCGCTGCCAAAGGGTATGGCCGGGGCAATCGGGCAGAGCGGGGTGGAGGACGCGGGCGACCTCTGGCTGGTCCTTGAGCCAATGAGCGATGGCAAGCGCGCTGTCCTGATGCTGTTTCAGCCGCACGCCCAGGGTGCGCAGGCCGCGTGAGGCTAGCCAGGCGTCGTCGGGGCTGACCATCTGGCCCAGCAGATAGGCGGTCTGGCGGATTTTGCCGAACCAATGGTCGGTCGCGGTGACGCTGCCCATCATGACGTCGCTATGGCCGACAATATATTTGGTGCAGGCGAGGATGGAGATGTCGACGCCGTGGGACAGGGCCGGGAAATAGAGCGGGGTCGCCCAAGTGTTGTCCGCCAGGGTGACCACGCCATGCTGGCGGGCGAGGGCGGTGATGGCGGGAATGTCCTGCACCTCGAAGGTCAGGCTGCCGGGGCTTTCGAGAAAGAGGGCGCGGACCCGTTCATCGGCTAACCCGACACTGAGCTGGACAATGTCACAGGGATCGTAAAATATCGTTTCGATACCGTAACCATTCAGCATTTGCGTGCAGAAATTGCGGGTCGGGTCATAGGCGCTGTCGACCATCAGCAATTTGTCGCCGGGCTTCAGCACCGCCATCAGCGCGCAGGCGATCGCCGCGACGCCCGATGGGAATAGCATCGTCCCCGCCGCGGCCGGCTCCATTTCGGTGAGCGCGTCGGCCAGGCTCCAGGCGGTCGGCGTCCCCTTGCGCCCGTAGAAGAGCCGTTCATGCGTGCTGCTGCCCGCCGCGCGGCGCAGATGGGCGACATCATCGTAAAGGATGGTCGAGGCGCGCCAGACCGGCGGGCTGACGATCGCGCCGGGCTGGCCGGGCATCCCGGTCCATTCGGGCTTGCGCCCTGCCTGCGCCAATCTGGTCAGCGGCTTGCGCTTATCCCTATTGTGATCTGCGTCGCTCATGCCGGGCCGGTCGCCTTGGGCGTGGCGGGATCGAAACCCCATTCGGACCAACTGCCATCATACAGGGTGACGTCGCGCTGCCCCAGCAGTTCCAGGCCCGCCAGCAGGATCGCGGCGGTGACGCCGCTGCCGCAGGTGGTGATGACCGGGCGGTCGAGATCGATCCCGGCATCCGTGACCAGCTGGCGCAGATCGTCGCCCTTCTTCATGCTGTTGTCGGGGTTGAACAGAGCGGAGGAGGGCAGGTTGCGTGATCCGGGGATATGGCCCGACGCCATGCCGGGGCGCGGTTCGGCTTCCTCTCCGGTGAAGCGGCCAGCGCCGCGCGCGTCGAGGACTTGGGCTCGGTTGGTGGTGAGGTTGGCGATCAAATCGGCCTTGGTGCGGACCTGACCGGGCGCGCGGCGGGCGACGGCGTTGCCGGGCGTGGGGGTGACGGAGCCGCTTTGCGTCTCGCGGCCCTCCGCCACCCATTTGGGCAGGCCGCCGTCGAGGATCGCGGCGGAGACCCCAAGGCCATAGAGCCGCACCATCCACCAGCCGCGCGCCGCGCTGTGGATCGGGCTATTGTCATAGACGATGATGCGACTGTCGGTGTTGATCCCCAGCGCCTGCGCGCGCTGCGTCATCAGCGCGTCGGGCGGGATCATGCCGGGGGTCGGATCGTCTGGATCGTTGAGGCTGGGCAAATCCATATAGGCCGCGCCGGGGATATGGGCGGCCTCAAACTCGGCGCGCGGGTCGCGCGGGGTGCCGGGCAGGAACAGGCTGGCGTCCAGAATGCACAGGTCCGGCTTGCCCAGTTCAGCGGCCAGCCAGTCGGTCGAAACGAGAATGTCCATGCGATGCCCTCTGGCCTGATTTTCCTATCTGTAGAACGCGCAGGACAGGCAGGAAAGGGGGATCAGGACGGGACCAGTTCACCCGCGGCGCGGGTGGCGGCGCGCCGATATTGGCGCGGTCCCTGGTCGAGGCGGAAGGGGGCGAGTCGTTCGGCGGGCGGCTCCTGGTCCTGCCCCAATATGAAGGCACGGGCGGTGCGGCCATGGCCCAGCGGTTCGGCCTCCTCCGGTCCCCAGTGATAGCTGGCGTCGAAGGCCGCGAGCGGGATCAGCAGGCTGCGCTGGCCCATCTTCACCGGCACGATCTGGTCGGGCATCAGGCGCAGCTCGCCTGTCAGCCGCCTTGTTTCGCCGGGCATGATCGATACGGCGGCATGGAGCGGCAGGCCGCTTTGCTCGGCGAAAAAGCTCTGAAGCAAGGCCTGCTGCTGCGCCCCTGCAT
Organism: Sphingobium sp.; assembly: GCA_023266575.1. Taxonomy (GTDB): domain Bacteria; phylum Pseudomonadota; class Alphaproteobacteria; order Sphingomonadales; family Sphingomonadaceae; genus Sphingobium. The sequence continues at coordinate 58,927 of JAHFPV010000010.1, forward strand.
TGCCGATGATGCCGCGCACCAGCACATCCTGCGCCGGGGTTTCGCCGCGATTGTGGAGCAGCAGCGTATAGCCGACCGTCATGCCCATCAGCGAATAGCGTGCCTGGGTGAGGTCCAGCGCCATGTCGAGCCAGGGGCGGTCGGCTGCGTCGGGGATAGCGGTTTCGGGTGCGGGTTCAGGCGTCGGCGCAGACTGTGGGGCTGGCGCGGGTTTGGGCGCGGCTGGAACGGGGACCGGCGCGGGCGGCGCAATCTCACCTTCGGCCTCGTCATAGGCAGGTTGTTGACGACGGAGCAACAGGAGGGCTGCGACGATCGCCAGCAGCACGAGCGTACCCCCGATGATCCAGGGCCAGGGGGTGGCGTCGGTCGGCGCGGGCGAGAGTTGCGCTTCCTCTGGCGCAGAAGCGGCAGGGGTGGGGGCAGGCTCCGGTGCGGGCTGTGGTGCTGGCGCGGTGACCGGGCTGCTTTGATTGTCGGGGGCTGCGCGTTCCGCTTCCGCTGCCGGGCGTTGCGTGGGCTGTGCCGGGGCGGCGCGTGGCGTGGGCGCTGGCGCTGCGCGCTGCGCCGGGGCTTGTGGCGCAGGCTGGGCAGGCGCGGGTGTCGGTGTTGGCGTCACCGTCGGCGTGACGACCGGCGGAGGCGCGGTAGTCGTCGCAGGCGCACGGAACACGTCCAGTTCCGGGCCTTGCTGGCGGGGGTTGGCGGGCTGCGGCGCGGAGGCGGGCGGCAGAGTGAATACCGGTGCGGCCTCCTCCGCCTGCTGGGCATGAACGGGCAGCGCAAGCAGCAACGGCGCGGCGAACAGGAACGAACGATGATACCCCATGGGTCGAGCCAAGCCACAAGAGCGGCTGAACCGCAAGTGAACAATGAGAAGCCGATGACACCAGCCGTGCAATCGCGTAGGGGAGCGGCATGACCGACCCTGCCTTGACCCCGCTCCATCTGGGCCAGACCAGCGCCTTGCCCACCCGCCCGGAAGAGGCGGAGCTGGACTATGTCCCCAACCCCCGGCCCGGTCGCAACTATCTGGTCCGCTTTGCCGTACCGGAATTTACCTCGCTCTGCCCGGTGACCGGCCAGCCCGATTTTGCCCATCTGGTGATCGACTATGCGCCCGGCGACACGATCGTCGAATCCAAGTCGCTGAAACTGTTTCTGGGCTCGTTCCGCAACCACGCCGCCTTTCATGAAGATTGCACCGTGGGGATCGGCGAACGGCTGTTTACCGAGATGAAGCCGGTGTGGCTGCGTATCGGCGGCTATTGGTATCCGCGCGGGGGGATTCCCATCGATGTGTTCTGGCAATCGGGCGCGCCGCCGCAGGATTTGTGGCTGCCCGCTCAGGATGTGCCGGGCTATCGCGGGCGGGGGTAAAAACCCCTCCGTGTTAGGTGGCAACGCCAGCCTTCCTGTTTGACGAACGCACAACAGGGTTCGACCAGCGACATTGAGATACCATATCATTGCGTGACCGATGCAGCGAAACGGGCTATTTGGCGTTTCATCACGGTGCCGGTCCGATCGGACCCAAGCCTGCCTGACTTGTCGGAGTCTGAAACCCTATGTCGCTTGCCAAAATCCTGCCGCTGCTGATCGCAGCCGCGCCCATCGCCCTTGCCACGCCTGCGCTGGCGCAGTCCGGTCCTTCGGCTGGCCCCGCCGCCGGGATCACCACCCAATTGCCGCGCGGCGCGGTGCCGGGTCATTATGCGATTCAAGTGACGCCCGATGCGGCGAACCTCAAATTCACCGGCAAGGTGACGATCGATGTCATGGTCAGCACGGCAATGCCCGCTCTGGTGCTGAACGCCGCCGACCTGACCTTCGGCGATGTCATGCTGACCCCCGCCAAGGGCAAGGCGATCAAGGGCAGCGCCAAGGTGGATGCCGATGCACAGACGGTGACGCTGGATTTCGGCAAGCCGCTGGCGCCGGGCCAGTATAAGCTCGCTATCGCCTATGCAGGCGTCATCAACACACAGGCGAACGGGCTGTTTGCGCTCGACTACACCAATAATGAGGGGCAGGCGAAGCGCGCCCTGTTCACCCAGTTCGAGGCACCCGATGCCCGCCGTTTCGTGCCGAGCTGGGATGAGCCAAGCTACAAGGCGACGTTCGACCTGTCGGCTATCATCCCGACCGGCGAACTGGCGGTCGGCAACATGCCGGTAAAAACCATCAAGGATCTGGGCGGTGGCAAGACCCAGGTGACGTTTGGCACGTCCCCAAAAATGTCGTCCTACCTGCTCTTCTTTGGCCTGGGCGAACTGGAGCGCGCGACAAAGATGTCGGGCGCGACCGAAGTGGGCGTGATCACTGGCAAGGGCAATAGCGGCAAGGCGGCGCTGGCGCTAGATGCGTCGGCCAGCATCCTGCCCTATTTCAACGATTATTTCGGCACCCCCTATCCGCTGCCCAAGCTGGATAATGTCGCAGGGCCGGGCCAGAGCCAGTTTTTCAGCGCGATGGAAAATTGGGGCGCGATCTTCACCTTCGAGCGCGCGCTGCTGGTCGATCCGCGCTTCACCTCCGAAGCGACCAAGCGCCGCATCTACGAAACCGTCGCGCATGAAATGGCGCATCAATGGTTTGGCGATCTGGTCACCATGGCGTGGTGGGACGACCTGTGGCTGAACGAGGGCTTCGCCAGCTGGATGGCGACCAAGGTGACCGACAAGCTGCAACCCGACTGGGAAATGCTGCTGACCCGCGTGGACGGGCGCGAGGCGGCGATGAGCCTTGATTCGCTCGCCACTACCCATGCGGTGGTGCAGAAGATCACCACGGTCGATCAGGTCAATCAGGCGTTCGACGCGATTACCTATCAAAAGGGCGAAGCGGTCATCACCATGCTGGAGGGCTTTGCCGGCGAGGATGTGTGGAAGAACGGCATCCGCAGCTATATGAAGGCGCACGCCTATGGCAACACGGTGACCGACGATCTGTGGAAGGCGGTCGAGGGCGCGGGGGCCAAGGGGCTGGTGAGCATCGCCCATGATTTTACCAGCCAGCCGGGCATCCCATTGGTGACGGTCGAGAGCGCGCAATGTCAGGGCGGGCAGACGGTGCTGAGCCTGTCGCAAGGTGAATATAGCCGTGACGCCAAGGGCAAGACGCCGCTCAAATGGAATGTGCCGGTGATGGCGCAGACCATTGGTGGCGCGCCGCAGCGGCTGATCTTGCAGGGCAAGGGGCAGATGGTGCTGCCGGGTTGCGGCGCATACGTCGTCAATGCCGGGCAGACGGGCTATTATCGCTCGCTCTATCCCGCTGCCAATGTGCAGGCGCTGGCGAAGGATTTTACCAAGCTGGCGTCGATCGATCAGACCGGATTGCTGGCGGATAATTTTCAGCTGGGGCTGGGCGGCTATCAGCCGATCGGGCTGGCGCTGGACCTGATCGACGCGGTGCCGGTTTCGGCCAGCCCCGCCGTGCTGGCGGAGGTGCCGGGCTATCTCGACAGTGCCTATGCCATGCTGGAAAGCGACAAGGCGGCGCAGGGCCGGGTCGCGGCCTATACGTCGGCCAAGCTGACCCCGGCGCTGAGTGCGATCGGCTATGACGCGAAGGCTGGCGAGGGCGCGCAGGTGCCGGTGCTGCGCTCCGCGCTGATATCGACGCTGGGCGATATGGGCGACAAGGCGGTGGTGGCGGAGGCCAACCGGCGCTTTGCCGCGCTGGCAAGCAACCCCGCCGCGCTCGACGGGCCGCTGCGCAATGTGTGGCTGGCGATCATCGCGAAAAATGCCGATCAGGCGACCTGGGACAAGTTGCGGGTGATGGCCAAGGGCGCGAAGAGCGATCTGGAAAAGAGCAGCCTGTTCGCGCTGCTGGGCGCGGCGAAGGATGAGGGGCTGGGCGCCAAGGCGCTCGACCTGGCGCTGACCGACGAACCGGGCAAGACTACCAGCGCGGCGATCATCGCGCAGGTGGGGGCGGAGCATCCGATGCTGGCGGTCGATTATGTGCTGGCGCACCGCGCGCAATATGAAGCGCTGATCGACGTGTCGGCGCGGAGCCAAGCGCTGGCGCGGCTCGGCGGCGGGTCGGCGGACCCGGCGATGGCGACCAAGCTGGACGCCTATGCGACCCAATATCTGACGCCCGAATCGCGCAAGGTAGTCGATCGCTCGATCGCTGCGATCAAGACGCGGATCGAGACGCGGACGCGGCTCAAGGCGCCGCTGGCGGCCTGGTTTGCCGCAAAGAAATAAGCGGGAAGGGCGGTGGCGCGATCCACCGCCCTTTTTGTTTCAGAACAGGCGCCGTTCGCGGGCGGCGCGCGTAAGATCCTCGCGGAAGGCGGGGTGGGCGATGGCGATGAGCGCGCGGGCGCGATCGGCCAGGCCTTTGCCCTTCATGTCGGCAGCGCCAAATTCGGTGACGATGATATGGGTGTCGGTGCGCGGCGTCGTCACCGGGCCGTCGAGCCAGGGCACGATGCGCGACACGCTGCCTTTGGCGGCTGTGGAATGGCAGGCGATGATCGACCGGCCACCCTTTGAGGCATAAGCACCGCGCACGAAATCGAGCTGGCCACCGGTGCCGCTATATTGGCGACCGTTCATATACTCTGAATTACATGCACCGCTCAGGTCGACCTGAAGCGTGGCGTTGACCGACAACATCCGGTCATTCTGCGCGATGATGTGGGGGGCGTTTACATGCTCGACCGGATGCGCTTCGAGCGCGGGATTGTTGTGCAGAAAGTCGTAAAGCGGCTGGTCGCCCATGGCGAAGGTGAATACCGACTTGCCGGGATGCAGCGTCTTGGCGCTGTTATCGACGACCCCGGCCTGAATCAGGCTGACGAGGCCGGGTGAGAGCAGTTCGGTGTGGATGCCGAGGCGGCGGTGGCTCATCAGCGCGGCGCACACCGCATCGGGCACTGCGCCAATCCCCATTTGCAGGCAGGCACCATCCTCCACCATCGTGGCGATAATCGCGCCGATCGCTTCGTCCGTGGCATTGCGGGGGAGCGAGGGGATTTGCGGCAGCGGCGCATGATGTTCGACCAGGGCGGTCACGTCCGACACATGGACCAGGCAATCGCCATGGACATAGGGCATGGCCGGGTTGACCTCCACGATCAACTGCGCGCCGCTGCGCGCGACCGCCAGCGCATAGTCGGTGTCGGTGCCGAGGCTGAAATAGCCGTTGGCGTCCATTGGGGAGACGGTCGTGATCAGCGTATCGACGCCGATATGCTCGGTCAGGGCGCGGGGTATCTGATGGAAAGGCACCGGCAGCAGTTCGGTGAAGGGCGCGGTGCCGCCCGCGATCAGCGCGTCATTGGCGCGCTCCACACCGCCATGAAACAGGCTGACCCGGCGGATGCGGTCGCCAAGGTCCGGGGCGAGGATGGCGGCGGCGGACGCGGCTGGCGCAAGCATGGCATAGAGGGTGGCGTCGCGCAGCGCGCCGGCGCTGACCCGGTCGGCCAGCGATGCCGCCAGCGCAGGCGGGAAGCTGACGGCGAGGCCGGCGACGATCTTCGCGCCCTGCGGGATCAGCGCGACGGCCCGGTCCGCCGTCATTCTTTTTGCGGTATAGAGACTGTCGATGGTCATGGCTTCTCCCCGGCTCATTCGCGCCTTGTCGGCTGATGAGTCGGGGAGCGCAATCCATCATTAGCGGGATGCGGGTGCCACCTTCATTGCGGCAGGCCGAGCGCCTTCACGATATCGTCCCACGCGACCAGCTTGAAATTCTGCGCGGCTGCTGCGTTGTGGCCGTCCTGTGCGATGAACAGGCCGCCGGGGAATTGCGGGCCGAAATCGCCCAGCATCAGGTCGATGCCGTCGGTTTCTTCCGATCCGCCAATCGCGCCATCGACCACGCGGAAGCGACCGACATAGGCGTCGTCGGACAGGCGATAGGCGACATAGGCATTGTCGCCCTGGCTGGAGACGAGGACATAGCCGTCCTTTTCGCCTATCGGCGCGATGGCGACGCCTTCGGCATCCATGACCAGATTCTTGCCGTCCGCCGCCGCGATCTGGACCGGCGTGGTCGGGCCGGTCGCGCGGGCGTCGAAGCGCCAGAGGCCGACATCTTCCTCTGCGACATAGAGACGTGCCGTGCGGTCATCGACGGCGCAGCCTTCCGACTGGGTGCCAAGCTTTAAGGTGCGGACGATGCGGCCGGTGGGCGTCGCCCCGGACGTATCGAGCGCGACCTGATTGATCGTGCCGTCCTTCAGCACGATGAAGGCGTAAAGGCCCGCGGCGTCCGACCCTATGCAGATACCATAGGCTTCGCCCGCGCCGCCATCGACCTTGCCCAGCGCGGTCAGTTTCGCGGTGGCGGGGTCGAGTTGGAACAGCGCGATCTTCGCGCGGGTGACAGCGTTGCGATCGCTGGCGGCGACCAGGATGCCGCGCTGGCCGTTGATGCTCACCCCATCCTTCAGATCGACATTATTGACCCGGCCCGCGTCCAGAAAGTCGCGCACCTTGCCGTCCAGCCCATAGACATAGAGGCCCGCTTTCTTGTCGGTCCCCACGATCAGGCTGGCGGCCGGGTCAGCCGCGTTGCGCCAGATCGCCGGATCGTCCGCCGCATCGGCATTGGTGGTGCCGACCGGGGTGGTTTCGCCGCGCGCAGTTACGGAAACGGCAGGCGCGGCATTGGCGATGCGAACGGCGACAGGTACTTCAGTTTCGACAGTGGTACAGGCCGATAATGTAATAAAAGTGAAACAGAAAATCATCGAACTGTAATATTTATTTCGCGATATAGTCACCAATGCCTCCTAGCGGCCCATTCAGACGGGCTAGATACAAGAGATAGTCCGATCGTCAATGTATCTGTTAAATACAGGGGGACTATATGGTCGCGAATAAGTGGCTGATGCTGGGTTGTGCTTCGCTTGCACTGATGTCGGCACCCGCCGGTGCGCAGGCACCTGCCGCCGCTGATGATGTTGCGCGGACGGACGGGCCGATCACCCAGGCCGCCGACATCGTCGTCATTGCCGGGATCGGCTATCGCGACCGCACCGACACGCCCGAACCCGTGCTGAAATATGGCACCGATTATTTCCAGCGGTTCGAGCCGCTGACCGCCGGTGATGCGCTCAAGCGCGTCCCGTCCGTCACCTTCCTGTCGGACGTGATCGAAAGCGACGCGCCGCGTTTGCGCGGTCTGCCGCCGGGCTATACCCAGATTTTGATCAATGGCGAGCGTGTCCCCGGATCGTCCGCCGACCGCAGCTTCTTCCTGGATCGCATTCCTGCCGAGCTGATTTCCAGCGTCGAGATCGTCCGCTCCTCCTCCGCGCGCCGCACGGGTGATGCGGTCGCGGGCACGCTCAACATCAACCTGCGCGACGGCTATGAACTGAATGGCGGTTATGTCCGCGCGGGCGGGCTATATTATGACGACAAGGAAATCGAGCCGAGCCTGGGTCTGGTCTGGGGCGGCCCGGTCGGTCCCGGTCGCCTGCTGCTGGGCGCGAATTTGCAGGGGCGGCACAACCCCAAGCAGAAGAAGAGCCTGCGCTTTGGCGATTCGCCGGAAAACAACGCCGATTACGCCACCGACGATTTCGACAATCGCGAGGACCAGAGCGATACCCGCGATGGCAAGGATTACAGCTTCAACGGCACATATGAGATTGACGCTGGCGACACCAATTTCAAGCTGAACGGCTTTTACGTAAAGACCGACCGGACCGAGACCGAGCGCAGCTTCGAATATGACGACGCCACCGCCATCAACGGCCCGGTGCCGACCGGCAATCTGCTGAGCGACAATGCCAATGTCGCCAAGATCGATCAGGAGAATTTCTCGATCGACGGCAAACTCTCGCACCAATGGGCGGCGGGCAAGACATCGGTGCGCGTGGGCTATGCCCAATTTATCGAGGACCGCCAGGAAACCGAATATGAGATCGGTTTCGATGTCGATGAGGGCGACGACCCGGAATTTGAGGGCGCGCTGACTAGCACCGCGATCAAGGATCGGGAATTTTCGGTCAAGCTGGAGCACGAAATCCCCTTGAACGACACGATGAAGTTCGTGTTCGGTGGCTTCTATCAGGACAAGAATCGCCGTACGGGCATCTTTGAGGCCGAACAGGAAGGCACGGGTAGCTTTGCATGGGACCAGTTCACCCAGAACCCTACCGATCTTGCCACCCCCTTTGACGATGTCGAGGCGATTGATGGCGGCGACAACCGCATCAAGGAAAAGCGCCGCGACGGCTTCGCCCTGATCGAAGGGGATAGCGGCAGCCTGAAATGGGAAGCGGGCCTGCGCTATGAACATACCAAGGTTCGCATCAGCGACTTTACGGTCGCGGCCGCGATCGCTGATCAGGAAAGCGACTATGACGCCTTCCTGCCGTCCGCGTCGTTCAAATATTCGCTGACCGACCATGACCGTATCATTGGGTCGGTTGCCCGCACGCTGCGCCGCCCTGAATTCAACTATCTGACGCCAGCCGTGCTGGAAGAGGAAGTGGGCGACAGCGATCTGCTGGGCAATCCGCAACTCGGCCCGGAAACAGCCTGGGGCTTCGATATCGGCTATGAACATCGCATGGGGTCGGGCGGCATTTTCGGCGTTAACTTCTTCTATCGCGACGTCAAGGATCTGATCGAGCTGACCAATACCGGCGAAGAAGGGTCGGAAGGCGAAGGCACATTCGTCTATCAGCCGATGAATGTCGGCAATGGCAAGGTGTGGGGCGTGGAGTTCGACCTGTCGACCGATCTGGGCTTTGTCGGCCTGCCCAACACCGGCATTTTCGGCAATCTCTCGCTGCTCGACAGCAAGATTACCGACGTGATCGGCGAACGGCGGTTCAACGACCAGTCGAAATATGTCTATAATTTCGGCTTCATCCAGGATTTCCCGCAGGCAGGCGCGGCATTCGGCGCGACCTATCGCAAGCAGGGCAGCGCCTTTGGCCGGGTGATCGCGGAGGAAGTGACCACCACCTATGGCGCGGACCTGGAAATCTTCGTGGAAAAGCGGATCGGCAAAACCTTCACGATTCGCGCGGTCGGGTCCAACCTGCTGAACGGGGCCAAGCGCGAGACGTTCAACAAGTTCGACAATCTGGCAGACCAGATCGACCGCGATTTCGACGAATATGAGCTGGAAAGCGAAAAGGCCGGACCGGTGTTCCAGATCATGGCGCGCTACGCCTTCTGATCTTCGGTCTGCTTCTGGAAAACAGGGAAGGGGGCTGCGGCGGACGCAGCCCCCTTTTTTGTGTCAGGAGGCAGTGTTGAGATAGGCGGCGACGGCATCGACGCTGTCGCCCACAGTATCGACCGCTTCCTCGAGCTCCTCGCGCGACACGTCGAACCGGCGCGTCCAATAATCGATGGCGTCGGCATCATCCAGGCAGACGTGGCTGGCCTCCGGCGGCCCTGCCCGGCTTTGGTCTTGGTTCATCGTTGCGCCCGTCTGCTGAGTCTTTTCGAAGCATCAGCAATGCACAAATGGCGATCCATGTCCGCTTCCCTTTAGGACAGGTTTTGGCCTTCACGACAGGGGGGCGGAGGCCCAGCGGCGCAGTTTGAGGTAGAGGCCGCCGATCACCAGCGCAAAGACCAGGATGGAGAGCGGCACCGCCCAATGGCTTTCCCCGACCAGCGCCAGCGGTGCGTCGCTGTCCGTCGCTGCGACGATCCCGGCGAAGGCGACGCCGAACAGGCTTTCGCCCACGATGAAGCCCGTTGCCATCAGCACGCCCATCCGCTCGGCAAATTCGGGGTGCGACTGGCGCAGTGCCCAGCGATTATAGAGATGGCCGATCACCGCGCCGACCGGGATCAGCAGGGTCAGCGCCATCGGCAGATAGATGCCCATGCCGACTGCCAGCGGCGGCAGGCGCAGCTTGCCCGCCTTGCCCAGCAGTTCGTCGACCAGCACCACGATCGCGCCGATCCCCGCGCCGATGCCGATCAGCCCCCAGTCGAGATCACCGCCCAGCACACCTTTGGCCAGCGCAGAGATGAGCGCGGCCTGCGGGGCGGGCAGGGCGTTCGGCCCGGCACCGGGCGCGCCGGCAAAACCGAAGGCGCTGTTCAAAAGGTCCAGCACCGGCGGGATCACCAGCGCGCCGAACAGCACGCCCAGGATCAGCGCGATCTGCTGCTTCCACGGGGTCGCACCGACCAACTGGCCGGTCTTGAGGTCCTGGAGATTGTCGTTGGAGATGGTCGCTATGCCGAACACGATGGCGGTGGTGAACAGCGCATAGGCGACAAGCGCCTGACTGCGATCCGGGTCGCCGCCCGATCCGTAAATCGCCGCCAGCATGAGCGACGCGCCCAGCACGGCGAGGATGCCGACGCCCGAAATCGGGCTGTTCGACGCGCCGATCAGGCCCGCCATATAGCCGCAGACCGAAGCGATGACGATGCCCGCAACCAGCACATAGGCGAGCGTCAGCGCGATCACCGGAATGGGATTGGCCGCGATCGGGCCGCCCTGTGCGAAAATCCAGAGCAGCACGCCGATCGGCAGCATCGACGCGACGATGGTGCCGCCGACAATGCCGATCGGCAGGTCGCGCTCGGTCAATGCCAGACTGGCGGCATTGCCCGCCTTGCGCGTGGCGTTGGCGACGAGGGCTGAGCGGATGCCGCTGACGATCGGGCCGAGAATCTTGAGCAGGGTCCAGATCGCGGCGACGCCGATCGTGCCGGCGCCGATGAAGCGTGCCTTCATGCGGAAGGTGGTGCCGACCAGGTCTGCCAGGTCCGCGCCAGCGGGGACGGGCGTGGTCAGATAGGGGACGATGCCGACCCAACTGATCAGCAGGCCAACGAACATCGCAACGCCGACCGACAGACCGACCAGATGACCCACGCCGATCAGCGCCATGGAGAAGCTGGTCGACATGGATGTCGCGCCCGCGCCGAATGTGAAGAAGGTGGCGGCTTCCTCGGCCAGCAGTTTCGTCTTGGCGATGATGGAGAAGGCGGCGGCGGCGAGCGCGCTCAGCAGGATGGCGGACAGGCCGCGCTTATTCTCTTCCTCGCCCAGGCGCGATCCGGCTCCGACTTTCAGCACTTCGGCGGCAGCGACGCCTTCGGGATAGGGCAGGTCCGATCCGGTGACGAGCGCGCGGCGCAGAGGGACGGAGTACATGACCCCCAATATGCCGCCCAAGGCGATGGTGCAGGCGGACAGCCAGTAGGGGAAGCCCTGCCACCAGCCGATGATGACGAGGCCGGGCAGCACGAAGATGATGGCCGACAATGTGCCTGCGGCCGATGCGATGGTCTGGACGATATTATTTTCCAGAATCGTGCCGGTGGCAAACAGCCGCAGCACCGCCATGGAGATGACCGCGGCGGGAATCGAGGTAGCGAAGGTCAGGCCGATCTTGAGGCCCAGATAGACGTTGGCGGCGGTGAAGATCAGGGTGATGAGCGCGCCGAGGATGACCCCGCGCAGCGTCAGTTCGGCCATCGCGCTGGCCTGTGCCTTCTCCATTGTCACCCTGAATCCCCTTGGCTTGGCGCTTGTCGTTGGAACTTGTAATAATGTTGCTTGGTTTTGGATCAATCGGAAAGTGCGATCGGGCGGTTTATGACGCCTTTCTTGTCGCGCCCGCGCCAGGCGCGACGCGATCGAGCCAATTGTCGATGAGCTGCGTCCAGCGCTGATAGCCCCGTGGGTTCATGTGCAGCCCGTCTGGGCGAAACAGCGAGGCGTCGGGCAGGCCGTCGCGCGCCAGCAGCACGCTGCCGACATCGAGATAAGTGAAGCGGTCCGCCCCGGCGCGCTTGGCAATCGCCTGGTTGACCGCCGCCATTTTGGGCCACAGCGTCCAGCGGATCGGGCTGGGCTTCAAGGAGAGGAAAGCGATCGGCGCACGCGGATAATCGGTGCGCAGCTGCTTGAGCAGGGTCAATATGTCGTCGGCGACCTTGTCGGGACTCGCGCCTGCGGCCAGATCATTTTCGCCGACATAGACGATGATCGTGCGCGGCTGGATCGGCGGCAGCAGGCGGCGGTAATGGCGCAGCACATCGGGCGTGCTGGCCCCGCCAAAGCCGCGATTGACGGTGGGAATGTCCGTAAAGCTGGCCGCTATGTCCCACAGGCGGATGCTGCTACTGCCCAGGAACAGGGTCGCGCCGTCCACCGGCGGGCTGGCGGTATTGGCTTTGGCAAAGGCCTCAATCTCCCGCGCGAAGGGGAAGGTCGGGTCGGCATTGGGTGGTCGGTCCTGCGCCTGCGCGCTGCCCGCGCCGGGCAGCGCGAGCGCCAGCAGCAAGGCTGCGATCGCCCTAGTGGGGTGGAATTGAAATTCGCCTGCTTTTGCGGCAGGTGCCGGATCGAATTTCAATTCCATAAACCCCACTAGAATCAGATATTTCTAGTGACCCTTTTGAATCTGAAGTCCGCTCAGACCTTTACTCAAAATGTGGCGGACTTCAGATTCGGGTCACTAGTGGCGATGGAGCGGGCGCAGGCGATATTTGCCGTCCGCATAGGCACCGAACATGCCGGTAATGGCGGGATGATCGACCGGCTCGTCGCTGTCGTCGGTGACCAGATTTTGCTGGCTGACATAGGCGACATAGCTGGATTCGCCATTTTCGGCGAGCAGATGGTAGAAGGGCTGTTCCTTGTCCGGCCGCGCATGTTCGGGGATGGCATCATACCATTCCTCGCTATTGGCGAACACCGGATCAATATCGAACACGACGCCGCGAAAGCCGAACAGGCGGTGCTTGACGACGTCGCCAATGCTGAAGCGGGCATGGACAATCGGCGGGGCGGTGACGCCAGTGCCGAAAATCTGAATCGTGTCTCTCATATGTCCAATTTAGGACTGTTCGCCTGTCACACAAGAAAAATACCGACAAGGCTGCTTGGCAAGGCGGGAATCATTCGCTAATGGCCGCGCTCGACCCGGTTGGGACGGGCTTTTCCTGTGCGAAAAGCCGCATGTCCCGGCCTTCTGCGGAGAGGTGGCAGAGTGGTCGAATGCACCGCACTCGAAATGCGGCGTGCCGGTGACGGTACCCAGGGTTCGAATCCCTGCCTCTCCGCCAGTTTCCCTTGAAACCATTGCTGGAACAGGGATTTTGCACGATAGGGATGATGGTCCCCATGTCGTCGCTCCCCATCCTCTACAGCTTCCGCCGCTGCCCCTATGCGATCCGCGCGCGGCTGGCTTTGCTGGTGAGCGGGCAGGCGGTGGTGCTGCGCGAAGTCGTGTTGCGCGACAAGCCGGACGCGCTGCGGCAGGCGTCCCTAAAGGCGACGGTGCCGGTGCTGGTGTTGCCCGACGGGCAGGTGATCGACCAGAGTCTGGACATCATGCGCTGGGCGCTCGGCCGGTCCGACCCGGAGGGGTGGCTGATGCGCGACGATGTCGGGCTGGTCGCGGCCAATGACGGTCCGTTCAAGGCGCATCTGGACCGCACCAAATATCCCGACCGCCATGGCAGCGATCCGGCGGTTCACCGCGCCGCGGCGCTTGACTGGTTGCATAGGCTCGACCGGCGGTTGGGCGGAAGCGATCAGCTATGCGGTGCGACGCGGGGCCTCGCCGACATGGCGATTATCCCCTTCGTTCGCCAGTTTGCGGCGATCGACCCGGCCTGGTTTGCGGCGCAGGCGCTGCCCCATCTGCGCCGCTGGCTCGACGGTCATTTGCAAGGCTCTCTGTTCGCCGCCGCCATGGTGCGCATCCCGCCCTGGCGCGAGGGCGACGCGCCAGTGGTTTTTGCGCCCGCAAAGGACGCGCCCGGCGATTTTTGAGTTTTACGCGAAATATTTGCAGATAATTCGGACAAAATCCTAACTGCTGGCAAAATATTCAGAATACTTTAACAAAGCGCCATAAAGAACCTCGTTCTTCCGGGATTTTTTCAAACTGGCACGCCTCCTGCAAAGCTGTTGGCATGATCCAAAACGGATCGCCAACCATTGTTCAGGGAAGGACATATATCATGAAGACCATCGCTTTCGCCGCCGCCGTTGTCGCCGCCACCGTCGCCGTTTCGGCTGCCAGCACCCCGGCTTTCGCCCAGTCGCATGGCAGCTTTGGCAAGGCCAAGGTGACCTATGACGCCAAGACCGACCGCTATTGCTTCCGCGAAACCGTGACCGGTTCGCTGGTCCCCGTGACTCAGTGCCAGTCGAAGGCTGAATGGGCGCGCAACGGCCTGACCATCAGCCGCAAGTCGAGCGTCCAGCTGGCCCAGCGCTGATGCTATCGCAGGCACCCGCTCCTGGGGAGCGGGCCCTGCCCGTAATGGAGACGGGTGGCCGGTCCTGCCAGACCGGCCTGACCCGATTCTGGCGACCATCGCCTTAGATACCGGTCATGCCCCAATATCCGTCATTTTCAGGCGATAGCCGATCCCCGGTTCGTTGCAGATGATCTGCGGTCGTTGCGGGTCTGCCTCCAGCTTCTGGCGCAGGGTGCGAACCAGGACGCGCAGATATTCGACATGATGGGCATATTCGTTGGGCCAGACCTGATCCATGATCTGCTTGTGGGTGATCACCCGGCCGGGAAAGCGGGCAAGCTGGGCCAGCACCCCATATTCCTTGGGCGTCAGATGCACTTCCTGTCCGTCGCGCGTCACGACATGGGCCAGCAGGTCGATAACGATATTGCCGGCCTGCAACTGCGCGGCACTGCCCGCGCGGGCCAGCCGGTTACGCAGCGCCACCCGCACCCGCGCCAGCAGTTCGTCGGTATCGAACGGCTTGGTCAGATAATCGTCCGCACCCAGATCGAGCGCCGCGACCTTCTCGTCCGTGCCGTCGCGCGCCGACAGGATGATCAGCGTCGTGTCCGTCTCCTTCTTGATCAGCGGCACCAGTTCCAGCCCGTCGCGATCGGGTAGGCCGAGATCCAGCAGGGTTATCGCAGGACGCACCCGGCGCAACGCCTCCATCCCCTCCCGCGCGGTCGCGGCTTCCACCGTGTCATAGTCGGCGCGGGTCAGCGCGGCCTGGACCAGACGGCGGATCTGCGGTTCGTCGTCGATGATGAGCAGGCAGTGGCGCAGGGTCATGGATGGTTTCCGTCAACGGGGGGATCGGACAGGATGAGCGGCTGGGGCAGTATCAGGGTGAAGCAGGCACCGACCGGATCGGTCAAGGCCGGATCTGTCATTGTGCGTGCTGCAACGCTCATGCCCATGGCTTGGGGGAACGCCTCGACGATGGCATGGCCGCGGCGCAACGCCGCGCAAAAGCATTTCTGTCCTCCTCCCCAGCATTGCTTGAGCGACGTTTGTCTATAGGATCGATAGATAAGTTGCATGAATCGGCGCGGAGGATGCATGATCGGACGGCAGGGACAGGATGGGCGCTTTGCCCGGTTGCGGGCGCGACTGGCGCAGGCGCTGTTGCGTGAACCCACGGTGGTCCTGCTGGAACGGGACGCTGACGCCTTCATGTTGGCGCGCGGTCAGGGCGACCGAACCGGCCAGCCGTTTGAAGCGATCCGCTGACCCCTTCGCAACCGCAATATCCACCCTATATTGCGCCGGTCTTTCACGCTCATGCAAGGAGCCTTCATGGCCACGAACCCCCGCACCGTGACCCGCGCGGTCGATCCGCTGTTTCTGGAACGCTGGTCGCCACGCGCTTTTGACAGCTCGCCAATCCCGCAGGCAGACCTCGACACGCTGTTCGATGCGGCCCGCTGGGCGCCGTCGGCGTTTAATTATCAGCCCTGGCGCTTTCTCTATGCCCATCGCGACAGCGCGGACTGGACCCGGTTTCTTGGCGTCCTGCTGCCGTTCAACCAGAGCTGGGTGCAACATGCCGGTGCGCTGGTCTATATCCTGTCCGACACGCTGACTGCCGCGCCGGGATCGGACGATTTCAAGCCGTCGCACAGCCACAGTTTCGATGCGGGCGCTGCCTGGGCCTTGCTGGCGTTGCAGGCGACCCGGCTGGGCTATCACACCCATGCAATGAGCGGCGTGGATTTCGAGGCCGCCCGCACCGAGCTGGCCGTGCCGGATCGTTTCCGTATCGAAGCGGCAGTGGCGATCGGGCGGATGGGCGACAAGTCGGTGTTACCCGAAGCCTTGCAGGCGCGCGAAGTGCCAAGCGATCGCAAGGATATCGCAGCGTTCGCCCGGCCGGGTAATTTCGTGGATTAGGGCTTCAGCCGGACTCGGCGAGCGGCAGCGTCATATCCTGCGCCACCCGCGCGCCGAGCATCCGGCCGGATAGCCAGGCCAGTTCCACGCGCGGCCCCAGCAGCCAGTCGCCGCACGCGCCCAGCCGGATATGATCGTTCCACAGCGCGCCATTGTCGGTGCCGCGCGTCATGGCAAAGCGCCAGCGATGCGCGGTCAGGTGTGCCACTGGCGGCAGCCCTGCGCCGCCCGTCATCTGCCCCAGCGCATCGAGCAGCAGCGGACCGATGACGTGTGGATTTTCCTCCAGATGCGCCGCCGACCAGGCACCATTGGCCTGCACGACCCAGGCTTCCGGCCCGTCGCGGCCCGGCTTTGCGCTGTTGCGCGCCGCCCATGACAGGATGCCGCCGCCGCTGACATGATCGACCGGCAGGTCGACCGGCTCGTCAAAGGCGATCATTGCGGTCCAGCAGGGTTGCGAGCGCGCCGTCATCGCCACCCGCGCCATCGCCAGATCATGCAGGCCCAATATGGACGCAGCCTGTTCGGACGGCAGCGCGACGATCGCGGCGTCAAATGGCCCCTCCATGCCTGTGTCCAGCCGCACCCACCACCCAGCGGCATCGCGTTGCAGGCCATGGACGTGATGCTGGAAATCGACCTGATGGGCTGCCGCCATATGGCGGATCGGCGCATTCATGGCCGGGTTGCCGATCCAGGCGTCGGCACCGGCTTCGGGCCAGGGGACGACGACCCCGGCCGCAGCCCAGGCATCGACCTGATCGCGGAACAGCGGATCGCGCACGGTAAAATATTGCGCGCCATGGTCGAAAGTGGCGGTGCCAGCGGAGGTTTCGACCCGGCGGGTCGACATGCGCCCGCCCGGCCCGCGCCCCTTGTCGAACAGGCGCACGGCAACGCCGTCCTCCGCCAGCCGGTCGGCACAGGCCAGCCCAGCCATGCCTGCGCCTATGATCGCCAGCGTCACCCTGTCATGCCCCGTTTCAATAACCCATCAACGCGAGCAGTTCGCGGCGGCTGGCACGATCGTCGAGAAAACAGCCGAGCAGGCGGCTGGTGACCATGGCGACGCCGGGGGTGCGGACGCCGCGCCCGGTCATGCAGCCATGCTGCGCCTCTATCACCACGGCAACGCCATGGGGCTGAAGATGGTCCTGAATGCTCTGCGCGACTTCCGCGGTCAGCCGTTCCTGCACCTGCAACCGTCGGGCAAAGCCGTGCAGCACGCGGGCGAGTTTGGATATGCCCACCACCCGGTCGCGCGGCAGATAGGCGATCGACGCCTTGCCGGTGATCGGCGCCATATGATGTTCGCAATGCGACTGGAACGGAATGTCCTTCAGCAGCACGATCTCGTCATAACCGCCCACTTCCTGAAAGGTGCGGGACAGATGGCGACCGGGATCTTCCTCATAGCCGGTGCAATAGTCGCGCCATGCCCGACCGACCCGTGCAGGCGTATCGCGCAAGCCTTCGCGTTCCGGGTCGTCCCCGGCCCAGCGAATAAGCGTACGCACCGCGTCCTGCACGGCCTGCGGCACGAGCGGGCGTCCTTCATCGTCGAAGGCATAATCGCCAAGATCGCCGGGGATGAAATTCATGGCCTTTCCCTTTCGTTCATCAGGGGCCTGATGCAGCCTGCTTGCGGCAGGCAGGGCATTTGGGGCAACATGCCCAAAGGGGCATCGCATCCGCCGATCGCCCGCCAGTCTGTGAGTGACCATGTCCTTGTCCGAAATGATCGCCAACAGCGCGATCGCCGCCGTGATCAGCAACCCGCGCCTGCCCGACAATCCCATTGTCGAATGTAATGAAGCGTTCATCGCGCTGACCGGCTATACGCGGGATGAAATTGTCGGGCGCAACTGCCGCTTCCTGTCCGGGCCGGATACCGAACCCTGGCTGACAGAAACGATCCGCACTGGCGTGCGCGAACGGCGGCCGGTGCTGGTGGAAATATTAAACTATCGCAAGGACGGCACGCCGTTCCGCAACGCCGTGATGGTCGCGCCGATCTTTGGCGTGGATGGTGAACTGGATTATTTTCTGGGGTCACAAATGGCGGTGGAAACCCCGGACGTTGCCGGGGCGGAACGATCGTCGGGCGCGCGCGAACGGATCGCCGCGCTGACATCGCGCCAGCGCGACGTGCTGATCGCGATGGCGGCGGGCAAGCTCAACAAGCAAATCGCCTGGGATCTGGGCCTGACCGAACGCACCGTGAAGATGCACCGCGCCGCGATGCTGAAAGCGTTGGGCGTCAGGACCGGGGCTGAGGGAATCAGGCTGGCGATCGAGGCTGGCTATTAAGGCGCTCAACTAATGTGGGTGCTGCTGGGCATTGCGGTGATCGTTGCGGGTTTCGTGCTGCGCTTCAACCCGCTGCTCGTCATCCTGGCGTCAGCGGTCGTGACGGGGATCGCAGCAGGGCTTGATCCGCTCGCTATCCTCGCCGCCTTCGGCAAGGCGTTCAACGAGGCGCGCTATGTCAGCATCATCTGGATCGTGCTGCCGGTCGTCGCCCTGCTGGAGGCGCATGGGTTGCAGGAGCGGGCGCGCGGGCTGATCGGACGGATGCGCGGGGCGACGGTGGGCCGGTTCCTGACGGGCTATCTGCTGGTGCGGCAGGGTCTGGCCGCAGTGGGGCTGACATCGGTGGCGGGTCATGCGCAAACCGTGCGCCCGCTGGTCGCGCCCATCGCGGAGGCCGCCGCTGAACGGCAGGCGGGCGATCTGGACGATACGGAGCGCGAGAAGGTCAAGGCGATGGCGGCGGCGACCGACAATGTCGGGCTGTTCTTTGGCGAGGATATCTTCCTTGCCATCGGATCGATCCTGCTGATCAAGGGGCTGCTGGAGCAATATGGCATCAACCTTGAACCGCTCCAGCTGTCGGTCTGGGCGATCCCGACCGCGATCGCCGCTTTCCTGATCCACGGGTTCAGGCTGTGGCGGCTCGATCGTCGTCTGAACCGGGCGGATCGGCCATGATCACGCTGCACTGGGTCTATGCGCTGGCCGGGGCGATCTTCGCCGCCTTTGCGCTGCTGGGCGTGGCCGACAAAAGCAATACGCGCGCCCGGCGAACAGCGGCCTTCTGGGCGCTGCTGGCCCTGTCGATGTGGGCCGGGGATGCGCTGGGCGACCTTGGCAATGGCGTGCTGGTGCTGGGGCTGGTGGGACTGGCCGCATCCGGGCTGGGCCGGGGCAGCGGCGCGGTGGCGGATGCTGTGCGACAGGAGCGGGCGGGGCGTTTCGGCAATGGACTGTTCGCCGTTGCGCTGGTCATTCCGGTGACCGCGCTGGTCGGCACGCTGCTGTTCAAGGAGATGCCCGGCTGGGTCGATGGCAAGCAGGCGACGCTCATTGCGCTGGCACTGGGCGTGCTGATCGCGCTGGTCGTGGGGTGTCTGTGGCTGCGGGCGTCGCCGGTCGTGCCGTTGCAACAGGGCCGGCGGCTGATGGACCAGGTCGGTTGGGCGGCGATATTGCCGCAGATGCTCGCCAGCCTGGGCGCAGTATTCGCGCTCGCCGGGGTGGGCGATGCGGTCGGCGGGCTGGTCAGCCAGGCGATCCCGCAGGGCAGTCTGCTCGGCGCAGTGATCGCTTATGGCCTTGGCATGGCGCTGTTCACCATCGTCATGGGCAATGCCTTTGCCGCCTTCCCGGTGATGACCGCCGCGATCGGCGTGCCGTTGCTGATCCGCACCTATCATGGCGATCCCGCGATCGTCTGCGCCATCGGGATGCTGGCGGGTTTCTGCGGCACGCTGCTGACGCCGATGGCGGCCAATTTCAACCTGGTCCCCGCCGCCCTGTTGGAACTCAAGGACAAGCATGGCGTCATTAGGCAGCAGGTCGGCACCGCCCTGCCGCTGCTCGCCGTCAATATCGCCCTCATTTACTGGCTGGCTTTTCCATGACGCACCTGACCCCCGACATGGCCAATCGCTTTGCCGCGCTGACCCTGTCTCATCTGGGGCGGCGTTACCCCTACAAGATGGATCTGGTGCTGGCAGGGCCGCAGGATGCGCGCGAACCGGCCGATCATCACCCGATCTTCCATGGCAGTTTCGACTGGCACAGCTGCGTCCATGGCTGGTGGCAGGTGATGCGGCTGTTGCGCCGTTACCCGGCCATGCCACAGGCTGCTACGATCCGGGCGCAGGCCGACGCGATGCTGGTGCCGGACAAGGTGGCGGGCGAACTCGCCTTTCTCGCGCGGCCCACCGCCACCGGTTTCGAACGACCCTATGGCTGGGCGTGGGCGCTGGCACTGCATGGCGAACTGGCGCGGCACGATGCGCCCTGGGCAGCGGCAGTCGAGCCGCTGGCGCTGGCCTTCGCGGCGCGCTTCCATGGCTTCCTGCCCAAGCTCACCTATCCGCTGCGGGTCGGCACCCATTTCAACATCGCCTTCGCGCTGGTGCTGGCGCTGGAATGGGCCGAGGCGCGCGATCCCGCGCTGGTGGCGCTGATCCGCGACCGGGCGCTGCACTGGTTCGGCAAGGATCGCGCCTGTCAGGCGTGGGAGCCGGGCGGCGATGAATTTCTCTCGCCCGCTCTGTGCGAAGCGCTGCTGATGAGCCGCCTGCTGCCGCGCGCTGATTTCGCCGACTGGTTTCACGCCTTCCTGCCGCATCTGGCGCAGGGCGAACCGGCGACGCTTTTCACCCCGGCAACCGTGTCCGACCGCAGCGATGGCAAGATCGCCCATCTCGATGGCTTGAACCTCAGCCGCGGCTGGTGCTGGCGCGCGATTGCCGCGGCGCTGGGACCGGACGACCCGGTTTCGCCGCTTGCGATCGACGCGGCGCAGCGCCACATCGCCGCCAGCCTGCCCCATGTCGCGGGCGACTATATGGGGGAACATTGGCTGGCGACGTTTGCGCTGCTGGCGCTGGAATGAACCTCCCCGGCACGGGGAGGTGGCAGCCCGCAGGGCTGACGGAGGGGGCTATCGACGGGACGCCCCCCGGACCGATCAGTCGCGCAGCAGATCGTTGATCCCGGTCTTGGACCGCGTCTGGGCGTCCACCCGCTTGACGATGACCGCGCAATAGAGGCTGGGGCCGGGCGTGCCGTCGGGCAGGGGCTTGCCGGGCAGGCTGCCGGGGACGATCACCGAGTAAGGCGGCACTTCGCCCATGAATATTTCGCCGGTCGCGCGGTCGATAACCTTGGTCGACTGGCCGATGAACACGCCCATCGACAGGACCGATCCCTTGCCGATGCGGACGCCTTCGACCACTTCGGACCGCGCGCCGATGAAGCAGTCATCCTCGATGATGACGGGATCGGCCTGCAACGGCTCCAGCACGCCGCCAATGCCGACGCCGCCCGACAGATGGACATTCTTGCCGATCTGGGCGCAGCTGCCGACCGTCACCCAGGCGTCGACCATCGTGCCTTCATCGACGAATGCGCCGATATTGACGAAGCTGGGCATCAGGATCGCATTCTTGGCGATATGCGCGCCAGCGCGGGCAAAGGCGCCCGGCACCGCGCGGAAACCGGCGGCGCGAAATTCCGCCTCGCCCCATCCGGCGAATTTGCTCGGCACCTTGTCCCACCAGAAACCGCCGCCGGGGCCGTTTTCGATCAGCGCATTGTCGTTGAGGCGGAAGGAAAGCAGCACCGCCTTTTTGAGCCACTGGTTGACCTGCCAGCCGCCATCGACCGGCTCGGCGACACGGGCCTTGCCGCTGTCGAGCAGTGCCAGAGCCTGATTCACGGCGTCGCGCACCGGCCCTTGCGTGGTCAGGCTCACATTGGCCCGGTCCTCCCAGGCGGCGTCGATTATGGTTTGCAGGTCGGTCATGCATTGTCCCCAAGTATGCTGGCCAGAAAAGGCCTCAGATGGTCGGTCTCAAAATCGATAAAATCGGGATGATGGTCATGATTGCCCGCTTCGGAGCCATTATTGACCCAGATCGTCGCCATGCCGATCGCCTTGGCGGGCCGCAAATTGCGGGCCATATCCTCGAAAAAGGCGGCGCGGGTCGGATCGACATCATGGACCCGGCACAATTCGGCATAGCCCGACGGGTCGGGCTTGGGCACATATTGGCAGGCGTGAATGTCGTGGATCTGCTCGAACAGGTCGGAAAGGCCCAGTCTCTCCAGCACGCGGCCCGCATAGGCTGCATCACCATTGGTGAAGATCAGGCGGCGGCCCGGCAAAGCGGCAATATGGGCGTTCAGATCGGCATCGACCGCCAGCCGGTCCATCGAAATGTCATGGACATAGTCGAGGAATTCGCGCGGCTCGATACAATGATGGTGCATCAGCCCCGACAGGGTGGTGCCATGCTCCATGAAATACCGCTTCTGCGTCTGCCGCGCGGCCACCGGGTCGCACCCCAGCAACCCCTGGATAAACTCGCCCATCTTCACGTCGATCAGCGCGAACAGGTCCGCCTTCGCCGGATAGAGCGTGTTGTCCAGATCGAAGATCCAGGTGTCGACATGGGCCAGATCGCCAAGCATGGCCGCGCCCTAGTCCTGTGCGCGGGCGAGGGCAAGAGCCACAACAAACCTTCTCCCCGTGGGGGAGAAGGATACGCAGCCTTGGCCCGAAGGGCCTAGGCGAAGTTGGAAGAGGGGGATGGGCATGGCGTGCGGCGCACCCCCTCTCCGGCTGCGACTAGGCGGCAAAGCCGCCAAGTCTCGCTTCCCTCTCCATGGGGAGAGGGGGTCAGCCGCACCCCAGCGGCTCGCTGTCATGATAAAAGGCCTGCACCGCCTGCCACGCCTCCTCGGCACTTTCGACCCAGGTGATGAGGTTGAGGTCGGCGGGCGCGATCACGCCCTCATCGGCCAGCGCCTCGAAATCGACCACCCGGTTCCAGAAGGCCTTGCCGAACAGCAGGATCGGGATCGGCTTCATCTTGCCGGTCTGGATCAGGGTCAGCAGCTCGAACATCTCGTCGAACGTGCCGAACCCGCCGGGAAACACCGCCAGCGCCCGCGCGCGCAGCAGGAAGTGCATCTTGCGCAGCGCGAAATAGTGGAACTGGAAACTCAGCTCCGGGGTGACGAAGCGATTGGGTGCCTGTTCGTGGGGCAGGACGATGTTCATGCCGATCGTGGTCTGGCCGACATCAGCCGCGCCGCGATTGGCCGCCTCCATGATCGAGGGGCCGCCGCCCGAACAAACGACGAAGTGACGGCATCCCGCCTCATTCACCGGATATTGCGCCGCGATGCTCGCCAGCTTGCGGGCTTCATCATAATAATGGGCTTTCTTGCCCAGATTTTCGGCAATCCGCTTCAGCTCTGGCGTGGTCGCCGCGTCGATCCGCGCCTGCACCTGATCGGGTTCGGGAATCCGCGCGGAGCCATAGAAAACGAAGGTCGATTCGATTCGCGCCTCGTCCATCAGCAATTGCGGCTTCAACAGCTCCAGCTGGAAGCGGACCGGGCGCAAATCTTCGCGCAACAGAAATTCGGTGTCCTGAAAGGCCAGCCGATAGGCGCTGCTGCTGGTCTGGGGTGTGTCGATCGCCTTGCGGGCGTCTGCCGCCTCCTGCCGTGCGGGGCGGAATTTGGGTTCTTCAATGTCTTTCTTTGTCATCCCCACGACGTAAGGGGCGCGGATGACATTGCCAAGACGGCTTACCTGCAAAACCCGCCCTTGCCCCCCATGTCGAAATGAAAATGGTCGTGATGGGCCGCGTTATAATCGGGGCTGAGAACGGTGTTGAACCGCTTGCAGGCGCTGGCATGGACGATTTTCAGGAACTGGCGCGTTTCCCGGTCGCCGCTCCAGCCTTGCTCGACGCTGATCCTGCGCCCGTCCGCCAGCACGAAGGCGGCAATGTCGATCGCGTTGCTGTGCGCATGTTCGGACAATTTGCCGCTGCCCGCGATCGGGCGGCAATTATAGGTGCCGAATGTCTCGATCCGCACAATCTCCGTCCCCAATATGGTGCGCGCGGCGGGTTGCACCCCATAGCGCGCCCAGGCCGCGAAATTGGCCGCCAGCTGGCAGGTCATCGCCCCCAGATTGGTCGCAGGCACGCCAAAGTCGATCAGCTTGACGCTCCCCACCGCGCTGCATCCGCCGCCAAATGTCCGGTCGGGCAGCGGGGTGTAGGCGATCGCCTGCGCATTGAGTTTCGCCAGACACTGACGCACTTCCATCGGCGGCGGCGCTGCGGGTCGGACGGGCTTGGAGACTCGCGCCACCCGCCCGCGCGGCACCAGATCGCCGCCGCACGCGCTCAGCATCATCGCCATCGTCACGGCCAGCGCCGCGCCGCGAAACATCCTCATCGTCATCGCCCGCTCTATCAGGAGCCAGCCATGGTAGCAGGACAAATCTTGCCGATGGTTAACGGGGCGCACGGCTCGTCGCGTTTTTGCAACCAGCTTGACAGTTCAGCCGAAATCTTTAGGGCGGCCGACGGGCCACGCGGTCCCAACGCCGCGCTGCTCTCTGTAAGGAGAAGCTACATGACTGATTTGACTGCCGTTGACGCCACCGTTGCGCCTGCCGTAAAGCCCGCAACCCTTCCGGCCCGTCCCTTTTTCTCGTCCGGTCCCTGTGCCAAGCCGCCCGGCTGGAGCGCCGCTGCGCTCGCCACTGAGTCGCTGGGCCGTTCGCACCGGTCCAAGATCGGCAAGACCCGCTTAGCCTACTGCATCGACCTGATGCGCGAATTGCTGAACCTGCCCGACACCCACCGCATCGGCATCGTCCCCGGCTCCGACACCGGCGCGTTTGAAATGGCGATGTGGACGATGCTGGGCGCCCGCCCGGTCACGACCATCGCCTGGGAAAGCTTCGGCGAAGGCTGGGTGACGGACGCGGCCAAGCAGTTGAAGCTCGACCCCACCGTGATCCGCGCCGATTATGGCCAGCTGCCCGATCTGTCGGCGGTCGATTTCAGCCATGACGTGCTGTTCACCTGGAATGGCACGACGTCGGGCGTGCGCGTTCCCAATGCGGACTTCATCCCCGCCGACCGCGAAGGCCTGACCTTCGCCGACGCGACCAGCGCGGTGTTCGCCTATGACATCGACTGGGCCAAGATCGACGTTGCCACCTTCTCCTGGCAGAAGGTGCTGGGCGGCGAGGGCGGCCATGGCGTGCTGATCCTTGGTCCCCGCGCCGTTGAGCGCCTCGAAACCTACACCCCCGCCTGGCCGCTGCCCAAGGTTTTCCGGCTCGTTTCCAAGGGCAAGCTGACCGAAGGCGTGTTCAAGGGCGAGACGATCAACACCCCCTCCATGCTGGCGGTCGAAGATGCGATCTTCGCGCTGGAATGGGGCAAGTCGATCGGCGGTGCCGCTGGCCTGATCGCCCGCAGCGACGCCAATGCTGCCGCTCTGGACAAGATTGTGGCGGAGCGCGACTGGCTCGGCCATCTCGCGGTCGATGAAGCCTCGCGCTCGAAAACCAGCGTCTGCCTGACCGTCGCGGGTGCCGACGAAGCCTTTATCAAGGCCTTCGCTGCCCTGCTCGAAAAGGAAGGCGCGGCACTCGACATCGCCGGCTATCGCGACGCCCCCGCCGGGCTTCGCATCTGGTGCGGCGCGACCGTCGACACCGCCGACATCGAAGCGCTCGGCCCCTGGCTCGACTGGGCCTATGCGACCGTGAAGGCCGCTTAATTTAAAACAAAGTCGTCATTCCCGCGAAGGCGGGAATCCATCTCCCAGCCTATCGACAGGTGCAATGGCGGGAGATAGATCCCCGCCTGCGCGGGGATGACGGGACTATTTTCCAAAGGAAATACAGATGCCCAAAGTACTTATCAGCGACCAGATGGACCCCCGCGCCGCCGCGATCTTCCGGGAGCGTGGCGTCGATGTCGATGTCATCACCGGCAAGACCCCTGAAGAGTTGAAGGCGATGATCGGCCAATATGACGGCCTCGCCATTCGCAGCTCGACCAAGGTGACCAAGGACATCCTCGACGCCGCCACCAACCTGAAGGTCATTGGCCGCGCCGGGATCGGCGTCGACAATGTCGACATCCCCTATGCCTCGGCCAAGGGCGTGATCGTCATGAACACCCCGTTCGGCAACTCGATCACCACCGCCGAACATGCCATCGCGCTCATCTTCGCACTGGCGCGCCAGATTCCAGAAGCCAACGCCCAGACCCAGCAGGGCCTGTGGCCCAAAAACGGCTTCATGGGCGTGGAAGTCACTGGCAAGGTGCTGGGCCTCATTGGCGCGGGCAATATCGGCTCGATCGTCGCCAGCCGCGCACTGGGCCTGAAAATGAAGGTCGTCGCGTTCGATCCCTTCCTGACGCCCGAACGCGCCGTCGAAATGGGCGTGGAAAAGGCGGATCTGGACACGTTGCTGGCAAAGGCCGACTTCATCACCCTGCACACGCCGCTGACCGACCAGACCCGCAATATCCTGAGCCGTGAAAATCTCGCCAAGACCAAGAAGGGCGTGCGCATCGTCAACTGCGCGCGCGGCGGGCTGATCGACGAAGCTGCGCTCAAGGATGCGCTCGATTCGGGCCAGGTCGCGGGCGCCGCGCTCGACGTGTTCCAGACCGAACCGGCCAAGGAATCGCCCTTGTTCGGCACCCCCAATTTCATCTGCACCCCGCATCTGGGCGCGTCGACCGACGAAGCGCAGGTCAATGTCGCGTTGCAGGTCGCCGATCAGCTGTCCGACTATCTGCTCGACGGCGGCATCACCAATGCGCTGAACGTGCCCAGCCTGTCGGCGGAGGAAGCCCCCAAGCTCAAGCCCTATATGGCGATTGCCGAGAAGCTGGGCAGCCTGGTCGGCCAGCTGGAAGGCGACCAGATCACCGGCGTTGCGGTCGAAGTGGAGGGTCATGCCGCCGAACTGAACCAGAAGCCGATCACCGCCGCCGTACTCGCAGGCCTGATGCGCGTCTATTCGGACACGGTGAACATGGTCAACGCGCCCTTCCTGGCCAAGGAACGCGGCCTTGACGTGCGCGAAGTGCGCCATGACCGCGAAGGCGACTATCAGACGCTGGTGCGCGTCACCGTCACCACCGAAAGCGGCCAGCGTTCGGTTGCCGGCACTTTGTTCGGTCACGCAAGCCCGCGTCTGGTCGAACTGTTCGGCATCAAGGTGGAGGCCGATCTGGACGGCACCATGCTCTACATCGTCAACCAGGACGCGCCCGGTTTCATCGGTCGCCTGGGGTCGACGCTGGGTGCAGCCGACGTCAATATCGGCACCTTCCATCTTGGCCGTCGCAACCAGGGCGGCGAAGCCGTGCTGCTGCTGTCGGTCGACGGCACCGTCACCGAACCGCTCCGCTGGGAAATCTGCAACCTGACGGGCGTGAAACAGGTCAAGGTGCTGCGCTTCGCATAAGCTGCTCTAAAGCCCTCTCCCTCCGGGGAGAGGGTTGGGAGAGGGGGAGCAACAGTGCGGCTGGACCCAACACTGAAGCAGCGCGCAAAACATATGCGCGCCAACCCCACCCCCGCCGAACAGAAACTCTGGCTTGCCCTGCGCGCCAACCGTTTTGAAAACCGACAATTCACGCGCCAGACCATCATCGCGCCCTATATCGTCGATTTCGCGTCAAAGGCCGCGGGCCTCATCATCGAAGTCGATGGGGATACACATTCCGCCAAAGATCGCTATGACGCGCGGCGAACCGAATTTCTGGAATCGCTGGGGTATCGCGTGATCCGTTTTGCCAATCCCGATGTCATCAGCAATATCGAGGGTGTATTGAGCGTGATTGCCGATGCGTTGCGCGTGCCCCCTCTCCCCAGCCCTCCCCCCCTAGGGGGAGGGAGCTAAGGTATGACCATGATCCCGCCTGGCCTTCTTCCCGAAGGATTATCCGACCGCCTGCCACCGCAGGCCGAAGCCTCCGCCCGCCTCGCGCGCCGCGTGCTGGATACGGTTGCGACCCATGGTTATGAGCGGGTCATGCCGCCGCTTGCGGAGTTTGAGGATACGCTGACCCAGCGGCTCAAATCCATGCGCGCGCAGGATCTGGTCCGCGCGGTCGATCCGGTGTCGCAGCGCAGCCTGGCGCTGCGCCCGGACATGACAGCGCAGGTCGGCCGCATCGCCGCGACCCGCCTGGCCACCGCGCCGCGCCCGCTGCGTCTTTCCTATGCCGGGCCGGTGATCCGCCTCAAGGCCAACCAGTTGCGGCCGGAGCGGGAGAAATTGCAGGTCGGGGCCGAACTGATCGGGTCGGATAGCGTCGCCGCCGCGGTCGAGATCGTCAATGTCGCGATCGAGGCGTTGCAGGCGGCGGGTGTCAGTGGCCTCACCATCGACTTCACCCTGCCTGACCTCATCGACATGCTGGCTGCCGGGCCGCTGCCGCTGGCGGCGGACGAGCTGGAAGCGGTGCGCACCGAACTCGACGCCAAGGATGCAGGCGCGCTTGTCGCGCTCGGCCCGCAGGCGGCGGCCTATCTCCCGCTGATCGAGTCGACCGGCCCGTTCCACGCCGCGATGGAGCGGCTCGAAGCCTTCAATGCACAGTTGGGCGGCGCGATCGACAGCCGCATCGCGGGCCTGCGCGCTATCGCCAAACCGATCGGCTGGGACATCACCCTGACGCTCGATCCGACTGAACGGCACGGCTTTGAATATCAGAACTGGTTTGGCTTCTCGATCTTTGCCGAAGGCTTCATCGGCGAAATCGGCCGGGGCGGCAGCTACGCCATTTTGCGCGCCGACGGGCAGGACGAACCCGCCATCGGCTTCTCGCTCTATCCCGACCCGCTCATCGACGCGGGCTTTGGTGACGAGGCACCCAAACGCCTGTTCCTGCCGCTGGGTGCCGACGCAATTCGCGCCGCCGAATTGCGGGCCGAGGGCTGGCACACCGTCGCCGCGCTGGTGGGTGATGAGGATGGCGCGACCCTGCGCTGCTCGCACTGGCTCGACGGCGCGGAACTGCGCTCTTTCTAACGGAATATCCGCGCCAGCCAGTTATCCACGATCGCCGTCCCCGGATAGTCGGGGTCACCCATCTGCCGGTTGATCTGCATATGGCCGCGCAGCCCGCGGCCCTCCAATGCCTGTATCTCCACCGGCGTGCCTGCGCGTTTCAAGGCAGCGGCCAGCGCCTCTGATTGCGCCGCGCCATCGTCCCGGTCGACATGCAGGATCAGGAAGGCAGGGGCATTGGGCTTCGCGGCATGGCGGGTCGGCGACAGCGCTTGCTGCCGCGCGGAATTGGTGCCGAACGCCTGTTCATAGGTGCCCTTCATGAACCGGCCCGATTGCGCCATCTGCGCCGCCACATCATAGGCCGCGCCGTCCAGCGGGATGATCCCGCGCACGGCATCGGGCGGCAGGCCAGCCTTGGCGAAATAGCGCATGTCCGTCCCCACCAGCGCGACCAGATGCGCGCCCGCGCTATGCCCCATCAGCACGATTCGGTTCGGATCGACGCCCAATGTCGCCGCGCGCTTGCGCAGGAAAGCGACGGCATCGGCGACATCCTGCGCCTGCTGTTCCACTGTGGCCCCCGGAACCAGGCGGTAGTCGATGGACGCGAAAGCATAATCAAGCTGTTGATAATGAACGGATTTATGCCGACCGGTGGCATTGTCCTTGCTACCGCGCTTCCACCCGCCGCCATGGACGAAAATCACCAACGGCTTTACTATGTTCGGGTCACTGTCGGCTTTGCCAGGCCAGAAATCGAGCGTCTGCGCCGGATCGCTGCCATAGGCCATCATTTCCTCTCTAGCCTGCTCCCGCAGCGGCGCGCCGCTGGCGGGGGACACAAGCGACAGGCACAGGGCAAGGATCAACGCTATCCGCACGACACATCTCCACAGACGACGGATAATCAGGATTGCGCGCCTGCATCATCTCGTAAAGCCACTGCCCTGTATCAAAGTGTAATCGCTCCCCGCCTTGACGCGCCCGCCCCGCGCCGCTAACCCGCGCCCGCACCGGGTGCCCCATGTTTCTGTCGGGCGCCCAATCGATCCTACTGGCATGTCGAGTCCCGTCGAAGGGCATGGCCGGTCCGCGCGGCGGGCGGAGATCTGTATCCATGGCAAATGTAACCGTGATCGGCGCCCAATGGGGTGACGAGGGCAAGGGCAAGATCGTCGACTGGCTGTCGGAGCGCGCCGATGTCGTCGCCCGTTTCCAGGGCGGCCATAATGCGGGCCACACGCTGGTGGTCGGCGAGAAAGTCTATAAGCTCTCGCTGCTGCCATCGGGCATCGTGCGGGGCACGCTGTCGGTGATCGGCAATGGCGTGGTGCTGGACCCGTGGCATTTCCGCGATGAAGTCGCCAAGCTGACCGGGCAGGGCGTGTCGATCACGCCCGACAATCTCCAGATTGCCGAAACCTGCCCGCTGATCCTGCCCTTCCACCGCGACCTGGACGGCCTGCGCGAGGATGCGAGCGGTGCTGGCAAGATCGGCACCACCCGGCGCGGCATTGGCCCCGCCTATGAGGATAAGGTCGGCCGCCGCGCTATCCGCGTGTGCGACTTGGCCCATCTCGACGACCTTGGCCCGCAGCTGGACCGGCTGACCGCCCATCATGACGCGCTGCGTGCCGGTTTTGGCGAACCGCCGATCGACCGCGCCGCGCTGATGGCGGAACTGACCGAGATTGCCGACTTCATCCTGCCCTTCGTCAAGCCGGTCTGGCTGACGCTCAACCGCGCCAAGGCGGCAGGCAAGCGTATCTTGTTCGAGGGCGCTCAGGGCACGCTGCTCGACATCGACCATGGCACCTATCCCTTCGTCACCTCGTCCAACACGGTCGCGGGCACGGCGGCGAGCGGCACCGGCCTTGGCCCCAATGCGGCAGGCTTCGTGCTGGGCATCGTAAAGGCCTATACCACCCGCGTCGGCTCCGGCCCGTTCCCGACCGAACTGGAGGACGCCACCGGCCAGCGGCTGGGCGAACGCGGCCATGAATTTGGCACTGTCACCGGGCGCAAGCGCCGCTGCGGCTGGTTCGACGCGGTGCTGGTGCGCCAGTCGATCGCGGTGTCGGGCGTCACCGGCATCGCGCTGACCAAGCTCGACGTGCTGGACGGGTTCGACACGCTCAACATCTGCATTGGCTACAAGATTGGCGAGCAGACTTACGACTATCTGCCCGCCCATGCGCAGGATCAGGCGAAGGCGCAGCCGATCTACGAAACGATCGAAGGCTGGCACGATACCACCGCCGGCGCACGCAGCTGGGCGGACCTTCCGGCGCAGGCGATCAAATATATCCGCCGGATCGAGGAACTGATCGGCTGCCCGGTCACGCTCGTATCCACCAGCCCAGAGCGCGAGGATACCATCCTGGTGCGCGATCCGTTCGCGGATTAAGGGCGATGGCCGAGAAATTCGAGCGGCATCGCCAGCCCTGGACTCAGGATGAGATCCAGAAGCTGCACCTGCTGGCGAAGAAAGGCATGGGCCTCAAGGCCATTGCCAAGGCGCTGACCCGGACCGAGGAATCGACCAAGGCCCGTGCCAAGGAAGACGGGTTGAACATCGCCAAGCTGCGTTAACTGCGCTCCGCCATGCGCCGGTCGATCCAGACCAGCGCATGGCCTGCCGCGACGAAGCCTATCGCGATCAGCACGGCATTGACCAGCACCGTGCCGATGCCGAGCTTCGCGACGTCGATGAACGGATAGGCATAGCGTCCCTCCGCCATGCCGCGCAGCAAAGCATAGGGCAAATAGAGCGCGGGAAACAGCGTCCATCCCCATGCATCGCGCCATCGCAACTGGCCTCGCACCGCAAAGGCGATCCACCACAAGGGGACCAGCACGGGCGTCACCTTGTGCAGCAGCGTATCGGCGAGCAGCGCGCCGCCGCTCAACGTCAACAGTCCGCGCAGCAGCAGGCCATAGATGATCCCGACCAGCAGGATCGCCAGCATGACGCCTGCCAATCGGCGCGGATGCGGCCGCCCACCGATCGCAACCCAGCCAAAGGCGAGCGCGACGAGCAGATTGGTCAGCACCGTGAAGTAGCGCAGCAATACCCAGAGCGTGCCCGCAACCGACCCGGTCTGATCGAGCGTCGCTGCGAATTGCACGACCAGCCCGGCCAGTGCGACAAGGGCCACGATCGCCGCCGCTATCCTTGCCGTCATGCCCGATCCTCCTCACCCGCGGCGATCACTGTCGCCGCGACCAGATCGCCGGTCACGTTGAGCGCAGTGCGGCACATGTCGAGCAGCCGGTCGACCCCCAGCACCAGCCCGATCCCTTCGGGCGGGATGCCGACCATGCCCAATATCATCGCCACCACGGGCAGCGATCCGGCCGGCACCCCCGCCGTGCCAATGCCGCCCAAGATGCACATCATCATCACCATGACCTGCTGGGCGATGCTGAGGTCAATGCTGAAAAACTGGGCGAGGAAGATCACCGTAATCCCCTCGAACATCGCCGTGCCATTCTGGTTGGCGGTTGCGCCGATGGTCAGGACGAAGCGGGCGATGCGGCGCGGCAGGCGCAACTCCTCTTCGGCCACGCGCAAGGCGGTCGGCAGGGTCGCGTTGGAGGATGCGGTGGCAAACGCCATGACCGTCGCCTCCTGCACGTCGGCGAAGAAGCGCCAAGGCGATCGTTTGGCGATGAAGGCGATCAGCAGCGAATAGACGCCGAACATCTGGATCGCCAGCGCCAGCAGCACCACGCCGACATAGGCGGACAGGCGAATGAGCAAGTCCCAGCCGAAATGTGCGGCCAGGTTGAACATGAAACAGGCGATGGCGATCGGGGCCAGGCGGATCACCAGCCCCATCAGCCGCATCGTCACCGCCAGCAGCCCTTCCATCGCACTCAGCAGCAATTGGGTCTGCGGCGTACGGACCAGCATCAGCCCGATGCCGAAAAACAGGGCAAAGACCATCACCGCCAATATGTCGTTACCCGCCATGGCCGCGACGATATTGTCGGGGACGATGGCGATGAAGGCGGCCATCCCATGCGGCGCGTCACTGCCCCGGCTCAGTATCGCCTGCGCGCCCGGTCCTGCCTCGCTCAGCATCGCCCGCGCCATGGCCGGGTTAATGCCCGCGCCCGGCCGCAACAGGTCGACCACCAGCAGGCTGACCGCCACTGCAATGGCCGACACGACCAGCGTGTAGACCAATGTGCGCAGCCCCACGCGGCGCAGGGCACGGATTTCGCCCATCTCGGCAATGCCGACGATCAGCGCCGACACCAGCAACGGGATGACCAGCATGAACAGCAGGCGCAGGAAAATCTGGCCGATCGGCCCTGTAACATAGGTGGTGACGTGATCGACCCAGCGCGCGTCAGGCGCGGTCATATAGACGGCAAGGCCAACCACCAGCCCGATGACGAACCCGGCCAGCATCTGCCACTGGAGCGACACAGCCGCGGTCCTTGTTCCGGTCTCGGCGCTTGGTTCGAGGCTCGTGCCGGTCAATCGCCTGTCCTCATGTTACAGTAGCTGTCCAACGGTCCGGCGCGGCTGCAAGTTGCACTAAAGGCCAGTCATTTCGCTATAGCATCGAGGGAGCTTTTGCGCGCCTCTTGCGTTAGCGCGGTCCTGTCCTTTGGAGACCCGCATGATCGTTGATCCCGTCCCCAGTCTGCGCCGCATGGCGACAGAAGTGTGGAAGCCGCTGACTATCCTGTTCGTGTGGGACTGTGCCGTCACGATCGCTTATTATGTGCTGCCGTTCAAGGCGCCCGAACTGCCGCTGACCATCTTCGGCACCGCGCTGGCGCTGTTCCTGGGGTTCCGGTCCAATTCGGCCTATCAGCGCTGGTGGGAAGGGCGCACCCTGTGGGGGGCGATGATCAACGCGTCGCGCAGCCTGGCGCGGGCGACCCGCAATTTCCTGCCCGATCCCGAAGGGCGCGATTTGAAGCGGGAAATCGTCAAGCGCCAGATCGCCTATGTCAACGCGCTGCGCTGCCAGTTGCGGCGGCTGCCGATCGACGACGATGTCACCCGCTTTCTGGAGGAAAAGGACAAGGGGCTGGCGCTGGCCCGCACCAACGCGGCCAACGGCCTGCTCGACAGCACCGGGCGGCGCATCGACATTGCCCGGCGTGAAGGGTGGATCGACACGATCCAGCAGACCCAGATGGAGGCGGTGCTGGTCGATATCGCCAATGCGCAGGGCGGGATGGAGCGGCTCAAAAACACGCCGCTACCGGTGCAATATCGCTATCTGCCGACCATCTTCACCCATCTCTTCTGCCTCTTCCTGCCGATCGGGCTGGTCGAAACGCTGGGGCTGGCGACGCCTTTGGGGTCAACGGTGGCGGGCCTCATGTTCTTGGCGGTGCTGCGGATCGGCGACGATCTGGTCGATCCCTTCGCCAACAGCGTGCATGACGTATCGCTCAACGCCATGTGCCGCACGATCGAGATCGACCTGCTCCAGTCCATCGGCGACCCCGCACCGGAGCCGCTCAAACCGGTGCGCGGGGTGTTGTGGTGAGGGCTTAAACCCTCTCCCTTTGAGGGAGAGGGTGTGGAGACTTGGCAGCTTGCTGCCTAGTCGTAGCAGGGAGAGGGTGTGCTAAGCCAACGCAAGCCAGCCGCCTCTGCGTCGAACCCCCTCTTCCAAGTCCGCCTAAGCGACTGCGTCGCCAAGGCTTCCTATCCTTCTCCCCGGCGGGGAGAAGGCGATGACTACCCCTTGCGCTCGTCATCCACCATGTCGGGGGCCAGCTCCAGCCCGGCGCGGCCATGCGCGACTGTATGCGCCGGTGCCTTGGGATGGGGCACGTCGATCGGCTCCTCGACCTCCAGCATCCCCTCCCATTTGGTGATGACCGATGTGGCGATGGCGTTGCCCAGCACGTTGGTGGCGGTGCGGCCCATGTCCATGAAATGATCGACCGCCAGGATGAAGGCGACGCCCTCGACCGGGAGGTCGAACTGGCCCAGCGTGGCCGCGACCACGACCAGCGACGCGCGCGGCACGGCGGCGATGCCCTTGCTGGTCACCATCAGCACCAGCAGGATCGTTATCTGGGTCGCGATCGGCAGGTCGATGCCATAGGCCTGCGCGATGAAGATGGTCGCGAAGGTCGAATACATCATCGACCCGTCGAGGTTGAAGCTGTAGCCCAAGGGCAGCACGAAGCTGTAGATACGGCGCGGCACGCCGAAGCGATCGAGCTGCTCCAGCATCTTGGGATAGGCGGCTTCGGACGAAGCGGTGGAAAAGGCGATCAATATCGGTTCGCGGACATAGCGGATCAGCGTGAACATCCGCTTGCCGAGGAATATCGATCCCGCCGCAAACAGCAGCAGCCAAAGCGCGCCCAGCGCGATATAGAATTCACCGATCAGCTCACCAAAGGTGACCAGCACGCCCAGCCCCTCGGTCGTCACGACCGACGCCAGCGCCCCGAACACGGCGAAGGGGGCGACGCGCATGACATAGCCTGTCACCTGCAACATCAGCTCGACCATCGATTCGATGACGGTGACGACCGGCTTGCCCTTTTCGCCGATCGCGGTCAGCGCGACGCCGACGAACAGCGAGAATACGACGATCTGGAGGATCGAATTGTCCGCCATCGCGCCGACCATGGAGGTCGGAAAGACATGCAGGATGAAATCGCGGAAATTGAGCGCTTCGGTATTCACGCCCGATTCCGCGCCCGACCGGACCAGGTTCAGCCCTTCCCCCGGCGCGAAGAAATTGACGAAGATCAGGCCCAAAGTCAGCGAAATCAGGCTGGCGATCACGAACCAGGCAAGCGCCCGCCCGCCGATCCGCCCCAGCGCGGCGCTGTCTCCCATATGGGCGATGCCCGCGACCAGGGTGGAGAACACCAGCGGCGCGATGATCATCTTGATCAGGTGGAGAAATATGTCGGCCAGCAGGTGGAAATAGCCAGCCACATCCTTGGCCAGCGTCTTGTCGCTGCCAACCCACAGATTGGCTGCGAAGCCTACAATCACCCCCAGGACCATGCCGGTGAGAATGAAGGCCGTCAGTCTGTTACGCATCCGTGTCCCTCTAGGCCGCAGGAGCCAAAGCTCCGCGCTTCTTTTACGTCTGTCAGGCCGACACCTAACAGGCCCATGGGCCACCGGCAATCGGCGCGCGTCAGGGGGCATCAGCATAGACGAACAAGCGCACGCTTTCCGCGCCTCGCTTCGTCCGAAATGGTGGCGTCAGAAGCGCTTAGGGGTAGAGAAAACCCTCGTTCCAGCCATCGCCAGCGCGGGTGAACAGCCGCCGCTCATGCAGACGATGCTCGCGATCCTGCCAGAATTCGATCCGCTGCGGCGTGACGCAAAAGCCCGACCAGTGCGGCGGGCGCGGCACCGGCCCGCCCTCGAACCGCGCCCGTTCAGCCTCATAGCGGTCCATGAAGGTCTGGCGGTCGGGCAGGGGGCGGGACTGGTCGGATGCCCAGGCACCCAGCTGGCTGTCGCGGCTGCGGGTCGCAAAATAGGCGTCGGCAGTCGCATCATCGACCGGGCCGACCGGGCCTTCGATCCGGATCTGCCGCCGCGCCGATTTCCAGTGGAACAGCAAGGCCGCATGGGGATTGGCCAGCAGCTCGCCCGCCTTGCGCCCCTCAAAATTGGTGTAAAAGACAAAGCCGTCCGGGCCATGCCCTTTCAGCAGCACCATCCGCACCGACGGATGGCCGTCCGCGTCTGCGGTGGCGAGCGCCATGGCGTTGCTGTCGTTGATTTCACTCTCGCGCGCCTGGGCGTACCAGTCGTCGAACAGGGCAAAGGGATCGGTCATGCCCGGTCTTTAGGGGCCGGACGTGGCCCTGTCGATACGGGCTGACCGAAGGGGAGGGGGTGCCGGCGCGACACCCCCTTACATCCTCAGAAGCGGAAGCCCAGACCGGCCGACCAGCTGGTATAGTCGCCCGCCTTGATCAGGTTGAAGTTCAGCCGGATGAGGTCGCGGGCGTTGCGCGCCGATTCTTCGCGGCCCCTGATGCCCAGCGACAGGGTCATTTCGTGGAAGGTGTTATAATAGAGCTTGTCGCCGCTATAGTTGGTCAGCGCATAGCTGGCCCGCACCGACGTATTGCGTCCGAACCCGCGGAATTTGAGCGGCAGGTCATAGGCCAGCCCGTTGCGGAATGCCCAGTTCTTCAGGCCCGGATTGACGTTATAGCCGGTAAATCCGGTGCTCATCGTCGATGTGTAGCCGATCATGTTGCCGATGATCAGCCGACCCCGGCCCAGTCCGTCCAGCACATAGCGGCTGGCCACCGTGGTGGAGATCATATGGCCGAGCGAACCGAGCTGGTCCGACCCGGTAATGCCATAGCCGATCCGCGGTTCGAGCGACCAGCGCTGCGCGATCAGTGGAAATTCGACGCCGACGCCGAACTGGGCGGTCGCGGCGCGCGCGCCGTTCACTTCGGAATAGCTGACCGGCAGATCGAATTTCAGCAGGGCGCGGCCGCCTTCGCTCAGGCGGAAGCTGCGCGCAATCCGGCCGTCCACGCGCATGAAGTCATAGCGGCCGCCATCCGACGAACCGCCGCTATAATTGGCGCCGACGATCCAAGGGTCGCCCGCCGTGTTGGTGCCGCCATTGGCCGCCTGTTCGATCGCCGAATCGCCCGACGACAGGTCCAGGCTGGAGCGGATCAGGCCGCTCTGCACCGAACCGGGATTGCCCGCGAGCGGATCGACCGGCGAATAGCGCGCCAGCGATTTGAGCAGCAGGCGCACCAGCCGTTCGGCTTCGGCGCTGTCGACCTCGTCCAGATATTCGTTGAACAGGTCGTAGGAGGACTGGCGCGTCACCCCGTTAAAACGGTTCTGGTAGGTTTCGCCTTCCGCATCGAGCGCAGGGATAGAGATGCGGAATACCGAGCTGTTGGCGTCATAAAAGCCATAGATTGGCAGGCCGCGAAAATCGATGACGCCGCTGACCGGCAGCAGATCATTATATTGCGCGCCATAACGCTCGCGCAAACGCTGCGGATTCATGAAATCCTGGCCGTCATTGGCGATGTCCAGGCCATAGCTGTCAGTTCGGGTGAGGCCGCCTGGCAGACCCAGTGTCACGCCGATGCGGAACAGGCTTTCCAGCTGGTCGAGCTGCTGCGGCGTTGGCGGCGGCGGGCCGACCTGCGCCTGCGCGCTGGTCGCGATCGGGCCGAGCATCGACAGGGCGGCCACGGCACCCCATGCAAATTTCTGAAACATGATTTAACCCCCAAAATACTCGCATTCCCCACGCGAGACAGGCGGCGGCTAGCAATTGGCGGGACGGGGCGCATACCCCAACAGGGTTATGGCGGGCTTGGCGCGCATCCATTGCTTGAATGTCGCGCGATCCTCCGCCACATAGTCGCCAAGTGATGCTTTTTCGCAACAGGTAAGATGATGGCCGATCCCTATTCCACATTGGGCGTCGCGCGCGGCGCGACCGACGCGGAGATCAAGTCCGCCTATCGCAAGCTGGCCAAGGAATTGCACCCCGACAAAAACCGGGACAATCCCAAGGCTGCGGAGAAATTTTCTGCCGCGACCAACGCCTATGACCTGCTGTCCGACAAGGACAAGCGCGCCCGTTTCGACCGGGGTGAAATTGACGCTGATGGCAATCCGACCGCGCCCTTCGGTTTTGGCGGCGGCGGGGGCGGGGGCGGTTTTCGCGGCCAGCCGGGCGGCTTTGAAACGGGCGGCGCTGATTTCGGCGATATTTTCGAAGGATTGTTCGGCGGCGCGGGGCGGCGCGCGGGCGGTGGCTTTGGCCGTCAGGCACCTTTACCCAGGGGCGCCAACGTCGCCTACCGGCTGGCGGTGCAATTTGCCGACGCGGCCATATTGGCGCCGCAGCGGATCACCTTGCAGGATGGCAAGACCATCGACTTGAAACTGCCCGCCGGGGTCGAAAACGGCACCCAGATGCGGCTGTCGGGCAAGGGGCAGCAGGGACCGGGCGGCGCGGGCGATGCGATCGTCACGATCGACTTGCGCCCGCACCCCTTCTTCACCCGCGACGGCGACAATGTGCGGCTCGACCTGCCGATCACGCTCGACGAAGCGGTCAGGGGCGGCAAGGTCAAGGTGCCGACCGTCGATGGCCCGGTGATGCTGGGCGTGCCCGCAGGCACTGCGTCGGGCAAGACGCTGCGGCTGCGCGGCAAGGGCTTTACCGGCAAGGACGGCACGCGCGGCGACCAGCTCGTCACCTTGATGGTCGACGTTCCCGCCGATGATCCGGCGATCCAGGCGCTGGTGGAAAATTGGCAGGACCGGCGGGCCGTGCGCGCCCATCTGGGCGTCTAGGGCGTTATCGGGCGAATGCCCATGCCTTCGCCCCTGTCGCCTGAATCCCGTCGCCAGCGGATGGCGGGCCATATCCACCGCCACATCAACCGCGTCCGCCCCGGATCGCACCCGTTCGAGATTTTCAAGCGGGTCGCGGTCGGCACCTATAGCGACGGGTTCATCCATGCCGGGAACCTCGCCTATCTCTCGCTGATGACGCTGTTCCCCTTCTTCATCGTCGCAGCGGCGGTGGCCAGTATCTTTGGCCGGACGCAGGACGGGGTGCAGGCAGTCAACGCTTTCCTCACCACCGTGCCGAGCGGGGTGGCGGAGGTCGTGCGCCAGCCGATCAACGATGTGCTGGCCGCCCGCTCCGGCCCCCTGCTGTGGCTGGGCGCGCTGGTGGGTCTGTGGACCGTGGGCAGCCTGATTGAAACGATCCGCGACATTCTCCGCCGCGCCTATGGCACCAAAAGCACCAAGCCCTTCTGGCGCTACCGGCTGGGCGCAGTCGGCATCACCCTCGTCAGCGTGGTCGCGGTGATGTTCGCTTTCTCGTTGCAGGTCGTCATCACCGGCATCGACCAGTTTCTGCAACAGATATTGCCCTGGGCCGACGATGCGATCGCGCTGGTGGCGTCGGCCAAGCTGGTGCCGATGGGCATCGTCTGCGTCGCGCTCTGGTCCTTGTTCGTGTCGCTGACGCCGACCCTGTACAAGGATCGCCGCTTTCCCAAATGGCCCGGTGCGGTCGCCACATCGCTCTGGTGGTATGCAACCACCTTGCTGTTGCCGCCCACCCTGTCGCTGCTGGGCGGCTATGACCGCACCTATGGCAGTCTGGCGGGCGTCATGATCACGCTCATTTTTTTCTTTCTCGTCGGGCTTGGCGTGGTAATTGGCGCGGAACTGAATGCGGCGCTGGCGGAATTTCCCGAAGAGGAAGAGGCCGCAGCGCCGGACACCCAAGGGAATGGAACGACGATATGAACGGCTTGATGGCAGGAAAGCGTGGCCTCATCATGGGCCTGGCCAATGACAAGTCGCTGGCCTGGGGCATTGCGAAAGCGCTGCATGAACAGGGCGCGGAACTGGCTTTCTCCTATCAGGGCGACGCGCTGGCCAAGCGGGTCCGGCCATTGGCAGAGCAGGTCGGATCAGACTTTCTGATCGATTGCGACGTCACCGACATGGACAAGCTGGACGCAGCCTTTGCAGAGATTGAGGCGCGCTGGGGCGGGCTGGATTTCGTGGTTCATGCGATCGGCTTTTCCGACAAGAATGAGCTGCGCGGCCTCTATGTCGACACCAGCCTGAAAAATTTCCTGCTGACCATGAACGTGTCTGCTTACAGTTTCGTGGCAGTCACCCGTCGCGCCCGCGCGCTGATGCCCAATGGCGGCAGCATCCTGACACTGAGCTATTATGGCGCGGAAAAGGTCATCCCCCATTATAACGTCATGGGCGTGGCCAAGGCGGCGCTGGAAACCAGCGTCAAATATCTGGCGATGGATCTGGGACCGGAAAATATCCGCGTCAACGCCATCTCCGCCGGGCCGATCAAGACGCTGGCCGCCAGTGGCATCGGCGATTTCCGTTACATTCTCAAATGGAACGAACTGAACTCGCCCCTGCGCCGCAATGTCACGATCGAGGATGTCGGCGGCGCGGGCCTTTACTTGCTGTCCGATCTGGCAAGCGGCGTGACTGGCGAAATCCACCATGTCGATGCCGGCTATAACGTCATCGGCATGAAGGCCGAGGACGCCCCGGACATCGCATTGGACAAGTGACAACTGACCCTCTCCCTTTAGGGGAGAGGGAGGGGCCCGCCGCGAAGCGGTGGGAGGGTGAGGGGAATGAAGCGACCTGATCCTGCAACGCCAGACTCGCTGAATCGGGTTCGCGCCATGCGACGCGACCCGACCGAGCCGGAAAGGCGGCTCTGGGCCAGATTGCGCAGTCGCCAGCTTGCAGGACTAAAATTCCGGCGACAGGTTTGGCTGGTCGATTACATCGCTGATTTCTATTGCGCCGATCTCCGTCTGGTCATCGAAGTTGACGGCGATGACCATGCCGTTAGGGAAGCAGCCGACCGGCATCGGTCGGAAAGACTGGCACGAGAAGGCTTCCGCATCGTCCGTTTCGCCAATGCGGATGTGTTGAGCAATATCGAAGGGGTGTTGGAGACAATATTGATGACGGCGCGCCAAAACCCCTCACCTTCCCACCCGGCTGCGCCGGGCGGGCCCCTCCCTCTCCCCCAAGGGGAGAGGGGAATATGAGTTTCAACACCTTCGGTCGTATGTTCCGCTTCACCACCTGGGGCGAGAGCCATGGTCCTGCGATCGGCGCGGTCGTCGATGGCTGTCCTCCGGGGCTGGACCTGAGCGAAGCCGACATCCAGCCCTGGCTCGACCTGCGCAAGCCCGGCACGTCCAAATTCACCACCCAGCGGCGCGAGGCGGACGAAGTGCGCATCCTGTCGGGCGTGTTTGAAGGGCGGACCACCGGCACGCCCATCAGCCTGATGATCGAAAATACCGACCAGCGATCGAAAGATTATTCGGACGTCGCCAAAGCCTATCGCCCCGGCCATGCCGACTATGCCTATGACGCCAAATATGGGTTCCGCGACTATCGCGGCGGCGGGCGGTCGTCGGCGCGTGAGACCGCGAGCCGGGTCGCGGCGGGCGCGGTCGCCCGCGCTGTCATCCCCGAAGTCGATATTTTCGCCTATGTCAGCGCCATTGGCGGCGATGCCATCGACTATGATAATTTCGATCCGGCGCTGATCGGGCAAAATCCCTTCTTCTGCCCGGATGCGCAGGCGGCGGTGCGATGGGAAAAGCTGGTCGATGCCGCGCGGCTCGACGGCTCCTCTCTGGGCGCCGTGGTCGAATGTGTCGCGTCGGGCGTTCCGGCGGGCTGGGGTGCGCCGCTCTATGCCAAGCTCGACAGCGAACTGGCCAGCGCGATGATGAGCATCAACGCGGTCAAGGGGGTCGAGATTGGCGACGGGTTTGCCGCTGCCAGCCTGCGCGGCGAGCAGAATGCCGATCCGATGCGGCCGGGTAACGATGGCCCCATCTTCCTCGCCAACCATGCCGGTGGCATCGCCGGCGGCATTTCCACCGGTCAGCCGGTCAAGGTCCGTGTTGCGTTCAAGCCGACCAGCTCGATCCTGATCCCGGTCGAAACCGTCACGCGCGAAGGCGCGGCGTCCGACATCATCACCAAGGGCCGCCATGACCCCTGCGTCGGCATACGCGGCGTGCCGGTGGTCGAAGCGATGATGGCGCTGGTACTGGCCGACCAGAAATTGCTCCACCGCGCCCAATGCGGCGAACGCCCCGAAACCGACTGACGCGCCAAAGCGAAGCGATCCTGCGCCGAAAAGGCGAGACGACTCGGCAAATTTAGGATAGGCTCCGTTTCAGGCCCGCCACAGGGCCAGCGGCAGAGCGTAAGCCTGGGGAACGTCACCACGCACAGCGCGGACATGACGACAAAACGTCCCCATACCGCCGCGATACGGGCCAGCCATGCAACCATGGCTGGCCCCTTTCGTTTCTGCCACGGCAGGACATGCGACGCCGCGATCCGGGGGACAGACACAGATGCACTTCATCACCGCGCTGCTGGGCGTGTATCGCGCGGAAATCGGCCTGTTGATCCTGGCATTGATGTTCATCGCCTTCGTGCGCGAACGCTATTCGCCCACGGTCATCGCGGTGGTCGGAGCCTGCGCCTTTGCCCTGCTCGGCCTGCTCGACGAAAAATCGCTCTTCTCCGTCTTTTCCAACAGTGCGCCGCTGACCGTCGGGGCGATGTTCGTGCTGTCGGGCGCGCTGATCCGCACCGGGGTGATCAACCGGGTCGCTGACCTCATCATGGCGCGCGCCAAAAAACATCCCCGGCTGGCACTGGCCGAAGTGGCGCTGGGCGCGGCATTGCTATCGGCCTTTCTCAACAACACGCCCGTTGTCGTGCTGCTGATCCCGATCATGTTCAAACTGGCGCAGGCAACCGGCTATCCGGTCAAGAAATTGCTGATCCCAATGAACACGATCGCGGTTCTGGGCGGCTGCCTCACTTTGATCGGCACATCGACCAACCTGATCGTCGCGGGCATCGCTGCCGATCAGGGGATGGAGCCGTTCGGCATTTTCGACATCACCCCCTATGGCCTGGCCGGTGCGGCCGCCGGGATCGTTGCCCTGCTCTGCCTGTCCTTTCTGCTGCCCAGCGATCCCCCGGCCATCAGTGGAGAGACTGGCGGCACCGTGCAGGATTATCTCACCGAACTGGTGGTGCCACAGGACAGCGAGTTGATCGGGCGGGAGATTGGCGCGCTTGGCCTGTTCAGCCCCTCGATCGTGCTGCTCGGCCTCAAGCGCGGCGGCGAGATACGACGGCGCGAGATATTGACCGAAGAATTGCGCTCCGGCGACCGGCTGATCGTTCGCGCCGACGGCACCGCCATCATGACGCTGCGCGAATCGGGCGGGTTCGATCTGGGCGTGGCCGCCGATTCCAGCACATCGGCGCGCGACGGCACGGTGATCGAAGCGATGGTCGCCCCCAGCCATCCTTCCATCGGGGAGC
The DNA here is from genome assembly GCA_023266575.1 of Sphingobium sp. Classification (GTDB taxonomy): domain Bacteria; phylum Pseudomonadota; class Alphaproteobacteria; order Sphingomonadales; family Sphingomonadaceae; genus Sphingobium. The sequence goes on from JAHFPV010000010.1 coordinate 102,836, forward strand.
GGTTGCTGGACATTCCCTTCCTCCATGCCCTGCGCGTCCGCATCATCGGCATCCACCGGTCGCGCCATCTGCCCGGCCCTGCACTGGCCGAGGCGCGAGTGCGCGGCGCGGACCGGCTGCTGATCGCGGGGAGCGACGACGCTATCCGTTCGCTGCGGGACAATCCCCACCTGATCGGCGTCGACATCAGCCGCACCCGCGCTTTTCGCCGCAACAAGGCGTGGATTGCCATGGCGGCGATGGCGGCGGTCGTGCTGCTGTCGGCACTCGACATGATCGGCATCGGCATGGCGGCCTTCATCGCTGTCGGCATCATCCTCGTGACCCGCTGCATCGACCCCGAAGAAGCCTGGGCGGCGATCGACGGCGACGTATTGATCCTGATCTTCGCGATGCTGGCGGTCGGTCTTGGGCTGGAACGGGCGGGCAGCGTGGCGCTGATGGTCGGCTGGATCACTCCGCTGCTGACCGTCGCGCCGGTCTGGTCGCTGGTGTTCATCATCTATTTCTTCGCGCTATTGCTGTCCGAACTGCTCAGCAACAATGCGGTGGCGGCTCTGCTCACGCCGATCACCATCGCGCTGGCGCAGCAATTGGGGGTCGATCCGCGCCCGCTGGTCATCGCCCTGATGATCGGTGCGTCGGCCTGCTTCGCCACCCCGATCGGTTATCAGACCAATGCGCTGGTCTATGCTGCGGGCGACTATCGCTTTGCCGATTTCGTGCGGATCGGCGTGCCGATCAACATCATCGTCGGGCTGGCGGTGTGCAGCGCGCTGGTATTGTTGGGCTAGGCGGCCAATCGCGCACGGGCGGCCCTGTTCGCCTGCCCGCGCGCCCGGCATCACGGCGCTCTATCCATCGAGGAACCCGCCATGCCCAGCCTGCCCTTCACCCAGGTCGATGCCTTTGCCGACGCGCCATTCACCGGCAATCCCGCTGCCGTCATGCCGCTCGATCAATGGCTCGACGATGCGACGCTTCAGGGCATAGCGGCGGAAAACAACCTCTCCGAAACCGCGTTCACGATTCCGACGCCGGATGACCCGGACGCAGATTATGCGCTGCGCTGGTTCACCCCGACGGTGGAGGTCAAATTATGCGGCCACGCCACGCTGGCCAGCGCCCATGTGCTGATCGGCGATCGGGATGCGATCCGTTTCCGCACCCGCCATGCCGGTATATTGGCGGTCGTGCGGGCCGGGGCGGGCTATGAACTGTCGCTGCCCGCATGGGAGATGCAGGCCAAGCCGTTGCCCGATCTGGCGGCGGGGATGGGCGGCGATGTGCTGGAAACGCGCTGGCGCGACGGTGGCTATGCCATGTTCGTCTATCGCGATGCCGCCGCGATCCGCGCCCTGACGCCCGATTTCGCCGCACTCCGCCCGGCGGGCGACCTGCTGCTGATGGCCACCGCGCCGGGGGACGATAGCGACATCATCAGTCGGGTTTTCGTGCCCGGCGGCGGGGTGGATGAAGATCCGGTGACCGGATCGGCCCATTGCCTGCTCACCCCCTATTGGGCGGCGCGGCTGGGCAAGACGGCGATCAGCGCGGTGCAGGCCTCGGCCCGCGGCGGGCGCTTGGGCTGTACGCTGGCGGGCGACCGGGTGATCCTGACCGGCGGGTGCCGGACGGTGATCGAGGGGCGCTTCCTGCTTTAACCCGGAAACAGCCCGATCAGCCGGGCGAGCGCCGTCTTGACCGCGACCCGCTGTTCCTTGTGCGGCGACATGCCGATCCGCACGACGGTCAGCCGCTGCGACGGGGAAACCAGTATATATTGCCCATTATGGCCCACGCAGCCGAACAGGCTTGTGGGCGCCTGCCCCGGCATCAGCGCGCTCTCGCTGCTTTCCCGGTTGAGCCACAGATGCGCGCCATAGGCCGGGTTGCGCGCCGATGGCGTGGTCATGATGTCGATCCATTTTTCCGGCAATATCTGGTGGCCGGTCGGGCTGCGGCCATGGCGGCGCAGCAATTCGCCAAAGCGGCCATAGTCGCGCGCAGTCATGTGCAGGATGCTGCCACCGATCATCGTGCCTGCCGCGTCATATTCCGGGGTCAGGCTGGGCAACTGGCCCGGTGCCTTCAGCCTGCCGTCGATGAACATCTGCATCGCCCGCCGCCGCGCATCGGGATCGTCGCTGTTGGTCAGCATCCGCGTCATCAGGTCGGTCAGGATCATCGTGCTGCCGGTCGAGTAGGAAAAGGTCGATCCGGGCGCATGGGCCAGCGGCTTGGCCTGCGCAAAGCCGCTCATATCCTGCGCGCCGTCGGCAAACAGCATCCGCACCGTATCGCCAGCGGGCTGCGGATCGCCATCCTCGACATGGTCCAGCCCCGACGCCATCGTCAGCAACTGGCGCAGCGTGATCCGCCCGCGCGGATCGCCCGGCTGGCGCCACGCATCGACCGGCACCGGCGCGTCGAGCGCCAGCCGCCCGTCCGACACCATCAGCCCGACCAGCACCGCCGTCACGCTCTTGGCGATCGACCAGGACAGCAATTTCGTGTCCGGGCCAAAACCGGTCGCATAGCGTTCCGCAATGATCTGCCCGTCGCGCATCACCAGCAAGGCGCGCGTGTCGCCCATGTCCGAATCATCGAACAGTGGGTCGATCGCGGCGCGCAGCGCGGCCTCGCCCACCACCGCGTCGCGCGACACGCGATAGAGCGGCTGCGGATCGGCTGCACGCACGCTCCAAAGCCCGCCCGCGCCGACCAGCGCAGCCAGGGCCACGCCCAGACCAAGCCGCTTTACGCTGTTCCATTCCGTCTTCATAAGCCGCGGCCTTAGCCATCCTCAACCGAGTCGGGAATATGCCGGGTCGCCGGACGATCATTTATCTTGCCCTTGCGCTCTGCCTGTCGCTTCTTGTCGCGCTTGGCTGGCATTGGAATGCCTTGCGTGAGCAGGCCCGGCTGGGCGCCGCCTATGGCGCGCGGCTGACCTGTTCCTGCCGCTATGTCGAAGGCCGCGCCATGGGCAGTTGCGACGATGACAAGGAACCGGGCATGGCCCTGGTCCGGCTGACCGACCGGCCACAGGACAAGGCTGTCGACGCCAGCGTCCCGCTCATGGCCACCCGCACCGCCCGCTTCCGCCCCGGCTGGGGCTGCTTGCTCGATCCGGTGGAGTGAAGCGGGCCAGAAGCGACCTTCTACCCGGCGGGGAGAAGGATACGCAGCCTTGGCGACGAAGGCGCCTAGGCGAAGTTGGATGAGGGGGATCGGCGCTGATCGTGCGCGCAGCGGTGCGGTCGCTACACCCTCACCCAGCTACGACTAAGGCTGCAAGCAGCCAAGTCTGCGCAGCCCTCTCCCTCAAAGGAGAGGGATAAGGGACGTCCGCTACCCCCCGCACCCTCATCATAACGTAACACCCACTGGCCCCCCTGCGCCTCAGCCGCTAGAGGCCATGCGATGCGGCCCGACATTCCCACCCTCCTTCACGACATATTCGGCTTTCCCGCCTTTCGCGGGGTGCAGGAACAGGTGGTGGGGCGCGTTATGGCGGGGCTGCCCACGCTGGCGATCATGCCAACCGGGGCGGGCAAGTCGCTCTGCTACCAGCTGCCGTCCGCCGCGCTGGACGGCTGCTGCGTCGTCGTATCGCCGCTGATTGCGTTGATGCACGACCAGTTGCGCGCGGCCAACGCCGTGGGCCTGCGCGCCGCCAGCCTGACCAGCGTGGACGCCGACTGGCGCGAGACGCAGGATCGCCTCCGCAATGGCGATCTCGACCTGCTCTATGTCGCCCCCGAACGCGCCAGTCAGGAGGGGTTTCGCAGCCTGCTCCGATCGGCAAAGGTCGCCCTGTTCGCGATCGACGAAGCCCATTGCGTGTCCGAATGGGGCCATGATTTCCGCCCCGACTATCGCCTGCTGCGCCCGCTGCTCGACGAATTTCCCGATGTCCCGCGCCTCGCCCTCACCGCAACCGCGGACGCCCATACGCGCGAGGATATCCTCGTCCAGTTGGGCATCCCGCGCGATGGTCTCATCATCTCCGGCTTCGACCGGCCCAATATCCGTTACGCCGTCCATCCGCGCGACGGCCTGTCCAGTCAGCTCGCCGATCTGGTCGCCACCCATCCCGGCCCCGGCATCGTCTATGCCCAGACCCGCGCCGCGACCGAGAAAATGGCCGAAACGCTGGGTCGCGGCGGCCGCCCCGTGCGCGCCTATCATGCGGGCCTCGACCCCGCCGTCCGCGCCCGCAACCAGGCCGCCTTCATCGCCAGCGAAGATATGGTGATGGTCGCCACCGTCGCCTTCGGCATGGGCATCGACAAGCCCGATGTGCGCTTCGTCGCCCATGCGGGCCTGCCCAAGTCGATCGAGGGCTATTATCAGGAATCGGGCCGCGCGGGCCGCGATGGCGAACCGGCGGTCGCGCATCTCTTTTGGGGCGCGGAGGATTTCGCCCGCGCCCGTCAGCGGATCATGGAACTGGACCCGTCCCGCCAGCAGGGGGAGCGCACCCGCATCGCCGCGCTCGGCGCGCTGGTGGAGACCGCCACCTGCCGTCGCGCGATCCTGTTGCGCCATTTCGGCGAATCCCCGCCAGCGACTTGCGGCAATTGCGACAATTGCCTCTCGCCGCCCGCCAGCGTCGACGCCACCGAAACCGCGCGCAAATATCTCTCAGCCGTCTATCGCACCGGGCAAAGCTTCGGCTCCGGCCATATCGAGGCGGTGCTGACCGGCGGCGTCACCGACAAGTTGCGCGAGCGCGGCCATGACAAGATTTCGGTCTATGGCATCGTGTCGGGCGACGAAACCGCGCTGCTGCGCCCGGTATCGCGCGCGCTGCTGGTGCGCGACGCGCTGGAAACGACCGAACATGGCGGGCTGATGCTCGGCCCCAACGCCCGGCCGATCCTGCGTGGCGAGGAGGAAGTCCGCATCCTCGTGCCGCCCAAGCGCGAACGCCGCAAGCGCAACGCCCGCAACGGGGCGGAGGCCAATCCGGTCGGCGACCCGCTGTTCGACGCGCTGCGCACCTGCCGCCGCGAACTGGCGCAGGAGGCGGGCGTGCCGCCCTATGTCATCTTCCACGATTCGACCCTGCGCGAAATGGCCGAACAGCGCCCCACCAGCCTGCGCGATCTGGGCACGATCAGTGGCGTCGGCCAGAAAAAGCTCGACGCCTGGGGCGATGCCTTCCTGGCGGCGATCCGGCCCTTTCTGTAACGCGACATCCTTGAAACCGGCGCTGTCCGGGCGCATGGGATGAGCAAAGGAGACCCACCGATGTTCCGCAAACTGACCGACCATATCCTCGTTTCGCCCCAGATCACGATCAATCAGGTGGCAGAGGCCAAGGCTCAGGGTGTGACAATGATCGTCAACAACCGCCCCGATGACGAGGAGCCGGGTCAGGTCAACGGCGCGGAAATCGAAGCCGCGGCTAAGGCGGCGGGCATCGCCTATGTCGCCGTCCCCGTAGCCCATGGCGGCTTTGCCCCCTGGCAGCTCGATGGCATGGCCGCCGCGCTGGAACAGGCCGGGACGGGTAAGACGCTCGCTTATTGCCGGTCAGGCACCCGCAGCACCTTGCTCTGGGCGCTCACCCGCGCGCGGGCAGGCGACAATGGCGACGTGCTGGCAGCACAGGCCGCCGCCGCAGGCTATGACATCGCCCCGGTGCGCCAGATCATGGACGCGCTCAAGAGCGACTGATCACTGCTCCTCGCACCGCCCGGTAAATTCGGTCGCCGCGCGCACATGGACGATGCGCGTGCGGCGATCATAGTCGATGCGCGGCTTGTTCAGCCCGTTCATGCGATAGCTGCCCGTAATCCGGTCCGGCGTCACCAGCAGGTCGGCGATCGGCCACCAGCCGTCGCTCCCGCCCGAATGGATCGGCGACACCAGCTTGCCGGACGGATGCACCCGGCCGACGCCATCGGCAATCTCGATTTCCAGGTCGGACGAGAAGGCTTCGCGCCCCATGGTCGTGCCAAATTCCGGCTCGAATTTGCGCGACTTGCGGTTGTAGCGATAGCCTGACGTGCTTTGCGCCGCCGGCCCGCTGCCCGCGCCGATACAGACCAGCGAAATCCGGTCATGAGGCTGCGTTGGCCGCATTGCCGCGCTGCCGCCAGCATTGCAATTGGCCGCCGGAACCGTGCCGATCGCACTGTATCGGCCCTCCGCCGTCGCCACCGAAATGCACTGCCGCTGCCGCTCGCTCCACCAGAAGGACCATTTCGTGTCACGCACCACATTGGTGGTGACGAAGCGATAGCCCCGCGCCTCCAGCTGGGTTTCGCCCCCGGCGGCCCTGGCACCGACCAGGTCGGCGACATCGGGCGGGGTCTGGGCGATGGCGGGGGTCGCGGATGCCGCCAGCAGGACGGCTATCACAGGCAGGCAACGCATGGATCAATCCTCCAGACAGGGCGCAGATATGAACATTAGCGCGTGAACAGAAATCCGACGATAAGGAACAGGGTAAATGCTTCAAACAGGGTGATGGCAACCGCACCAATCGCGGAAATATAGCCGGTTTCCAGCTTTATGGCGAACCAGCGTGTCTCTACGATGACATAATAGACTATGCTTGCGACGACCAGCCCGATGCCGCCCATATAGGTGGTCGGCATTGTCGTGCGGGCCAGGCTGATGCCGATGCCAATCCCCAGCGCGAACACGCCGGTGGGATAGCATTGCGCGTAAAAGGGCGCGCGCAACGCATTGCGGTCGATCGGCAGGCCGCGCCGGCGCACCATCCTTGTCGCGGTGAACAGGGAAAAGGACGCAAAAACCACAAGGCGCAGCACCAGCGCGCTGGCATCGTCATTGACCAATCCGGCCAGCCCGTGCCGGTCGGCGACGATCGCGTCGACTTGCCCCAGCGCCAGCGACACCGCATGGGCCATCAGCAGCGCAATCGCCAGGAACAGCGGCGGACTGAGCGCCGCGCCATATTGCTCGTCATCGGGCAAAGCGAGCTGGTCGTCGGCATAGTCCATCATCGCAAAGGGATGGACGATCGAACGCCACAGCGTCAGCGGGAAGAAGAGCAGCCAGCTCATGACTTCGTAGAGAAGCTCGTCGAGCGAGTTGATCCATTTCATGAAATCCATGGCGCATCATCGAACAAAGCCGGTGCGCAGGGCAATCCCCTTAGAGCATGGAAATCTCAGCTCTCCACCGTCACATGCTCCATCCGGGGCAGGGTGCGCACCCGCGCGCGTATCCGCGCGGCGTCTGCGCCCGGTGCCAGGCTGATGATAGATGCATGGGCATGGGGTCCGATGCGCCAGACGTGCAGGTCGCGGATGGTCGCGCCCTCGGCCTCCACCAGCGTCCGCACCCTCGCCATCAGCGCCGGTTCGGCGGTATCGAGCAGGATGGCGGCGGTATCCTTCATCAGGCCCCAGGCCCAGCGCGCAATCACCACCGCGCCCAGCAGGCCGACCGCCGGGTCCATCCACCACCAGCCCAGATATCGCCCCGCCAGCAACGCCGCGATCGCCAGCACCGACGTCAGCGCATCGGTCAGCACATGCACATAGGCAGCGCGCAGATTATTGTCGGCATGGCCATGCTTGGCACCATCGGCGTGATCATGCCCGTCATGATCATGGCTATGGTCATGCCCCAGCAGGAAGGCGCTGATGATATTGATGACCAGCCCGACGACCGCCACCAAGGTCGCTTCGCCAAAGGCAACCTCGACCGGCTGAAAGAAGCGCATCCCCGATTCGATCGCGATGAACAGCGCCATGACGCCCAGCAACAGGGCGGACGCGAAGCCCGACAGATCGCCAACCTTGCCGGTGCCAAAGGTAAAGCGCGGGTTGCGCGCGTGCCGCCGGGCATAGCCATAGGCCGCCGCCGCTACCGCCAGCGCGCCCGCGTGCGTGGCCATATGAAAGCCATCGGCCAGCAGCGCCATCGATCCGGTGGTCCAGCCAGCAACAATTTCCACCACCATGGTCGCCGCAGTCAGCCAGACGACCCACAGGGTGCGCTTGGCATTTTCGTCATGTCCGGCGGACAGATAGATATGGTCGAAATAATGGCTGTCCTCGCCATCGCCGCCTTGCAGCGATGCGGCATTTTCCAGCCCCTGGTCATGGTCCCGATCATGGGGATGATCGCCATGATGATGATGGTCGTTATGCATCGTCATTTCCCGTAGCGGCGGATCAGCGCCAGCATTTCCTCACTTGCAGCTGTGCGCTCGGCATCGGTCAGGCCGGGCCGGGCGACATGCTCGCGCATATGCTGCTCGATCAGCTCCTCCATCAAACTGCCCACCGCGCCGCGCACCGACGCCACCAGTTGCAGCGTTTCGGAGCAACCCGCGTCGCCCGCCAGTTGGCGCTCGACGGCAGCCAGCTGTCCCGCGATACGACGCACCCGCGCCAGCAACTTGTCCCGATCAGCGATAATATGCATAGGATAGCCCCCTATGCTATTTTCTGGACTTTGACCAGAGCTTGATACACCAGCCTCCGTTCGTTTCGAGCGAAGTCGAGAAACCTGCGCGCGACGTTTCTCGACGCAGTTTATCCTGAGCGCCTGCCGCAGGCGGGCAGTCGAAGGGCTCGAAACGAACGGGGGACAGGAAAACCAACCCGCGCTTGACGGCGCACCCGTCTCCAGCCGCTTCCCCAAAAACCATGCCGCCGCGCCATTTGAGGCATGGCCTTGTCTTATCGCCTCCCCTAACAGGATGGCATGACCAACCGGGTGGAATGCGATCTGGCGATCCTTGGCGGCGGCCTGGCGGGCAGCCTGATTGCGCTCGCCTTCGCTGCGCGGCGGCCCGATGTGCGGCTGGCGCTGATCGAGCGTGACGCGGTGATTGGCGGCAATCATATCTGGTCCTTTTTCGATGGCGATGTCGTGCCGGGTGACCGCTGGCTGGTCGATCCGCTGGTCAGCCATCGCTGGCCGCAGGGCCATGACGTCCGCTTTCCCGGCCATCAGCGTCGGCTCGACACCCCCTATAACAGCGTCGCCTCGCCCAAGCTCGACGCCCATGTCCGCGCCGTGCTGGGCGACGCCGTGTTGACCGGGGCGGATGCCATGTCCGTGTCACCGTCGGGCATCACGCTGGCGGACGGGCGAGAGATTGCCGCAGGTGCGGTCATCGACGCGCGCGGCGCGGGCGATCTGTCGACATTACGCTGTGGCTGGCAGAAATTTGTCGGCCATACGCTACGGCTCGACGCGCCGCACGGGATCGACCGGCCGGTGATCATGGACGCAACCGTGGATCAGATCGATGGCTATCGTTTCGTCTATCTGCTGCCCTGGGACGCACGTACGATCTTCATAGAGGACACCTATTACAGCAACAGCCCGGCGCTGGATGTCGCCACCATCGGCGCGCGCATCACCGCCTATGCACAAGGCATGGGCTGGCACGGCACTGTCATCCACCGCGAACAGGGCGTGCTGCCGGTGGTCCATGGCGGGGATTTCGACGCCTATTGGCCCAGCGACGATCCGGTCGCGCGGGCCGGGGTGCGGGCAGGGCTTTTTCAACCAATGACCGGCTATTCGCTGCCCGACGCGGTGCGCTTTGCCACCTGGCTGGTGGACCAGCCGCTCGATCGTCTGGCTGCCGTCACCCGCGCCCGCGCCGCTGCCCACTGGCGCAATGGCGGCTATTATCGCCTGCTCAGCAAGATGCTGTTCGGCGCGGCGCAACCCGACCAGCGCTGGCGCATCTTCGCCCGCTTCTATCGCCTGTCCGCGCCGCTCATCCAGCGCTTCTACGCCGGACGCTCCACCCTCACCGACCGCATCCGCATCTTGTGCGGACGCCCCCCCGTGCCCATAAGGGATGCCATGCGAACATTGTTGAATCCGCCCGCCTGATGACCAGAAGAGCGATCGTCATCGGCGCAGGCTTTGGCGGGCTGGCGCTCGCCATCCGCCTGCAATCCGCCGGTATAGAGACCACTTTGGTGGAGGCGCGCGACCGTCCCGGCGGGCGCGCCTACATGTGGGAAAAGGACGGCTTCACCTTCGACGCCGGGCCGACCGTCATCACCGACCCCGACTGCCTGTCGGAACTGTGGCGTCTGTCGGGGCATGACATGGCGCAGGATGTGACGCTGATGCCGGTCAGCCCCTTCTACCGCCTCAACTGGCGCGACGGCACCAATTTCGATTATAGCAATGACGAAGCGTCGCTGCGGACGGAGATCGCCAAGCTCGATCCCGCCGATGTCGCAGGCTATGAACGCTTCCTCGATTATGCCGCCGGCGTCTATGAGGAGGGGTATCGCAAGCTCGGCTCCGTCGCCTTCCTCGACTTCGCCTCGATGATCAAGGCCGCGCCCGCCCTTGCCAAATATCAGGCCTGGCGCTCGGTTTATTCGATCGTCTCCTCCTATGTGAAGAATGACAAGCTGCGCGAGGCGCTGTCCTTCCACACGCTTCTGGTCGGCGGCAATCCGATGAACACCAGCGCCATCTATGCGCTGATCCACAAGCTGGAAAAGGATGGCGGCGTCTGGTTCGCCAAAGGCGGCACCAACCGTCTGGTGCAGGGCATGGCCACCCATTTCGAGCGGCTGGGCGGCACATTGCGTCTGGGTGACAAGGTGACCCGGATCGAAACCCATGGCGACAAGGTCACCGCCGTCCATACCGCGTCGGGCTGGCGCGGGGAGGCCGATGCGGTCGCCAGCAACGCCGACCTGATGCACAGCTATCGCGATCTGCTGGCCCACCATCCGCGCGGGCAAAAACAGGGCGAGAAGCTGGCGCACAAGCGCTGGTCGCCCAGCCTGTTCGTGCTGCATTTCGGCATCAAAGGCAGCTGGCCCGGCATCCCGCACCATATGATCCTGTTCGGGCCGCGCTATAAGGGGCTGCTGACCGACATTTATGATCATGGCGTGCTGCCGGAGGATTTCTCCCTCTATCTGCACCACCCGACCGTCACCGATCCGTCGATGGCGCCCGAAGGTCATTCCACCTTCTACGCGCTCGCCCCGGTGCCGCATATGGGCAAGCTGCCGATCGACTGGGACCAGTTCGCGCCCGCCTATGCCGAACGCATATTGGACGAGATCCAGCATCGCCTGATCCCCGACATCCGTTCGCGCATCGTCACCCAATTCCATTATGCGCCGTCCGATTTCGGGCGGGATCTGAACGCCCATCTGGGCAGCGCCTTCAGCCTGGAGCCGCTACTGACCCAGAGCGCTTGGTTCCGCGCGCATAATCGCGACGATGTGATCCCCAACCTTTATCTGGTGGGCGCAGGCACGCATCCGGGGGCTGGCATTCCTGGCGTCGTCGGCAGCGCGAAGGCGACTGCGGCACTGATGATCGACGATATGGCATCGACAAGTTAAGTGTCTGATATATAATGATAGTGTCTGATATGCCATATGTGAATATGGGAAGAGTATGAAAAGATTGGCAGTCTATTGCGGATCGGCCACCCCCGCCGATCCCACCTTTATCGAAGCCGCCCGCCATGTCGGCCACACCCTGGCCGCGCGCGGTATCGGCGTCGTCTATGGCGGCGGTCGCCTTGGCCTGATGGGCGCAGTCGCGGATGCTGTGCTGGAAGCGGGCGGGGAGGTGATTGGCGTGATCCCCGAAGCCTTGGTCGGCGCCGAAGTCGCCCATCGCGGCTGCACGGAGTTGCACGTCGTCCAGACCATGCACCAGCGCAAACAGCTGTTCACCGACCTGTCGGACGGCTTCGTCACCCTGCCCGGCGGCGTGGGCACGATGGACGAATTGTGGGAAGCGATCAGCTGGTCGCAACTGGGTTACCACCAAAAGCCGGTCGGCCTGCTCAATGTCGGCGGCTTCTACGACCAGCTGATCGGCTTCAACCGCCAGATGGTGCAGGCAGGCTTCATCCGCGCCCAACATGCGGGCATTCTGCTCCATGCCGACGGCATTGACGCTCTGCTCGACGCCATGGCCGCCTATCAACCGCACGAAACGATCTTCGCGATGAAGGCGGATCGGTTGTGACTGAAAAGTCCCCGTCCCGCTTGCGGGAGGGGTTAGGGGAGGGCATGTCCGCATGATGGATTTAACAACCCCTCCCCCGCCCCCTCCCGCAAGCGGGAGGGGAGACTACGACCGACCCGCCCTCGTCGCCCATGCGCAGGCGAGTATCGCGCGTGGTTCCAAATCCTTCGCCATGGCCTCCACCCTGTTCGACCGGGTGACCCGCGAACGCGCCTGGCTGCTCTATGCCTGGTGCCGCAAATGCGACGACATCGCCGACGGGCAGGACCATGGCGGCACGCTCACCGGCGTGACTGACGGGCAGGCGCGACTCTCCACCATTCGCGTCCTGACCGACATGGCGCTCCGGGGAGAAGCAACGGGCGATCCTGCCTTTGACGGCTTCGGCGTGGTAATGCGCGAATGTGCCATTCCCGCCCGCTATGCCCATGACCTGATCGAGGGCTTCGCGCTCGACGCACGCGACTGGCGACCGCGCAGTCAGGACGACATGCTGCTTTATTGCTACCATGTCGCGGGCGCTGTCGGCTGCATGATGGCGGTGCTGATGGGGGTCGATCCGACCGATGAGGCCACTTTGGACCGCGCCTGCGATCTGGGATTGGCGTTTCAGCTGGCCAATATCGCCCGCGACATCAGCGAGGATGAGGCCGCCGACCGCTGCTACCTGCCGCAGGAGTGGCTGGCGGAAATGGATATCCCGCCCGGCGAACATATGAAGCCATGGGCGCGCCCGCGTCTTGCCCAGTTGGGCAAGCGGATGGCCGACATGGCCGCCGCCTACGAACAAAGCGCGCGCCACGGCACCGGTGCACTTCCGCCGCGCGCCGCCTGGGCGGTCCTGGCCGCAGCAGGTATCTATGGCGACATTGCGCGTGAAGTCGCCAGAAGGGGCGGACGGGCGTGGGACCATCGCGTCGTCACGCCCAAGTCCGACAAGCTGCTATGGGTTGCCCGGTCCGGCTGGCAGGTGATCGGCCGCGCCCAGCGCTGGCCCGCGACTACGCCGCGCCCTGCTGATTTGTGGACTCGCCCAACAGCCTGACATTTCCTCCAAGAACAAAAAAAGGCCGATGCTTTCGCATCGGCCCAAGGCATGTTCGCAGGAGGAACATAGTGGGGCGGGCGGGCCTTGTCTCTTTCGGGCGGCCCGCCCTGCCAAGTCTTACATATTGTAGGCGCGCTCACCGTGGCTGGAGAGATCCAGACCCTGCTGTTCATCTTCGGCGCTCGGACGCAGACCGATGGTCTTGTCGATGACGAAGAAGAGGATCGCGCTACCCACGCCGGACCAGACGAGGGTCAACAGGACCGCCTTGATCTGGGTGATGACCTGACCGGAGATGCTGTAGGCCGAGGCATCGAAACCCGCCGGAAAGACGGTATAGTCGAAATAACCCTGACCGCCGAGCGCCGGAGAGGCGACGATGCCGGTGGCAATGGCGCCAACGATACCGCCAACGCAGTGGACGCCGAACACGTCCAGGCTGTCGTCATAGCCGAGCTTCCCCTTCACGAAGGCCACGAAGATGTAGCAGATCGGCGAGACGACGAAGCCCAGGACGACCGAGGTCATAGGCGCGCCCAGACCAGCCGCCGGGGTGATGGCGACGAGGCCGGCGACAGCGCCGGTGACGGCACCCAGCAACGAAGGCTTGCCATGGTGGAACTGTTCGACCAGCGCCCAGCTGACGGCGGCTGCGCAGGTGGCGACCATGGTGTTGATGAAGGCGACGCCGGTCACGGCATTGGCTTCCAGGTTGGAGCCGGCGTTGAAACCGAACCAGCCGACCCACAGCAGGCTTGCGCCGATCATGGTCATGACGAGCGAGTGCGGCGGCATGGGTTCCTTGGGGAAGCCAACGCGCTTGCCGATCATGAGGCAGCCAACCAGGCCAGCGATGCCCGCATTGATGTGGACGACGGTGCCGCCCGCGAAATCAAGCGCGCCCATGCCCCATAGGAAGCCGGTGTCGGTCGGTGCATCAGCCAGGAAGTCGGGGCCAGCCCAATACCAGACCATGTGCGCGATCGGGAAATAGATCACGGTCAGCCAGGCGACCACGAACACGATCAGCGCCGAAAACTTCACGCGTTCGGCAAAAGCGCCGACGATGAGGGCCGGGGTGATCATGGCGAAGGTCATCTGGAACACGACGAACACCAGTTCAGGCAGATAGACGTTATTGCTGAACGTCGCTGCATAAGTGGTGGCGTCGACGCCCATCAGGAACGCCTTGGAGAAGTTGCCGATGAACGGATTGTTGCTGGTGAAGGCGAGGCTGTAGCCCCAGCAGACCCAAACCAGGCCCGCGACCGACACGATCATGAAAACCTGCATCAGGACCGACAGCATATTCTTGCTGCGGACCAGACCGCCGTAGAAGAGGGCGAGGCCGGGGATCGACATCATCAACACCAGAGCGGCGGAGATCAGCATCCAGGCGACGTCGCCCTTGTTGACCATGCCGGCCATGGCAGCGGCGTCAGGTGCCTTGATCGGGCCGGCAAATGCCGGCGACGCGGCGAGCAGGGTCAGGCCAAGCGCCCCCGCTACCCCGCAAAGTTTCTTGGAAAAGGTCATTATTTCCCCCTTCTTACAGCGCGGTTTCGCCGGTCTCGCCGGTGCGGATACGCACGGCCTGACCGACATCGAGGACGAAGATCTTGCCATCGCCGATGGCGCCCGAATTGGCGGCCGCCTGGGTCGCTTCCACGACGCGCGGCGCAAGGTCGTCGTCGCAGACCACCTCGATCTTGATCTTCGGGACCATGTTGGTGGAATATTCGGCGCCGCGATAGATTTCGGTCTGCCCCTTCTGGCGGCCAAAGCCCTTAACTTCGCTGACCGTCATACCTGCGATGCCGAGCGAGGAGAGTGCCTCGCGGACATCGTCAAGCTTGAACGGCTTGATGATAGCCATGACAAGTTTCATGTCGCCCCCTGTTACTGGTGTGCGGGGACTACTCAGCAAGAGGCGTGCCAATTTGTTAAACGCGGGTTAACGCGGGCTTGCGGCGCGATGACATGAAGGGCAGCGCCAAAAAAATGGGCAGCGTCGTTTCGATGCTCAAAAAATAGGCAGCGTCAGCCTACCATTGCGCGCCTTCCGCAACGGCACCGGCTTCTTCGGGCAGCGTCTCCCGCCCCAGCGCGGCATTGCGATGCGGGAAACGGCCAAAGCGGGCGATGGTTGCATGATGCTGCCGGGCAAAGTCGAGCGAACGGGGGTCGCCGGCCCCTTCAAACAAGGTCAGCGACAGCTCCTGATCCTCAAGCGCCTCGCTATGCTGGAACGGCATGTAGAAGAAGAGCCGCCCTGCGCCGCCGATCTGAATGTCATAGCCATGGGCGATCGCACCGCGCGCCACGTCCCGCGCCAGCGCGTCAGTGGCGAAGGCCTGCGCCGTGCCCCGGAACATGTTGCGCGGCAACTGGTCGAACAGGATCACAGCGGCCAGCGCCTCGTCAGCGCGGTTGAGGAAAGTGTCGGCAGGGAGCGCTTTCTTTTCGCTCCACAAAGGCTGGAATCGTGCCTGACATTGGTGGTCCAGCGCCGGATCATGACTGTACCAGCCTGCCTCGCCGACCTGATTGAACCAGAAGTCGAGCAGCGCCGCCGCCCAGTCGGCGGTGACGGCGTCATGGCTGTCGGTCAGCATGTTCATGGAGGCTATACCCACGACCTTCCCGCCGGGTTCCGCGATCCGTAGCGGCAAAGCGTCAGGTCGCCGTGCCGCCGACCGTCAGTCCTTCCATCAGCAGGGTCGGTTGGCCGACGCCAGCGGGCACGCTCTGCCCGCCCTTGCCGCACATGCCAATGCCTTCGTCCAGCGCCCAGTCGTTGCCGATGCCGACCACCTTAGTCAGCGCGGTCGGACCGTCGCCGATCAGGGTCGCGCCCTTGATCGGATCGCCCAGCTTGCCATTCTCGACCCGGTAAGCCTCCGTGCAGGAAAAGACAAACTTGCCCGACACAATGTCGACCTGCCCGCCGCCAAAGCTTTTGGCGAAAATGCCCGACTTCATGCGTGACAGCAATTCTTCCGGGTCGTCATTCCCGCCCTTGATGAAGGTGTTGGTCATGCGCGGCATCGGGCCGTGGGCATAGCTTTCGCGGCGACCATTGCCGGTCGGCTCGACCCCCATCAGCCGGGCGTTCAGCCGGTCCTGCATATAGCCTTTGAGGATGCCATCCTCGATCAGGATATTCTCGCGCGTCGGCGTGCCTTCATCATCGATCGAAAGTGATCCGCGCCGGCTGGCGATCGCGCCGTCATCGACCACGGTCACGCCCGGCGCAGCGACGCGCTGGCCGATGCGGCCGGAAAAGGCGCTGGTCCCCTTGCGGTTGAAATCGCCCTCCAGCCCGTGGCCGATGGCTTCATGCACCAGCACGCCGGGCCAGCCGGGGCCAAGCAGCACGGTCATTTCACCAGCCGGCGCCGCGACCGAGCGGAGATTGACCTGCGCCTGCGCCAGCGCTTCGTCGATCGCGCGGTTCCAGACCGCCGGCTCCATCACCTGATCGTAAAGATAGCGCCCGCCAATGCCGAAGCTGCCGGTTTCGCGGCGTCCATCTTCTTCCAGAATCAACGAGACGTTGAGGCGCACCAGCGGGCGGATGTCGGTGGCGGTAAAGCCGTCGGCGCGGACGATCTCGACCACCGACCAGCTGCCGGCCAGGCTGACCGACACCTGCGCGACGCGCGGGTCGCGGGCGCGGGCGGCGGCATCGATCGCGGCGCACAGCGTCACCTTCTCGGCAAAGGGGACGATCTCCAGCGGATTGGCGTCGGTATAAAGGTGGCGGTTGGTGCGCTGGGGCGGCGGCGCGGGCGGGGCGGTGGCCGGATCAAGCAGGGTCAGCGTCTGCGCCGCCTTGCGGATCGCCGCTTCGCTAATGTCGTTGGCATGGGCAAAGCCGGTCATCTCGCCCGACACGCCGCGCAGGCCGAACCCGGCATCTGTCGAATAATCGGCGGTTTTCAGCCGTCCGTCGTCGAAACCGAAACTCTCGCTGGCGCGATATTGCAGATAGAGTTCGCCGTCGTCGCAGCTTTTGAGCGCATCGGCGGTCAGGCGGCGCGCGCCATCGGGATCAAGCAAGCCAGGGCGATAGAGAAGGCCACGGGCGTCGGTAAATTGGGCGGTCAGATCGGTCATGCCCCCGATATAGGGACGACATCATCCAGGCCCAAAGGAAAAGTTAGAGGCTGGCGCCCGAAGCGATGTCGGGCAGGTTGCCGACGTCGCCAGTATCCGCAGCGCCACCCGCCAGCACGAAGCGGCGGTCGCAATAGCCGCAATCGACATAGCCATGCTCGTCAATTTCCAGAAACACGCGCGGATGGCCGAGCGCGGCAGGAATATCGCCCGAACCGTCGCAGGAGACGCGGGATTTGGAGACTCGGATGATTTCAGGCGGCTGGATCATGATCGCGGACCTAGCAGCGGCGGCGCTGCGCTGCAATATGGGACAGGTGCCTACATCAGCGGCAGGCGCGGCCTTTTGCAGGGCATATCCCTGCCACCCTTCACCGCCTTGGCTGCAGGCTTCCAGTCGGCACAATCGCTCGCCGCCATCACCGCAAAGGGCGACAGCATCAGCAGGGCAGGCGCGATGGTGCCGCCAATAAGGGCTGCAAAGGGCATGGGCTAATGGTGCCGCAGCGATGCTTGCCACAGGATGAACGATACGCAGGCGGTTTGATTTCGGCTCCAACCTCGCAGCATAGCTGCTCGGAGCTTTTCGGCCGCCCGTCCCCCGGACGGGCTCTAAAGGCCGAAAAACTGGTGGGCGATGACGGGCTCGAACCGCCGACATTCTCGGTGTAAACGAGACGCTCTACCAACTGAGCTAATCGCCCGCTCCTGCGGAGAAGCGTCTATCTAGGGAAAAATGCCGGGGCGTCAAGCCGGGAGTCAGGTGGTGAGCAGGCGGCGGCTGGCCCCGAACCAGCGGGTCAGCGCTTCGGCAGCCTCGTTGGCCAGTGCGATGAAGATGCGGCGGCCGTCATGCGGATCGGCCTGCCGCTCGACCAGCCCCTTGTCGGTCAGGGTGCGGATCCAGCGCAGCGCAGTGGTGGGCGGCACGGCGGCGGCGATGCACAGGCTGGAAACGGACACGCGCTCATGTTCCAGCTTGGCCGCCAGCAGGTCGAGCAGCATGTCCCAGGCGGGATCGGCAAACAGGTCGCCGGGCAGGAAATCGGCGCGGATGCGGCGGGCGCGCAGCAGGTCGCGGACCTGTGTGGCGGTGATGACGGGCGTGTCGGTGCGTGTCGCTTCGCCGCCGATCGGGGCGAGCGCGGGCATCCCGATATAGTCGCTCGGCCGATCGGAAATACGCTGGCCCAGATCAAAGCTGGGGGTGGCCACCCGCGTCCGCTCGGTCAGCGCGTCGAGGGTGCGGGCAAGGCGACCGACTTCCTCGCTCAATTGCTGGAGGCGGGCGCTTTCGCGGTCGATTTCATGCACCTGGCCCGAAGCTGGCCGACGCTCCCCGGCGGCGACCAGTGCGGCGGCCAGTTCGACCCGGTCGGGATCGCACAGTAATTGCGTATGCGGGCTGCGCAGGCAGGCGAAGGCGAGTTCCACCGTATCCCATCCGGCGACCAGGATGACCGCCATGCCAGCCTGGATCGCCTGGGTTTCCAGTTGCACCAGCAAGCGTTCCAGCAGAGGGGTCATGACGGGACAAAAGACCAGTACCGTGTCACACTGGGCCTGAAGATCGAGCCGCACCGGGGCATCGGCCAGCGCGGTCAGCCCCAGCAGGCGGAAGCCTGCCGCCGCAGCGACCGGCTCCAGAGCGGAGGCGTCCATCTGGTCGGCGATCACCAGCAGGCTGGCGCGATCATCGCGCGGCGTCAGCGGTGCGCTATGGCTCGTCAGCGGCGAGGCGTAGGAAAAATCTTCCATCATGGTCCGAATCCCGTTCTAGCTTCGTTCTAAAGAATAAAGCAAGAACGGATCGATTCAGCCCCGCATATTCGCCATTTCGGACAGGCTCTGGAGCAATGGCCTTATTCGGCCATGGAAAAGGGGCGACAGGCGGCCCTTTCCGTCCAGTTTGCAGCCGATCTGGCGGGAGGATGAAGGAAATTTCCTATCACTTTAGGAAAAGCTGACATTCGCTCCGAAATGGACTCAATTGTCACACCGCCGTGGCGCGGGCGAAGGCGATGTAGAGCGCGCGCAGCCGCATCGCGACCGGGCCGGGCGTGCCGCTGCCGATGATCTGGCCGTCGATGGTGACGACCGACTGGCACAGGGTCGATGCGCTGGTGATGAACGCCTCTTTCGCGGACAGCGCTTCCGCGACGGTAAAGGGACGGCGGATCACGGCCAGTCCGCTTTCGGCGGCCAAAGCGGTCAGCGCGTCGCCAGTGCAGCCTGCCAGCACCGCCTGACTATAGGGGCGGGTGATGATGCCTTCGTCGGTGACGATGAAGGCGGTGGAGGAAGCGCCTTCGGTGACGAAGCCGTCCTCGACCAGCCAGGCCTCCTGCGCGCCCGCGTCGCGCGCGGCCTGCTTGGCCATTGCCTGGGCCAGCAGGCCAGTGCTTTTGATGTCGCGCCGTTTCCAGCGCAGGTCGGGCATCGTGGCAACCGCGATGCCGGTGGTGACGGCGGGCAAGTTCAGGAATGGCTTGTCCTGCACGAACAGGAAGAGGGTCGGCGCGGTATCGGGCGATGGCAGAAAGTCGCGGGTCGCGTCCGCGCCACGGGTGAGCTGGAGATAGACCAGCCCTTCATGGAGCGCATTGCGGGCGACGAGCTGCTTCTGCACCGCCTCAATCTCGGCAAGGCTGAGCGGCAGGCGGATGCCAAGCGCATCGGCAGAGCGTTGCAGCCGGGCGAGATGGCTGGCGCTGTCGACCAGCCCGCCATCGATCACCGCGGCGACCTCATAAATGCCGTCGGCAAACAGGAAACCGCGATCCAGCGGCGAGATCCGCGCCTGATCGAGCGGCAGAAAGGCACCATTGAGAAAGGCGATCGACATGAAGCGGGACGGTTCCTGAGCGGTGGATAGCCCCTGCTTTTGCCGGTCGGGCGGGCAGGGTCAAGCGGCTTGGCGGCACATATTGCCTTGGCGCGGGGCCGGTGATGGGCGCGGAACTTCGCTAACTTCGCCCATATCGCGCATGAAGAATGGGCGCAAAGTCGGTCGTCCGCTGGTGCGGGTTGGGGAGGGGTGGACGATGGGAAGGCGCCGGGAAGCAGGTATAGCAGGGGTGAGGGTCTGTAGGACAGGGTCGATGCTCCGCCTTTGCCTTCCCGTCTAAGCCGCCTTCCCCTGCAACGCCTTCTGCCGCCGCCTTTGCACCGATGACCCGATCCCCATCGCCTCGCGATATTTCGCGACCGTACGCCGGGCTATGTCCATGCCCTTGGCGCGGAGCAGGTCGACGAGGGTATCGTCCGACAGGATGGCATGGGGTTCTTCGGCCATGATGAGCGTCTTGATGTGGCTCTTGACCGCTTCGGCGGACACCGCGCCGTCGCCTTCTGCGTTGGACACGCCGCTGGTGAAGAAATATTTGAGTTCAAACTGGCCGCGCGGGCAGGAGAGATATTTGTTCGACGTCACCCGGCTGACGGTCGATTCATGCATGGCGATGGCGTCGGCGACGGTGCGCAGGGTCAGCGGTTTCAGATGCGCGACGCCCTTGCGGAAGAAATCCTCCTGTTGGCGGACGACTTCGCTGGCGACCTTGATGATCGTTTTCTGCCGCTGGTCGAGCGCCTTCACCAGCCAGTTGGCGCTGGCGAGGCAATCGGCGAGCCAGGCCTTGGCGCTCTTGTCCTGCTTGCCCGACGCCAGTTCGACATAGTAGCTGCGGTTGATGAGGACGCGGGGCAGGGTGGCGCTGTTGATCTCGATCGCCCAGCCATCGGCGGTCGGCCGCACGAACAGGTCGGGGGTGACCGGGGCGGCGCGATCGCTGGAAAAGCGCAGGCCCGGTTTGGGATCATAGCCGCGCAGCTCGCGGATCATGTCGGCCATATCCTCCTCATCCACGCCGCAGATGCGGCGCAGCTGCGGCAGCGCGCCGCGCGCCAGCAGATCGAGATTGGCGAGCAATCGGGCCATGCAGGGATCGTGGCGGTCGGCCTCCTTGGCTTGCAGGGCAAGACATTCGGACAGCGAACGCGCGCCGACCCCGGTGGGGTCGAATGTGTGGATGACGCCCAGCACCCGTTCGACATCGCAAAGCGGCAGGCCGAGCGCATGGGCGGTTTCGAGCAGATTGGCCTCCAGATAGCCCGCCGGGTCGATCTGGCCGATCAGCTGGCCAGCAACGATCAGGTCCATGCCGGACAGGGCGGCGCGGGCCTGATCCATCAGATGTTCCTGAAGGCTGGGTTCGGGATTGGCGAAACTGTCGAAATCGAGCGCCTCGCCGCTGCCGCCCGTCAGCGCGTCCATGCCGCTGCCAGAACCGCTACCCGTGCCATGGGCGCTGGCCATGCGATCGCCGGGGCCATCGTCGATGAAGGTTTCCGCGCCATAATCCACGTCGAGCGGGGAATCGCTGACACCCAGCCCCTGACCGATCAGATCGTCGCTTGACCCGGTTTCTGCCGAAAGCGTCGGGCGATCGACATCGCGGTCGATGCCGTCGGGCGCGGGCATATCGTCAGGCGCGCTGCCGCTGTCGAGCAGCGGGTTCTTCTCAAGCTCGCCCGCGACGAACGCCTCTATCTCCAGATTGGACAGCGCCAGCAGCTTGATCGCCTGCTGGAGCTGCGGCGTCATCACCAGCGACTGGCTCTGCCGTATGTCGAGGCGTGGACCGAGCGCCATTAGAACAGGGTCCATTCAGGACAGTGAGCGCGCGCCACCATCATGTCAGAGCGAGAAATTCTCGCCCAGATAGAGGCGGCGCACATCGGCATTGGCGACCAGTTCGGTCGGGCTGCCGGCAAACAGCATCTGGCCGCCATAGATGATGCAGGCGCGATCGACGATTTCGAGCGTTTCGCGCACATTATGGTCGGTGATGAGGACGCCGATGCCGCGATTTTTAAGGTCTTTGACCAGATCGCGAATGTCGGCGATGGATAGCGGGTCGATGCCCGCAAAGGGTTCGTCCAGCAGCACGATCGAAGGGTTGGCCGCCAGCGCGCGGGCGATTTCGCAGCGGCGCCGTTCGCCGCCCGACAGTGCCATCGCGGCCGAATCGCGCAGGCGGGTGAGGCCGAATTCGTCGAGCAACTGTTCCAGCCGCGCGTCGCGCGCGGCGCGATCCGGCTCGGCCAGTTCCAGCACGGCGCTGATATTCTGCGCCACGGTCAGGCCGCGAAAGATCGACGTTTCCTGCGGCAGATAGCCAAGGCCCAATATGGCGCGGCGATACATGGGTAGGCCGGTAATATCCTGCCCGTCCAATATGATGCGGCCGCGATCGGGGCGGACCAGCCCCATGACCGAATAGAAGCAGGTCGTCTTGCCCGCGCCGTTCGGGCCGAGCAGGCCGACCACTTCGCCCTTGCCCACGGTCAGCGATACGTCGGACAGGACGACGCGCTTGTCATAGCTTTTGGCGATCGAGATGACCGACAGGCCGTCGCCCAGCTCCTGCGGGGCCAGCGGGCGGTGGTCGGCGGCGGGCCGGTCCTGGGTGGTGACGTCGTGCATGGCTCGTCCATATTTGCAGCCAAGGGGTTGACCGCCGGTAAAAATTGACCCGCCCATGGGGCAGTTGGCATTCTTTGTGCATGGGAATGCCGCCGGGGCAAGGGGGAAAATGCCGGGCGGGGGCTTCGACGCGCCTAGCCGCGCACGGGAAGCGCCGTCTGATATTTGGTCACCGACAGCGCAAATTGCGACGATGCGCCCGCGACCGAAGGATGTTTGAGCAGGGTGCGCATCAGGAAATGCTCATAATCGGCGACGTTTGAGGCGACAACGCGCATCAGATAATCCCACTCACCGGACATCGAATAACATTCCATCACCTGATCATGATCGCGCACGAACATCTCAAACGCGGCAATCGAGTCGCCTGAAAAATCCTTCATCCGCACATGGCAGAAAATGGTGACATCCTGCCCCAGCAATTGCGGATCGGCCAGCCGCACCGCGCCGCGCAGCACGCCTGCCTCCTCCAGCGCCCTGACCCTGCGCCAGCAGGAGGGGCCGGTGCTGCCCACCCGTTCGGCGAGGTCCGCATTGCTGAGCGCGGCGTCGCGCTGCAACTCTGTAACGATGCGGCGATCGAGGGCGTCGAGTTCGACAAATTTCGTCATGTAATCGCGATTCTATGAAATCTAGTTACAGCTATAGTCGAATAGCCGGCCATTTTGAAAAGCAATTTCGCGCCCGATTTGCGATGCTGTGTCGATGGCTGACACCCCGACCAATCGTCCCGCGCACGCCGCAGAGGACTGGACCGTCCCGCAGGACTGGGACCGCTACAGCGCGGCCGATCATGCGATGTGGGACCGATTGTTCGACCGGCAGGCGCATATGCTGCCGGGGCGGGTGGTGCCGGAATTTATCGCCGGGCTGGACATATTGCGGATGGACCAGCCGGGCATCCCGCGCTTCGACGCGCTGTCGGATCGGCTGATGGCGGCGACGGGGTGGCAGGTGGTCGCCGTGCCGGGGCTGGTGCCGGATCGCGCGTTTTTCGATCATCTCGCCAATCGCCGCTTCCCCGCCGGTCGCTTCATCCGCACGCCAAACCAAGAAGATTATCTGGAGGAGCCGGACGTGTTTCACGACATATTCGGTCATGTTCCGCTGCTCGCCAATCCGGTGTTCGCCGATTATATGCAGGCCTACGGTCAGGGCGGGCTGCGCGCCGACGGACTTGGCGCGATCGAGAAGCTGGCGCGGCTCTACTGGTACACCGTCGAATTCGGGCTGATCGACACGGATCAAGGCCTGCGCCTCTATGGCGCGGGGATCGTGTCGTCCAACGCCGAATCGCATTTCGCGCTGGAAGATCCCTCGCCCAACCGGCTGGGCTTTAACCTCCAGCGGCTGATGCGGACCCGCTACAAGATTGACGATTTCCAGCAGAGCTATTTCGTCATCGACAGTTTCGACCAGCTGTTGCGCCAGACGGTCGAGACCGATTTCGCGCCGCTCTACGCCGCGCTGGACCAGCAGAGCGATCTCGACACCGACACTATCCTGCCCGGCGACCGCGTCTTTACCCGCGGGACGCAGGCCTATGCCCATAAGAAAATGCAAGAGGAGCCGATATGACTGCCAGTGCCGACAATCCCCTGGGCCTTAACGGTTTCGAGTTCGTCGAGTTCACCTCGCCAGAGCCGCAGGCGATGGCTGCGCAGTTCGAGGCGCTGGGCTTTACCGCGACCCACCGGCACCCGACCAAGAATATCACCCGCTACAAGCAGGGGCGGATCAATCTGATGCTCAACCGCGACGATGCGGGCCGGGTCGCGGCGTTTCGCGGCGTGCATGGCCCCTCGGCCAGCGCCATGGCGTTCCGCGTCGCCAATCCGCAGGACGCGCTGCAATGGGCGCTGGCCAATGGCGCGCAGCCGACGGAGGAGGATGATACCGTCATCATCGGGATTGGCGGCGCGTACCTCTATTTCATGCCGGACGGGGGCGACCCCTATGCCAACTGGGCCGAATTTCCCGGTTGGCGTGAGGCGGAGGCGCGCAACAATGTCGGCCTCGACCTGCTCGACCATCTGACGCACAATGTCCGGCGCGGGCAGATGCGGGTGTGGAGCGAATTTTACCGCACCCTGTTTGGGTTCGAGGAACAGAAATTCTTTGATATTGAGGGCAAGGCGACCGGCCTGACCAGCCAGGCGATGATCGCCCCGGACAAGGCGATCCGCATCCCGCTCAACGAAAGCAAGGATGAGAACAGCCAGATCGAGGAATTTATCCGCGACTATCATGGCGAGGGTATCCAGCATCTGGCGCTGACCACCGACGATATTTACGCGACGGTGGAAAAGCTGCGCGCGCGCGGCGTGCGGTTGCAGGACACGATTGAGACCTATTATGAACTGGTCGACAAGCGCGTGCCGGGCCATGGCGAGGATCTGGAACGGCTGCGCGCAAACCGCATCCTGATCGACGGCGATGTGGAAAGCGAAGGGCTGTTGCTGCAAATCTTTACCGAGCCGATGTTCGGGCCGATCTTTTTCGAGATCATCCAGCGCAAGGGCAATGAAGGCTTTGGCAACGGCAATTTCCAGGCCTTGTTCGAGAGTATCGAACTGGACCAGATACGGCGCGGGGTGGTGAGCGTCGACGCCTGACATAAGAGACGCGAGGAGAGGATCGACATGCATTACCTCCCCGGCTGGGGCAATCATCATGCAAGCGAGGCGGTAGCCGGGGCGTTGCCGGTCGGGCGCAATTCGCCGCAGCGCGTGCCGTTCGGCCTCTATGCCGAGCAATTGTCCGGCACCGCCTTCACCGCGCCGCGTCACGACAACCGGCGCAGCTGGCTATACCGGATGCGGCCGAGTGCCGGGCATCCGCCGTTCCGGCCCTATGCGTGCGAAACGCTGATCGCATCGGGGCAGGTCGATACGCCCAACCGACTGCGCTGGAATCCGCTGCCAGCCGCCGGGGCAGGGGTGGATTTCGTCGATGGCCTGATCACGGTCGCGTCCAATGGCGACATAAGCGCAGGGACGGGCTGCGCGGTGCATCTCTATGCCGCCAGCGCGTCGATGGTGGACCGCGCCTTTTTCAGCGCCGATGGCGAGATGCTGATCCTGCCGCAACAGGGACGCCTGCGCATCGTTACCGAAATGGGGGTGCTGGAGGTTGCGCCGTTGCAGGTTGCGCTGATCCCGCGCGGGGTGCGGTTTCGGGTGGAGCTGCCGGACGGCGCGGCGCGCGGCTATGTCTGCGAAAATCATGGCGCGCTGTTTCGCCTGCCTGAATTGGGACCGATCGGCTCCAATGGCCTGGCCAATGCCCGCGATTTCGAGGCACCGGTTGCCGCCTATGAAGATGTCGAGCGCCCGACGCAGATCGTGCAGAAATATGGCGGCACGCTCTGGGTGACGCAGCAGGATCACAGCCCGTTCGATGTCGTCGCCTGGCACGGCAATCTGACGCCCTGCCGCTATGACCTGACCCGCTTCAACACGATCGGCACGGTCAGTTATGACCATCCCGATCCGTCCATCTTCACCGTGCTGACCAGCCCCAGCGACACGCCGGGCACCGCCAATGTCGATTTCGTCATCTTCCCGCCGCGCTGGATGGTGGCGGAGGATACGTTCCGCCCGCCCTGGTTCCATCGCAATGTGATGAGCGAATATATGGGCCTGATCCACGGCCAATATGATGCCAAGGCGGGCGGTTTCGCACCGGGCGGCGGCAGTCTGCACAACAGCATGTCGGGCCATGGCCCGGACGTCGATAGCTGGCGCAAGGCGGTGGAAGCTGCCCTGTCGCCCCACAGGATAAAAGACACGATGGCGTTCATGATCGAGAGCCGTATGCCGTTCCGGCCGACCCGTTGGGCGATGGAAACAGCTTTGCTACAGGCTGATTATGACGCCTGCTGGCAGGGCTTCCCCAAGGCCCGCCTGCCATGACGCGCTGGTGGACGACGGATGAGACGCATGATCCGGCGCGGACCAGTTGGGTCGAGAGTGCGCAGGGTCATGGTGATTTTCCGATCCAGAACCTGCCCTATGGCGTCTTTTCGCCAAACGGCGCTGAGGCGCGGATCGGGGTCGCGATCGGCGACATGATCCTCGATCTCGCGGCCTGCGTGGAGGCAGGGCTGATCGCGCGGGACGCGGCGCTGCTTCACCCGACGCTCAACGCGCTGATGGCGTTGCCGGGCGTGATGCGCCGCAGCCTGCGCCGTGCGATCAGCGCCTTGCTGTCCGACCCGGCGATGCGGGCGACGGTCACTCCACATCTCCATGTCGCGGGCGATTGCACGCTGCATCTGCCCGCGCAGATTGGCGATTATAGCGACTTCTATGTCGGCATCCATCACGCCAATAATATCGGTCGCCAGTTCCGCCCGGACAATCCGCTGCTGCCCAATTATAAATATGTGCCGATCGGCTATCATGGCCGCGCCTCCTCGATCCGGCCGTCGGGTGAAGCGCTGGTGCGACCCTGTGGCCAGCGCAAGGCACCCGATGCCGACGCGCCCGTCTATGGTCCCACCGCGCGGCTCGATTATGAGCTGGAGCTGGGCGTGTGGGTCGGGCCGGGCAATGATCTGGGCAGCCCGATAGGGATTCACGACGCGGCGGAGCATATTGCCGGCTTCTGCCTGCTCAACGACTGGTCGGCGCGCGATTTCCAGGCATGGGAATATCAGCCGCTTGGGCCGTTCCTGGCCAAGAATTTCCATTCCACCATCTCGCCCTGGGTCGTCACCGCCGAAGCCATGGCCCCGTTCCGCATCGCCCAGCCCGCGCGGCCCGACGGCGATCCCGCGCCCTTGCCCTATCTGGCCGACCCCGTCGATCAGGCGCATGGCGCGCTGGGGCTGACGCTGGCGGTCTATCTGACCAGCGCGACGATGCGCGCGGAGGGGATGGCGCCGATGCGGCTCAGCCATGGTCCGGCCAGCAACATGTATTGGACGGTGCAGCAGATCGTGACCCACCATGCGTCCAATGGCTGCAACCTGATGCCGGGCGATCTGCTTGGCACCGGCACCATTTCCGCGCCGCTGCGCGAGGGCTTCGGTAGCCTGATGGAATTGTCGGCGGGGGGCAAGGAACCGCTGACCCTGCCGACCGGCGAAACGCGCGCCTTTCTGGCCGATGGCGATGAGGTCATGTTGCGCGCAGTGGCGCGGGCGGATGGGTTTATGTCCATAGGCTTTGGCGAGTGCCGGGCGCAGATATTACCGGCGCGGGGATAGGAGGACGGCATGATCCTGCACGGCTATTATCGCTCCACCGCTTCCTACCGCGTGCGGATCGCGCTCAATCTCAAAGGCCTCGCTTATGCCGACGCCTTCCACCATCTGCGGCTGGGGGAACAGCGCGCGCCCGCCTATCTCGCGCTCAATCCGCAGGGGCTGGTCCCCGCGCTGGAGGTGGACGGTGCCGTGCTGACCCAGAGCATCGCTATCTGCGACTATCTCGATGAAGCCTATCCCGAACCGCCACTGCTGCCCGCCGACCCGGTCACACGGGCGCAGGTGCGCGCCTTTGCGCTGGCGATCGCGTGCGACATTCACCCGGTGCAGAATCTGAAGATATTGCGGCGATTGCGTGCGCTGGGGCTGGACGAGGCGCAGGTGACGGGCTGGGCGCGTGAGACGATCGAGGATGGGCTGGCCGCTTGCGCGGCGCTGATCGCGGGACAGAGCGGCCCCTATTGTTTCGGCAATCAGGTGACGCTGGCCGACATCTGCCTCGTGCCCCAACTGGTCAACGCCCGCCGCTTTGGCGCGCGCTTCGACTATGGCCGCATCCCCGCGATCGAAGCGGCCTGCCTCGCACTTCCCGCCTTCACCCGCGCCGCGCCGGAAAGCCAGCCCGACGCGGAATAGGGGACGACTATTGTGGGATGGATGATCAATGCATCGTTCAACTGGTCAGGGGATTTGCGAGGAGATTTGCAGGTCATAATCATCCCGGCTTGGATAATCCAACCAACAGCAAAAGGCCCGTTCCACCACTGGAACGGGCCTTTTGGCTATCTGAAAACCGATCAGGCGCGCGGGGCGCAAACCCCGTAGCGGCTTACTTGATCTTGGCTTCCTTGAACTCGACATGCTTGCGCACGACCGGATCATATTTGCTGAAGCTCAGCTTCTCGGTCTTGGTGCGCGGGTTCTTCTTGGTGACGTAGAAGAAGCCGGTGTCAGCGGTGCTGACGAGGCGAATCTTGACAGTTGCTGGCTTGGCCATGGCCTTATCCCCGGACGTGAGTATAAAAAAGTAAGAGCGGCCCGCCAAATGTCAGGACCGCCCCGTTTCAGCGGTGGCCCATGGGGCAGATTCGCGTCGCTGTCAAGTTTGGCGCGCCGACTTTGGCCGGTTTACCCGGTCTTAACCAGACAGGCGCATCATGCCAATGGGACGACAGGACAGCGAAGGGGCTTTCCCATGCGACATGATCCAAAGCTGGCGATATTGGCCGACCTGATGCGACGGGTCGACGGGCTGGCGGGGCAGCGCGGCCATCTGTCGGTCGCCAGGCTGCATGATGAAGTCGACCAGATTCGCCATATCGCCCGCGCCTTTCACCTCGATGAGGTCGAAGGACTGGCCGGGACGCTCGAATCGGCGCTCTCGCTCCACGGCCTTGGCCCGGTGGTCCTGTCCTATCTCGACCTGATGCGCGACGCGATCACCAGTGACATGCCCGTGGCCGACATCGTGCCGATCATCGCGCACCGCCCGCCCGCCGCCGCACGTCCCACCCTGCACGCCTGAACCAGCGCCGCCGATGGACGCCCTGCTGCTTGCCCTGCTCGGCTGCCTGCTCGGCGAAATCGGTGACAAGAGCCAGTTGCTCGTCCTCGCGCTTGCCGCCCGTTATCGGCGCAACGGCGCGGTGATCGCTGGCATCATCGTCGCCGCCATCGCCAACGCCGCCATTTCCGCCACGGCGGGCGCATGGATCGGCCCGATGCTGGGCGCAGACGCGCGCCTCCTGTTCCTCTCGCTCTCCGTCCTGTTTCTGGGGATCGGTATGTTCTGGCCCGTCACTGCGCCCGATCCGCTGGCGGGCTGGCCGACCGGCGCGTTCCTCACCACGATGCTCGGCCTCTTCATCCTGGACTTTGGGGACGGCCCGCAATTCCTGATCCTGGGCATCACCACCCATAGCGGCAATCCGGTGCTGGCGGCGGTCGGCGGCGCGATCGGCGTGATCGCGGCGTCGGTGCCGGTCGTGCTGCTGCATGACCGGCTCTTCGCCGTCCTGCCCACCCGCGCGATCCGGCTGGGTGGCGGCGTGCTGCTGCTGATCGCGGGGAGTGTCATGGCCTTGTCCGCGCTGGCGCTTTTCTGATCGCTTTCTTTCATCAGGCTGATCGCGTTTTTCGGTGGCACCTTATGCGCTGTCGATCATTATATGTCCGAAACCAATATTGCACTGCCCAGGAGGACATGTATGACCGCCGCCGATCTCAAGACCCCTACTGACCTTAAAAGCAACGCCACCAAGTCCGTGGCGCAGGCGCTCAACGGCGTGCTGGCGGACAGCTATGCGCTGTACCTCAAGACCAAGAATTTCCACTGGCATGTGTCCGGCCCGCATTTCCGCGACTATCATCTGATGTTCGATGAACAGGCTGCCGAAATCCTTGCCACCACCGACCTGATTGCCGAGCGCGTGCGCAAGACCGGCAACGTTACCCTGCGCTCGATCGGCGACATTTCCCGCCATCAGAGCCTCAAGGACAATGACGCCGAATTCGTCAGCCCCGCCGACATGCTGATGGAATTGCGCAACGACAATCTGGCGCTGGTCGAATCCTTCCGCGCGGTCAAGGCCGCGGCGACCGAGGCAGGCGACAACGCCACCGAAGGCATTGTCGACGACTGGACCGACCAGGCCGAACAGCGCGCCTGGTTCCTGTTCGAGGCTGGCCGGGGGGCATAGCCGCCGCAGGCAAATGGATTCACGCGGAGACGCAGAGAGGTTTCACCAAATCCTCCGCGTCTCCGCGTCTCCGCGTGAACTTTACTTCACTCTTCGTCGATTAAAGTGATTGCGACGATCTCCACCGCATCCGGCTTCCCGGCAAAATCGACCGTCTCGCCAACCGCTGCATCCATCATCGCGCGCGCTAGCGGCGCGGAAAAACTGATCCGCCCGTCCGCCGGATCAGCCTCGTCATCGCCGACGAGTCCGACCGTCTTGTCCCGCCCATTCAGCCGATAGGTAACCCGGCACCCGAACGCCACGACATCCCCCGCCGCAACCGGCCGCAATTCTGCCGTCGCCAGTCGCGTCCGCCAGTAGCGCAGCACACGGCTATGTTTTTTGAGATCCTCTTCGGTCATGCCGCTCAGATCGACCGCCTCCAGCGCCCCGACCTTCTCCCGCGTCAGCCGCAACCCCCGCGCCGTCACCCAGTTCGGCCCCGCCGGGATCGGCAGCTCGAACTTGGGTTCCATATGCTCATCATCGCCCTCGCGACGAAAGGCGACACTCATCGCGCTCTCCCAAAAACAAATATCCGTTCGCCCTGAGCGAAGTCGAAGGGCAGCCAGAACGAAGTGAAGGCACTTCGCTACGCTCAGCGGCAGGCTTCGACTTCGCTCAGCCCGAACGGCTTTTGAAGCTCAATCTTCATCGAATAGGCCAGCGAGCTGCTCCACCATCGTCCCGCCCAATTGCTCGGCGTCCATGATCGTCACCGCGCGCTTATAATAGCGGGTCACGTCATGGCCGATGCCGATTGCGACCAGTTGCACGGGTGACCGGTTCTCGATCCAGTCGATCACCTGCCGCAAATGGCGCTCCAGATAGGTACCACTGTTCACCGACAGGGTGCTGTCATCCACCGGCGCGCCGTCGGAAATCACCATCAATATGCGGCGCTCCTCATTGCGGGCGATCAAACGGCTATGCGCCCAGAGCAGCGCCTCACCGTCGATATTTTCCTTCAGCAGCCCTTCGCGCATCATCAGGCCCAGATTCTTGCGCGCCCGCCGCCACGGCTCGTCGGCCTTCTTATACACGATATGGCGCAGGTCGTTGAGCCGCCCCGGCATCGGCGGTCGCCCCGCGGCCAACCACTCCTCGCGCGCCTGTCCGCCCTTCCAGGCCCGCGTGGTAAAGCCTAAAATCTCGGTCTTGACCCCGCACCGTTCCAGCGTGCGCGCCATGATGTCGGCGCTGATCGCCGCGATGCTGATCGGTCGCCCGCGCATCGACCCTGAATTGTCGATCAGCAGCGTCACCACCGTGTCGCGAAATTCGGTATCGCGTTCGATCTTGTAGGTCAGCGACCGGGTCGGGTCGATGATGACCCGCGCCAGCCGCGCCGCGTCCAGCATCCCCTCATCCTGGTCGAAATCCCAGGAGCGTGATTGCTGCGCCATCAACCGCCGTTGCAGCCGGTTGGCAAGTTTCGTCACCGCCCCCTGCAGGCTGACGAGTTGCTGGTCGAGGAAGCCGCGCAACCGCACCAGCTCCTCCTCATCGCACAGCTCGTCGGCGGTGACGATCTCGTCATGCTTGAGCGTATAGGCCTTATAGTCAAAGCCCGGCGGCAGGTCGGATATCGGCCGGTTGGGGCGGACCGGCATCATGCCTTCCTCGCCCATATCGTCCGCGCCCGCATCGCTGTCGGCGTCGAACTCGTCGCTATATTCGGTCTCGCCGTCCTCGGTGTCGCCGCCCTGATCCTCGGCGCGGGCCTCGGCATTGACGTCGCTGCCGCCGGACTCGTCCTGCCCCGAATCGCCGTCCTCCGACTGCTCCTCATCCTCGTCGCCCTCATCCTGGGCTTCGGGTTCGTCGGTATCGGGCGGCACATCGGCGTCGATC
This sequence comes from Sphingobium sp., assembly GCA_023266575.1. Lineage (GTDB taxonomy): Bacteria > Pseudomonadota > Alphaproteobacteria > Sphingomonadales > Sphingomonadaceae > Sphingobium. The sequence goes on from JAHFPV010000010.1 coordinate 135,271, forward strand.
AGCTGGAGATGTTCCAGCATCGCGGTGGTCAGCTTCTGGAAGGCGCGCTGGTCGTCGATCGCCAGCGCGAGCGCGTCCAGATCATGCCCGGCCTTGTCCTCGATCCACTGCTCCACCATCGCGACGCCCGCCGCGACGTCCTTCGGGATCGCCTGTCCGGTCAGCCGCTCGCGCACTTTCAGCGCCAGCGCGGTGGACAGCGGCACCTCGTCCGCCGACCGCGCCCGGCGGATCGCATCGGATTTCAGCCGCAGGTCGAGCGCATGGTTGAGGTTGGCGCGCACCCCCTCCATCTGCCTAGAGCCAATCGCCTCGACCCGCGCCTGTTCGACCGCATCGAACACCGCCCGCGCCACCGCCTCGCCCGGCGCGGAGGCTGCATGGATCTTCGCGCTATGATGCCGCAATTTCAGCGCATTGGCGTCGGCAAAGCCCCGCGCCAGCGCCACCTGATCGGCGGGCAGGGTGCGCGCCGGTGTCGGCACCTTGATCGCCTTGCCCGCCAGATGCGGCGCATCGGCGGTAAAGCCCACCTCCACCTCAGCATCGCGCGCCATAGACCGCGCCGCGCCCGACAGCACGTCTTTGAAGGCATCGAGGGGGGAGCGTTCGGTCATCGGGCGTCCTGTATGCGGACAGGATCAGCAGCGATCGCCACTTACCCCGCCTTCCCCACCACGCTCTCCGGCAGATCCTTGCCGAACACGCGCTGATAATATTCGGCAACCAGCGCCCGTTCCGCCTCATCGCACTTGTTGAGGAAGGACAGGCGGAACGCGAAGCCGACATTTTTGAAGATCAGCGCATTTTGCGCCCAGCTGATCACGGTGCGGGGCGACATGACGGTCGAAATATCGCCGTTGATGAAGCCCTGCCGCGTCAGTTCGGCGACCTTGATCATATTTTCGACTTCCTTGCGGCCGCCCTCATGATCATATTCGCCGGACTTGGCCAGCACCACCTGCGCCTCGGTCGCGGCGGGCAGATAATTGAGCGCCACGACCAGATTCCACCGGTCCATCTGGCCCTGGTTGATCTGCTGCGTCCCATGATACAGGCCGGTCGTATCGCCCAGACCCACCGTATTGGCGGTCGCGAACAGGCGGAAATAGGGGTTGGGGCGGATCACGCGATTCTGGTCGAGCAACGTCATCTTGCCGTCCGTTTCCAGCACGCGCTGGATCACGAACATCACGTCGGGGCGGCCCGCATCATATTCGTCGAACACCAGAGCGACCGGCCGCTGCAACGACCAGGGGAGCAGGCCTTCCTTGAATTCGGTAACCTGCTGCCCGTCTTTCAGGACGATGGCGTCGCGTCCGACCAGATCGATGCGGCTGATATGCGCGTCCAGATTGATGCGGATGCATGGCCACTTCAGGCGCGCGGCGACCTGCTCGATATGGCTCGACTTGCCGGTGCCATGATAGCCCTGCACCATGACGCGGCGGTTGAACGCGAAGCCCGCCAGAATCGCCAGCGTGGTGTCGGGGTCGAACACATAAGCGGGGTCCAGGTCCGGCACCCGCTCGTCGGCTTCGCTGAAGGCGGGAATTTGCATGTCGACGTCGATGCCGAACACATCGCGGGCGTCCACGAACCGGTCGGGGGCATCCATCAGCGTTTCGGCGCGCGTGTCGGGCTGAACGTTGGAAATATCAGTCATCGGGTCATCATCTTCCTGCGAGTCACGCCAGCCGTAGAGCCTTTCCACAAGAGCGGAAATGCTCTTTGCTTTTGATTTCGCATTTTCCGAGCCGTTGTCCGTTACCGGCCAACTCGAAAATGCTCTAGCCGATCCATCGCGGCCGTGTCGATAGAGTGGGGGCAAGGATGCGCCGGATCAAGCGGCCCATTCGGCCAGATTGGCCTCCTGCCCGATCAGTGCCAGCCCATGCGCGATCGATGTGAGTTCGCCCCCGGTCGCAATCCGATCCGCCCCGAAACGTGCATCGAATATCCCCCGTATCGCCGGGATCAGCGACGATCCGCCGGTCAGGAACACCCGGTCGATGGCGTCCGGCGTCACCCCCGCGGTCGCCAGCGCCTTGTCCACTGTTGCCTCGATCCGGGCGATATCGGGCGCGATCCAGCGCTCGAAATCTGTACGGCTCACCTGCGTTTCGATCTCCAGCCCGCCGCCGGCAAAGCGGAACGCTGCGCTCTCCTGCGCCGACAACGCCCGCTTGAGGCTCCCCACCGCATCATAGAGCGGATAGCCCAGTTCCTTCTCGATCACCGTCATCATCCGCCCGATCGCGGCGGGTTCATCGGCGGACTTCTGCAACCGCGCCAGCTCGTCCATCGTCCGCCGGTTGCGCATCAGCGCGAGGCGCGACCAGTCGGCAAAGTCGGCAAAATAGCTGCGCGGTATCTCCAGCGTCTTGCCGAACGACTGGTAACTGCCGCCCTTGCCCAACATCGGCAGCACCAGATGGTCCAAGATCCGATAGTCGAACCGGTCGCCCGCAATACCGATACCCGCCGACCCCAAGGGCGTCGCCCGCCGCGCTGCGCCCGGTGCCTCCACCCGCACGATGGAAAAATCGCTGGTGCCGCCGCCGAAATCTGCGACCAAAATCGTCGCGGCCTGGGTCAAACGGCTGGCATAGCTGAACGCGGCGCCCAACGGTTCATAGACATAATGGATGTCGGTGCCGAATCCGGCAAACATCGCGTCATAGCGTTTGCGCGCCAGCGCCTCGTCAGGCCGCGACCCGGCATAGGTTACCGGCCGCCCGACGATGATCCGCTCCGGCCTCTGGTCCAGTGCGCCGCCAGCATGGCCGACCATGCAGTTCAAGAACATCGCCCCCAGTTCCTCGAAGCGATAGCGCTTCTCGAGTATATTGGCGCTCTCGAAGATCGGGCTGGCCGCGACCGATTTGAACGACTGGAGGAAGCGGCTATCCTCTGGATATTCCATATATTCCGCGATCGCCCACGGCCCCGCCTCATGCGCCAGCCCGCCCTTGACGCCTTCCTCATGCCAGAAACAGAGCGCCGACCGGAACACCGCGCCGGTCGCTTCCTTGCCGGCAAATTCGACCAGATCGGACTGCAGGCCTGTGGCGATGGCGACGACGCTGTTGGTCGTGCCGAAATCTAGGCCCAGCGCGCGCGGCACGTCCTGCATGATCTGTCTCCGGGGAAGGGGGCCGCGCCCTATGGCATCGCCGCCGCATCAGGACAAGGCTGTCCTACACGGTCCTATGCTGCCATGCTCGAACCTGCTCTTTCCCATCGTCGATCGCGACACACGAAACGTAATGAAATTACGTAATTGCGCATGAAAATGTCGCATTTGCCGGGAAATATGCGAAGTTAAGCGAAAATCGCGGCCTTTTTCAAATGGCTATAGGCCTCGATCACGGCCTGCAACGCGCTTTCATGGCTGCGGTCGCCGCCATTATGGTCGGGGTGATAGCGGCGCAGCAACTGGGTATAGCGAGTGCGCAGCGCCTTGCGGTCGGCGTCGATCTCCAGCTCCATGACGCGCAGCGCCTTGCGGTCCTCGGCCGACAGGAATTTCCCGTCCTGCCGCATCTGCGCATCGGCCCGTGCCTTGGCCACCCGCTCCTTGAACTTCGCCCCGATGGCGTCGAGCGGGTCGGAGAAATCCGACCATTTGGGCGGCGGGCTGTGCGCGTTGGAGGAGAAAGCGCGCGTCTCCCGCTCCCACCCGGCAAAGGGGCGCTGGGCGGCGGCGATTTCCTCCGGCGACATGCCGGTGAAGAAATTATAGCCCTGATTGAACTCGCGCACATGGTCCAGGCACAACCAGCGCCAGCGCGGCCCCTCATCACCGGGGCGGGCGCTGCCCTCCAGCGGCGGCGCACGGAACTCGCCCGCTTCCGGGCAGCCGGTCACCCAGCAGGGGCGGTCGCCCTCCACCCGGCCATGAAAGCGGTTGAAGCGGCGGGTCGAGAAAGGGTCGGTCGACAAAACTGTCCTGATGCAAGTCGCGGTAAAGCGACTATATAGGCGGCATGACCCAGATTCTGAAAGGCCCAGTGGCCACCGAAATCGAAACGCGGCTGCAAAATGCCCTGACCCCGCAACAACTCGCCGTAATCGACGACAGCGAAAAGCATCGCGGCCATGCCGGGCATGATGGCTCTGGCGAAAGCCATTTCACCGTGGACATCGTGTCGGATCGCTTCACCGGCCAGAATCGCGTCGCCCGCCAGCGCATGGTCAATGCCGCGCTGGCCGACCTGCTGCGCGACAAGGTCCATGCGTTGGCCATCAAGGCGCGCGCACCCGGAGAAGCCTGATGACGATGGACGATCTCATCATCCAGACGATCACGCCCACCACCCATGATCTGGGCGATTTCAAGGTTCACCGGTCGCTGCCCGCCAAGGGACGCACGATGGTCGGCCCGTTCATCTTCTTCGATCAGGCGGGGCCAGCCAAGATCGGCGCGGGGCAGGGCATCGATGTCCGCCCCCATCCGCACATCAATCTCGCCACCGTCACCTATATGTATGAAGGCGCCTTCTTCCACCGCGATTCGCTGGGGACAGAGCAAATTGTCGAGGCGGGCGCGGTCAATCTGATGACGGCGGGCAAGGGCATCGTCCATAGCGAACGATCGCCCGATGAGGAGCGCGCCAAGCTCTCCAAGCTGTCCGCCATCCAGACCTGGCTGGCGCTGCCCGACCGCCAAGAGGAAATGGACCCGGCGTTCGAGCATGTCGGCGAAGGCGGCCTGCCGGTGATCGAGGCGCATGGGGTGCGCGCCCGCGTCATCATGGGATCGCTCTGGGGCGAACGATCGCCCGTCACCACCTATGCCGACACCATCTATGCCGACATCCAGCTGTCGCCCGGTGGCCGCGTGCCGATCGACCCGTCCACCGACGAACGCGCGATTTACGTGTCGGGCGGCGACGCTGCGCTCGACGGGATGATGCTGGCCCCGCAGACGCTCTACGTCCTGCGCCCCGGCACCAGCGCCACATTGATGAGCGTCGATGGGGGCCGCGTCGTCCTGTGCGGCGGCGAAGCCTTCAAGACGCCGCGCCATGTCTGGTGGAATTTCGTCTCGTCCCGCCAGGACCGGCTGATGCAGGCGCGCGAAGATTGGGACGCGCTGCGCTTCCCGCTGATCCCCGGCGACGATCAGGAGTTTATCCCGATCCCGCAGGGAAGGCCCAAGACGGTCAGCTATCCTTAGAGCACGATGACTTTACCTTGACCCGTTCGTTTCGAGCGAAGTCGAGAAACCGCGCGCGACCGTTTCTCGACTTCGCTCGAAACGAACGGAGGCTGGAGTTTCAACCTGAAGTCATCAGGCTCTAAAATCAGAAGCTACTGCACAAAGGTCAGCGACAGATTCTCGGCGTTCTTGGGAATGTCGATCCGGCTCTCATTAATCGAGGCTTCCTCGCCCGGCTTCAGGCGGTTCTTGTCCGCTTTGGTGGTCCAGCTGAACACCAGCCGGTTCTGCTGGTCGCGCAACTGCACCAGCACCGGCGGCACCGGCAGCGCCTGCGTTCCGCTGTTGACGATCCGCGCGCCGAACGCGAAATATTCCTCGCCCGTCGGCAGCTTGCGCCGTTCGGCCGGCTTGGACAGATAGAAGAGCAGATCAGGATCGCCCTCTTCGGCCACCAGCCCCAGGCTGACCGCCCATCCGGGAGGACCGAAATAATAGAAGGCTCCACCCGCCGCCGCGACGACCAAGGCAAAGGCGATGGCGGCATAGGTCCACAGCTTGACCGGATTGCGCCGCGGCCTGAACGGCGGCGCGGGCGCGAACTGGCTGTCCTCCCCGGCATCGACCGGCGCACCGGCGTAAATATCGTCGATCCGATTGTCCGCAGGCGCGGCGATCGGTGGTGCCACGGCCGGCGCTACTTCCTCCGGCACAGAGGCCACGGCTTCGGCGGCTTCCGGTGCAGCGACAGGCGCAGGCGGCGCGACTGGTTCGACCGGTGCCGCAACCGGCGGCACCACCACTGGCGCCTCGACCGGCGCGCGCTCGCGCGGCGGCAGGGCGGCTGGTTGCTGGAACCAGCTATGCTTGCACGCGGCACAGCGGACCTGGCGGCCGGCCGGACCGACGGCGCTGTCCGGCACGACATAGCGCGTCGCGCAATTGGGGCACACCAGGATCATGTTGCTTCATAGGCATGGCAGGGACTCGCGCGCAAGCGGTCAACTTGTGTTGACGTCATTCCGTCGCGACTCGCGGTCAGATGCGGGCCGGGCTTTACGGCTGCCTGCCCGCTGTGCCATGGCTGTGGTTCCGGGGAACAGGGAGCGCGCGAGCGCCATATTTCAAGACATGTCGGCCATCGTCCAGTTCGAGAATGTCGGCCTGCGCTATGGTCTAGACAGTGAAACGCTGTCCGACGTCAGTTTCACGCTGGCAGGCGGCGGCTTCTATTTCCTGACCGGCGCATCAGGGGCGGGCAAGACATCGTTGCTCAAATTGCTCTACCTTGCCCAGCGCCCCAGCCGGGGCGTCATCCGCCTGTTCGGCGAAGATGTCGTGACCCTGCCGCGCAAACGCCTGCCCGGCTTTCGCCGCCGCATCGGCGTGGTGTTTCAGGATTTCCGGCTGGTCCCGCATCTGTCCGCCTATGATAATATCGCCCTGCCGCTTCGCGTGGCTGGCATGGAGGAGGGGGAGATTGACGCCCCCGTTACCGAGATGCTCAACTGGGTCGGGCTGGGCGACCGCGGGCAGGCGCGGCCCGCGACCTTGTCGGGCGGGGAGCAGCAGCGCGTCGCCATCGCCCGCGCGGTGATCGGGCGGCCCGAAATTTTGGTGGCGGACGAACCGACCGGCAACGTCGACGCGGATATGGCCCGTCGCCTGATGACCCTGTTCGAGGCGCTCAATCGCCTTGGCACCACCATCGTCGTTGCCACCCACGATCTGCCGCTGATCGCGCAGGTGTCGGGCGCGCAGATGATGCGGCTGGACAAGGGACGGTTGGCCGACCCGACCGGATCGCTGCGCTATCCGCCGCGCCAGCAGGGCAGCGAGTGATGGTGTCGCGCGCGGATCGCCGTGCCGCCGCCGCCGCGCGCCATCGCCTGCTGCCCGGTGGCCGCGTGGCGGGGCCGATGCTGTGGATCATCGCGATCATGATGTTCCTGACCGTGCTGGCCGCCGCCGCCGGGTTGGGGTTAGGGGCTGCCGTCCAGTCGATGAGCGCGGACCTTGCCGGACGGGCGAGCGTGCAGGTGGTCGAAGCCAACCCGCAACAGCGCGACCAGCTGGCGGCGCGGGCGCTGACCGCCTTGCGTGGTGCGGACGGGGTGCAGGCCGCCGCCGCAGTCGATCCCGCACTGCTGGCCGACCAGATTCGCCCTTGGCTGGGCGAGGAAGCGACCAGCGGCGACCTGCCGTTGCCCGCTTTGATCGACGTGACGCTGACGCCCGGCGATGTCGATGCAAAGGTCGCGCGGTTGCGCCGCCTGCTCGGCGGGCTGTCGCCCGCCTTGCGGATCGAACCCCATGCCGCCTTCCTGCTGCCGCTGGCCGGTTTGCTGTCGGCGCTCGGCTGGCTGGCCGCCGGGGTCGTGCTGCTCATGACGCTGGCGACCGGCGCGGTCGTGGTGCTGGCGGCGCGCGGCGCGCATGATAGTCATCGCGGCACTATCGAGGTGCTGCACCTGATGGGGTCCACCGATGTCCAGATTGCCCGGCTGTTCCAGCGCCGCATTGGCCTCGACGCGATGCTGGGCAGCGCGCTGGGTTTTGCCTTTGCTGCCTTCGTCATCCTGCTGATCGGCCTGCGCCTCTCGGCAACCGGATCGGAACTGCTCGGCGCGGTGCGCCTGCCCTCGATCAGTTGGGCGGTGCTGGCGTTGCTGCCGGTGGCAGGCGTCATGTTGGCGACGCTGGCGGCGCGCTGGACGGTGTTGCGGGCGCTGGGGCGGGCGCTGTGATCGTCCGGCTGCTCGCCGTCTCGCTGTTGGGCTGGATGCTGGGCTTTGTCTGGTTTGCGATCTTCCTGCCCCAGCCGCTAGACGGGCGGCAGACCGACGCGATCGTCGTGCTGACCGGCGGCGCGGGGCGGATCGACCGGGGCATTGCCCTGTTGCAGGGCGGCGCGGCCAAGCGGATGCTGATTTCCGGCGTCGACCGGTCGGTCCGTCCGGGCGAACTGGCGGCGCAATATCAGACGCCCGAAGCCTTGTTCACCTGCTGCATCACATTGGGCCGCGAAGCGATCGACACACGGTCCAACGCGATTGAAACCGCGCGCTGGCTGGAACGGCGCGATTACAAGACCGTGCGGCTGATCACCACCGACTGGCACATGCGCCGCGCCGCGCTGGAATTGCGACAGGCGCTGCCCGGCCGGGTGGCGATCGTCTATGATGCGGTGCCCAGTCGGCCTAGCCTGACGATGCTGGCGCGCGAATATAATAAATATCTGCTGCGCCGGGCCGCTGCACTTCTTGGCATTTGATGGCATAGCGCTCCGATGATCACCTTGCTGCGCTCCGTCGTCTTTTCGCTCATCTTCTATCCCGGCAGCCTGCTGCTGGTGCTGGCCGCGTTGATATCCAGCAGTTTTTCGCCGCCCACCGTGCAACGTGTGTCGACGGTCTGGGGCTGGTTCCACCGCTATTGCGCCCGCTGGCTGCTGGGGCAGAAGGTGGTGATAGAGGGCGATCTGCCGCTTGGTCCCTATCTCTATATCGTCAAGCATGAATCGATGTTCGAAACGATCGACATGCTGTGCGTGTTCGACCGACCGGTCATCGCCGCCAAGCGGGAGCTGTTCGATATTCCGCTATGGGGGACCATTGCCGACCGTTACGGCTTGATCCCGATCGAACGCACGGCCGGGGCGAGTGCGATGCGGACGTTGCGGACCCGCGCCAAGGAAGCCAATGAAGCCGGAAGGGCGGTCTGCATTTTTCCCGAAGGCACCCGCGTTCCCCATGGCGAAGCGCCGCCGTTACGGTCGGGCTTTGCCGGCCTCTATGCGCTGCTTGGGCTGCCCGTGGTGCCGATTGCGCTCAACAGCGGGCTGGTATCGCCCAAGGGCAGTTTCCTCAAAAAAGCGGGCGTCATCACGTACAAGGTTGGCGAGATCGTCCCCGCCGGGCTGGACCGGCGCGAGGCGGAAGTGCGGGTCCATGCCGCGATCAACGCGCTGAACCCAAAGGCATAGACTCTGATGACTTTAGGTTGAAATCCCAAGATAAAATCATCGCACCCTAATGCGCCCGGCCAAAATCCGGCTTGGCGTCGTCCTGACCCTGTTCTATGATCGATCGGCGGATGGCGCGGGTGTGGGTGAACAGGTTGAACAGCGCGTCGCCATCATTCCAGCGGATCGCCCGCTGGAGCGCTGACAGATCCTCCGAAAAACGCTGGAGCATTTCCAGCACCGCATCCTTGTTGGCCAGGAACACGTCGCGCCACATGGTCGGGTCCGACGCCGCGATGCGGGTGAAATCGCGAAAGCCGCCGGCGGAATATTTGATGACTTCCGATTGTGTCACATTTTCCAGATCGCTGGCCGTTCCGACGATGGTGTAGGCGATCAGATGCGGCAAATGGCTGGTCACCGCCAGCACCAGATCATGATGCGCCGGGTCCATCGTCTCCACGTCCGCGCCGACCCGGCGCCACAGTTCTGTGACGCGCTCGACCGCCACCGGATCGGCATCGGCGGGAGGCGTCACGATGCACCAGCGGCCCTTGAACAATGTGGCAAAGCCCGCTTCCGGCCCGCTATTCTCCGTGCCTGCCACCGGATGCGCCGGGATGATCGTGCGTCCGGGGAGCGCTGCGACCAGTTGCGCCAGCACATCCACCTTGCATGATCCGACATCGCTGATGATCGCGTCGGCGGGCAGATCGTCGGCCAGTTCCGCCGCCGCGGCGCCCATCGCCCGCACCGGCACGCACAGCACCACCAGATCGGCGTCGGTGACCGAAGCCCCCGCCGTGTCGGCAATGTCGTCGCACAGGTCGATCCGCCGCGCGGTGTCCCGCACCGCCGGATCGGCATCATGGCCGGTGACCCGCACGGTCGGCATCTCCGCCCGGATGGCGCGGGCGAGAGAGGAGCCGATCAGGCCAAGGCCGATGATGGTGATGCGGGCGAAAGGCAGCATCGCGTCAGGCCGATTCCGCCATAGCGCGCAATGTGTTGGCGACGGCGCGGGTCTGCGCCTTGGTGCCGATGGTGATGCGCAGGCCGTTGGGCAGGCCTTGGCCTGGCAGCCAGCGGGTGGCATAGCCTTCTTCCCACAATCCCTTCATCGCGGCTTCGGCGGTCAGCTTGCCCTCGAACAGGATCAGCAGGAAATTGGTCTTGCTCGGCACCACGCGCAGGCCGTGGTTGGACAGCGCACCGATTTCGCCCGCCAGCCATTCGCGCCAGCGCGCATTATGGGTGCGGCTCGATTCGACCCAGGCGCTGTCATTGATCGCGGCGATCGCGGCGGCCTGGCCTGCGGTCGTGACGTTGAACGGCGCGCGGATGCGGTGGAGAATGTCGATCACCTCCGCGCTGGCATAGCCCCAGCCGATCCGCTCCGCCGCCAGCCCGTAAATTTTGGAGAATGTGCGGGTGACGAAAACATTGTTGGCGGTCCTGGCCAGTTCGAGGCCACCATCATCCTCGTCAGCGTCCAGATATTCGGCATAGGCCTGATCCAGCACGAACAATATGTCGGGGCGCAGGCCCGCGTGCAGCCGGGCAATCTCCTCCCGGCTGGTCATCGTGCCGGTCGGGTTGTTGGGGTTGGCGAGGAACACGACCTTGGTTTTCTCGGTCACGGCGGCCAGCAGCGCGTCCACGTCGGTCGCATAGTCCTTGTCCGGCGCGATCACCGGGGTCGCGCCGACGCGGCGTGCGGCGATGTCGTAAACGGCAAAGCCATAGCGCACATACAGCACTTCATCGCCCGGCCCGGCATAGGCGCTGGCCGCGATATGCAGCAGTTCGTCCGATCCGGTGCCGTAGATGATCTGCGCCGGGTCCAGCCCATGCACCGCGCCGATCGCCTCGCGCAGCCTGGTCGCGCCCGGATCGGGATAGGTGGCGAGGTCGGCGGTGGCGGCGACCAGCGCGGCGCGCGCGGCGGCACCGGTGCCCAGCGGATTTTCATTGGCCGACAGCTTGATCAGCGGGCGGCCATCATCGGTCGCGGACTTGCCCGGCACATAGGGCGAAATGCCGAGAATCCAGTCCTTGGGAGCGGGTTTTGCAAGTGTCTCTGTCATGGCGACGCGCTTTAGCGGCTTCCGCGCCAAAGGCAAAGCGGCAGTCCAGATTGACAGCGCTCCACCGTGGTCCTAGCCCGGCGCGACCATGGCCAGCCTCTCTATGACAGATGACAGCCGTTTCGGCCTGCGCCGACAGGTTCGGCTTGCCGGGCCTTTGCCGCTGGATAGCGGCGCGGCGCTGGGGCCGGTCGATATCGCCTATGAAACCTATGGCACGCTGAACGCTGACCGGTCCAACGCGATCCTGATCTGCCATGCGCTGACCGGCGATCAATATGTCGCGTCGGACCATCCGGTGACGGGCAAGCCCGGCTGGTGGTGGCGGCTGGTGGGCGAGGGGAAGCCGGTCGATCCGGCGCGCCATTTCATCGTCTGCGCCAATGTTATCGGCAGCTGCATGGGATCGAGTGGCCCGGCCAGCCTGGACGCGGCGACCGGTGCGCCCTTTGCCATGCGCTTTCCGGTGCTGACCATTGCCGACATGGTGCGGGCGCAGGCGATGCTGCTCGACCATCTGGGGGTCAATCGGCTGTCGGCGGTGATCGGCGGGTCGATGGGCGGGATGCAGGCGCTCACTTGGCCGACTTTGTTTCCCGACCGGGTGGAAAGCTGTGTCGTCATTGCGTCCACCGCGCGGCACAGCGCTCAGAATATCGCCTTTCATGAGGTTGGTCGGCAGGCGATCATGGCCGATCCGCACTGGCGCGGGGGGGATTATTATGCCGACGGGCAAGTGCCGAGCGCGGGCCTGGCGGTCGCGCGGATGGCGGCGCACATCACCTATCTGTCCGAAGCGGGGCTGACCGAGAAATTCGGACGGCGCTTGCAGGGACGCGACGCCAAGACGTTCGGCTTCGACGCGGATTTCCAGGTGGAAAGCTATTTGCGTCATCAGGGGCTTAGCTTTGTCGAGCGGTTCGATGCGAACAGCTACCTCTACATCACCCGCGCCATGGACTATTATGACATTGCCGAGGATCATGGCGGGTCGCTGGCCAGGGCTTTTACCGCCAGCCAGGCGCGCTTCTGCCTCGTCAGTTTCGATACCGACTGGCTCTATCCGACGGCGGAATCGCGGATCATCGTCCATGCGCTCAACGCCGGGGGTGCGCAGGCGAGTTTCGTCGAACTCTCCAGCCCGTTCGGCCATGACGCCTTTTTGCTGGAATGTCCTGAATTGAACCGCGTCGTTGACGGCTTCCTGAAGGGCGGGCGGGCGTGAGCGAGCAGTTGCGGCCCGATCTGGCGCTGATCGCGCGCACGGTGCGGCAGGGTGCGCGGGTGCTGGACGTAGGCTGTGGCGACGGCGCGCTGATGGCGGCGCTGCGCGACAATGCCGGCGTCGATGCGCGCGGGCTGGAGATTGACGGATCGAACGTTGCGGGCGCGGTGGGGCGTGGCCTGTCGGTGGTGCAGGGGGACGCGGACACGGACCTGCGCTATTATCCCGACGCCAGCTTCGACTATGCGATATTGAGCCAGACGCTCCAGACGACGCGGCGGCCCGACCTGGTGGTGGAGGAATTGCTACGGATCGGCAGGCAGGCCTTCGTGTCCTTCCCCAATTTCGCCCATTGGCGCGGGCGGATTTCGCTGCTGTGGGGTGGGCGGATGCCAGTGACGCGGCTGTTGCCCGACACCTGGTATGACACGCTCAACATCCATCATGTGACGGTGGACGATTTCCGCGCGCTGGTGAAGGATCGCGGCTGGACCATCGACGGGCAATGGTTCCTGAAAGGCGACAAGGAAACCACCCACGCCAACGCCAATCTGTTCGCCGAACATGCGGTGTTTTTGCTGCGGAAATAGGCGGGTGACCGGGTGATGGATGATCTGTTTTCCGAAACGGCGATTGCAGGGCGGACGCTGTCACGGGAGAATGTCGAAGCGTTGCGGGCAGGACCGCGCCGGCTGGTCGACTGTCAGTTGGAGGAAGCCGACCTGTCCGGCCTGACCCTGTCGGGATGGACGTTCGAGCGATGCGCGCTGCGCAAGGCGGATCTGACCGGCGCAAGGCTGGACCGGACCATATGGACATCGTGCCGCGCGCCCTTTGCCAATTTTACCGGCGCGGACGTGAGTGAGGCGCAGGTGACTGCCTGCGATTTCAACAATAGCAGCTTTCGGCGGGCGGTGCTGATGTCGGCGACGTTCAACAACGCCAAGCTGACGGGCGCGGATTTCACCGACGCCAGGGGTATCGACCTGTCCTTTGTTGAAACGCTGCTGATCAACGCGAAACTGCCGGGTTTCTCGTTTCGCAAGCAGGTGATGACGAGGGTCGATTTCTCGCAGGCGGATCTACGCAAATGCGATTTTCGCCACACGGTTTTCGAGGATTGCAGCCTGCGCGACGCCAATATGGCCGGATCGCGCTTTGACGGCGCGGACTTGCGGTCGGCCGATCTTGGCGGGCTGCGGCTGGTCGATGCAGGGCTGTTCCGGGGCGCGACCATTTCGCGCAGCCAGGCAGGGCAACTGCTGGGCGAACTGGGGCTGAACGTCCGCTAGGACGGGCGCCTCATCCCCGCGCTCCGATCCCCTTTTCGATCAGGGCGTTGGCGATGGCGGCGATTTCGTCGGCCGGGCGGCTGTCGTCCCAGACGCCATAGCGCAGCCCCAGAAACACGTTCATGCCCATAATCGCCCAGGCGTGGACCTCCTCCACATCGGCGCGCACGTCGCCGCGCTCTGCGGCTTTGGCCAGGCGGGTCGTCATGCGGGCGGCGGTATTTTCATAATGGGCACGGTAGGCGGCGGCATCGACAAATTCCGATTCGTCGATGATGCGGTAGATTTCCTTGTGTGACCGGGCGAACTCCAGAAAGCTCAGCAGGCCGATTCTTTCGGCGTCGATGCCGTCGCGCGCCGTTGCGATGCGGGGTGACACATAGTCGCGCACCTGCGTGTTGCCTCATTAAGCGATGTTCCCGAGCGGCATAGCCATTGCCTCACGTAAATGCTCCCTACAGGAGATCACCCTCACGGACTATTCCTTGCGCGACTGGGGGCCGCGCAGCGGAGCC
>JAHFPV010000011.1 GCA_023266575.1 Sphingobium sp.
ACAGGCAAAATGTTGTTAGCACACCCGGTTTTGCCACCAAATCCACGCCCAGCGATATCAGATACTTACCAGCTCACGTTCTCTGCGTGTTCCGCTGGCACTGTTCAACTTGGGCTTGACCTCGACTAGCGTGCCATGGGCCGACAGGCCGATGCCGTCCGATGTTTCATTGCCTGCTATGACTGCCCAAGGGGTCAGGCCACCCCCTGACGCCCCCTCCAGCGACGTGATGCCGTTGGTCAGCAGCAATTTGCCGCCATTGCGGATCGGTCTGGCCATGCCCTGTTGCGGCGACACAGCGACCAGCATGAGGGCAGCAAGCAGGAGCGGACGGAGATAGGTCATGATCGGCTGATAGGCAGATCATGGTTAAAATAGCGTTTGCCGCGCTAACCCCCCGACAATCTGATCCAAAATGAACTAAACATTTGTTCAATATTTCCATTTACCAAGCGTAACCATGATCGAGCCACGCCTACTCCTTGCTGCCCTGTCTTTGCTCGCCAGTCCGGCAATCGCGGGTGACCTTGATCTTCGGATCGTCGATTCCGCTGGTCGCCCGGTCAGTGACGCGGTCGTCACCGTTCGCCCCGCCGGCGGCATCCCGGCAGGGCCGATCCGCTTTCCGTGGGGCACCACCATGGTGCAGCAGAATATCGCCTTTGCGCCCCATGTGCTGATCGTACCCGTCGGCGCGACGGTGAAATTCCCCAACAAGGACAAGGTGCGGCACCATGTCTATTCCTTCTCCAAACCCGCCAGGTTTGAAATCAAGCTGTTCGGGCAGGATGAAAGCCGCAGCTATATCTTTACCAGCGCGGGCGCGGTGGCGCTGGGCTGCAATATTCACGACGCGATGAGCGGCTTCATCAAGGTGGTCGACACCCCCTTTGCCACCAAGAGCAATGCCGCAGGGCAAGCCCGGATCAACGGGCTGGCGACCGGCACGGCGCAGGTCACGGTCTGGCACCCCCTGCTCAAGGGCAAGGATAATGAGTTGCTCATCAACCTGCCCATTCCCGGCAGCGGCACGGTGAGCAAAAGCGTGCCAATGGCTTTGCGCGCCTCCAAATGACCCGCGCGTTCCGCCTGAAACGACGATGGCGGCGCTGGCGGCGCGCGGCGCAGTCGACCCTGACGATCAGGATGACGCTCTTTTACGGCGCGTTGTTCGTCGCGGTGACGACGCTGACCCTGTTCGGCACGCGCAATGCCATCGAAAGCTATGCCGAAAATGTCATTCGCCGCGAAATGAACGTCGGCAGCGCGCTGTTCGACCGGATTTCAGCGATGCAGTTGCGCCAGCTTGGCCAGGGGGCCGACGTGCTGGCCAGCGATTTCGGCTTTCGCGAGGCGGTCGGCACCGGTGACGCCCCGACGATCGAGTCCGCGCTGGACAGTCTGGAAGGGCGATTCCAGCTCGACCATGCGCTGTTCGTCGGGGTCGATGGCACGGTGGTGGGCGACATCAAGGATTTAAGCCGCCCGGAACAGGATCAGCTTTACGACGCGCTCGACGCCGGGCGCACGCAGGGCGTCGTGCGATGGGGCAGCGACAGCCATATCGCGGCCGCCGCGCCCGTGCGCGCGCCGATGCTGACCGGCTGGGTCGTGTTCGCCCGCAACATGGGTCCAGCCGACCTCAACGCGCTGGCGAAACTCTCCTCGATCGACCTGCATCCGCAACTCATGCCACTGGCGCGTGTCGCGCGTGCGGACAAGGCCGATGGCGGCCTGCGCGAAGTCATGCGCGATGGTGAACTGATGCTGGTGCAGACCCGGCCAGTCGAAACGCTGATTAAGACCGCGCCGGAAATGCTGGTGCTGGAATATAGTCTGACCCGCGCCATGGCGGGCTATGCCCCGATCCTGTGGGCCTTGTTCGGATTTGGCGCGATTGGCGGCGTGCTGGCGGTGGCTGGCGTATTTGCGGCTTCCCGCCGCCTGACCCAGCCGATCGTCGCGCTGGAGGCTGCCGCGCGCAAGGTGAGCGCAGGCGAACATGCGCAGGTGAAGGTCGAGACGCGCGACGAAATCGGGCGGCTGGCGCAAAGCTTCAACCGCATGGTCGAGGCGGTCGAGGCGCGTGAGGCGCAGATTGCGCACATGGCCTTCCACGACGCGCTGACCGGCCTGCCCAACCGGGCGATGCTGCGCGAACAGGTCGCGCTGGGTCTGACCCGCGCCGAGGGCGGCAATCTGATGCTGTTCAGCGTCGACATCGACAATTTCAAATCAATCAACGAATCGCTTGGCCATCCGATTGGCGACGCCTTGCTGTGCGAAGCCGGCACGCGCCTGGCCGCGACCTGCCCCAGCGGCTTTGTCGCCCGACTGGCGGGGGACGAATTTGCGGTCAAAATTCGCGCAGGCGGACAGACCGCCGATCAGGCCGGTCGCGCCATCGTCGCGGCTATGGCCGAACCTTTCGATATTGACGGCCATCGCATCATCGTCAGCGCCAGCGTCGGCATCGCGCTCAGCCCGCAGGACGGCGCGGACGCGACCAGCCTGCTCAAAAATGCCGAACTCGCGCTGCACCGGGCCAAGAGCGAGGGCAAGGGCAGTCATCGCTTCTTTGAAAGCGCCATGGATGCCGAGGCGCAGGCCCGCCGTGCGCTGGAAACCGACCTGCACGACGCGCTGCGCAACGGCGAGCTGGCGCTGCATTTCCAGCCGCTGTTCGGCCTGTCGCAAAATCGCGTCACTGCGTTCGAGGCCTTGCTGCGCTGGCAGCACCCCACGCGTGGCATGGTGTCGCCGGTCAATTTCATCCCGCTGGCCGAGGAAACCGGCCTCATCATCCCGATCGGCGAATGGGCGCTGCACGAATCCTGCCGGATCGCCGCGACCTGGCCCGACCATATCCGCGTCGCCGTCAACATATCCCCCATCCAGTTTCGCAGCCCCAATCTGGCCGCCGTGGTGCTACAGGCGCTGGCGCGGTCGGGCATCGCGCCCAACCGGCTGGAACTGGAAATCACCGAAAGCCTGTTCATCGACAATGTCGAGGCGACGTTATCCTCGCTCCACAGCCTGCGCGCGCTGGGCGTGCGCGTGGCGCTCGACGATTTCGGCACCGGCTATAGCTCGCTCAGCTATTTGCGCAGTTTTCCCTTCGACAAGCTCAAGATTGACCGCAGCTTCATCGTCGATCTGCTGGAGCATAAGGGCGCGACCGCCATCATCCGCGCGATCACGACGCTGGCCGACGCGCTGGGTATCGAAACCACTGCCGAGGGCGTGGAACATAGCGAGCAGCTCGACATATTGCGCGCAGAAGGGTGCGGCCAGATCCAGGGCTATCTGTTCAGCCGTCCGATCCCCGCGCAGGAGGTCGAGGCGCTGCTGGGCAAGCTGGATGGCGCACGCAAGGCGGCCTAAGCGCGTCGTCGCTCTTGGCTGAAACTCCACCTCCGTTCGTTTCGAGCGAAGTCGAGAAACGTCGTGCGCAGGTTTCTCGACTTCGCTCGAAACGAACGGAGATTAGGGGGGCTAGGTGCTTATTCGCGCGGCGACGATCCGTTCGATCAGCACCACATCGTCCACCTTGTCCGCGTCGATACAGGCTTCGGCCTTCTCCATAGCGACCAGCCGGGCAACCAACCCAAAACGCCGCCCGATCCGCGCGATACCACCACGCAGTGTCAATAGGCGCAGCAATGTGCCGAGCAGCGCGACGGGACCAAAGGCGGACACGATCTTCCAGCCCTTCTTGCGGTCCTGCTCGACCTCCTGCCACAAGGCGATGATGGGCCGCGCCCGGTCACTGCCGAACCAGAAGATATTGGCGCCAGACCACCAGCCATCGCGAAATTTGAGCCAGGTGCGGCGCGACCCAGGATAGCGCGCCAGCAGCGTCGCCCGCTCCACCATGGCGACCGCAATGTCCGCCCCCGCCGCCTCGCGCGTGAACTGATCCAGCATCGCGCTATCGAGCAGCACATGGTCGGCGGTCGTCAGCAGAATCGGAAATGGCACATCGCCCCGCTCCAGCAGCGCCAGCAGCGAAGAGGCTATGCCCGCCCCGCTCTGCTCGAACCGGACATGCGGGTGCGTCAGCAACCATGCCGTCGCGGGATTAGCAGCAAAAGGATCAGCCGACTGGGTCAGGATGATGACCTGCCCCACCACCGGATGCGCCAGCAACGCGCGGGCCGGATGGTTGATCATTGGCTCGCCCGCCACCGGCACCAGCGGCTTGATCGCCACCCCTGCCGCTACGGCGAGAGGATCAGGCGTGGGCCGTGATCCGGCGAGCAGGATGGCGGTAATGGGCACGATCATATCCGCCCTCTAGCCAAGCAGGGGCAGCACGGAAAGCGGCTTATTTCCCGCTCGCCACCGGCGCGACCTGCTTTTGCGCGAAGCGGTCCTGCTGGCCGACATGCAGCCCCTTATAC
Source organism: Sphingobium sp. (assembly GCA_023266575.1). Classification (GTDB taxonomy): domain Bacteria; phylum Pseudomonadota; class Alphaproteobacteria; order Sphingomonadales; family Sphingomonadaceae; genus Sphingobium. The sequence goes on from JAHFPV010000011.1 coordinate 4,404, forward strand.
TGCGCCAGCTTCGCACGAAACGCGGACAGTTCGGCGCCGGCCAGTTGCGCGGTGGTGGTGAATTTCACCGACAGCGGGTTGATCGTCGCGCCATTGCGATAGAGTTCATAATGGAGATGCGGACCGGTCGACAGGCCGGTGGAGCCGACATAGCCGATCACCTGGCCCCGGCGGACCCGCTGCCCCGGCGCAGCGGCAATGCGGTTCATATGGGCGTAGCCGGTGGCAAGACCGCCGCCATGCTGGATGCGGACATAATTCCCATGCCCGCCATGCCGCCCGGCAAAGGCGACAATGCCATCGGTCACGGCATAGATGGGCGATCCGTAACGCGCGGCGAAATCGATACCGGCGTGCATCCGCGTATAACCCAAGATCGGGTGCCGCCGCTGGCCATAGCCCGACGTCATGCGCCCCGCGACCGGCGAGGACAGCACGCCACGCCGTTCGCCCACGCCCGATGCCTCGAACCATTCGGTGCGGCCATCCTTGGTCCAGCGCAGCATGTCGACCGACTTGCCGCTGGCGCGCTTCAGGCCTGCATAGAGAAGATCGCCCACCTCAACATCGCCGGTCTCGGCGCGGCGATAGGCAGTGACGATGTCATAGCGGTCCCCCGCCCCGATCCCGCCCAGATCGACCTGTCCCGCAATCACCCGCAGGAACGCCTGCACCGCCTTGGGCGGCGCACCGGCTGCGCGTGCGGAACGATAGATGCTGTCGCCGACCACGCCCTGAATCCGCAATGGCGTATCGTCGACGCGGATGGGGATGCGCTTGACCGTCAGCACGCCACCGCTGCGCGTCAGTTCCAGCCCCAGGTCGAGCCGGGCGCGGAACGCCAGCCTGTCCAGCGGCCGGGGCCGGTCGCGGCTGGCGCGGCGGCCCAAAATGATGTCGAGCCGTGTGCCGGGCTTCACCCCGCCGGCAATGTCTCCCCCGACCAGCGCGTTGATCGTCGCGACGTCACCGCCGCTGACGCCAGCGCGCGACAGTGCGCGCGACAGCGTATCGCTGCTGCCAACCTGTGCATTCAATTCAATCTGCGGCCGTTCTGGCGTCTGGCGCAGCGGCTGCACGGCATCGGTCGACCCCATGCGATGGCCACTGTCCGCGCCCAGCGCCAGCGGCGTGATCATCTGGCTGCGCACTTCGTCAAACTGCTTGTTGCCCAGCAGCGCACCCGGCGCACCCGGTACCGGCTGAAAACCGGGCGAGAGATAGAGGGCGGTGGCGCACAGGCCGATACAGGTGGCAAGGCCACGAAACCATGTCAGGCTGCCGACACGCTGGCCAAGGTCGGGGACCAGTTCCACCTCGTCCGACCATTCGCGCAACCGCGCGCGCCAGTCCTGCGGTGGTGGGGCTATCGGCGTCCGGGCAAGCGAATCGGCCAGCCACAGCGACATGGACGCGCCGCCCTGTTGCGAACCGAACTGGCTTTCCTGAAACAAACCCGCGACCCCCAGGGCATTTTTATCATTGCGTCCGCAACGGCCCCGCGCGCCGTGCGTCGAGCTTCACTGTTGTGAACCCCCAAGGTTAAAGTCAATTTAAGACGGCCCTATGACACCTGGCCGTGCGACGAACGGTGCCAGCGGTCCGACAGGATTGCGGCTAGCGAGGGAACCTCTAAATCCGCTTGCCCCCGACCCCGTCCTGCCCGACAGAATGGGCCATGGTCCAGTTCACCCGTTCGCCCGTCACCGCCGTTCTGGGTCCAACCAACACCGGCAAGACCCATCTGGCCGTCGAACGCATGTGCGGCCATAGCAGCGGCATGATGGGATTTCCGCTGCGGCTGCTGGCCCGCGAAGTCTATGACCGGGTGGTGGCGATCAAGGGACCGGCCCAGGTCGCGCTGATCACCGGCGAGGAAAAGATCGTGCCCCCGCAGGCCCGCTATTTCCTCTGCACCGCCGAATCCATGCCCCTCCAGACCGATTACGCCTTCGTCGCGCTGGACGAGGCGCAGATCGGCGCGGACCCGGAACGCGGCCATATTTTCACTGACCGGCTGTTGCGCGCACGCGGGCGCGAGGAAACGATGATCCTGGGGTCAGCCAGCATCGCCCGACTGGTCAAATCGCTCATTCCCGATGTGGACATTATCGGTCGCCCGCGCTTTTCCACCCTCTCCTATGCGGGCGCGAAGAAGCTGTCCCGCCTGCCCAAACGCTCCGCCATCGTCGCCTTCTCCGCCGAGGAAGTCTATGCCGTCGCCGAAATGCTGCGCCGCTTTCGCGGCGGCGCGGCGGTGGTGATGGGCGCGCTCAGCCCCCGCACCCGCAATGCGCAGGTACAGATGTTTTTGAATGGCGAGGTCGATTATCTGGTCGCCACCGACGCGATCGGCATGGGGCTGAACCTGGACGTCGCCCATGTCGCCTTCGCTTCGCTGCGCAAGTTCGATGGCCGTCGCAGCCGCCGCCTGACCGTCGCGGAAATGGCGCAGATCGCCGGGCGCGCGGGCCGCCATCACAAGGACGGCACCTTCGGCAGTCTGGGCGGCGAGGATGGTAACGCCGCCTTCACCCCCGAAGAAATCGAAGCGATCGAGGCGCACCGCTTTCCGCCTATCGAGCATCTCCACTGGCGCGATGGCGCGCCCCGGCTGGACAGTCTGGCGACCCTGATCGCCGATCTGGAGGAACGGCCCGACCGCCCCGAACTGCGCGCCGCGCCCGAAGCTGTCGATCTCGCTGTCTTGAAGCGCATGGCTGCCGACCCTGCCGTCATCGACCGGGTGCGCGGCCAGCGGCAGGTCGCGCGGCTCTGGGACGCCTGCGGCCTGCCCGATTTCCAGAAACTGGGCGCAGACCATCATGCCCGCACCGTCAGCCGCATCTGGCATTTTCTGTCCGAAGGCAACGGCCATATCCCGCGCGACTGGTTCGCGCAGCAACTCGCCCGGCTCGATTCGGTGCAGGGGGATATCGACACGCTGTCGGGCCGGATCGCGGCGGCGCGGACATGGGCCTATATCGCCCATCGCGCCGACTGGCTGGCCGACCCTGCCGAAATGGCCGAACGGACCCGCGCGCTGGAGGAAAAACTGTCCGACGCGCTGCACGCCGCGCTGACGCAGCGTTTCGTCGACCGGCGCACCACCGTCCTGTTGCGTGACATCGGCCAGAATGTGAACCAGTTGCCGGTAACGGTAGAGGCCGACGGCAACGTCTGTGTAGATGGCGAAACGATCGGGCGACTTGACGGCTTTCGATTCTCGGTCGATCCCGCTACGCGCCATCAGGACAGGAAATTGCTGTTGGCTGCGGCGGAAAGGCGCCTTGGAAAGGTATTACGGGTGAAGGCAGACGAATTGATCGGCGCGGCGGACGTGGATTTCGCGCTTCTGGACGCAGCGGGCGACGCGCCCGGCATTGCGTGGAACGGTACGCCAGTCGCCGCATTGCTGGCAGGGCCGACCCTGCTGACGCCCGAAATCCGGCTGGATCGCGCGATTCTGGCGCTGGATCAGGATGTGCAGAAACAGGTGACATCGCGCCTCACCAACTGGGTCGATGCGCAAAAGCAGAAGCATTTGCTGCCGCTGGTCAAGATGGCCGAAAGCGCCGCCGACCCGCAGGTGCCACCCGTGGTGCGCGCCGTATTTGCGCAGTTGGGCGACGCAGGCGGGGTCAGCCCGCGCACCGATCTCGATTCGGCCCTCGGCCATCTGGACAAGGACCAGCGCCATTTGCTGCGTCGCGCCGGCATCGATATCGGCGTGCTGGATCTTTATCATCCCGGCCTGCTCAAGCCCGGCGCGGCGCGCTGGCGCGGCGCGTTGCTGGCGGCGCGGATCGGCAAGCCCTGCCTGCCTTTGCCACTGCCCGGCCTCACCCTGATCCCGGCTGGCGAAAAATTCGACCAGATGGGCGCGCGGATCGCGGGCTTCCGTACCTTTGGCGAACAGATGCTCCGCATCGACATGGCTGAACGCATGGCCCGCACCGCGCATGAAGCCATTGCCAAGGGCGAAGCTTTCACCGCCACAAGCCCCCAGATCGTCTCGCTCGGCCTGTCCGAGCCTGCGTTCCTTTCGCTGATGCGCGCCGCGGGTTTCCGTGCCGTGGAAGGCGCAGAGGAAGGCAAGCCCAACTGGGTGTTCAAGGGGCGGCAAAAGGCGCGCCCGCCCCAGCAGCCGCCCGCCCCGGCGCGCGACGGCAAACCACGCGGCAAGCCCGCGCCACGGCCCGCCGCCGCAACGCCTGCCAGAGCGCCCGCGGCCCCCGCCAACAACGCCTTTGCCGGTCTCGCCGCGCTGCTCGGCCGCAATGGCTGATCCAGTCGCGGTGGGCGGCCATGGCCCCACGCTGCGCATCGACAAATATCTGTGGTTCGTCCGGCTATGCCCCAGCCGGTCGAGCGCACAGAAGCTGGCGGAGGACGGCCACATCCGCGTCAATGGCCGCCGGATAGAACGCGCCCACGCCGCCATCCGCGTGGGCGACCTCATCACCTTCCCTCACGGCCAGAGCGTGCGCGTGGTGCGGGTGGCGCAACTACCGGTCAGGCGCGGACCGGCGGTCGAGGCGCAGGGATGCTATGAAGAGCTGACGGTGGGGGAGTGAAGTGCAAGCTGCAGGCGCCCAACATTATCCTCATTGACCTTGCGCTTGCCTGCGCATAGCAGGACCGCGCTTTTCCAACCAAGAGTGCCCTGACAATGACCTATGTCGTGACCGACAACTGCATCCGCTGCAAATATATGGATTGCGTCGAGGTCTGCCCCGTGGACTGTTTCTACGAGGGCGAGAATATGCTGGTCATCAATCCGAGCGAATGTATCGATTGCGGCGTGTGCGAACCGGAATGTCCGGCCGAGGCCATCCTGCCCGATACCGAGAACGGCCTGGAAAAATGGCTGGAACTCAACACCAAATATTCGGCTGAATGGCCCAACATCACCGTCAAGGGCGAAGCGCCTGCCGACGCCGACGCCATGAAGGGCGTTGAAGGCAAGCTGGAAAAGTTTTTCTCGCCCGAACCCGGTTCCGGCGACTGATCCGGGCGGCCACGCGCCGCACCCTTCCTATCCGTTTTGCCTTGCACTCCCGGCGATTATGTCCGGGGGTGGTAATTTTGTTACGAATCTGCTATGTCACTTTTTAACGGTCGGACACCCTCCTGTCCGTCCCTGGAGAATTAGCTTCATGTCCTGACGGTGGCGCCGTGGACCCCCCATGCATATGCCCCTTGCGCATATGTTCCGCGACGGCCCCGTTCCCCGGTTGATTGGAAAGGTTCCAAATGGCTGCCAAGGCGCTGTCCTTTGACGTTGGTGATTATGTCGTTTACCCCAAGCATGGCGTGGGCCGTGTGATCGAACTGCAAAAGGAGCAGATCGCCGGCATGGAGCTGGAGCTATATGTGCTCCGCTTCGAAAAAGAGCGGATGACGCTCCGCGTGCCGACCAACAAGGCCGAAGGCGTGGGCATGCGCAAGCTCTCGTCCAACAAGACGCTCGAAGAATCGATGGAAACATTGAAGGGCAAGCCCAAGGTCAAGCGCACCATGTGGTCGCGCCGCGCGCAGGAGTATGAAGCGAAGATCAATTCGGGCGACCTGGTGTCGATCGCCGAAGTGACCCGCGACTTGTTCCGCGCCGACGACCAGCCCGAACAAAGCTATTCCGAACGCCAGATTTTCGAAGCCGCGTCCAGCCGCCTCGCCCGCGAACTGGCAGCAATGGAAGAGACGGACGAACCCGCCGCGCTCAAGAAGATCCTCGCGATCCTCAACGAAGCCGCGCCGAAATATGTCAAGGTCGAAGGCTGACCTCAGCCATTGACGCGAAAAAGGGGCGCGCCTTGCGAAAGGCGCGCCCCTTTTTTGTGCAGCGATGCGCGGGCTTATTCTCCCTTGGTGTCGACCGCATCCTTGGCCGCATCGCCGACATCGCTGGCAGCCTGCCCGACCTCTGTCGCGGCGCTGGTGACGGCATTATCCTTGCTCGTCTCGCTGCTGACCAGGAAGAAGGCGGCAACTGCCACCACGACCACCAGCAGCAGGATCGCGAAGGTCATGCCCCCGCCACTGCGCTTTTCAATCACCGTGGTCGTCGTCGTTGCCGGACGCTCCTGATAGTCGGCCATAAAACTCTCCTCCTCTTCATCATAGATGGCCGCATAATGCGCGGAGGAGGGAGAGGGTTCCGGGCCGTCAGCGCCCCAGCATCCGGTCCAGTGCCGCGGCAATCGCCGTCATGCCCGCCAGATTGGGGTGGTAGGGCGCAAAGGGAGCGCCACCCTGGCTCGGGACAAAGCCATTGGCCCACGGCTCCGCCGCACAGGCGTCATGCCCCTGCGACAGGTTCGACGCGCGCAACACCTCCGCCCCTGCCCGCTTGGCGGCAGCAGCGGTTTCCTGCGCCAGACGCCGGGCCGTCGCGCGCGCACTGGCGGCGTCATCAGCGCTCAGCGGGACTTGCGGACACGACGCTCCAGACGGCAGCAAGGTCACATAATCCACGAAGATCAGCCGCGCGCGCGGCGCACGACGACGCACTTCCGCGGTGATCCGGTCCAGGCTGACGGCCAGTGTCGCCCAAGCAGCTTCAGTCGGAATCGCTGGCAGACTGGCCGATGGGCCGCCTGCCTGTTGCCGCGCTGCCATCCCCTTGCACATGGCGGCGGCAGAGGCTGGCAGTTCGCTTCCGCCTTTACAGGACGCAGCAAACAGACGCCCGACATAACCGACATCATTGCCACCGATCGTGATCGTCACCAGCGCGGTGTCGGCGGTCAGCGCGTCGATTTGCGGTGCCAATTCATTCCATGGTCCCAGCAGGTGCGTGCTCGTCGCGCCGCCGCAACTGACATCCACCAGATCGAGCTGTCGCAGCCGCGCAAGTTGCCGGGCATAATTGTCGCGCGAGCGGGTGCAGCGCGTGGCCGGAGAGTCCGCCGAATCGGTCACGCCCGGCCCGGCTGCGAACGAACTGCCCATGGCGACATAGCGGGCGGACGGCGCGACCGGCGCTCTCGCCACTTCCGGTCCGGCAGCGCATCCGGCCAGCAGAAGCGCACAGAGTGAGACGCCGATGCCTTTGATCATGTCGTTTTTCCTCATAACGGCACGAACGCGCCCTTGGCGCGATCCTTGACCACGGCATCGGCGCGGAACACCGAACCGCTCATCGTGATATAGATGCCGGGCTGCGCCACCTGCGCCGTCGCAAAGGCCATGCCCAGATTGAAGCTCGCGTCGCTCTCGCCAAAGCGGGCCGGGGCCAGCGCGCCGACCAGCACCACCGTCTTGCCGGGGATGTCGGCCAGTGCCTTGGCGGTGTCGGTCATCGTGTCGGTGCCATGGGTAATGACGATATGGCTTTCCGGCGCAGCAGCGACGCTGGCATGGATCAGCGCCCGGTCGGCATCGTCCAGTTCCAGACTATCCTTGCGCACGATTTCCTCGATACGGAAGGGCCGCTTGACCCGCGCCACGTCCAGCAGCCGGGCCATCACCGTTTCACCGACCTGATAGTCGGACAGGGCATCGAAATAGATTTTGTCGATCGTGCCGCCCGTCGTCAGGATCAATATCGGGGTGTTCGGGGTCAGCATGATGAGGCTCCGATATAAGAAGGCAAAGGCTTATGCGCCGCGCCCCATCGCTTCGCCACGATCGCGGGCAGCGGTCAGCGTGTCGATAAGCAATGCCAGCAGCCGGTCGTCGGCGTCCAGCACATTCATTCCCTCGCGCGTCATGCCGCCGGGGCTGGCGACGCGATCGGCCAGCACGGCCGGACTGTCGCCGGTGCGGGCACTCGCCCGCGCAGCCATATTGGCCGAACCTTGCACCGTCGCCAGCGCCATGCGCGCGGCCTGATCGGCGGGGATGCCCAACGCCTCCCCAGCCCGTGCCAGCGCGTCGATGAAGCGGAACAGGAAGGCGGGTCCACAGCCCGACAGTGCCGTCACCTGATTGAACAAGGCTTCATCGCCAATCCATTCGGCCAGGCCCAGCGGCTCGATCAGTGCCTCGACATCCGCCTTTGCCTGCGCCGCCGTGATATCGTCAGCGAACAGCGCAGTCACGCCCTCGCCGAGCCCCACGGGCAGATTGGGCATCGCCCGCACCATATCCCGCACCGCCGGAAAACGCGCCCGCAAATCAGCGAGCGGCGTACCAGCGAGGATCGAAACGATCCGCGTATCCGCCCTGCACAAGGGCGCCAGCGCCGCGGCAACATCGGCGATCTGATAGGGCTTCATGCCCAGCAACACGGTCGTCCCGGCGGGCAGCGTGGCCGGATAGTCAGTGACGACCGTCACCCCATCGGCGACCGGACGCCCGCTTGGCCGCAACACCGTCACCCGCCCGGCATCCAGCCCGCAATCCAGCCAGCGCGCCAGCATCTGCCCGGCCATATTGCCGCAGCCGACGAGGAACAGATGATCGGGCCAACGGATCGCCACGCGCTCAGGCCTCGCCGCGGGTTTCGATCAGGCTGGCAGCAATCGCCTCGGTCGGGCTTTTGCCACCCCACAGCACGAACTGGAACACTGGATAGAAACGCTCGCACTCGTCGATCGCGGTTTCGACCAGCAATTGCGCCTGATCCAGCGTCAGCGTGCCGCCAGCCCCCAGCAGCGCGCCATGGCGGAACAGGATGATACCGCTCGACGACCATAGCTCGAAATGGCCGAGCCACAGTTGCTCGTTGATCAGCCCCAGCGTCTCGTAGATCGTGCCGCGCTTTTCGTCGGTAACGCGAATGTCGGGCAGTGCCAGCAGTTGCAGCACCTGATCCTCGTCACGCCAGATGCCGCGCAGCTCATATTGCGCCCAGCTGCCTTGCGTGTTGGCGACGATCTCATCCTCGCCAACCTGCTCGTAGGTCCAGCCATGCGCCTCGAAAAAGGCGGCCAGCATGTCGATCGGCGCGGCTTCCTGGCCGCCATGCTCAAACTCGTCACTATCCATCATCGGCGCGCCTTAACACCGCGAACGGCGAAAGGACAGACAGGATCAGTCCGCTTCAACGGGCTTGGTCTTGGTCGCCTTGACGGTCTTTTTGACCGGTTCGGACGTCTTGCCTTCCAGCGCGTCGATGCGAGCCTTGAGCAGCTCGACCTCTTCGCGCGCAGCTGCCGCCAGCGCCTTGACCGCGTCAAACTCCTCACGCGACACGAAGTCCGCGCCGCCCATCCATTCCTTGGCCTTCTCGCGCGCATTGGCCTCAAACTCGCGGCTCATGCCCGCCACGGTCCCGGCCGCGCCATTTACCAGCTTGGCCAGATCGTCGAAAAAGCGATTCTCGCTCTGCATGATGCTCATCCTCTCAACTGGCGCGGCAACCGCGCCAAAAATCATATCTGGGTCTGGAGCGCGGGCGCGACAAGGGTTTCCGCATCCGGGTTCAGGCGATTAAGCTCATAATTGAGGAAGGAGGCAAAGGCCAGCCAGGCCAGATAGGGCAGCAGCAGCCAGCCAGCAACGCGGCGGATACGGCTGAACAGCCAGGCGGTGAGCGCCACCAGCACGAACAGGGCAAGGATCAGGACCAGCGCGCTGCCGACCTGATGCGCGCGGAAAAAGAGCGGCGACCAGGCGAGGTTCATGACAAACTGCACCAGAAACAGGGTGATCGCCACGCCCCGCCCCTTCGCCCCGCGCGCGTGCAGAACGATCGCCAGCGCCAGTGCCATCGCAATGTAGAGAATGGTCCAGGCGACGCCAAATGCCCAGCCCGGCGGCATCAGCGCGGGCTTTACCAGCGCGTCGAACCAGCGATTGCCAAAACCGCTATTGGCGAATTGACCGGACAGGAAACCCAGCAGGACGATGACCGGCACGGTCACCAGCGCCCAGCGCAGATAGGCAAGGCGCAATTGGCCGGGGGACGCGATTTCGTTCATCGGCAACGCTTCTCCACGCTCATCCTATTCGGCCGGATCGGGCGAATCCTTCAACGCCGAATCCAGCTTGCGACCAACGGTTTGCGGAGAAACGGTCCGCTTCGCAACACGCGAATAGAATATGGGGATCAGGAACAGGGTGATCAGCGTCGCCAGACTGACGCCAAAGACGATGACCACGCCGATCGAGTTGCGCGCCGCCGCGCCAGCGCCGCCACGAATCACGAGTGGCACCGCGCCGATGACGGTCGCGATCGACGTCATCAGGATCGGCCGCAGGCGGCGGGTCGCGGCCTCCCGAATGGCCTGCGCCACCTCCAGCCCCTCGTCGCGCAACTGATTGGCGAACTCGACGATCAATATGCCGTTCTTGGCCGCCAGACCCACCAGCATGACGATGCCGATCTGGCTGTAGAGATTGATCGACCCGCCGGTGACGATCAGCCCCAGCACGCCACCGGCCACCGCCAGCGGCACCGTGGCGATGATCACGCCGGGGTGAATGAAACTTTCGAATTGCGCCGCCAGCAGCAGATAGACGATCAGGATCGTGAGGCCAAAGATCAGCCAGATCGACCCGCCGGTTTCGCGCAGCGACTGGCTTTCACCGCGATAGCCGATCGCCAGCACTTCGGGCGATTGGCGCGCTTCATTCTCCAGGAAGGCGAGCGCCTGTCCCAGCGACGTGCCGGGGGCCAGCGCCGCCGACAGGGTGATCGCGCGCAGCTTGTTGTAGCGGTTGAGCTGGCGCGGCCCGGCCACTTCGCGCACGGTGACGAGCGCCGAGAGGGGGACGAGCGCACCATTGGTCGCGCGCACCTGTATCCGCTCCAGATCGGCCAGCGTCTGCCGCCCTTCCTGTTCCGCCTGCACCAGCACGCGATATTCCTCGCCCCGGTCGACATAGGTGGTCACGCGCCGCGACCCCAACAGGCTTTGCAAGGCCTGGCTGATGTCGTTAACCGACACGCCCAGATCACCCGCGCGCTGCTGGTTGACGTCGATCCGCATCTGCGGCTTGGTTTCCTTATAGTCGCTGTCCAGGTTGATCAGCCCCGGATAGCTGGCCGCTGCGGCAATGATCCGATCGCGCGCCGCCACCAGCCCTTCATAGGTCGATCCGGCCAGCACGATATTGACCGGCAGGCCGCGCCCACGCCCCAGCCCCGATCGCGGTGCCGCATTGCCCCGGACGCCGGGCTGGTCGGCAATCACCTTGTTGATGATGGTCGCGACTTCCGCCGTTGTGATCGTGCGGTCCTCCCATGGACGCAGGAAGGCGATGACATTGCCGCTGTTGAAATCGTCCGACGTCCCGAAACCTGCCGGCGCACGGACAATCAGGTTCTGGAGCGTTCCGTCTTTCCGCAACGGGGCCAGCTCATTTTCGATTTTGCGCATATAGGCCAGCATCCGGTCAAAGCCCGCCCCCTCCGGCGCGCTGATCTGGCTGTCGACGACACCGGTATCCTCGGCAGGTGCCAGTTCGCTCGGCAGGAAAGTGAACATGCCACCGGCAAGGCACAGGAACAGCCCAACCCCGATCAGCGGCAGCAGCGGCTTGCGCAAGACATGGTCCAGCCAGCGGGCATAACCGCCCTCCAGCCGCTGGAACCGGGCATCGACCCAGCGCGCCAGCCGCCCGCGCTCGGCATTGTTGAGCAATTTGGAACAGAGCATCGGTGCGAGGCTGAGCGAGATGAAGCCTGAAAAGGCAATCGCGGCGATCATCGCGATGGCCAGTTCGCGGAACAGCAATCCGGTCTGCCCGGCCAGGAACATCACCGGCACGAACACCGCGCATACGACCAATGTGGTGGAAATGATCGCAAAGCCCACCTGCCGCGTGCCGAGATAGGAAGCGACCAGCGGGTCCTCCCCCTGTTCGATGCGGTGATAGACATTTTCCAGCACGACGATGGCGTCATCCACCACCAGCCCGATCGCCAGCACGAAGGCGAGCAGGGTCAGCAGGTTGATCGACAGGCCCAGCAACCACATGACCGCGCAGGTCGCCAGCAGGCAGATCGGCACGGTAATGGCCGGAACGATCGTCGCCCGCACCGACCCCAGAAACAGGAAGATGACGAGGATGACGAGCAGCGCCGCCTCGATCAGCGTGTCATAGACATTGTCGATCGCGCGGCTGATGAACAGCGATTCGTCGGAGCCAACCGCCACCCGCATCCCCTGCGGCAGGGTCGGGCGCAATTGTTCGGCCAGCGCCTTGGCCTTGTCCGCAACCTCCAGCGTGTTTGCGCCCGACTGCCGCACAATGCCAAGGCCGATCGCGGTCCCGGCGTTGGAGCGGAAGCTGCTATAGGGGTTTTCCGGCCCTTCCTCGATCCGCGCGACATCGCCCAGCTTGACCTGATAGCCATTGTCGCCCCGACCAACGACCAGCTGGGCAAATTGCTCCGGCGTGGCGAACGGGCGATCGACACGCAGCGTCTGGTTCTGGTCCTTCGATTCAAACCGCCCGGCGGGCAGTTCGACATTCTGCGCACGCAGCGCATTTTCGACATCGGCCGGGGTCAGGCCAAAGGCCGCAAGACGTTCGGCGTTCATCCAGACGCGGGTCGATGGCCGCGCCTCGCCGCCGATCGTCACGCGCGCCACCCCGTCAATCGCGGAAAAACGGTCGGCAATATTGCGGTCGATATAATCGCTCAGCTGGATCGCGCTCCAGCCGGGGCGGGAGAAGGCCAGGAACAGGATCGGCCGCGCATCCGCATCGACCTTGCGGATCTCTGGTGCCAGCGCATCCTCCGGCAGATCCTCGACGACCGACCCCACCCGGTCGCGCACATCGTTGGCGGCGGTGTCAATGTCGCGCGACGGGTCGAATTCGATGCTGATGTTGGACGTGCCGTCCTGCGACGTCGATGTAATCGTAACGATGCCCTGCACACCGGCCACAGCATCCTCGATGAGCTGGGTGATGCGCGTTTCCACGACCGAAGCGGCAGCGCCCGTATAATTGGTCTCGACCGACACGACCGGCGGATCGGTATCGGGATATTCGCGCACCGACAGGCTGAGATAGCCCACCACCCCGACGATGCAGAGCAGCACCGCGACGACGGCGGAGAAAACCGGGCGGCGGACGGACAGGTCGGACAGCTGCATGGCGCTACTTAGCCTGCGGGCTTGGCTGATGGTGCAGGCTTGTCCCCTGCCAGTCGCACCGGCGCGCCATCGCTCAGCTTGACGACGCCATCGGTAACGACCATCTGCCCGGCCTTCACCCCGCCCAAAATCTCGACCAGTCCATTCTGGCGCAGGCCGGTATCGACCTTGACCCGTTTGGCCTTGCGATCATCCAGCACGAACACGAAGCGATCCTCGCCATCGCCGACCACTGCCAGTTCTGGCAGCGCCAGCGACTTGCGCTGTCGCGACACGATGCTGACGGTCAGCAACATGCCGGGCTTCAACGCACGGTCGGGATTGGGCAGGATCGCGCGCACGCGCACGGCACGGGTGGCGGGATCGATCACCGGGTCGATCGTTGCGATCGTGCCGGTAAAGGGCCGGTCGGGCCAGGCGGCGGAGACAGCGCGGATCGCCTGACCCGCGCGAATGGTGGCGAGGCGCGTCTCCGGCACGGTGAAGTCCAGCTTGATTCGCGAAATGTCGCTGACCGTGGCGATCGCCGTCCCCGCCGTCACGATCGCGCCGGGCGATACGGTGCGCAGGCTGACCCAGCCGCCAAAGGGCGCGCGGATCACCCGGTCGCTGATCGCGGCCCGGCTCTGGTCCGCGCTCGCCTTGGCCGCATTGGCCAGCGCCAGTTGCTGGTCGAGCGAGGCGGCGGTAGCAAAACCCCGTGCCTTCAACGCCTGCACCCGCTGCAATTGCTGTCCGGCCTGCAACGCCTGCGCCTGCGCCGCCGCCAGTTCCGCCTGTTCCTGCGCAATCGCCATGGTCGCGATCACCTGCCCCTTGGCGACATAGCCGCCATCGGCAAAGTTGATCGACGTAACCCGCTCCGTCACCGGCGCAGACAAAATCACCTGTTCATTGGCAAGCGCAGTGCCGACCGCGTCAAGCGTATCGGCGAAATCGGCGGTTGCGATCGGCGCGGCCTCGACCAGCGCAGCCGGGCGCGGCTTGGGCGCCTTGTCGCCGCTGCAACCGGCAAGGCAAAGGGCGGTGAAAAGAAACAGGGAATTACGCATGGTGGAGGGCTATCGGGCCTTTCGGTGCGACACAACATGGCCTTTTGTCGCAAGATGTAACAACGTCCCAAACAACGAACATAAGGCGTTTATCCACCAAGCCGGGCATGGAGCAGAAATTCGACATTGCCCTGCGGTCCGGTGATCGGACTGGGCGTGATGCCGATAACGGTCCAGCCCTGCGCCTGTATCCATGTACGGACCTCTTCGCAGACACGCTGGTGGATTTCAGGATCGCGCACCACCCCGCCCTTGCCGACTTCCTCCCGCCCCGCCTCGAACTGCGGCTTGATGAGGGCTACCAGCGCCGCGCCGGGACGGGCGAAGGTCAAGGGCCGCTCCAGCACCTTGGCCAGCGATATGAAGCTGGCGTCGCACACGATGATGTCGATCGGTTCTGGGATGTGCGCCGCTGTCAGGACGCGCGCGCTCGTCTGTTCATGGACGATGACGCGATCGTCGCTGCGCAATTTCCACGCCAGCTGGTTGGTGCCGCTGTCCACCGCATAGACCCGAACCGCGCCATTGGTCAGCAGCACGTCGGTAAAGCCGCCGGTCGAGCTGCCCACGTCCAGCCCGACCATGCCGGTCACGGGAATCGCATATTCGGCCAAGGCATGGGCCAGCTTGATGCCGCCGCGCGACACCCAGGGATGGTCCCGGCCCCGCACGTCCAGATCGGCGTCGAGCGCAACCTGTTGGCCAGCCTTGTCGATCTTCCGGTCGCCCAGAAAGACCAGGCCCGCCAGGATCAGCGCCTGCGCCCGCGCCCGGCTTTCCGCCAGGCCATTGTCGACAAGCAACTGGTCGGCGCGAATCTTCGCCATCAGCGCACCAGCGCCGTCAGCGTGGCCGGGGTCAGCAATTGCGGCAGCGTCTGCGCCTCCTTGCCCGGCGCATACCAGAGGTACAGCGGCACGCCCGATCGGCCCTGCCCTTCCAGAAAGCGGGTGATCGCAGGGTCGGCATTGGTCCAGTCGCCGACCATCACCGTCACGCCACCCTTGTCGAATGCCGCGCGGGTTTCGGCACGGTCGATCGCGGCGGCTTCATTGGCCTTGCAGGTCAGGCACCAGTCGGCGGTGAAATAGAGAAATACCGGCTTGTCGGCTGCCCGCAGACTGGCCAGTTTCGCTTCGTCGAAGGGCAGCGCCGCGCCTTCCTGAGCCGCGGCGGCAGGCGCGCGCGACGGCAGCAACGCCACCGCCCCGCCCAGCACGGCCAGCCCCGCCAGCGCGACGATCCAGCCACCACCCCGCCCGGCCCGCTGCCGACTGCCCAGCCACCAGAGCAGCAGGACAAAGGTCAGCATAGCGGCCAGGCCAATGGTCATGCCCACAACGCCGCGTTGCTGCCCCAGCAGCCAGGCCAGGCCCAGCGCAGTCAGGAACATCGGGATCGCCAAAATCTTCTGGAACCGCGCCATCCATGGTCCGGGCCGTGGCAGCCGCGTGCGCAGCGCCGGGATATAGGCCAGCAGCAGGAAGGGCAGCGCCAGCCCCAGCCCCAGCCCGGCAAACACTGCCAGCGCGGCCGCCAGCGGCAGCACCATCGCCGCGCCCATCGCCGCGCCCATGAACGGCCCGGTGCAGGGCGTCGCGACGAAGGCGACCAGCGTCCCGGTCCAGAACGCGCCCGCCATACCGCCCTTGCCCGCCAGCCCCTCGCCCCCGCCGACCGCGCGCAATTCAAACAGTCCCGCCAGATTGAAGGCGATGGCGCTGACCAGCAGCAGCAGCGACAGGATGATGCGCGGGTCCTGCAACTGGAACGCCCAGCCCACCGCCGCCCCCGCCGCGCGCAACGCCAGCAGCGCCGCGCCCAGCGCCAGACAGGTGGCGATCACCCCGCCCGCATAGGCCAGCGCCTCGCGCCGGACGGTCCGCTCATCGCCCCCGGCCTTGGCCAGCTTCATCGCTTTCAGCCCCAATATCGGGAACACGCACGGCATGATGTTGAGCAGCAACCCGCCCAGCAACGCGCCGCCCAGCGCGATCAGGATGGCCCCCGCCACGCCGCCTGACGCCGCGACCGCACCGGGGCGGGCCGTCAGCAGAAAGCCGACATGGTCCCCGGTGGCCAGTACCGCCTGCACTGCGCCGCCCTTGCCACCCTCGCCTGCGTCGGTTTCGACCAGCAGCCGGTCGCCATCGCGGGTCACGCTCTGCGGCGCAGCATAGCGTGCCAGCCCTTCGGCAAGCGGGAAAAGATGCACATTGCTGGCCTGCGCATCGGCGGGAAACGGCACCGACAGGCGCAGCTTGCCACCCGCAATCGCATAGGTCGCCTCCGACCCCAATGGCCGGGGCAGATGGCTGCGCCACCCGTCGAACCGCGCCCGATCTGCCGCTACGACCTGCCCATCGCCCGCCACCAGATCGAGCGCCATCTCGCCGCTTTCGGGGACGCACACTTTGTCGGTGCAGGCCAGCCACTGCGCCTTCGCCAGCACCGGCAGTCGCGTGCCAGCCGCGACGTCTGGCGCAACGGTCAGGGTCGCCAGTACGCCGTAGGGGCCTTCATAGACATGGTTCATCAGGCCCGAAATCAGCAGCGTTTCCGGCACCGGATAGCGCAGACGACCGACGCTCACGCCCTTGGGCAATGTCCAGTTCACTGTCATGCCCAGGCCCGCGTCGCCCGGATTTTCCCAATAGCCGTGCCAGCCCGCTTCCGGCACCATGGCAAAGGCGATGCTGGTCGATTTGCCCGGCGCGGGCGTGGCGCTTTCGGCCACCAGCCGCGCGGCGATATGCGGCGCGCCGCCCCCGAAAGCCCCCTGCGCCTGCGCGCCTGACACCCCGGCCAGCAACGCCAGCGTCATCAGTATGACATGAAAAATCCGCATCGGGCCTCTGGTCGGGTGGTTGTCAGCGGGCTAGGTCCGGTGGCGTTCGCCGTCAAGGCTGGAGAAGGTACAGTAGATGTTGAGAAAAGTCGCCGCCGCCCTGCTGCTCGCCACCGCAATCCCCGCTGCCGCACAAACGACGCCGCCCAAGCTGATCGTCGCGATCTCGGTCGACCAGTTTTCGGCCGACCTGTTCAGCGAATATCGCCAATATTATAGCGGTGGCCTCAAGCGGCTGACGCAGGGCGTCGTGTTCCCCAAAGGCTATCAAAGCCATGCGGCGACCGAAACCTGCCCCGGCCATTCGACCATCCTGACCGGCAGCCGCCCGTCGCGCACCGGCATCATCGCCAACACCTGGTTCGACCTGTCGACCGCGCGCGATGACAAGGCGATCTATTGCGCCGAGGATGAAAACCAGCCGGGTAGCAACAGCGGCAATTATGTCGCCTCCCCCATTCACCTCAAAGTCCCGACCCTGGGCGGCCGGATGAAGATCGCCAATCCTGCCACCCGCGTCGTGTCCGTCGCGGGCAAGGATCGCGCCGCGATCATGATGGGCGGGCCGACCGCCGACCAGACATGGTGGATCGGCGGCGCACAGGGCTTTGTCAGCTATAAGGGCGTCGCGACCCCGCCCCTGGTCGCGAAAATCAATGAGGCTTTCGCCCAGCGTCTGGCCCAGCCCAATGCGGGCTTCGAGCTGCCGCAGCAATGTGTGGCCAAGGATTTCCCCGTCGCGATCGGCGCTGGCAAGAGTGTCGGCACTGGCCGCTTCGCCCGCGCGGCGGGCGATTTCAAAAGCTTCCGCGCTTCGCCCGAACAGGATGCGATGACGCTGGTGCTGGCCGCTGGTGCAATCGAAAGCATGGCGCTGGGCAAGCAGGCGCAGACCGACATCATCTCGATCGGCCTATCGGCGACCGACTATGTCGGCCACACCCACGGCACCGAAGGCACGGAAAGCTGCATCCAGATCGACCGGCTCGACCGCGAACTTGGCGCTTTCTTCGATCGCCTCGACAAGGACGGCATTGACTATGCCGTGGTGCTGACCGCTGACCATGGCGGCCACGACCTGCCCGAACGCCATCAGGAAAATGCCATGCCGATGGACGCGCGCGTCGATGAAGCGCTGACGCCCAAGGCGCTGACCGCAACCATCGGCGCAAAGACCGGCCTGACCGGCAAGAAGCTCATCTGGGGCGACGGCCCGGCGGGCGACCTGTATTTCGACAAGGGGCTGACCGCCACCCAGCGCGCCAAGGTGGAGGCCGAAACGCTCAAACTGCTACGCGCCCATCCGCAGGTCGAGGCCGCCTATACCAAGGCGCAGATCGCCGCCGTCCCCTCCCCCTCCGGCCCGCCGGAAAGCTGGACCCTGCTTCAGGAAGCGCGCGCCAGCTTCGACCCGGTGCGATCAGGCGACATACTGCTGCTGCTCAAGCCGCGCGTCACGCCGATCGTCGATCCGACCAAGGGCTATGTCGCCACCCATGGCAGCCCATGGGACTATGACCGCCGCGTGCCCATCCTGTTCTGGCGCAAGGGACTAGCCCATTTCGAACAGCCGCTGGGCGTGGAGACGGTGGACATCATGCCGACGCTGGCGGCGCTCATCGCCCTGCCGGTCGCCAAGAGCGAGATTGACGGCCGCTGCCTGGATTTGGTGGCGGGCGAAGGAACCAGCTGCCCCGCGCAGTAAGCCCGATCAAACAACCAACCTCCGTTCGTTTCGAGCGAAGTCGAGAAACCTCAGCCAGCGTTTCTCGACACGCTCGAAACGAACAGGTGGTGGTTCAAAAATTCTCCCCCACCCCGTCCGTGCTTTCGACCATAGCATGGACGCGGTGCGGGGCGGATACGTCGACCCGGCTGGTGACTTCATATTGCGCCTTGGCCTGACGCACATTGCTGTCCGCCGGGACGCTGTCGGTCAACCAGACATTGCCGCCGATGACCGACCGACTGCCGACGATGATCCGTCCCAGCACCGTGGCACCGGCATAGATGACCACGTCATCCTCGATGATCGGATGGCGCGGCAAAGCCTTTTCCAGCGCGCCCTTCTCGTCCGACGGAAAGCTGCGCGCGCCCAGCGTCACGCCCTGATAGAGCCGCACCCGCTGTCCCACGATCGCGGTTTCGCCAATGACGACGCCGGTGCCATGATCGATGAAGAAGCTGGGACCGATCTTTGCGCCGGGGTGAATGTCGATCCCGGTCTTGCCATGGGCGATTTCGGAGATGATCCGCGCCACCAGCGGCGCACCCAGGTCGTGCAGCCGGTGCGCCAGCCGGTGGTGGATGATCGCCAGCATCGAGGGGTAGCAGATCAGCACCTCGTCCACGCTGCGCGCGGCGGGATCGCCCAGAAATGCAGCCTCCACATCGGTATCGAGCAGTTCGCGCAATCCGGGCAGCGCCTGCGCAAAGCCGCTGATGATCCGCGCCGCCTGCGCGTCGATCGCCGTCGCCGGTTCGTGCTTCAGCGCATAGATCAGCTCCAGCCTGATCTGGCCGTAGAGGCGACTGAGCACGGTCTGGAGCGTCTCGGCGACGAAACTGTCCTCGTTATGCAGCCGCACGAAATCGGGGCCAAGCCGCAGCGGGAACAGCGCGCCGCACAGCGCCTGCATGATTTTCGTCAGATTGGCGCGCGAGGGGAAGCCCTCCGCGCCATATTCGGCATGATGCTGCTGGTCGCGCCGCCAACGGCCGCGCACCGCGCCCAGATCAGCAACCAGCTGATCCAGATCCCAATAGCCATCCACCTCGCTATTTGGCTTATCCACGTCCGCCGTCATATGCGCCTCTTTGCTTGTCGCGGCTGGCTTAGCCTGTGCAGGGGCGCGGCGATAAACGAGTTTTGCTTGTAGCCGGACAGTTTCTCATTTGCTGGCGGGCAGGAACAGGCAGATTTCGGCGCGTAAGCCCCCTTCGGGCCGGTTAGCCAGCGTCAGCTTGCCCCCTTCGGCATCCACTGCTTTCTGCACGATCGCCAGCCCCAGCCCCAACCCGCTCGTATTACGCTGGCGCGCGGTGTCGAGCCGGGCGAAGGGTTTGAGGACCGTATCAAGCTGGTCACGCGGAATGCCGGGGCCATCGTCATCGACCCGGATCAGCACTTCATCGCCTTTGCGCTCCACGGTTACGCGGGCGCGCTTGCCATAGTGGAGCGCGTTTTCAATGAGGTTGCGCACGGCCCGGCGCAACGACAGCGCCCGCACCGCCATTTCCAGATGGTCCGGCCCGGCATAATCGACATCATGGCCATGGTCTTGAAACGCATCGACAATCGTCGCCACCGTGACCGCCAGGTCAGTGCGCACCGCGGGTTCGGGATCTTTCTCGCCACCCAGAAAATCGAGCAGCGATTCGATCATCTGCCCCATTTCTTCCAGATCGCCGTCCATCGCCTCGCGCGTCTCGCCATCCGGCACCGTTTCCAGCCGCAATTGCAGCCGGGCGAGCGGCGTGCGCATGTCATGGCCGACCGCCGCCAGCGTCTCGGTCCGCTCGTCGATCAGGCGATGGATGCGGGTCTGCATCACGTTGAAGGCACGGATCAGGTTGCGCACGTCACTGGTGCCTGCTTCAGGCAGGATCACCTCCCGCCCCAGGCCGATCTGCTCGGTCGCGCGGGTCAGGTCGCGCAGCGGGTCCAGCGTCTTACGAATCAGCACCCAGCCAGCGATCAGCAGCGCCAGTACCGGGATCAGCGCCATCCCCATCCGTCCGATGGTGAAGGCCCATTTGCCCCCGCTATGATGCATCCCGAAATAGAGCCAGCTGCCATCGGGCAATTGCAGCCCGCCATTGATTTCCGAATGGCGACCGGGCGACGCCAGTCGCAGCCACAGCCGCGACCGTTCCAGACTGGGCTCCCAGGCGATGATCTGTTGCCGCATCCGCTCCAGTTCGGGCGATAGCGGCGGCGGCGGCGGCGCAGCGGGCGACCAGTGAACGTCGTAGCGATCCGTGGTCAGCTGCACGCCCATGGTGCGCCGTTCCTCGACCGGTTGTTCGGTCAACAGCTTGCGCGCGATCACCAGATGCTCGGCCAGCCGCCGCGCCTCGTCATCCTGCAGGGATAGCTGGCTGGCGCGTTCGTACATCAACGTGCCAACCGCAAATTCCAGCATCACCGTCAGCAACAGAATCGCGAAAATGCGGCCGACCAGCCCCAGCGATCCTTTGAAATGCCGTTTCAAGCGCGGCTGACCTCGGCATTGAACATGTATCCGACGCCGCGCACCGTGGTGATCGGCGCGGGTCGGTCCTCGGTTGTCAGCTTGCGGCGCAGGCGGCTGACCAGCACGTCGATGCTGCGGTCGCTGCTGTCACCCATGCGGGTGCGCGACAGTTCGATCAGTCGCTCCCGCGCGATCACCCGCTGCGGATGGCTGAGGAAGCTGCCCAGCAGATCAAATTCCGCACCGGTCAGGTCAACGATCGCGCCGGTGGGCGACCGCAGTTCGCGACGGGGGAAATTGACCACCCAATCGTCGAACCGCGCTTCATTTTCGCGATGATCGTCCGGCCCGCGCTCCAGCCCCACCCGACGCAATATGGCGCGGATGCGGGCGATCAACTCGCGGGTGCCGAACGGCTTTGGCAGATAATCGTCCGCGCCCAGTTCCAGCCCGACGATCCGGTCGGTCTCGCTGCCCTTGGCGCTGATGAAGATGATGGGAACGTCGCTCTTGCGCCGGATCTGGCGGCACAGGTCAATGCCGTTGGTGCCGGGCAGCATGACGTCCAGCACGACCAGATCAACGGGGCCAGCATCGAACGCCACCCACATTTCCGGTCCCGACGAGGCGGGGCGGACCTGATAGCCATGTTCCTGCAACGCCCGCGCGGTCAGGGTGCGCAGCGGCGGGTCATCCTCGACCAGGATGATGGTGGGGGCAGTCATGATGGGGACGACAGAGCGTTGGTCATGTCAGCTGGGATAGGGTCGCCCTTAACAGGGGTCAACCATGAGCGGCTTGCGAAACGTTCCGCAGCGGCAACAGCAACAATTTGTCATGCCAGCGCCATCGCGGCAGGTAAAGGTGCGCCGGGCCTGCATGAACAGGCCCGGCGCTTTAGATCAGAAAGCGGCGGTCAGCGAGAATACGACCTGGCTGCGCGCGATCGACTTGCCGACATCCTTGCTGTCGCCCGAAACGGCGAAGTTGGGACGCAGGTAATTTTCCTCGACGCGGGCAATGTCGGTGTCGACATAGGCGACGCCCAGGGTCAGCGGGGTGCCGGGGATGGCGACATCCGCGCCAACCAGCCAATCGACATATTTGCCGGTCGGGGCGACCGACGTGCCGTTCGGGCCAAGGCCGGGGTTACCGTTCGAATAGCCCAGATGCGCCTTCAGCGTGACAGGCGTGTTGGGAACAGCACCGCTCACGTCAGCCCAGACGTACAGGTTATCTTCCTTGTCGCCGGGGTTGAAGATGGTGCAAGCCGCATCGCTGCACCAGTTGCCCAGGGCTTCCTGCTTGGGCGCATAAGCAACGCCAACCAGACCCTTGACCGGGCCGATCGTGCTGGACAGCTTGACATAGGGCTCAGCGAAATCGGTGATGTCGGCGCCCGACGGATACATGTACCAGGTCAGACCGACGTCCAGCGTCGCGCCGCCCAGCGGAATGGCGTAACCGGCGAACAGGTCGAGTTCCATGTTGGAACCACCAAAACGGCCCCAGCCGCCCAGGTTCGATGCCCAGGTGCCGACATAGGCACCGCTTTCATGCGTGGCGGTGATGCCACCCTGAACGGCCATGCCCTTGTCGCTCTGCGACACGCCACGGAAGCGATAGTCGGAAACGAGGCCAACGCTGCCCGTAACGGTGACGGGGCTGGCAGGTTCTTCCTGCGCGAAAGCCGGTACGCTAGACATAAGCGCGAGGGCGACAGTAGCGATCTTATACTTCATGAACATTCCCCTTTACGAAAGAATGTTCCGTCCTGCGTCCACTCTGATCCGAAAGTCTGTTGCTTGCGCTTCCAGTACCGGTGGTCGAGGTCTGCCTAATTCTCAAATGCCCTACAGGCAAACAGGATTTTCTCGCAGATGCGAGATGATGCTAATCGCTGTGACATAAAAGTAACTATTCATTGTCGGTACAATGCGGTCCCAAGACGTAAAATGCCGCCGTGTCGGGGGGACACGGCGGCACCTTTTGTCACCTGGTCGAGGGGGGATGATCAGGCGACGAGCTGGCGCATCCGTCCGGTTGCGCCAAACAGTTCTACAGGCGACCCGGCACCGCGACGGCGATCGACCCATTCGCGCACCATTTCCGCGCATGTATGGTCGATATGCCCCAGCCGCTCGACATTCAGGATGACGAGACCAGCGGTCGGCAGCGAATCGAGCTTGGCCGACAGCTTGGGCAGGTTGAGGAAGGTCGCCGACCCGCGCAGCGCGACTTCATGCGCGTCACCCCGGCTTTCTTCCTCCATCCTGAGCCGCAGACGGCTAAGGTGCGGCACCAGTTCCAGCATCGACAGGCCGATGCCGACCAGCACGCCGGTCAACAGGTCGGTAGCAACGACGCAGATCAGCGTCGCGGCCCACACCACTGCGGGCAACGGGCCATAACGGTGGAGCAGATGGCGAACATGATCGACACTGACCAGACGCACACCGGTGACGACGAGGATGCCCGCCAGCGCGGCCATCGGGATTTCGCGCAGCAGCCATGGTAGCAGCGCGACGAAGCCCAAAATCCAGATGCCATGCAGCACGGTCGACATCCGGGTCTTGGCCCCCGCCTGCACGTTGGCGGAGCTGCGGACGATAACGCCGGTCATCGGCAGCGCCCCGGCAAAGCCGCAAAGCAGATTGCCGACGCCCTGGGCGCTCAGTTCCCGGTTATAGTCGGTGCGCACACCATCATGCATCCGGTCGACCGCTGCGGCCGACAGCAATGTTTCGGCACTGGCGATGAAGGCAATGGCAATCGCTGTGGTAAAGATCGCGGGGTTGAGCAATTGCGCCAACAGCCCGCCTTCGGGCAGCGCAATCGCGCCCACAATCGATTCAGGCACTGTGACACGCGCGACCGGCAGGCCGAGCAGGAACGCGATCAGCGTGGCAGCAACCACGCCAACCAGCGCGCCAGGCACCAGCTTGAGCGAGGCGGGACGAAATTTCTCCCAGCCCAACATGCCAAAGATGGTGACCATGCCGACCGCAAAGGCCGTCGCTGCATCGCCATTGCTCAGCCCGAAAATCTGGCCCGGCATCGCGATCAGATTTTGCAGGCCGCTCGACAGCGGCTTGTCGTCGAACAGCACATGGAACTGGCCGACCACGATCAGCACGCCGATGCCCGCCAGCATCCCGTGGACGACCGCAGGCGAAATCGCGCGAAACCAGCCGCCAACCCGCAACAGGCCAGCAACGACCTGGATCGCGCCTGCCAGGATCAGGATGGGACCAAGGGCGGACAGCCCCTGTTCGCGGACGATTTCAAAAACGATGACCGCCAGACCCGCCGCAGGACCGCTGACCTGCAACGGTGAACCTGCCAGCAATCCCACGACGATGCCGCCGATAATTCCGGTGATCAGGCCCTTTTCCGGCGGCACGCCAGATGCAACCGCAATGCCCATGCACAGCGGCATCGCCACCAGAAAGACAACGATCGACGCTACGAAATCGCGGCTGAATGTGCCGCCGGAAAAGGCTTTCAACATGGCTTACTCCGCCGCTAGGGCATATTCGCCTTCGCCGGCGAGGCGACGGGCGTGAGGCAGCGCGACGGGCATTGGCTGCCCTTCACGCAACGGCGAGAAGCGTCCGGTTTCGCCATCAAGGCCCATCACCAGACCGGCATGGATGTCGACATACCAACCGTGCAGAGCGATCTCGCCACGCGCGATGCCGGATGCGACCGAAGGATGGGTCCGCAGGTGCGCGAGTTGCGCGACGACATTTTCCAGCGCCATGTTGCGCAGCTTTTCAGCATCGCTCAGATCGGCAGGATAGCTGGCCTTGCACACCTGCTGCGCGGCATGGCTGTGGCGCAGCCAGGCAGCGACATTGGGCATGTTGGTCAGGTCGGCCTCGGTGGACAGCGCCTTCATCGCGCCGCAATCGCTATGGCCACACACGATGATGTCGCGCACGCCCAGCACCATGACGGCATATTCGACCGTCGAGGTCACGCCGCCATTTTGCGTCGCGTGCGGCGGAACAATATTACCCGCATTGCGGCATACGAACAGATCGCCGGGCTGTGCCTGCATAATATGTTCGGGCACGATCCGCGAATCGGCGCAGGAGATCATCAGCGCCTTGGGGCTCTGGCCGTCACTGGCGAGTCGATTGTAAAGCGCGCTTTCATTCGGAAAAGTGTGCTTTTCGAAGTTGAAAACGCGACCGATAAGCTCGTTCATGGAGTCTATCCTTTTGTTGCTTTGCCGGTCAGGGGGCGGACCGGCCTGCAGCATAGATAGGAGAGCGGTTTTGCTGCGTCGCAGCGGCTTTGTTAAATAGTATGTCTGGACGTTGAATTGATACGCCAGCGCGACAAAGCCCGATTTCAGCGGCGATCGACCGTTGCGCTCAACATATAGCCGACGCCGCGCGCGGTCACGATCGGTGCGGGCCGGTCGCCATGGCGCAGCTTGCGGCGCAGGCGGCTGATCAGCACGTCGATGCTGCGATCGGACGATGGCGCATCCCGCACCCCGGCCAGTTCCATAAGCCGCGCCCGCGCAATCACCGTCTGCGGATGATCGAGCAACACAGCCAGCAATGTAAACTCAGCCGCCGTCAGATTGACTGGCGCACCAGCCGGATCGAGTACCTCCCGTCGCCCGAAATGCACCACCCAACCATCGAACAGCGCTTCGGTCTGGCGGCCAAGGCCCAGCGACCGGTCGCTCCGCCCCCGGCGCAGCACCGCCCGCACCCGCGCGGCCAGTTCGCGGCCCGAATAGGGCTTGGCCATATAATCGTCCGCCCCCAGCTCCAGCCCGACCACTCGGTCAACCTCGCTGCTGTTGGCGCCGACCAGGATCACCGGCACATCGCTGCGTTCGCGCACGTCGCGGCACAGGTCCAGCCCGTCCGCCCCGCGCAACGCCGAATCCAGCACGACGACACCGACCGGCATTGTGCCCAGCGCCTGGAATATATCATCGGAGGATTTGGCCGGCAGGACGCGAAAGCCGCTCTCCTCCAGAAATTCGCGGATCGTCCGGCGCAGGTCCGGCTGCGTCTCGGCGACCATGATCAGCGGCGCGGTTACCGGCATCGCGGGCCGTCCGGCGCGGCATTGTCCGTCATCATCGCAACTCCTGCTCGGGCGAAAGCATCCGATCCCTGCGGAACCGGAGCGCCCGAATTAGGGACGGCGAATGTCTCCGAAATTTGCCGGACGTAACAAATTGTTGCTACCGGGACATCAGCGGCATCCGGGCGGCCGGATAACCCGTCACATCGGGCCATAGCTGCGCCATCACGCTCGCCAGCCACAAGGCGTCGCTGCCCGCCCAGTGTCGCGTCGGACAGCGCTGGTCTGCTATCCGCACCGCCGCGCTGATCTGCGCTTCATCGACCTGCCGCTCATCCATCAGCGTCGCGACATGATCGATGGCAAAGGGAGCCTCCCGTCCAGCGGCTGCCGCCAGCGTATCCAGCCAATAGGGATCGATCAGGCTGTCGGCGACCACCCGTCGCCCGCCCACCGCATCGGCCAACTGGTCCAGCACGACATGGGCAGGCAGGCCATCGCTCTCAATCCGCGCCCGGCTAAGCCCGTGCAGGGCCTCCGCCTCCGCCGTCCAGTCCCACCCCGACCAGTCGGGGTGCGGCCGGATCAGCCAGCTGCGCGCACCGTCCCTGCCCGCCAACCCGACCTCGATGGGAAAGGATCGTCCGTGGCGCGGCAGGCAGGACGCCTCGAAATCTATGGCAAACATGGGCAGAACCGTCTCCGCTTTCGCGCGCTTTTTGATGCTCCCCTGTCGCCCCCAACTATGTCACGCCAAAGTCAGCCGCCACCCCCTTGACGAAAAATCATGCAAGTCGTGGTCCGACTGGGGTAGAGCGTCGGCATCTGCTAATCGGCAATCATCTTGCCTCAGCCGGACCCGCTTATGACCGTCGTTGCTGCCTATCTCTATCGCAATGGTGCCCGCGTCCGGGCCGTGTCGATCGACGAACGAATCGACTGCGCCCACGACAAGTCAGAATTCGTCTGGATCGGTGTCGCCGACCCGACGCTGGCTGAAATGCAGGCGCTCCAGCACGCCTATGATCTGCACCCGCTGGCGATCGAGGATGCGATCAAGGCCAACCAGTTGCCCAAGGTAGATCTCTATGGCGACCAGCTGTTCGTGGTCGCCCGCACTGCCCATGTCGAGGATGGCAGCATCTGCTATGGCGAAACCGCGATCTTCGTGGGCCACAGCCATATCATCACCGTCCGCCACGGTTCGGCCCGCGCGCACCTGGCCTTACGGCAGGATCTAGAGGCAGTGCCTGCCCGCCTGTCCCAGGGGGTCGATTATGTCCTGCACGCCATTCTGGATTTCGTCGTCGATGGCTATCTGCCGATTATCGAGGGGATAGAGGAAGAGGTGCTGGCGATGGAGCAGCATACGGTCGACACATTCCTGGGCCGCGACGACATCACCCGCATCTTCAACCTGCGCCGCCAGCTGCTGCGCTTCCAGCGTATCCTGACCCCGATGCACGAGGTCGCGACCAAATTCGTCAAGCAGGAACTGCCCTGCATCGACCCCGAAGCACGCCCCTATTTCAGCGACGTGCGCGACCATGTCCGCCGGGTCCAGACGATGGTGGAGGATCTGCGCGAAATCCTGACATCAGTGTTTGAATTCAGCAATCTGCTGGAACAGCAGCGCACTGGCGTCATCACCCGCCAGCTCGCCGCCTGGGCCGCGATCCTGGCGGTGCCGACCGCGATTGCGGGCATTTACGGCATGAATTTCGAACATATGCCCGAACTGCGCACCCGCTATGGCTATTTCGTGGTGCTGGGCGTGATCAGCATCGTCTGCACCCTGCTCTATGCCCGCTTCAGGAAACTCAAATGGCTGTGACCAACGCCGTAGAGCGCGCCGCCCGCGCCATGTATGCCAACATCGCGCCCGACTGGGACTGGGACGATCCCGACGCGGAACCGATGCGGCATATGTATCGCGAAAACGCGCGTGTCGTGCTGACCACGATCCGCGATCCGGGCGTGCCGATGGACGCGCCAGCGCTTGCTGCCTGGCAGGCGGTCATCGACGCGATGCTGGCTGAGGCTTGAGAAAAAATGGTGCACCCGACGGGATTCGAACCCATGGCCCTCAGATTAGGAATCTGATGCTCTATCCTGCTGAGCTACGGGTGCCCATGGCTTGGCCTCTATTATGGGCGGGCGACGCGGTCAATTCTTCGCTTCGGGGGGGATGACCGGAAAAGGCAGCGGCGCGACTGGCACGCCTTCTTCCATCAGTGCCTTGGCCTCCGCCGGGGCGACCTCGCCATGGATGCTGCTATTGGCCTGCTCGCCATAATGCATGGCGCGCGCCTGTTCGGCAAAGCCGCGCCCGACCCAGGTGGAGCCTTCCAGCGCCTTTTTCTGCGCCTGGGCCAGCGCATCGACCATCGCGCGCATCTTGGCCGCGTCGCCCGCGCTGATTGCAACAGGCGCGTCCGGGGTGGGCGCATCCTGCACCGCGACTGCCCGGCTGTTCCCCTTGGCTGCAACGGCAGGGGCCATCACGGCCTTCACCACCTGTGCGTCGCCGCAGATCGGGCAGGTCAGAAGGCCCCGCGCCTGCTGGTCCGCATAGTCCGCGCTGGAGCCGAACCAAGCCTCGAACACATGGCCCTGACGCTCACATTTCAGGTCGAACACGATCACGAAATTTGCACTTCCTGCGGAATGATACGGCGGTTGGCGATGGCGGGCACCCGCGCCCGCACATCCCCTAGCCGCGTCAGGTTGATATCGACAAGCCCCAGCCCCGCGCTCTCGCCCATATCCAGCAGCACCTCGCCCCATGGGTCGATCACCACACTATGGCCATAGGTGACGCGCCCGTCCGCATGGGTGCCGACCTGCGCGGTGGCGATCACGAAACAGCCCGCCTCAATCGCGCGCGCGCGCAACAGGACATGCCAGTGCGCCTGTCCCGTCGGCACGGTGAAGGCCGCCGGTGCCAGCAGGATCGTCGCCCCGGCATTGGTGAGTGCGCGATAAAGATCGGGAAAGCGCATGTCGTAACAGATCGAAAAGCCCATCCGCCCCCAGGGCGTATCGGCCGCGACCACCTGTTCGCCCGGCCCATAGACCGACGACTCGCGCCAGCTTTCGCCGGTAGCGAGATCGACGTCGAACAGGTGAATCTTGTCATAACTCGCCCGTATCGCGCCTGTATCATCGATCAGGAAACTGCGATTGGCCCAGCGCCCGTCGGCCCGCTCGTCCTTCAGCGGCAGCGATCCGATATGGACCCACAAGCCATGTCTGGCTGCTGCATCCCGCACGGCGGCCAGCACGCCATCCTCGGCCTGCGACCGCAAAGTCGCGGCGGCGCGGCTGCGGTCGCGGTCCAGATAGCCCGCCATTTCCGGGGTGAAGAACATGTCCGCTCCCTCGCCCTTGGCCCGCTCCACCATCTCGACAATCGCCGCGGCATTGGCGGCTGGGTCGATGCCGCTGGTCATCTGGAACAGCGCGGCGCGCATCGTCGTCACAGGCCCAATAGCGGGTCGAGCTTGCCCTGCCGGTTCAGCGCCGCCATGTCATCGCTGCCGCCAATATGCTGACCGTCGATGAAAATCTGCGGCACGGTGCTGCCGCCCCGGCTGCGCTCCAGCATTTCGGCGCGTTTCGGCCCGCCCATGCTGATATCATATTCCTCGAACGCGACGCCCTTGTCGGTCAGCAACGCCTTTGCCCGCGCGCAATAGCCGCAAAATGCCTTGGTGTAGATTTCGACCTTTGCCATCTGTCCGTCATCACTCCTTATTCCCTGAAATTGGGGCTTATCGCAGCTTTGTCAATCGACGCCTTCGCGCGGCAAGGCCCGCGCCCAGCAGAGCAACCGCACCTCGCCTGCCCCGCCGCGCTTCAAAACGCGGGTGCAGGCCGCCGCCGTCGCGCCGCTGGTATGCACATCATCGATCAGCAGGATGCGCCGTCCCTTCAGCCCATGCCCGTCCGCCAGCGCGAATGCCCCGTGCACCGCTTTGGCGCGCTGGCCCGGATGCATACCGCGCAGGGGCACCGTCCGTTTGACCCGCAACAGGCTGTGCTTGTCCACCGCCAGTCCCGTCAGCCGCCCCAGATGATCCGCGATCAGCGCCGACTGGTTGAACCCCCGCCCCCATAGCCGCCAGCGATGCAGCGGCACCGGCACGATCAGCGGCGGATCATCACCCGCCACCGGCACATGGCGCAGCATCTGCCGCGCGACCAGCCGGGCGAGGCCAATGCGTCGCCCATATTTCAGCCGCAGCGCCACCGTGCGCGCCACATCGCCATAGGCCAGCACTGCCCGCGCGCTGTCGAAGGGCGGCGGATCAGCCAGGCACGCGCCGCACGCCGCCCCATCCCCCATGTCATGCGGAAAAGGGATGCCGCAACGCGCGCAGCAAGGTTCGCCCAAAAATTCCATGCCGCCCCAGCAAGACAGACAGAAACCATGATCCTCCCCCACGATCGTCCCGCAACCGGGGCAGCGCGGCGGCAACGCATAATCGAGCGCGGGGCGGATCGCGCTCTTGAGAAGCGGCAGGAAAGGCATCATCTGCCTTGTCCCCCCTTCCCGCCCGTTGCACAAGGCCCGGCATGAGCAGCCCCGACATCTTCGACCGATCCCTGCGCAGCATCCGGCGGGACCGGATGCTGGCCGATTTCGCGGCCCACGACTTTCTCTATCGCGCGATGCTGGACGAACTGCTCGACCGGCTGGGCGATGTGCAGCGCGACCTGCCCGAAGCGCTGGTGATCGGCTGCCCGGACGGTAGCGCCAGGACCGCGCTGGAAGCGATGGGCAAGCGTGTCGCCTGTATCGATCCCGGCTTCCTCGCTGCCCGTGCCCATGGCGGGGTGCAGGGGGATGAGGATGCCCTGCCCTTTGCCGACAATAGTTTCGATCTGATCCTGGCCTGCGGCACGCTCGACAGCGTCAATGACCTGCCCGGCGCGCTGATCCTGATGCGGCGGGTGCTGCGGCCCGACGGGCTGATGCTTGCCGCCTTCACGGGCGCGGGCAGCCTGCCCCGCCTGCGCGCCGCGCTGATGGCGGGCGAAGGCGACCGGCCCGGCCAGCATATCCACCCGCAGGTCGATGTGCGATCGGCTGGCGACCTGCTCAGCCGCGCGGGTTTCGCGATGCCGGTCGCGGATGGCGAAACGCTGAGCGTCCGCTATGGCGACCTGCTGCGCCTGATGCACGACCTTCGCGGCATGGGCGCGGGCAACATGTTGACGGCACGCCCGCCCGCATTGCGCCGGGACGCGCTGGTAGGTGCCGCCGCCCATTTTGTCGATGCCGCCGACCCGGACGGCCGCACGGCGGAGCAGATCGCCATCGTCTATCTCTCCGGCTGGAAACCCGACCCCAGCCAGGCCGCCCCGGCCCGGCGCGGCAGCGCGACGGTCTCGCTGGCGGCGGCGTTGAAAGGGAAGGATTGAGCGCGACCGGTCTGCTGTCCTACATGAATACCCCGTGCTAAAAGCCGCATCCGGCTCTTTCCATCGTATAATTGCTCGACCCAGATGCGTAATATTATTATCCAATCCTGTTCGCAAATGTCACGATTGCCGGGAAATATGCGAAGTTAAGCCCGGAAAATCCTATTCGCCCGCCATCGCCCCGATAACCGGCGCATCCGCCACATCCCGCCCGGTCCAATCCGCCCCGTCATGCCGATACTCAACATGGCTGGCCCGGCGGAAGCCTGCGCCGTCCCACACGATCACTTGCAACTCCATCTCGTCATGCCGCCGCACATGCAGCCAGTTGAAGCTTTGAGGTTCGGCGTTGCGCAGCCGGGTCGATGTCGCGGTGCCTGCCTGTATGATCAGCGCGCCGCCCGCCTTCTCCACCATCTTGCGCGCGGCCTGCGCATAGGTGCGGTGGAAATGGCCAGCCAGCGCCAGATGCACCCCTGCCTCGCTCGCCGCCTGCACGGCATCATCATGCTGGCCGACCGCTTCGCTCAGCTCCCCGCCCCGGCCGATCGGCATGGCGAACAGCGGATGATGGGTCACCAATATGCGCGTCTTGGCGCTGGCGACCGACGCAAAGCGCTCCCGCAGCATGTCCATCTGGTTATGGTTGATCCGCCCGTCCTTGATCGTCAGGGACCGGGCGGTGTTGAGGCCCAGGATCGCGACCTCGTCATCCTCATACCAGGGGCATAGGTCCGGGCTGATATAGCGCTTGTAGCGGTCGAGCGGCGCGGCGAAGCGCCGCATCACGTCATAGAGCGGAATGTCATGATTGCCGGGGATCACCAGCAGCTTCAGCCCCACCGCGCGCAACCCGTTGATCCAGGCGGACGCCGCGCGGAACTGTTCCACCCGCGCCCGCTGGGTCAGGTCGCCGCTGATGATGACAAGGTCGGGCCTGTGCTCCTCCAGCCAGGCAGTGGCAGCGTCGACGATGCGGGGATCATGCGCGCCGAAATGAATGTCGGACAGGTGAGCGATACGGGCCATGGTCGGATAACGATCCGGCGCGATATGGTTTCCCCGGACCCGAACAGCCTCTCGCGAGTTGTTGTGCCATGGAAACGAAATCCCCCACCCGCCCAACTACCCGTCCACTGCCACGTCAGGCCGCGCTGATCGTCAACGCGCACAGCCGCAAGGGCGAGGCGCTGTTTGCGCAGGCCAAGGAAAAACTGGAACAGGCGGGGATGGAGCTTCTCGCTGCTCACGCGATCAAGAACCCCGAACTGATGGAAGAAACCGTAGCTAAGGCGATCGCCGACGGCGCGCCGATGGTGATCGTGGGCGGTGGCGACGGCTCCATGTCCGGCACGGTCGATCAGCTGGTGGGCAAGGATTGCGTGTTCGCGGTCCTGCCGCTCGGCACCGCGAACAGTTTTGCGCGAACGCTCGGCCTGCCGCTCGACCTGGACGGCGCGGTCGCGACGATTGCCAACGGACGCCGCCGCCGGGTGGACCTGGGCATGATCGACAAGGATTATTTCGTCAACGCCGCCTCACTCGGCCTCTCACCGATGATCGGCCAGACGGTGCCGCACAAGCTGAAACGCTATCTGGGGCGGATCGGTTACCTGCTATGGGCGGTCAAATGTTCGGTGGGGTTTCGCGCCTTCCGCCTGACCATCGACGACGGGCAGCAGGAATGGCGGCTATGGTCGACCGAAGTGCGCATCCTCAACGGCCCCTATCATGGCGGGGTCGAACTGTCCGACCATGCCGATGTCGATACCGGCGAAATCGTCATTCAGGCGGTGGTCGGGCGCAGCAAGCCGCGGCTGGCATGGGACTGGTACGCCAAATTCTTCAAGCTGCGTGACCGCGACGCCCATACCGAGGAGTTTCACGGCAAGGCCTTCACCCTGACCACCCACCCGCGCCAGCGCATCTCGATCGACGGCGAAGTGCTGGCGAAAACCCCGGTCGTGGCAAAGGTCGCGCCGGGCGCGATCGAGGTCGCGGTCCCGGCGGAGAGCTGATCAGAGCGGCTTTTCGTACAGCTGATAGACCTTATTGATCTTGCTGCCGATCGCCTCGGCAATCGCGTTCATGCCCTGATTATCGTCCAGCACCCAGCTGATCTCGCCCCGCGTCGCGCCATATTGGGCCAGCGCTTCCAGCCGGATCGTCTCGATCATCATGAAGGCCAGCTGGCTGGCCAGCCGCGACGCCTGCAACCGTTGGAGCACGCCCATCAACGGCACCCGCATCGTCCGCACCCTGGGCTTGCGCAGCCACCAGAGCAGCTTGGCCCAGCCGAACGGGAACAGCGCGCCGTTGAGCGGCTTGATCGCTTCATTCAGGTCCGGCAGCGTCATCATGAAGGCGACCGGCTCGCCATCGACCTCCGCGATCATGATCAGATCCTCAAACACGATGGGTTTCAGCTTCTTGCCGGTATGCGCGATTTCCGAATCGGTGATCGGCACAAAGCCCCAGTTGCGGCCCCAGGCATCGTTGAGGATATTGAGGATGATCGCCGCTTCTGCGTCGAATTTCGACTTGTCGACCTTGCGGATGCGGATGCGGTCATTTTTGTGGCCCGACGCGACGATCCGCTGGATCAGCGGGGGAAAGCTTTTGGTGATGTCCAGCTCGAAGCAGTTGAGCGTCTTGACGGGTTGATAGCCCGCGCCCTCGACCATCGCCTGATAGGCCGGGCTGTCATGGCCCATCATGACCGTGGGGGGATGATCATGCCCGGCGATCAGCAGGCCCGGCTCCTCCCAGATCGACAGCGAGATCGGCCCGACCACGCGGGTCATGCCCTGTTCGCGCAGCCATTGCTCGGCGCGCGCGATCAGGGCCGCGCCGACCGCCTTATCCTCCGCCTCGAACAGGCCGAAATTGCCCGTTCCCGGCCCAATC
Source organism: Sphingobium sp. (assembly GCA_023266575.1). Taxonomy (GTDB): domain Bacteria; phylum Pseudomonadota; class Alphaproteobacteria; order Sphingomonadales; family Sphingomonadaceae; genus Sphingobium. The sequence goes on from JAHFPV010000011.1 coordinate 38,887, forward strand.
CCCTGTTCGCGCGGCATTGCCAGCGCCAGCTCGTCATAATGGGCCGAAATGCGGCCGACGACGCGACCCTGGCGGCGGGCCAGGAAATATTGCGCCTTGGCATGTTCGAAAAACGGGTTCTTGCCCGGCGTCAGCAACTCGTGCATTTCCGCCTTCAGCGGCGGCACCCAATTGGGATCGTTGGCGTAGATCGACCAGGGCAGGTCGATAAAGGCCTTGAGGTCGCCCTTGCCCGAAACGGGGGTAATCACCAGATCATTCTGTGCCACGGCTGCCGCTTTCACCAAAAGAGGGGAGCAGTTCGCCGCTTGTTTGCGGATTGTCAATCACAGGCCGCCGCCAGCCCGCTATCGGGCAGAATATGTCATCGTGCTGCCACGATATCAGCGCATTTGGAGATTAGGACGCCTGTCATGACTGTGCATGATCCCATACTTGCCGCCGCGCAGCGCGCGCGGGCGACCATTCCTGATGACGTGGCGATGCTGCGCGCGGCGGCGGAACTGACCCGCGACCTGTCCAGCGCCGATGCGCGCATCTACTGGCCCGATTTGCTGGCGTCGGCGCTGATCGGCTGGGGTGCGCTGGCGGGTGCGGTGCTGGTCGACAGCGTGCCGCTGGCCATCGCCTGCGCTGTGGTGGCGATGCTGGCGCTCTATCGGGCGGCGAGCTTCATTCACGAACTCACCCATATTCGCGCCGGTGCGCTGCCCGGTTTCCGGGCGGGATGGAACCTGATCGTCGGCATTCCGCTGATGATCCCGTCGTTCATGTATGAAGGCGTCCATACCCAGCATCATGCCCGCACCCGCTACGGCACGGCCGAGGATCCGGAATATCTGCCGCTGGCACTGATGAAGCCCTGGTCGCTGCCTCTGTTCATCCTGGTCGCCTCGCTGGCCCCGGTCGGCCTGATCCTGCGCTTTGGCGTGCTGACGCCGCTGTCGCTGATCATCCCGCCGCTGCGCGCGAAGCTGGTGGCGGAATTGTCGGCCTTGTCGATCAACCCGGCCTATCGCCGTCGCGCGCCCGAAGGTGCCTTTGCACGGATGTGGGCGTGGCAGGAGGCGGGCGCGTGCCTGTTTGCGCTGGCGCTGGTCGGCAGTGTGTTCCTGTTCGGGTGGAAGCCGCTGCTGGTCTATATGGCGATCCATTCGGCGATGACCGTCATCAACCAGCTGCGCACCCTGGTCGCGCATCTGTGGGAGAATGAGGGCGATCCGATGACGGTGACCGCGCAATATCTCGATTCGGTCAATGTGCCACCGCCCGGCAGCCTGCCTGCACTCTGGGCGCCGGTCGGCCTGCGCTACCATGCGCTGCACCACCTGTTGCCCAGCGTACCTTATCACAATCTGGCCGCCGCGCACCGCAAGCTGATCGCCACGCTGGACCCGCAGTCACCCTATCATCGCGGCAATTATCGCGGGATGCTGCCGCTGGTCGGCAAGATCGCGCGCAGCACGATGGCGGCGCGATAAATCACTCTTCCGTCCTGAATAGCACGGTTTCACCGACCAGCAGGAACAGGAAGAAGGGCGCCCAGGCCGCCAGAAACGGCGGGTAAGCGCCAAGGCTGCCCATCGCCAGCGAGAAATTGTCGGCGACGAAATAGGCAAAGCCCAGCGCCATGCCCATGACCGCGCGGACGAACAACTGGCCGGATCGCGCGAGGCCAAAGGCGGCGACCGATCCCAATATCGGCATCAGCAGCGCCGAGAGCGGCCCCGACAGCTTGTGCCACAAATTGGCCTCCAGCTCCGCCGTGGGCCTTCCGGCGTCATGCAGGTCTGAAATCGCCGCCTGAAGCTGGCTGAAGGTCAGCGCGTCGGGATCGACCTTGGCCAGGGTGAACTGGTCGGGGCGAATGTCGCGGCCAAAGCGGACGGTGCCGACATTGGCGACCGTGCCACGCGCCACGTCGAACTGGCGCGCATCTTCCAGCACCCAGCTTTTGTTCGCCGCGTCATAATGGCCGCGCGGAGCCTGGACGATGGTCGTCAGGCTGTTGTTGATGCGGTTGAAAATCTCGACCTTGCGCAACTGCACCTGCGTGCCGCGCCCCGCCACGATCGCGGCGTTGACCAGATTATTGCCGTCGCGCACCCAGGGGTTGCTTTTGACCCCGCTGTCGCGCGGGATCGGGCCATAATCGACCGCCTGCCAGGCGCTGAGCGACGCAGTGGATCGCGCGACGATGCGTTCGTTGAAGGCATAGCTGATCACCGCCACGCCGAGCGCCGCCACCACGAGCGGCGCCAATATCTGGTGCGCGGACAGGCCAGCCGCCTTCATCGAGATGATTTCGCTATTCTGGTTGAGCGTCGCCAGCATCACCAGCGTGCCGAGCAGCACCGAGAAAGGGAGAAAGCGGGCGACGATCTGCGGCACGCGCAGGCCGACATAATGCCATAGTTGCGCGTCGCCATTGCCGGGATAGGCAAGGATGTCGCCTGACTGGCCGAGCAGGTCCAGCGTCTGCAACACCAGCACCAGCAGCGCCAGCACGGCCAGCGTCCGGGTGAGGAACAGGCGCGCCATATACCAGCTGATCTGGCGCGAGGGGAAGAAAGCAAATTGCATCGGTCAGGCGGCTCCTTCCGCCAAGGGCGGGCGTCGGCGGCCCAGCCGCAACAGGCGCACGATCTGCTTGCCGATCTTGGCGAAGGCCACTTCCAGCGCGCCGATCGGCTGGCCACCGGGGCGGTGCGCGATGACATGATACATCCAGAAGATCAGGCCCGACGTCAGCAGGAACGGTCCCCATAGCGCGATGATCGGGTCCACCTTGCCCAGCGCGCCGACGCTTTCGCCATATTGGTTGATCTTATGATAGGTGACGATGAAGATGATCGACAGGAACACGCCGAGCGCCGATGTCGATCGCTTGGGCGGGATCGCAAAGGCGAGCGCCGCCAGCGGCAACAGCATCATCATCACCACCTCCACCATGCGGAAATGGAAATTGGCGCGCACTTCGTCGCGCAATTTTTCCGGGGTCGCCGGGTTGCGGCCAATCACCATCAGTTCGGGAATCGTCTTTTCCCGGTCCACGTCGCGCCCGCGGAAATTTTCGATCTGCGGCAGATCGATCGGCAGGTCATGGCTGGAAAAAGACAGGATACGCGGCGTCTTATATTTGGGCGCATCGTTGACCAGCACGCCATCGCGCAGGCGGAAGATGATCGTGTCGGGATCATCCGTCGCCAGGAACATGCCCTGCGCCGCGGTGACCGCGACCGACTGCCCGTCGCGGCTGACGGCGCGCACGAAAATCCCTTGCAGATTGCGCCCTTCGTCCAGGCTGCGTTCGATCCGCATCGTCATCCGCTTGCCCAGATTGGTGAATTCGCCGACCTTGATCGACGCGCCCAGCGCGCCCGACCGCAGCTCGAATCGCAGCGCCTCATAGGCGTGGCGAGAAAGGGGCTGGACGAAACCGACAATGCCGAAATTGAGCAAAGCCAGCGCGATCGCATACATGTACGGCACCCGCAGCAGGCGTCCGTAGGAAAGGCCGATCCCGCGCATCACGTCCAGTTCCGACGATAGCGCCAGTTTGCGGAAGGCCAGCAATATGCCCAGCATCAGGCCGATCGGAATACCGAGCGAGAGATATTCGGGCAGCATATTGGCCAGCATCCGCCACACGACGCTGACCGGTCCGCCTTCCGCCGCGACGAAATCGAACAGGCTGAGCATCTTGTCCAGCACCAGCAGCATCGCGGCGATCACCAGCGTACCCAGCATGGGCACCGCGATCAGGCGGGCGAGATAACGGTCGGTGGCGGTCAGCATTCTCTAAGTCGTCGTCCCATCACCATGTTTTGGCCGCAAACCCATCCCATATCGGAATCAGGGAAAGTAGCGGGGCGAACAGGGGCTGTCCGTCCGACCCGGTCGGGCGGCTATAGCTTCCAGGAGTCTAATGGTCATGGTAAAAGTTGCAGTGGGTCTGATGTCGGTGGCAGCGATGATCGCAGCCGTCCCGGCAATGGCCCATGGCCAGGTTATCGGCAATGATCTGGAACGCTGCGCCAGCAGCGGGAACGGCCCGGCCGTGCTGGTCGATGTGCGCGGCTTTGCGGCCGCGACCGGCAAGGTGCGCGTCCAGTCCTACCCCGCCACCAAATCGGCCTGGCTGACCAAGGGTGAATGGCTCAATCGGATCGACAGCCAGGTTCGCCCGGCCAATGGCGCGATGCGCTTTTGTATGCCGGTGCCGCAGCCGGGCAAATATGGCATTGCCGTGCGCCACGATCGCGACGGCAATGGCAAGACCGACATATCACGGGACGGCGGTGGTTTTTCCAACAACCCGTCGATCAGCATCTTCAACCTGGGCAAGCCTGGGGTTGAAAAGGCCGCTTTCTATGCCGGTCCCGGCGTGACGAAAATCACTATCACCCTCAAATATATGTGATCAAAAGCCATGGTCTGCGTCGCGCTCCTGTCCAATCCCAAATCCACGGGCAACCGCCAGACCCTGCCGCGCGTGCGCAGCTATTGCGCCAGCAACCCGGACATCTTCCATTATGAAGTGGAGCATGTCGATCAGATCGGCCGCGCGCTCCAGACGATCGCCCGTGTCGATCCCGTCGTCATCGTCATCAATGGCGGCGACGGCACGGTGCAGGCGGCGCTGACCGAACTGTATCAGGGCGAACATTTCAAAGGCCGGGTGCCGCCGATCGCAGTGCTGCCCAACGGCAAGACCAACCTGATCGCGCTCGACCTTGGCATCCATGGCGATCCGATCAAGGCGTTGGAGCGGATCGTCGCGCTGGCCAAGGCCGGCGTGGACGACCATGTCGTTGCGCGCGAACTGATCGCCCTGTCGGACGGCAAGGTCGGCAGTCGGCCAGTGCTGGGCATGTTTCTGGGCGGCGCGGGGCTGGCCGATTATATGCTCTATTGCCGCAACCAGATCTATCCGCTGGGCCTGTCCAATGGCCTTAGCCATTTCCTGACGGCGATGGCAGTGCTGGTCTCGCTGATCTTCGGCATCCGCGCGAAATTCCTGCCGCCGTCGAGCAAGCCGGTCAGCATCTCGCTGATTCGCGACGGGCAGTTGGCCGGGCGATTCTCCGTGCTGATCGTCACCACGCTGGAGCGGTTGCTGCTGGGCGTGCAGCCGGGCGACAGCCGTCGCGGCAACATGAAACTGATGGCAGTCGAGCAGAATTTGCCCGCCCTGCTGCGCCTGATCTTCGCGAGCATCTTCAAGCGGGTCGGCAAGAGTCAGATGCAGGGCATCCATCTGGAACAGGGCGACACCATCCGCATCGAGGGCAATCATAGCAGCGTCATTCTGGACGGCGAACTGTTCGAAGCGTCCGAGGGCAAGCCGATCGTGCTGCGTTCGACCAAGCCAGTGCCGTTCCTGCGGCTGGCGGCTTAAGCGCGGGATCTTGTCCCGACGATCCTTCTCCCTTGGGGGGAGAAGGATACGAAGCCTTACCGGTGCAACCGGTTAGGCGAAGTTGGATGAGGGGGATCGACGATGATCGTGTGCGTTTCCTTGAGGTCAGCACACCCTCTCCCAGCTGCGACTAAGGCAGCAAGCTGCCAAGTCTCCGCAGCCCTCTCCCTCAAGGGAGAGGGATAAGCCTCCCCCTCACCCCCGCAATTCCACCCAGGTCGGCGCATGGTCGCTGGCCTTCTCTCTGCCGCGAAAATCCTTGTCCACCTGCGCATCGACCAGCCGGTCGGCGGCAGCGGGGCTGAGCAGCAGATGGTCGATGCGGAAGCCCGCGTCGCGGGGCCAGGCGTTCATCTGATAATCCCAATAGGTCCACACCCCGCCCGCCGGATGGCGGCTGCGCAGCGCGTCGGTCCAGCCATCGGCCAGAAGGCGGCGATAGGCGGCGCGGCTTTCCGGCTGCATCAGCGCGTCACTGGCCATCGCCTTGACCGAATAGACGTCATTGTCGCGCGGGATGACATTATAGTCGCCCGCCAGAATCGCAGGCACTTCCTCCGCCCAGATTTCCGCCGCGCGGGCGCGCAGGCGCTTCATCCAGCGCAGCTTGTAATCGAATTTGGGGCCGGGCTGCGGATTGCCATTGGGCAGATAGATGCTGGCGACGCGCACACCCTTCACGTCCGCTTCCAGATAGCGGCTATGCTCATCCTCCGGCTCGCCATCCAGGCCGCGCCGCACTTCCACGGGGGTTTCGCCGCGCGCGAGGATGGCAACGCCGTTAAAGCCCTTCTGCCCGTGCCAGATCGCGCCATAGCCCGCCGCTTCGATATCCTTGGCCGGAAAGGTTTCGTCCGACGTCTTGATTTCCTGCAGGCAGGCAATGTCGGGCCGCGTTTCGTCCAGCCACTCCAGCAGGCGCGGCAGGCGCGCCTTGGTGCCGTTGATGTTGAAGGTGGCGATACGCATGGACGATTCTCCTCGTCCAAGTCCCTAATGGGAAGATCGGCTTTTGGCTATCAGACCGAGAAGCTGGTGCCGCAACCGCAACCGGCGGTGGCGTTGGGGTTGGTCACCTTGAACGCCGCGCCGCCCAGATCGGACACGAAATCCACCGCCGACCCGCGCACCAGGTCCAGGCTGACGTCATCGACCACCAGCGTCACGCCATCGCGCTCGACCGACAGATCGTCCGCCTCGATGCTGTCGGCCAGGCCGAAGCGATATTGGAAGCCCGAACAGCCGCCACCCTCCACCGCCAGCCGCAGGATCGCAGGCTTGCCCTGTTTGGCGGCGATCGCGGCGACACGGGCAGCGGCAGATGGGGTGAGATCAATATCTGTCATGGCACCCTAGATAGGGTCAAGCAAAAGGCACGGCAACCCTGACGCAATCTATCAGCCTGCCAATCAGCCCAAGCATGTACCGCACGCCTTAGAATCAGCGCGTTTTAACTTTCCAGCAAATAGTCTTGCGGAAGCTTCATCATTATATGGCCCATGCCATCTGCCATTACGATTGGAATCTGACGACTGCGTTCCACGGCCATCGTTACAATAGCCACAATTCGCCGTGTGTATCCGGACACGATCATGTGTCCAATTTTCATAGATGTAAAAGATTTCCGACACAGCCTGTTTAGTCGACGCTCTTTTCCTGCGCCTTGGTCGGGCCGCCCATGGCGATCGGCGGCTTGCTGTTCATCGCCACCAGATAATCGGGACCGGCGACGAAGGGCAGCGGGTTGATCGCGGCGCCGTCGACACGGACTTCATAATGAAGGTGGCTACCGGTCGAGCGACCGGTCGAGCCCATCAGGCCGATGATCTGGCCGCGCTTGACGAAGCTGTTGGCAGGCACGAGCAGCTTGGACATATGGCCGTAGCGCGTTTCCATGCCGCTGCCATGCGAGATCTGAACGAGGTTGCCATAGCCGCTGGCCCAGCCTGCGCGGTTGACGATGCCGTCGGCAGTGGCGTGGATCGGGGTGCCGATGGGGCCGGGAATATCGATCCCCTTATGCATCCGTGCGCCGCCGTTGAAGGGGTCAGACCGGACGCCGAAATTGGAGGTCAGCGACAGCTTTTCGACCGGGCGGCCCGACGGGATATAGGCCGCGGTCTTGGCATTGCCGTCAAGGCGCTGGAGGCTGGAGAAGAGGTTGGAGAAACCGACATCCTGCGGCCCCAGGGCGCTGGTGTTGATTTCCGACGCATCGCCATAGGGATCGTCTGTTTCGGTCGCATGGGCCGGGGCAGCGGCGCAGAGCGCGCCTGCAATGCCTAGTCCTGCAAAAATCTGTGTCGCCTTGACGGCAGAATGGAACAAACGCGCACCACGAGTATTGATCATATCAAGTTCAAACATGCCGACCCCGACTGTGTCACCGGAGGCTTATGCCCCTCGGCGCTTCCCGTGTTACTTTTTGGCGACCTGGATCGCCCCCGCAGTTACGCAGACTGCAAATCGCCGGTCATGTTGCAAGCGCGGCGTAAAATTCCCGCGTTAAACCGGCCTGTCGACGCGCTGAGTCGTTGAACGGAGGCTTAACCGAACCACGAAAATGCCTTTTCACAAGCATTTGGTAATGATTTGGGGCGGATAGGCCCAATCGGTTCGTCGCCGCCAGGAACCATGTCGTCCCGGCGGCCACATGGCGAATCTCATCCGCCATGATGCGGCGCAAAAATTTGGCGGAGGTGAAATCCCCTGCCCCCTCGAACCGTTCGACCGTCGCCGGGGTGATGTCGAGCGCGCGGGCTTCCAGCACCATCGGAACGATCGCCAGCCGGGCGAGAACGTCATGCGCGGTTTCCTCCGCCGCCTGCCACAGCCCGTCATGCGCGGGGAGCGCGCCATAATGGCTGCCGCACTGGCGCAGGCGCCGGTCGAGCAGGGCGAAGTGCATCGCTTCTTCCGCGCCGACTTGCATCCATTCATTCGTGAAGGCGGTGGGGAACTGATCGCCGAAGCGGCCGATCAGGTCGAAGGCCAGGTCGATCGCGACAAATTCGATATGGGCGAGCGCATGGAGCATCGCGATGCGGGACCGTTCCGACCCCATCTTGCCGCGCCGGGGCATTTGGCCCGGATGCAGCAATATCGGCGCGTCCGGGCGCGCTGGCTGGTCGGGCATCGTCCCATCGAACCGATGCGCCAGTCGGCCCAGCCGCCACGCCCGCGCCACCGCGCGCGCGGCCATGACCTTGGCATGGGGATCGGAGGTCAGCAGGACATCGCGGCACGCCGCGCCGACGCTATCGGGCAAGATCAAAGCGCCCTCGCCGCCTCCAGCACCTCGGCGGCATGGCCCTTGACCTTCACCTTGGGCCAGACCCGCGCGATGGCGCCGTCCGCGTCGATCAGGAAGCTTGCCCGCTCGATCCCCATATATTTGCGGCCATAGAGCGACTTTTCGACCCAGGTGCCGAACGCCTCGCAGGCGTCGCCCGGCTCGTCCGACGCCAGCGTGACGGTCAGGCCATATTTGTCGGCAAACTTCTTGAGCTTGGCGGGCTTGTCCTTCGACACGCCGACGACCGGCACGCCGATCGCGGCAAAGTCGCTGGCCAGTTCGGTAAAGTCCTTGGCCTCATTGGTGCAGCCGGGCGTATCCGCCTTGGGATAGAAATAGACCACCACCGGCTTGCCGCGATAGCGGGCCAGGGTGAAGTCCGCGTCATCGGCATCCTTGAGCGCGACGTCGGGCGCGCTGTCGCCTTGTACCAGCATCATTTGTCCTCCTGATAGGGCGCGGCGAGCGCGGCCCAAGCTTGGCCTATGCTTTGCCGCGCCTTGGCATAGCTTTCAAGCAGACTGTCCCAATGGCCAGCCCCGCAAGCCCGTGCGACCAGCGGACGGGTCGCTTCGGGCGGCTCTGTGGATGAAGGCGACACTAACCTGGACACAATCAGATAGCGTGTGATGAGGTCATGGGCGGCTATCAGGTCGGCGGGCAGATGGCCCGCCGCGACCAGCATCGCCAGCGCCTTGCCAAGATCGGGATCAAAGGCCATGCCGTAGCGGAATTGGGTGATGTGGATCAGGAATTCGAGGTCAACCAGACCGCCCGGCACCAGCTTGACGTCCAGGTCGCTGGCGGGCGGTTTGTGGGTGGCGATGTCGCTCCGCATCTTGACCGCTTCTTGCGACAGATCATTGATATCACGGTCTTTTTCCAGTGTTTCGGTCAGAATCGCGGCCAGCGCCGTGCGCGCTTGCGACGACCCGAATATCGGCCGCGCCCGTGTCAGCGCCAGATGCTCCCAGGCCCAGGCCTCTTCACGCTGATATTTGGCGAAACTGTCGAAGCTGACCGCCAGCAAGCCCTGCGCGCCGGATGGGCGGAGGCGCGTATCGACCTCATAGAGCGGACCGGACGCGGTATGCACCGACAAGGCATTGACGATGCGCTGCGCCAGCCGGTTGAAATATTGGGTCGCGCCCAGCGGCTTGGGTCCATCGGATTCGGCGCGGAAATCGCCGGTGAACAGGAAGATGACGTCCAGGTCCGACGCATGGGTCAGCACCCCGCCGCCCAGCCGCCCCAGCGCGAGGATGACGATCTCTCCACCCACCACCTTGCCGTGGGCAGTCTCAAACTCCGCGACCGTGCCAGCCGCCAGCGCCTCCATCGCGGCCTCCGCCACCCGACCATAGCCGCGCCCGGCCTCTAGCGGATCGCCACCCCGGATGATCTGCGCGCCCAGCGCGAAGCGGCGATCGCCCACGCGCTGGCGCACCCGGTCGAGCAAGGCCTGATAATCCTCGCCCGGCTCCAGCGCGGCGAGTTGCGTCACCAACACATCGACAGGCGGCGGCGGATCGAAGGCGGTGGCGTCGATCAGCCCGTCGATCAGCTCCGCCCGCCGCGCCAGCGCATCGGCCAGCGTCGGCGCATGACTCAATATCTCCGCCAGCAGCGCGACCAAAGCGGGCCGCGCGGCGAGCAGCTTGAAGAAATTGATCGCGCTGGGCAGCCGCCCGATCATATCGTCCAGCCGGTTGAGCGCGCGCGACGGATCGGGCGCGGTCGCCAGCGCGCGCATCAGGCCGGGCAGCAGGCTTTCCAGCGCCTCGCGCGAGGGACCGCTGCGCAGCGCGCGCACCTTTCCGCCACGCCAGTGGGCGATCCGCGCCAGCGCGGTTTGAGGATCGGCAAAACCCATCTCGGCCAGTTGCGCGGCCAACAGCGCCTCATCCTGCGACAGCGAGGCATCGTCCTTTTCCGGGCTGAGCCGGTCATAATTGCGCCCGACCCATTCGACCTGGGGCCGCAGCAGGTCGAGCAAAGCGTCGCCATCGGCCAGACCATGTAGCCGCGCGACATTGTCCATGGCGGCGGCCGATTTGGGCAGTTCATGGGTCTGCAAATCCTCGACCATCTGAAGCCGATGTTCGATCGTGCGGAACAGGATGTAAGCCTCGTCCAGCTGCGCCGCGACGTCAGGCTCGATCACGCCTGCCTGCGCCAGCGCGGCCAGCGCCTGCCGCGTATTGCCCGATCGCAGCGCCGGATCGCGCCCACCATGGATCAGCTGATGCACCTGCGCGAAAAATTCGACCTCGCGAATGCCGCCGCGCCCGCGCTTCAGGTCATAGCCCGGCCCGAACGCCTGCCCCTGCGCATAATGGTCGCGAATCCGGCGGCTGATATCGACGATCGCGTCGATCGCGCTGAAATCCAGATGTCGCCGCCAGACGAAGGGGCGAATCTGGCGCAGGAAATAGTCGCCCAGCGGCAAGTCGCCCGCCGCCGCGCGCGATCGGATGAAGGCGGCCTGCTCCCAGCCCAGCGCGGTCGATTCATAATAGCCAATCGCCGCCTCGACCGGCAGCGCGATCGGCGTGGCTTCGGGCGAGGGGCGCAGGCGCAGGTCGACGCGGAACACATAGCCGTCAGCATCACGGGCAGTCAGCAATTCGCTCATCCGCCGCCCGATTCGGACGGCGGCATCGGCAGGATCTTCGCGCGGCCCGTGCGGCAGGGTGGCCGGGTCGTAGAGCAGGATCGGGTCGATATCCGACGAATAATTAAGTTCGCGGCTGCCATGCTTGCCTAAAGCGAGCACGACGAAACCCTTATGTTCGGCGTCGGGATAGCGTTCGGCCATGGCGGCGGCCAGCGCCTCCTCCACCGCGCTATCGGCGAAGTCCGACAGGGTGCGCGTCACCCGGTCCAGTCCCCAGGCACCCGACAGGTCGGCCGCCGCCGTTACAAGCGCGATCCCCGTGCGCCGCCGCCGCAGCGACCGGGCGACGCCATCCTCCGGCCCGCCCAGCGCCTGCGCAACGGCCAGCGCCGCTTCCATATCGCCGGTCGCCAGCGCCTCCGCGACGTCCGGATAGCGATCCAGCGCGCGTGTCAGGAAGGGCGAATGGCCGCGTATCCGTGCCTGCGTTTCGGGCCAGTCCGTCACCATCGTCTCTCCCCTTGCGGCGGGCGTGCTTTGGGGCGCTATCGCTTGGGCTTGCGACGAACGCCAGAAACTTTTGCTTGCGCCGTCCGTTCTTACTGACATGGAAATGCAGCGCAAATCTTCCGGCCGATCGGCACCGGGTCGCCAAGGCGACGACGGGCGGATCGTGACCGTCGCGCTCCCCCTGCCCTATGAGGGCGTGGGCAATGCGCTGCGTTCCACTTATGCGCCCCCGCGTGACGCATTGCCCGACGACATGACCGCAATGCTGGCCCGGCTGGATAAATTAGGCCAAGTAAAGGGCTGATCACCCGCAGCTTTTTGTTTACCCATTCTGACTATTGTTGGCCAAGCCGTCGGCCAGCAAGAAGTTCAAGCCATGATATATCGCAATTTTGCTATCTGTACGCTGGTCGTCGCACCGCTGATCGTGCTGGCGGTCCAGAACATTATGCCAAAGCCGCCGGAATCCGCGCCTGTGCAGGGCAATATCGCGGATGCCCCGCCGCCGGTCGCCGTTCCTGTGGCACCCCCCGTCGCCCCGCCACCTGCAGACGCAAGCGCGCCCGGTTTCGGTCAGCCGATGCCGCAAGCGGGCCAGCCGATGCTGGCCCCCGGCGCTGGCCTGCCCGAAACGACGGTCGCGCCGACGGTCGAAACCGATCAGATGACTACGCCGGACACAGCCGCGCCCGGATCGCCCAACGCGGAATAAGCGTCAGACCGATCCCTTGAACGTATCGCATTGGGCGGGATCGCCGGTCGACAGCCCCTTGCGCAGCCAGGCCATGCGCTGGGCGCTGCTACCATGGGTGAAGCTTTCGGGCACGGGCCGCCGCCCCGCCGCCTTTTGCAGCGTATCGTCGCCAATCGCCTCCGCTGCGCGCATCCCTTCTTCCAGGTCGCCCGCTTCCATCAAATTGGTATCCCGCGCCGCCCAGACACCGGCATAGCAGTCCGCCTGCAATTCCATCTGCACCTGCAGCGCATTGCCCTCGGCTTCCGATGCGCTCTGCTGCGCCTTGCGAATCCGGTCCGCCTGCCCCGTGATCGTCTGGATATGATGGCCCACCTCATGGGCGATGATATAGCCGATCGGGAAATCGCCCGGCGCGTTGAAGCGGCTCTCCATTTCGTTGAAGAAATCGGTGTCGATATAGATGCGCTGGTCGGCCGGGCAGTAGAACGGACCCATCGCCGCCTGCGCCGCGCCGCAGCCCGACTGGCCGTTCTGGCTGTAGAATACCAGCGTTGGTGGCGGATATTGCTCGCCCGACGCCTTGAATATCTCGTCCCAGCGGCGCTCGGTCGATCCCAGCACCTTGAGCGACGTGCGCTGAATGTCGGTCAGTTCGGTCGTCGCAGGGCGCTGCGTCTGGACCGGCTGGCCGCCGCCACCGCCCCCGCCAATCAGGCTAAGCGGATTGATGCCCATCACCACCATGATGATCAGCGCCACGACAATGCCGCCGCAGCCGAACCTGCTGCCGATCAGCGGCAGGAGCATTCCGAGGCCGCCGCCAAAGCCGCCACCGCCGCCACCCCGGCCGTCCTGCACCTCGAAATGGCTGCTTTCCTGTTCGTCGTCGAGACGCATGACGCCCTCCCTGTTTAGGCTTCTGCCTACCCGATTCACGGAATGCTGCAAACCGCCGGGATGGGCAGAGGGTTGCGGACAAAGCAAATTTTATCTGGCGACATAAAGTTGGATTGCGGTCGGCAAAGACTATATTGCACCGCATCATGGATAATCAGCCCAAGCCCCTCCGCCGCGCCCGCACGCCTTTGCCCCTGCCCCGCGAAGTCGCGCTCCTGCTCCAGGGGGGGGGCGCGCTTGGCTCCTTCCAATCGGGCGTCTATGAGCGGCTGGACGAACTGGGGGTCGATGTCAGCTGGGTTGCGGGCATTTCGATCGGCGCAGTCAATGCCGCGATCATCGCGGGCAACCCGCCGCACAGGCGGATCAGCCGCCTCAAGAAATTCTGGTACACCGTGTCCGGCGGGATGCCCAATGTGCTGCTGCCCGACATCGACCATATACGCGAGATCGCGCATCTGGCCGCCGCCGGCACGGTCGCGACCTTCGGCGTGCCGGGCATGTTCCGCCCCCGCCTGTGGCCCGCGACGATGATGCCCGAAGGATCATCCGGCGCGATCAGCTTTTACGACAGCGCGCCGCTGAAGGACACGCTGGACGCCTGTATCGACTGGGATCTGCTGAACGACGGGCCAGTGCGGCTGTCGGTCGGCGCGGTCGATGTGGAGACCGGTAATTTCGCCTATTGGGACACGCGCGGGCCGGGCGGCAATACCCGGATCGACGCGCGCCACATCATGGCGTCGGGCGCGCTGCCGCCTGGCCTGCCGCCGGTCGAGATTGACGGGCGCTGGTATTGGGATGGCGGCATCGTGTCCAACACCCCGCTGGCCCATGTGCTGGACCATCAGACCGAAGATATGCTGGTGTTTCAGGTCGACCTGTTCCCCGCCGAAGGGCCGATGCCACGCCAGATGACCGACGTCTATTCGCGCGCGAAGGATATTCAGTATAGCAGCCGCACCCGGCAGGTGACCGACCAATATCTGCGCCTGCGCCGCGAACATGGGGCGATCTGCGCGCTGCTCGACAAGCTGCCGCCCGAATTGCGCAACGAACCGGAGGCCCAGAAACTGCGCGACATTCTCGATGGCGGTTCGATCAACATCGTTCACCTGATCTATCGCAGCCGGAACTGGGAAAGCGGGGCGAAGGACTTTGAATTTTCCCGCGCCACGATGCTGGACCATTGGAGCCAGGGCCGCGACGCAGTGGAAGAAGTGATGCACAAGGGCGACCTGATCGCCCGCAACATATTGGACGGCAAGAGCGCGACCTTCGACCTCGACGCGCCCGATCATCTCAAGGAGAAAAAGGCATGAGCAAGGCTTTTGCGGGCAAGACAGCCCTGATCACCGGTTCGACCTCCGGCATTGGCCTGGCCTATGCCAAGGCGCTGGCGGGCGAAGGCGCGAATGTCGTCATCAACGGCTTTGGCGACAAGGATGCGATCGAGCAGGAGCGGCTGGGGCTGGAGGCGCTGAGCGGCGCGAAGGCGCTCTATAGCGGGCATGACCTGACCAAGCAGGACCAGATCGAGTCGATGATGGCGGAGGCAGCGGCTGCCTTTGAGGGGGTCGATATCCTGATCAACAATGCCGGGATGCAGCATGTCGCGCCGGTCGAGGATTTTCCGGTCGACAAATGGAACCTGATCATCGCGCTGAACCTCACCAGCGCGTTCCACACGACGCGGCTGGCGGTCCCCTATATGAAGGGCAAGAAATGGGGCCGGATCATCCAGACCGCCAGCGCCCATTCACTGACCGCCTCTCCGTTCAAAAGCGCCTATGTGACGGCCAAACATGGCCTGGCCGGTTTTACCAAGACGGTGGCGCTGGAAGTCGCGACCTTCGGCATCACCGCCAACTGCATTTCGCCCGGCTATGTCTGGACTCCGCTCGTTGAAAACCAGATTCCCGACACGATGAAGGCGCGTGGCATGACCCGCGAGCAGGTGATGAATGACGTGCTGCTGGCGGGCCAGCCGACCAAGCAGTTCGTGACGGTCGAACAGGTCGCGGCGATGGCGATGTTCCTGTGCAGCGACGCCGCCGCCAACATCACTGGCGCGAATATGAGCATCGACGGAGGATGGACGGCGCAGTGACGCGCCGCCCCTTTTAAGGTCAGGCCGCAGTCGGCTGCAGCAGGCGCAGGACCGATTGCAGGCCATCCTCGCTCGCCGTCGCCAGCGGCAGGGGGCGATCGGGCAGGCCGTCATGCTGGCTGTTGAGGAACAGGATCGCGGCGGGCGCGCCCAGTTTCTCGATCACGATGCGGGTGACGCGACCCTGCCGTTCGGCTTCTGCCGGAGACAGGCGCACCGCATTATGCGGAATGAAGCGGCGGCCCGGCGATGTGCGGTTGGTGGCTGGCGCTGGCTGAACAGGGATATCGGTCGTCATCGTTCAGCTTTTCAGCGTCACGATGCCGACCGGGCCGGGCTTGGTCGACGGGTTGGACGCATTGGCCTTGGGCGGCTTTTCCGCCTTGGGCTTGCGCGTCTCGCGGCTCGATTTCTTCTGACTTTTGGCCATGATCTGGGTCTTTCAGTTCGCGGGAGTCGACGGCTGTTGCGCAGCGTTCAATGCGGCTTCGGCATCCTCTTCGGCACGGAATTCGGCGGCGATCGCTTCGTCCTCCGTTTCCACCGTGCGGGTTGCGCGGCGGCGTTCGGCGCTGGCGGCGAGCTTTGCTTCGCGGCCCCAGGCGTTGGCGGCCGCAACCGCGACGCGGCGGGCGTTGGGCAGGGTTTCGGACAATGAACGGGCGTGATGGATCGACTGCTGAGCAAGGCAGAAGGCGGATGTCTGGGCCATGGAGCAGGCTCCTTTGCACGAGGAAATCGAGATATCGGGGCGACAGGAGGCGCTTCGTCGGACGCGCGCGGGTCAGTCATGTCGCAAGGGGGGCGGACGATCATGTGGCCGCGCAGTGCGGCGGATCGTTCCTTTCACATGTGAAATAGGTTGGATCGCATGAGTTTACAAGGGCCGGTGCTTTTTCATCGCCCGCCACGCTCCCCCCTTTAACAGGCGTAGAATCCCCTTATGCTGCGGGCAACCAAGGGAGACTTCATCATGCGCCATGCGCTCACGGCCATATTGGCCGCCGCCAGCCTGTCGTCCATCGCTACCGCCCAGACCGAACCGACGGCTCCAGCCCCCGCACCGGCTGCGCCGCCGCAAAGCGCGATCGGCGCGACGATCGCGAAGGATATGGACGGGCTGATGACGCTCTACCGCGATCTTCACGCCAATCCCGAACTGTCGGAGCAGGAGGTAAACACCGCCGCCAAGCTGGCCAAGCGCCTGAAAGCGATGAAGTTTGACGTGACCGAGAAAGTCGGCGGCACCGGCGTCGTCGCGGTGATGAAGAACGGGTCCGGTCCGGTGCTGCTGATCCGCGCCGATATGGACGGCTTGCCGGTGGTGGAGCAGACCGGCCTGCCCTTCGCATCGAAGGTGCGGACCAAGACCCCCGAAGGCGTGGAGACCGGCGTGATGCACGCCTGCGGCCATGACACGCACATGACCGCCTTCATCGAAACCGCGAAGCTGCTGGCGGCGGCGAAGGACGATTGGAAAGGCACGCTGGTGATGATCCTCCAGCCCGCCGAAGAGGTCGGACGCGGCGCGCGGCTGATGCTGGAGGATGGGCTTTATACCCGTTTCCCCAAGCCCACCCACGCCATCGCCTTTCACGACGCGGCCAATCTGGAAGCGGGGAAGATCGGCTATACGCCCGGCTATGCGCTGGCCAATGTCGACAGCGTGGACATAGTGGTGCGGGGCGTCGGCGGCCATGGCGCCTATCCGCAAACGACCAAGGACCCGATCGTGCTGGGATCGCGGATCGTGGGCGCGCTTCAGACTTTGGTGAGCCGGGAGCAGGAACCGTCCGACCCGGCGGTCGTGACGGTGGGCAGTTTTCAGGGCGGGGCCAAGCATAATATCATCCCCGACGAGGCGAAATTGCTGCTGACGATCCGCAGCTATTCGGACGAGACGCGGGCGAAGCTGATCGAGGGGATCAAGCGGATTTCGCGCGGCGAGGCGATTGCGGCAGGGGTGCCGGACGACCGGATGCCGGTGGTGACGGTGAAGGACGAATTTACGCCCTCCACCTATAATCCACCCGAATTTGCCGAACAGATGGCAGGCGTGCTGAAAGCCCATTTCCCGCAAGACCAGGTGGTCAAGACCCCGGCGGTGATGGGCGGCGAGGATTTCGGCCGCTTCTATCGCGCGGACAAGAGCATCAACAGTTTCATCTTCTGGGTCGGCGGCGTGCCGGCTGACAAGATGGCGGCAGCTCAGGCGGGACAGACAACGCTCCCCTCCCTCCACAGCCCCTTCTGGGCGCCGCAAGCCGACAAGGTAATCGGGTCGGCCAGCGAGGCGATGACGGTGCTGGCGCTGGATATATTGAAGAAGGAGTAGGATGCGCCGCCTAGCTCGGCCGATGCCCCTTGCGCCATTTGGTCCACAGGTGCCGGGCGAGCATCAGCGGAGGCATACGCAACCAGTGGGAGCGCAGGAAGAAGGCGAATATCAGCGCCTTGCGGGTCTCGCGGCCCCAGCCGTCGCGCGCCAGCAACCGGGCGCGGATCAGCCGGTCCCATAAAGTCAGGCGCGCGCCGGGGCTGTAGAGCGCGGCGGCGAGGCGTCGGGCTTGCTGGACATGGGGCAGCAAACCGTGCCGGGCGGCACGGGCTATCACTATGTCCGGGTCAGTGTCGGCCAGCAGATGATGGATGTCCCACAGGTTGCGCAGGCCGCCCTGCAAATCGCCATCGGCCAGCATATGGGCGACGGCGTGGACGACGCGATCTTCGGACGAGAGGACGTACAAGCCATCACCCAAAGGCACAGCGTCAGCGATCATCGCGGCGGCGTCCGGGGTCTGGCGCGCGGTCAGCGGCAATATCGTGTGATGCACGTCGATCATCCGGTCGCGCGTGGCGTGGATCATCGGCGGGAGTTCGTGCATCCATTGGCGATAATAGGCGTCGTCATAGGGATCATCCTTCACCCATTCCCAGCCTGCTGCGATCAGCGCCTGTTCGACCGCCGCCATCGCCTCCACCGGGACGAGGATGTCGAGATCGCCGATGAAACGGCCCTGCCCGGCCTTCAGCCCGGCGGCGGCATAGGCGGTGCCTTTGAGCAGCACGACGCGCACGCCCAACGCCCCAAGCGCCTGTGCCGCGCGGTCGGCTTCCCATAGCGCCTGCCGCGCTTCGCGGGCGGCGTCGGCCCGCGCGTCGGACAGGATCGGCATGACCGCTGGTGGCACGGCGACGTCGGCCAGGCGAAAGGCCAGCGTCCCGATCAGCCGTTCGGCGCGGGCAGCTGCGATCAGGCCGTTCCAGCCCGATGCGTCCAGCCCGGCAACGGACGCGGGATCGCGTAGCGTCCGCACCAGCAAGGCAGCGCTCATGTCCTCTCCTCCCACAGCCGTTCGACCATGGCGATGGCCTCCTCACCCGTGGGGAAGTCAATGGCGCGTGCGGGAACATGCTGGACGAAACGGGTCAGCGCGGCGAAGCCCGGTTCGCCCAGCGCGACATAATTGGTCGACGCCTGGGTCAGGCGCATGAAGATTTCCGCCTGGCGGACGGCACGCATATCGGCGGCGTGGCCGAAGCGGGGAAAGAGCAGCAGCGCGGGCATCGCCCCCTTCCCCATACGCGCGACCGCGTCACGGCGGGGGACCATGTGGCGAATATCGCCCTTGGCAGTGGCCGCAAGCAGCGGTCCCATGCGGGCCTCCCCGACTTCGCCCGCCACCACGTCGATCGCGCGATTCTTCAGGCTGACGAGGCGGGGAAAGGGCAGGATCGCGCCGCTGTCGAGGTCCAGCAAGGCAAATTCATCACCCATGAAGCGCCAGCCGCGTTCGCCAAGCAGCGCAGCCAGGGTCGATTTGCCGGAGCCTGACTCGCCAGTCATCACCAGCACGCGGCCATCCTTCTCCACACTCGACGCATGGAGCAGCAAATGCCGCCGCCAGCCCAGCGCCATTTGCAGGTTCATCCCCATTTCCGCCGCCAGCAGGCCATGGGACAGGCTCATCGGTGCAGCGTCTGCCAGGCCATGGTCGCCAGTGATGAAGATGGACGGGCGGATGAAGCGGCGCACAAGGCTGGTCGGCTGGAGCCGGACAGTGAAATCGGCGATCGCGTCGATCGGCTGCGGATAGGCGGCGTAGAGGCGGGCAAGCTCTGCGATCGGCGCGGGCCAGGCAGAGCCGATGCGGAAGGTCGCAGGACCAATGCGCAGGGTCAGGCTCTGCCTCATGCCGGGCGCACCAGACCGAGCGCCACCAGCGCGTCGAGATGCACGGCGATTTCGCGCATGGCATCGTCCGGCACGCCAAGGTCGAAGCTGCGCGTCAGCCGGTCGTGAATCTGCGCCACGCTGGCGGGGGCGCCGTCGGCCAGTTGATCGAGAATTTCGGGGACCGGGCTGATCACCATATGGGTCTGGCCCGACCGGGGATGATAGAGCAGCACGATATCGTCGAGCGCGCAGGCGGTCACCGCGTCCGCCCCGTCCCGCCGATAGAGTTTCGTTGCTGTCACTATCGCCACCTCGCACCGTCCGCCCTGCCCTAACGCAGAGGGGTAGCCAAGTGCCTAACGTGGCATCTGGAGCGAGGCGTAGCAGGTGAAGCCGCTGGTGCCCGACTGGAGGCGGCGGATATAGTTGAGATAGGCCTGGTTCTGCTGATAGCTGGTGCCGGGCAGCGGGCGGCCACGCAGCGCCTGCTTGACCTGTTCTCCGGTGAAAGGGCGGCCAGTGCCGGGGAAGGCACCGGGCGTCCCGGCGGGAACGAGCTGGCCATTGGGGGCGATCAGATTGCCCGCCCGGCTGGCGTCCGGCACGGGTATCGTGCAGTTGAGGACCGAGGCAGCGGTGTTCGCCAGCGCCGGGCGGATCGACACGATCGCGGAGGCAGCCGCTGCGCCGCCCATCAGCAGCTGGCGACGCGACGGCACGGCCAGATCGGGCGTATCGGCCTGCGCAGCCGCTTCGGGCTGCTGGTCATCATCCTGTCCGGTCATCGGCTCGCTCATCTGATCCTGATCCGCTATCGGGCTTGCCAAAGCGTCATGATTGCACGCTATTGGGTCTGACATCGCAGCAAATACGCGACAAATCCAGTGCGGTAACCATGAATCGACTCAGTCTTTCCCAGATCATCGCGTCCTTCGCCGTCCTCTTGCTCAGCACGGGCGCTGCCTTGATGATGGGCGCATCCCCCTTTGCCATCGCGCTGCCGGTGTTGGCCGGGGTGATCGTCCTGGCCATCACGGCGGATGCCGGGACGCCGCCGCCCGATGTGCCGGACGTGGCGATGGATGAGCCGGACCTGATCGACCATCCCGATTTCGCCAGCCTGCTGGAGGGGATTTCCGATCCGCTGATGCTGGTGGAGCGCGGGCGGATTGCGCGCGCCAACCGGGCGGCGCAGCGCCTGCTGGGCGCGCATATCGAGGGGGACGATGCACGCATCGCCATCCGCCACCCTGCCGCCGCTGAACGGCTGGCGAGCCTGGCCCCGCTGGCCGAACCGTTCATGATCGAACTGGTGGGGCTGGGAACGCGCGAGCAGCGGTGGCAGATGCGGGTCGCGCCGGTCGGTGCAGTGGCCGACATGCGCCGCCTGGTGCATCTGGTCGACCATAGCGGCACCCATGCCGCCGAGCGGATGCGGGTCGATTTCGTCGCCAATGCCAGCCACGAATTGCGCACGCCGCTGGCCGGGATATTGGGCTTTATCGAAACGCTGGCCGACCCGGAACTCGGCAAGGATGACGAGACGCGGCAGCGCTTCCTGAAGATCATGGATGGCGAGGCGCGGCGGATGCAGCGGCTGGTCGATGATCTCATCTCCCTTTCGCGGATCGAGGCGGAGAAATATCGCGCGCCGGACGCATCGGTCGATCTGGGCGAACTGGTCGCCGAAGCGGTCAATGTGTTCCGCTCCAGCCATGGCGAACGGGGCCGCGAGGTGGAGATGGAGGTCTCGCCGGGGCGGCAGGCGGTGCAGGGCGACCGGGCGCAGCTGTCGCAACTGCTGCACAATCTGATCGGCAATTCGGTGAAATATGGCCGCCCCGGCACGCCGATCCGGGTGACGCTGTCGGAGGGAGGCAGCCGCATGTGCCGCCTGTCCGTGGCCGACGAAGGCGAAGGGATTGGCCCGGATCATCTGCCGCGCCTGACCGAACGATTCTATCGCGTCGATTCGGGACGCAGCCGGGCGATGGGCGGCACCGGACTGGGCCTCGCGATCGTCAAACATATTGTCGAGCGGCATCGCGGACGGCTGGACGTGGCGAGCGTGCTGGGCAAAGGGACGACCGTGACCGTCTTGCTGCCGCTGATGCATGAGGCGGACGGCGGGCAGGTTTGACCAAAATGGCGGTCCTGTCATCATCGCCTTTTGCCATGTCATCAAACTGCAACCTGAATGTCACAATGCCGCGATGGAGCGGCCCTATAGCGCCGGTCAAAGGGGGGCGGCGAACAGCGAATCGCGGCCTTGCATGATGGAGGTTCCCGTGAATAAATTCACCTTGTTCGCCGCAACGGCGTTGAGCGTTGTTTCCCTTTCCGCCTGTGGCGACCAGAGCGGCAGCGGCGGTGCGGGCCAGACCCGTGATCAGATCCGCGCGGTCGGTTCGTCCACTGTCTATCCCTTCGCCACGGCGGTTGCCGAACTGTTCGTGCAGGGCAATCCCGGCATGAAATCGCCGATCATCGAATCGACCGGCACTGGCGGCGGCATGAAGCTGTTTTGTGCAGGCGTGGGCGCGCAGCATCCCGACATCGCCAACGCATCGCGCCGGATGAAGAAGTCCGAATTTGATATGTGCGCGGCCAATGGCGTCAAGGACATCATCGAAGTGCAGGTCGGCGTCGACGGCCTGGCCTTTGCCGAAGCCAAGAATGGCCCCGGCTACAAGCTGACCCCCAAGATCGTGTATGAGGCGCTGGCCGCCAATCCCTATGGCAAGGGTCCGAACAAGGCGGAGACGTGGAAGGATGTCGACCCCACCCTGCCCGCCATCGCGATTTCCGTCTTTGGCCCGCCTTCGACCAGCGGCACGCGCGATTCGCTGGCTGAGCTGATCCTGGAAAAGGGCTGCCAGTCCGATCCGGCGATGAAGGAATTGAAGGACAAGAACGAGGACGAATATAAGGCGACCTGCACCCGCGTTCGCGAGGACGGCAAATATGTCGATTCGGGCGAGAATGACAATCTGATCGTGCAGAAGCTGGGCGCCAATCCGAACGCAGTCGGCGTGTTCGGCTACAGCTTCCTGGAAGAGAATAAGGATACGCTCAAGGACGTGCCGATCAACGGCGTCGAGGCGACCTATGAGACCGTGTCGACCGGCCAATATCCCGGTGCGCGTCCGCTCTACATCTATGTGAAGAAGGCGCATATCGCCGCCATTCCGGGCTTGCAGGGCTTCCTCAACGCCTTTGCCGCCAACTGGTCGCCCGACGGAGCGCTGACCAAGCGCGGCATGGTCGCGGCACCTGAAGATGTGCGCAAGGCCAGTGCCGAAACGGTCAAGGCGCTGACCGTGCTTGACGGCTCCAAGCTGAAGTAAGGGCCATAATGACCGGTCCCGCACTTTTCCTGCTGCTCGCTGGCCTGGGCGCTATCGCCTGGGTCAGCGCCCGCGCCCGCGCGCTGCGTTTGCAGATAGTGGCGCGGGCGACCGGGCGGCGCGATGCCGTCCACTCGCTGCCGGGCTATCATGGCTGGTATGTGGCGTTGTGGACGATCGCGCCGGCCATCCTGTTCCTAGCGGTCTGGGCCAATATCGTGCCCGGTCTGGTGACGCAGGCGGTGCTGGCCGATCCGGCGGCACAAAGCCTGCCGATGGACGATTTCTACCGCTCCGCCATATTGGGCGAGGCGCGGTCGATCGCGACGGGCGCGCAGGCCGGGGCGTTCAACCCGCTGGCGCAGGGACTGGTCGAGCCGTATCGCGCCGCGATCAACAAATATGGCGTCGCGGGCGCAGTGCTGGCGATCGTGCTGGCCTTTGCCGGCGGCGCCTATGCCTTCACCCGCGTCCGCCCCGATTTCCGGGCGCGCACACGGGTCGAGCGGCTGGTGATGGCGACGCTGCTGATCGCGTCGCTGCTGGCGATCGTGACCACGGTGGGCATCGTCGCCTCCCTGCTGTGGGAAAGTTTCCGCTTCTTCTCCATGGTCAATCCTCTGGACTTCCTGTTCGGCACCAAATGGTCGCCACAGTCAGCCGCGATGGGCTATGGCAATGAGGATGCGTTCGGCGCGGTGCCGCTCTTCTGGGGCACCATCTTCATCGGCGCGATCATCGCCATGGTCGTCGCGATCCCGCTGGGCCTGATGAGCGCCATTTACCTGACCCAATATGCCCAGCCGGTCGTGCGCAAATGGATGAAGCCGACGCTGGAGATGCTCGCGGGCGTGCCGACGGTGGTCTATGGCTATTTCGCGGCGCTCACCATTGCCCCGGCGCTCCGCGACTTTGCGGTGATGATCGGCATCCATGGCGCTTCGTCGGAAAGCGCGCTGGCGGCGGGTCTGGTGATGGGCGTGATGATCATTCCCTTCGTCTCCTCCATGGCCGACGACAGCATCGCCGCCGTGCCGCAATCGATGCGCGACGGCAGCCTGGCGATGGGCGCAACCACCAGCGAGACGATCCGCAAGGTGTTGATCCCCGCCGCTTTGCCCGGTGTGGTCGGCGGCGTGTTGCTGGCGGTCAGCCGCGCCATCGGCGAGACGATGATCGTGGTGATGGCCGCTGGTCTGGCCGCGAACCTGACGCTCAATCCCTTTGCCAGCGTGACCACGGTGACCACCCAGATCGTCCAGCTGCTGACCGGCGACCAGGAATTTGACAGCGCCAAGACGCTGGCGGCCTTTGCACTGGGACTGGTGCTGTTCGTCGTCACGTTGCTGCTCAACATCGTGGCCCTGCGGGTCGTGAAGAAATATCGCGAGGCTTACGAATGACACCCACTCGCAACCCCACCGACTGGAAGTCGGACGAAATGCGCAAGCGGATTGCGCGGCGCTATGCGGCGGAGCGGCGGTTCAAATTCGCCGGGCTGTTTGCAGTGGCGCTGTCTGCCGCCTTCCTGGCCTTCCTGCTGTTCACGATGATGGGCAACGGGCTGCGCGGCTTCACCCGGACGGAGATTGCGCTTCAGATCGATTTCCCGGCCTCGCCGCTGCTGCTCGATCCGGCCAATATCACCGACGCGGCGCTGGCCAATGCCAACCTGCCGATGGTGACGGGGCAGGTCGCCAAGGAAGCACTGGGCGCGGATGCCGATGCCTTGCTGTCATCGACCGCCTGGATCAGCATCCGTGACGCCATCAAGGCCGACCCCGCAATATTGGGGCGGACAGTGACGATCCGCGTCCCGGCCTCCACCACCATCGACCTCGCCGCCAAGCATGAAGGCGCGCCGGAAGCGGAAGCGGCGGTCGAACGGCTGCGCAAGGCAGGCCTGCTGACCACCGGTTTCAACTGGAGCTTCCTGACCGCAAGCGACGGCACCGATCCGACCCAGGTCGGCATCTGGGGCGCGTTCAAGGGATCGTTGTTGACGATGCTGGTGACGCTGGCGCTCAGCTTCCCGGTCGGTGTGGCGACCGCCCTCTATCTGGAGGAATATGCGCCCAAGGCGTGGTGGACCGACATTATCGAAGTGTCGATCAACAATCTGGCTGCCGTCCCCTCCATCATCTTCGGCCTGCTGGGCCTGTCGATCTTCCTGAACTTCCTGCACCTGCCGCGATCGGCAGCGCTGATCGGCGGCATGACGCTGGCGCTGATGACGATGCCCGTCATCGTCATTGCAGGGCGCAACGCGATCAAGTCGGTGCCGCCCAGCATCCGCGACGCGGCG
This sequence comes from Sphingobium sp., assembly GCA_023266575.1. Taxonomy (GTDB): domain Bacteria; phylum Pseudomonadota; class Alphaproteobacteria; order Sphingomonadales; family Sphingomonadaceae; genus Sphingobium. The sequence continues at coordinate 64,264 of JAHFPV010000011.1, forward strand.
CTCGGCATTGGCGCTTCGCCGGTCCAGGTGGTGTTCCATCATGTGCTGCCGCTCGCCCTGCCCGGCATCCTCACCGGCACGATCATCGGCATGGCGCGCGCGCTGGGCGAGACGGCGCCGCTGCTGATGATCGGGATGCGGGCCTTCATTGCGACGCCGCCGGGCGGGATCAGCGATCCGGCGACGGTGTTGCCGGTACAGATTTTCCTGTGGTCCGATGAAGTCTCCAGGGGCTTTGTCGAAAAGACGTCGGCCGCGATCATCGTGCTGCTGGCCTTCCTCCTCGCGATGAATGGTCTGGCCATCTATCTGCGCAACAAGTTTGAAACACGGTGGTAAACGCACCCATGACCGAAGCAATCAATCCTCTGGCCATTGCCAACCCCAAAATGTCGGCCCGCGACGTCAAGGTATTCTACGGCGCGAAGCAGGCGATCAAGGGCGTGTCGATCGACGTCGACATGGACCATGTCACCGCCTTCATCGGCCCGTCGGGCTGCGGCAAGTCGACCTTCCTGCGGACATTGAACCGCATGAACGACACCGTCGCCAGCGCGCGGGTGGAAGGCATGATCACGCTGGATGGCGAGGATATTTACTCCCCGTCGATGGACGTGGTGCAGCTGCGCGCGCGGGTCGGCATGGTGTTCCAGAAACCCAACCCCTTCCCCAAGTCGATCTACGAAAATATCGCCTATGGGCCGCGTATCCATGGCCTGGCCCATGCCAAGGCGGACCTCGACGTGGTCGTGGAAAAATCGCTGCGCCGCGCTGGCCTGTGGGAAGAAGTGAAGGACCGGCTGCATGACAGCGGCACCGCCTTGTCGGGCGGGCAGCAGCAGCGCCTGTGCATTGGCCGCGCCATTGCGGTGGAGCCGGAAGTCATCCTGATGGACGAACCCTGTTCCGCGCTGGACCCGATTGCGACGGCGAAGATCGAGGAGCTGATCCACGAGCTGCGCGGCCGCTATGCGATCGTCATCGTGACCCACAATATGCAGCAGGCCGCGCGCGTGTCGCAACGCACCGCCTTCTTCCACCTCGGCGATCTGGTCGAATATGGCGTGACGAGCGACATATTTACGAACCCGACGCAGGAGCGGACCAAGGATTATATCACCGGTCGCTACGGCTGATCGCGGGAGAGACGAATATGGCTGAACATACGATCAAGGCGTTCGACGAGGATATCGACAGGCTGCGCGGCCTGATCGCGGAAATGGGCGGACGCGCCGAAGCTGCCATCGAAAGCGCGATGACCGCGCTGCAACGGCAGGACCTGGTGCTGGCGGCGCAGGTGGTGGCCGACGACAAGCGCATCGACGCGATCGAGGCGGAAGTCGAGAAACTGGTCATCCAGGTGATTGCGCTGCGCGCGCCGATGGCCAACGATCTGCGCGACGTGATCGCCGCGCTCAAGATCGTCGGCGTGGTCGAACGCATCGGCGACTATGCCAAGAATATCGCCAAGCGCGTGCCGCTGATCATGGTCAACCAGCGCACGCTGGAGCCGGTGTCGCTGCTGCCGTCCATGGGTCAGGTGGCGAGCGAAATGGTGCATGACGCGCTCAACGCCTTTGCCGCGCGCGACGCCGACCTGGCCGTCGCCGTGGTCGAGCGCGACACGGTGGTCGACGATTTCTACAACAGCGTGTTCCGCACGCTGGTGACCTATATGGTCGAAAATCCCAAGACGATCAGCGAATGTGCGCATCTGCTGTTCATCGCCAAGAATATCGAGCGGATCGGCGACCATGCGACCAACGTCGCGGAGATGGTCTATTATGCGGCCACGGGCCAGACCCTGCCCGACCGCGACCGCGGCGGCGCGGCGGCGGAGGAATAAAGATTATGGCCCGTGCAAAAATGCTGCTGGTCGAGGATGACGCGGCGCTGGCCGAACTGCTGATCTGGCATTTCAAGCGTGAGGATTTCGAGGTCGCCCATACCGTCGATGGCGAGGAAGCCTTGCTGATGGCGCAGGAAAATGTGCCGGACATCGTGCTGCTCGACTGGATGGTGGAAAGCCTGTCGGGGATCGAAGTGTGCCGCCGCCTGCGCCGCGCCAATGGCACCGCCAATGTGCCGATCATCATGCTGACCGCGCGCGGTGAGGAAGAGGATCGGGTGCGCGGGCTGGAAACGGGCGCGGACGATTATGTGACCAAGCCTTTCTCCCCCCGCGAACTGGTGGCGCGGGTCGGCGCGGTGCTGCGGCGCGTGCGCCCGGCGCTGGCAGGCGAAACGCTGACCTTTGCCGATGTCGAAATGGACACGGTGGGGCATAAGGTGCGGCGCGGCGGGCAGGTGATCCCGCTTGGTCCCACCGAATTCCGCCTGCTGCGCCACTTTCTGGAGCATCCCGGCTGGGTATTCTCACGCGAACGGCTGCTCGACAGCGTGTGGGGACAGGATAGCGATATCGAACTGCGCACCGTGGACGTCCATATCCGCCGCCTGCGCAAGGCGATCAATGGCGACGGCCAGTTTCAGGACATCATCCGTACCGTACGGTCGGCGGGCTATGCGCTGGATACCGATGGGGTGAGCTGAATCTCCAGCCCGTCGCGCCCGTCAGGCGGCGCGGCGGGCCTTGGTCAGTTTCTTCATCAGCATGTCGCGCTTCATGCGCGACAGATGGTCGATGAAGAGGACGCCTTCCAGATGGTCCATTTCATGCTGGAGGCAGGTGGCGAGCAGGCCTTCAAGCTGTTCTTCATGGATACGGCCGTCGCGGTCCATCCAGCTGGCGCGGATCGTCGCGGGGCGTTCGACCTCGGCATATTGATCGGGGACGGACAGGCAGCCCTCATTATAGACCGACAGATCCTCTGATTCCCGCAGGATTTCGGGGTTGATGAACACCATCGGCTTCTTGACCGGGGGCGCATCTTCCGCATCGGATTCCGGCTCCTGAAGGTCCATCACCAGCACCCGTTTTGGCACACCGACCTGGATCGCGGCCAGGCCAATGCCCGGCGCGTCGTACATAGTCTCGAACATATCGTCGATCAGCCGTTGCAGATCGGCGTCGATCGACTCCACGGGGGTCGAAATGGTGCGCAGGCGCGGGTCCGGCGCCTCAAGGATGGGAAGAATGGCCATGGCTCTAAAATAGCGGAAAGACGCAGGATTTCAAGCGATGCGCTGCATCGCGCTATTCACCCAGCCATTCGTCGATCGCGGGTTTCAATATGGTCGAAATCAGTTCGACCAGCAAGCCGCCATCGGGCGAGGTGAGATAGGCGATCGCGCCATAGCCCTGTTCGGGCGGCAGGTTGGCGGCGCGCGGGGTCCAGCCCGCCGCGACCAGCCGGTCCGCTTCGGCGGGCAGATCGTCCACCCATACGCCGATATGGCGCGCGCCTGCCGGACTGGCCGTGTCGTAAAAGCTGCTATTGCCCTGCACCAGTTCCAGATGGATTGGCCCGCCCAACGAGTAGGTGGCGCGTACGCTGATTTCCCGCGCGCCCTCCTCCGGCGTCCAGAAGGGCAGCGGATCGAAATCGCGGATCGGCGCGAAGGTCAGCCCCAGCGCCGCGCTATAATCCGCCACCGCCCGGTCGATGTCGGGAACGGCAATGCCCTTATGATGGGTACGGCTGAGGTCGATCATCGGGCATCCTTCCAGTGGGTTATCTGGCCCGGTCTAGCGGAGGGATGCGGCGGGGTCAGCTAACAGCTTTGGCAGGGTGCGCGCCCTACCCTACCGGCCTTCTTGCCCGCAGCGCCTGCGCCAGCGTGCCTTCGTCCAGATAATCGAGTTCGCCGCCTACGGGCACGCCATGGGCCAGTTGCGTCAGGCGGATCGGGAAGCGTTCGAGGCGTTCGGCGAGATAGTGGGCGGTGGTCTGCCCCTCCAGCGTGGCGTTCATCGCCAGCACCACTTCATCGACGCCCCCCTGTTCCAGCCGTGCGACCAGCGCGTCGATCGTCAGATCTTCCGGTCTGATCCCTTCCAGCGCGGACAAGCGCCCGCCCAGCACATGGAAGCGGCCCGGAAAGAGGCGGGACTTGTCGAGCGCCCACAGGTCGGCCACATCCTCCACCACGCACAGCGCACGGGGATCGCGGCGCATGTCGGTGCAGATGCCGCAGGGATCGACCGTATCGACATTGCCGCAGACATGGCAGGTCACCAGCCGTTCGTTCACCGCCTCCAGCGCGCGCAGCAGCGGGGCCATTGCGGCCTCGCGCTTCTTGATGAGGTGCAGCACCGCGCGCCGCGCCGAACGCGGGCCAAGACCGGGCAGGCGGGACAGGGCTTGCGTCAATGCTTCGATTTCGGGAGAGGCCATGTGATGAGATAAGGGCTTGCAACCCGTCCCGACAAGGGCTTTGAGATGGCACCATGCGTATCATCTATATGGGCACTCCCGATTTCGCGGTTCCCGCGCTCGAAGCGCTTGCCAAGGCGGGGCATAGGATCGTTGCGGTCTATAGCCAGCCGCCCCGTCCGGCGGGGCGCGGCAAGAGCCTGACCCCCTCCCCCGTCCAGCAGCGGGCCGAGGCGATGGGGATAGAGGTTCGGGTGCCGGAGTCGCTGAAGGACGCAGCGGTGCAGGCGGAGTTTGCGGCGCTGGAGGCCGACGTCGCGGTGGTCGCGGCCTATGGCCTGATCCTGCCGCGCGCGGTGCTGGATGCGCCGCGCCACGGCTGCATGAATATCCATGCGTCGTTGCTGCCGCGCTGGCGCGGGGCGGCACCGATCCAGCGGGCGATATTGTCGGGCGACAATGTCACCGGCGTCACGATCATGGACATGGAAGCGGGCCTCGATACCGGGCCGATGCGGGCCAAATATGTGACCAAGATAGAGGGTAAGACGGCCGGCGCGCTGACAGCGGAACTGGCGCAGGCGGGCGCGGCGCTGATGGTCGAGGTGCTGGACGACATTGCGCAACATCCGCCGATGGCGCAGCCCGAAGCGGGCGTGACCTATGCCGCCAAGATCGCCAAGGCCGAGGCGCGGATCGACTTCACCCGGCCCGCGATCCAGGTCGAGCGGCAGGTGCGCGGCTTCAATCCCTTTCCCGGCGCCTTTTTCGAATATGGCGGCGAGCGGTTCCGCATATTAGCAGCGCAGATCGAGCATGAGGATGGCGCGCCCGGCGAAATGCTGGACGACGCGCTGCTGATCGGCTGCGGCCATGGCGCGATCCGCCCGACCCTGATCCAGCGCGCAGGCAAGGCGGCGATGCCGCCCGACGAGATGCTGCGCGGCTTCGACATGCCGGCGGGGAGCCGGGTGGATGGGTGAGACGGCGCGCGTGGGGTGTCTCGACTATGCTCGAAACGAACGGCCTTAAGCGATGACCCGTTTTGCCTTCACCGTCGAATTTGACGGACGGCCGTTTATGGGGTGGCAGCGACAGGCGCATGGGCCGAGCGTGCAGCAGGCGATCGAGGATGCGATCCATGCCGTCACCGGCGAGCGGGTCGCGGTCCATGCCGCCGGGCGCACCGATGCGGGCGTGCATGGGCTGGCGATGCGCGCCCATGCCGATGTGGCCAAGGCGATCACGCCGTTTCGCCTGATGGAGGCGATCAACGCACGGCTGGGACGGCAACCGGTGGCGATATTGGCGTGTGAAGAGGTGGCGGACGACTGGCACGCGCGTTTTTCCTGCATGGGCCGATCCTATGTCTATCGCATCGTCAATCGCCGCGCGGCGCTGACCTTCGAGGCGAGGCTGGCCTGGCAGGTGAAACAGCCGCTCGATGCAGGCGCGATGCATGAGGCGGCGCAGGCGCTGGTGGGGCTGCATGATTTCACCACATTCCGGTCGGCCCATTGCCAGTCGGCCAGTCCGGTCAAGACGCTCGACCGGCTGGCGGTGGAGCGGGAGGGGGACCGCATCGCGATCCATGCCGCCGCGCGGTCCTTCCTGCATCACCAGGTGCGATCGATGGTGGGCTGTCTGGTCTATGTGGGGATGGGGCGATGGTCGGCGGATGATTTGCGCGATGCGCTGGCGGCCGCGGATCGCGCCGCGCTGGGGCTGAATGCGCCACCCGACGGCCTCTATTTCGTGCGCGCCGATTACCCGGCTTAGTGCAGGGTCGCGACCCGCAGCTGGTTCTTGCCCGCGCGCTTGGCGGCCAGCATCGCGCCATCGGCGCTGTCGATCAGCCGGTCGAGATCGGTCGTGCCGCTGCCTGTGGCCAGCCCGAACGATCCGCTGACGCCGATGCCCTGCGCGCCCAGTGCGAGGCGGATCGTTTCGCCCCGTTCTGCGGCGGAACCTGCGTCCAGTGTGGGGATCAGCATCAGAAATTCATCGCCCCCCACGCGCGCAACCGCGTCGCTGGTTCCGGCATGACGCGATAGCAGCGCTGCCACCGCCACCAGACAGGCGTCGCCCACCGCATGGCCCCGGCTGTCGTTGAGCTGCTTGAAGCCGTCGAGATCAAGAAACAACAGGCTGACCGGCGTACCGAGGCGCGCGGCGTCGGCCAATATGGCATTGGCGCGCACGGCCAGACCGCGCCGGTTGAGCAACCCGGTCAGCGGATCATGCACCGCCTCGAAACTTGCCTGACGCAGTTCGGACAGATCCTCGATCACCGCGACGTAAAATTCGGGATGGCCCGCCGCATCGCGCACCATCGCGACGGTCAGGTTGATCCAGATGATCGTGCCGTCAGCGCGGATATAGCGCTTTTCCAGTGTATAGCGCGGAAAGTCCCCGGCATTCAGGCGCGCGAGCAGCAACTGATCGGTATCCAGATCGTCGGGATGGGTGATCTGCTGAAAGCCGGTGCGCATCAGCGTGTCGGCATCATGGCCGCTAATCTCGCAAAAGCGCGGGTTGACCAGCAGGAAGCCGCCGTCCAGCCCGACATGGGCGATGCCGACCGGCGCGTGGAGAAAGGTCGCCTCGAACCGGCGCAACGCGGTCGCTTCGACGGGCGCATCCAGCCCGTCCTTCTTCATGTTCGATTCGTGGAACTGCCGGTGCGACTGCCTGCTCATGCCCCCTACATGCGGCAGCGGGGGTAAACAGGGACTTTACCCCATCACACAAACGGACAAAAAGTCAGAGCCGGGCGCGGAAGGGGGTGAAATCAGTGCCCTCGTCATAGACGTCCAGCCCCTCACGCCGCTTGAGCATGTTGACCACGCCATAGGTGACCGGCGTCAGCACCGCTTCCCAGCCAACCTTCATCCCCCAGTTGGTGACCATGACGGTCAGCACCTGCGCATTGCTCCATTCACCATAGAAAGCGAGCGGGTAGAAAAGCAGGCTGTCCACCCCCTGCCCCACGACGGTCGATCCGATCGTGCGCATCCACAAATGCTTGCCCTGCGTCAGCACTTTCATGCGGGCCAGGACGAAGCTGTTGGCAAACTCCCCGGCCCAGAAGGCGACGAGCGAGGCAAATACGATGCGCCAGGTGCTGCCGAACACCGCTTCGTAGGCAGCCTGCCCCGGCCAGCCCGCCGCGGGTGGCAATGCGACCACGACCCAGCTCATCAGCGCCATGAACAGCATCGCGACGAAACCGGCCCAGACGCAGCGGCGCGCGCGGGCATAGCCATAGACTTCGGTCAGCACGTCGCCGATGACATAGCCCAGCGGAAAGAAGAGGATGCCTGCACCAAAGGTGACGCCGCCCAGCGTCGACAGCTTGGCCGCGCCGATCAGGTTGGAAAGCAGCAAGATGACGACGAAGGCCGCCATGACAAAGTCGAAATAGCGCAGCGGGCGGCCAGCCAGCGCAGCTGCATCGATTTTGTGAACCGCCCCGTCGATCATGGCAACGTGCATATCGCACAGACCAGCGATTGCAAGCCGCCCCCGCCGCCGCTATCGAGCCAGCCCAAGGCCCCGTAGCTCAACTGGATAGAGCACCCGCCTTCTAAGCGGGATGTTGCGTGTTCGAGTCACGCCGGGGTCACCATCCACCATGGATCACGGTCACGAGCCGGGCGCGTGGTTCCACGCACCCGGCGATCATGGATCAGAGGATGGTCTGGCCGGTCTTTTCCCAGTCGGCCAGGAAGCCTGCAATACCCTTGTCGGTCAGGACATGGTTGAACAGCGCCTTGATGACGGCGGGCGGCGCGGTCATCACGTCAGCGCCGATCCGCGCGCTTTCCAGCACATGGATGGGGTGGCGGACCGAGGCGACCAGGATTTCGGTGTCGAAACCGTAATTGTCGTAAATCAGGCGGATGTCCTGGATCAGGGCCATGCCGTCAAAGCCGTTATCGTCATGACGGCCGACGAAGGGCGAGATGAAGCTGGCGCCCGCCTTAGCCGCGAGCAGCGCCTGATTGGCAGAGAAGCACAGCGTCACATTGACCAGCACACCATCGTCGGTCAGCGCCTTGCAAGTCTTGAGGCCGTCGATCGTCAACGGCACCTTGATGCAGACATTGGGCGCGATCTTCCGCAGGACGGCGGCTTCCTTCATCATCGTCTCATGATCGAGCGCGACGACTTCGGCGGAGACGGGACCATCGACCAGCCCGCAAATTTCCTCGACCACTTCCAGGAACTTGCGGCCCGACTTGTGGATCAGCGAAGGGTTGGTGGTGACGCCGTCGAGCAGGCCGGTGGCGGCGAGGTCGCGGATTTCGGCGGTGTCGGCGGTATCGACAAAGAATTTCATGGGATGCGGCTCCGGGGATAGGCGAATCCGGTTCCTTTAGCGGCTGGCGGGGGGATTGGCCATGTCGGATCGGGTGATTGTATCGCCGGGTCAGGACGGTTACAGCGCGGGCACCTTTCCAAAGGACCAGACATGCTCCGCTTATTGCACTTCCGCCTGCTTGCAGGCGTCCTGCCGGCCATGGCGATCGCATCGCCCGCCATCGCCGCGACCCAGGAATCGCAAATGTGGATCACGGAAACGGCGATGATCCGGGCCAGCAAGGCCGATCTGGTGACCATCGATTCCAGCCAGCGCGCTCGATCCGACGCAGGCAGTGGGGGTGAGCAGTTTCTGGCGCGGATCGCGATCGACCATCGCCTGACGCCACTGGTGCAGGTAGGCGGCGGCTTCGCCTATCTGAAGAGCGAGGTCGATCAGGAATTACGCTTCCATCAGCAGGTGACGCTGACCAAAGGCATGTGGCTGGCCCGCACCCGGATGGAGCAGCGCTTCTTCGATAATGCCGACACCGCCAGCTGGCGGCTGCGCCAGCGTGTGCAGGCCAGTGTGGCGCTGGACCGGGCGAAAAAATGGACGGCGATCGCCGCGACAGAAATATTCTTTCACCTCAACCGCGCACGGCCCAGCGACAAGACCGGGCTTGCGACAATGCGGCACCAGATCGGCCTGCGCCACCCGATCAGCGATCATGTGGACGCGCAATTGCTCTATATGCGGCAGCAGAATTTCCGCGACGGTCGGCCCGATGTCGTCGCGCATATCCCATGGCTGACGCTGAGCGTGCGAATGTAGGCAGGCGGCATTTGCCTGCCGGGCGCTAGGCGCTAAGGACGGGGCATGTCCCGCGCCCGTGTCCTCCTGCTCAACGCTGCCCTGGGGCCGCTCGACTATCGCGTGCCGCACGGGATGAGCGTCAAGCCCGGCAGCATCGTCGTCGCGCCGCTTGGGCCCCGCCAGCTGGTCGGCGTGGTGTGGGAAGAGGATAGTTTCCCCGATGTGGACAGCGTGGGCGACAATCGGCTGCGCAACCTGATCGAAGTGGTGGACGCCCCACCGTTGCCCGAAACACTGCGGCGGCTGATCGAATGGACGGCGGACTATTATCTGTCGCCCCCCGCCGCCGTGCTTCGCATGGCGCTGGCGTCGATGGCGGCGCTGGAGGGGACGCGCACCGTCATCGAATATAAGGCCAATGGCCGCCAGCCCGATCGCATGACCGATCAACGTGCGCAGGCGCTGGAGCGGATCGGCGAGCGGCAGGGGCTGATCCGCGAACTGGCGCTGATCGGCGGGGTCAGCGACGCGGTTATTCGCGGCCTCATCAAGCAGGATATATTCGACGCCATCGAAGTCAGCGTCGACACCCCCTTCCCCGCGCCCGACCCGGACCATGCCCCGCCTGCTTTGTCAGCGGCGCAGACGGACGCGGCAGCGACGATGGCGGACGCCGTGCGCGCGCATGATTTTGCGCCCTTCCTGCTCGATGGCGTGACCGGATCGGGCAAGACCGAGGTCTATTTCGAGGCGATTGCCGCCGCCATCCGCGCTAACGCCCAAGTGCTGGTGCTGCTGCCCGAAATCGCGCTGACCGAGCCGTTTCTGGAGCGGTTCGAGGCGCGCTTCGGCACGATCCCGGTCAACTGGCATAGCGGCCTGCGCCAGACCGAGCGGCGGCGGGCCTGGCGGGCGATTGCCAGCGGACAGGCGCAGGTAGTTGTCGGCGCACGGTCGGCGCTATTCCTCCCCTATCCGAAGCTCGGCCTGATCGTCGTTGACGAGGCGCACGAGGCCAGTTTCAAGCAGGAGGATGGCGTCCATTATCACGCCCGCGACGTGGCAGTGATGCGCGGCCTGATCGAGAAATTCCCGGTCATCCTGGCGTCGGCCACCCCGGCGATCGAAACGCGGCATCAGGTCGAACTGGGCCGCTATCGCGAGATCAAGCTGCCGTCGCGCTATGGCGGGGCGGAGATGCCGCAGATCGAGGGGATCAACCTGCTGACAGATCCCCCCGAACGCGGCCGCTGGATCGCGCCGCCTCTGGTCAAGGCGATCGACGAGGTCATGGCCAAGGGCGAACAGAGCCTGCTCTTCCTCAACCGGCGCGGCTATGCGCCGCTGACGCTGTGCCGCCATTGCGGCTATCGCTTCCAATGCCCCAATTGCACCGCCTGGATGGTCGAGCATCGGCTGACCCACAGGCTGGCCTGCCATCATTGCGGCCATGTCGTCCCCGCGCCGCGCTTCTGCCCGGAGTGCAAGGAGGAGGATAGTCTGGTCGCCTGCGGGCCGGGGGTGGAACGGATCGCCGATGAGGTGAAGGCGCTATGGCCTCAGGCGCGCACCGCCATCGTCACGTCCGACACGCTATTTTCGCCCGCCAGGGTCGCCGATTTCGTGAAGTCGGTGGAGGCGGGCGACGTGGACATCATCGTCGGCACGCAATTGGTGACCAAGGGCTATCATTTCCCCAATCTGACATTGGTGGGGGTGATCGACGCCGATCTGGGGCTGGAGGGCGGCGATCTGCGCGCGTCGGAGCGGACCTTCCAGCAGATCATGCAGGTGGCTGGACGCGCGGGACGCGGGCAAAAGCCGGGACGGGTGTTCATCCAGACGCGGATGCCCGAAGGCGAAGTGATCAAGACGCTGATCGAGGGCGATACCGAGCGATTCTATGCGGTTGAGACGGAGAATAGACGCCGCGCCAACGCCCCGCCCTTCGGCCGCTTCGCCGCGATCATCATTTCGAGCGAGGATGCCGATGAGGCGGCGCAGGTCGCGCGGCTGATCGGCAAGTCGGCCCCGCTGATTGAGGGGATGCGGGTCTATGGCCCTGCCCCTGCGCCGCTGTCCGTCCTGCGCGGTCGCCATCGCCACCGGCTGCTGATCCACGCGACGCGGCAGGTCGACATACAGGCCGCGATCCGCGAATGGCTGGGCAATATCGTGTGGAAATCCAGCACCCGCGTGGCGGTGGATGTTGATCCCTACAGTTTCATGTGATGGACACGCCCTGCCGTAACCTTTGTGCGCTGGACGCGGCGCGTGTCTGCACAGGGTGCGGGCGCACGATCGACGAGATCGTTCATTGGCGCAGCATGGGCGACGAAGCGCGCGCCGCCGTCATGGCGCGGGTGCGGGATTTCCCGGTTTCTTCGCCTTCTCCCCCGACTTCGCCGCTGCCTGGGCGTCCAGCTCCGCCTTCAACCTGATCGCCGCCTCGCGCATGTCCGATGCGTGGGGCGAATAGGCGATAGGATCGAGCAGCAGCGAGGCGGTGGCATAGTCGCCCCGCGCCGCCATCGCGTGGACGAAATTGAAGCGATAGTCCGAACTTTGCGGCAACAGGGTGAAGGCCTTGTACAGGCCATCATAACCAAGGTCGGGCATCTTGCCCCCGCGCATCGCGTGATAGCGGTAGAAGAGCGCCAGCGGCACCGGGTCCTCCGTATCGGCGCGGTTGGCGCGGACGATGGCGGTCAGCGCCGCCTTCCAATCCTCCGCCTTGTCGCTGTCATGCGCGCGCTCCAGCAGGACTTGTGCACGGACCGCATGAGCGCGCGACAATGTGGCGTCGATCGCGATCGCCCGATCGGCATCGGCCAGCGCTGCGTCCTTCTGTTCCGCCGCCCATTCCGCTTCCGCCAACAGCGCGGCGGCATAGGCGGAATCGGGAAATTTGCTGGCAGTTACGCGAATGGCCGTGACGATGGCGGGGAGTTCGTCCTCTTTGGGCCGATTGATGAGGCGCAGCTCATCCTCGATCAGCGCGCCTTGCGCCGGATCGACCGGGCTGACGACGATCTCGCCAATCTTCATCTCGTTCGATTTGAGCGATGAAGCCGACAGTCGGTGGCGCATATAGGCTCTGAGATCCTTTTCCAGACCGTCAAGCCCGCCCTCAAAATAGCTGTCAGGCGACCGGTCCGGCACGCCTCTCACCAAATCCTCCAAATAGCTGGCGATTTCCTTGCGGCGTTCCGTCTTGTTATATTGATAAAAGTGGGTGAGCAGCCAGGCGGTGCCATAATAACGGTCACCGTCACGCCGGCTGAGATCGCCCGTGTCATGGGCAAACAGATATTTGACCGGATAGGGCTGCCCCAGCACCAGTCCGGGCAACCGCGCCATTGGCACATGGCCAAACTCGATCGCGCCGCTTTTGGGGAATTTTACAACCGAGAAAAACTCGGCAAATCCCTCGACATACCAGGCGGGATAGGCGGCCGGGAAATGGTGCAGCATGAAATGGTGGGTATATTCGTGGAAGAGGATTTCCTCCGCGCCGAAATCAAATGTGCCGGTCTTGTCACCGCGCGCCAGCACGGCAAAGGCGGTGCGGTCCGACGTTGTGTAAAAGCCGCCAATATTCGGATTGCCCGCGAGCTTCTGCACCTTCCGATCGTTGGACAGGAGATAGACCAGCACCGGACTGCCCTGTTCAGGGTCGGTCACATTGTACAGCCGCCGGAGCAGAAAATCGAACTTCTCCAGCCGTTCGGCAAAGCCGCGCAGCTTTTCGTCATTGCCCTCGCTGTACACGGTAAAGTGGCGGCTTTTCGCCTGCCACCACGCTGCCTGCGCCGTGCCGGGCAGCGCCGTCCAGGCCAGCATCATGGCCAGCATGACCTTTGCCGCTGTCCGCATCATCCCGCTCCCTTGCAATATCCCCGACTTAAGAATGGCGGAGAAGGGCATGAATAGAAAGGAAATTCCATCGCGATCTGTTCCGATAGGGTCGATCAGGGGCGGATCGCATCGGTCGGCGACACGATCACCACCACGCGGCGATTTTCGCGGCGGCCATCAGCCGAACGGTTGCTGTCCACCGGTATGCGCGCGCCCATGCCCACCACCCGGAGAGCCCCCTGCGCCATGCCCCCGCTGTGCAGCGCGTCAGCGACCGCCTGCGCGCGTTTCAGCGACAGCGCATCATTATACCCGGTTGAATCGGTATGACCTTCCACCCGTGCGCCGCGAATGTCGACCGCCACCAGCGCCTGGGCCATGCGCCCGATCACGACATGCTGGGCCGGGATCAGCACGCTTTCATCGGTAGCGAACAGCAGCCGGTCGGCCATGCCGAACTGCCAGCCATCGCCGACCGGCTCAAACCCGTTTTGCCGGAGCGTCGCCTGCTGGCGCGGGGTAAAGCCACCGCGATCAGGAACGGTCTGACATCCCGTCAGGACAAGGGTAGCAGACAGCAGGGCGAGAATTGGGCGCATTACGAATATCCGTCAATCGGTGGTTGCGTGGCGGCGTCCCTTGGCCGCGTACATGGCCGCGTCGGCGTGACGCAGCAGATCGCGTGGGTCGGCGCTGTCCTGTGGATATAGTGCCCAGCCAAGGCTGAGCGACGACTGGATGCTCTGGCCACTGGGCAGCATGATCGGCTGCTCCATGCTGGTGTCGATCCGCGCGGCAAGTGCCTCCACCACCTCGCGGGTCGTGTCCGATGCCAGGATCAGCGCAAATTCGTCTCCGCCCAGCCGGAAAGCCAGGTCGCCAGTGCGCAGGGCGGCGCGCAGGCGCGCGGCGATGACGATCAGCATCACGTCGCCCGCATCATGGCCATGGCCGTCATTGACCTGTTTGAAGCGGTTTACGTCGGCATAGATGATCGCAAAGCCTTGACCAGTCTGTTCCGCCGCTTCGACCGATGCCGCCAACTGCCGCTCGAACATGGCGCGATTGCCAAGACCGGTGAGCGGATCGCGCGTCGCCTGATGCTCCAGCTGACGGTTTTCGGACAGAAGCCCTGCGTGCCATTGCTGCAATTCGTCCAGCAATGCATTGAAATCACGCGCCAGTTGATCGACTTCGGCAATGTCAGCGCTCGGCACGCGCATGTCGAAGCGCCTTTCCACGCGCACAGCATGGGCAACGTCGGCGATCTGCGCCAGCGGCCCGGTCACATCCTTTTGCAGCCTACGCGCCAAGATTTGCGTGGCGATGACGGTCAGGCCTAGGCAGGCCAGCGCGATGACGACGCCCGATAGCAGATAGCGACCGATCGCACCGGCATCGCCATGGACGGTCAGCCGGGCGATAACGTCCCGGCCATGGCGGACTGGCTCCGTCACAGGCGATGGCCATAGCAATTTTCCGGCCGTCGCCTCCAGGCGCGCCATTGCCCCCGCGTCGGGCCTGATCCAGCGCGTCATCAACCGTCCCTGATTGTCGCGCACCTCGACCAAGCGCACGCCCTGGCCATTGGCAACCATCGCGATGCCATCCTGTGCCGCCGCCATGTCATCGAACAAAAGGGCTGGCTCAATCGTGTAGCTGGCAGTGCGGGCCACCAGCGCCAGATTGCGTTCGGCATAATCGCGCATGATCAGGACGCCCGCTGCGATCAGGGTCACGCCCGCCATCAGCACGGCAAACAGGATGAGACGTGTGTGAACCCGCGCCAATATCTGGCGCAGGGTTGGCATGAGTGGGGCAGCCGGACGGGTCATGGCCTCAATAGCCCCCTTTCGACAGGCGCAATACGCGGGGATCTATCCGTACGGAAGATCGTGACACGGCATCGATATTGAGCTGGAAATTGAGCGCTTGCGGCGTGAAGAGCAGGCAGAACATCGCCCCGCTGCGGCAATCGGCATCAGCCTCCGCAATCGTCACCACCGCCGCGCCGCGCGCCGCCGTCAGCAGCCGCCGATTATCAAGCGCCGCCATCCGACCGATATACAGGGCATCACACTGCGTCGCTGCGCCCGGATCAGGCAAGCGGCTCACCTGCACGCGCGCGCCGTTGGACAGGCTGATCTCGTCCAGTTGCCCGGCATGATCGGCCACGCCGACGACGCACAGATGCACCAGCGGTTTTTCAACAGGCCAGCGGGTAAATTCCAGTATCGCGTCGGTCATCCGCGCCGCGCCCGCGGCCATACGGTCTGGCCCCGACCCCAGCGGCATCATGGCTGGCTGGAACACCGGCGCTGCCATCGCCGCTATCGGCGCCAGCAGCAAAAGCCAAAACAGCAGAAGTCGCAATCCCCGCCCCAACCCAGCGGGCCATGATCCGGCCCGACGATTAGTTAATCAGCCGTAAAAATCGCCCAATCCGTGGCGAAGTCAACCGCTTGTGACGACATCGTTCCGATATTGGCGGAGATTGGTTCAATCCGTGGCCGAAACGTCATGCTCCCGCGCCAGCAGCGCCTGCTTCCGCTCCACGCCCCAGGCATAGCCGCCCGCCGTGCCATCGCTGCGCAGGACGCGGTGACAGGGGATGAGGACCGCGAGCGCATTGTCGCCGCAGGCACTCCCCGCGGCCCGCACAGCGCCGGGGCGACCGATGGCCGCGGCGATCTGGCCATAGCTGCGCGTCTGCCCGGCGGGAATGGCGCGCAGCGCGGACCAGACCGCCTGCTGGAAAGCGGTGCCGGCGATATCCACGGGCAGGTCCGGCGCTATGCCCGGATCATCGACCAGCGCCACCACCGCAGCGGATAGCCGATCGAGCGCGGCGTCGGCGGATTGCAGATCGGCATTGGGGAAGCGCGCGCGCAATGCCGCCTCGCCCTCGTCAAAGCTGATACGGCACAGCCCCTTGTCCGTGGCGGCGACGAGCATCGGGCCAAGGCTGCTGTCGATCCTGCGCCAGCGGATGGTGACGCCACGTCCGCCCGCCTGCCAGGCACTGGGCGTCATCCCCAGGTGGGAGGCCGCATCGGCATAAGCGCGGCTGGGCGCGGCATAGCCTGCCTCATAAATGGCCGCCGTCACGCTGCCGCCCGCATCGAGCGCCGCCTTCAGCCGGTCGGCCCGCAGCGTGCGTGCATAGCCCGCCGGGGTCTGCCCGGTCTCGCGCCTGAACAGGCGATGGAAATGATGCGGGGCGTAGCCGACATGAGCAGCAATCACGTCGAGCCGGGGCGTGTCCTCCGCAGCCTCGATCAGGGCGATCGCGTCCGCCACTGCCCGCTGATCCCGCCCCGTTTCGTCCGGGCGGCAGCGCAGGCAGGCGCGAAAACCTGCCGCGCGCGCCGCAGCGGGATCGGGCAGGAAGCTCATATTCTCACGCTTCGGGTGGCGCGCGGCGCAGCTGGGCTTGCAATAGATGCCAGTGGTGGCGACGCAGCCCACGAACCGCCCGTCCATCGCCCGGTCACGGCGCAACACCGCCGCCCAGCACTGGTCGGGATCGGGCATCAGGGGTGCCGGAGCGATCGAGGCGGCGGACAGGCGGGTCATCTGGTTCATGGGTTATGGGATAAAGCGAAACCGCTGGCCATGCTTCCCGCGCCTTGCGTTCAAAAAAAACCACGCACTTTTCCCGATTGCGCAACGCCCGCCTTCGCATATGTATGCGCCCCATATGATCGCTCTTTTCCGCTTCATCCTCCTGGCGCTCGCTCTTGCAGCGCCGGTCGCCTCCCATGCCGAGCAGCAGGACATCGCCGCTGCCGCGCGGGGCGTCGTCCGTGTCGTGCTGGTCGCGACCGATGGCAGCGAAGCCTATTTTGTCGGGCATGGCAGCGGGCTGGCGGTTGCGCCCGACAAGATATTGACCAACGCCCATGTCGTGGAACTGGCGCGTGAGGAGAAGAATCTCGTCATCGGCATCATCCCGTCCGAAGGGGCCAAGACCTATGGCGGGCGGATCATCGCCTTTTCGCCGGGCAACGACCTCGCCCTCATCCAGTTGGAACAGGGCAGCCTGCCGGTCAGCACTTTCTATGCCGGTGCCGTGACCGATGGCCAGCATGTCACCGCGATCGGCTATCCCGGCACGGTCGACCGGGCGCAGGGGCTGGGCCTCAAGCAGATGGTCGAGCCGGTGGCGACGGTGAAGACCAGCGGCAACATATCGGCGGGCCGCGCCAGCCGCAGCTTCGACACGTTGCTGCACACTGCGCCGCTGGCTGCTGGAAACAGCGGCGGGCCGCTGGTCGATGATTGCGGTCGGGTGCTGGGGGTCAACAGCTTCGGTTCTGTGTCCGACGGCAGCGACGCGGAGTTCGGCTTTGCCGTGTCCTGGCGCGAAATCGCCTCCTTCCTGCGGCAGGCAGGCGTGTCGTCGCTCCATACCGTCGTACCGTGCCGCTCCTTTGCCGACGCCGATTCGGCCGAAGCCGCCATCCTCCAGCGCGAATCGGCGATGAGCGAGCAGAAGCTGCGCGCCAGCGACAGCGCGCGCCAACAGGCGATGGATCGCGCCCGCGATACTGCCGAGCGGGAGGTCATTTCCGCGCGCGAAAACGCCATGGCCGGGGCCGCTATGCTGCTGGCGCTGGCCGTGCTGGGCCTGGGCGCTGGCGGGCTGTTCTACAGCCAGAAGCGTGAGAAACATGCGACCTGGGCGCTGGCGACCGGCGGGCTGCTACTGTTCGGCGCGCTGGGGCTATTCTTCTTCAAACCCAGCTTCGCCAGCATCGACGAGAAGGTCGCCGTGGCGCAGGACGGGGGCGTCGTCAGCAATGCCGCCTTCGCCTGGGCGGGCGACAATATCTGCAAGGTCGACATAGCGCGAAGCCGCCTGACCCTGTCGCAACCCAATGATATCGGCTTTAACTGGGCCGAAGGCGGGTGCGTCAATGGCGACACCCAATATGTCGCCAGCGGCATCGGATGGCAGCGCGTCACCATCCCGGCGGACGGCCATTATCTGGCCTCCAGCCGCTTCGATCCGGTCAATGGCGTGCTGCGCGTCGATCGCTGGCTGCCCGATGGGGATACGATGGCCAAGGCGCGGGCGTTGGTGGGCGACAAGCCGATTCCCGCCTGTGGCAGCGACCCGGAGGCGCTGGCCCGGGTCGCCGCGCTGCAATCGCAAATGGCGGCCTTGGTCCCGGCCCAGCCCAATGAGCGGATTGTCTATCATTGCCAGAAAGGTCGGCTTGCTCCGGCCGATCCCGCACAATAGTCGATTCGCGCTCACAGAAAAACTCAGTCAAATGCCAGTGATCTCGCACTATTGACGGAATCGCGCAGCATGACTTGCATAGTCATAATCGCGCTGCTAACCGGCCCCACAACAAGGGGGACGGGCGTAACTGCTCCCCCCTCTTTGCATGACCGGCACATCAAATGGAGGACGGTAAGCGCGTGGAGACTACCGGCGGGATACAGGCCAGCCTCAGCGGCCGCTACGCGGTTGCGCTGTTCGATCTGGCACGCGACGGCCAATCGCTCGACACCGTGGCGGAAAGCCTGGCCGCGTTGAAGGCGGCGATTGCCCAATCGCCTGATTTCAAAGCGCTTATCAACAGCCCCGTGCTGAGCCGCGATGCGTCTGGCAAGACGATCAGTGCAGTCGCATCCTCTATGGGGATCGATCCCCTGACCACGAAATTTCTGGGCGTGCTTGCCGGGAACCGCCGGCTTGGCCAGCTTCCCGCCGTCATCCGCGCCTATGAAACCCTGCTGTCGAATCACAACGGTGAGGCCCGCGCCGAAGTCACCAGCGCGCATCCGCTGACCAAGACGCAGATCACGGCGCTGGGCAAAAGCCTGCGCGCCCGTGTCGGCCGCGACGTCGCCGTCGATGCCAAGGTTGACCCCGCGATCCTGGGCGGGCTGGTCGTCAAGATCGGCAGCCAGATGATCGACAGCTCCATTCGTACCCGTTTGAATAGTCTCGCTATGGCGATGAAAGGCTGAACATGGATATCAACGCCGCAGAAATTTCGAAGGTCATCAAGGACCAGATCGCCAATTTCGGCACCGAAGCGCAGGTTAGCGAAGTCGGTTCCGTGCTGACCGTGGGTGACGGCATCGCCCGCGTCCATGGCCTCGACAACGTCCAGGCGGGCGAAATGGTCGAATTCGCCAACGGGATTCAGGGCATGGCGCTGAACCTGGAAGCCGACAATGTCGGCGTCGTGATCTTTGGCTCGGACAGCGAGATCAAGGAAGGCGACACCGTCAAGCGCACCGGCACCATCGTCGACGTTCCGGTCGGCAAGGGTCTGCTGGGTCGCGTCGTGGATGGCCTCGGCAATCCCATCGACGGCAAGGGTCCGATCGTATCCGACCAGCGTATGCGCGTCGAGCGCAAGGCGCCCGGCATCATCCCGCGCACCTCGGTCCACGAACCCGTGCAGACCGGCCTCAAGGCCATCGACACGCTCGTCCCCGTCGGCCGTGGCCAGCGCGAACTGATCATCGGCGATCGCCAGACCGGCAAGACCGCCGTCGCGATCGACACGTTCATCAACCAGAAGGCCGCAAACGCTGGCGATGACGAGAGCAAGAAGCTCTATTGCATCTATGTCGCGATCGGCCAAAAGCGCTCGACTGTCGCACAGATCGTCAAGCAGCTCGAAGAAAATGGCGCGATGGAATATTCCATCGTCGTCGCCGCGACCGCTTCGGAGCCCGCCCCGCTCCAGTATCTCGCGCCCTACACCGGCGTGACCATGGGCGAATACTTCCGCGACAATGGCATGCACGCGGTCATCGTTTATGACGATCTCTCCAAGCAGGCCGTCGCCTATCGCCAGATGTCGCTGCTGCTGCGTCGTCCTCCGGGCCGTGAAGCCTATCCGGGCGACGTGTTCTATCTGCACAGCCGCCTGCTGGAGCGCGCGGCCAAGATGAACAGCGACAATGGTTCGGGTTCGCTGACCGCGCTGCCGATCATCGAAACCCAGGCGGGCGACGTGTCGGCCTATATCCCGACCAACGTGATCTCGATCACCGATGGCCAGATCTTCCTGGAAACCAACCTCTTCTATCAGGGCATCCGTCCGGCCATTAACGTCGGCCTCTCGGTGTCGCGCGTCGGTTCCGCCGCGCAGACCAAGGCGATGAAGAAGGTGTCCGGCTCGATCAAGCTGGAGCTGGCCCAGTATCGCGAAATGGCGGCCTTCGCCCAGTTCGGTTCGGACCTCGACGCATCGACCCAGAAGCTGCTGAACCGCGGTGCGCGCCTGACCGAGCTGCTCAAGCAGGCGCAATTCTCGCCCCTGCCCTTCGAAGAGCAGACCGCGTCGATCTTCGCTGGCACCAACGGCTATCTCGACAGCGTCGCTGTCAAGGACGTGACCCGTTACGAAGAGCTGATGCTGGCCTATCTGCGCCACGATCATGCCGACGTGCTGACCACGATCCGCGACACCAAGGATCTGGGCGACGACGCCAAGGGCAAGCTGAAGGCCGCGCTCGACAGCTTCGGCAAGACGTTCGCGTAACATAAGCCCTCTCCCTTGAGGGAGAGGGTTGGGTGAGGGTGTACGACGCCAATTGGGCGGACCACCCTCTCCTAGTTCAACTAGGCGGCAAGCCGCCAAGTTTCACTACCTCTCCCTCAAGGGAGAGGGAAACACGGGATTGAGATGGCTAGCCTCAAAGAACTGAAGATCCGCATCGGGTCGGTCAAATCGACCCAGAAGATCACCAAGGCGAAGCAGATGGTCGCCGCCGCGAAGCTACGCAAGGCGCAGGCCGCAGCGGAAGCCGCGCGCCCCTATAGCAGCCGTCTGGAAGCCGTCGTCGCCTCGCTCGCCTCGAAGATTGCGGGCGGTTCGGGCGAAGGCGCTTCGCCGCTGCTGGCTGGCACCGGCAAGGATGACGTGCATCTGCTGGTCGTCGCCAACTCCGACCGTGGCCTTGCTGGCGCGTTCAACGCCAACATCGTCAAGGCCGCGCGCGCCAAGGCCGACGAGCTGATCGAGCAGGGCAAGACGGTCAAATTCTACCTGATCGGTCGCAAGGGCCGTCCGGTCATCAACCGCATGTATCCCGGCCAGATCGTCGCCCAATATGACACGACCGGCGCGAAGCAGCCCGGCTATGATCAGGCGCACGCCATTGCGGGCGAGCTGACCGACATGTATCTGAACGGCAAGTTCGACGTCGCGCACCTCTTCTACTCGCGCTTCAAGTCGGCCCTCGCCCAGATCCCGACCGAACAGCAGATCATCCCGGTCAGGATCCCCGCCGACGCTGACCGCAACGCCATCGCCGCGACGGTCGAATATGAACCGAGCGAGGAAGCGATCCTGGACGACCTGCTGCCGCGCAACGTCGCGATCCAGCTGTTCAAGGCGCTGCTGGAAAATAACGCATCCGAACAGGGCGCGTCGATGACCGCGATGGACAACGCCACGCGCAACGCAGGCGACCTGATCAACAAGCTGACGATCCAGTATAACCGCAGCCGCCAGGCCGCGATCACCACCGAACTCGTTGAAATCATTTCGGGCGCTGAAGCCCTCTAAGCACACGCACGCAAGGAAGCAGTCATGGCAACCACCAACAATGTAGGCCGCATTTCGCAGGTCATCGGCGCTGTCGTCGACGTGACCTTCCCCGATGCGCTCCCGTTCATTCTTTCGGCGCTGGAAACCAGCAATAACGGCCAGCGTCTGGTGCTGGAAGTCGCCCAGCATCTGGGTGAAAACACCGTCCGCACCATCGCGATGGATTCGACCGAAGGTCTGACCCGTGGCCAGGAAGTGACCGACACCGGCGCGCAGATCAGCGTCCCCGTCGGCCCCGCCACGCTCGGCCGCATCCTGAACGTCGTTGGCGAACCCATTGACGAGCGCGGCCCGGTCGCGACCGAAATGCGCTCGCCGATCCATGCCAAGGCGCCTGAGTTCGTCGATCAGTCGACCGAAAGCTCGATCCTGGTCACCGGCATCAAGGTCATCGACCTTCTCGCCCCCTATGCCAAGGGCGGCAAGATCGGCCTGTTCGGCGGCGCGGGCGTCGGCAAGACGGTTCTCATTCAGGAACTGATCAACAACATCGCCAAGGGCCATGGCGGCACGTCGGTGTTCGCGGGCGTGGGTGAGCGGACCCGTGAGGGCAACGATCTCTATCACGAATTCCTCGACGCGGGCGTTATCGCCAAGGATGCCGATGGCAATGCCATCTCCGAAGGCTCCAAGGTCGCGCTCGTGTACGGCCAGATGAACGAGCCGCCCGGCGCGCGCGCCCGCGTCGCCCTGTCGGGTCTGACCATCGCGGAATATTTCCGCGACGTCGAAAATCAGGACGTGCTGTTCTTCGTCGACAACATCTTCCGCTTCACCCAGGCAGGCGCGGAAGTGTCCGCTCTGCTCGGCCGTATTCCGTCGGCCGTGGGCTATCAGCCGACCCTGTCGACCGACATGGGCCAGCTGCAGGAACGCATCACCTCCACCAACAAGGGGTCGATCACCTCGGTGCAGGCGGTCTATGTTCCCGCGGACGATTTGACCGATCCGGCACCCGCGACCTCGTTCGCGCATCTTGATGCGACGACGGTTCTCAACCGCGCCATTTCGGAGCTGGGCATCTACCCGGCGGTCGATCCGCTCGACTCCACCAGCCGCGTGCTGGAGCCGCGCACTGTGGGCCAGGAACATTATGACACCGCCCGCGCGGTCCAGTCGATCCTGCAAAAGTACAAGTCGCTGCAGGACATCATCGCCATTCTGGGCATGGACGAGCTGTCCGAAGAGGATAAGCTGACCGTCGCCCGCGCGCGCAAGATTCAGAAATTCCTGTCGCAGCCCTTCCACGTCGCCGAAGTCTTTACTGGCATCAGCGGCAAGTTCGTGGCGGTCGAGGACACGGTCAAGTCGTTCAAGGCGGTGGTCGATGGCGAATATGACCATCTGCCCGAAAACGCCTTCTACATGGTCGGCGGCATCGACGAGGCCATTGAAAAGGCCAAGAAGCTGGCTGCCGAGGCGGCGTAAATCCAAATTCCCCTCCCGCTTGCGGGAGGGGTTAGGGAAGGCCTGTCATGGGCGATCCCTGACCAACATCCCCTCCCCCGACCCCTCCCTAAAGGGAGGGGGGAGTAAGAAAAATGGCACTGCATTTTGAACTCGTGACCCCCGAAAAGCTCTTCCGGTCGGAGGATGTCTATCAGGTCGTGGTGCCCGGCACCGATGGCGACTTCGGCGTGCTGGAGGGTCATGCGCCCTTCATGTCGACCGTGCGCGACGGCAGCATCCAGATCTACGCGACCGCAGGCTCTACGCCGGAAATCATCCCGGTCGAAGGCGGCTTTGCCGAGGTCAATGAAAAGGGTCTGACGGTCCTGGCCGAAAAAGCCGGCTGATCACGGCACCTGACAACCGGCCCGACGCGGCACGGTGATCCAGAGGGGCGCTCGACAGCGCCCCTTTTTGTTGGGCGGTCACTCGTAAAAGGGCCGGATTTCGACCTCGCTGGGTCCAGGCATCGGATTGGGACAGCGCTTGGCCCAGGCGACCGCCTCGTCCATGTCCCTGACATTCCAGAGCCAGAATCCCGCCACCTGATCGCGGCTGGGCGTGAACGGCCCGTCGATCACCGTGCGATCCGCGCCGTCGAATGCGATGCGCTTGCCCTGCGATGTGGGAGTAAGGCCATCAGCGGCAACCAATATGCCAGCGTCGCGCAAGGCGTCATTATAGCGACCCATCGCCGCCATCATCTCGCTCGTCCAGGGTTCGGGGAACAGGCCGGTTTCGCTATCCGGCGTCGCCTTCACCAGCACCATCACACGCATTGTTTGCCTCCCGATCGCGCATGTCAGTCTCTGCAATCGGCGGACGGGCCGCAACAATTATTACGCATCATCAATCGCCGATTGCCGCGCCTCCCCCGCCTTGCCATGAACAGGGCCGATGACCGCCCCGTCCCCTGCCCGTGCCGTTCCGCGCCCTTTGCCCGGCGGCTGGCTGATCGCCCTGCTGGTCGGCTGGCTGGGCGTCGGCCAGCTGCTGTTGTGGCGCTTTCTGGATGTCATGCCGCTCTGGGCCTATGGGCTGGGGGCGTTCCTGGTAGCGGCGCTCTGCGTTGCTGTCGTCCGATCGGCGCGCAGCTTTGCCGGGCCAACGCCTACGACATGGATGTTCTGCATCGGGGTTGCGACGATCTTGCTGATGTTGGGGGGAGAGGGCCGCTTCTTCTATGCCAATATCGACTGGCAGGTGCGGTTCGCGGTGCTGCGCGACATGAGCGTCAATCCCTGGCCCTTCGTCTATAGCGCACGCGGCGAACCCGACCTGCTGCGCGCGCCGATTGGCATGTTCCTGATCCCCGCACTGGCGGCCAAGACGCTGGGCGAGCGCGCCGCCGACATCGCGCTGCTGGTCCAGAACAGCCTGCTGCTCGGCACGTTGCTGGCGCTGGGGTCCACCCTGTTTGCGACGCGCCGCGCCAGGCTGATCGCGTTGGTCGTCGTCATCGGGTTCAGCGGCCTTGATGCGCTGGGGCGCATCCTGTTTCGCGGCGGGCTGTCGGATCATCTCGAAAACTGGGCCTATCTCCAATATTCATCGACCATCACCCTCGCCTTCTGGGTGCCGCAACATGCGCTGTCGGGCTGGATCGGCGCGCTCGGCTTCCTGCTGTGGCGGGCGGAGAAGCTGCCGCTCGGCGTCTATCTGACGCTGCTGCCTTTGACCGCGCTCTGGTCGCCGCTGGGGCTGATGGGGGCAATGCCCTTTGCCGCACTGGCGGGGATAAGGAGTTTGCGAGCAGGCGCGCTCCACCCCGCTGACATCGTCCTCCCCGCGCTCACCACCCTTCTCTGCATCCCCGGCCTGCTCTATCTGAGCGCGGCAGGCGATGGGGTCGGCGTGCGGCTGATGGCGCTGTCGCCGCTGCAATGGGGTCTGTTCGAGCTGCTGGAGGTGCTGGTCTATGTCGCGCCCCTGGCGCTGCTGGTCCATCGTCCGCGCTTTGGCCGCGATACGCTGACGATGCTGGCCCTCTGGCTGATCGCCATTCCCTTCGTCCAGATTGGCGCGTCCACCGATTTCATGATGCGCGGATCGATCTGCGCATTGATGATATTGGCGGTCATGGTCGCCGATGCCCTTCTCGGCGCACCGCGCGCGCGCGCCCCGCTGGTCGTGCTGCTGGCGATCGGGTCCGTCACTGGCATTGTGGAAATCCGCCGGGCGCTGGCGCATCCCGGCGCGCCGCAGGTCCGATGTAGCCTGTTCAAGGCATGGCACCAGAGTTTTGGCGATTTCCCGATCGATTCCTATGTCGCGCCGCTGGGCAAGATGCCGCCGCTGGTGCGGCCCGCCAATCCGGCCCCGGTCAGCACCACCGAACCCGCCCGCTGCTGGGAAGGGCCATGGCACCATCCTGACGATCCGTCAGACTGACAAGATCGCGTAGAGCGACAGGCCGATGGGGAAGCGCACCCGGCCAAGCAGATGCTGTTCCCAGCCGAATATCCGCCTCAACACGCCGTTGACGGGTGGCGATGGCTGGGCGTCCAGCCCGCCCTTGCGCCCCAGCAAGCGGTGCGCGGTGCGGGTCGCGACCGCGAGGGGAAAGAGCAGGCTGTTGAAATAGCCGATCGCCTCGACCTTCAGTCCCGCCTCCTGCGCCACTCTGCGCAGCCCGGCCAGCGTATAGCGGCGCTTATGATGGTGCAGCACGTCATGGTCGGACCAGAGCCAGGGCACCGCCGGAACGGTGAGCAAAATCCGCCCCCCCTCCGCCAGTCGCACGCGCAATGCCGCAAGCGAGGCGCGATCCTCCTCCACATGCTCCAGCACGTCGAGCAGCGCGATCAGGTCATAGCGGGCACCGTCAAAACCGATCCGGCCCGGCAGCATTCCCGGCTCGATCCGGGCGATACCGCGTTCGCTGGCGTGGCGGCGCGCGTCATCATCATATTCCAGCGCATCGACGCGGCCATGGCGCGCCAGCATCGCCAGATTGCCGCCGGTGCCGCAGCCCGCCTCCAATATGCGCGCGTCGGCGCGCGGCGCGATCCGGGTGCGGATCAGCGCGTCCAAAATGGCGCGGCGGGCGACGAACCACCAATGGCTCCCCTCCTGCGCGCTCAGGCTCGCATAGGCTGATCGGTCCATTGATCCTCATCCCTGATTGGCGTTGCGACCGGCGCGACCGACTGATCCGCGACGACATAAAGCGGCCGCTGCCGCACTTCGCGCGCAACCCGGCCAAGATATTCGCCGATGATCCCCAGACTGAGCAGATTAAGCCCACCCAGCCCCAGCACCGCGACCATGATGGAGGCATAGCCGGGCGTATCGACCCCGGTGATGATCGTATGCGCGACCAGGAAGGCGGCATAGGCAAAGGCCAGGCAGGCAATGCCGCCGCCAATATAGGACCAGATGCGCAGCGGCATGGTGGTCGATGCGGTAATGCCGTCGATCGCCAGCGACCAGAGCTTGCCCAGCCGCCATTTGGTCGTCCCCGTCCCGCGCGCGGCACGGACATAATCGACCGTAGCGACGCGAAAGCCGATCCAGCTGAACAGCCCCTTGTTGAAGCGCGCCTGTTCGCCCAATTGCTTGATGACGTCCACGGCCTGCCGGTCGAGCAGGCGGAAATCGCCGACATTTTCCGGGATGGGATAATCGGACAGGCGATTGAGCAGGCGGTAGAAACCCCGCGCGCTGGTCCGTTTGAACCAGCCGTCGGTGGACCGGTCGGTGCGGCGGGCGTTGACGACTTGCGCGCCTGCCAGCCAGTGGCGGGCCATATCGACGATCACCTCCGGCGGGTCTTGCAAATCGACGTCGATCGGGATCACCGCGTCGCCGCAGGCATGGTCGATCCCAGCCGCAAGCGCCGCTTCCTTGCCGAAATTGCGCGACAAAGTGACGCAACGCACATCCGGGTTCAGCCGCGCCAGTATCGCCAATATGTCGCCGGTGCGATCGCTGCTGCCGTCATCGACGAACAGATATTCGGCCCGTGCATCCGCGCCGATCAGCGCCAGCGCACGCCCCACCGCCGGACGCGCCACCTCCAGAAACAGCGACAGGCTGTCCTGCTCATTATAGACGGGGATGACGATCGACAGGGTGCGCATGGGCGCGATGATCCTCACGGAAAAGCTGCCTCTGCTATCGGCCATAATGGTTAATGGAAGGTAAGGGCGCGCCGCCATCCTTACGCTTCATTTACCATATTGCGCCATCACCGGCCCATGCGCGCCATCGCCTCCCTTGCCAGCCGTCATCCGGTCTGGACGCTGATCCTGCTGGGGTGTGTGCTGATGCTGCCTGCCCTGCTATGGGGACCGGGCGCGACGCACAGCCATCTCTATAATCATATGTGGACACGCCATTTCGGCGAGCAGATGGCGGCGGGGCATCTCTATGAACGCTGGCTGCCGCGCAGTTTCGAGGGGCTGGGCAGCCCCACCTTCTATTTCTACCCGCCTTTGGCCTATTGGCTGTCGGGCGGGCTGAACGCGATGGGCCTCACCGTGGGGCAGGCGATCACCGGCGCTGGCCTGCTGCTGATGATCGCGTCAGGACTGGCCATATATGCGTGGCTGGCCGAGCGCGGGACAAGACCGCTCTTGGGCGCGGCGCTCTATATGGTTGCGCCCTATCATCTGTTCGACCTCTATGTCCGTGGCGCGCTGGCGGAATTTGCCGGGTTCGTCTGGTTGCCGCTGATCGCCTTGGGCATCCATTGGCTGCCGTCACGACGCGGGGTGGCGCTCCTCGCCAGCGCCTATGCCGCGCTGATCCTGACCCATTTGCCGCTGGCGACGCTGACCGGCCTGTTCCTGATCGCGCCGCTGATGCTCCAGCGGATCTTGCAGGATCGCACGACATTGCTGCCTGGCCTTATCGCCGGGCTGCTCGCCTTTGCGCTTGCCGCTTTCTATCTGCTGCCCGCCGCGACGCTCCAGTCGCATATGTCCACCGCTTTGCTGTGGACCGGCAAATATCAGGCAAGCAGCTGGTCGATCTGGCGCGAGGATGTGGAGTTGTTCCCCTGTATCGCGCTGGGCCTCGTCCTGCTCGCCTGGCGTGCGCGATCGCTATGGACTGCGATCACGGTTGGCACCGCATTGGCGGCGGTCAATCTGATCCCGTCATTGTGGAGCATCGATCTGCTCGACAAGGTGCAATTCCCATGGCGTATCCTCGCCATCACCGAATTTGCCGCCATCACCGCGATTGCCGCCTGCCCGCCCCGCCGCATTATCGCGATCGGCGCGGGCGTGGTGCTGGCCTTCCCGCTGCTGCTCACCGGCCTGATCGCCAACGCCCTGCTGCACATGCCGGTCGATTATGCCAGGATCGATCGGCACCAGCCCGACGCGCCCGAATATCTGCCCGCAGGCTTTGATGCCGCGCTGGTCGATCGGGTCGATCGCTGGACTGACCTTGGCCGCTATGCCAGCCTCCCGCGCGGCGACAGCATCACCATCACTCGCCCCGGCCCCGTGACGATCGGCCATGCCGCCTTTCCGATCTGGCAGGTGACACGCGATGGCCAGGCAGTGGCAAGCCACGGCCCGCTGATCCGCTTCGATGCCCAGCCCGGCACCTATCGCATCGAACGGGTGCGGCTGTGGCAGGAAAAAGTCGGCGCGGCGATCAGCCTGATCGCGCTGCTGGGGCTGGCGCTGCTGATCCGTCGCCGGGCCATTAGCCATTTGTCAAAGTTTCCATCTTATTCACCTTCCCAAGCCCTATCTGATCGGCCTTCTTTCGGGCGGCTTCGATCGCGAATTACTGGCGGAGACCTATGAGCGCCTTTGGACGGAAAAATGGACCTGCTGGCATCAAGCCCGGCTTTGGCGTCGCCCGGCCGATGCAAGGCGGAAGCGCGCCCAAGGACGAACCGCGGGGCGGTGACCAGTTCCCCCCGCTCGACATCGCGGCCCTACCCGGCGAAACCAGCTTCGATCCGCTCACCGCGCCGACCAGCCAGATGCAGCGCAATGCCGATGCGATCCAGCGCCTGTCGGACCGCGCCAATCACGAGCATGTAGCAGACGCGGGACCGCAGGGTTTTGAAGCCAGCGTCCACAAGATCAAGGAACAGGTGCTGCCCCGCCTGCTGGAGCGCGTCGATCCTGAAGCTGCTGCAACCCTGACCAAGGATGAGCTGGCCGAGGAATTCCGCCCGATCATCATGGAAGTGCTGGCGGAGCTGAAGCTCACCCTCAACCGGCGCGAACAGTTCGCGCTGGAAAAGGTGCTGGTCGATGAACTGCTGGGCCTGGGGCCGCTCGAAGAGTTACTGTCCGACCCGGACGTGACCGACATCATGGTCAACGGCCCGGACCAGACCTATATCGAAAAGAAGGGCAAGCTGATGATTGCCCCGATCAAGTTTCGGGACGAGGAGCATCTGTTCCAGATCGCGCAGCGGATCGTCAGCAAGGTCGGCCGCCGAGTCGACCAGACCACGCCGCTGGCCGACGCCCGCCTGCCCGACGGCAGCCGCGTCAACGTCATCGTGCCGCCGCTGTCCTTGCGCGGCACCGCCATCTCGATTCGTAAATTTTCGGCCAAACCGATCACCATCGACATGCTGGCTCAATGGGGCGCGATGAGTCCCAAAATGGCGACGGCGCTCAAGATTGCGGGCGCCTGCCGCTTCAACATCGTCATTTCGGGCGGCACCGGTTCGGGCAAGACGACGATGCTCAATGCCCTGTCGAAGATGATCGATCCGGGTGAGCGCGTGCTGACGATCGAGGACGCCGCCGAATTGCGGTTGCAACAGCCGCACTGGCTGCCGCTGGAAACCCGCCCGGCCAATCTGGAGGGCAATGGTGCCATCACCATCGGCGATCTGGTCAAGAACGCCCTGCGTATGCGCCCGGACCGGATCATTCTAGGCGAAATTCGTGGCGCGGAATGTTTCGATCTGCTCGCCGCGATGAACACGGGCCATGACGGCTCCATGTGTACGCTCCACGCCAACTCACCCCGCGAATGTCTGGGCCGTATGGAAAACATGATCCTGATGGGGGACATTAAAATCCCCAAGGAAGCCATTTCCAAGCAGATCGCCGACTCGGTCGATCTGATCATCCAGGTCAAGCGTCTGCGCGACGGTTCGCGCCGCATCACCAACGTGACCGAGGTGATCGGCATGGAAGGCGACGTCATCGTCACCCAGGAATTGTTCAAGTTCGAATATCATGACGAGGATGACAGCGGCAAAATCGTCGGCGAATATCGGTCGATGGGCTTGCGTCCCTATACGCTGGACAAGGCGCGCATGTTCGGCTTCGACCAGCCTTTCCTGGAAGCCTGCCTGTAAGGAATCATGGCTGGCAGGGATTTCCCCCCAGCCCCCTTGCTTCCACTCGCTACGACCGGCACACCCCTCTCCTGACCTATCAAGAGAGGACTGCCGATGAACCGTCTCGCCCGTGCCGGACTGCTGCTGACCGGCCTTGCCCTGCCTGCCCTGCCCCTGCTGGCCCAACATGCCGGCCATGGCGATCATGCCGCGCACAAGGCGGCAGACCCGATTGCCGCCGCCGTCGCCGCGCCCAGCCGCACGCCAACCAATGTCCTGCGCGACACATATCGCCACCCGGCAGAAACATTGGCCTTTTTCGGTGTGACACCGACCCAGACTGTGGTGGAATATGCGCCAAGCGGCGGCTGGTACACCGAAATATTGGCGCCCTTGCTGCGCGATCAGGGCAAATTCTACGCGCTGCAACCCACCGGCCGATATCTGGACGGTTACAAGACATTCCTGGCCGCCAAGCCGACCGTCTATGACAAGGTGACGGTCGTTCCCTATCCCGAAGCGACCGCCGCCATCCCTGCCAACAGCGTGGACACGGTGCTGACCTTCCGCAATGTCCATAATATGGTGATGGGCGGCACGGAGGCGGCGACCTTCGCTGCCTTCTTTGCGATGCTCAAGCCCGGCGGTACGCTGGGCGTGGTTGATCATCGCCTGCCCGAAGGGCGCGACAGCGCGCTGGAAAAGACCAGCGGCTATCTCAAAGTCTCGACCATCCGCCGCATCGCTGAGGCCGCCGGTTTCACCTATGTCGGCGCGTCGGAAGTCAACGCCAATCCCAAGGATACGGCGGATTGGGCCAAGGGCGTATGGACCCTGCCCCCTGTGCTGACCAACAAGGATGTCGATCGCGACAAATATCTGGCGATCGGCGAAAGCGACCGCATGACGCTCAAATTCGTCAAGCCGCTGTAAATAGACCCAACCCGGTTGCGCCACGGCGCAACCGGGTTAAGGCGGAGCGGTGACGCCGTCCCCGCCCCAACCCCGACCGCATCGGCCGCTCTTTGCCATCGGGCTGCGGCTGACGGCCGTCATCTGTCTGTCGATCATGTTCGTGACCGTGCGGGTGGTCGATGGGCGTGGCGTGCATGTCGTCGAATCGCTTTTCTATCGCCAGGCGCTCGCCTTGCCCTTCGTGCTGGGCTGGGTGGCGATGGCCGATGGCCTCCGCACCGTGCGCACCAACCGCATCCGCGTCCATGCCAGCCGCATGATGCTGGGGCTGAGCGGCATGTTGCTCAATTTCCTGTCCTATATCCTGCTATTACCGGCCGAAGCCGCAACGATCGGCTTTACCATGCCGATCTTCGGCACGATCCTGTCGGCGCTGATCCTGCGGGAGGCGACGGGCATCCATCGCTGGGGGGCGGTGCTGATCGGCTTTGTCGGGGTGCTGGTGATGATCCGGCCCGATGCCGGCCATTTCCCGCTACAGGGGGTCGCAGTCGCCATCGCCGCTGCTTTCGTGACGGCCAGCGTCAGCCTGGTGCTGCGCGAACTGGGCCGGACTGAAAGCGCGGGCGTGGTGGTGTTCTGGTTCACGACGCTGTCGATGATCCCGCTCGGCATCGCCATGCCCTTCTTCGCGCAAATGCACGATCCGGTCACCTGGGGGCTATTACTGCTGATCGGCCTGTTCGGCGGCATCGCGCAGCTTTGCCTGACCGCCGCGCTGCGCTGGGGGCCTGTGTCGGTGGTGCTGCCGATGGACTATAGCGCGATCATCTGGACGACGCTGCTGGGCCTGGCGATCGGCGAACCATGGCCGCTGGCAACGACCTGGATCGGGGCAAGCCTGATCATCGCCAGCGGTCTCTATATTGCCTGGCGCGAACATGTCCGCGGCAAGGTGGCGCGGGTTAGGACAACAGCTCTGCATCCAGACTGATGTCGGCCTTCAGCAATTTGGAAATCGGGCAATTGGCCTTGGCCTTGCCCGCCAGATCCTGAAATGTCGCGTCATCCACGCCGGGAATGCTGGCCTTGAGCGTCAGGTGGCTTGCGGTGACGGCAAAACCATCGTCCAGCTTTTCAAGCGTGACGACCGCCTTCGTATCCATCTTGGATGCGGTCAGCCCGGCTTCACCCAGGATGAGCGACAGCGCCATGGTGAAGCAGGAGGCGTGGGCCGCGGCGATCAGTTCTTCGGGGTTGCTGCCCGGCACGCCTTCAAAACGCGTGGCAAATCCATAGGGATAGGCGTCCAGCGCGCCGCTCTGGGTCGATATCGCGCCCTTGCCGTCCTTCAGCCCGCCGCTCCACACCGCTGATCCGCTACGATTGATCTTCATGACTCTATCTCCTGCTCTTGCCGACAAGGAACCCGCAGGCACCCGCGTGGTTGCATCCTTATAATCCTTCTTGTGCAGGAGAGTGACAATGTCTGACACGACACTTGAAAATCACGGCCAGCTAATCGCATCCGATCGGGTAGAAGGCACTGCTGTCTATAACCGGCAGGGCGAAAAGCTCGGCAAAATCTCCAACTTCATGGTCGACAAGGTTACGGGGCAGGTCCGTTATGCAGTGCTGTCCTTTGGCGGCTTTCTGGGCATGGGGCATGACCATTATCCCCTGCCCTGGTCGATGCTGAACTATGACACGCAGCAGGGCGGCTATGTGGTCGATCTGGACCGCAAGCTGCTGGATGAAGCGCCGCGCCACATGGCCGACGAACGTCCCGATTATAGCGATGGCTATGGCCGCAACGTCTATCAATATTATGGTCTGATCTACCCCTGGTAAGGGCTGTCTGGTGGACGGGCGGTGGCGGCAAAGCCGCCTGCCCGCCTGCGCCTTCCGGTCGCCCAGATTTCGACACATTTTGTCGCTTGCCCATTGTCTACCATAAGAATAGAATTATCCTCATGTCCTGGATAGACAGGATGAGGATCAGACCATGGAGCGATTCGGATTTTCGGGTGACACGCGCCAGCCGGTCGTGCTGACCATCCCTGGCCTGAACAATAGCGGGCCGGGCCATTGGCAAAGCCTGTGGGAGGAAACACGCGGCGATTGCGAGCGGGTTGATCTGGGCAGCTGGGCCAGCCCCAACCGCAATGCCTGGGTCACGCGGCTGGACGCAGCGATCCGCGCCGTCAACGGCCCGGTCATCCTGGCCGCGCACAGCCTGGGCTGCATGGCCGTCGCCTGGTGGGGCGCGTTGCAGAGCCAGGCCTATGGCTGGCCCGTAACCGGCGCACTGCTGGTTGCGCCGCCCGATTGCGACCGGATGGAAACCCCCGAAACGATCGGCGGTTTTGGCCCTACTCCGCGTGCGCCGCTGCCCTTCCCGTCCATCCTGGTGGCCAGCCGGGACGACCCTTATATCTTCTTCGAGCGCGCCCACAGCGTCGGCAAATATTGGGGCAGCGAATTTATCGATGCTGGCCATGTCGGCCACATCAACGCCGATTCGGGCCTTGGCGAATGGAGTTTTGGACAGGGGCTGCTCGAACGGCTGATCAACAATGCCCAGGAACAGGCGTCCGCCATGCGCCAGTCCCGTCCCGCCATTCCGCTCGCGCGGCAAACGCTGACCTCTGCGGGCCTTCGCGCCCATTTGTGATCATTGAACCCCAAGGGGCGCCACAAGAGAAACTTGAGCGCCCCTTATATTTACTTTTTTGTCTATCAATCTAGTTGAGATAATGTGCGGAAAGAGGTACGCATGACTGACACAAGACCAACTGACTTCCGCAACGGTCGCACCGACGCACAACGGTCCGACATCACGATCAGCATCGACAAGGTGCGCGGCGTGTTGGCGGGCCTGAAATTCGGATCGATCACGCTGACCGTCCATGACGCCCGCGTGGTCCAGATCGATGTGACTGAAAAGACGCGCCTGACCAGCTGACAGCGGAGGGCGAGTAAACGGGGCTACCGGGTCATCATGACCCATGCGGCAAAGGGGTGAGCCGCAAAATTGAGCGTCACCCTGAAAATACAGGCTTTGACCGGACCACCGGAAACGCCGCGATCGACTAAACACCGGACCGCCGGAAAAAGGGGACCAATATGATTGCGCGTTTTCTGTTGCTTGCCAGCGTGGCAAGCGCTTCCTTCATCACGCCTGCCGCCTTTGCGCAGGACGCAACGCCGCAGCCGGTCGACCCGGCCGCCGAAACGCAGAACCCGCGCAGCGACGTCATCGTCGTGACCGCCCGCCGCCGTCAGGAAACCGCGCAGGAAGTGCCACTGGCCATTTCAGTGGTCCGTGGCGACAGCATCGAAGCGACCGGCAATTTCAACATCGTCAAGCTGCAACAACTCGCACCGACGCTGCAGGTCTATACGACCAACCCGCGCAACACGTCGGTCAACATTCGCGGCCTGGGCGTGCCATTCGGCCTGACCAGCGACGGCTTTGAACAGGGCGTCGGCATCTATGTCGACGACGTGTATAACAGCCGCGTTGCCGCTGCGACCTTCGACTTCCTCGACGTCGCGCAGGTCGAAGTGCTGCGCGGGCCACAGGGCACGCTCTATGGCAAGAACACCACGGCAGGCGCGATCAACATCACGACCAACCAGCCGACCTTCAATTTTGAGGGCCGCGCCGAACTGACCGTCGGCAACCTCAACCTCAAACAGGCAAAGGCCGCTGTTTCCGGTCCTCTGTCCGACACGGTCGCCGTGCGCATTGCCATGGCATCGACCAGCCGTCGCGGCACGCTCTACAATGTGACAAGCCAGCGCTGGATCAACGAACAGGACAATCTTGGCCTCCGCGGCCAGTTGCTGTTCAAGCCGAGCGAGGATTTCAGCATCACCCTTTCGGGCGATTACAGCAAGCAGGACCCCGAATGCTGCGGCACCACTTTCGTGCGCGTCGGCAAAACGCAGCGCCCGCTCAATCGCCAATATGACGCGCTGGCCGCTGCGCAAAATTATGTCGTCCCCAGCCGCAATCCCTATGACCGGCTGACTGATCTGGACAGCAACCTGAACGCGGGCAACAAGATTGGCGGCGTGTCGGCCAAGATCAAATGGGATGTCGGCCCCGGCACGCTGACGTCGGTCACGGCCTGGCGTTTCTGGGACTGGAAGCCGGAAAATGACCGCGACTTTACTGGCCTGTCGATCGTCTCGAAATCGCAGAACCCCTCGCAGCAGGACCAGTATAGCCAGGAATTTCGCTATAATTACGAAAGCCAGGATGTCGATTTCGTCCTCGGCTTGTTCGGCTTCAAGCAGCGGATCGACACTCAGGGCACCGAACAGCAGGGCAGCGCCGCTGCGAAATGGAGCCTGGCACCATCGACCGATCCGGCCAATCCCGCCAATATCCCGGCTACGCTGGCAGGCCTGACCGCCAGCAATACCCAATATCTTAAGGCCGACAGTGCCGCTCTGTTCGGTCAGCTGAGCTGGAAAGTGACGGACGCGCTGACGATCCAGCCGGGCCTGCGCCTGAACTATGACAAGAAATCGGGCTTTTATCAGCGCGTTGTCACCAACGCCCAGGGTCAGGCCATCAGCTGCACCACCGTTGCTGAACCGGGGACCATCAAGGGTACGACCCAGCAATGCGGCGTCTATCAGCCGCAGGTCAGCGCGCCGTCCGACAGCGCATGGAATTTCACCTACGACTTCAACATCAATTACAAGATCGCCCGCGACGTGCTGGCCTATGCGACCTATGCCAAGAGCTTCAAGACGCTGGGGATCAACCAGAACGGCCTGCCGCTCAACGCCGACAATACGGTCAATTATGACGCCAGCACGGTAAAGCCGGAATCGGTCAACCATTATGAAATCGGCCTCAAGACCCAGTTCTTCGATCGCCGGGCGACCTTCAACCTCACCGCTTTCCGCACCGACATCAAGAATTTCCAGGCAACGGTGAATGGCGGCCAGTTCGGCACGGTGCGC
Source organism: Sphingobium sp. (assembly GCA_023266575.1). GTDB lineage: Bacteria > Pseudomonadota > Alphaproteobacteria > Sphingomonadales > Sphingomonadaceae > Sphingobium. The sequence continues at coordinate 100,726 of JAHFPV010000011.1, forward strand.
GGCTACCTCGCCAATGCGGGCAAGGTCCGGTCGCAGAGGATCGAGGCGGATTTCAAGATCGTCGCCAGCGATCGCTTCACCGCCTATGCCAATGGTGCCTATACCGACGCCAAATATAAGAAGTTCGTGGACGCGCCCTGCCCGCCCGAACTGTCGGGCGGCACGTTCCAGGCGGCCAATGCGACGCCGGATTATTCGCAGCCGGGCGTGCCGGGTGCACTTAGCCCGCGCCAGTGCGACATTTCGGGTCAGGATCTACCCGGCGTGTCCAAATGGGCCTTCTCCTATGGCGCGGAGATCAACCAGCCGGTCACGCTGCTGGCGAAGGAAGGACAGGTCTATTTCGGCGTTGACGGCAATTACCGTTCGCACTGGAACAGCAACGCCTCGCCCTCGATCTACACCAATGTGAAGGGCTATGCCCTGACCAACATCCGCGCCGGTTTCCGGGGCGAAGGGTTCGACGTATTCGGCTGGGTCCGCAACGCGCTGGACGTCGATTATATCGAAACCCTCCAGGTCGCACCCGGCAACACCGGCCTGATCGCCGGCCAGCCCGGCGATCCGCAAACCTGGGGCGGCACGATCAAATTCAGCTTCTGATCCATCTCACCCCGCCAGTGGGCGGAGCGGCACGACCATGCCACTCCGCCCATTGCTGGCCATTTGCGCCGGGGGTTCGGCTGGGCTAGAGCCTGCCCATGTCTACGACCTTCACCCTCGACACGTCGACCAGCCGCGCCAATCCCACCCCTGCGCCGATGAAGCGCCTGACCGTGCCCGCCATCCAGCGGCGCAAATTTGAGGGGAAAACAGCCGAGCCGCTGGTGATGCTGACCGCCTACACCGCGCGGCAGGCGCAATTGCTCGATCCTCATTGCGACATGCTGCTGGTCGGCGATTCGCTGGGACAGGTGATTTACGGCCTGCCCTCCACCCTGGCCGTCACGCTCGACATGATGTGCGCCCATGGCGCGGCGGTGGTACGGGGCAGCTATCATAGCGTCGTCGTGGTCGACATGCCGTTCGGCAGCTATGAAGCCTCCCCGCAGCAGGCCTTCGCCAGCGCCAGCCGCATCATGGCGGAAACCGGCGCGGCGGCGGTGAAACTGGAAGGCGGGCAGGTGATGGCGGAAACGATCGCGTTCCTCAGCCAGCGCGGCATCCCGGTCATGGCCCATGTCGGCCTGACCCCGCAGGCGGTCAATGCGCTCGGCGGCTATGGCGCGCGGGGCAAAAGCCAGGAGGAACATGCCAAGATCATGGCCGATGCCCGTGCCGTGGCGCAGGCGGGCGCCTTTGCCCTGGTGCTGGAAGGCGTGATGGAGGAACTTGCCGTCGCCATCACCGACAGCGTCGATGTGCCGGTGATCGGCATTGGCGCATCGGCCCATTGCGACGGGCAGGTGCTGGTGACCGAAGATATGCTGGGCATGTTCGAACGGGTGCCGCGCTTCGTCAAACGCTTCGACAATATCGCCGAAACCATTGCCAGTGCAGCAGAGCGTTATGCCGCCGATGTGCGGGCGCGCAGCTTTCCGACCGAAGAACAGGTGTATCGCCCGAAAAAGTGATTTGCCTGTGGCATAAGCGCCGCTATTGATCGCGCCTTCTGCCCATCTGTTTCTGATCCATGTCCCGGAGAATATCGTGGCCCTGACGCCGCAAAATAGCGAAGCCTTCATGCGTGAAGTCGATGAAGCGGTCCGTCAGGACCAGCTTTTGACCGTGTGGCAGCGCTATGGGCGCTGGATATTGGTCGCGGTCGTCGTCGGCCTGGCGGCCTTTGGCGGCTGGCTCTACTGGCAGCATCATAGCAAGACCCAATCGGAAGCCGTGTCGGAACAGATGGACGCCGTGCTGGCGACCGCCACCGGCGGCGGCACCCCCGATGCCAAGCAACTGGACGCACTGACCAAGGCCGACCAGCCGGGCTATCGCGCGTCCGCCCTGCTGGTGCAAGCCGGCACCGCATCGCGCAAGGGCGACGCCAAGGGCGCCATCGCGCTCTATGGCGCGATGGTCGCGGATACCGGGCTGGACCAGCCCTATCGCGATCTGGCGCTGATCCGCCAGACCGCGCTGCAATTTGAAACGCTAAAGCCGCAGCAAATCGTCGATCGCCTGAAACCGCTGGCGATCGAGGGTGCGCCCTGGTTCGGCAGCGCTGGCGAGCTGGTCGCCATCTCTTATATGAAAATGGGCAAAAACGACCTTGCCGGGCCGCTTTTCGCCGGAATCGCCAAGGATGCCAATGTGCCCCAGTCGATCCGTTCACGCGCGCGACAGATGGCAGGTTTATTGGGGATCGACGCGGTTGAATTGCCCGCTGATCCGGCACAGGGATGAATGAGCGCATGGGAATGGACAGCATGAAGACAAAAGCGCCCATTGGCCGCGCCGTGACGCTCACCCTGATGATCGCGCTGCTGGCCGGCTGCGGCATTGTTGGCGGCAAGAAGGGTGGTCCCAAGACCCCGGTGCTGGGCAACCGCGTGTCCATCCTGAACAATGAACAGGGTGTCGAGGTTGAACCCGCGCTGGCCGACGTGCCGGTCAGCCTGCCTGCCCCCTATGTCAACGAACAATGGGCGCAGCCGGGCGGCGATCCGTCCAAGGCGATGGGCAATGTCTCGTTGGGCGGATCACCCACACAGGTGTGGAGCGCCTCGATCGAGGGCAGCTCGCCGCAGGCGCGCCTCGCCGCATCCCCGGTCGTGTCGGGCGGCAAGCTGTTCGTGACCGACGCGGGCGCGCATGTCATCGCGTTTGACGCGGCGAGTGGCGGCAAATTGTGGCAGACCAGCCTGCCTGCCGAGGGCAAGGGCAATGGCCGTTCGCTCTTCGGCGGCGGCGTCAGCGTATTGGGTGACCGGGTGTTCGCCAGCACGGGCCTTGGCGACGTATTCGCCCTCAATACCGCAGACGGGGCGATCATCTGGAAGAAGCATCTGGCCGGGCCATTGCGCGGCGCGCCGACGCTGGAAAATGGCCATGTCTATGTGATGGGTCAGGACAACCAGATTTTCGCGCTCAACCAGTCCGATGGCGAAACCCAGTGGACCGACAGCGGCACATTGCAGGTGACCGGCGTGTTCGGCGTCGCCGCCCCCGCAGCCGCCCAGGGCACGGTGATCGCGGGTTACAGCTCCGGCGAACTGACCGCCTATCGCTACGAAAATGGCCGCACCCTGTGGGGCGACGCCCTCTCGCGCACCAGCATTTCGACCGCCGTTGCGACGCTGACCGACATCGATGCCGACCCGGTGATTGACCGAGGCCGGGTGTTCGCCATCGGTCAGGGCGGCCGCATGGCCTCCTATGAACTGACCAGCGGCCAGCGCCTGTGGGAAATCAATATTGCTGGCATCTCCACCCCGTCGGTGGTCGGCGAATGGGTGTTCGTCGTCACCAGCGACGCCCGCCTGCTCTGCGTCGCGCGCGCCACCGGCAAGATCCGCTGGGTCAGCCAGCTGCGCCGCTGGCAGAAGGAAAAGAAGAAGGACAAGGCGATCCGCTGGACCGGCCCTGTTCTGGCGGGCAATCGCCTGATCGTCGTGTCCACGCGCGGCCAGATGGTCTATGTCGATCCCACCAATGGCAGCGTGCAGGCCGAAGTGGACATGGATCGCTCCATGTCACTCTCGCCCATCGTCGCCAACAACATGCTTTATCTGCTTGCCGATGATGGAAAATTGACGGCACTCCGCTAAGAGCAACAAATATGCTAGGCCTGCTCCCGCGAAGGCGGGAGTCCAGTTCCACCTTTCGGACTGGACTCCCGCCTTCGCGGGAGCACCGCATTTGTCGATTTTGAATTTGTCAGAAGGAAACGGGCCTCCATGCTGCCCACAGTAGCCATTGTCGGGCGGCCCAATGTGGGCAAGTCCACTCTCTTCAACCGCCTGGTCGGCAAGAAGCTGGCGCTGGTCGACGACCAGCCCGGCGTCACCCGCGACCGGCGGGAGGGCGAGGCGCATCTGCTTGGCCTGGACTTCATCATCGTCGATACCGCCGGTTATGAGGATGAAGACGCCAATAGCCTGCCCGGCCGGATGCGGATGCAGACCGAGGCGGCAGTCGAAAATTGCGACTTGGCCCTCTTCATGATCGACGCGCGCGCCGGCATCACCCCGCTGGACGAGGAAATCGCCCGCTGGCTGCGCGCCAATGATGCCCCGGTCGTGCTGGTTGCCAACAAGGCGGAGGGCAAGGCCGCCGATGATGGCGTGATGGAATCCTTCAGCCTGGGACTGGGCGAACCTATCCCCTTTTCCGCCGAACATGGTCAAGGCATGGCCGACCTGTTTCAGGCGCTGCTGCCGTATCTGGAAAAGGAAGATGACGAGCCGCACGAAAAGGAATTTTACGAGGATGACGAGAGCGCGCCGCTCAAGCTCGCCATCGTCGGCCGTCCCAACGCTGGCAAATCCACGCTGATCAACCGGCTGCTGGGCGAAAACCGCCTGCTGACCGGCCCGGAAGCGGGCATCACCCGCGACAGCATCGCCGTTGACTGGATGTGGGTCAGCGACGAGGGCCAGGAACGCCCCGTCCGCCTGATCGACACTGCCGGAATGCGCAAACATGCCAAGGTGCAGGACAAGCTGGAAAAGCTGGCCGTCACCGATGGTCTGAACGCTGTGAACTTCGCCGAAGTCGTCGTGCTGCTGCTCGATTCGACCCGCGGGCTGGAGGCGCAGGATCTGCGCATCGCCGACAAGGTGCTGGAGGAAGGGCGGGCGCTCGTCGTCGCGCTCAACAAATGGGATACGGTGGAACATGGTTCGGCCCTCTATCAGGGCATCAAGCAGGCGCTGTTCGACGGCCTCGCGCAGGTGCGCGGCGTGCCGATCATGACCGTGTCGGCCGCGACCGGCAAGGGGCTGGACGACCTGATCCGCGTCGCGTTCGAAACCCGCACCACCTGGTCGAAGCGCGTGTCCACCGGCGTTCTCAACCGCTGGTTTGAAAGCGCGCTGGAGGCCAATCCCCCGCCAGCGCCGGGCGGCAAGCGGATCAAGCTGCGCTACATCACCCAGGCCAAGACCCGCCCCCCCGGCTTCATCCTGTTCGGCACGCGGCTGGACGACCTGCCCGAAAGCTATCGCCGCTATCTGGTCAATGGCATCCGCAAGGAATTGGGCTTTGGTGCGGTGCCGGTGCGGCTGACGCTGCGCAGCGCCAAAAACCCGTTCGGCAAATAGGCGCGATGGCCGATCCGGTCATCGTCCATGCGCGCGGCATGAAATGTCCCTGGCCCGCCCTGCGCGCGGCACGGGCCATGCGCGATGCCGACGCCATCAGAATCGAAGCGGACGACCCGATTGCCGGGCGCGAACTGGAAGCGCTCGCCCGGCAGCATGGCTGGTCCTTTACGGTCCTCGACACCCATTGTTATGCGCTGTCGCAGATTGCGCCAGATTGAAGCGAACAATCCATTGCTCTTCGCCACGCTTTAACGCTCTGTTTACGCGCACCGCCTATTTTCTTGTCTGTAGAGCAAGGAGTGGCACGGGTGCCTCATCAAGAAGCCGACCTCGTCAATTGGAGCGATTTTGCACGGACCCGCGGTGAGCTGGGTACGGCATTTCTGCGCATCCTTGGCTATTTCCGTGAAGATGGCGCCAAATCCATCAGCGCGGTAGAGGATGCGTTTCGCGCCCGCAATGCCGCCGCGCTGGTGACGCCCGCCCATACGCTCAAGGGCGAATCGGCGCAATTTGGCGCCTATCGGCTGAGCGCCATGGCCGAAGAAATCGAGATGGTCGCCCGCCGCTGCGTGGAAACGCGGGAAAGCCCGGACGAACTGATCGAAACCGTCGTGGCGCTGCGCCCCTGTTTTTCCGAGACGATGGCGCTGCTGGACCGTGACGCCAACCCGCTGGTGGCGCGTCGTCCGGTGACATTTGGCCGTCGCGCGGACACCCCGGCACAGGGCTTTGGCCGCGCGGTCTGATTTTTCCGTATTGAAATAAAACCCAACCTGCCCCCATATGGCAGGCATGACACGCTTTTCCATGCTCGACCTCGTCCCCGTTCGCGAAGGGGACAGCGTCGCCACCGCACTGGCCAATGCCGCCGATCTTGCCGCCCATGCCGAAATGCTGGGCTATCATCGCTACTGGGTCGCCGAACATCATGGCATGGCGGGCATCGCGTCTGCCGCCACATCGGTCGTGCTGGCGCATATCGGCCATGCGACCTCCACCATCCGCATCGGCGCAGGCGGCATCATGCTGCCCAACCATGCCCCTCTGCTGATCGCCGAACAATTTGGCACGCTTGCCGCCCTGTTCCCCGGCCGGGTCGATCTGGGGCTGGGCCGCGCGCCCGGTTCCGACCAGCGGGTGGCGCAGGCGATCCGCCGCAATCTGACGGGCGGCGCGGATCAGTTCCCGCGCGACGTGATGGAGTTGCAGGCCTATTTCGCGGGCGATGACCGATTGGGCATTCAGGCGACACCCGGCGCGGGCGAGGATGTGCCGCTATGGATTTTGGGGTCCAGCCTCTATGGCGCGCAACTCGCCGCCGCGCTCGGCCTGCCCTACGCCTTCGCCTCCCACTTCGCACCCGGCGCGCTGGATGACGCGATTGCGATCTACCGCCGCGATTTCCGGCCTTCGGCACAGCTCAAAAACCCCTATGTCATGGCAGGCTATAATGTCTTTGCTGCAGACAGCGCCGACGAAGCCCAACTGCTCGCCAGTTCGATGCAGCAGGCGTTCGTGCGCCTGCGCACCGGCCAGCCGGGCAAGCTCCAGCCGCCGGTGGAGGGCTATTATGACAGCCTGCCGCCCCAGGCGCAGGCGATGCTGTCCGACGTGCTAAGCGTCTCCAGCATCGGTACCCAGGCCGATGTCGAGCGCGACCTGACCGCCTTCGTGGCGCGCACTCAGGTCGACGAACTGATCCTCACCAGCCAGATCCATGATGTGGCTGCGCGCAAGCACAGCGTCGCCATCGCCATGGCCGCAGCACAGGCACTCACTGCCCGCGAACCGGCCTGATCCGTCCGCCGCTCAGCATAGTGGCCGCGCCGGGCGCGATCCGGCGCAGCAGCGTGGCGATCAGCATGACTGCGCCCAGCACCAGCAGCGGCTGGATCACCAGATAGACTGGATAGAGCGGCGATCCGAGCGGCCCGAACATCTGGCCCAGCAATGGCCCGAACAGCCAGATCAGGATCAGGTGCGCGCAGAACAGGAAGAAGGCGAACGGCTCGATCCGCAGCAATACGCCACGCACACCGCTCCCCGCCAGCGCCCAGGCCAGCCGCCAGAAGGCGAGCGCCGCTGCGACCCGCACCGCCAGATCGATGGCATTGCGCAGCGGCAGGGACGGCAATTCCGCCAGCCCGACCATCACATAAAGCTGGACGCTGATCAGCAGCGCAAAGGGCAGCACTGCCGTCGCCAGCGGCAGCGCAATCGCCCGCCGCTCCCACCCGCCACGCCGGGCGAGGATGCCGAGCGTGAAGAAGCACAGGATCGACGCCCGCATCAGCACCGGCGGCCCCAGCCCCGCGACATGCGCCGCCACCGCCGCCATGACCACCAGCCACAACGCCCATCCCGGCGATCGCACCAACAGCGGTGCGGCAACCATGCACAGGAACAGGTCGCGCAAAAACGGCATCTGGACATTGATGTCAGGATTGCGGCTGACGATCAGCAGTTCCTCCACCACCCACCAGGGCGACGTCGGCACCGGCGCGCTCAGCGACCCGAACCAGGCAGCGCCCGACACCAGCAGGATCGCCAGCCCGTTCCACAGGATCATCGGCAGCGCTATCGTCCGCGCCTTGCGCCGGACATGGCCCTGCCAGTGCCGCGCGCTCTGCGACCCAGCGACCAGCCAGCCTGAAATCATCCCCAGCAGCGGCACGGCGCTGCGCCCGAATATCTCCATCAAGGCCCAGCGCAGATTCTCCTGCGCGGTGCCGCGCAGCGCGTCCAGCGTCTCGCCATTCTGCCCGGTCCAGGCATGGACATAGACGACGCCAAGGATACAGATGACACGGGCTATGGCGATCGCGTCGGAGCGACGCGCTCCATCGGCCACTATCGTTTCGGACAAGCAAAGATCCTGACTGTTACGCGGCAATAATGCGCCAACTGGCCCGCTGTTCCGCGCCGCCTCATGTCGATCCGTTTCGGACCTGTGTCTACCGCGCATTAACCCTGTGCGGCTATAAGCCAATCTTTACCTCTATCGCCTAGATAAGTCCCTGTTTGCCGGAAGCCGCTCCGGTCGAAGGGACGACAAAGGCTCATGACCCAGATGCCGGGCGCACATCAATTTGCCAATGCTGCATCGTCCGCGCACCCCGCACTGGGGCAGGCCATGGGTATGGTGTTCCAGATTGCCGGCTCCAGTTCCAAGGTCATGATCGACGCCACGCGCCTTGCCCTGCTGGGGCAGGACCCCGACCCCTGCACCGCAATGGCGGGACAGGTCGGCAGCCAGGTGAAGATGCGCGTCGGCCAATGCTGGCTGGTCGCCAGCGTGCGCGCGATGACGCTGGATCAGGCGAGCAAGAGCATCATCGCCGACATCGACTTTCTGGGCGAGGGCGATGAGGAGCAACTGACCGGCCGCATCTATCGCTTCCGCCGCGGCGTGACCCGCTATCCGACGCCAGGCACCGAAATCTTCCCGGTGTCGGGCAGCGACATGCAGCAAATCTATGCCGCCGATGACCGCCCCAATGTCGAAATCGGCACCGTCTATCCCACCAACGATACCCGCGCCGCCCTCTATGTCGATTCGATGCTGGGCAAGCATTTTGCGCTGCTCGGCTCCACCGGCACCGGCAAATCGACCAGCGCCGCGCTGATCCTGCACCGCATCTGCGACCTGTCGCCGCAGGGGCATATCGTCATGATCGATCCCCATGGCGAATATGGCGCGGCCTTCGCCACCAATGGCGCGGTGTTCGACATCAACAATCTGGCCCTGCCCTATTGGCTGATGAATTTTGAGGAACATTGTGAGGTGTTCGTCACCTCGTCAGGTTCCGAACGCACGGTCGATTGCGACATTCTCGCCAAATGCCTGCTCGCCGCGCGCTCCAAGAATCGCCTGGCCGAACAGATTGGCCGCCTGACCGTCGATTCGCCGATCCCCTATCTGCTGTCCGACCTCACCTCCATCCTCCAGAACGAGATGGGCAAGCTCGACAAGGGCACCAATTCGCTGCCCTATATGCGGCTCAAGACCAAGATTGACGAGATCAAGGCGGACCCGCGCTACAGCTTCATGTTCTCGGGCATGTTGGTCGCCGACACGATGCAGGCCTTCATCGCCAAGATTTTCCGCCTGCCATCGGACGGCAAGCCGATCTCCATCATCGACGTGTCCGCCATGCCATCCGACATCACCTCCACCGTCGTGTCGGTATTGTCCAGGTTAGTGTTCGACTATGCCATCTGGGCGCGCGACGAGCCGCAGCGGCCGATCCTGCTGGTCTGCGAAGAGGCCCATCGCTACATCCCCAACAGCACCACCGGCGCAGGGCAGGCAGTCCGCAAGATATTGGAGCGGATCGCCAAGGAAGGCCGTAAATATGGCGTGTCGCTGGGCCTCATCACCCAGCGTCCCTCGGACCTTGCCGAAGGCGTGCTGTCGCAGTGCGGCACCATCATTTCGATGCGCCTGAACAACGACCGTGACCAGGCCTTCGTGAAGGCCGCCATGCCCGAAGGCGCGCGCGGCTTCCTCGATTCCATCCCCGCGCTGCGCAATCGGGAGGCGATCATCTGCGGCGAGGGTGTCGCGGTGCCGATCCGCGTCGCGCTCGACAATCTGGAAGAACATCGCCGCCCCGCATCGGGCGATCCCAGCTTCACCGAACTTTGGCGCCAGTCAGGCGGCGAGGACGCCATCCTCGACCGCACCATCACCCGCTGGCGCAACCAGGGGCGTTAAAAATGCATCCGTTCGCCCTGAGCCTGTCGAAGGGTCGCCCTTCTTGAAATGCAATGCAGGGCTTCGATCATTCACCCCGTCGGCGCGATCCGCCCGGCTGGCTCAGCCTCGCTGTTCACCGATTCGCGACATTCTTCCTCATGCACCGGCACCAGCAGCTTGGCCTTGCGCCAGCCGCCATGGGCATAGACGAGGAACGCCAGCAGCAGTGATACGAACGACCCGGCCGGAAAGCTGAACCACAGCGCGTCCGGCCCGATCAGCGGATAGGCGACATAATAAAAGCCGATCCGCACCACGAACAAAGTGAAGATCAGGATGATCAGCGGCTTCACCACCACGCCATTGGCGCGCATCACCCCGAACAGGATCATGGTGCAGCCAAAGGCGATGAAGCTCCAGCTGACCCGCAACTGCATGTGCCACGCTTCGGCAATCACCGCGCCATTATCGCCCAGGAACAACCCCAGCAACGGCTCGTGAAACACCAGCATCACCGCGACCATCGTGCCGGTAATCAGCAATTGATAGCCGATGCCGACCCCGGTGATCCGGCTGATCCGGTCCCACCGGCCAGCGCCGACATTCTGTGCCGCCATCGCGCTGACCGCCGCGCCCATCGCCATGGCGGGCATCTGGAGATAGGTCCATAGCTGCTGCGACGCGCCATAGGCCGCCGTCACCAGCAGCCCTTCGCGATTGACCAGGCCGATCATCACGAGTCCCGACGCGGACATGACGATCATCTGGAGGCCCATCGGCAGCCCCTTGCCCAGCAGCACCCCCATCTGGTCGGCAGCGGGGCGCAGATAGGCGAGTTCCGGCCCGCGCAATCGCAGCGGCAGATCCTTGGCATAGGTATAGGCGATGATGCCGATCAGGCTGACAAAGCCCGCCACCGCGGTCGCGGTCGCCGATCCGGCAATGCCCATGGCGGGAAACGGCCCTAGCCCCAGGATCAGCACGGGGTTGAGGATCAAGTCCAAGGCCACGCTGACGATCATGAAGATGAGCGGCGTGCGCGCATCCCCCACCCCGCGCAGGCCCATCATGATCATCACCGACAACAGGCTGGCGGGCATCGCAACAAAGATGACGCGCAGATAGACCAGCGCCATGTCATAGGCTTCCGCCGGGGTCGCCAGCATCCGCAGCAGCGCCGGCGCGCCCAGCCAGCCCGCCGTCGAAACCACGACCGCCATCGCCATGCAGAAACCGACTGCCGATCCGAACGCGCGCCGCGCCGCGTCGATATCGCGCCGTCCCATCGACTGGCCGATCATGACAGTGGACGCCATGCCAAAGCCGAACACGACCGAGAACATGAGGAACATGATGATATTGGCGTTGGCGGTGGCCGCCAGCGCCTGCGGCCCCAGAAACCGCCCGACCCAGATCGCGTTGATCGAGCCATTCAAGGACTGGAGGATATTCGACGCCAGCGTGGGAATGGCGAACAGCAGCAGCGTGGCAGCGATCGGCCCCTGCGTCAGGTCTTTTCCGCCCGCTGTCCCTGTCACTTGCTGCCTCTCCCCTCGTGCCGGTGTTCCCGCGCAGGCGGGAACACATAGTCCTTATAGCTTCACCCCAACCGGTCCAGCGCCGCTTTCAGCCTTTCCGCCTCGGCGGTTTTTTCGGCATGATCCTCGCGCGCCTTGGCGACGGCTTCGGGCTTGGCCTTTTCGACGAAACTGGGGTTGGACAATCGCCCGCCCAGGCCATCCCGCTCTTTCTCCGCCGCAGCCAGCGCCTTGGCGAGGCGGGCTTTTTCCGCCGCAATGTCGATCACGCCTTCCAGCGGCAGGATGAAGGTCGCCTCATCCACAACGATCTGCGCCGCGCCGCCTTCGGGTGGCTCGCCGAACGTCAGGCTCTCGATCCGCCCCAGCCGCGCCAGCGCTGCGCCCTGCCGGTCGAGGCGGCGGTGCGTCGTTTCCGATCCGTCGCGCACCACCATCGGCAGCTTGGCGCCCGGCGGCACATTGAGTTCGGTGCGTCCGGTGCGGATCGCGCTGACCAGCCGGATCAGCCAGTCAATCTCCGCCTGCGCGTCCGTATCGACCGCCGCCAGCGCCCTGGGCCATTGCGCGACGATCAGTGCGTTGGCGCGGTCCCCGGTCAGGTGCCACAATTCTTCGGTGATGAAGGGCATGAACGGGTGGAGCATCACCAAAATCTGGTCGAACGCCCAGCCCGCGACCGCGCGCGTCTCATCGTCCATCGCGCCCTTCGTCAGCTCGATATACCAGTCGCAAAACTGGTCCCAGACGAAGTGATAGATGGCATTGGCCGCCGCATCGAAACGCAGGTCAGCCAGCGCCGTGTCGATCGCCTGCACGGTCGCCACCGTCTCGGCGATGATCCAGCGGTTGACTGGCAGCGTGGCGGCAGGCGCGTCGATGCTGGTCGAAGCCGTCACCCCGTTCGACTGGAGGAAACGCGCCGCGTTCCAGAGCTTGGTCGCAAAGTTGCGATAGCCCTCGACCCGCTTCTCATCCATCTTCACGTCGCGACCCTGGCTCTCCATCGCACTCATGAAGAAACGCAGCGCATCGGCCCCGAACTTGTCGATCAGGCCCAGCGGATCGACCACATTGCCCTTGGACTTGGACATTTTCTGCCCGTCCGCGGCGCGAACGAGGCCGTGGAGGTAGAGCTTACGCCAGGGGACCTCGCCCATAAATTCCATCCCCTGCATCGCCATCCGCGCGTCCCAGAAGAACAGGATGTCGAACCCGGAAATGAGCAGATCATTGGGGTAATGGCGGGAGACCAGACTGGCTCCCTCTCCCCTTGGGGGAGAGGGTTGGGGTGAGGGGGGGCTGCCGTCGATGGGGTGGTCCACCCCCACCCTGCCCTCCCCCTCAATGGGGAGGGTTTCTTCCGGCCAGCCCAGCGTCCCGAACGGCCACAGCGCCGAGGAGAACCAGGTGTCGAGGACGTCGGGGTCGCGAAACAGAGCGATCTTGTTCGCGTTTTCCTGCGCTAACTTTTGATTGCCACTAAGTGCCGTGTCGCGTTCGAGATATTCCTCTTCGTCACCGACAAACACAAACTCTGTGTCCGGGCCATAATAGCCTATGAGTTGCTCATGAAGATGGTCCTCGTCTAGCGCGACGAATGGCACGTCCTCAATGGTCGACGACAAGTCGGGAGCAACACCATCAGGCACCCTTTTCGGCCCATACCAAACCGGAATCCGATGCCCCCACCACAACTGCCGTGACACGCACCAGGGCTGGATATTTTCCATCCAGTTGAAGAAGGTCTTTTCCCATGTCTTGGGGACGATCTCGATCCGCCCGTCGCGCACCGCCTGCATCGGCGCGACCGCCAGCTTGGCGGCATCGACATACCATTGATCGGTGAGCCAGGGTTCTATCACCACGCCCGACCGGTCGCCAAACGGCGTCTGGATGACGCGCGGCTCGAAGTCGGCAACGACCTCCTCGCCTTCCTTATTCTTGGCAACGTGCGGCACAAGGAAGCCCAGCGCCTTCATCTCCGCGACCACAGCCTCGCGCGCGCCATCCACGCCGTCGCGCTTGAAGCGGTGCAGGCCGAGATACGTTTCCGGCACCAGACCGTCCGCCGTCTGCACGACATTGGCATCCGCATCGAACATATTGAGCATCTGGCCCGCCGCGATGCCCGCGCGCTTGCCGACCTCGAAATCGTTGAAATCATGCCCCGGCGTGATCTTGACCGCGCCGGACCCCAGTTCGGGGTCGGCATAGTCGTCGCCGACGATCCGCAAGCGGCGCCCGGTGATCGGCTGCAATATCTCCTTGCCGATCACGCTGCGATAGCGCGGATCGTCGGGATGGACCGCAACCGCCATGTCGGCCAACATCGTTTCGGGCCGCGTTGTCGCGACCACGATATGGTCCGCCCCATCGGCTAGGCGCACACCGTCCGCCAGCGGATATATGAAGCGCCAGAAGCCGCCCTGCGTCTCCTTCGTCTCCACCTCCAGATCGGAAATGGCGGATCGGAAATGCGGGTCCCAGTTGACCAGCCTTTTGTCGCGATAGAGCAGGCCGCGCTGGTGCAGTTCCACGAACACCTTGACCACGGCCTTGCTGAAATGTGGGTCCATGGTGAATTGTTCGCGGCTCCAGTCCATCGAACAGCCCAGCCGCCGCAGCTGGCCAGTGATCGTGCCGCCGCTCTCCTGCTTCCACTCCCACACCTTCGCGATGAACTCGTCGCGCGTGTAATCGGTGCGCTTCTCGCCCTTGGCGTTCATCTGCCGCTCGACCACCATCTGGGTCGCGATGCCCGCATGGTCGGTGCCGACCACCCACAAAGCATCCTTGCCGCGCAGCCGTTCGTAGCGGATCATGATGTCCTGCAACGTATTGTCGAGCGCATGGCCGATATGCAGGCTGCCCGTCACATTGGGCGGCGGATTGACGATGGTATAGGGCTGCGCGTCCGGTCGTTCGGGGCGGAACAGGCCGTTCGTCTCCCAATGCTTGTACCAGCGGGCTTCGATATCAGCGGGGTCGAATGTTTTGGGCAGGTCGGTCATGGAAGCGCCCATAATGGCCCTTCCCGTTCCATTCCAGCGAAACTATTATCCGGCCACACCCTCCGCCCTGGCAAAGGCGTCCAGCTTGGCGTGGCAAGCGGCGCGTTGCGCCTCGCTCATCCAGCCCGCGTTGAAGGCATTACGCTGCAACCGCACCAGCTCCGCCTTGGTCAGCGCACTGCGCGCCTGCGCCTTCACCAGCACTTCATTGAGATATTCGCTGCCCATATAGGCCGGATCATCCGAATTGATGGTGACGTTGAGACCCGCGTCCAGCATCCCGCGCACCACATCGACCGGCGGCTTGTCCCCGCGCACCGTGCCGGAAAAGCTGGGACAGACGGTGAAAGTGAGGTTCCGCGCCTTCGCCATCGCGATCAGCTCCGGCGATTCCAATATATTGCCACCATGGTCGATCCGGTCGACGCGGATATCGATAATCGCCTGGCGAATATGCGCCAAAATATCCTTCTGGTTGAGGTCGCAATGCGCCGTGACCTTCAGCCCCGCTGCCCGCGCCTTGGCGAAATGGGTGGCGAATTTGATCGGCGGATGATCCTTCTCGTCCGAATCCAGCCCGACAGCGACCAGATGCTCGCGGAACGGCAGCGCCGCGTCGAGCGCCGCCATCGCCGACTCCGCCGACAGGTCGCGCACGAAGCAGAGGATGAGCTGCGACCCGATCCCCAACTGCGCCGCAGCCGCCTCCCGCGCGCTGGTGATGCCGCCAATCACAGCCGCCATCGGCACGCCGCGTTTCAAATGCTCCTGCGGGTCGAAGAACATTTCGGCATAAAGGATATTCTGCGACGCCGCCTTGGCCAGATAGGCATAGGCCAGATCGTGAAAATCCTGCTCGGTCCGCAACACCTTCATGCCGTCATAATAGATGGCCAGAAAGCTCGGCAGGTCATGATAGATATAGCTGGCCTTCATCGCGGCGACATCGGCAAAGGGCAGGTCCAGCCCGTTGCGCTTCGCCAGCGCGAACTTCATTTCCGCTTCCAGCGTGCCTTCCAGATGGACATGATATTCCGCCTTGGGCAGCGCGGCGATGAAGCGCGCCATGTCGGCAGCATCGCCTTCCGGCTGGGCCACCGCGCTCCACATCGGGAGGGAAGGCGCCATCGCGGCGAGCGATGCACCCACTACGCCACGAACCAGACCGCGTCTGCTCAACATCATCACCAATCCCCTGAAAACCCGTCTGTCTATCCGGGGATCGAGCGGCGCATGTCCATCATGATATAGTCCACGCCCCGTATCAAAAAATGGAGCGGGAGGGACGCGGCTCAGCGCGCGGTTATGCGCGCGATTTCCTTGGCCACCATATCCTCGACCAATGCAGGCAGGCGGGCGTCGAGCCATTCCTTGAGCATGGGTTTCAGCATCGATCGGACCAGCCCGTCGAGCGTATTGTCCGCGCCTTCGGGGGCGGCGACCAGCATGGAAGAGAGAGCCGACAGAGAATGACGCGCCGCGACTTCGCTTTCGACCGACAGGATCGATTCGTCCGCTGCGGCGGCAGGCTTGGCCACCGGCGTCGCCTTGGCGGCAGCTTTGGGAGCGGGCATCACATCCTCCACCACGACCTCATCGGTCAGTTCCAGCACTTCGTCGACCAGAGGGACAAAGGGTGCAGGCGCCGGTTCGCCCGGTTCGATCAGGGACTTGGGCGCGGGATCGGCCCGGCCGCGGCGCGGCGCAGCCTGCACCGCCTCCTCGCCTTCCTCGGCGATGATCCGCTTGATGGACGAGAGTATCTCTTCCATCGAGGGTTCCTTTGTCATGTCGCCCATGCCGTCCCCTGACTATCGGCCCCGCAATTGCAGCCGCTTATGGCTGTTGTGCCGTTTCGGGACTCACATTGGCGTTTTGTGGCAGCGTGTCAACGGTGCGCGTGGCAACCGGCATGGGCGCTGCACCATAGTCCCAGTCGAACCATTTGCCCTTCACCCGGTCATAATTGACCATCGGATCGTAAAGCGTGCCACTGGCCAGCCCCAGATCGTCGGCCTCGGCATGGCCCATTGCCGCCAGCAGGCTGAAGCCCGCGACATAGGCGTTGCGCCGCGCCGACACCAGCTGGACGCGGGCGTTGAGCGCTTCCTGCTCGGCATTCAGGATATCGAGGATGGTGCGGCTGCCGACCGAATTTTCGGCCCGCACGCCTTCCAGCGACAGGCTGGCCGCCTCGACAGCCTTCTGGTTGGACTCGATCGCCTTGAGCGAGGCCTGCCAGCTGGCATAGGCGGCGCGCGCCTGGGCAATGACCCCGCGTTCGACCTGGATTTCCTGCTCGATCGCCTGCGATTCCTGCGCCTGGCGCTGGCGCACCTGCGCGGCGGGGCGGCCACCCTGATAGAGGGGGATGCTCAGCTGGACCCCGGCCTGCGCCTGTTTGTTGATCTGCGATCCGCCCCCGGCCGTGCCATTGTCGAGCGTATTGAGATAATTGGTATAGCCCGCCTGGGTAAAGCCGGAGAGGGTAGGCAGATTGGCTGCCTTGGCCACCCGCACATCATAGCTGGCGGCCTCCCGCACTTTCTTGGCTGCCGCAATGTCGGGATTGTCGACCAGCGCGACCTGCACCGCCAGATCGGGCGTCGCGGGCAGCCCCGGCAGAACCGGCGGCGGCTCCAGCATGTCGGGCGCTTCGCCCACCAGCGCGATATAATTTTCGCGGCTGGTGATCAGGTTCGACTGCACCGTCTGCAAATCGGCCTGCGCCAGCGCCAGCCGCGATTGCGACTGCGCCACGTCGGTGCGGGTCAGGTCACCCACTTCGAACCGGTCGTTGGTCGCCTGGAGATTGACCTCCAGCACCTTCACATTAGCCTGATTGAGCGACACGATCGCGCTGTCGCGGATCACGTCCATATAGGCAGCGACAACCTGCGAAAAAATGCTCGCTTCAGTGCCGCGCAGATTGGCCTGCCCCGCTTCCACCCGGACCTTGGCGGCCTTTACGCCATTGCGGACGGCCCCGCCCGAATAGATCGGCACGCTCAACTGCGCCTGCGCATTCACGGTGCGCTGGGGCGACGTAAAGCTGATCGTGGGCTTGAGGATGCTCTCCGAAAAGCTGGCGCTCACATCCGCCGCGGGACGCCCGCCGGCCTTCTGGATCGGCACATTTTCATCGGTCGCCCGCTGCCCTGCGCGCGCGCCGGTCAGCGTCGGGTTGGACGCATAGGCCTTCGCCAGCGCGCCTTGCAGCGTTTCGGCCATGGCCGGACCGGCCAGGCAAGAGGATAGCAACAGCAAGGCTGTAGCGGTGGTCCGCCGGAAATTAGGTCGCTTTGCTGTCATGATCCCCGTCTCAAAAAACGAATCGCTCCGGCGCGGCAAAGCCCGGCAGCACCACCATCTCTATATCCGCAACGCTGGACAGGCCCAGCACGCCCGCGACGACCCGGCCACTGGCCAGCCGCGTGACGCCGCGTTCGACCACGCCGGTGACGACCCGCGCCCCGTCGACAAGCTGCCCAACGAGCGCAGCAGGCACTTCCGCCACCGCGCCGTCGATGAACAAAAGATCATAAGGCGCACCAGCCGCCGCCCCGGCGTTCAGCGGCCCGCGCACCACGGTCGCGCCTGCAATGTCCGGCCCGCCCTCTTCCTCGACCGCCGTCACCTGCGCGCCCAGCGCGGTCAGCAGCGCAGCGCTATAGCCGGTCGCCGCGCCGATCAGCAGCACCTTGTCACCCGGCGCGACCTTCGCCTCGGTCAGCAGGCGACCGACCACCAAAGGCGGGTTGAGCGCGCGTCCGCCACTCAGCGGGATCGGGCGATCGATATAGGTCATGGCGCGGCGTTCGGTCGGGACATAATTCTCACGCGGCACGCTGGCCATCGCGGCGATCACGCGCGGATCATCCACGTCGCTGGTACGCAACTGGCTTTCGACCATGGCGGTCCGCATCGAAGAAAAATTCTGCTCGGTCACGATCATTCTCGCTTGGTCGACTGGACTTGGCACAACTGTATTGGCAATGCAATACAGCAAGGGGATCAACGGACCTCTAAATCAGCGCGCAGGCCACGCCAAGCGGCTTTGCATGGCAGGCGACCAGAATCTTGACGCCCCCGCCCGATCCGCCGCTTGACTTTGCAACCAAAGCCGCACATTTGCGGCGTCCACCGCGACGGATGGCCCGATGGCGGAGTGGTTACGCAGAGGACTGCAAATCCTTGCACGCCGGTTCGATTCCGGCTCGGGCCTCCAAAATCCTGTCTGGCGACGTTTGCCAACAGTTGAAAAATCCCTGATTTCCGGTAGTTTATGGGCATTCTCTGATTGTCAGTGGATGCCCTTGTTTGCCTGCAATTGCGGATGATTGGGGCCTAATTTGGGGGCCTCAAAAGGCCCCAGCAGAATCGAGGCCCCCAATGGTGCTAACCGATACCGCTATCCGCAATGCCAAGCCCGCAGATAAGCCTTACAAGGTTACTGACTCCCAAGGTTTGTATTTGCTCGTCAATCCAAGAGGCAGCAAGCTGTGGCGAATCAAATACCGGATCGATGGCGTAGAGCGAAAACTGTCGCTCGGGGCGTATCCCGAGATTACCTTGGCCGAGGCGCGCGCTGCCAGGGATGCCGCCCGTAGGCAGCTGGCTCATGCGATCGATCCCAACGTAGCCAAACGACAAGCCCGCATTGAGGCGAGCATTCGGGCCAGCAACAGCTTCGCTAGCGTGGCCGAGGAATTGATAGAGAAGAAAGCGCGTGAGGGGTTGCCCGTTGCGCTGTCGAAGACGCGTTCAGTGACTTGAGCGGTGACGAGGCCGGGGAGGTCGGACCTGAGTCCCGTAATGAGGCTCGCCGCGATAACGCTGCCAGCGGACAGCATGTCCGACGACGCCGGTGGGCTCAACCGATGCTCGTTGACATCGCCGCCAGTGTCGCGGGCTGCAACAAAGTCAGCCTTGCGCTGCTGGGCGTTGGGATCGCGATCAAGATCGATGGCGATGCGCGACGCATCGCTCGCTACGGCCGGGGGAGATAACGGCGTTGCGGCGGCACCGCGGGTCGGATCGGTGCGGTTGCCGGATTGCACCAGCAATTCCGACTCGCGTGCCGCCTTCAGCTCCGCCGCGCGACGATCGCGCTCGGTCGCGGCGGCTTGGTCCGCACGACCGGGTGAGGCGCTCGCCGATTCCACGCCCATCGCACGCTGATGATTGAGGATGGGTCGGCCGAGATCGCCCGGCAAGGGCGGTCCGAGTTTGGGCACGTCGCCATAACTGCCCGGCAAGCGGCTCAGTGTATCGGTCGGCGCTTTCGCCGCGACCGTCTGGTCGTCGGCTTTTCCAGCGAGGTGCAGCGCGGACGGCCGCAGCGCGACCCAGGCTGTCGCGATCAGGCTGACCGAACCAAGCGCCGCGATCGCCACCACGGCGCCCCGCTTGAAGCGGATCGCCCGCGCCGGCTGCGCGCGAAGCGCCAGTGTCTCCGGGTCCACCTTGCCCGGTGTGGTGGGGGTCCCGGGCGTCGGTGAGGCTGCCGCTTCGAGGGTCATGATCCCCTCCGTGTGGGCGCGCCTTCCGCCACTCGGCTAATGCGGACGATCTACTGGTGCTTCGTGCCGAGACGAAGCTCGGCGACGTCGAAGATACGATCGACGACATAGAAGCGGCCCTTCACGCGATAGTTGACGAGTTGGGCCTCGCCTTTCCCGTCCACCAGGAAAATCGGCGGCGCCTCGCCTACGGCCAGCGTTGCCGGAAATTCGATGAAAGTCTGACGTCCGTCGTCGAAGGCACGAAACGGCCGCCAGGCTGGTCGATCGCCCGATACGGCATAGTTGAAATGAAGCTGATCGACCTCGATCCCAGCCGCCACCGGAGCTGTCGCATCGGCCGCTGTCGTGGCGCGCTTCAGTGCGATCAACGCATCCTGGGGATAGGTCCAGGAAAGTGCGGCCATCGCCGTCGTCATCCCGCTGGTCAGCGCGATATGATAGCTGCGCCGGTCGGTGGTGATGACCAGATTGGTGGACAGGCCGGCACTGAATGGCTTCACCAGTATATGGATCCGCTTCTCCGTGCCCGACCCGCTGGTGGTATCGCCGATCACCCAGCGCACCGTGTCTCCACTTGCCACGGCGACCAACGTCTCGCCCTGTTGCAGCGCGATGTCGGTCACCCTCTCCGGTGCGGTGATGACTCGATAGATGGCGCCGTCGGTGAAAGGATAGACCTGGACGGCGTTGATGAACCCCTGCGCGGTCGGCTCGATCGACGCCGCGCGGTTGGCGATGGCGAAGCCCATCAGCTTCGACACCTGTTCGAGTAGCGGCCATGCCGCCGAGAAACCGGTGCCGGCGAGGCGGCCTGGTTTCAGGAGATCGTCCGCCGAGAGCGTGCCCCCGCCCGCGGTCAGACCCGCCGCCGCAAAGGAGCGGAAGATGATGTCGGCCAGAGTCGAGAAGCGGTTCAGGATGAACGCGAACGCGCCGACATAGAGGATCTTGCGCAGGAAACGACCGATCACGTCCTGCTCGCCGCCCATCGACCAGAACAAGCCGGCGAGCGTAACGTCGATGCCGATCAGGGTCGTGGTCAGGAAGGCGACGTCGCCGCCCAGCAGCCCAAACCCGCTGTCGATGTAGCGGATGAAGGTCTGCAGGAACCGGTCGATGACGTTCAGGTCGTTCATAAGGAAATCCTGGAAATGAAGCCGCGGGGTCCGATCTGGGGAGCGCGACCGAACCCCGCGGCGGCAGCGGCGAAGAGGCGAATTCGCCGCTGCCTGCGCGCCGGCTCGGGCCTATTGAGGGGTGTAGGCCGAGCCGGAACCGAGAAACTTGGTGGTCATGGCGCGGGCGTCGATCTCGGCCTGCGCGCGGCGCGCCTGCCGCCATGTCCGTCAGCACGCCCGTCGGCTGGGTGCCTTTGCCGGCCATAATGCCGCAGCGGATCTGCTGGGGGAGCCCACGCTGCCCTATGATCAGCCCATCTATGTGACCTGCCTCGACCTTGGTCCTGATACGGCGATCTTCACGCGCGGCTGGGACTCCCAGGTCCAGGTCACCGGCGCCGATGCCAAGGGGATCAAGAAGGAGATCAACAAGGTCTGGATCTATCCCCCTGCAGCCGAACGTGCAGCGGCTTACGAGAATGTGCTGGCCGCACGCACGATCGACTTCTGACGACGCAGGACCACCGTGAAACCGTCTGGCGGCGAGGTGGAGTGCCTCGCTGCCATGCCAATCCAGTGGGGGAGCATAATCCATATCCCTGATGGAAAGGAGAATCCCATGTTTCTGGCAAATCAAGATTGGTCGAACAGCGATCATCTCGAAACTGAATCGATTGCGACCTCCCACTTCCATCCAACATTGTTCCCTGCGCGACTAAGTCACAACGGCACGTGCTGAGCGCGCTTGAGCAATGCGTTGTGGCTCGATCCCTGTTCGATCACCCCTCCAGTATTGCGCCGCCGTCCGCATTCGCGCGATTCCAGGAGTGGATATGCGGCGCCTGCACAAGACCGCCGCGACATTTCAGCGACAATCACTAGCCCGTTGCAGGAAGTGAACGAGGATTTCGGCGTACGCAGATTCAGTTCTGTTGACATTATTGTTTACGTCGTAATATATAAATATACGCCCGCTCAGAGGCGTCTGGGAGAGAATCATGATCAATAGTTATGTCAAGGCGACGCTCAGCGTTGCGTCGATGCTGGCATCCGTATCGCTGCCCAGCCTGGTCCATGCCCAGACCAGCGCAGCGACCGAACCAGCCGCCGCCTCCGACATCATCGTGACTGCGCAAAAGCGTAGCGAGCGGTTGCAGGACGTGCCGGTGTCGGTGACCGTGATCGGGGCCGATGCGCTGGCCAACGGCAATATCGACAGCGGCACCGAAATCGCGCGCCAGACCCCCAATTTGCGCGCATCGGTGCTGGGCAATGAATCCCAGCCCAAATTCGCGCTGCGCGGCATTTCGACGTCGGAATTCAACCTGAACGCGGTGTCGCCCACCGGCATCTTCTACGACGAAGTCTATATCGGCGCGCAATATCTGGGCGGGGCGCAGACGTTCGACATCGAACAAATCGAAGTGCTGCGTGGGCCGCAGGGGACGCTGTTCGGCAAGAATACGACGGCAGGTGCGATCAACTATATCTCGCACCGCCCGACCTTCGACAATGAAGGCGCGCTGAGCGTCAACTATGGCTCCTATAATTACGCCCAGATCACCGCCATGGGGGAAGCCCCGCTGGTCGAGGACAGGCTGAGCGTCCGCTTCGCGTTCGACGTTGCCCATTCGGACGGTTACATCAAAAGCGTCAACCCGACGGTCAGCGACCGGTCGAATATCGATCACAAATCGGGCCGTTTGACGGTTGGCTACAAGGATGATGCAGGCTTCAAGGCGACGTTGCGCCTGTTCCACACCGCGTCGGACGCCCGCGCCATCGGCGTCATCAACGAAGGCACCGGGCCGGGCGGGCTGAACGCGCTGGGCGTCAACCCGCGCATCAATCCCTATACCGGCGCAGCCCTGACCCGGCATGAAACCGCGCTGGATCGCGACGGGCGTTTCATCGTGCGCGGCACCGGCGGCTATCTGACGCTGGAAAAGGATCTCGGCTTTGCCACGCTGACATCGATCACGTCCCACCTGTGGGGTAGCTTCGTCAACAATGTCGATGCGGACGGCACCACCGACAATCTGCTGCACATCGATTTCGGCGCGAAGAACAAGGAAACCAGCCAGGATCTGCGGATCGCCACCAATGGCTCCGGGCCGTTCAAGCTGATCGCGGGACTCTATTATTTGCGCGACGACATCGCCATCGACACGACCTACACCATCTTCGGCGGCCCGCCGATCCTGCCGATCCTGACCCAGAGCTTCGATCAGCGGCGCACATCCTATGCTGCCTATATCGACGGCACGTTCGACCTTAGCCAGATGTTCACCCTCTATGGTGGCCTGCGCTATACCAAGGACAAGGGCCGGTTCAGCAATTTCCAGGTTACACCCATCATCACGCCGCAACCGACGATGCGCTATAATGACGGCAAGCCGACCGGGCGGATCGGCCTGCGTGCCAAGTTCGGCCGCGACGTCATGGTCTTTGGCCAGTTTGCACGTGGCTATCGCAGCAGCGCGTTCAACGGCGGAGCTTTGACCAACGCGGCGGACCTGAACGTCGCCGACCCGGAAAAGCTGGATGCCTATGAAGCAGGTCTGAAGTCGCAATGGTTCGATCGGCGGCTGACCTTCAACCTGTCCGCCTTCCTGTATAATTTCAGCAACCAGCAATTCATCAACCTGGTCGGCATCAACAACCAGCAACTGGTCAATGCGGGCAAGTCGCGGATCAAGGGGCTGGAGGTCGAACTGGTCGCGCGGCCGACCGACCGGCTGAGCCTGAACGCGGGGCTGGGTCTGCTCGACGGCACCTATCGCCAACTGGTGCTGAACGGAGTCGACCTTTCGGGCAATGACCTGATCGAGGCTCCGCACCATACTCTCAACTTCGGTGGCGACTATCGCCTGCCGATCGGCGCGGACGGGGCACTGACCTTCCATGCCGACGCCACCCATGTGGGCAAGCAATTTTTCCAGGCGAGCAATTCGGCGCTGTCCAGAGCCAATGCCTTCTGGGACGTCGGCGCCCGGATCGCGCTGAAGATACCCGACACCCGTTATGAAATCGCGATCTATGGCAAGAACCTGACCGACAATCGCGAACTCAACGGCATCGTGGTAGACCCGACCAGCCAGACGCGCTTTGCGACCGTGCCCTATGCCCGGCGCTTCGGCGCTGAGCTGAGCGCGAAATTCTGATCGCGCGTGCATAAAGAGAAGGAGAGCTGCACCGCCATGGACACAGGATTGACGCTGCACCGGACAGACGGTCATCAGGCCGCCTGCTATCGCTGGTCCCATGGCGGTGCGCCCCGCGCGGTGCTGGTCATGGCGCATGGCATGGGCGAACATGCCCTGCGCTACCGCCCGGCCCTCGCAGGGCTTATCGACAGCGGTGTGGCGATCTACGCGATCGACCATCGCGGCCATGGCGGGACCATGGCGCTGAACGGCGGGGTGGCGGGCGATTTCGGACCGGGCGGTTTTGCCGCCGTGGTGGAGGATCTCGCCGCGCTTGTCCGCCGGGCGCGGGCCGACCATCCCGATCTGCCCCTGTTCCTGCTGGGGCACAGCATGGGGTCGTTCATCGCCCAGGCCTTCCTGATCGACCATGGCACGCTGATCGACGGCGCGGTCCTGGTCGGCACCACGGCAGTGGACCGGCTGGCCGAGGCGATGGCGCGCGAACCGGATGCGATGGCGGCCCTCAACCGTCCGTTCGAACCCGCCCGCACGCCGTGCGACTGGCTGAGCCGCGATCCCGCGCAGGTGGACGCCTATCTCGCCGATCCGCTGTGCGGCTTTGCGCTGGTGCCGGACTCAATGGTTTCGTTGCTGTCGCAGGGCGAGAGGCTGGCCGATCCCACGGCGCTGAACCGCATCCCGGCGGGCCTGCCGCTGTCCATCCTGGTGGGCGGCAGCGATGTGCTGATCACCCATTTCGGCGCGCTGGAGCCGCTGGTCGATCGCTATCGCGCCGTGGGGCTTGCCCCGGAGGTGACTGTCTATCCCGATGCCCGGCATGAGATATTGAACGAGACGAACCGGGCCGACGTGACCGGCGACCTGTCGATCTGGATCGACAGCAACATCGAGGCCCGCTTTGTCCATGCCTGATCCTTACGACATGCTGATCGTCGGCGGCGGCGTCAACGGCACCGCCATCGCCAGAGCCGCCGCGCTCGCGGGCCAGAGCGTGCTGCTGGTCGAGCAGGGCGATCTGGCGCAGGGGACATCTTCTGCTTCCACCAAGCTGATGCATGGCGGGCTGCGCTATCTGGAATATTATGAGTTCAAACTGGTGCGCGAAGCACTGGCCGAACGCGCGATCATGCTGCGCACCGCGCCACACATCGTCCGCCCGCTGGAGTTTCGCCTGCCCCATATGCCCGCCATGCGGCCTTGGCCTGTCGTGCGGATGGGATTGTGGCTCTATGATCTGTTCGCGCTGGGTGGCGGATTGCCCCGGTCGCGCGGCATCCGGCAGAACGATCCGGCGCTGACGCAAAGCGGCGGGCGGGGGTTCAGTTACTGGGACGGCTGGGTCGACGATGCCCGGCTGGTGGTGCTGAACGCCATGGACGCGGCGGAGGCCGGGGCGGAGATCCGCACCCACACCCGGATGGAATCGGCGCAGCGGCAGGCGGATCAGTGGACGGCGACGCTGCGCGACAAGGATGGCGCGCATCAGGTCGCGGCGCGCACCATCGTCAATGCCGCCGGGCCATGGGTGGAGCAGGTGCTGCACGGCCGGCTGGGGCAAAAGGACGGCAGCCATATCCGGTTGGTGCGAGGGTGCCATATCGTCGTTAAGCGCTGCCTGACCGGCGATCACGCCTGGATGCTCCAGCAACCCGATGGCCGGATCGTCTTTGCCATTCCCTATCTGGATGACTTCACCCTGATCGGCACCACCGAAGTCACGGTGGACAACCCGACCGATACCGCTATCGCGACTGACGAGATCGCCTATCTGCTGGCGGCGGCCAACCGCTATCTGCGCACGCCGCTGCACGAGGCGGCAATCGTCGGCAGCTATGGTGGCATCCGCCCGCTGGTGGATGACGGCACGCAGGCGGCCAGCGCGGTCAGCCGCGACTATCGGCTGGAATTGGACCGCCAGGGCGCGCCGTTGCTGAGCGTGTTTGGCGGCAAAATAACCACCGCGCGACATCTGGCGCAGGCGGCGCTGGACCGGCTGGAGATAGCGGGCGGGGATACGCGCGAACGTCCGCTGCCCGGCGGCGACATAGCAGCTTTCGGGGTGTTTCTGGTGGAAGTTCGTCAGCGGTGGCCGTTCCTCGACGAACACGTCGCGCGGCGCATGGCGCAGGCCTATGGCAGTCGGATCGGCATAGTGATGGGCGACGCGCGTACGTTCGATGATCTGGGCGCCGACTTCGGCGCGGGGTTGCGGGCGCGGGAGGTCGATTATCTGTGCCGCCAAGAATGGGCGCGCGGTGCCGACGACATCCTCTGGCGGCGGACCAAATTGGGCTATTATCTGAAGCCCGCGCAGGTCGAACAGCTGAGCCGTTATGTTCGCGAGGCGACCGCATGAGCATCATCGCCATCGACCAGGGCACCACCTCTACCCGCGCGATCCGTTTTGACGCCGATGCCGCGATCGAAGCCACCGCCAGCCGCGATCTGCCGCAATCCTATCCCCATCCCGGCTGGGTCGAACAAGACCCGGTGCATATTTGGCAGGGCGCGCTGGCAACGCTGCGCGAGGTGCTGACCGAAGATGTCGCCGCAATCGGCATCACCAACCAGCGTGAAACGATCCTGCTATGGGACCGGGCGACCGGCGAGCCGCTGCATAATGCGATCGTCTGGCAGGACCGCCGCACCGCCGACCGCTGCGCCGCGCTGCTGGCTGATGGCATGGAGCCGATGGTGCGGGCCAGGACCGGCCTGTTGCTCGACCCCTATTTTTCCGCGACTAAGCTCTGTTGGCTGCTCGACACCCTCCCCGGCGCGCGGGCGCGGGCGGAGCGGGGCGAACTGGCGGCGGGAACAGTGGACAGCTTCCTGCTGTGGCGACTGACCGGCGGGCGGGTCCATGCCACCGACCTGACCAACGCCAGCCGCACCCTGCTCTACAATATCGTGACCGAGCAGTGGGACGATGATTTGCTCAACCTCTTCGCCATTCCGCGCGCATTATTGCCGGACGTCCATGCCAACGCGCACTTCTTCGGCACCACCGACCCCGCGATCACCGGCCGCGCCATCCCTATTGCGGGGATGGCAGGCGACCAGCAGGCCGCGCTGATCGGCCAGCGCTGCTTTGCGCCGGGGCAGATCAAATCGACCTATGGCACCGGCTGCTTCCTGCTGTCCAACATCGGCACCGTGCCGACGCTGTCGGACAAGCGCCTGCTGACCACCATCGGCTATCGCATCGGGCAGGACCGCGCCTATGCGATGGAAGGGTCGATCTTCATTGCGGGCGCGGCGATCAAATGGCTGCGCGATACGATGGGCATCATTACCAGCGCGGCGGATAGCGCCCGGCTGGCCGCATCCGTCCCCGCCGATCATGGCGTTCACCTGATCCCTGCCTTTGTCGGCATGGGCGCGCCGCACTGGCGGACCGATGTGCGCGCCTCGATCACCGGGCTGACGCTCGATACCGGCCCGGCGCAGATTGCCCGCGCCGCGCTGGAGGCGGTGGCGTTCCAGACCTGCGATCTGGTCGAAGCGATGGCAGGCGAAGGGGTCGCGCCGCCCGCCATACTGCGCATCGACGGTGGCATGGCGACGAACGACTGGTTCGCGCAGTTCTTGGCCGACATGATGGGCCTGCCGGTCGAACGCCCCGCCAATCATGAAAGTACGGCGCTGGGCGCTGCCTTTCTCGCGGGCATCACCATCGGCTTGTGGCCTGATCTGGCCGCGCTCGATCGTCTGCCGCGCGCGACCCGTTGTTTTACCCCTGCCGCCGCCGCCGCGGATCGGGCAGTATCGCTGCGACGCTGGCGCCAGGCCGTGCAACATGCACTGGCGACCGGCGCGGAGGAGAGGATCTGATGACCATGGACTGGACCATCCCGTCGACCCTGAGCGACGTGGGCCGCGCGCAGCCAGGCCTTGGCGACAAGATCGCGCTGTCGGACGGCGCGCAGACCCTGAGCTATGCCGATCTCGACCAGCAGATTGACGCGGCCCATGGCGTCTATGCGGCGCTGGGCCTGACGCCTGGTGACCGTGTCGTGCTGCTGCTCCCCGCCTCGACCAGCTTTGTTGCCGCCTATTTCGGTGCGCACCGGGCGGGGCTGATCCTGATCCCGCTCAATCCGCTGCTTGGGCCGGACGAGATCGGCTTCATCCTGTCGACCATGCGCCCTGCGCTGGTGCTGGCCGCCGCCACCGACGCGCCATTCCCGGTCATGGCAGCACTTGACGATCTGGTTGCGGCGCTTGACCCGACACCCCGGCTGATCCGCATCGCCGACTTTGTCGCAAGCATGGCGGACGCCGCGATCGACCGCGCCGCCATCGTCCGCCATCCCGATGACGAAGCGCTGATCCTGTTCACATCCGGCACGTCGGGCCGTCCCAAGGGTGCGTCACATCGTGAAGGCGCGCTCATCACCAATGGTCGCCACAGCAATGGCGTGCTGGGCATCGGCCCCAACGATGTGCTGCTCTGCCCGCTGCCGCTGTCCCATGTCTTTGGCCAGATCGTGCTGATGCTCGGCGGGCTGATGGCGGGCGGCGAGGTGGTGATCGTCGCCCGGCCCAGTCCTGACGCGGTGCTGGCCGCGATGACCGAGCGACAGGTGACAATCATGGCGGCGGTGCCGACCATCTTTGCCGCGCTCGCCGAAAAGGGGCGAAGCGATCCCGATGCCGGTCATGCCGCCGCCCGCCGCCTTCGCTTCGCCTTTGCAGGGGGCGCGCCGCTACCGCCCGCGACCGGCGAAGCGTTCCGCGCGTCCTTTGGCGTGCCGGTCCATCAGGGGTACGGCATGACCGAAGTGGCATGCTGCATCGCGCTGGAATCGCACGCGCTCCCGCCATCGGGCGGGGTCGGGCGGCTCTGCACCACGCTCGACCACCGCATCGTGCCGATCAGTGCCGACACGCCCGATGAGGGCGAACTGGAGATTGCCGGGCCCAACCTGATGCGCGGCTATTATGTCGATGGCTATTTGCAGCCCCGCCCCGCTACCCAATGGTTCTCGACCGGCGACATTGTCCGCCGAGACGGGGACGGCAACATCTTCCTGTTCGATCGCAAGAAGGAGATGATCATCCGCAACGGTTATAATGTCTATCCGTCGGAAGTGGAGGCGGCGCTAGCCAGTCATCCCGCCGTGTTGCTGGCCGCCGTGATCGGGGTGGAGGATGCAGCAGTCGGACAGGAGGTCGCCGCCTTCGTCAGCCTGCGCGAAGGCGCGTCAGCCACGCCGATGGAACTGGCCAACTGGTGCCGCGCGCGCATCGCCCTCTATAAATACCCGCGCCTCGTCGCGATCATGGAGCGACTGCCGACCAACGCCACGGGCAAGATATTGAAGCGCGCGCTCGATCCTGCCCTACTCCAGCCGGTCGATAGCCTGTAGGCGCGATCACATGACAGCATCCACCCCCAAAAGACGCGGCCGACCGCCCGCTGATCCCGCCGCGCAGGCGGCCACCGCGCAGGACGCGCGCAACGCTATCTGCCATGCGGCGGTGACACTGTTTCAGGCGGGCGGGGTGGATGCGGTCAATATGCGCGACATCGGCAAGCAACTCGGCACGTCGCAGATGATGGCCTATCGCTATTTCCCCAGCAAGGATCATCTGCTGATGGAATTGCGTATCCGCGCCTTCTCCCGCTTCACCCAGTCGCTTGCCCGCTGGCGACGGCGCGCCCGCCATCCCGGCGAAGCACTTGGTCTGGTCTGCGGCGCCTATCTCGTCTTTGCCTATGCCAATCCGCATGATTATCGGCTGATGTTCGACATGTGGGCCTTTGAAAGCCCCGAAACGATGAAGGCCGAATTTGGGGAAAAGGTCCGCCGCCAGTCAGCCTCCTGGCTGGAAATACAGGCGGCGATCCGCGACTATCTGGATGTCGACGCCGGGGCTGATCTGGGCGAGGCGACCGATATCGTCTGGGGCAGCCTGCACGGCATGTGTTCCCTGCATCTGGCGCGCAAACTGGTATTTGGCCGGTCGCTGCGCCAGCTCGCCCGTCCGACCATCGCCGCGATCGTGGCGGGCGTCCGCATCCACAAAAGCTAACCCTCCATATCGATCCACCATGCACGACCACTGTGTTTACATCGTAATATTGAATTGGAACATCCCATGGAAACAACCCTGAAAGGCAAGACCCTGTTCATCAGCGGCGGATCGCGGGGCATTGGCCTGGCCATCGCCCTGCGCGCCGCGCGCGACGGCGCGCAAATCGCCATCGCAGCTAAGACGACTACGCCCCACCCCTCGCTGCCCGGCACCATCCACAGTGCGGCGGCGGCGATAGAAGCGGCAGGCGGCAAAGCCCTGGCGATCCAGTGCGACATTCGCGAAGAAGATCAGGTTGATGCGGCGATTGCTCGGACTGTAGAAACCTTTGGCGGCCTCGACATTTGCATCAACAATGCCAGCGCCATCCGCCTGACGCCGATCCTCGACACGCCCGTTAAACGATTTGACCTGATGCACGGCGTCAATGCGCGCGGCACTTTTCTGGTCACGCAAAAGGCGCTGCCGCATCTGCTCAAGGCCGAAAATCCCCACATCATCGCCATCGCCCCGCCCTTGCTGATGGAAGAACGGTGGTTCGCGCCGCATGTCGGCTATTCCATGGCCAAATTCGGCATGAGCATGCTGATATTGGGGGTGGCGGGCGAATATCGCGGCCTGATCGGCGTCAATGCGCTCTGGCCGCGCACCGCGATCGACACCGCCGCCATGGCCGAATTTGAAGGGCATATCGCGGACGGCGCGCTGCGATCGCCATCCATCGTCGCGGACGCTGCCCATATGCTGATGACATCGGATGCGCGCACGACGACCGGGCAATTTTTCATCGACGACGAATTGCTGGCCTCGCATGGCGTGACTGACCTGTCGGGCTATGGCCCCGAAGGTGTCGACGACATCGACATGATGCCCGATTTCTTCGTGCCGTCGCTGCGGGAATTGCGGGGACTGGCCAAACTTGGCGATCCCTGTGTTCCAAGCATCTGAAGTGCGGATTAGCCGAACTAACTTTCCAAAACACCGATTGCACCTGGACGCGCTGCTTGTTGGCCGGAAGTTTTTCAAGATCGGTACGCATCCTCGCCACCCTAGCGTCAGAAGGATGCCGATGCCCAGAGTTAAACGAATCAACTTTAAGCGATCAAATATGGCGCAAATTCTGTCTGCTCATCTACCCGCGCGGCAGATATCGCCTGCCCGCTCTGTGGCTAAAAATGGGACAAAGCGGTCGATGCGGCTTGGCAGCACGAACGTCCGGCCCTCCTGGAACCCGACATTCGCCAGCGTATCCACATCTTGGCCGGCCCGCCATCATTTCACCTTGACGATGGCTGTCCAGCGATCGCGCCAGCTCGTCGCGCGGGCGACATCGGTGGCGATGCCCGCCCATTCGCGCAGAGCCAGCTTCACGGGATTGGCTTCGCGTACCTTGCCGACCAGACCATAGCGCTTCTCGACGTCGCTCTCCGGCGCGATCGTGCCGAACAGGCGGTCCCAGAGAATCAGCATGCCGCCATAGTTGCGGTCCAGGAACTCCGGGTTGCTGGCATGGTGTGCCCGATGATGGTGCGGCGTGTTGAATATCCATTCGAGCGGGCCGAGGCGCGGGATCGCCTCGCTATGCAGGAAGAACTGGAAGTTTAGGTTGACCGCCAGCAGCACGGCCACGACGCGCGGGTCGAAGCCCAGTGCGATGACCGGGAGGTAGAACAGCCAGCCCAGCGACAGCGTGTTCGTCCAGCCCAGCCGCAGCGAGGACAGGAAGGTCAGCTGTTCGGCGCTGTGATGCACGCTGTGGGTGGCCCACATCCAGCGGATTTCATGGCTCGCGCGGTGAAACCAGTAATAGGCGAACTCGACCGCGAAGAAGCCGATCGCCCAGCTCTGCCACTCGGTGGCCGGAAAGCGATGCGGGGCATAGGCCCAGACCGTGGTGAAGGCGGCTGCCAGCACTGCGGCGTGCAGCGCGCCCGCGACGAGATTGCCCGCCACCAACCCGGCGGTGGTCAGCGCCGCGCGCCCATCATAACCGCGCCCGGAACGGAGCCGCCAGACCAGTTCGGCCAAGATGGCGATTGCGGCGATGCTGAGGAACAGGGGGGAATGATGCGCCATGGCTATTTCCGCCTTGCGGCTAATGACGCCTGCATCCGATCGCGCGCCGCGTCGAACTCGGCCTTTGTGACCTCGCCATTGCCATTGCCGTCGGCAAGCATGAACATGCGGGGTGGCGAGGATCCCATTTCGGCGCGCGTGACCACGCCATCGCCATTGGCGTCGCTCTGGCCGATCATGCCGGTCAATTTCGCATAAGCGTCGGGCCGCAGTTTCGCGAGCCGTGGAAAATCGGTCGGGCTGACGACGCCGTCGCCATTGCGGTCGAGCTGGCCGAACTGGCTCTGGCGAAAGGCGGAGAATTCCGCACTGGTAACGCGACCGTCGCGATTGGTGTCGGCCTTGTCGAACCATTGCAGGGGTTCGCCGCCGCCAAGGCGGCCCATCTGCGCGGCGACCGGGCTCGCGCCCAGTGCCAGGACGCCGATCTGGCAACAGATGAGGAGAAGGGAGAAGGTCTTCATGACGCTGCTTTCCAAAGAGGGGAGCACGCCGGGCCGTTTGGGGGTCAGGAGGAGCCGACCCGGCGTGCGGTGCGCGGGATCAGTAGGGGCTGGTTTCCCGCGTCACTGTGCCGGTGGAGCCGTCGGGGCGGGTGCGCGTGGTCACGGCGTTGACGCTGCCGTCGTCGTTGCGCACTGCGCTGGTCGAGCGACCCCAGCTGGTGCCGTTGTTGGTGGTGTGGCTGGCGCCGCCTTGATAGCTGCCATTGCCCCAGTTCGCGCTGCGGCTGGAGGAGACGCCGCGACCGCTGTTGGTCTGGATGCCACGATTGACCGAGGTCGAACCCGGCTGGCGGGTCACGGCGCGCGAGCGGTTATAGCCATGGCCGTAGGCGCCTTGCGCGCTGACGCTCCGGCTGCGCGTGCGCGCCTCGGCGGCGGTGGTGGCAATGCTGCCGACCAAGGTCAGGCCAAGGGCGGCCGCGGTCAAAAAGGTCTTCATGGTTTGTCTCCTTGCATGAGTGGGATCATGTCCCGCTGGAGACTGGTTTGCCGGTGCGTGGTAACGGCTGGACGAACCATCGGAATCATAGGGTGACAAAATGTAACAGCGCTTGCGGCCCCTAGGCGCGATGGCATTCTGCGGGGATGGAAGACTCGAACCGTCCGCATGTCGCCATTGTCGAGGATGACGATGAAATTCGCGATCTCGTTTGCAGCCTTCTGATGCGCGAGGGCTTGCATGCCCATCCTTGCCGCACGACATCCGATTTCGACGCGCTCGTGCAACACCAGCCAATCAACATGGCGCTGGTCGACATCATGCTGCCGGGAGAGGACGGCCTGTCGCTATGTCGCCGTGTCCGCGCGGCCGGACAGCTTCCCCTGATGATCCTCTCCGCGCGCAGCGACGATGTGGACCGTATCGTGGGGCTTGAGATCGGCGCCGACGATTACCTGCCCAAGCCCTTCAACCCGCGCGAACTGGTGGCTCGTGTGCGGGCGCTGCTGCGTCGTTCGCAGGCGAGTGAGGCAACGATACAGACGCCGGGCCTGCGGCGCTATGCTTTCGAAGGCTGGCTCTGGGACGTTGATGCTCGCAGCCTGATCGCGCCGGACGGTTCTGCGCTGGACCTGACCGGAGGCGAGCATGACCTGCTGCTGTGTCTGGTCGAGCGCCCGCAGCGCGTACTGTCCCGCGAGCAGCTGCTGGACTGGACACGCGGGCGGGAAGCCGCGCCCTTCGATCGTACCATCGATGTGCAAATGGGGCGGGTTCGCCGCAAGCTTGCCAGGGTGCCCGGCGGGGATGTCCTGATCAAGACCGTGCGCGGCGGCGGCTATGTGTTCGTCGCTGCCGTCCGCAAGGTTTGAGCCGGTGGGCACGACGCTGTCTTTCCGCATTGGCATGGTCATGCTCGCCGGCTTTATCCTGATGCAGCTTCTGCTGTTGATCGTCTGGCATACGCCGGACCGGGTCGGCGCCGACGCGAACTTCGGCCTGCCCGAGCCAGCTTCGCTTGCTCGCATGGTCGATGCGATGGAACGGGCCGGACCTGCAGGGGCAGGCGAACTTGCCGACAGCTATGACGGGTCGCTCTTCACTGTGACGATCGGACGCACGCCACCTCATGATTACCGCGAAGTGCCGCCCACTCTATCTGAACTTGCCACCCGCTATCGCCGGGCTCTTTCCGATCATAATGTCGTCGTGGACGGCGGGCCGGGCAAGTTGGGCGCATGGCTGGGGGATCGGGCGAGGCCGATGCGGTTCTTCGTCCCGATCCGTCTGACCATCTGGATGCGCGACGGGCGCGTGCTGATACTGACGGGGCGGCCATCGAGCGCGCTCAGCGCCTATCTGGCACGGCGCAGTCTGCTGGGCGCCGTTAGCGGTGCGTTTCTCCTGCTGATGCTCTGGATCGCACTGCGCCAGACCACCCGACCGCTGCGCCGCCTGACGCGGGCGACCGAGGCATTGGGAGTCGATCTGCGCGCGCCGGATGCGACCGTGGAGGGCAGCCGCGAAACGCGCGCGCTAGCGCAGGCGTTCAACGACATGAAAGCGCGGATCGTCTCGCTGATGGATGAGCGAACCTTCATCCTCGCTGGTATAGCGCACGATATGCGGACCTATCTTACCCGGTTGCGCCTGCGCGCAGAGTTCATCGCCGATGATAGCCAGCGTGCCCGAACAGAACGTGACCTGGACCAGATGTCCGCGCTCCTCGACGACAACCTCCTGTTCGCTGGCATCGATCGTCATAACGTGACGCCGATGCAACGCATCGATCTGTCTGCGCTGACACGCGCTCTGGTCGAAGCGCGGTTCGAGGTGGATCGCATAGGGGTGTTTGTCCACGAGCCGGCACTAATCGAAGCGGATGCGGCCGGGCTGGAGCGGATATTCGGCAATTTGGTCGACAATGGCTTTCGCCACGCCGATCACATGCGAATAGCCGTTCGGCACGACGCACACACCATCGTCTGGCAGTTTGAGGACAATGGTCCGGGTGTCGCGCCTGCAGACTTGCCCCAACTCGGCTTGGCCTATCGTCGGCTGGATCCGTCCCGCAACCCAAAGGCGGGAGGGGCTGGCCTTGGCCTCGCCATCGTGCAGGCGCTGGCAGACGCCATGAGGGCGCAAGTGGAGTTTGGAACTTCGAATGACGGCGGTCTGCGGATCAACATCGTCTTTCGTAAGAATGTGGCGACATAGTCCAAAACTTGATTGGTCGAGCAGAATCTTTTTGGCAGCTTTAGCGGGAAGCTGCCGCTCAAAATATTGCTCGTGAACTGCCGACTCTGGGTCGACAGGCGCTTCGGGGCCTTCCTGCATATCCGACGCCAAAGCGTTCTCCGGACGGCCACTCTGGCCAACGGAGAAAGATCATGGAGATGCGTGAAACTCAACCCACCACTACCAAACGTCCCGTCTGGAATGCGGGAAGAACCGTCGGCGCGAAACGCGCGCTGAAACCGAAGCAAATCTGGGAGATCCGATTCTACCTCAATCAGCGCCGCCGCTTGCGAGATCGGGCACTATTTGACCTAGCGATCGACAGCAAACTTCGGGGCTGCGATTTGGTGCAGATGAAGATCGGCGACATCGTCAGCGGCGGGCAGATCCGAACGCGCGCGATCGTCATGCAGCAGAAAACAGGCCGACCCGTTCAGTTCGAACTGCTCCCCGACGCTCGAGCTAGCCTGCTGGCCTGGCTCGAGCGGCGGGGCGGCACGATCGATGACTATGTTTTTCCCAGCCGGGTTGACCATAACGCGCATCTTAGCACCCGCCAGTACGCCCGGCTCGTAGATGAATGGGTGACAGGGATCGGCCTGATGCGAAGCGACTATGGCACGCACTCACTTCGGCGAACGAAGGCATCGATCATCTACAGGGCGACCGGCAACCTCCGTGCCGTTCAAATCCTTCTCGGTCATAGCAAGATCGAGAACACAGTGCGCTATCTCGGCATCGACGTGGAAGATGCGCTTGCCCTCGCCGAGAATACTGAAATTTGACCAATCCGCTCCTCGCCTTCGGCGAGGGGCCATCTTCGCGGCAATTTGGGACAATCCCGTCGTTCCCGCTAGAACTTCAGAGCGGCGGGTTCCGCTTCAAACCCGACACTCGGTCTTAAGCTGACTAGCATAGCACAACTGCGGCAAGTGAGCTGTAGCCGGTCGGGGCGAAATCCAGAAATTGCGGGCCACCTTTCATTGCGGCTGTTTCAGCCACGCCCATGATGGCCGCGCAGCAAGTGGAGAGCCAGCGCCGCAATCCAGATCGCCAGGGTGAAGTGAAGCAGATTAGCCTTGCTCGACCAGCCCCCATTCCACAACTGGGCGCTGAAGGCGATCCCACCGATCGCGTTAATCACGCCGTGCATCCATACCGCCGCCAGCGTGCTGCGCCGCGTCAACAACCAGATCTGCGTCATCAACAACGACAGGCCCATAAGCGTTACCGTATATGCGGGCAGGTAAAAGGCGAAACTGTGACCGTCGCGCCAGTCGGGCAGAATCGCCATGATCGGCAGGTGCCAGGCGGACCAGATCACGCCGAGCATCAGCGAAGCTGGTACCTCTCCCAGCCGGTCGAGTAGGCGAGGCAGAAGATAGCCACGCCACCCGCCTTCCTCGCCCAGCGGACCGGCGCCGAGGACGGCAGTCACCACACCGTTGAGCACCACCGCCGGGAACAGCGTGAGATAAGACAGTACTGGCGGTACGCCTTCCTGCGGAACCGGTGCATAGCCGAGTGCCACGGTGAGGCCGAGTACCGCCAGAGGTAGCGGCAGAGCGATTGCTGCGACGCCGAGCCAGCCCATGCGCCAGCGCAGGAAGCCAGTCGCCCATTCGCGCAGCCGCCCTTCGCGAGCGCTCAGAACCGCGCCGGCCAAGCCTGGGCCGAAGGACCCGGCATAGACCGCAATTAGCATAGGCGTAGCGGCGAGCGAAGTTGGACGTCCAGCGGCCCACCACACCCCCAGCCAGACGATCCAGCTCAAGCCGAAGGCAAGCGCGAGGAAGGCAGCGATATTGGACGAGCGCGCAGCGGGATTTGCGCGCAAAGAAGCAGCCCCGGAATCGAGGGTGGTCATATTCATCCTTTCTTGTATTACAAGGTATCGAAGTAAATTTTTACACCGTGCGAACCGTGCGGCGCAGCATCCGCGTGAGAAGCATATAGAGCAGCCCACAGAGCGCCAGTGTCAGAGGCACCGACCATAGGCCGAGCAATTCCTGCCCCCCATCTTGCGACACCATACCGAAAGTGAGCGAGCCGTCTGCCCCACGGATCAGCCCTATGTGGTTGCCAAAAAACGGCTTGAGTACAGTCATGACGGCGAAGATGCCTAGCAGCACATAGCCGAGCGCAAAAACTGCGGCGCGCAGCGCACGGCCCGAGCCGGAGCGGACCGCATGATAAAGTCCGCGCGAAATCAACAGTATGGAACCCTTGGCGGTGCCGCGGTCGATCAGTTCGTCGGCGAGCATCGGGCGCAGGAAGTCCGCCGGCCGGCCGAGCCGGTCTATCGCGCGCTGCAAACGCTCGGCCTCGCCGCCCGGGCCTTCCTCGCTGGCGAAGCTGTCCGTCAAATGCGCACGCAGATCGTCCGACAGCTCCGCCGCGCCAGGCCCGATCAGCCTGACCAGCCGATCAACGTCAGCGAAATAGGCGTTCCAAATGTCGCAAGTCTCGGTATCGGCGAATACAGGGGCGAACGCAGGCATCATTGATTGTTCTCCGGTGTGGCCAGCGCCTCCACCGAGGCGACCAGCTTAGCCCAGCCGATGGTCATTGCGGCAAGCATCTGGCGGCCATGCGGCGTGACCGAGTAATATTTGCGCGGCGCACCGCCATCCCCCTGCGCCAGGCGAGACTGGATCAAATCCTCTTTCGCGAGCCGCAGAAGAAGCGGGTAGATCGTGCCTTCCGATAGCTCGAGCGAGGAGCGATTGGCGATCCCGGAGATCAGTTCGAACCCATATTTCTCTCTCTCGCCCAGTGACAACAGGATGACGAGTTCGAGCACGCCCTTGCGCAACTGGGTTTCCCAGCGCGCCACCGAATCATCCAGCCAAGTCGATGTCTGTGCCATCGATACCTTGTATAACCATGATACTTGCATTGCAAGGGTATCGGTTGTCAGCCGTTCGCGCGTCGTGGTTTAAGACGAGCTTTTCGCACGATTAGCCGACAGCTCGATTCCAATTCCGTTGACAGCGCTCACTTCATGCGCGCTTCCCTCTGCAAGCCTGCCATATTTCAGCGGGCGAGAATTTCTCCCTGTTTGATAGCTAGTCTTGGTGCCCGAAGCACGGCTAGATCATGTGTCGGATCGGCATCGTAAGCGACAAGGCTGGTTTCGGCACCTTCTGCGAATATACCGATGCGCCGCTCGGGAAACATTGCCTGCGGCGTGGTCTTGGTGGCGAGCCGCAGTAATTCGCCAGCACCAAATATCTTTGTCGCGTTCATCGCTTCGATCTCATCGACCACCGATCCGTCGAACAGATCGCTACCAGTCAGCATCGGGACCCCCGCCGCTTTCAGGCGGGCAAGATTGTCACCGATGACAGCCATAAGCGCGGCGCGATCTTCGGGATGAGCCTTGAGGTAGTAGCGCGTCACTGCGATGGTCGGAATCACCACGGTCCCGCGTCGTTTCATATCGGCGATCGTTTCGTTGGACAGTCTGAGGTCGGCTGCGCTTAGCCCGCTTGGGATACGGGTGTTGAGATGTGCGACGATATCGACGCCCGCAGCGACGACGCGGGCGATGTCGTCGGCACTGTCGACGTGCGCCGCGACGCGCGCGCCGATCGCATGCGCTCGTTCGACAACCTCTGGAAGCAAAGCCGCGCTCATTCCACGCTGGCCATAGCTCGACGGGTCTTTGCGCTGCGCTGCTGCATGCGCATCGTCAACGACGATAACTTTGATCAGCTTGGGCTGGCTTTCTGCGATCTTCGGCCATTTCGCCGCAAGGTCCGTGTGGGTGTCAATCGCCCAGAATACCTTGTCGATGAAATCCTCGGGCTGCTCCGGCATACCGGCCTGCTTGGCACCTGCCAGCGCGAGGCCCAGAGGGTGCCCATCCGAACTCGACAGCGTCGCCTCCGCCCACAGGACATCCACGCGTCCCGGGCCACCGAGCAAACCGCGATATCCGGCAATCTCATCGGCGTTCGCGGCCAATTGCGCCGAATAGAAGATGCCGCGTCGCAAATAATCGTCGGCGAAAGTGGCTGCCGACCATGCGTTCTGGAGATTATGATTATGTGCATCGGCCAGAGGCGGAAGCACATAGCGCCCCTTGAGATCTATCCGCACATCAATTTGTGTTGGACGTTTGCGGGTCATCAGCCCGTCAACGCTATACCAAGTGTCCTCGACAAAACCATCGCCATCGAACCAACGCCCGCCCTCAAGCGCAAGAACCGTTTTTGGTGAATCAACGGCTACGCGCGGCGCTCCTGTGATTTCGCTTGAACCGGCAGTCAAGGGCGTGGATGCAAACAACAGGGCAAGGCACGGGACGGCAAAGCGGATCATGATAACTCCTCAAACGGTTCATAACCGCTAGTTCCTCTGTCGTGATCTGCCCGCCATGATGACGTGAGCTGGGGCGCGGACGTCGTGAACCGGTCAGCGTGCGCCTAGTGCCGCATAGAGGTCGCCCCGATAGGACCGGCTGAACCGAACCCGTTTGCCGCCAGTCAGCTCCAGCTCACCATCGCCATTCCGCTTTGTCTCCATTGCAGTGACCAGACTGGCGCGCACTACAACCGAGCGGTGTACACGGACGAACCCGGGGCCGAGCCGTGTGAGCAACGAAGCTATGGGCTGACGTACCAGATGAACTTCACCTCCAGCATGAATGCACTGATAGTGGCCGGCACTTTCCACCGCCGCGATCAGCTCAATCGCGATGAAGCGCGTTGAGACCCCATCGCGGATCTCGATCGGCGCCGCCGACCCGCCATGCCGCGACTGACGCACGCGTCCCAAGGCGCGCGCAAGATCGGGCGCTGTGATGGGCTTGAGTAGATAGTCGAACGCCCCCTGCCGGAATGCTTCAACGGCTGCACCCGGGTCTGCGGTCAGATATACCAGCGCTGGCGCCTGCGCGCGCTCGGCCAATTCGCTCCCGAACTGCGTTCCCTTCCCGTCGGGCAGGCAGACATCCAGGAACACAAGGTCCAACCCCTTCGAAGCAATCTGCTGTCGCGCCTCCGCGAGGCTCACGGCTTCAATAACCGCACCGATATCCGAATGCGCTGTGAGCAAACGCAGCAGTGCGACACGCGCCAGCGCATTGTCCTCGACAACCAACACTGACAGGTCAGGCATCTGGCAACTCGAGCACGACGCTGAACCAACCACCGTCTCGCGCTACCGTCATTCTAAACCGGTCCTGATAAAGGATCGCCAGCCGCTGCCTCACATGATCGAGTCCTGAGTTGAGCCCGTGTGAGGCACGCGCAAACGCAGACGCAGGGTTTCCAATCTCGATCCGCGTGCCGTGGGGTGCGGCCGTGACCCTCAGGTCAACGTGCCGCGTGCCATCCGGTAGTGTATTGCCATGCGTCAGCGCATTTTCCACGAGCGGGATCAGAATACGTGAGGGCAACAACCTTTGCCACAAACCGTCGTCCACCGCGCGCCGGTAGTCGAGGCATCCGTTTAGTTCGCGGTAGAGCAGCAAATGCTCGTCGACCGCGCCCAGTTCGTCAGCCAGCATGCTCATCTCGTTTTCTGCCGTCAGACCACTGCGCAGAACATTGGCCAGCGCCGACAGCGCTGCCTCCGCACGATCGGCGGAGGCATGCGCCATCTGGGCAATCGATCCCAGTGCATTCATCAAAAAATGCGGACTCAGCTCGGCTTGCAGAGCGCGCAGTTCGGCACGTGCGGACCGCGCCTCCTGATGGCGCGCGCGTCTTGCCCAGACAAAAGTTTGGCCGACCGCGATCACCGCAACATAGGTGGGCACTGCGAATAGGGACGTGACGATGATCCGTCGCGCTAGCGCTGCAAGCGGCTGCGGCGGTCCAAACAATGACGACGAAATCAACGCGATGGCAGCTTGGATTGCGGGTACCACCGACGTCAGCAGCGGGATGACAACTACTCCTGTCAGCAACAATGCAATGACTGAGAATGCGTCGCGCCCTTCTCCCAACGGATGCCGTTCACATAGCCGGAACAGCCTCCGGGTCGCCAGAGCCCAAGGCAGGAAGCTGGCGAAGCAAAACGCAGTCGCGACGGCAAATTCACGGAGCGTGGGACTAGCGCCCGCGGCAAGCGCAGCGGCGGGTCCCCATGCTAGCGCAACGCATGACCAAGCAAAGGCAATCCAAATATGCGGAACCCGGTATTCGGCTTTCGTCAGTGATTTCATTCAAGGCCTATACTCGGGACGAAGCTTGAACGGCAATAAGGCACGGTGAGTAAGGTACAGGAACGAATGGTGACGAGAAAATGTTAACCGCGCCGGTTTTCGACTGCGATATTGACCTGCCCCCCATCACTCCCTCGATCATAACGAGAGTCTTGCGGTTAGATACGATGGCCCCTGCGCCTGCACAAGCGCGTCGGGCGTGATACTCTCGTCCTGCTCGAACGCCCGACGCGCTTGGGCAGGCGTCCGATTTCTCAAAGACGAGTGGGGCCAGACATTGTTGTAATCGTAGCGCCAGATGGCCAGCTTCCGGCGGGCATCGGCCGACCTTCTTCGAGCTTTCGCAATTTCCTCGCTACCGCGCTATCCACTTTTGTTCATTGGCTT
This sequence comes from Sphingobium sp., assembly GCA_023266575.1. Taxonomy (GTDB): domain Bacteria; phylum Pseudomonadota; class Alphaproteobacteria; order Sphingomonadales; family Sphingomonadaceae; genus Sphingobium. Next base: position 142,863 of record JAHFPV010000011.1, read on the forward strand.
GTGCGCTATGGTTAGAGGAATGATAGATTTATCTCGCCGACAATTGTTAGGAATCACGATGGCCGCTGCCTTTTGCGATAGCGGAACTGCTTCAGTGCCCATGGTCCGATTTTGCGGTGTCAATTTTATCGAAACCCCCCAGGCATTGCTGGGGTCGGAGCACGCCGCACGAAGTCTGCGTCGCCTTTTGGAAATTGGTGCCAACTGCGTCGCTCTGGTGCCGTTCCTCTGGCAAAGCCGTCCCGATAATTGCGACGTCGTTTGGGGCAGCGCCTTGCCGCCGGAGCGACTGGCGATGGGTATCCGCCAGGCGAAGGCGGCGGGCCTGCACGTCATGCTCAAGCCGCACATCTGGATCCCGGGCCACTGGGCCGGTCAGGTGGCGATGAAAAGCGAAAGCGAATGGCAACGATGGATGACTTTGTACCAAAGCCATATGGTGATGCTCGCACGCATTGCGGCAGAACATGAAATTGATGCTTTGTTCATTGGAACAGAACTCCGCCTGACCAGCCAGCGCAGCGAATGGCGCGACATCATCGCCGCCGTGCGCAATCAATATCACGGTATCGTCAGCTATGTTGCCCACGGGCCGGAAGAAGCGGAGAAGATCGAATTTTGGGATCAACTCGATGCGGTTGCCGCGTCGCTCTATCCTTCGCTTGGCAATGCCCATGACCGCCGTTCGTGGGAAGCCGCGATGACAGACACAGCGACGCGACTGCAGGGCGTGGCACGCAATTCAGGCAAGCCGTGCTGGATCGGCGAGATGGGCATCAGGTCCGCCAAAGGTGCCACCAGTAAGCCTTGGGAAAGTCCAGAAGAGCGACGCGCCATGGCCGATCCTGCGCTTCAGGCTGCCGTCATCGACGCCTGGCTGGACGTTGCGCAACGGATGGGAATTGAAACGGCGCTTGTATGGCGCTGGTTCTCTGATCCCGATGGCGGCGGCGCAACTGATACGGACTTTACTGTACAGAACAAACCGGCCGAAGCCGTCCTGCAAAGGCGATGGGTCAAAACCTGACCCACAGCCCGCCAAAAAAGCCTCGTTCGCGCAGCGCATTTTCGCCAGCGACGGTGCCAAGCCAACCGGCCTGGATCGACACGCCGTTACCGACATCCTTCACTGCGCTCAACTGCACATTGTGATAGCGATAACGATCGAAAATGCCTGCACCGCGTCCATCGCTGATTGTGTTGAAGGATTGCGCCATCAGCAGCAGATCCGACACCGGACGATAGCCCACCGTCACGTCACCATGAAATTCGTTCGGCGGATCTCCGGCACGAAAGCGGTAAGAGGTCTGGACGTCAATGAACGCGCTCTCCAATCCAACAGCAAATCCGTAGGTTCCTCGCAGCCGCGCATCATACTCCATGTTGGTATTGCCGACCTGCGCCAGATTATCCTGCCGCGTGCTGCCCGGTATGCGAACGGTCCCCTGGGCCGCTACCGTCCACCCCTCACCCGCCGCAAGATCATATCGCGCGCCCAGTTCCGTATAGCCCAATCCACGCGTGTCATCGCCATCTTCCACGGACACGTTCCGGAAACTGGGAGTGGCGATCAGCGTGAGGTCGTCGGTCGCGCGATATTCTGCAAGCAGATATAGTTCCACCTTCTGATAGTCGGCAATGTCGATGCTGCGACCATTGCGGTCCCAGCCCTTGTCGCTGTTCGAATAATAGAAGGTCGCAATGACCTGCCCTTGGGATTTGTTCTGTGTTGCAGAGCTTATCCCACCTGTTTGAGCAATAGCGGAATGAGCCGGGGCCAGGATGGCGGCTACAATTGGGCCAAATGTAAAAACATTAGTTTTCATTGACATAAAGCCCCGTTTCACGTTGCATAAAAGCCATTTTATTCAAAAGATTGCCGGTCAGATCCGTCAGCTCGCCGCTTCCCCCCCAACCGGTCAGAACATTTAGCGAGACATGTTCATTCCCCAAAGCGTTGCCATGGGGAATATGGGCTTGGGCGACGACCATCTGCATATTTTCACCCGCGAGACGCATCGCATCATCGTTGGCTGCGCCGGGGTGGACAATCATGAAAACGCCATCGCCATAATAGCATATCAAACTCGCGGCAGGCGTTGGTTCTGGCGCGAGAAGCGACGTCACTTTCCGCAGCAGCCTTTCGCTTTCTTCCACGCCATGGAAAGCCATGAATCGATCGAACTCATTGAGCTTGAGCATCGCCATTGCGGCTGATCGCCCGGCGTCCCAGCAGGCGCGCAGTGTCAATTCAACGACCATTCCCTTGGCCAATTGGGTGACACTATCAATCAAAGCAGCGTCGAGCATGCCACGTTGAAGGGTAATGGAGCGCTGCTCCAACTCGGCTTCGCGCAACAATCGCCTTTCCTGTTCACGACCGAACCGCAACAGGGTGCGGACGCGCGCGAGCAGGTCGATCTGGGACACTGGCTTGGCCACGAAATCGTTGGCACCTGCGACGAATGCTTGGTTCAGCGCCTGCGTTTCTCGTGCTGCGGATAACATGAGAATGGGAACATATCTGGTTGGACCGTGAATCCGAAGGCGCGCGCAGGCTTCGATTCCGTCCACATCCGGCATCATGATGTCCATGATGACAAGATCGAACAGCGCCGATGCGCCATCGGTACCCAGGCCGACAAGCGCAAATGCTTCGCCCGCCGACCGGGCGAAGGTCAGGCGTGAAAAGCCGCCATCTTCCAGAAAAGCTGCGGTGATATCGGCAGAATCCTCTGAGTCATCGACGATCAGAATATGGGCAGGAGACCCGGTGTCGGTCATCTTTTGCCTCCATGGCTAAGTTCATAAATCCGCCAACGCTCCCCGGTGTAAATGCGGGCGTATCCCGGATATCCTTGGTCGTAAATCTGTGGAAAGAGACGTCCGACCCGGTCGCTGCCCTGAGCAGATTGTGGGTCGCGAACAATGATCATATCCGCATCGACTGTTTGCCTTAGCGCGCTCAATTGAAAGGGAAGGCTGTCTGCCGTCCAGATACCTTTGGCGCTCCCGCGCAACGCCACCACAGAGGGGACAGCTTCTGCATCGAAGAGAATTTGATCCCGGTCCTTGATCTTCGTCGCAATGGCGGACAGCTCCGCGTCGCCGTGCGATACGGGAAAACCGAACAAGGAACCACGCCAACGCTGCGTTTCAGAAGCAGGATCGACCGCAGCAATCAGGACACAAGCCGCCAATCCAGCGGTCAGCAACATCAGGATGCCAGGCCGATCCGGCCTTTCATGGGGCCACCGAACGGCGGTCGCGACTGACAGCGTGACACTCAGGCTTGCCACCAGTCCCAGCGGCGGTAGCAAACCGAATGCACTCGCCAGCAACGCACTGCTTACCAGATGGCCTATCAGGCCAAGGATGGCGAGGCGCAGCGCTGGCAGCCGATAGGTTAGGACGAACATCGAAACGGCAATGGGACAGGCCGCGACAATCGCGATGGCAGCCAATGCGCCCGGCAACAAACCGCCGCTCGCTTGCGACAAGCCAGGGGAGATGCTGTTGGTTGTGCCCAGGCCGATGCTTTCCCGACTCAGGCTCAACAGGAAACGGAAGGGTTCGCCCGCGAATATCCAATTCACATAGCAAAAGGCCAGAAGCGCGAACGCCAGAGGGAAGAGAAGCACGAGGAAAACGCTGGCTGGCGACGTTCTGAGCCTGTCTGGCGGAATGGCAAGAGCGATAAATGGCAACGCGCCAAAGACGAGGAACAAGCCGAACGGGTGCGCGAAGCCAACCATCGCCAGACCTAGGGCGACAAGTATCAGGTCGTTGATCCTGTGTCCCCGGCGCAACTGAAACATCCCAAGCACGAACAGCCAATAGCCCAAGTGCAGCAGCATGAAGCTGGGGCCTTCTGCTGCGGCTCTCCAGAAAAGAGGATTAGAGCCCAGCAGAAGCGTCGCCAGCATGGACCGCGTCGTTGCGAACCCGCTGTCGCGCATCGTCTTGTACCAACTGGCGAGCAGGATGGCGGCGAGCGTCCCGCTAATCAGATGCGGTATGTCAAAGCCCAGTCCAGGCGCTATTGCGTCCACCGCAATCGCGGCAGCATAGGACATGGGCGGGAAGGCGGTGACGACCTTCTCCACGGATACGCCGCCTGAATTGGCCAAAATGGTACGGCCCATCAAGTCCAGATTGGACATGGAGATAAAGCCGCGCGTTCCTATCAGGTGGAGCAGCGCATAGCAGCCGATCAGCAGCGCAACCATCGCGCCACCTGACCAGGCCAATGTCGGGGAAGTCCGCCTCATGAGGACGCCTGCTGTTCCTGCACGGCCTGCGCCACCTCAGCCGCGGTATGTTTTGAAAGACCGTGATTGGTCTTTTCCCAATAGAAGGGTCTGGTGACGAGTTGCCAGGCCCCCTTCCACGCGGAAATCGACATCAGTGCCCAATACCAGATCACCGTGAGGCTGAATGGCGTCAGTTCCAGCCAATTGCGTCGGAATGGTGCCAGCATCATCAGGAAGATGAACATTCCGTTCCCCGCGAGCAGGTTGAACAGCGACAGATACAGAAGGACGGGTGGGAAAAGATGGTCGAATGCCGTGGTCTTGGTAATCAGCCAGGCAGCGAAGATGCCCCAGAAAATCGGATTGAGCAGGCCCGACAACATGGTTCCGCCGATGAAGAAAACGAAACCAAGGACGCCAAGTGGTCCGATGGTACGCATCAGGTGGATTGGCCGACGACTGTGGACCAGAAACGTCTGCATATACCCCTTGATCCAACGCGATCGTTGCCGGATCCAGTTCGTCTGGGACACATTGGCTTCCTCGAACGTGGTCGAGGCAACCAGGCGGACGCCATATCCCTTCTGCGTCATACGGATGCCAAGATCGGCATCTTCGGTGACGTTAAACGGATCCCAGGCATGCAATTCGCGCAGGACGTCGATGCGGAAATGGTTCGACGTCCCGCCCAGGGGGATAGGCACGCCCAGCTTTTCCAGCCCCGGCAACATCAGGTCGAACCACAGGGAATAGTCCAGGGTGAACAAGCGCGTCAGCCAGTTTTCATCGCGGTTATAATAGTTCAACCGACACTGCACACAGCCAACCTTGTCCCCCGCCTGCTGGAAGGCAACGACGACTTTCTTCAGCTGGTCCGGCTCCGGTTTATCCTCGGCGTCGAAAATGACCAGATAGTCGCCGCGTGCGAACCGCAGGGCGTAGTTGCAAGCCTTTGGCTTTGTTTGGGGCTGTGACGGGGGCACCTTGATGATTTCAAATATGCCTTCCAGCCCAAGAGCGACTGCTGCATCGATGGTTTCCTGATCGCCTTCCTCCAGCACGATCTTGATATCGAGCTTTGCCGTCGGATAATCGAGCTTGCGCAGGGCGTTGGCGAGAATCGGCAGCACGTCCGGTTCGCGAAACATCGGTACCAGCACCGTGTAGATGGGCAGGTCTTCGTCACGCAACATACGCACTGCCGACGCAATTTCGTCCGCGCGAGTGTGCTGATTCAATCCCCCGGCCCAGATCAACAGCCCTTTGAAAAGGAAGTTGCCGAGATAGAAGATCGACATCAGGAGATTGAGCGCGATCAGGGTTGGGAGGGGCCACTGTATCAACGCCAATGTCACCAGGCTAAAGCTGCCCCATGCAAAGAAAAGCTGACCCGGCGTGAAGACCGTCTGCGCCGACATGACCGGATCGCGTTCCGCCAGATCAAAGACAGCGGCATGCGTGAATCGTTCGGAAAAGAAGCTTTGCACCGCGCTCTGGACGTCCGACTTGGATGTCACGACCAGGTCTGCGTGTTTCGGAAAGTCCCGGACAGCGATTCCGGTAAGTCGCGGACAGTGATTTCAGAAAGTCCCGGACAGGCATTTCGCTAAGTCCCGGACAGTTTGTGCGGTTGGTCATTGGGTGCGC
>JAHFPV010000012.1 GCA_023266575.1 Sphingobium sp.
ATCAGGACTCCCGTCCTGAAATCGCACAGCAGGCCGTACGATGGTTGGGAAACAGCAGCGCGCAAAGGCCATCGACTGTCCTCGAAATGAGGACACTTGCGATGTTACATACTTCGTGCAGGCAGGTCCGGTAGTAGTTGATCTGCTCGAAGAAGGCTGGCTGCGGCGGCACCGACACGAAATCGGCGGACGGCACATAGAAAGCCTTGCTCCCCCCGATCCGGAAATCGACGCCGGATGCGGCGATCACCTCCTCGGCGACCGGCACGATCTCACGCTCGGGCAGCGGCGCGGGGTCGAGCGCGAGGCCGGGGCGCAGGCCTTCGCATTGCGCGATGTTGAAGACGGTGAAGCGCTTGAGGAACGGCACGGCCTTGGCCTCGCCGCCCTCGCGCGCGGCGCGGGCCTTCTCTGCCTCGGGGGTGAAGCGGTCGGCATAGACCACGGTCTGGCCGCGCTCGCCCTTGATGACGCAACCACCCGCCTCGCGCGCCTGCCGGAAGGTCAGCCAGCTTTGCGAGGGATAGCCATTGGCGATGACCGCGCCCCACAGCAGCAAGACATTGACGCCCGAATAGCTGCGCCCGGTCAGCGCATTGCGCGGCAGCGACGGGCCAGCACAGGCGGCACCGCTCCACGGCTGAACCCACGGGATGCGCCCCGCCTCAAGCTCGGCGATGATACGGGCGGTCACCTCATCATAGAGGTTCGCGCGCGGTTCCTGCTGATCGCCAGCAGCGTTCTCCCCTGCATTGCGGCTTGCACGACGGTTCGATGGTCTGGACACCATAGCCTCCTCATCCGCCCAAAAAGCTCCATGGCCTCCCCCGAGAGGCGGGGGTGGGCGGCGAGACGCGACCAGAGGAGGCCCGGCTCCAGCGGCGCGCGCACCCGGAGGGGCGCAATGCAATGAAGCACTCCGCGCAGCGGAGTTGCGCGCACCGCGACGGGCCTCAGGCGGAAGCGCCGGCCACACCCGCCGACGAGGGAAGGCCCACCACAGAACGCCGCCGCGTCCGCGCTTCAGTCGCGCGATTTGGCAAGCAAATCGCTGGGGCGCGGCGACATCAGATGCGCCATGTGATCGTCACCGCAGGCCGAGACCCGCAAGGGGCTCGGGGTCGCGGCAGCGACCTAGAGCATGGTCGTGGGCGGCGAACCGCGATGCCCTGCGCCGCAAAGGCGCGAACAGAAACGCACCCTTGTACGCGGCCGGCCAGTGCGGCGGCGTGCGCGCGGGCCTGTGGGCCAGCCGCCGCCGTGCTCCACGACCGCGCAAGCGTGCAGACGCGGGCTACTCAAACGCGCGACCCCTGGCGGCAGCGCAGCGGCGCCAGAGTGCGCACCGCAGATCCCGCGTTCGACCAGGCATCGCCGCCATCCCGCGAGGCGCCCCATTTGTCGCGTCATGGCCGCCGATGGGAAGCTGCGCGTGCCTGCTCGCCGAATGCGGCGATTGCACTGCGCAGTCCGGCGCCGGTGATCCACCGCGCCCGCGCGAGATGACTGTCCCAGCAGGTCCGGGCGCGCGTTGCATCCGTCACCGGGTCGATGCCGAGGATATCGAGTGCACCGTCCTGCCAGGCGATGCCGTCTTTCTCGGCGTCTAGCAGCTCGGCATAGGTGAGCAGATGCCGCCGGTCATAGTCCAAGACAATTTCGCCAGTTGGCGCGAGGGTATCGAGAGGATCTGACGACATTGGCCCTCGGCGTGCGTGATGACCGACCAACGGCCACACGCGTTATACATCAAGTTGGTGTAAGAAACAGCTGAAGTCACGGTCCCACATCAATTTGATGTGAGGGACTGTGGCGCGAGGCATCCACGATAGTCGTTATCGCTGGGTGATCGAGCAATTGATCGAGGCCCGCAAGCGACAGGCACTGACGCAGCAGGCTGTGGCGGCGAAGCTCGGCAAGCCGCAGCAGTATGTCTCTCGCTACGAGACTGGCGAGCGCCGGCTCGACATCTTCGAGTTCATGGATGTCGCGGCCGCATTAGCGATCGACGCGCTCGCGTTGGTGGGCAACGCGCCAAAATCCTAGAATCGCTCCGCCAATACGCCGCGCGGACCTGCCCGGACCAAGGCGGCGGCCAGCGGGATCATCCGCCGCACGCGCGATTTCAGGTGCTCGCCATCTCCAGGCCAATCCCCACGGTAGATGCCAAGGCCGATCGCACGTTGGCTGGCGCCTGCGGCGATCGCGTCGCCGACGCGGAGCGCTTCCACCAGTCTGCCGAACCGCGTTCCTAAATCGGTTGGCGGCTCCCGACCTGACAGAAAGGCATCGAGGCGGCGGACCGACTCGAGCTGGGGCTCGAGGTTGCGACCAAAATCGATCAACGCCGAGATCCGGCGCGGCCCGTCATCGAGGGCGCCATCAAGACCGTCCAGCTGCAAGGTTTGCCGTGACAGGTGCAGGAGGACATGGCGCCGATCGCCGGTGCGCGCCGCGCGATGCCCTATTCGTGCGAGATCGAGCGCCGGACCCGATCGCGCCGGGACCACCGTCAGCAGGCGCGGGTTCGCGGCCGCCGTCCAGATCGGCACGGCGTGGGCGCAGTCGAGCGAGGGATCAACCGGGAAAGTGAAGCCCCCACACAGCAGCGAAATGCGCAGCCACGTCGTTGCCGCGCACGGTGCTGAAATCCGAGCGGTAGGCGGGATCGCGCCGCAGTAGTTCCCAGGCGAGCGCCAGCCGCCCGCCGGCGAGCACGGCGGCGTAGGCGGCCGTTTCTCGCCAGTCGGGAAGCCCGGACATCGTCATCAGTCCTGCCGATCCGCGAGGAAGGCGGCGGCCTGCGCCTCCTGGTCGGCTCGCAGCGCGTCGATCGCGCCGAGATACTCGGGGACCGATTCTCCAAGCAGGATTGACGGGCATCGTCCTTCCACATTGCCGAGATTGGGCCGGTGCTGCGCATAGCCGACCAGCGCCGCCAATTCGGGCGAGAAATGCCGTGCTACCGCCGGCGGATAAACCAGCCATTGCAGTTCGAAGGGTTTCAGCCAGCCGAGGCAATAGCTGACGATCACACCACGGCGCGGCGCGCCCGATATGTTGCCGCCACCGCCATGCAGGGTGGAGCCGAGAAACAACAGCGCATCGCCGGGCGCAAGCTTGGGGACGACCGCATCCTCCTCGGGCATTTCGCCGACATCCGGGTCGACATGGCTGCCGGGCCACAGCCGCGTCCCGCCATTGTCACGTGTAAACGGGTCGATCGGCCACATCACGTTGACGAGATATTCCATGCTGCCTTTGGGACCGGCCCACATATCCTGGTCGCGATGGGGCAGCTGCGCCGGTGCGCCGGGATGGATTTCGACGGCCTGCGTCAGGTTGAGCGCGATCCGCTCGCACCAGGGCAGCAGCATTCGTTCAACGATCGCCAGCACGGCGGGGTGGCGGACCAGCGCCTCGGCATGCGGCGAACGGCGAAGCAACGCGCCGAAACGCCGGGTGCGCTGCCCGTAGAAGACGCCTTGGCACATCGGCGTCAGGGCAAAGGCAGGAGCAAGGTCGGCGGCCAGCACACCGATCACGGCGGGGTCGAGTGCCCCGCGCAGCACGCACATCCCATCTCGCGAGAGATCGCCAGCGGCGATATCGATACCCACGGTCATGCCGCCAGCTCCAGCGCGCCGACATAGGTGCCGGTCCAAGCCAGCCGTTCGCAAATGTCGGAGGTGACCTCGATCCGGAACGCGCCGATCGGACCGCCGGCGATGCGGACGGCGGGGCCGAGCGGTTCGGCGCGCCAGCCCATGGCCAGCACCTCGCGCCGGAAGCCCTCGGGGATGACGCCGGTGATGTGCTCGATCCCGCGCGCCAGCGCGAAGTCGGCCATCGCGGAGATCAGGGCGCTTCGCAGTTCCCTCCTGCGGGCCGCACCGTGCCGGCTCGGCAGGCAGAGCCGCGTGCTCTCCCATGTCGTCGCTCCAACCGGTACGCCCGTGACGCAAAGATGGGGAAAGATCTCGCCCAGCAGGTGCGGCAGCCAGCTCGGTAGCATGCGCAATGATGCCTCATGCCGCCCGCTATCATCGATCGCGACGATATAGATGGCCTCGGCGGTGTCGAACTGGTCGATCTCGAAGCGACCGTCGACGACAGGGACGTCCCAGTCGAAGAAGTCCACGAACTGCGCCTTGCGGTCCGTGAACATGGTTTCCAGCGCCGTTTGGTGCGCGCTCTTGGGGTAGTTCTCGATGGTAAGGATCATGTGGTGCTCCCGTGGCTTGATGCGCCACGAGAGGAAGCAGCTTTGGATCGTCAGCTTTAGCGCCCGGAATCCACGGTCCTTGACGGCCGCAATTCATCCGTCCCGATTTCTCCAGCGAGGATCGCCGCGGCCAGCAATTCGGTGCGATCGCTCGCCCCGAACAGGCGACGTGCATCGCGCATGTAACTCTCTACGGTGCGAACGGTCAGGCCGAGGCGATGGGCGATGAGCTTGTCCTTCAGGCCCTGTCCGGCGAGCAGTACACAGTCGCGGTGGCGCGGTTCGAGCCGCGACAACGGACCGAGTTGCGCCGGGCCGGCGAAGCGTCGGGCCTGCTGGAAGGCGAAGGTGCCGAACGTCTGTGCGGGTCCGAGAAGCATCTCGGCGCTACGGACACTCTTCAGGCCGGCGAAGGTGCAGGATCCGAAACAAGCGCCGAGCCTGGCACAAGGGACCGTGATCCCTTCGTTCAGTCCCTCGCGGCGACCAAGTTCAAGGGCAAGCCGGTCATGGCCATCCAGCTCGATGATGGCGGGCAGGTCCGACCACAGGAACGCGGCCTCGGCGAACAGGCAGCCACGCATGACCGGATCGCGGCGATAGCGGCCCTCGGAAACAATGCGGCGGGTGGCTCCTTCCGCATAGTCGCGCAGATCGACGGTGCCAGGCTTCGGCGCACGCAGATCCTCGTGCGTCAGGATCGCGAAGTAACGGCATCCCAGATCGTCGGCGAAGGCGCGCGTCACCGCCCGAAGCTGGGCGCGATCCTCGGTGTCGCGGATCGCGCGCACGATGTCGTCCAGCAGATTGAACGCGCACTCGTTCCATAGCCGGGCTCTTCTAACCATGTGCAGACCTCCTGCCGCGCGGCGTTGCCGCTAGCCCGGGTCCCCCTTCGCCGGTCGGTTGAACATCCTGCCCCGTTCGCGACCATGACAAGGCGAGGCCGGCAAATGGGTAACGTGCCGATCGATCCGTTCAGGCGCCAAACCGCCCCGATGGGGCGTTACCCATATCGATGCGCGGCTGGTCTAACCGGGCATTCGCCGAACCCCAGCCACAAGGATCAAACAGGGTCGGCGAAAAAAATGCGTGGGTAGCCATTTTCGCGTTACCAATTGTGCCGGTGCGGACTGTCATGCCCACTTCGGACAATTGCAGCGAGGTTCACCCCGCCTGAATGATCGAGGATGACGAACTCAATGCATGGTTCGTGCGGGAGGTGCTTCCTCTCGAACGGGCGTTGACGTCCTACATCCGTCGCAACTGGAGGGTGCCCGAAGACGTGCTGGAACTGCGGCAGGACATATATGAGCATTCGCTGATCGGCGCGAGGCGTGCGCTGCCGCTCAATGCGCGTGCCTATGTCTTTACGGTCGCCCGCAATCACCTGATCAACAATGCCAAGCGAGCCCGGATCGTCCCGATCGACACGATGGCCGATCTCGATGCGATGCACCGTGACATCGACATGTTCGAGGCCGAGCGGGCGCTTACCGCGCGGGACGAGTTGCGCCATGCGAAAGAAGGAATCGATAAACTGCCGCCCAAGTGCCGTGAAATCATCCTGCTGCAGAAGGTCGATGGGATGACCGACCGCGAAGCAGCGGCATCGCTGGGCGTCTCGGTGGAGACGGTTCGACGCCAGATCAAGCTCGGTATGAAGGCGCTGTTCGACCATATGGCAGGCGGCTCGGGCAGGATCGTGCGCAAGAGCTATCGGCGGAGCGCGGACCATGAGGTGCTGCCATGAGGCGACAGGAAGCGATCGAGGACCAGGCGCTCGACTGGCTGATCCGCCGCAATGCGCCGGACTGGACCCAGGAGGAGCAGGTCGATCTCGATGCTTGGCTTGACGAGGCCATGGCACACAAGGCAGCGTTCTGGCGCGCGGACCATCTCTGGCAACAGGCGGATCGTATCCGCTCGCTCGGGATCGAGCACGAGGATCGGGCCGACGATCAGGAACCGCGTCGCAAATGGTGGCCGGCCGCGATCGCCGCCAGCCTGATCGCTGCGGTCGGCATCGGCGGATTAGCGGTCGCGCCACGATTTTCGGATCAGCCCGCGCCGCAGGTGCAACAGGCCCGCTTCGACACGCCTATCGGCGGGCGTCGCGTGGTACCGCTGGTTGATGGGAGCAAGGTCGAACTGAACACGCGGACGGTGCTGCGGACGGCTGTCGGCCAGAGGAAGCGCGACGTCTGGCTGGACTCCGGCGAAGCTTTCTTCGACGTCGCCCATCGTGATGGCGAGCCGTTCGTGGTCCACGCCGGCCGGCAAACGATCACTGTTCTGGGCACGAAATTCTCGGTGCGCCGGGACAAGGATCGCGTCACGGTCAACGTGCTGGAAGGGCGTGTGCGGGTCGAAGACGGCGAAGGCACTATGGGGCATGCCGCGATAATCACCGCAGGCGACACCGCGATCTCACACGGAGCGTCCACGCTGATTGCGGCCAAGTCCGAGGAACGCGTCGAGAGTGCGCTCGCCTGGCGGGACGGCATGCTGAGCTTCGATCAGGCACCGCTCACCAAAGTTGTGGCCGAATTCAACCGCTACAATCGCGTGCAGCTAAGCGTTACTGATACGGCGACCGGCCGGATCCCGATCGGCGGCTCATTCCAGGCTTCCAGCGTGGACTCGTTCACCCGCTTGTTGCATGATGCATACGGGCTCAAGGTCGAACGCAGCGAAACCACAATTAAAATCTCCAGGCCGTAGTGATCCCAAAAGCTGTAAAGGCTTTTTCGCCGATATCTGCGGCAGATAGTCTTCCTAGGTGATAGGGCCTCTTTATCTGGACCCTCATAGCGCGTTTGCAAAACTGCATGTCGCACCCGTCTGCAAAGTCCTCAATTCGCAGTTAAGGGCATTTTTGTCCTCATCGGCTTCCAGTGCTCATATTGGCGAATATCGACCGGGTCTGTGTCGTTCCGACCGTTGAACCAGAAATCGAACCATTGCAGGTTTCGATTATAAATTGTGTATCGGTGCTCCGGTTGTCTCTTAATGTGATCTTCGTCTGGAAATATATACATGGCCGATGGGCGATTATATGCCTTTAATACTCCATAACTTTCTAAGGCCATCAAATATTCATTGTCAGAAATCTGCATCAATATCGGTATATTGATTTTTTCAATGTTACTTTCGATCGATACATTAGCCCAAAACTTGGACTGATCCTTGTCTAGAGACGGGTAGCCCATGTCTAGGAGTTGCTTTGCCCAAGCCGAACCGCCGTAAATTTGAGTTGATTTCGGCTCTTGAAAACCCGTTGAAATTGACGCAGCCGCAAATAATCTGGGGGAATTCACCAACGCGAATTGCACCGTCGATACGCCATCACTCAGGCCGGTGATGCCTATGCGATTTGCGTCGATGTTAGCCCGAGTTGTAGCCAACTCGATGCCTTTTACCAAGGCAGACTGAACACTGCGTCGATCATTCCAATCATTTTGGTTCGAGACGCGGGCATCGAGTGCCGTCCGCACCGTTCCATCTTTAACCGTCGTATAATAGTCAGCAGGCCTTTGCAGGCTGAGAACGGCAAAGCCTTTCTCAGCAAATGGGAATATGGGAAATTCATCTCCCACACCACCACGGAGAAAGCCTCTGGTGAGGTACTGAACGACGATCAGCGGTATTTTGCCCGTGCGAGGCTGATCGCGGGGCAGAACTAGATCCCCGAAGGATTCTATACCGACGTCATTGGTCCAGCGCAGGCGCTCGACGCTTCCTTTCCTCAACTCGCCGAAGGATGGGTTGGGATCGAATAGCGTCGTCAAGGCGCCGGTGTCTGTGTTGATGCGAACGATGCGCCTCGGATGGCTGGACGCTTCGTGTAGGCAGATGAGCGTGGCGGATTCCAACTGGCAACCTGTTACCAGATCATTCGTCTTCAAGATGATGGCTGGGGCAGACCGCGTGTCCCAACTGTAGAGTTGCAGTTCGCTTTTCCCCCATCCGGCCCGCCGAAGAAAAAGGATCCTCTGTCCGTTCGCGGTCCACCACATATTGAGGATGCCGTCTGTACAGGCCGGATCGTCGCACCTTCGCCTTCGTCCATCAGCATATTGCAACCACAGGTCACTGGGCGATAAGATGCTAGCGGCGTCTCGCTGCACGATCTGAGCGGTGACGCTTTGGCTTGTCGCCGTGGAGCGGACGAGTTTTCTTGGTGATGCGTCTACGGGCACCTTCATATCTGCGGGCAGTTCCTCACTGCTCGCTGGACGAATGTTGGTTCCACTCGCCGTGGAAGAAAAGAATTCGATCGGAACGGGACCAGGAATGGATGGGCGGGCCTCTCGATTGGGTACGAAGCTGTCATCGTATAAAAAGCCAACTCGGCCTCGCCGGTCGATCTCAGTTTTATGCCGTGCGGCTTCAGGTTCATTCCCAAACAGCAGCCTACCGCCCGGCGTCCATGCAACTTGGCGAACCGCTGTCTCGGAAGTTGTTGTGAACAGCACGGATGCATTCTCAACTGACACAACGCGGGCCTGGGGGGTGCCTTGGATCGATACCAAATAGGCGAGATATCGGCTGTCTGGTGACCATCGCGGACTGTTTATGATTGGCGAGCCGTTGATCATCCGAAAGCCACGAATAGTCGGCGCGCCGATGATCAGTCCATTGCTCATATCGACAATCTGGGCCGGGGCTTGGCTTTCGGCATCGATTGTGACGAGCGCTTGGCAATAATCGTTCATCACCGGATCTGCCCGGCTTATAACGAAGGCCAGACGTGTGCCGTCAGGTGATAGCGCGAGAGGGCTTTCAGGCAGATCGGTCCCGAAGTTCGGGCCGATGTCGCGTAGGCCGATCAGATCGTTCGTGGTGACGCCGCGCTTATCCGCATGCCCATTTGCACCTTCATCAATGAGGTTCCGGCAAACTGGCGGGGTTTCAGTGGCGGCTGCCTCTGCATGAGAAGCAGCACCGATTATGCCGGCGCATGTCGCCAGCAGGACAACAGACTTCATGTCCGTTCACCAGGATTTCGAGATCGAAAAGCTGATGTAACGACCCCATGGTGAGTAATTGGCCGAATCGTATGGCGACTGGCTGACTTGGGTTGTCGCGATTACGGATGGTTTGTTGTTGAAGACATTTTGCGCGGAAAGGGAGAAGTCCATGCCGCGAAAAATCGGCGTTTCACTGTCTATTTTCAGCCTGGCGGTCAGATCGAACGTGGTCATCGAACCGACGTCATATGTCACCGTCGCGCGTCGATCTTTCACTCCCCCGATATAATTCACGATGGGGGTAAGCTTGAAAGGCCCTTGCTCCCATGTGAAGCCGGCGACGCCCCGCAAATGCGGTGGGAAGAATAGGCTACCCGCCAGTTCGGTTTCCGGCTGTAAAGCACTCAGGCGCTGTTGACTTTCGATATAGCTCGCATTCGCCCAAAAAGAGATATCACCCATGGCACCCAGATCGGCGTGATGGCTCAGATTGACATCGACGCCATCTATTTTCTGACGGGCCGCATTGGCATATTGACTGTAGATGATTGCTCCTACTTTCGCGGGATCCCAAGGGCCGCTAGAGTTGTTGAAGAGCAAAGCTCCGTCGAGTGCCGCATTTATCTCATCTGCGGTCGGGTTCACGCTCACTAGATCAGCATAGATTGGATTGCTGAGCGCTTGGGTGATGTAGGTGACTGGCGTTACGATCCGATCCCGATAACGGATCGAATAGTAGGTCACCTCGATCTTCGAATTGGGTGAGAATGCAGGCTTAAGTATCACGGACGCCGTCCAGTTCGTGGATCGCTCCGGTTTCAAATCAGGATTTCCGCCACCGCTGTACAAGCCTACAGTTCCTGCGGGGAAGCCAATTCCGCCAAAGACTCCAATGTTGTAGACGCTTGCGCCTCGTACGCTATGCAACTGGTAAAGCGTGGGCGCTTTGAAGGATTTGCCCCATGAGAGTTTGAAGGTCACGCCATAGCCAGTCGCCAGAACGGCACCAAGCTTAGGTGTCGCCACATCTCCTATACCCGGATAATCTTCATATCGAACCGCGCCGTTCAGAATTAGGGACTGGACGAGCGCACCGTCCTCTTCCGACCGGACAATAGGAGCATTAATCTCCAAGAAACCGTAACGGTTGTCCTGGCTTGCTTCAACGCTCTGACCATTATCTACAAGCCGATTATATGAATGCAGATAATTTTTTCGATAACCCCCGCCAAGCGCGGCCTTAACTGGCCCAGCCCCGAGATCGAGCAGCGTGCCTTTGGCGGTGCCTTCAATACTAAATGCCCTGTTGCAATAGCAAAGTTCGGTTCTCGACAAAACGCTGCTGGTATAGCTATCGGACTTTGAGAGAGTTCGATCTTCAGCGTAAACGCCGGAAAATGCAATATTCCAAGTGTCACTGGCTTGTATATCGATGTTTGGGGCCACGCTGACTGTTCTGGTATTAGTTAACCGGCGGAGGCCTTGTATCCGGTAATCCCCCGCTGCTGAAGACGCAAAAGCTCGATCCGTCTTGCGCTCGCCGTAAAGGCCATCGATGCTGAACTCTACGCCTGGCATGATGTTTTGGTGGCCGCTTAGCAACACGTTGTGGCGATCAAAGCCCGGATAAAGGGTCAGACCTGGCGAACGAGTCGCTGCATAATCGCGTTGACTTGCTAGAATGGGCGTCGAGTGCGCGAAATCGTAGGCAAGGATGAAGCCGCCGGAATTCCATGTCGTTCCGCCGGTGACGCTATAATTCTGCTGTGCGTTCCCTCCATCGGTGGAGGCTCCCCAATATGCGCGCGCTGTTAGGCCGCGATAGTCCTTACGCAGGATGATGTTCGCGACACCCGCTATGGCGTCGGAACCATAAAGGGCGGACGCTCCATCGGTTACGATTTCCATCCGGTCGACAGCAGCAAGAGGAATAGCCGAAATATCGATTGACTGAACCGCCGTGTTGAAAGCCAGCCTGTGGCCATTGAGCAGGGTGACGGTCGCATCGGACCCCAGACCACGAAGATTGATTGAGGTGGCTCCTCCCAGATTGCTGCCGACGCTTTCTGGGACGTTCTGACCGATTCCCGGATTTTGGCCCGCACCTGAAGCAACAGGCAACGCCCTGACAGCTTCGGCGAGACTGTTGTGACCATTATCAAGCATTCGCTCCCGGCTGATGATTTGCGTAGGGGAAGGGGAAACAACCCCTGCGATCAGCGAACCTGTAACAACGATTTCAGCGCTCTCGTCTTTGGACGATGCACCTCCAGATGCCGATTTTCGTAATGATGCAATGCTCTCATCGGCGTTTTGGCCGTTTCCCGCTTTCACAATTGCGACGAGATTACCATCGACTTGGGTTGTGAACCCACTGCCCGCCAATAGATTGGCGAGCGCAGCATCGGCTGAAAGTGGCCCGCGTGCGCCCGGTGAGCGCGCTGAGCGTACTTGATCGGCGCGATAGACCACTTGCCGTCCAGATTGTTGGACATAGGCATCAAGCGCGACCTTTAGCGAACCCGCAGGTATCCTATATTCGCGGGTCTGCGCTGCCGCAGGTGCCGCAAGTGCCACGATACAGGTGCTGGTTGCAAATACCGCTGCGAGTGTCCGAATCATGATGCCCCCAATCTCTAGGCAGATTATCCGCCCACGGGAAAGTGAGACAGTCGAGCCCGAGCTTTGGGTAACGACAAACCGCACCCAGCGAATTCTCTGATCTATCGAACTTGAAACGCTCCGTATTTCGGGCGCCACAACTGCCGTTCAGGGGGCGCCACTAGGCCGGTGTCCCCAACAAGGCAGGCTGGGTCCCCAGCGGGTATCTGCCGCCAATGACGAACCTCTGCGAATTCTCTGCAAGCCCTCGGACACTAATGTCGGCACGCGGGCGAAAGGCTCGCATGACCCCGACCAAACTGCTCATCGGTCAAATTCTCGTGGTACTTGCGATCGTCATCGCGGGTATCTGGATCGCAACGCAATGGGCGGCGGCACAGCTTGCGTATCAGCCAGAACTCGGCCCGCCGTGGTTCATCGCCTTCGATCAGCCAATCTACCATCCGTGGTCGGTCTTCCCGTGGTGGTATCACTTCGATGCGTATGCGCCGGTCATTTTCGACGAGGCGGGGGCAATCGCGGCAACTGGCGGATTTGTCGGCTGCGGCGCTGCGATCTTCGGGTCGCTCTGGCGCGCGCGCCAGTCGAGCAATCTCACCACCTATGGCTCTGCGCGTTGGGCAAACCATCGTGACATCAAGGCCGCTAGGCTGCTCGGCAACCAAGGTGTCGCGCTAGGCCGGATCGGCGGAGACGATCTCCGCCATGACGGTCCGGAGCACGTCATGGCGTTCGCGCCGACCCGATCGGGCAAGGGTGTGGGCCTCGTAGTACCCACGCTGCTCAACTGGACCGGTTCGACCGTCGTACACGACATCAAGGGCGAGAACTGGCAACTGACCGCCGGCTGGCGTGCGCGCTTCTCGCACTGCCTGTTGTTCAACCCGACCGATGCGCGCTCGGCGCGCTACAATCCGCTGCTCGAAGTGCGGCGTGGCGTGAACGAAGTCCGCGACGTTCAGAACATCGCCGACATCCTTGTCGATCCCGAAGGCGCACTCGAACGTCGCAATCACTGGGAGAAGACCAGCCATTCGCTGCTGGTCGGTGCGATCCTCCACGTCCTCTACGCCGAGGAAGAGAAGACGCTCGCCCGCGTCGCAACCTTCCTGTCGGACCCGCAGAGGAGCTTCGCCGCGACCTTGCGCCGGATGATGGCGACCAACCACCTCGGCTCGGCGGACGCGCCGATGGTCCATCCGGTCGTCGCCTCGGCGGCGCGCGAACTGCTCAACAAGAGCGAGAACGAACGCTCGGGCGTGCTGTCGACGGCGATGTCGTTCCTAGGTCTTTATCGCGATCCGACTGTGGCTGCGGTCACGGCCGCGTCGGATTGGCGGATCACTGATCTCGTCGAAGCAGCGCATCCGGTTTCGCTCTACCTCGTAGTGCCGCCATCGGATATCAGCCGCACCAAGCCGTTGGTCCGCCTGATCCTCAACCAGATCGGCCGTCGGCTGACCGAGGAACTGCGCGGCACCGGCAAGGACGGCGAAGCCGCCCCCGGTCGCCACCGGCTGCTGATGATGCTCGACGAGTTTCCGGCACTGGGGCGGCTCGACTTCTTTGAAACGAGCCTCGCCTTCCTCGCCGGCTATGGCGTGCGTGCCTTCCTCATCGCGCAGAGCCTCAACCAGATCGAGAAGGCCTATGGCGAGCACAACGCCATCCTCGACAATTGCCATGTCCGCATCGCCTTCGCGACCAATGACGAGCGCACCGCCAAGCGAATTTCGGACGCGCTCGGCACCGCGACCGAGCAGCGCGCAATGCGCAACTATGCCGGCCACCGGCTGGCGCCCTGGCTCGCGCACGTCATGGTCAGCCGGCAGGAGACCGCGCGTGCGCTGTTGACTCCGGGCGAAGTGATGCAACTTGCGCCGACCGACGAGCTTGTCCTGATCTCGGGTCAGCCCCCGATCCGCGCGAAGAAGCTGCGCTACTACGAGGATCGCCGATTCACCACGCGCGTCCTGCCCGCACCGTCGCTCGATAGCGATGGGTACCGTGACCTTCCCGCCGCACGGCCCGACGATTGGGCCGGACAGATACGCGGTGCCGACATGCGCCTTGCCGCCGGCAATGATACCGAAGAAGGCGCCGATGCCGGCGGTCTCGAACATGCTCGCCATCCTGCGCACGAAATCGAACCGGCCGTCGCGGTCGAGCCTGAGATCGCCGATCCGCTAGGGCTCGGCGAGGACGATGGCGACCAGGCCGCTGAGCGCCGGGCCATGGACCGAGTGCAGCAGCTCGGCACCGCTCGCACGGTCTATGGTCTCGATGCCGCGTCTGGTCGTCCCGACGACCTGCAGCTGGGGTTCTGACCATGGAAAAGGTCCGCCACCAGTTGTTTCTGCCCAAGCCGCTCTCCGACCGGCTGGAAGTGCTCGCCGCCAAGCCCGGCGCCAGCAAGTCGGCGATCCTCGTCGATGCGGTCACCGCCTGGCTCAACCGCCGCGGGGCCTCCGAACTGGAGGATCGGTTCGCGATCCGGCTCGATCGGCTGACGCAATCGATCGGCCGCGTCGATCGTGACGCTTATGTGATCCTCGAGACGCTCGCGCTATTCATTCGCTTCGAACTCGCGATCCAGACGCCGCTTGCCGAGAACGACCAGGCAGGGCGTGCCCTCGGAGCAAAAAGGTTCGAGGCCTTCATTACCCAGGTCGGGCGGCAAGTCTCGACGGGGCGTCGCACGCTCGGTGCGTCGGAGGACGGCGAATGAGCGCTGGTCTTTCCGCGGAGCGTCGCCGACGCATGCTGATCACTGCGCTCGGTGCTGACATCGCATCGGCCATGCGCGATCCGCTGGTGATCGAGATCATGGTCAATCCCGATGGCGCATTACGGCTCGACCGGCTCGGCGAGGGCCGCACCGATACCGAAGTCCGGATCGAACCCGACCAGGTCGAGCGGATCATCCGGCTGGTAGCGAGTCACGCGCGCGCCGAGGTCCATGCCGAGCATCCGATCATTTCGGCCGAGCTGCCGCCGCATATCGAAGGCCGGGCCGGAGAGCGGTTCGAAGGCGTGCTTCCGCCAGTGTCGTCGGCGCCGTGCTTCTCGATCCGCAAGCCCGCGCAAAAGCTGCACACGCTCGACGACTATATCGCTGACGGGCTGATGACGGAAAAACAGGCCGACGCGCTGCGCGCCGCGGTTACGCAGCGCTACAATATCCTCGTTGCCGGCGGCACCAGCTCGGGCAAGACCACGCTCGCCAATGCGCTGCTCGCCGAGATGGCCTGGGTCGATGCCCGCGTTATCCTGATCGAGGACACGCGCGAGCTGCAATGCCCGCTGCCCGACACGGTCGCGCTGCGCACCCGACCACCGCATGTCTCGATGACCGAACTGGTGCGCTCGACCATGCGCCTGCGGCCCGACCGCATCGTGGTCGGCGAGGTGCGCGGCCCCGAAGCGCTCGACATGCTCAAGGCCTGGAACACCGGCCATCCCGGCGGGATCGCGACCGTCCACGCCAACAGTGCGCTGGCCGCGCTCTACCGGATCGAACAACTGGTGCAGGAGACGGTCATCACCGTGCCGCGCCAGCTGATCGCGGAAGCCATCGACATCGTCGTGTTCATTTCCGGGCGCGGCATCGATCGCCGCGTCTCGACCATCGCGCGCGTCGCCGGGCTCGATCCCGACACCGGCACCTACGCGCTCGCCGACTTTCCCACCGCCAGACCCAAGGAGATCTGACCCATGACGCGTGCCCAACTGATCCGACTTCCCGGAAATCGCCCGCTGCTGATCGGCGCGGCCCTCGGCCTCGCACTGACGCTCGCCACCCAGGTCCAGGCTGCCGGCTCCGGCATGCCGTGGGAAGAGCCGCTACAACAGGTCCTGGAATCGGTGCAGGGACCGGTCGCCAAGATCGTGGCGGTGATCATCATCATCGTCACCGGCCTGACGCTCGCGTTCGGCGAGACCGCAGGCGGATTCCGGCGGCTCATCCAGATCGTATTCGGCCTCTCGATCGCGTTCGCCGCCTCGTCCTTCTTCCTGTCCTTCTTCAGCTTCGGCGGCGGAGCGCTGATCTCGTGATCGCCCAAACCGCCTTTGCCGGCCAGCATATCGAAGGCTTCGAGGTGCCGATCCACGGCTCGCTCGGCAGTCCGCTGCTGCTCGGCGGCGCGCCGCGCGGCCTTGCAATCGTCAATGGCACGCTGGCCGCCGCCGTCGGCCTCGGCCTCCAGCAATGGCTGGCCGGTGTCCTGCTTTGGGCAGTCGGGCACAGCGTCGCGGTGATGGCCGCCCGCCGCGACCCGAGTTTCGCGCCGGTCCTGCTTCGCCACATCCGCCAGAAGGGGTATTTCGCATGCTGAGCCTGCGCGAATATCGCGACCGCGCCGAGCGGCTCGCCGACCATCTCCCCTGGGCAGCGTTGGTCGCCCCAGGTGTCGTGCTCAACAAGGACGGCAGCTTCCTTCGGGTGCTGACGTTCCGTGGTCCCGATCTCGAATCCGCCACCGAGGCCGAACTGGTCGGCGCCTGCGCACGGGCGAACAACGCGCTCAAGCGGTTCGGCAGCGGCTGGGCGCTGTTCTTCGACGCCGAACGACGGGAGGCACTGGCCTATCCCGACAGCGCCTTTCCCGATGCGGCAAGCTGGCTGGTCGATGGCGAGCGGCAGGCTGCATTCGAGGCCGAGGGCACGCATTTCGAGAGCCGCTACCACCTGACGCTGACCTGGCTGCCGCCGGCCGATGCGACCGATCGCGCCGGGCGCTCGCTGGTCGAGCGGCCTGATGGCGACAAGGAACGCGACTGGCGCGGCACATTGGAGAGCTTCGTCGCCGACACCGACCGGGTACTCGACCTGCTGGCCGGATTCATGCCCGAGGTGCGAGCGCTCGACGATGGCGCGACGCTGACCTTTCTTCACGGCACGATCTCGGACCGCCGGCACGCTGTCGCCGCGCCGGAAACGCCGATGTATCTCGACGCGGTGCTCGCCGACACGCCGCTGGTCGGCGGGCTGGAGCCGCGACTCGGCGACCTGCACGTCCGCACGCTGACCATCCTCGGCTTCCCGAGCCTGAGCCGACCGGGCATCCTTGATGCGCTCAACCATCAGGATTTCGGCTACCGCTGGGTCACGCGCTTCATCGCGCTCGACAAGACGCTCGCGACCAAGACGCTGACCTCGCTCCGGCGGCAATGGTTCAACAAGCGCAAGTCGGTCACGGCGATGTTGCGCGAGGTGCTCTACAATAGCCCTGCGCAACTGCTCGACAGCGATGCCGACAACAAGGTGGTCGATGCCGATCTCGCCCTGCAGGCGCTCGGCGGCGACCATGTCGCATTCGGCTATCTGACCACGACAATTACGGTCACCGATCGCAGCCGCACTGCAGTCGAGGACAAGGTCCGCGCGGTCGAGCGGATCGTCAACGGCTTGGGCTGCACCTGTGTGCGCGAAGGCGTGAACGCGGTCGAGGCCTGGCTCTCGTCCTTGCCCGGTCATGTCTACGCCAATGTCCGGCAGCCGCTGGTCCATACCCTCAACCTCGCGCATTTGATGCCGCTCTCGTCGGTGTGGGCCGGGCCGGTGCGCAACACGCATCTCGACGGACCGCCGCTGCTGGTAGCGAAGACGGCCGGCTCGACGCCATTCCGGCTGTCCACCCATGTCGGCGATGTTGGCCATATGATGGTGGTCGGGCCGACCGGTGCGGGCAAGTCGGTGCTGCTCAGCCTGATCGCGCTCCAGTTTCGCCGCTACGCCGACGCGCAAGTCTATATTTTCGACAAGGGCAATTCGGCCCGCGCCGCGGTGCTGGCGATGGGCGGCGCGCATCATGCGCTCGGCTCCGCCGAAGCTGATGGCGATGCGCTCGCCTTCCAGCCGCTGGTCGGCATCGACGATGCGACCGAGCGTAGCTGGGCCGCGGACTGGATCGCGGCGCTGCTCGCCGCCGAAAATGTGCCGGTCACGCCGGAGGCCAAGGACGCGGTCTGGACCGCGCTCGGCAGCCTCGCCTCGGCACCGCGCGAAGAGCGGACCATGACCGGCCTCGCGCTGCTGCTCCAGTCGAATGCGCTGCGGATCGCGCTCCAGCCCTACACGCTCGAAGGCCCGCACGGCCGGTTGCTCGACGCGGCCGAACAGCAACTCGCACTCGCCGACGTCCAGTGTTTCGAGACCGAGGCGCTGATGGGCCAAGCAGGCGCGGTCGCGCCGGTGCTAACCTATCTGTTCCACCGGCTGGAGGAGCGGTTCGACGGCCGACCGACCCTACTGATCCTCGACGAAGCCTGGATCTTCCTCGACCATCCGCTGTTCGCCGCCCGAATTCGCGAATGGCTAAAAGTGCTGCGCAAGAAGAATGTCGCGGTGCTGTTCGCGACCCAGAGCCTTGCCGACATCGCCGGATCGGCGATCGCGCCCGCCATTATCGAGAGTTGTCCGCAGCGCATCCTGCTGCCCAACGACCGCGCGATCGAGCCGCAGGGCCACGACATCTATGCGCGCTTCGGGCTCAACGACCGCCAGATCGAGCTGATCGCCCGGGCCACGCCCAAGCGGCATTATTACCTCCAATCCGCGCGCGGCAACCGGCTGTTCGAACTCGGCCTCGGCCCGGTCACGCTGGCGCTGTGCGGCTCGTCCGACCCGGTCGCGCAGGCGCGCATCGACGCTGTCCTCGCCGAGCACGGCCGCTCCGGCTTTGCCGCCGGCTTCCTCCGCGACGCCGGCCTCGACTGGGCGGCCGATCTCGCCGCCGACTTTCCAGCTTCAGAACCGTCCACGTCCCAAGCCCCCCAAGAAGGAGAAGAGTAATGCGTATCCCCACTCGAAAGCACGTCATTGCGGTGGCCCTCGGCCTCGGGACCGTTGGTTCGCTCGGCATGGGCTTGGTGATGTCGGCCACACCGGCGCACGCCCAATTCGGCGGCGTCGTGTTCGATCCCAGCAATTACGCGCAGAACATCCTGACCGCCGCGCGCACGCTGCAGACCGTCAACCAGCAAATCCAGCAGCTCCAGAATGAAGCGCAGATGCTGGTCAACATGGGGAAGAACCTGACCCGCATCGACTTCCCGCAGCTCGATGCGCTCAAGCAGAAGCTCGCCGAGATCGACCGGCTGATGGGACGGGCCCAGGCGATCGACTTCCGCGTCGACCAGCTCGACGACAAGTTCCAGTCGCTGTTTCCGCAGGATTTCTCGTCGGCGCTGCGGACCGATGCCCGCGTCCGTGACGCACGAGCCCGTCTCGATGCGAGCATGGGCGCCTTCCGCCAGACGATGACTGTGCAGGCGCAAGTGGTCGAGAACATCCAGAGCGATACCGAGGCGCTCGCTGACATCGTCGCGCGCAGCCAGGGCGCCGAAGGATCGCTGCAAGCCCAGCAGGCCACCAACCAGCTACTCGCGCTTACGGCCAAGCAGCAGTTCCAGCTCCAGCACATGTTGGCCGCGCAGTTCCGCAGCGAAGCTGTCGAACAGGCGCGGCGCGCCACCCAGGCTGCCGAAGCGCGCGCGGCGACCAAGAAGTTCCTCGGATCCGGATCGGCCTACACGCCCCGATAGCCCCCCCGGGGCCGACAGGCTCGATCCGGACTCGCGACCGGCGGCGTTCCCTCCCGTCCCGGTCGCCGTCGCGGGGCGCGGTCCAGCTCCCCCACCGCGTCCCGCGACACCTCTTCAATCGCCAGCAGGAAGGCAGCCACTTGAACGACCTCAACGTCATCGACCGCTTCCTGCAGGCGTTCATCACCTACATCGACAGCGGTTTCGGGTTGCTGGGTCCCGATGTCGGGTTCCTGACCGCGACGCTGATCGGCATCGACATCACGCTCGCTGGGCTGTTCTGGGCAATGGGCGGCGAGGACAATGTCATCGGCCGCTTTCTCAAGAAGATCCTCTACATTGGCGCGTTCGCGTTCATCCTGAACAGCTTCTCGACGCTCGCCGACATCATCTTCCGCTCGTTCGCGCAGGCGGGACTGACCGCAGGCGGTGGGACGCTTTCGGCTGACGACCTGCTCAAGCCCGGACGGCTTGCAGGCACCGGCTTCTCGGCGGCCTGGCCGCTGCTCGAACAGGCCAGCGAAATGGTCGGGTTCACGACCTTCTTCGACAATTTCCTGACGATCATGGTGCTGCTGTTCGCCTGGGCGCTGGTGATCGTCGCCTTCTTCATCCTAGCCGTGCAAATGTTCGTCTGTATCCTCGAGTTCAAGCTGACCAGCCTCGCCGGGTTTATCCTCGTGCCGTTTGCGCTGTGGAACCGGACCAGCTTTCTCGCCGAGCGCGTGCTCGGCAATGTCGTAAGCTCGGGCATCAAGGTTATGGTGCTCGCCGTCATCGTCGGCATCGGCTCCAATTTCTTCACCGAGTTCACCGAAGCGCTGCAGGGCCAGGAGCCCGACATCGGGCAAGCCATGAGCCTCGTGCTCGCCAGTCTGTCGCTATTTGGCCTCGGGATCTTCGGTCCGTCGATCGCCTCGGGTCTCGTCGCCGGCGCGCCGCAGCTGGGTGCCGGCGCGGCGCTGGGCACCGCCGTCGGCGCGGCCGGCGTGACCATGCTGGCCGGTGGCGCAGCCGCTGGTGGCGCGCGGGCGCTTGGCGGGGCGGCATTGGGCGCAGTGCGATCGGGCACGGCAATGGGGTCGGCCGCATCGACCGCCTACCAGCTCGGCCGCGAGACGGCCGCCACGCCATCGGTCGGCGCGGGCCTCGGCGGTGTCGCGCGTGCTGCCGGCAATGCCGCCAGGTCGCGCGCCGGCAGTGCGCTCGGTCTGGGCGAGGCCACTGCCAGCGGACGCCAGGCGGCATGGAACGCGCTTAACCAGAACTCGACCCAGAACTCTCCGTCGTCGTCTCAGGGTGGACCGGGCGGCGGCGGGGAGACCGGCACGCCCGCCTGGGCGCGCGCGATGCGCGACCAGCAGACCAGCCGGCATCGGCGTCAGGTCGCAATCCATACGCTCCAGCAGGGCGACCGCGGCGGCGCGTCCGCCACCCCCGACATCAAGGAAAGGAACGACTGAGCCATGTTCTTCAAGCGAAGTGCGCAGCGCTACGGGCGCACGCCCCCTCCCGAGACGCCGTACCAGCGTGCGGGCCAGCTCTGGGACGACCGGATCGGATCTGCTCGTGTGCAGGCGCGCAACTGGCGACTGATGGCGTTCGGTTGCCTCGCCCTAACCGCTGGCACGTCGGCGGGCCTTGCCTGGCAGTCGCTGCAGAGCCGCGTCACGCCCTATGTCGTCGAGGTCGACGGGCTGGGTGAGGCTCGGGCCGTACAGGCCGCTGATGTCGATTACCGGCCGACCGATCCGCAGGTCGCATGGCACCTGTCGCACTTCATCACCAATGTCCGCTCGGTGTCGCTCGACCCGGTGCTGATGCGCCGCGACTGGCTTGAAGCCTACGACTTCGCCACCAGGCGCGGCGCGCAGTTCCTCGGCGAGTATGCGCGATCAGCCGCGCCATTCGCCAATGTCGGCGAGCGGACCGTGTCGGTGCAGGTCACCAGCGTCGTCCGGGCATCGGACAAGTCGTTCCAGGTGAAGTGGACCGAGACCGCCTTCGAGCGCGGCTCGCAATCCGGCACCAGCCGCTGGACTGCGATCCTGACGACCGTCACCCGCCCGCCGGCATCCGCCGATGTGCTGCGCAAGAACCCGCTCGGCATTTACGTGGACGCCGTCGACTGGAGCCGCGAACTGGACGGCGAGGCTCCCGTGCGCCCTGCGCCGACTGCGTTACCCGCGGACATACCCTCGACTGTCGCAAGCTCGATCCCCGCCGGATCGCCCCTCGATCCCGCGACCGGCACCCCGGCCATCAACGCCCAGGAGACGCAACCATGAAATCGGCCATCCTTCCAGCGCTCGTCGGCATTCTCACCGCCGCGCCGGCACTAGCCCAGCCTGAAACAACGGCGGGATCGATCCGTCATGTCGCGACCGCCAACCGCGAAGCGACGTTCCGGCCGGCGCCGTCCGGGTTCATCGGCGGCGCGCAGGTCTATCCCTGGAGCGAGGGTACGATCTATATCGCCTACACGGCGCCCGGACTGGTGACCGACATCGTCCTCCAGTCCGGTGAATCGCTGATCGCGGTGGCGAGCGGGGATACCGCGCGTTGGGTGATCGGCGACACTACCAGCGGCTCCGGCGAGACGAAGCAAACGCATTTGCTCGTGAAGCCCTTCTCGGGCGGTCTCGTCACCAATCTTGTCGTTACGACAGACCGTCGCACCTATCATGTCCGGCTGGTCAGCACTTCGGCGACCGCGCTGTCGTCGATGCGCTGGACCTATCCGCAGGATGAGTTGCTGGCGCTCCGACGCAAGGCGGAAGGCGAGCGAGCCGCCGCGCCAGTCGCTACGGGACTGTCGGTCGAGACGCTTCACTTCAACTACGCGATCAGCGGCGACAAGCCTGTATGGCGTCCGTTGCGCGCTTTCGACGACGGCCAGCGGACCTATGTGGAGTTCCCCGCATCGTTGGCGAGTAGCGAGGCACCGCCGCTGTTTCTCGTCGACCGCGAGGGCAAGGCTGAGCTGGTCAACTACCGGCTGAGCGGCCGCTTCTACATCGTCGACCGGATCTTCGACGCCGCGGAGCTTCGTCTCGGCCTGAAGAAGCAGCAGATTGTGCGCATCGACCGCACAGCGCCATCAGCCAAGCGGAGGGGCGCATGACGGAGGCCGCTGCACCTGCGCCAGCCGCATCGGGCTTGCCGCCCCAGTCCCCGCAGCCAAAGCTCGATCCAGAGACCTTGGCCATCCGTTCGCGCCCGGCGCGGGCGATCCGCTTCCGCAAGGGTGCGATCATCGGCATCGCGGCGCTTGGATCAGTCAGCCTGATGGGAATCGCCTGGATGGCGCTTAAGCCGCAGGTGTTCCGACAGGTGGCCCAGGAAAGCGAGCTTTCGCAGCCGATGTCGAAGCCGGCGTCCGACGCGCTATCCGGCTTGCCGTCCAGCTACGGCAACGCGCCGAAGCTCGGGCCGCCGCTTCCCGGCGACCTCGGTCGGCCGATCCTGCGGGCGCAGCAACAGGCGGAGGGCGTCGCCCCACCCACGCGGGTCGATACCGCCGAGGCCGAACGCCAGCAACGCCTCGCCGACCTCAAGGCCGCGCGGGAATCGGGATTGATGACGCAGGTGCAATCCAGCCGTGCTGCTCCCGTTTCGCTAGAAGTCGATCCGGCCTCAGGCGTGTCAGGCGCACTGCCAGCGCCAGCTGCCACCGGCACGCGCAAGGAGCAATTCGCTTCGGCACGCGAAAAGGACGGTGACCTCAACTCAGGCAGCTTGGTCTCGCCGCTCTCGCCGAACAGCCTGCTCGCGGGCAGCGTCATCGCAGCCAGCCTCATCACCGGGCTGAACTCCGACCTGCCCGGCATGGTCACGGCGCAGGTGACCCAGAACGTCTTCGACACGGTGAGGGGCAACATCCTGCTGGTGCCGCAGGGTGCACGGTTGATCGGCAAATACGATTCGGTCGTGGCGTTCGGCCAGCGTCGCGCGCTGGTCGTGTGGCAGCGCCTCATCCTGCCCGATGGCGGCTCGATCCGGCTCGACAACATGCCCGCGACCGATCCGGCAGGCTATTCGGGTCTCGCCGACAAGGTCGACTTTCACACTTGGGCGCTTCTGAAGGGCGTGGCTATCGCCACGTTGCTCGGCGTCGGCTCGGAATTGTCGATCTCGGGTGAAACCGATCTCGTTCAGGCCATCCGCGAGTCCGCCCAATCGAACACGGCACGGGCGGGCGACCAGGTCACGCAGCGTAACCTCGACATCCAGCCAACACTCACGATCCGGCCGGGCGCGCCGGTCCGAGTGCTCGTGACCCGCGATCTTGTCCTGGTGCCGTGGCGCGGCATAACGGGGAGTTGACCAATGGTTGATCTGAAACTCGCCAAGTTGCCGGATCGCACGCCGGTCAAGCTCGCCATCACCATCACGCCCGACTTGCAGAGCGCCCTCAACGATTACGCCGCGGTCTATGCGCAGGCCTATGGCCGCGAGGAGCCGGTCGCCGAACTGATCCCCGCGATGCTGGCGTCGTTCCTCGACAGCGACCGCAACTTCGCCAGGGCGCGCGACGACGCGCGCAGGGGGCGGACATGATCGAGCGGGCCTGGGAGCAGAAGATCGAGCCGCTTACGGTGCGTATCTCGACGGCCGTCCGCATCACCGGTCTCAGCCGGTCGAGGATCTACGAGCTGATCCAATCCGGCGACATCGACACGGTGAAGGTCGGCCGCTGCACACTGGTTCAGTTCGAGAGCCTGAAGGCATTGACCCGCAGTCGAGCGGCGTCAGACGGCTGAGGTTGGCTACCGGCCATTCGCTTGAACCCGACAGCTTATTGCAACCTCCGCGGAAGTCGCCCCGAACTGGATGGCCGCCTACCGATCGATGCCATCGTGGGCGCGGGCGTAGAGTTCGGGACGCGTTCGGGCGAAGTGCAGGCGTGTCGCGCGAGCCTCGGCAAGACCCGGTGCGAACGCCTCCCACGCCGCCACCGCCGAGACGAGACTGCCTGATCGCTCGAGCAGCCGGTCGGCGAGCGCTACCACGACCAGGTTCGGCGTGACTTCGGGCCGGACCACCAGCAATCGTTCCAGCGCCTGCGCCTCATTTCCGGGACCAAGTCGGTCGGCGAGGATCGCCAGCGCTATCCCGGCAGAGCGTCCCACGCCGTGGAAGCAATGCACCAGCAGCGAGCGATCGATCCTAGCCCGCGCGAAGACGACTGCCCGCTCCACGTCTCCCAGCGTCGCCACGCGGATGCCGAGGCTGTCGGTGTCGACGTCCTCGAACTGGAGCACGAGATGCGCCCTTCCGGGATCGGGCGCGAACCGTAGTCGCAGGTTTGGCCGGGCGCCCGGCTGCTCGATCGTGATCACCGCGTCGAACTTGCGCTTGTGGCGCTTCGCCTGCGGCAGGCTTCCGACGGACACGCCGCCGGGCTTGGGCAATGCTAGCGGGGCTGGTTTCGTATATCCCGACATGTTTCGTGCTCACGGAATTGCAGTGAGACCGTTAGGACAATGCCTGCGTCATTTTGGGGAACGTGCCGGTGCCTGTCTGAACACCGGCACGCCCACGGCCGGCGATCAGGCGCGCCGCGCCGCCGGAAAGGCTGGCCGTAGGATCTTCCCACCGCCGCGCAGCTGGTCGAGATAGTCCGACCAGCGCTGCATCATGACGACGCGCTCGTCCCAATATTCGCCGCGAGCATAGGCTCGCCGGACCTGGTTGGTGTCGACATGGGCGAGCTGGCGCTCGATCGCGTCGGGGTTCCATTCGCCCATCTCGTTGAGCAGCGTCGCGGCCATCGCCCGGAAGCCGTGCGCGGTCATCTGGTCGGTCGTGTAGCCGAGCTTGCGCAGGCCCTGGTTGACGGCATTCTCCGACATCGCCTTGCGCGGCTTGCCGAGGCACGGGAACAGGTATTTCCACCAGTGCGTGTGCTCGTGAAGCTCCTTGAGCATCGCGATCACCTGCCGTGACAGCGGCACCCGGTGCGGCCGTCGCATCTTCATGCGCTCCGCAGGGATAAACCAGATCGCCTCGTCGAAATCGATATCGGTCCATTCGGCCTGCCTCAGCTCGCCGGGCCGAAGCAGCACATGGGGGGAGAGCCGCATTGCCATGACGGTGACCTTGTGGCCGCTGTAGCCGTCAATGGCCCGGAGCAAAGCGCCGACCTCGGACGGCCGCGTGATGGCCGCGAAATGCTTGACCTTCGGCACGGCGATAGCACCGCGAAGGTCGGCGGCAACATCCTTGTCGCACCGAACCGTCGCCACGCCATAGCGGAACACGCGGCTCAGGACGCTGCGCATGCGCCGTGCGCTCTCGTATGCGCCGGTCGCCTCGACCTTGCGAAGGACGGCGAGCGCCTCATGCGGTGTGATCTGCGCGATCGGGATCGTGCCGATCAATGGATAGGCCTTGGCGAGAAGCCAGCGGATCTTGTCGACGGTCACCGGCGCGAGACCGTCCCGCTCGCATTTGACGAGCCATTCCTCGGCGACCGCCTCGAAGGTGTTGGCAGCAGCGTATTTGGCGGCGATCCGGGCGCGCTTTTTCTCCAGCGCCGGATCGATCCCCTCGGCAATCTTCTTCTTGGCCTCGTCGCGCCGCACACGCGCCTCCGCGAGGCTTACCGTTGGCCATCCACCGAGATGAAGCTTCTTCTGTTTGTCCAGAAAACGGTAGTTGAAGCGCCACAGCTTCGAGCCGTTGGGCTGGATGACGAGATAGAGATTCTGAGAATCGGTAAGGTTCCAGGCCTTCGCTCTCGGCTTGGCGGCATTGATCTGGATGTAGGTCAGCATGGTCGTTTTCCCAGCAAGGCCGGGTCGATCCGAGGGCACCAAAAAGAGCAGCATTTTGTGGTCGCTGCTGGTGCCCTTAGCCGGATTTCGCCGGACGGTGTCTGGCGATTCTCGGCCTAAAAATGCTGTGAAACCAGCCGCTTACTGGATGCTGCTGGACGTCTCCAGAGCCAGTATTGGTGCCCAGAAGAGGACTCGAACCTCCACGACCTTGCGATCGCCAGCACCTGAAGCTGGTGCGTCTACCAATTCCGCCATCTGGGCACGGGGTAGGAGCGCGCAACTAGCCGCTGCCCTTGGGGCTGTCAACGCAGGAAAGCGGATAATTTTTGTGGTTCGGGCAAAAAGGCGGGTTATGGGCGATCACGCCCTTTGCCCAACAGGATGCCCTGCCATGACCCATGCCGACTTTGTGCCGCCCGCCCTGTTTGTCCGGCCTGACGGGTTGCGTCTGGCCTATCGGCAGTGGAGCGGGATGTGGCCGACGATCGTCTTTCTGCCGGGCTATATGTCCGACATGGAGGGGGGTAAGGCGGTCGCGCTGGATGCCTGGGCGGTGCGTAACGGGCGGGCGATGCTGCGGCTGGACTATGCGGGGTGTGGGGCGAGCGAGGGGCGCTTTGTGGATGGGACGCTGGCCAGCTGGCGGGACGATGTGCTGCTGCTGATCGACGCACTGGTCGAGGGTCCGGTAGTGCTGGTGGGATCATCCATGGGCGGCTGGCTGGCGCTGCTGGTGGCGCTGGCGCGGCCGGATCGGGTGGCGGGGCTGGTCGGGATCGCGGCGGCGCCGGATTTCACCGACTGGGGCTTTACCGACGCGGACAAGGCATTGCTGATGACCGAGGGGCGGATCGAAGAGCCGACCCCCTATGGCGACCAGCCCTATGTGACGACGCTTGGTTTCTGGGAATCGGGGCAGGCGCTGCGGTTGCTCGATGGGCCGATCGCGATCGACTGCCCGGTGCGGCTGCTTCAGGGGCAGCGGGACGATGATGTGCCGTGGGAGACGGCGCTGCGGACTGCGGGGCTGGTGCGTTCATCCGATGTGCAGACGCTGCTGGTTAAGGACGGCGACCACCGCCTTTCCCGCGACTGCGACATCGCCCTGCTGATCCGCACCGTCGCCAGCCTGTTGGATAGTCTCTGATGCCCCTTTTTCTGCCGATCCTGTTGCTGGCTCAGGCCTATGACCCGGAGATTGAGGCGGTGATGAACCGCAGCCGCAAGGAGAAGCAGGAGGCTGCTGCTGCGGCGGTTGCGGCACCCAAGGCGACGGCGGCGCGGGAGGATGGGCGGATTCCGGTCCCGGCCAAATTTGCGGCACCCTTTCAGGCCTGTCTGGATCAGGCGGTCGAATCGCCCGATGCGGCGGTCGCCTTTGCGCAGAAGTGGCGGATCGACGGCGGCAGTTTCTATGCGCGGCACTGTATGGGCTTTGCCTATGCGCGGGCGGAGCGCTGGGCGCCGGCGATCGTCGCGTTCGAGCAGGCCGCCGAGGAGGCCGAGCGCAGCGCCGAGATGGCACAGAGCGCAAGGCTGTGGGCGCAGGCGGGCAATGCGGCGCTGGCCAGCGGAGACGCGGCCAAGGCGCGGCAGGATTTCGACGCGGCGCTGGCGCGGGGACTGCCCGACGGCATGGAGAAGGGCGAGGTGCATCTCGATCGGGCGCGGGCGCTGGTGGCGCTGGGCGACGGGGCGGCGGCGCGGGACTCGCTGGATGTAGCACTGGCACAGGCGCCCAAGGACCCGCTGGGCTGGCTGCTATCGGCGACGCTGGCGCGGCGGTCGGGCGAGATGGCGCTGGCGCAGGCGCATATTGCCCGTGCGGTGCAGCTGTCGCCCGATGATGCGTCAGTGGCGCTGGAGGAGGGCAATATCGCCGTTCTGACCGATCATGCAGATGTGGCGCGGTCGGCCTGGCAGCGGGCGGTCAGGCTGGCACCGACGACAGCGGCAGGGAAGGCGGCGGCGGACAATCTGTCGCGATTGCCCGCCGCTGGCACGGTTAAGCCGACACCGAGTTAGACATATAAAATGGTTTTTATCGCCATATAGCTAAACCATTGTTATTTAAGGTAAAAATCTACAGTTGTAACGACACGGACCTTTTTATAGGGGGTGTCGCTCGATCCGTCACCGCCTTCGCCGTCGCGGGCCTCGATCGAGAAATAGCCCTGGGTCGCGCTCTTGATGCTGCCGACGCTGATGCCGCTGTCCTGCGCGAATTGTTCGGCGGCGTTGCGCGCGTCCTTGGTGGCGGCGGCGACCATGGGCGGCTTGAGGTCATTCAGCTTGGTAAAGCTGTAGCGCATCCCCGACCCTTCCTGGAGCGTCACGCCGCGGCGGACGAGGTCGAATTGTTGCGCCACGGCGCGCTGGGCGCGGGCGATGTCGGTGGTGCGCAGCAACATCCGCTGGGTGATGGTGATATTGTTGACACCATTGTTGAGATATTGGTTCACCCCCGCGCCGACCGGGGTGAGCGCTTCGGGCTTGAAGCCCAGGCTGGCGAAATAGGCCTTGAGTTCGCGGGTGTTATTGTCGATTTCGGCGCGTACCGAGGGCAGGTCGAAGCCGGTTGCCGAGTAGCTGATCGACCAGGTGGCGAGGTCCGCCGTCACATCCTTTTCAGCCAGGCCGCGGACGGTGACCGATCGGTCCGCCGCCTTGGCCCGCTTCAGCCCGTCGCCCAGCAGATAACCGCCGCTCATGACGCCCAACGCCAGCAGCGCGGCGCTGCCCAACAATATCTTGTCCCGCAATTCCAATGCCATAATGCTTTCCTCTTCCTTCGGGGGATGCGCGGCCTTATCTATGGGGCTGTCCTGCCAGTCCTGAGATGAACCGTTGCTTTATAGCGACGAATGGAGTGACCCTTGCCCAAATATCTGCATAGCATGGTCCGTGTGACCGACGTGGACAAAAGCATCGCCTTTTTCGACCTGCTGGGCCTGAAAGAGGTCAAAAGGTTCGACAGCGAACAGGGGCGTTTCACGTTGGTTTATCTCGCCGCGCCGGGGGATGAGGAGGCGCAGGTCGAGCTGACCTATAACTGGCCGCCGACCGATGGCAGTCCGGCGGAAAGCTATGATGGCGGGCGCAATTTCGGCCATCTCGCCTATCGGGTCGAGAATATCTACGAGACCTGCCAGCGTTTCCTGGACGCGGGCGTGACGATCAACCGGCCACCGCGCGACGGGCATATGGCGTTCGTGCGCACGCCGGACGGCATTTCGATCGAACTGTTGCAGGACGGGCGGCTGGACCCGGCCGAACCCTGGCTGTCGATGCCCAATATCGGCGCGTGGTAAGCGCGATGCTGGAGGTGGTCCGCATCCCCGTGCTCAGCGACAATTATGTCTGGCTGATGCATGACGCGGCGAGCGGCGAGACGGTGGTGATCGACCCGGCGGTGGCCGATCCTGTGCTGGCGGCAGCGGCAGAGCGCGGCTGGACCATCGGCCAGATCTGGAACACGCACTGGCATGGCGATCATGTCGGCGGCAATGCGGCGATCAAGGCGGCAACCGGCTGCACGATTACCGGTCCGGCGGCGGAGGCGGCAAAGATCGGCACGCTCGACCGGACGGTGGGCGAGGGCGACAGGGTGCAGATCGGGACGCATGTGGCGACCGTGATGGAAGTCCCGGCGCATACTGCCGGGCATATTGCCTATCATCTGGCCGATGACGCCATCGTCTTTGTCGGCGATACGCTGTTTGCGATGGGCTGCGGGCGATTGTTCGAGGGGACGGCGGCGCAGATGTTCGCCAATATGGCGCGGCTGAGCGCGTTGCCGGAGGATACGGCGGTCTATTGCGCGCATGAATATACGCTCTCCAACGGCCGCTTCGCGCTGGGGGTGGAGCCGGACAACATGGCGCTGGCCGTGCGGATGGCAGAGGTCGAGGCGGCGCGGGCGCGCGGCGAGGCGACGGTGCCGACGACGATCGGGCTGGAGCGGGCGACCAATATCTTCATGCGGGCGCGCGACGTGGAAGAGCTGGCGCAGCGCCGCGCCGCGAAGGATGCGGCCTGACGGAACCTGCGCTATGCTGTCGTCCTGTGGGCAGAGAATGAGGAGAGCCGTGATGCGTGCCTGGATATGCCTGACGCCCCTGATGCTGGCTGCCTGCACCGGCAGCTATACGCCCACGCCGCTGACCGACAAGCAGGCCGCAACGCTGGACAAGGCGCTGGCGGGTAAGGTTGCGGGCGAGAAGGTCAGCTGCATCAACCGCGAGCCGCAGACCAACCTGACCGTAATCAGCAATAATGTGCTGCTCTACCGGGTCAGCAGGCGGCTGATTTACAAGAATGAGCTGATCGGTAGCTGCAACGGCCTGACCTATGGCGATACGATGATTACCCGCAGTTTCGGGTCGCAGCTTTGTCGCGGCGACATCGCGACCAGCGCCAATCTGATGACGGGGATGACCACGGGCAGCTGCGCGCTGGGGGATTTCATACCCTATCGCGCGCCGGGGAAGTGAGGGTGCTGGCGGGAACCCATGTCTCGTCACGCGATTGGATTGTCGGAGCCGAGATGGGTCCCCGCCTGCGCAGGGACGACGGGGGGTAGCGTTATCGCCCTTTGGCGGCAGCGGCTTCGCGAGTGAGCCGCTGGTCAAGATTGCTGCGCGCGGTGGCGGCGTAGGTGGCGCAGGCTTTGCTGTCGATCAGCGGGGCTTTTCCGGCGAGGCGATCGTAGAGATTGCTGGAGGCGGGATGCGGGGTGATGAGCAGGTCGCAGCGCAGGGCCGCGACCTTGGCGATGGTGGCGCGCAGGCGTGCGACATAGGCGGGGTGATCGGCAAAGCGATAATGGTTCGCCGATACCGCGCTGAGGCTGTCGGCATAGACGATCCTGCGGCAGCTTTTGCCAGCGCAGGCGGTCCAGGACCAGCTGGTGCCGCCCGGCGAATGGCCCGGCGTCAGATGGACGGTCAGGCGCAGCGACCCCAGCGCGATGGTCTCGCCATCCTTGACGATGCGCCCGACGCGCGCGCCGGCGAAATCGGGGATGCTGCCGCGTTGCGGATCATCGCTGGCCGGGGTGCCGCTTTCCAGCATCGGTCGGGCCGCCGCCGACGCGATCAGGGTTGCGCCGGTGCGTTGCTGGATGGCGTGCAGGCCGCCGACATGATCGACATGTTCATGGGTGGTGAGCAGATATTTGACGTCTGTGGGGCGGAGACCCAGCCGCTCGATATTCGCGATGATCGACGGGACGGCCTGCGCGGTGGCCGCGTCGATCAGGATGTGGCCCTTCGATCCGGTGATCAGCAGCACGGTGATGCCGCAACTGCCGACATCATAGACATTGGCGAAGATGCGGACGGGCGGGGCGGGGTCGCTCCAGCCATCCTTGCCCGCGCATTGGCGCTGATGCTCGGCGATGCTGGCCGGGCCTGATGGCGCGGCGGAGAGTGGCGCGCTGGCGATGATCGCCGCCGCTATGGCCATGGGACGCAGTGCCATCAAGCCCTTCATCCCTTGTAGAGCGCGTCCATCCGATCGGCATAGCGTTTGCGGATGATGTGGCGGCGGATTTTCATCGACGGGGTCATTTCCTCATTGTCGATGGTGAAAGGTTCGTCGGCCAGGATGAAGCGGCGGACCCGTTCGATCACCGACAGGTCGGCATTGACCCGGTCCACCGCCGCGCGCAGCGCCGCGATATAGGCGGGGTTTGCCGGGGCATCGGCGGGCGCGACGCCATTGGCCTGCGCCCATTCGCGGGTCCATTCCGCGTCGGGGACGATCAGGCCGACCAGATAGGGCCGCCGGTCGCCATGGACCATGGCCTGGCCGATCTCATTCTGAAGCGTCAGCATCCCCTCGACCTTTTGCGGGGAGACATTGTCGCCCTTGTCATTGACGATCAGGTCTTTTTTGCGGTCGGTGATGCGGATGCGGCCCTGGCCATCAAATTCGCCAATGTCGCCGGTGTGGAGCCAGCCATCCTTCAGCACTTTTTCGGTTTCGGCCGGGTTGCGCCAATAGCCGTGCATGACCAGTTCGCCACGCACGAGGATTTCGCCATCGTCGGCGATCTTGACCTCCACCCCTTTGAGCGGCGGGCCGACCGTATCCATGGCGATCCCGGCGCGGGGGCGGTTGCAGCTGACCACCGGTCCCGCCTCGGTCTGGCCATAGCCCTGGAGCAGGGTGAGGCCCATCGCGTCGAAGAACAGGCCGACATCGGGGTTGAGCGGCGCGCCGCCGGACACGAGCGCCTTGAGCCGGCCGCCGAAGCGGGCGCGGATCTTGGGGATAAGCGTGCGGGCGAGAACGGCCTTCAGGGGCCGGTCGAGGATCGAGGCTTTGCCCTGCTGCTCCTTCGCGCCGATGCGCAGCGCCTGTGCCATCAGCCAGGTGGGGAATTTGCCCTGCTTCTCGATCGATTTGATGATGCGGGCGCGCAATACTTCGAACAGGCGGGGGACGACGACCATGATGGTCGGGCGGGTTTCCTCGATATTGCTCGCGAGTTTTTCCAACCCTTCGGCATAATAGATTTGCCCGCCCAGCAGCATGGGCAGGAACTGGCCGCCGCTATGTTCATAGGCGTGGGAGAGGGGGAGGAAGGAGAGGAAGCTTTCCTCGCCCCAGCCGAAATCTTCCGCGACGATCGTGCCTGCGCCCTCGGCATTGAGCAGGATCGCGCCATGATGCTGCATCACCCCGCGCGGCGCGCCGCCGGTGCCGCTGGTGTAGATGATGCAGGCCTGGTCGTTGCGGGTCGCGGTCTGGGCGGCGGCGCAGCTGGCGATGTCGGTAGGATGGGCGGCGATCAGATCGTCCCACAAATGGCAGGTCGCCTGTCCCTGCGCGCCGCGCAATGGCTCCATGCCGATGACGAAACTGGCCTGCGACCGGACGACGGCGGGCATCAGCGCCTGGGCCAGCTTGGCGGTCGAAACGATGACGGCGCGGGCGCCGCTGTCGGTCAGGATGTGTTGGTGATCGCGGGTGGTGTTGGTGGTGTAGGTCGGCACGGTGATGCAGCCCGCCGCCATGATGGCAAGGTCGGCGATGCAGAATTCCGGGCGATTCTCGCTGACCAGCATGACCGGGTCGCCGGGTTTGAGGCCGAGGGACCGGAGCGCGGTGGAGAGGGCGGCGACCTGCGCGGCGACCTCATTCCAGCTCAAGGGATGCCATATGCCCTCGCTCTTGCGCCACAGGAAGGGCTTGTCGCCCTGCTCTGCGGTGCGGGTGAAGAACATGGTGACGAGGTTGGGAAATGTCTCGATGGCCCGCAAGGCTCGACTCCTGGGTGTTTGGCGCATCTGGCGCGCGCCTGGCTCATGGCAAAGCTATAGCCACGCCATGCCGTAGGGGCCAAGGCTTTCTAGTCGAAAAGCGTGTTTTGAACATCCTGCGGCGGGTTGAGGCCCAGATGCTTCCAGCCCGGCCCGTTGAGGCAGCGGCCGCGCGCGGTGCGGGCGATGAGGCCGAGCTGGATGAGGTAAGGTTCGATGACTTCCTCGATCGTGTCGCGCGCTTCGGAGAGACCGGCGGCGAGGGTTTCGACCCCGACCGGGCCGCCGCGATAAATGTCGGCGATCATCATCAGATAGCGGCGATCCATCAGGTCAAGGCCCAGCTCATCGACCTCCAGCCGGCGGAGCGAGGCGTCGGCTACCTTGGCATCTACGGCGGCGACGCCCGCGACATTGGCGAAATCGCGCACCCGGCGCAGCAGCCGCCCGGCGATGCGCGGGGTGCCGCGCGACCGGCGGGCAATCTCCATCGCGCCGTCGGGGGTGATGGCAAGGTCCAGCAGGCGGGCGGCGCGGCGCACGACCAGTTCCAACTCGGCGACGGTGTAGAATTGCAGGCGCACCGGGATGCCGAAGCGATCGCGCAACGGTGTGGTGAGCAGCCCCTGCCGTGTGGTTGCGCCGACCAGGGTGAAGGGCGGCAGGTCGATACGGACCGATCGGGCGGACGGGCCTTCGCCGATCATCAGGTCGAGCGCGCGGTCTTCCATTGCCGGGTAGAGGACTTCCTCGACCGCCGGGTTCAGGCGATGGATTTCGTCCACGAACAGGACGTCGCCCTCATCCAGATTGGTGAGCAGGGCAGCAAGATCGCCCGATTTGGCGATCACCGGGCCGGACGTGGCGCGGAAACCCACGCCCATTTCCTTGGCGACGATCTGCGCCAGCGTGGTCTTGCCCAGGCCTGGCGGGCCAAAGAAGAGGACATGGTCGAGCGCTTCGCCGCGCGCCTTCGCGGCCTCGATAAAGACGCGCAGATTGCCGCGCGCGGCCTCCTGCCCGATAAATTCGTCGAGCGACTTTGGGCGTAGCGCGGCGTCGACATCCTCGACGCGGCGGGCGGGGGTGAGGAGGCGGTCGTCGGTCACTTCGCCGCCTTCCGCAGCGCCAGCCGGACCAGTGCGTCGAGGCTGGCGTCGTCGCCCAGTTCCGCTTCGGCGGCGGCGACGGCGGTGCTGGCTTCATGGGGTTTGAAGCCGAGATTTTGGAGCGCAGAGAGGGCGTCGGCGGCGAAGCTGCCGGTGGGGAGGATGGCGATGCCGCCTGCGCCGACCGGGCCGCCAGCCGGGGCCGCGCCGATCTTGTCCTTCAATTCATTGACGATGCGCTGGGCAAGTTTGGGGCCGACGCCGTTGGCGCGGGCGATCATCGCCTTGTCCCCCATGGCGACGGCACGGTGGAGTTCGAGCGGTTCGAGCGCGGACAATATCGCCAGCGCGACCCGCGATCCCACGCCCTGCACATGGGTGAGCAGCCGATACCAGTCGCGTTCCTCCGCGCGGGCGAAGCCGACGAGGCGGATCGAGTCCGCCGCGACCAGCATTTCGGTGTGGATCGTCACGGCTTCGCCGATCGTCCCCAATGCCGCGAGCGTGCGCGAGGAGGCACCGACGAGATAGCCCACGCCCCCCACATCGATGATGGCATGGTCCAGCCCCGTGCTGTCGAGCCGTCCTTTTAGTTTTGCGATCATGTCCGCTGCCCCATGGTCATGATCTGTTCTTTACAGCGTCCGACGCACTACGCCAGCGCAAAAGCGCGGCACCTTTTGCGCGCCCGTGCGTAGTGCAGCGCGAAACCGCAATTTTAAGGAAGTGATGATGTTGATGACTGCGCCGATGCTTGGCCCCAGAGATTTTGAATATCCGTCGATCATGCTGTCGGGCGTGGTCGATCATGGCATGTATCTGCATTTCAAGAATTGCCTGTCGAACGCGCCGCAGCAGGGGCTGGTGGTGGTGGAGATTTCCACGCTGGGCGGCGACCCGGAGATCGCCCGGCTGATGGGCGAGGATATCCGTTTCCATTCGGACCTTTATCCTGAGCGGCGGCTGGTGTTTCTGGGGCGCACGGCTGTCTATTCGGCGGGTGCGACCTTCATGAGCTTTTTCG
This sequence comes from Sphingobium sp., assembly GCA_023266575.1. Taxonomy (GTDB): domain Bacteria; phylum Pseudomonadota; class Alphaproteobacteria; order Sphingomonadales; family Sphingomonadaceae; genus Sphingobium. Next base: position 35,552 of record JAHFPV010000012.1, read on the forward strand.
CGACCGAAAATCGCTATGTGACGCGCGGCACGCGGCTGATGATCCATGAGCGGCTGATCACGAAGAATATCCAGCTGGCCGGGCCATTATCGACCTGCATCGCGACATTGAAGGCGACGCTGAACGAAATTCAGTCGTCGATCGCGATCCAGAATGAGGGGTTCCAGAATCTGATCCTGGGATCGGATATCACGATGGAGGAGCTGCTCGAAAAAGCGCCTGAAAACTGGTATCTGGAGGCCAATGAGGCGCAGGCGCGCGGATTGATCGCCGCCGTGCTATGATCGGGGCATGAGCCGCACCCGTCCCCGCCAACCGATCTTTCCCTGGCGCTATGGCATGTTTCTGGCGCTGCTGGCGACGGCAGCGCCGCTGGCGCTGTGGCTGCGCTGGCATGAGGCGGTGATGGCGGGGTTCGACATCGCCGCACTGGCCTTCATGGCGTCGGTCGTGCCGCTGATACGGTCCGATCCCGATGCGATGCGGGCGAAGGCGAAGGCGAATGACGCCAATCGCGAACTGATGTTGCTGCTGACCGCGATCGTCAGCCTGGTCATATTGGTCGCAGTCGGCGTGGCGGTGAGCCAGCATGGCGGGCCTAAGACGGCGGTGGTCGCCTTACTGCTGGTGACGCTGCTGATCGCCTGGCTATTCTCCAACCTCGTCTATGCCATGCATTATGCCCATATCTTTTATCGCGCCGATAAGGGCGGCGGCGATTGCGGCGGGCTGGATTTCCCGGAGACAAAAGAGCCGGGCTATTGGGATTTCCTCTATTTCGCCTTCACGCTAGGGATGACATTCCAGACGTCGGACATATCGGTCACGGCCAGCGGGGTGCGGCGCACCGTGTTGTTTCAATGTCTCGCGGCGTTCCTGTTCAACCTTGGCATATTGGCCTTCACCATCAACGTGCTGGGCGGCTGATCGGCCCTAGGCGGCGGTGTCGATGGGGCCGCGACCTTGCGACTGGCGCTGTTTGCGGGCGCGGGGTGCGGCATCGTCCATGTTCATGTGGCGGACGGTCCGCCACCATTCGGGCAATATGGGCTTGAGCATTGAGAGGCTGCCGCTGCGGGGCGTGGCGTACCAGTCGTCGCCGACGCGCTGAAAGCGCCAGACCGGATCGCAGTTGAGCGGGACGCGCTCAAAGCCGGGCTGGCTATCGGGGCTGGCAGGGTTCGGGATTTCCTTCAGCTGGGCAGGGATGTTGCGGACGCTGCCATCGGGAAATCGCACCGCAATCGTCATCTCCTGTCTCCATTGTCGAAGGTTATGGAGGAGGTAACGCACTGAGATAAAAAGGGTTCATGGGCTTGCTGTAGGTTAAGATGATTCCTGTCGGCGCGGCTTGGCGACGTCTTTCACCGCTTGCTTACCCTTTTGCGCTAGAGCGAGGATCATGCACGATTCTGCCGATCCCTGCCCCAAATCCGCCGTCAGCCATGGCGTGGGCATCGCTGGCCTTGTCGGCCTTGGCCTGTGGACGCTGGTGTCGCGCCATTATGGCATGGACGGACCCAATGCCGGGTTGGCCGCCGTCGTCGCCTGCGGCCTGCCGATGATATTATGGTCGCTGGTGGTGGACAAGGTGCATCGCAACGCATCGACCGGGATCGACTGGCGCGGGCCGGCAAGGCCGGTGCGTGCGGTGCTGGACATCAGCATCGTCAAGATCGCCGGGCTATGGGCGACCTGGCTGGCTATCGCCATCTTCTATTGCATCGCCCGCTGGTACTGGAGCGGTAATTATCGATTTTCGATGGACCTGTTCACCGCGGCTGCACCATGGCTGCTGGCGCTGTCCATCCCCTATATCCTCTGGATCGACCGGCGGCTGGTGCAGCCCAAGGATGCCAGTTACAGTTTCGGCCAGTGGGTGATCGGCGGCGCGGCGGGCGCGCCCGATATGGCTCAGGTCGCGCACCACGCCCGCGCCTGGACCGTGAAGGGCTTTTTCCTGGCCTTCATGGTTTCGATCGTGCCGGGCAATTTCGCCAGCGTGGTCAATTGGCGGATCGAGGAGGCCTTTGCCAATCCGGTGGCGCTGGCCGGTTTCCTGATCGCGGTCATGTTCATGATCGACGTATGCCTCGCCACGGTCGGTTATATTTTGACCTTCAAGCCGCTCGATTCGCATATTCGCACCGCCAACCCCTATCTGGCGGGCTGGGTCGCGGCGCTGATCTGCTATCCGCCCTTCGTGCTGATGGGTGGTGGCGGGCCGCTCGATTATCATGCGGGCGGGGCGGAATGGGACTATTGGACGCAGGGGTCCGGGGTGTTGCAATGGGTGCTGGGTGGCTGGCTGGTACTGCTGACCGGCCTCTACGCCTGGGCGACGGTGGCGTTCGGCCTGCGCTTTTCCAACCTGACCCATCGCGGCATATTGACCCACGGTCCCTATCGCTGGACCCGGCATCCGGCCTATCTGGCGAAAAATCTGTTCTGGTGGTTTTCGGCGCTGCCTTTCCTGAGCGTGTCCGGTTCGATGGCCGACATGGTGCGCAATTGCGCGATGCTGGCGCTGACCAACGCAGTCTATTATTGGCGGGCGCGGACCGAGGAGCAGCATCTGTCCGCCGACCCGGACTATCGCGCCTATAGCGACTGGATGGAGCGCAACGGCCCGGTGCCACGCTTTTTTGCGTGGGTGACGGGGCGGAAGCGTCCGGCTGCCGCGGTGATTCAGGCGGCGGAGTGAGCCGCCCGAATGATCCGATCAGAAGCTCTCTTCCGCATAGACTTTGCTGACGTCGCCGCCCCATTCGCCATGATAGCGCTCCAGCAGCCGTTCGGCATGGGTCTTGCCGGAGGAGACGACCTCTTCCAGATCGGACAGATAGCCGGTTTCATTGTCGCCTGCCGCATTGAGGCGAGCGCGGGCGGCGAGGCCTGAACGGGCGATGTCGAGCGCGGGGCGGGCGATGTCGCGCAGGGTGCGGCCCTTGCCGATCGGCGCGTCGAGGCCGAGACGCGGCACGGAATCGCGCAAGATCTGCCGATCCTCCATGCTCCAGTCCTTGACCAGATCCCAGGCCGCATCGAGAGCGCCCTGATCGTAGAGCAGACCGACCCACAAAGCGGGAAGGGCGCAGATGCGGCCCCATGGCCCGCCGTCCGACCCACGCATTTCCAGAAAGCTCTTCAATCGCACTTCGGGGAAGGCGGTGGAGAGATGATCCTCCCAATCCTTCTCGGTCGGCTTTTCGCCCGGCAGGACGGACAGTTTGCCGTTCAGGAAATCGCGGAAGGACAGGCCGGAGGCGTCGATATATTTGCCGTCGCGATAGACGAAATACATCGGCACATCGAGCGCATAGTCGGCGTAACGCTCATACCCAAAGCCGTCCTCGAACACGAAGGGCAGCATCCCCGTGCGACCCGGATCAGTGTCCGACCAGATATGGCTGCGGTAGGAGAGGAAGCCGTTGGGCTTGCCTTCGGTGAAAGGCGAATTGGCGAACAATGCGGTGCCGAGCGGTTGCAGGGCGAGGGAGACGCGGAATTTCTTGGCCATGTCCGCTTCGCTGCCATAGTCCAGATTGGTCTGGATGGTGCAGGTGCGCAGCATCATGTCCAGCCCCATGGACCCGACGCGCGGCATGTGCCGTAGCATGATCTCGTACCGGCCCTTGGGCATGATCGGCAGCTCGGCACGGCTTTTGTCGGGCCACATGCCCAGGCCGAGGAAGCCCAGGCCCAGCATGTCGCCGACATATTTCACCTGTTCCAGATGGCGGCCGGTTTCGGCGCAGGTCTGGTGAATGTTGTCGAGCGGCGCGCCAGACAGTTCCAGCTGGCCCGCCGGTTCGAGGCTGATCGTGCCGTCGGTGCCGGACAGGGCGATGATATTCTCGCCCTCAAACACCGGGTTCCAGCCATAGCGGGTCAGGCCGATCAGCAGCGTGTGGATGCCGCCCTTTTCCTCATAGGAGGGGGCGTGATGATCCTTGCGGCTATAGACGAATTTTTCATGTTCCGTGCCGATGCGCCAGCGATCCTTGGGCTTTTCGCCCTTGGCAAAGGCCGCGATCAGCTGGTCGCGGCTTTCGATGACGGGATCTTCACCCGCTGAGTCGGTTCTGGTGCTCATGCCCCGCCCTTAATGCTTCCCCTCGGCCCGTCAAACAGTGACCGGCAATGATCAGATAGGCTCTGCCTATAAACGGTTCAATCCAATAGCGAAATGAAACTTAGTGCCAGTCGCCGTTCAGGGTCATCCATGCCGCCGTCGCGGCGATCGCGGCGGTTTCCGCGCGCAGGATGCGGGGGCCAAGCGAGACCGGCACGGCGCGTGGATGGGCGCGGATCGTTTCGCGTTCGATGGACTCGAATCCGCCCTCCGGCCCGATCAGGAAAGCGGCGGCGCCGGGATGGGCGGCGAAGGCCGTGGTCAGCGGCGCGCCGCCGGTTTCATCGGCGAAAAACAGGTGGCGATCCTGCGGCCAGTCTTTGAGTAGCGCGTCGAGTTTCATCATCGCCGCCAGTTCCGGCAGGGTAGTGCGGCCGCATTGTTCGGCGGCTTCGACCAGATGGGCGTGCAACCGGTCCAGGTTGAGCTTGTCCACTACCGCGCGGCGGGTGAGGACCGGCTGGAGCTTTGCGACCCCCAGTTCGCACGCTTTTTCCGCGATCAGGTCGATGCGGCCTTTCTTGATCGGCGCGCAGCAGAGCCAGAAATCGGGGACGGATTCGGGCGACTTGGTCTGGCTGACACATTCTAGGATCAGGTCGCGTTTGCGGATGTCGCGGGCGCGGGCGGCCCATTCGCCGGACCGGCCATCGAACAGCAGGACGATATCGTCAGGCTTTACCCGCATGACGCTGATCAGATAATGGGCGGGATTGCCATCGACCGGCACTGACACGCCGTCCCCCAACTGGGTTTCGACATGGAGGCGCGGCGCGCTTTGCGGCGGCCAGGCGGGGGTTGCGGTCATGATGCGCTTTCCGTTCGACGAAACTTGCCCGGAGGCTATGGGAGTCTTTAGAGAAGAATGGCCCTTCGACAAGCGCAGGGCGAATGGAGTTGCGTGTGAGCCAGACGATCGTCCCCGACAGCCAGGCGCGTGGGCTGCTGGCGCGGCTGCCGGACACGCCGCGCGCGCTGGTGCAGATGGCGCGCTTCGACCGGCCGATCGGCTGGTGGCTGCTCTTCTGGCCCGGTGCCTGGGCCGTGGCGCTCGCGGGGGGCGGCTTTGCGCGCTGGTCGTTGATTGTCTGGCTGCTGCTCGGCAGTATTGCGATGCGCGGCGCGGGCTGCGTGTTCAACGATATTGTCGATCGCGATCTGGATCGCAAAGTAGCGCGCACGGCCGCGCGGCCGCTGGCGAGCGGGGCGATGAGGGTGCGCACGGCGTGGCTCTGGCTGGTGGCGCTGTCTCTGGTCGGACTGATCGTGCTGCTGCAATTGCGCCTCTATGCGCAGATCGTCGCGCTGGGGTCGCTGGCGCTGGTGGCGGCTTACCCCTTCATGAAGCGGATCACCGGCTGGCCGCAAATCTGGCTCGGCCTTGTCTTTTCCTGGGCGGCTTTGGTGGGGTGGAGCGAGGCGACGGGGGCGCTGACCCCGGCGGGAATTTCGCTCTACGTCGGAACCATTTTCTGGGTTGTGGGCTATGACACCATCTACGCGCTGCAGGATCGGGAGGACGACGCGCTGATCGGCATTGGTTCCAGCGCGCTCTCCATGGGGCGGCACGTCCGGGCGGGCGTGGCGCTGTGTTATCTGTGCGCGCTTGGCCTGTGGGCCGGGGCGATCTGGCAGGTGCGACCGCAAGCGCTGGCGCTGGCCGCGCTGCTCCCAGTGGCGGTGCATCTGCTATGGCAGATTGCGACGCTGCGCGAGGATGGCGTCGATCCGCTGGCCAAATTCCGCTCCAACCGTTTTGCCGGATTGCTGATGTTCCTGGGATGCCTAGTGGTCGGCAGCGCATGAGCGCGGGACCAAAACCGGGCGAGGATTGCTGGCGGATCGCGCGGGCGACGCGGGCCAGCACGATCATCGACGCGGACGCCTATTTCCGCCATGCCCGCGCTGCGATGCTCAAGGCGACGCGGCGGATCATGCTGATCGGCTGGGATTTCGATGCCGCGATCACCCTGGTCCGCGAGGATGAGGCCGATGATGGCGCGCCGGTGGTGATCGGCGATTTCATCAGCTGGCTGGTGGAGCGGACGCCGGAACTGGAGATATTCCTGCTGCGCTGGGACATTGGCGCGATGAAGTCGATGGTGCGGCCGACCAACCTGTTCACGACGCTCAAATGGATGGCGCATCCGCGGGTAACGGTGAAGCTCGACAGCCATCATCCGCCTGCCGCCTCCCATCATCAGAAGATCGTGGTGATTGACGATTGCTTCGCCTTTTGCGGCGGCATCGACATGACGGGCGACCGGTGGGATACGCGCCATCATCGCGATGAGGAGCCGGGGCGGCTGCATCCCGACGGATCACCTTATGGGCCATGGCATGATGCGACCACCGCGCTGATGGGGCCGGTCGCGGCGGCGCTGGGCGACCATGCCCGCAATCGCTGGGTCGGGGCGGGTGGCGACGCGCTGGAGCCGATCGAGGGGGTGCAGGATTGCTGGCCGGACAGTCTGCCGGTGCAGTTTACCGATGTCGACGTGGCCATTGCCCGCACTGCGCCCAAGATGGACGATCAGGACGAACTGACCGAGATTGAGCGGCTCTATTGCCACCAGATCGCGGCGGCGAAGCGCTGCATCTACGCCGAAAGCCAATATTTCGCGTCCCGCCGGATTGCCGAGGCGATCGCCAAACGGCTGGTCGAGCCGGACGGGCCGGACATCGTCATCATCAATCCGACCCAGGCCGATGGCTGGCTGGAGCAGCAGGCGATGGACACGGCGCGCGCGCGCCTGTTCGAGGCATTGAAGGCACGCGACACCCATGGCCGCCTGCGCATCTATCACCCCTTCACGATGCGCGGCGTGCCGATTTATGTCCATGCCAAAATATTGATCGTCGATGATCGGCTGATCCGGGTCGGGTCGTCCAACATGAACAACCGGTCGATGCGGCTGGACACCGAATGCGACGTGACGATCGACACCGCGCTGCCCGCCAATGCCGGGTGGCAGGACAAGATAAGGGCGATCCGCGATGACCTGATCGCCGAGCATCTCGACCTGCCGGTGGCGCGGGTGGCGGCGGTGATCGCGCAGCGCGGGCTGGTCGCGGGGATCGAGGAGATGCGCCAGAAGCCGGGCCGGACGCTGCGCCCCTATGAGACGCCGGACCTGAACGATGTGCAGGCCTGGCTGGCCGACCATGAGGTGCTGGACCCCGAAGGCCCGGACGAAATGTTCGAGGCCGTGAGCGAACGCGGCCTGTTTCGCCGGATGAAGGGCTGGTTCGGGCGGGTTAAGGATTAAAGGCCGAGCGCCTTGCGCAGTTCGGCATTGATCCGGCTTTGCCAGCCCGGCCCGGTGGCGCGGAAACCGTCCAGCACGGCAGCGTCGAGGCGAAGGGTTACCTGCTGCTTGGGATCGTCCGATTTGGGGCGGCCGGGCCTTGCAATAGGGCCGATGCCGGGGCGAATGACCGTGTCGCCAATCCGAAATTCAGCCTGATCGAACATTTCCTCCGTCCATTCCGGGATGTCATCGTCATCCCAGTCTGCGGGCATAGGCTTTCTGTTCTCGGTCATTGCATTTCCTCATGGAGATGACACGCATCCCCTTTTCCGTCGGCGTCCAGACCACCATCATGAGGCGGTCGTTGATCAGGCCAAATGTCTGGAATCGAGGTTCGGGATAATCGAACCTGCCATCTTCTCTGGTAAAGATCGGCCCATCAAAAATCTGCGCGGCATCGGCGAAATCCAGTCCCCGTTCTTCCAGACTTTTCAATCGCTTTACCGGGTCGAAACTGATCTCCATACCTATATCCCCTGCGTGCGTTTGAAGCGCACCGGGGCAATCATGCGCCTGTCTCCGATTTGCAAATTACTTTATTGTAACTACGCAAAGTGTCAAGCATTTTCGTAACTACAAAAGTCACTCGGCCGCTAGCAGCGCTTCAGCGCTTTGGAGGTTGACGGAGACGAGGCGGCTGACGCCGCGTTCGACCATGGTGACGCCGAACAGGCGGTGCATCCGGGCCATGCTGACGGCATTGTGGGTGACGATGAGGTAGCGGGTTTGGGTCTGCGCGACCATGGCGTCGAGCAGGTCGCAGAACCGCTCGACATTGGCGTCGTCGAGCGGCGCGTCGACCTCGTCCAGCACGCAGATCGGCGCGGGGTTGGTCAGGAACAGGCCGAAGATCAGCGCCACCGCGGTCAGCGCCTGTTCACCGCCCGACAATAAGGTGAGCGCGGCGAGTTTCTTGCCCGGCGGCTGGGCCATGATCTCCAGCCCCGCCTCCAGCGGGTCGTCGCTGTCGATCAGCTCCAGATGCGCCTGCCCGCCGTTGAACAAGGTGGTGAAGAGGCGGCGGAAATGGCCGTCGACCGCCTCGAACGCGGCGAGGAGGCGTTGGCGCCCTTCGCGGTTCAGGCTGCCGATCGATCCGCGCAGGCGGTGGATCGCCTGGGTCAGTTCCTCGCTTTCGGCGCGGCTGGTCGCCTGCACCTGTTCCAGTTCCTCCAACTCCTGCGCCGCGACGAGATTGACCGGGCCGATCCGCTCACGATCGACACTGAAACGGTCATGATCGGCCTGTTCGGTCTGGGCGAGCCGGATGTCGGCGCTGGCGAAGCCCAGTTTTTCGGGCAGCAAGGGCGGCGGACATTCAAAGCGTTCGCCCGACAGCCGGTTGGTTTCGATCCGCCGTTCGTCGGCGGATTCGGCGCGGGCGATGGCGGTGGCGCGGGCTTCACGGGCGGCGGCGAAAGTTTCGCCACTATGTGCGGCTCGCTGTTCGGCCTGGCGCAAGGCGGCTTCGGCGTCCTGCTCCGCGTGGCGGGCGGCATCGGCGGCGGCGATGAGGGTTGCTCCCTGATCGTCCAGCGCGGCGATGGCCTGCGCCAGCGCGTCGGGCTGGCCTTCGATCGTGGCGCGTTCGGTGACGATCTCTTCGCCGCGCGCGACCATGGCGGCGATGCGCTTGGCCGCTTCGCCCGCGCGCGCGCGCCAGCCCTTGATTTCCGCGTCGGCGGCACCCTGTCGTTCGCGGTCGCTCGACAAGGCGCGGTCGGCCAAGGCCTGATCGGCCTGCAACTGGCTGACCGCGGCGCGGGCCTTCTCGCTCGCCTGCGCCAGCGCGGTGACCTGCGCGCGTGTCTCGGCCCCGTCGGGCATGGCGGCGCGGGCCGATTGGGCGCTGTCATGATCGGCACGGGCGGCGTCGGCATCGCGCCGCGCCTCGACCAGCCGTTCCTCTATTCCGTCGCGTCGCCCGGCCAGCCGTTCGAGCGCAGTGGTCGCCTCGTCAGCAGTGCGCAGCGCGGTGCGCAGGCTCTGGTCTGCCTGGGCGAACTGGGTACGGCCACTGGCGAGGGCTTCGCTGGCCGCCTGTTCGCGCGCCTTGGCGTCCTGCTGCGCGGCGGTGGCGGCATCGACTTGCGATTGGACGGCTGGGCGGGCGGCGGCGATGGCCTCCAGCCGGTTTAGCCGGATCAGCCGTTCGGCTGCCGCGGCACCGCCTTCGATCGCGATATAGCCGTCCCAGCGGCGCAGATGGCCATCGCGGGTGACGAGGCGCTGGCCGACGGCAAGGGGCTGACCCTCGTCTGTGTCGGCGACCGCGATCTGGGCCAGACGGCGGGCGAGTTCGGGCGGGGCGGTGACATGGGCGGCGAGTGGTGCGCAGCCATCGGGCAAGGCGGGATCGTTGGCCAGCGAGGCTGCGCCGGCCCAGCGACGCTTACCATCCGGGGCGATGGGCGCTTCCAGATCGTCGCCCAGCGCCGCAGCCAGCGCGCGTTCATAGCCGGGCGCGGCCTTGAGCATGTCGAGCGCGCGGGTGCGACCGCCGGGGCCGCTATCGACCGCGCGTTGGAGCGCGGCGGCTTCGCTGTCGAGTGCGGCCAGTGCGGCGCGGGCGGCAGAGAGCGCGCCTTCGGCGGCGGCGCGTTGCTCGCTGGCGGACTGGCGCGCGGCTTCGGCGGCGTTGATAGTGGCTTCGGCAGCGTCGCGGGCGGTGCTGGCCTCTTCCTGCGCGGCGATCGCGGCGGCGCGTTGGGTTTCTAGCGGAGCAGGGTCCGGCAGGGCGGCGGCTTCGCTGGTAAGGCGTTGGACCTCGCGTTCTGCGCGTTCCAGACGGCTGCGGGCGGCGACCAGCGCGGCTTCGGCGACGCGCAGTTCGGCCTGTTCGCCCGCCTGTTTCGCCATCGCCTTGGCCAGATCCAGCTCGGCGTCGCGCGCGCTATCCTCGGCGCTGGCGATGCGGCTGGCAAAATCGGGGCGCAGCTTTTCGGTCTCGGCGATCCGGGCTTTCAATGTCGCGATTTCGGCAGTGAGGCGCGCGATGGCGTCGGCGGCGTCATTGGCGAGCGTGCCTTCGCGGGCGCGATCCTCCTCCAGCCGGGCGGTCTGTTGGGCGAGGTCATGCAGCCGCCGGACCACGCCGTCGCGCTCGGTGCGCAGCGTGGACAGACGGTGGCCCGCCTCGCTGGCGTCGTCGCGCGCGCGCTGGGCGGCGGCGCGGCAGTCGGCCAGCGTGGCGAGGGCGGCCTGGGCATGGGCGGCGGCGGCCAATTGCGCCTCCTGCGCCTGGGCGACGGCAGTGTCGGCTTCTTTCGCCTGCGCGCGGGCGGCTTCGGCGCTGGCATGAGCTTCGCGCCAGCGGGCAAAGAGGGTGCGCGCTTCGGCGACGCGAATCTGGTCGGACAGGCGGATATAGCGTTCGGCGGCGCGCGCCTGACGACGCAGCGCATTGGCGCGGGCGTCCATGTCGAGCAAGATTTCGGCGAGGCGCGCGAGATTGGCTTCGGCGGCGCGGAGCTTCTGTTCCGCGTCCTTGCGCCGGACGTGCAGCCCGGCGATGCCCGCTGCTTCCTCCAGCATGGCGCGCCGTTCCTGCGGCCGGGCGGCGATGACGGCGGCGATGCGGCCCTGACTGACCAGCGCCGGGCTATGCGGGCCGGTGGCGGCGTCAGCGAAGATCAGCGACACGTCCTTGGCGCGCACGTCGCGGCCATTGGCACGATAGGCGCTGCCGGCGCCGCGCTCGATCCGGCGGGTGACCTCCAGTTCGCCGTCCGCGCCGACATCTACCGCGCTGAACAACTCGCCCTGTTCCTGCACGGTGAGCAGCGAGACTTCGGCAAAATCGCGCTGGGGCCGGGTGGCGGTGCCTGCAAAGATCACATCTTCCATGCCGCCGCCGCGCATGGATTTGGCGCTGGATTCGCCCATGACCCAACGGATCGCTTCAAGCAGGTTGGACTTGCCGCAGCCATTGGGGCCGACGATGCCGGTCAGGCCGGGTTCGATGCGCAATTCGGTTGCATCGACGAAGCTTTTGAAGCCCGAAAGCTTGAGTCGCTTTATTTGCATGGGGACGCGCAGGGGCAGTGTGCCGCCCCGGCCTTTATACGCTTAAGCGCTGATGTCCGCCCCCCGACGCGCAATCAGATGCCTGCTTCCTTGAGCTTGGGCTGGAGTGTCGCCCAGTTGGCGACATTGTCGACCAAGACGCCGTTGATGAGGAAGCTGGGGGTGCCGGTGATCTGATACTGGCTGTTGGCCGCTTCGACGCCCTTGGCCAGCTTCTCCGCCGATGCGGTGTCGGCAAGGCATTGTTTCGCCTGATCTTCGGCAATGCCGCGCTGCTTGGCGAAATCGACGAGGCCCAGCGCCGTGGCAAGCTTGCCGAAACGTTCTGCCGGAGGGGCGCTCATCAGCGCCTGATAGGGCTGGTCGCCCAAGGCCTGCGCTTTCTCGAACATGGCATTCTGGTTGGCGAAAAACTGTTCGGACAGGGGATAGAAAATATCCTTGCCGCCGCAACGGGCCAGCAGCGCGGTCGAAATGTCGATCGGGTCGCGGACATAGGTGCGGAACTCAAAGCTCATCTTGCCGGTATCGACCAGCTTTTTGATCTCTTCCGAGGCTTCGGCGGAGAAATCCTTGCAATGGCTGCAGGTGTAGGAACCGAACTCGACCAGCTTCAGCTTGGCCGCCGGATTGCCCATCAGATAATAGCCGTCGGGGGTTTCCGCGACGGTTTCCGACCAAGTGGCTCCCGCTGGCGGGGCGACGGCGGCGATGGCTTCGCCCTTGGGCGTGGCACCCTCTTCGCTCTTGCCACAGGCAGCGAGGGTCAGGGACAGGGCGATAAGGGCAACACCGGACAAGGCTTTCACGACGGGCAAGGCTCCGATTATGGGCGGGTTGGCAGTTTTATTAGATCAGCGGGCGGCGGGGGGCAATGCGGCCTGGAGCTTGCCCCAGTCCGATCCGGCGACCAGCGTGCCGTTGACAGTGAAGCCGGGGGTGCCGCTGATCTTCACCTTGTTCCAAGCCTCGTCGGTCATCGCCATGATCTGCTTCATCGCCATGGGGCTGGCGATGCAGGCGTTGAGCTGGGCGGGGGTATAGCCGCGCTTGGCCATCAGCGTGTAGAGACCGGTTTTCTGGCCGATGTCGCGCAGCGCGGCGATCTGGTCGGTCGGCTTGGTGGCGTCGCGGTCATAGGCCTGGAGCTGTTCCATCCAGGCATCCTGATTGGCGAACAGCGCCTCATGATTGCCCATGAAGCGCGCCGGGCCGCCGCAGCGGGCGAGCAGCGCGGCGGTCAGGTCATATTTGTCGCGCACGGCGTTGCGTATTTCGACGCTGATCTTGCCGCCCTTGACGTAGTTGGCCTTGAGCGGGGCGCTCGCCTCGCCAACGAAATGGGCGCAGTGGCTACAGGTGTAGCTGACATATTCGATCAGCTTGGTGGGCGCGGCGGGATTGCCCATGGCGTGGCCCCCGATCGCCGAGATCGTGACGCGGCTGACCCAGTTGGCGGCGGGCGCGGCCGGGACGGCGACGGGAAGGGCGAAGAGGGCGAGGGGAAGCAGCTTTTTCATGAGACAGGTCCATTGAACGACTGGCCATGAACGCCAGCCGAATATTCAGCCGATTTTGGGCAGGCCGCTGCTGTTGGCAAGCCCCTGCGCCAGCGATTCCAGCACGGTGCGCAATTCCGGGTCGCCAATGTCACGCAGCGAATCGCCCAGTTCAACCGGAATGGGTTTGAGGTTGCGCGGCGGCGGGCGGCGTTCAGCGGGGGTGGGCATGATGTCCCCCTGCCGCATCGCGACTTTCGCCACGGCGGCATAGCCGAAAAAGCGGTTCACCCTTTCGATGAGGTCGGGCAGCATATGCTGCACCATCGGCGCATGGCCGCTCATGACCGTCAGTTGCAGCGTGCCGCCAGCCTTTTGCCCCACGGGGAAACGGATCGATTCGGGGGCGGAGATGCTGGCATAATGGCTGCCGACGATTTCCGACCAGCGGGTGACGATGCTGGACTGGACGAAGCCGAATTTGCGGAAGGCTGCGCGGCCAATGTCGGGCATCAGGTCGGCGATTCGCCGCGATCCGCCGATGCGCGGGCGCTCTGCCGCAGTTATGGCGCGGCTTTTCACTTTAGGCGTCGGGGGGCGTTCCGTCATGGGTCGCACCATGGCATAGCGCCGCCATGCGCGTCGAGGGTGACATGGTAAAAGACCGGGTAAAAATAGCAGCCGACCTGCTTGCCCATTATGATGTCCATGCCCGGCGTCTGGCCTGGCGCGCGCTGCCCGGTGCGAACGCAGCCGATCCCTACCGGGTCTGGCTGTCCGAAGTCATGCTGCAACAGACGACGGTGGCGGCGGTCGGACCCTATTTCGCTAAGTTCACAGCGCGCTGGCCGACCGTGGACGCGCTGGCGGCGGCGGATGATGCCGATCTGATGGCGGCGTGGGCGGGGCTTGGCTATTATGCCCGCGCCCGCAACCTGCTCGCCTGCGCGCGGGCGGTGGTGCGCGACCATGGCGGGGTGTTCCCCGATACGGAAAAAGCGCTGCGCGCGCTGCCTGGGGTGGGTGCCTATACCGCTGCTGCGGTGGCGGCGATCGCCTTTGGGCGGCGCGCGGTGGTGGTGGACGCCAATGTCGAGCGGGTGGTGGCGCGGCTGTTTGCCATCGATACCCCGCTGCCTGCCGCCCGCCCGGCGATCCGTGCGGCGGCGGATGCGATCACGCCCGATGCCCGGGCTGGGGATTTTGCCCAGGCGATGATGGATCTGGGCGCGACCATCTGCACGTCGCGCAATCTGGCCTGCGGCATCTGCCCGTTGCGGGCCGATTGCGCGGCGGTGCGGACGGCTGATCCTGCGGCCTATCCGGTCAAGGCGGCCAAGAAGGTGCGGCCCCACCGGACTGGTCATGGCTGGTGGATCGAGCGGGCGGACGGCCATGTCTGGCTGGTGCGTCGCCCGGACAAGGGGCTGCTGGGCGGGATGCGGGCGCTGCCCAGTTCCGACTGGAGCGCCGACCCCGATGCGACGCCACCCTTTGCCGCCGACTGGCGGACGCTGGCCGAGCCGGTCGATCATGTTTTCACCCATTTCTCACTGGCGCTGGCCGTCCACACGACCCATGTGGGGCAGGATCATGCCCCGTCCGGTGCGGGGGAATGGTGGTCGGTTGCGCGCATTGCCGATGCGGGGCTGCCCACTTTATTTGCCCGCGCGGCGCTGGCGGTGTTGAAGGAGAAGGATGCGGATGCACGGCACTGACCCCCGGCTCGATGACCCACCCGGTTTCGTGGGCGGCACGCTCGATCGCGTCGATCATATCCGCACCAACCCGGCGCTGCTGGCGCAGACCTTCGCCGATCCGGCGGCGCGCAGGCTGGTGCTGGACGGGCTGGAGCCGGTCGAGGTTGATGGCGCACTGGTGCTGGAGCCGATCAGGCCTGGCGCTTGGGTCGAAGATCATGTGTTGCTGGGGCTTGATCCGGCCGGGCGGCCGATATTTGCGGAACTGCTGGTCGAGTTGACGAGCGGTTCCGGTGCGACACCGCGTAGCCGGGGTTTGGCGGGTCAGGTGTCGGCGCAGGAACTGGCGCTCTATGGCACAGCGCGCAGTCTGCTCCACTGGCATGTGCGCCACCGTTTCTGTGCGGTGTGTGGGGGCAGGACTGGTCCGGTCAAGGCGGGCTGGGCGCGCCAGTGCGGGGTGTGCAAGGCAGAGCATTTCCCGCGGGTGGACCCGGTGTCGATCATGCTGGCGGAATATGAGGGCAAGGTGCTGCTGGGTCGTCAGCACGCCTGGCCGCCGGGGCGCTATTCGGCGCTGGCGGGCTTTATCGAGCCGGGCGAGACGATCGAGGAAGCGGTGGCGCGTGAATTGTTCGAGGAAGCGGGCATCCGCGTCCATGATGTCCGCTATGTCATGAGCCAGCCCTGGCCCTTCCCATCGTCGCTGATGATCGCCTGCATCGCGCAGGCTACAGGCGATGCGCTGACGCTGGACGCGACCGAGATTGAGGATGCTTTCTGGTGCGATGCCGATGGCGTGCGCGCGGCGATGGCGGGGGAACCGGGCGCGCCCTTCATTGCGCCACCGCGCATGGCGGTGGCGTGGCACCTGCTCGACCGCTGGCTGGCGGGCGTTGCTCCGCGCGAACCAAACGCGTAAGGCCGATCACTCCATTTATCGTTTCGGGAATAGCTTGCCTCCATGCTCAGCCTAGAAGAAGCCCAGTCGCGCGCGCAGGATCTGGTGAGCGCCGCGCGCAAGGCGGGAGCGGATGCAGCCGACGCCATTTACGCCTGTAATGCCTCGACCAACGTATCGGTGCGGCTGGGCGCGCTGGAGGATGTCGAACGGTCCGAGGGCGAGGAAATCGGCCTGCGCGTGTTCATCGGCAACCGGTCGGCCAGCATTTCCGCGTCGGACATGAATCCCGCGACGCTCGGCACGCTGGTGGATCGTGCGGTAGCGATGGCGCGCGAGGCACCTGAAGATCCCTATGCGGGTCTGGCCCCGCAGGACCGGCTGATGAAGAAGCGCCCGCCCGCGCTCGACCTGACCGACAGCGAGGAACCCGAACCCGCCGCGCTGCGCGAACGCGCTCTGGTGGCGGAGGAAGCGGCGCGGGCCGTGCCGGGGATCACCAATAGTGAAGGCGGCGGCGCGTCGAGCGGGCGCAGCCAGGTGGCGCTGGCGACCAGCCATGGCTTTGCCGGTGCCTATGGCGCGACCAGCCATTCGACCTGGGCCAGCGTATTGGCGGGCAGCGGCGCGGACATGCAGCGCGACTATGCCAGCCATAATGTGCGCCATCTGGAGGATCTGGACGATGCCGAGGCGATCGGCGTGCGGGCAGGCCAGCGCGCGGTGGCACGGCTGAACCCGGTCAAGGTCGATAGCGGCGTCATGCCGGTCATCTTCGACCCGCGTATCGGATCGAGCCTGCTGGGGCATCTGATCGGTGGCATGGTAGGCCCGGCGATTGCGCGGCGGTCGAGCTTTCTGCTCGAATCGCTGGGCGAGGCGCTGTTTGACGCTGGCGTGACGATCATTGACGATCCGCTGCTGGTACGTGGCCTTAGGTCGCGTCCGTTCGATGGCGAGGGGCTGCCGGTCGAGCGGCGGGCGCTGATCGACAGGGGCGTGCTGACTGGATGGCTGATGGACAGTGCGTCGGCGCGGCAATTGGGGCAGGAGCCGACCGGCCATGCCAGCCGGGGCGGCAGCGGCGCGCCGGGCGTCAGCATCACCAACGTCCATATGGAAGCGGGCAGCATATCGCCGGGCGACCTGATGGCCGATGTGAAGCGCGGCATCTATGTCACCGAACTGATCGGTATGGGCGTCAATGGCGTGACCGGCGATTATAGCCGGGGGGCGGCGGGCTTCCTGATCGAAAATGGCGCGGTGGCCCATGCGGTGTCTGAAATTACCATTGCCAGCAATCTAAAGGCGATGTTCAAATCGCTTGTCCCCGCCAACGACCTGCATTTCCGCTATGCGATGAACGTGCCGACGCTGCGCGTCGACGGGATGACCGTTGCCGGGGGCTGAACTGGATCTGCGCGCGATTGTGGCGGCCGTGTCGGACGCGGCCGATCATGCGCTGACGCTATGGGCAGGTGGCGAGACGCGCGTGCGCCAGTGGGAAAAGGCGCCCGGCCACCCGGTGTGCGAGGCCGATCTGGATGTGGACGGCCTGCTGCGCGCATCGCTGGGCGCGATCGATCCGGGGGCGGGATGGCTGTCGGAGGAGACGGCGGATACCGTGCATCGGCTGGGCATGTCGCGGGTGTGGGTGGTCGATCCGATCGACGGCACGCGCGATTATCTGCGCGGGCGACCCGGATGGGCGGTGTCGGTCGCTCTGGTGGAGGATGGCGCGGTGCGGCTGGGTATCCTCGCCGCGCCTGCCCGCAACGAATATTGGATCGCGCAGGCCGGGCAGGGCGCGACGCGTAATGGGCGGGCTCTGCGTGCGGGGGCACGCGATGCTCTGGCGGGGGCGCGGGTGCCGGCCGAACAATTGCCGCGCATCGACCGTGATCTGGTAACGGTGGCAAAGCCCAACAGCATCGCCCTGCGCATGGCGATGGTGGCGGCGGACGAAGCCGATCTGGTCGCCACGGTGCGTTGGGGCAATGAGTGGGACATCGCCGCCGCCGCGATCATCTGTCAGGAGGCGGGCGCGATGGTGACCGATGCGCTGGGTGATCCGTTGCTGTTCAACCGGCCCCGACCGACCGCCTTTGGCCTGCTCTGCGCCGCGCCTGGCATCCATGCCGCCGCCACCGAGCGACTGGCCCCGCGCGCGCGGGAGATATTGGGCGGGAATTAGGTGCAGGCGCGGAGGGTGTCTGCGGGCAGGATTTGCGCCAGGCGATGGCGCACGACATCGGCCCAGATACGATAGCCCTGCGTGTTCATATGGACACCGTCCGGTTGATAATTGTCGCCAAGCTGGCCGTTCTTGAGCAGTGGTGACGTGATGTCGGCATAGAAACTGGCGGGCATATGCGGGATCAGGTGCTGGACGGCGGCGTTGAACAGGCGCTGGTCGGGCAGGCTGGCGGCGCGACTGGGGCTGGGCTTCATCGACAGGATCAGCACCGGCAGATCGCCGAATTTCTGGCTGCGCAGATCGAGGAAGGCGGCTAGCTGGCGGATGACGGTGCGCACCGGGACGCCGGCGGCGATATCATTTTCCCCGGCATAGAGAATGATCGCGCGGGGATGGCCATCGACCGGGTCGATATGGGCGAAGCGCGGCAGGATGTCTGCAAAAGTCGCGCTGTTGATGCCGCGATTATGGGCGATCCACGGGGCCATGTCGCGATCAAGGCTGGTCCAGCGGTGGACCGAGCTGCTGCCCACGAACCAGAGGGTGCAGTTGCCCTGCCGGTTGGCAGCATCAGGTAAGACCATATTGGCTTCGCGATAGCGTGCGACGAGCATCCAGCTGCCGACAATCAGGCCGAACACAGCCAGCGCCACCGCCAGCTTGGCCAGGGGCGATGCGTTGAGGCTGGTCAAGGGGCGCTTATCCGTCATCCCGTCCAGTCTTAGCGCATTTACCGGCGCGGGAAACCCACCGTAAAGGACGCGGTAGCGCCTTGTTTACCCTGATGGTTAACTGGAAGGCAGCAGTCCATGCGCTACCCCCATGATCGGGGACATGGGGTTATCATGTGACGAAAAATCCGTCGGTGGACCTGCTCAAGGGTGCGCTGATCATATTGGTCATGGCCGGACATGCCATGGAACTGACGCAACAGCATCATCTGGCGCTGTGGGTCGGGGCGGGCTTTCGTATGCCGTTGATGATCGGCATTTCGGGCTATCTGCTCAATGTCATGCGCACCCGGAACGACCCGCCGGAGCGGATGTTCGGCCGTTATGGCAGCCGGATGCTGCTGCCATGGGCTGTGGCGCTTTTGGTCTATATATTGGTCAGCGGCTGGTCGATCAGCTGGACGTTGCCGATTGAGCTGCTGCTGCGCCCGCCCTTCCACCTCTGGTATGTCCCGGTGCTGTTCTTCCTGATCCTGGTGACGCGGCTGGTGCCTTTGTCGCCGCTCCTGTTGCTGGCAATCGGCACGCCGGTCAGTCTGGCGACCATGTATAGTTTCGGGCTGAACCATGGCGTCATCGGCGTCAGCCTGTTGTCGCCCGATAGTCGCTTCCTGCGCTATCCGGTCTATTTCTTCTTCGGGATGCTGATGGCGGAGCGGGGATTGCCGACCCGCTATCTGGGGGTGACGCTGCTGCTGGGCGCGCTGGGCATGGGGTGGTGGAGCGCGCTCTATGGTAGCGAAAACGGTCTGGCCTTCGTGCCAGCCCGGTTGCTGATGTGCCTGGGGCTGATCGCGCTGCTGCCGCAGCTGTCGGCGTTGCGCCTGTCTTTCGCGCCGCTGAACGCGGTCGGGCGGGACAGCCTGTTCTTCTATCTATGGCATCCGCTGGCGATGGCGGCGGTCATGTTGGCGGGGGTGGGTCCGCTTCCCACGTTGGCGCTGTCCATCTTGCTGCTGGCGATCGCCAGCAGGTTGGCGGCGCGCAATGCGCTGGCCCAGCGACTGGTTGGAAGTGCGATGCCGTCGCGTCCGGCATCAGCGCCAATGGGGCAGGCACCGGTTCCGGCCAGCGCCTGACCGGTCAGAGCTTGCCATATTTGGCTTCGAAGCCCGCAATGTCGCCAGCCGCGAGATATTTGGCCTGGTCGATCCACTGGTCGCGGACCGGGCGGCCCTTGAAATTGCCGAGTTTCGCGTCGATCGCGGCGAGGTCCGCGTCGGTCCAGGCGGCGATCTGGGTGAAGCGAGTGACGCCGAGGTCAATTAGCAATGTCTTGAGTTTTGGCCCCACGCCCTTCAGGCGGAGCAGGTCGTCCTCGCTTTCCGGTGCGGCCGTGACGGCGGGTGACACAGGCACGGGTTCGGGTGCCGGTGTCGGGTCAACCGCGACGGGGGCGATTGGCGCGGTGACAGGGGCTACATGTTCGACCGGCACGACGACGGGGGCAGCGGGCACCGACTCCACAAAGGGGACAGGTGGGGTTTCGGCGGGCAGGGTTGGCGCGATGTCCTGCACAACGTCCCGCGCCTTGCCCCTGCCGGACAACAGAAAGACGAGGCCGATGATGACCAGCAGCCCGATCAGCAGCCACAGGCCATAGTCCATGAAAAATTCCTGCATCGCGCGTCGCCTTTCGTGAATATGCCGTCGCTATTTAGGGTTGTGTCGCCCTGCTCGGCAAGGCTTCATGCCTGTTCGCGGGCGACTTCGCGCCAGCCAATGTCGCGGCGGCAGAAACCGGTGGGGAAGTCGATCGCATCAACCGCGGCATAGGCTGCCGCCTGCGCCGCGCCGACCGTGTCGCCGGTTGTTGTCACGTTGAGGACGCGGCCACCGCTGGCGACGAGCGTGCCGTCCTGATCGGCGGTTCCGGCATGGAACACCAGCGCGCCACCGGCCTGCGCCGCGTCGATGCCGCTGATAGCGCCACCCTTGTCCGGGGTGCCGGGATAGCCATTGGCGGCCATGACGATCGTGAGTGCGGTGCGATCGGCCAATGTGACCGGACCTTGGCTTGCCAGCGTTCCCTGCGCGACGCTGAGCAGCAGGTCGACCAGATCGCCGTCGAAGCGCATCATCAGCACCTGACATTCAGGGTCGCCGAAGCGGGCATTATATTCGATCAGCTTGGGCCCCTGATCGGTCAGCATCAGCCCGGCATAGAGAACGCCGGAATAGGGCATCCCTTCCGCCGCCATGGTGGCGACGGTCGGCTTGATGATCGTTTCGATGACCTGGGCTTCCAGCTCAGGAGTCAGCACGCGGGCCGGGCTGTAGGCGCCCATGCCGCCGGTGTTGGGCCCGGTATCGCCATCGCCGACACGCTTGTGATCCTGCGCCGATCCGAAGGGCAGGATGGCGGTGCCGTCGGTCAGCGCGAAGAAGCTGGCTTCCTCGCCGGTCATGAATTCTTCCAGCACCACTTCCTCGCCCGCCGCGCCGAACGCGCCGGAGAACATGGTGTCGAGAGCATCGAGCGCTTCATCGCGAGTTTCGGCGATGATCACGCCTTTGCCCGCGGCCAGCCCGTCGGCCTTGATCACCACCGGCAGCGCGAAATCGTCAAGCGCGGCGATGGCACCATCCTTGGACGTGACGCGGACATAGGCGGCGGTCGGGATGTTGGCGCGCTGGCACAGATCCTTGGTGAAGCCCTTGGACCCTTCGAGCTGGGCGGCTTTCCTGTTGGGGCCGAATACCGGCACGCCCATGGTGCGCAGATTGTCGGCAAGGCCGTCGACCAGCGGCGCTTCCGGGCCAATGACGACCAGGCCGATCGAATGGCGGGTGCAGAAATCCAGCACCGCGCGATGATCGGTCGCAGCGAGGTCGACCAATGTCGCGTGCTGGGCTATGCCGGGGTTGCCCGGCGCGGCGTAGAGCGTATCGAGCCGGGGCGATTGCGCCAGCTTCCACGCCAGCGCATGTTCACGGCCACCGCCGCCAAGCAAAAGGATGTTCATGTCGCCCATGTCCCCGGATTTCGATACTTATGACAATTCGGGCCGCCTGTTAGCGGAGGAACGCGCGGGCGACAACGCGCCGCCGTTGTCGGTCAGCGAATTGTCGGGGATGCTCAAGCGCACGGTGGAGGATCGCTTCGGCCATGTCCGGCTGCGCGGCGAGATTTCCGGGTTCAAGCGGGCAGCGTCGGGGCATCTCTATCTGGCGCTGAAGGACGATAATGCGGTGCTGGACGGGGTGATGTGGAAGGGCGGGGCGCAGCGGCTGGCCTTTGCGCCGCAGGACGGGGTGGAGGTGATCGCCACCGGCAAGCTGACCACCTATCCCGGCCGGTCGAAATATCAGATCGTCATCGAGCGGATGGAACTGGCGGGCGAAGGCGCGCTGATGGCGCTGCTGGAGAAGCTGAAAGCCAAACTGGCGGGCGAGGGGCTGTTCGCCGCGGAGCGCAAGCGGCGTTTGCCCTTCCTGCCGCGCACCATCGGCGTCGTGACGTCGCCCACGGGCGCTGTGATTCGCGATATCTTGCACCGGCTGGCGGATCGCTGCCCGACCGATGTGCTGGTCTGGCCGGTATTGGTGCAGGGGCAGGGGGCAGCCGAGCAGATTGCGCGGGCGGTGCGCGGGTTCAGCGCGATGGAAGCGGGCGGGCCGCTGCCCCGGCCCGATCTGGTGATCGTGGCGCGGGGCGGCGGGTCGATCGAGGATCTGTGGAGCTTCAACGAGGAAATCGTCGTGCGGGCAGTGGCCGACTGCACGATCCCGATCATATCGGCGGTCGGGCATGAGACCGATACGACGCTATGCGACTATGCCGCCGACATGCGCGCACCAACCCCAACGGCGGCGGCGGAAATGGCGGTGCCGGTGCGGGCGGAACTGCTGGCGGGCTTGAGCGAGATGGGCCTGCGCGCCGGGCGCGCGGTGCGGCGCGGGGCGGGGCAGGCGAGGGAAAGGCTGGAGATGCAGGCGCGGCTGATGCCGACGCCGGACATGCTGCTGGCCCCGCAGCGGCAGCGGCTCGACCAACTGTCCGATGCGCTGGGTAGCGGGTTGCGTCACCGAATCGCGGATGCGCGCGCGCAATTGGGGCAGGCTGGGGGGGCGTTGCGACCGGCGCTGCTCCAGCAATATCTTGCACGCGCGACCGAGCGGCTGGACCGGTTGCGGCCGCGCCCGGACTATCTGGCGCGGGTCTATCGGGATCGGGCGACGGCGCTCGACCGGGTGTCGCGCCATTTCGCCTCGCTCGACCCCGACCTGCCGCTGGCGCGGGGCTATGCGCGGGTGATGGCGGGCGGGCGGCTGGTCCAGTCGGTCGCGGCGGCGCAGGCGGCGGGCGCGGTGACGCTGCATTTCCGGGACGGGACGGTTGACGCCGCCGTTGGGCAAGGCGGGGCATCGCTTGAGAAGCCCGGCCCAGCCGCTATATCTGCTTCACCACGCCCGGCACGCAAAGCGCGCGGCGCTGACGACGTGCCGCAGCAGGATCTGTTTTTGTGAAGCGCCAGAAAGGCTGACAAATGTTGATGTCCAACAGCGACCGTGTCGCCCGGCTCCATTATATGGCCTATAGTTTCCGCGTATTGCAGGCGGGCGACCATGTGCTGTGCGCGGTGACGGGCCAGAAAATCGCGCTGGAGGATCTGCGCTACTGGAGCATCGCGCGGCAGGAACCCTATGCCAATGCCGAAGCCGCCGCGCGGGCCGAGATCAAGGCGACCGGCGGGCGATGAGGCGCTGGGCCGCGGCGCTGCTGTTCGCGCTGGCCGAAACATCGACGGCTGCCGCGCCCATGCAGACGCGGGCGGATTTCGCGATTGCCGAACCGGTGACGCAGGGCGGCGCTTTGCTGGGCACTGCGCCGACCGGGACGGTGGCGTTAACGCTGGATGGCAAGCTGGTCCCGGTCGATGCCGACGGCCGGTTCCTGATCGCCTTCGATCGCGATGCTGGGCCGACCGCGCAACTGGTCGCCCGGCTGGCCGATGGCCGCGCGGTGGAGCGCCCGATCGCCATTGCCCCCCGCGCTTGGCGGATCGAGCGGATCAATGCGCCGATGCGCCCGACCAAAAGCACCGAGGCGTTTCTGGCGCTGCGCAAGCCGGAATTGGAACAGATTGCCGCAGCGCGCACGTTGGTGACAGACGCCAAAGGCTGGCGACAGCGCTTCATCTGGCCGCGTATCGGTCGTCTGTCCGGCCTGTTCGGATCGCAGCGTGTCTATCAGGGGACAGCTGGTGCCTATCATGGCGGGGTCGATATTGCGGGCGCGACCGGTGCGCCGGTGGTGGCGCCGGCTGACGGGGTGGTGGTGCTGGCGGCGGCGGACAAGCCCTTCACGCTGGAGGGGCATTTGCTGATGATCGACCATGGCCACGGTCTGGGCAGCGCCTTCCTCCATCTGTCGCGGATCGACGTGAAGCCGGGCGATCATGTGGCGCAGGGGCAACGCATTGGTGCAGTCGGCGCGACCGGGCGCGCGACGGGGCCGCATCTCCACTGGGGGATGAAGTGGAATGACGCGCGGATCGACCCGCTGTTGCTTGCGGGACCGATGCCGAACGGGTTGTAAACGGTGTTTGAAAATGCGCTAAAGGGCGCATTTTATAGCCGCACCAGCCCTCTCCCCCACCCGGCCACCCATAGGCTACTGAAGTAGGGTAACCGGGTGAGGGAGAGGGCTGGTGCGGCCAAGGTGAATATCAACCGATCCGCTTCATCCGCACCGCGCGGCCACCATCGACCTTGCCCATGAAACTGCCCATGGCGGCGCGTTTCAGTTCGATCGTCTGGCCGACCTTGGGATCACGCGCGGTCATGGCTTCGGTCGTGATCCATTGCGCGCCGTCCTCCAGCCCGATCTGCCATTTGCCATAACCAAGGCTGCGGACCGATGCGATCACCGTCTGGATATGGGTGACGCCTTCCTGCTCTGGCGCTTCTTCCTTGTCATCGCCACCGCCCAGGAAGGGCAATTTGGGGAAGGAGAAGCCGAACAGGGTCTTGCGGGTCTTGTTCAGTTCGCCCTTGTCCAGCACGACGACTTCATCGCGTTGCGCCGCAGCATCCATCGCGCCGACCTGCCGGTCGAAACAGGCGAGCCGCTCGGCATCGACGGGAATCGTGCGGCATTTCAAAAGGTCAGTGAAGATTTCCGGCCGGGGCTGCTGACGCTGCGGCGCGGCGGAGGATTGGGCCGCGATGCAGAGCGGGACCAGCAGAAACAGTGCGCGCAAGCCCGTCATAAATCGTCTCTCCATCGCGTCGGACATAGTATTCCCTTACCATGCACCCGCCAGAGGCAAGGTCAATATGTGGCCGCTGGCCGCATCAGAACGCCCGTGATGTCACAATAGGCCTGCCTTGCTGCATCGCACGAAATGATTGCTGCATCCTGTTGTATCCCCGTGCAATAATATTGCTAATCACCTGTAAAACAGTCATGCCACGTTCATGTTGCAATAATGATACAGGGGCATCCAAAAGCGGTGAATGCCCTTTTCCACGGCTTTACAGCGCCCTTAACCCCGCGCAGTTTCCCGCCATCCATATGGGGGGATCGCTGTCGGGCACCATGTCCCCCCATAGGTAAACATTAGTGGCAGGCCATCTGCCAGCCTCCAGAGCAAGGGACTGGACCGTGAAGACATTTTCCAAGAGGGCACTTTTGCGTGCCAGCGTCGCACCGGCGATTCTGGGCGCGTCGCTGATCGCGACCGCCGCTATCGCACAGGATGCGCCGCAGGCCGCCGAAGCCGAAGCGGGCGACACCATCATCGTCACCGGATCGCTGATCAAGAACCCCAATCTGGCGCGTTCGACCCCGGTTACGGCGACCACCGCCGACCAGATCGAACTGAAGCAGAACAACACTGCCGAAGAAATTCTGCGTGAAATTCCTGGCATCGTTCCCAGCATCGGTTCGGCCGTCAACAACGGCAATGGCGGCGCTTCGTTCGTCAACCTGCGCGGCCTTGGTTCCAACCGCAACATCGTCCTGATCGACGGCAACCGTCTGGTTCCTGCCGAACTGAACGGTCGTTTCGACCTTAACAACATCCCGCTGGCCCTCATCGACCGCGTCGATGTGCTGACCGGTGGTGCTTCGACCACTTATGGTGCGGACGCCATTTCGGGTGTCGTCAACTTCGTCACCAAGTCCGACTTTGCCGGTCTGGAAGCGAATATCGCCAACCAGCTGACCGAAGAAGCCGACGGCCATTATGTCCGCGCCGACGTGACGCTGGGCGCCAATTTCGATGATGGCCGCGGCAACGTGGTGTTCTCGGTTGGCTATCAGCAGTCCGACCCGGTCTATCAGGGCGATCGTCCCTTCTCGGCCTTCTCGATCGACTCCTTCACAGGCGCCAATGGCGGTTCGGGCACGTCGACCCCGTCGCGCTTCACCAATGTCAACACGACCGGCGCCGATTCCATCACGACTGGTTGCGGCCTTGATGGACAGCCAGCCTGTAACGCCGTTCAGGGCAACCGCCAGGTTACTGCTGCTGGCGGCGCCTTCCGTGGCACCTCCGCGTTTGACGCCTATAACTTCAACCCGTTCAACATCTTCCAGACGCCGTTCGAGCGTTTCAACATGTATGGCGCCGGCCGCTACGAAGTCAGCGATGCGGTGGAAGTCTATTCGCGCGGCATCTTCTCGAAGAACACCGTCAGCACGATCATCGCGCCGTCGGGTGCCTTCGGCATCTCGGTCGTCGTTCCGCTCAGCAACCCGTATCTGACGGCTGCCCAGCGTAACGCCTTCTGCGCCTTCGACACGACGCCAGGCGTCGGCTATACCGCTCGCTTCTCGCCAGCTGAATGCGCCGCTGCCGCGACCGCGACCAGCCCGACCGATCCTAACTATCGCACCGTCACGACCACGCTGTCGCGTCGTGCGACCGAACTGGGTCCGCGTATCTCCGACTTCACCACCACCTTCTTCGATTATCGCATCGGCGCGCGCGGTGGTATCACCGACTCGATCGACTGGGATCTGTCGGGTAGCTATGGCGAATCCGAGAACGTCCAGACCCAGCAGGGCTACTGGCTGAACTCGCGCGTCCGTCAGGCGCTGCTGGCGACCAACACCGCCACCTGCCTGACCGACACCAATGGCTGCGTCCCGCTCAACGTGTTCGGCCCCGACGGCTCGATCACCGCAGCGCAGAACGCCTATCTGACGGCCAACAGCCAGGTCACGACCAAGACGTCGCTGGCCCAGGTCAAGGGCACCGTCAGCGGTGACTTCGGCGTTGCCTCGCCCTTCGGCACCGACAGCCTGGCTTTCGCGCTGGGTGGCGAATATCGCAAATATGGTGCCAGCCAGGAATCCGATCTGCTCTCGCAGTCGGGCGATCTGGGCGGTGCCGGTGGTGCTGCTCCGAACATCGACGGCGGCTATGACGTCTATGAAGCCTATGGCGAAATCATCCTGCCGCTGGTGCAGGACAAGCCCTTCTTCCAGGATCTGACGCTGGAAGCGGGCATCCGCTACTCCGACTACACAGTCGATGGCGGTTCGGGTTACAACACGACCACCTGGAAGGTGGCCGGTAACTGGACGCCTGTCGACGGCATCAAGTTCCGCGGCAACTATTCGCGCGCCGTTCGTGCCCCGAACATCGCCGAACTGTTTGCGCCGGTGAACACCACGCTGACCAACCTCGACAGCGATCCCTGCGCCGGCGTAGCGCCGACCCAGAACGCCAATCTGGCGGCTGTCTGTATCGCCCAGGGCGCTACCGCAGCACAGCTCGGCTCGATCATCAACGATCCGGCTGGTCAGGTGAACTCCACCGGTGGCGGTAACCTCGCCCTCGGCCCGGAAAAGTCGAACAGCTGGGGTCTGGGCGTGTCGCTTCAGCCTGCCGCCCTGCCGGGCTTCAGCCTGACGGTCGATTATTACAACATCAAGATTACGGGTGCGATCACCAACCCGACGCCTGATGACGTGATTTCGGCCTGCTTCGACAACATCACCGCCGCCAGCGCATCTGACGCAGCCTGCACCGGCATCCGTCGCGATCCGTCGACCGGCGCGCTGTTCGGTGAAGCTTCGGTCGTCGGCGGTCTGCCGCAGACCCTGTCGAACCTGGGCAAGCTGGCCACAGATGGTATCGACGTTCAGCTGAACTATCAGAAGGATGTCGGTTTCGCGAAGTGGGCGCTGAGCGCCAACGGCAACTGGACCAACAGCTCGACGTTCCAGGCGACCCCGACGTCGGTCAACCGCGAATGCGTTGGCCTCTACAGCGTCAACTGCGCCTCGATCCAGCCCAAGCTGTCCTGGTCGGTGCGTAACACCCTCTCGTTCAAGTCGGTCGATCTGTCGCTGCTGTGGCGCTATATCGACGGCGTGAAGTATGAGGATGGCGATGCGTTCGTCGGCACGCTGAACGGCAAGGAAGTCGATTTCAACCGTATCCCGGCTGAACATTATTTCGACCTGACCAGCCGCTTCCACGTTTCGGATGAGGTCACGCTGACCATGACCGTGCAGAACCTGCTGGACAACCAGCCCAAGGTGGTCGGCAACACCATCGGTTCGACCAGCTACAACAGCGGTAACGTCTATCCGTCGACCTACGACGCGTTGGGCCGCCGCTACACGGTCGCTGCCAAGCTGCGCTTCTGATCCTTCGATCAGGCAAGACAAAGAAAGGGGGCCGGTGGCGACACCGGCCCCTTTTTCCATGGTTGAGAATGGTGGGCGAGCTATAGCGCCAGAAAATGGGGCATTTTAACGGGTTAAGGGGGGCTACGCCTTGCTTCTACCCGTGGATCAACGACCGGGGTAGATGCAGCGCAATTCCCGCATTGTCGGCCAGCACGATTGCCCAATGGGCCACCTTGGCGACCTCGTCGGCGTGGATCTCCAGTCCGCGTTGCGCTGCCTCAGCGCGTTGGCCAGGCGTAAAGGTCGCGCCATTTTTGGCGTCGCGGGCAAAGACCGGGCCGGTTGCGATTGCGGCGACCGCGGCATCGTCCAGCTGCAGCCCAAATAGGTGCGCTAATGCGGCCAGGCTCTCAGCCGGCCTTGCCACCAGCGTTTCGCTGTCCAGCGTGGCGACCCGTGCGCCCAATTGATCGCACAGCGTCTGGAACTGGCGCTGTTGCGCCAGCCAGCCGACGGCCGCGACCTGAACATCGGTGAGCCCCAGATAGTCGGACGGGGCGATGCCCAGTGGTTCGATCATCCCTTCGCGCACCAGTTTCTGGAACAGGTCGCGCACCCAGAGCCGCCCCCACATCCCCTTGCGCGCGATCGAGGCGAGATAGGGTTCGAGCGGGGCATGGAGCAGCAGGGCGCGGGCATCGGGCCGCAAGCCCATGATTGCGGGGATCAGCGGATTGATGAGGTTGGAGGGCTTGATCACCACCGCCTCATCTGGGCCGAACGGGCGGGCGAGCAGATGCAGGCTGGCGTCCAGCACGCGCGCGACCTCCGGTCCCTTCGCCCCGCGATGTCGCCAGCCGATTAGGTCGTTGAGCAGCACAGGTTCCTTCAGCCCCATTGCGACGCCCGGAATATCCATCGCGGCAGCCAGCAGCGTCGAGCAGCAATAGGCCGAATGGAACAGGAAATGGAGTGGCGCGCGGGGCGGCGCATGGGCCGTGGCGTCGGCCAGCCGCAACACCAGCGGCGCGTCGGTCTCGCCCAGATGCTCGTCCGTCAGGAAGGGGATGTCGCCATGCCGCGCGCGCGGCACCAGTCGCATATGGACAGCGTCATGCCCCGGATCATAGCGATGGGCCAGCCATTGGGCGTCGCGCATGATGTCGCGGATCGCAGGATCGGGAGAGGTCATGGCGACCAGCCTTCGCATGGCTTTTCGGGTCATTCAAGCCGCCGGGCTTTCCCCTACTTGCCAGCGCCCCGGCTTGTGGTAGCGATGAGGGACAAGAAGCTGGGGGGCTTTATGGAATTGGCGGTTGGTCGGTTGGTGCAGCAGGCGGCGGAAGCGCGGCGGCAGGGCCGTGTCGCGGTGGCCGAGCAATTGCTGAACGATGCGCTCGCGCGGCAGCCGGGGGAACCGCAGGCGCTCAACCTGCTGGGGATGATTGCGCTCGACCGGCGGGATTTTGCAGCAGCCAGCACACATTTTCGCGGTGCGGCTGCGGCTGATCCCGAAGAAGCGGCGCTGTGGATGAATGTCGCGTCGGCGGAGCGCGGGCTGGGCGCGGCGGAGGGCGAACGCGCGGCGTTGCAGGCGGCGATCGACATAGACCAGCGCAATTTGATGGCGCAAATCCGCATGGCGCAACTCCAGCAACGGCTGAATGAACGGCAGGGTGCGGCGGACAGTTGGGGCAAGGCGTTGGCGCTGTCGGCAGGCTTGCCCGACCTGCCGCCTGCGCTGGTTGAAACGCTGGCGGAGGCACGGGGCTTCGTGACCGCGCATCAGGCGGAGTTTGCCGCCTTTGTCGAAGCGGGTGTGGCGGCGCAGCTGGCGGAGGCGGACGCGGTGACGCAGCGGCGATTTCAGGCCTGTCTGGACCGGGAGTTCGGCCGCCGGACGATCTACCAGAATCAGTGTTCGGGCCTGCACTACCCCTTCCTGCCCGCCGACGAATATTTCGACCGGCAGCATTTTCCCTGGATGGACACGCTGGAGGCGCAGACCGACGCGATCCGTGCCGAATTTCTCGCCATGGTCGAACAGGGTGGTGACGCGATCCGCCCTTATGTGCGACAGGATGCGGGGACGCCGCAGAATAAGTGGACAGCGCTGGACGGGTCGCTCGACTGGGGCGCGGCGTTTCTGTGGGAATATGGCGTACGTAACGAGGCAGTATGTGCCGCCTGTCCGCAGACGGTCGCGGCGCTGGAGGCTCTGCCGCGGGCCGACATTCCGGGGCGAGCGCCATCGGCCTTCTTCTCCTTGCTCAAGCCGCGCAGCCGGATTCCGGCACATAGCGGGGTCACCAATACGCGCGCGATCATCCATCTGCCGCTGGTCGTGCCGCCGGGCTGCTTCTTTCGTGTCGGGGGTGAAACGAGGGCGTGGCAAGAAGGGACTGCCTTTGCCTTTGACGATACGATCGAACATGAGGCGTGGAATGACAGCGATCATTTGCGGGCGGTGCTGATTTTCGACGTGTGGAACCCGCATTTGTCGCTTGCGGAGCAGGCGTTGTTAAAGCAATTCTACGCCACGGCCGATGCAAGCAAGACGAAGGACGTCCTGCCGCGCATCTGATCGACGGCATGGAGGCTGGCCCGTTCGGAGAGACGAGGCCAGCGCTGCCGCCTATCCAGGAGAATGAGAGTGCGAATGTTCAAGGCAGTGATTGCGTCCAGCCTGATCGTCATGGCCATGCCGGTGCTGGCGCAGGACAAGGCTCCGCTGGACAAGAATGATCCCAATGCGGTGCGGTGCAAGCGGTTTCAGGTGACCGGGTCGCTGGTGAAGAAGGAACGGGTCTGCAAGACCAACGCTGAATGGCGGGCGATCACCGAACAGCAGAATCGCGATGCCGACGACATCATCACCCGCAGCCGTGCGGGGATGAACCCCAACGGGTGAGGTGCAGGAGGGGCGTGGCCCCTCCCGCCTTTCGCGTCAGGCGACGCTGAGCGTCAGCGCGCCGTCGCCATCCTCGACCCGCACCTGCGATCCATCCGGCACGTCCCCGCGCAGGATCAGGTCGGCGAGCGGGTCTTGCAGATAGCGCTGGACCGCGCGCTTCAATGGCCGCGCGCCATAGACCGGGTCATAGCCGACCCGTCCCAGCCATGCGCGCGCGCCGTCGGTCAGGTCGAGCGCGATCTTGCGATCCTTGAGCAGTTTCTGCACACGGGCGACCTGAATATCGACGATCGGCGCCATATGGGCGACGCCCAGGCGATGGAAGAGGATGATCTCGTCCAGGCGGTTGAGAAATTCGGGGCGGAAATGGCCGCGGACCACCTCCATCACCTGATCCTCGACCTTTTCGACCGGATCATCATCGCCCAGCGCCGCGATATATTGGCTGCCCAGGTTCGATGTCAGCACGATGATCGTATTGGTGAAATCGACCGTGCGGCCCTGCCCGTCGGTCAGCCGGCCATCGTCCAGCACCTGAAGCAGGATGTTGAACACGTCGCCATGGGCCTTTTCCACCTCATCGAACAGCACGACCTGATAGGGGCGACGGCGGACGGCTTCGGTCAGGACGCCGCCTTCCTCATAGCCGACATAGCCCGGAGGCGCGCCGATCAGCCGGGCGACCGAATGTTTCTCCATGAACTCGCTCATGTCGATGCGGACCATGGCGTTTTCATCGTCGAACAGGAAACCGGCCAGCGCCTTGGTCAGTTCGGTCTTGCCCACACCCGTGGGGCCAAGGAAGAGGAAGGAGCCAAGCGGGCGGTTGGGGTCCTGTAGCCCCGCGCGGGCGCGGCGCACGGCGGTGGACACGGCCTTGACCGCATGGGCCTGCCCGATGACGCGCTTGCCCAGCGTATCCTCCATCGCCAGCAATTTTTCGCGCTCGCCGGTCAGCATCCGCTCGACGGGAATGCCGGTCCAGCGGGCGACGACCCCGGCGATGTCCTCTGCGGTCACTTCCTCGCGCAGCATCGCGCCCTCGGACGCGGTTTCCGCTTCTGCGAGGCGTTTTTCGAGGCCAGGGATGGTGCCGTAGGACAGTTCGCTCATCTTGGCGAGGTCGCCCGCGCGCTGCGCCTGTTCCAGTTCGAGCCGGGCGGCGTCGAGCTGTTCCTTGATCTTGGCTTCACCGGCGATCTTGTCCTTTTCCGCCTGCCAGCGGGTGGTGAGCGAGGCGGATTGTTCCTCCAGATTGGCGAGGTCCGTTTCCAGCGTGGTCAGCCGGTCGGCGGAGGCCTTGTCGGTTTCCTTCTTCAGCGCCTCGCGCTCGATCTTGAGCTGGATGATGCGGCGGTCGAGATTCTCGATTTCCTCCGGCTTGGATTCGACCTCCATCCGCAGGCGCGACGCGGCCTCGTCCATCAGGTCGATCGCCTTGTCGGGCAGGAAACGGTCGGTGATATAGCGGTTGGAGAGGGTCGCGGCGGACACCAAAGCGCTGTCGGTGATCCGCACGCCATGGTGCAGCTCATATTTCTCCTTGAGGCCGCGCAGGATCGAGACGGTATCCTCGACCGTGGGTTCGCCGACGAACACCGGCTGGAACCGGCGCTGGAGCGCGGGGTCTTTTTCGACATATTTGCGATATTCGTCGAGCGTGGTCGCGCCGATGCAATGGAGTTCGCCACGCGCCAAAGCGGGCTTGAGCAGATTGCCCGCGTCCATCGCGCCTTCGCTTTTGCCAGCGCCGATCAGCGTGTGCATTTCGTCGATGAACAGGACGACCTGGCCTTCTGCGGCCTTCACCTCGTCCAGCACGCCTTTGAGGCGCTCCTCGAACTCGCCGCGATATTTGGCGCCTGCGATCAGGCTGCCCATGTCGAGTGCCATCAGGGTGCGGTCTTTCAGCGTGTCCGGCACGTCGCCATTGGCGATGCGCAGCGCGAGGCCTTCGGCAATGGCGGTCTTGCCGACGCCGGGGTCGCCGATCAGGACCGGGTTATTCTTGGTCCGGCGGGCGAGGATCTGAATCGTGCGGCGGATTTCCTCGTCCCGGCCAATGACCGGATCAAGCTTGCCTGCGCGCGCGGCTTCGGTGAGGTCGCGGGCGAATTTCTTGAGCGCGTCATAGCGATCCTCCGCGCCTGCGGTGTCGGCGCTGCGGCCCTGACGCAGATGGTTGATCGCGGCGTTGAGCGCTTCCGCCTTGACGCCAGCGGCGGCCAGCGCCTTGCCAGCCGTCGTGGTGGTGGCCAGCGTCAGCGCGAGGAGCAGCCGTTCGACGGTGACGAAGCTGTCACCTGCCTTGGCCGCGACCTGTTCAGCCGAATCCAGCACGCGCACCGCGTCATTGTCGAGGCCCGGCGTCTGCTGCGCGCCGCTGCCGGAGACCGACGGCACTTTGGCGAGCGCGGCGTCAGTGTCGCGCAGCGCAACTTCCGGCGCACCGCCTGCGGCCTTGATCAGGCCCGACGCCATACCCTGCTCATCCTCCAGCAAGGCTTTGAGCAGATGTTCGGGGCTGATACGCTGATGGCTCATGCGGATGGCCACGGTTTGCGCCGACTGGAGGAAGCCCTTGGCGCGGTCGGTGAATTTTTCGAGGTTCATGACTTACCTTTGTGAAGCCCTTGGCTCTGTATGGAACTGCGGCTGATGTGGTGTTGCCAAAAGGCCACACAAGGGGCACTACGCAATTTCCACCAAAGAACGGTTCATTTTGGCGTGCTGGCCTTGGGCTGATCGGGCGCGAAGGCGTCGCCGAAAAAGTCGCCCTGATACCAAAGCGGCGCTTGCGGCGCGTCGGCGATGTCGCGGGCGATAGCGTAATTGACGCGGGCGAATTTCGCCGCCGCCTGCCAGTTGAAGGGCAGGCTGATCTGGTCGGATGGCTGGTGATAGTCGGTCTTGAGGAAATGTTCGAATGCGGCTTTGCCGGGACCAGCGAAGCCGGTCATCAGGAATACCGACGGTACGCCTTCCTGCACGAAGCGATAATGGTCCGAGCGGGTGAAAAGACCTTCAGCCGGGAGCGGATCGGGCGAGAGGGTGACGCCTGCGGATTTGGCCGCGCGATCGACGATCGGGCCGAGGGTGGAATGTTCCGCGCCGAAGGCGACGACATCGGCGAAATCATAGGTCAGGATCGGCATGTCGAGATTGACGATGCCGACCAGCTTGCCACCGGCGGGCAGGACAGGATTTCGGGCGAGATGTTGGGAGCCGAGCAGCCCGTCCTCCTCCGCCGTGACTGCCGCGAACAGGATGGAGCGTTTGGGGCGGGTGCCGCTGTCGGCGAAGGCCTTGGCGACAGCCAGCATCGTCGCGGTGCCCGACGCATTGTCCATCGCGCCATTATAGATTTTGTCTGGTCCCTTGGCGCTTTCGCGCACGCCATTATGGTCGAGATGGGCCATTAGCAGCACATACTCGCCTGCCAGTGACGGGTCCGATCCGGGCAGGATGGCGATGACATTGCTGGAGGCGGCGGTGCGGACCGTGCTGGTGCGGTCGAGCCGGACGAGGGCTTTGAGGGCAAAGCCCTTGGGACGCCCACCCCTCTTGGCGGCGAGTTGCATGATCGCGGCGACCTTGCGGTCTGACCCGGCGAACAGGGCGTCGGTTGCGGCTCCGTTGACCGATGCGCCGCCGCGAATGGCGGGGGTACGGGTGAAGGGCTTGGCCTGTGCATCGAGCCAGCTGACGGTCGGTTCGCTGGCGCGGTCGCGCAGCTTTTCCCAAGGGGTGCGGGTAAGCAGGCTGGGGCTGGGAATGGTGATGAGGCCGATCGCGCCCGCCTTTTGCGCGGCCAGCGCCTTTTCCGCCGCCAGATGGGCGCCGACTTCGCTGGGCATCCCGACCGGCGAACCGGAAAGGGCGACGGCGAATTTGCCGCGCAGGTCGAGGCCCGCATAATCGTCGATCTTCTCGCGGTCCGATTGCAGGCCATAGCCCACGAACACGGCGCCTGCCTCGATGCTCTGGACAGGTTCGCGGCCGAACGCACCGATTGCGACATCGCCGCCCGTGTCGAAGCGGGTGCCGCCGATGGTGAGCGCGGGTTTCACCCTGGGATCGAGTTCGGCAACCGCCAGCGTGACCGGCTGATACCAGCTGTCCTTGACCGCCTGTTGCAGGCCGAGCGCGGCGAAGCGGGCGGCGACGTAGCGGGCGGCAATGTCAAAGCCGGGCGTCCCGGCGTCGCGCCCTTCGAGCAGGTCGTCGGCCAGGAAGGTGACGTCGGCGCGGATGGCTTCGGGGGAGAAGGTCGGTTGCTGCGCGAGGGCGGGCGCGGAGAGAGCGAGCAAGGAAGCGAGCAGGGGCAGGCGGCGGAACATGGGAAGTGCCTTTGCAATCTATGATGTCCCGGAACCTATCGCGGCCAGCCGCGCTGTCCAGCGTCATGCGTATTGCGCTGCTAAAACGCCCCGCTATTCTAGCGTCCTCCGCGGGTGACCAACCCGGCTGCATTTTCCTAGAGGTTGTTCATGACCCTTTCCCCCCTGTCGCGTCGCCTGTCCCTGCTGATCGGCCTGTCCGCGATTGCCCTGACCCCCATGACGCAGGCAGTGGCGCAGAGGGCAGCGACCAGTGCTGCGCCTGCTCCGCTCTCCAGCCTCGTGTCGGCGGTCGATATTCCCTATGAGCAATTCACGCTGAAAAACGGGCTGCGGGTGATCGTCCATACCGACCGCAAGGCCCCGGTGGTGGCGGTGTCGATCTGGTATCATGTCGGATCGCGTTTTGAACCGGCGGGCAAGACCGGTTTTGCCCATCTGTTCGAGCATCTGATGTTCTATGGCTCCGAAAATGCCGACGGGCCGTTTTTCGGGCGGCTGGAGGATATTGGCGCGACCGACTGGAACGGGACGACCTGGTTCGATCGCACCAATTATTTCGAGACGGTGCCGACCGGGGCGCTCGACCGGGCGCTGTTCCTGGAGTCGGACCGGATGGGGCATCTGCTGGGCGCGGTGACGCAGCAGAAGCTGGATACCCAGCGCGGCGTGGTCCAGAATGAAAAGCGGATGGGGGAGAATGAACCCTATGGGCTGGTCGAATATGCGCAGCTGGCTGCTTTGCTGCCCGAAGGCCATCCCTATCGCCACTCGACCATCGGATCGATGGCGGACCTGAACAGCGCCAGCCTGAGCGATGTGCAGGGCTGGTTCAAAACCCATTATGGTCCCAACAACGCCGTGCTGGTGCTGGCCGGGGATATTGACGCGGCGACCGCGAAGAAGAAGGTCGAGCGCTGGTTCGGCAATATCGCGGCTGGCCCCGCGCCGCAGGATGTGGACGCGACCGTCCCGACGCTCGACAAGGATGTCGAGAAGCAGATGCATGATAATGTCGCGGCGACCCGCCTCTATCGCAACTGGGTGGTGCCGGGCGTCAATGGAGCGGATCTGCCCGCGCTCGATCTGGCGCTGTCGGTCTTTGGTGGCCTCGCCTCCTCGCGGCTCTACAATACGCTGGTGCGGGACGAGAAGGTGGCGGTGGGGGTCAAGGCCAGCGTCCAGCCGTTCGAGAAATTGAGCTTTGCCGAGATTACGGTCGATGTGAAGCCGGGGACCGATGCGGTCGCGGTGGGCAAGCGGCTCGATGCGCTGCTGGCCGACTATCTGGCCAAGGGACCGAGCGCCGACGAGGTGCAGCGCGCCGCGACCCGGCAGCTGGCGGGGACGATATCGGGACTGGAGCAGGTGGGCGGCTTTTCGGGCAAGGCAGTGACGCTGGCCGAGGGGGCGGTCTATTCCAACGACCCGGAGAAATATCGCAAGGATCTGGCCGCCTATGCCAGCGCGACCCCGGCCCAGGTGGGCGAGGCCGCGCGCAAATGGCTGGGGCGGCCGGTGTTCCGCCTGACCGTGGCGCCGGGCGAACGATCGGCGGCGGACAATGCGCTGGCCGGCAATGCGACCCACAAGCCGGCCTATTTCCGCGATCCCGCCGCGCCCGCGCCAGCAGCCGCGACGGTGCCTGCGCCCACGCAGATTGCCGAGCCGCCGATCGAGCCGGTGGCCGATCTGGATTTCCCGACGGTTGAACATGCGAAGCTGAAGAACGGGATCGCGGTGCAGTTTGCGCGTCGGGCGACGGTGCCGACGGTGCGGGTGTCGGTGGCGTTCGATGCGGGCAATGCGGCGGATGATCGGGCCAAGCTCGGCACTGCGGCGCTGGCGACGGCGCTGCTGGACGAGGGGACCAAGACCCGCAGCGCGCTGGACATTGCGCAGGAGCAGGAGCGGCTGGGCGCATCGGTGAGTGCGGGCAACAGCATGGACCGGACCACGGTGGGGCTGTTTGCGCTGAAGCCCAATCTGGATGCGTCGCTGGGGCTGCTGGCCGATGTCGTGCGCAATCCTGCTTTCGCGCCGAGCGAGGTGGAACGGCTGCGCGGGCAGATGCTGACCCGGATCGCGGCGGAAAAGACCGAGCCGACCGCCATCGCCCAGCGCATGTTGCCGCCCTTGCTCTATGGCAAGGCGCATCCCTATGGCATCCCCTTTACCGGGTCTGGCACGGAAAGCGGGGTCAAGGCGGTGACGCGTGCGGACCTGACCGCTTTTCATGACCGCTGGCTGCGGCCCGACAATGCGACGATCTTCGTCACGGGCGACACCAGCCTGGCCGAATTGCTGCCGCTGCTGGAAAAGCGCTTTGGCGACTGGAAGGCGCCCGCGACGGCAAAGGGTGCCAAGCTGTTCCGCATGGACCGGATGGCGCGCCCGCCGCGGATCATTCTGATCGACAAGCCGCAAAGCCCGCAGTCGATGATATTGGCAGGCGTGCTGACGAGCAAGAAGGGGACCGACAATCCGGTAACGCTCCAGTCGGCCAATGAAGTGCTGGGCGGCAGCACCACGTCGCGGCTGACCATGGACCTGCGCGAGACCAAGGGCTGGGCCTATGGCGCGGGAACGTCTCTGCCCGGCGTCAAGGACACGATCCCGCTGCTGGTCTATGCCCCGGTGCAGACCGACAAGACCGGCGAATCGATCATCGCGGCGCGGCAGGACATCAAGGATTTCCTGACGACCAAGGGGACGAGCGAGGCCGAGCGCAACCAGACGATCAACGGGCAAATCCTGTCGCTGCCGGGCAGTTTCGAGACATCGTCCGACCTGCTGGGGGCGATGATGCGCAACAGCCTGATCGGGCGGGCGGATGATTTCTACGAGACGCTGCCCAACATCTATCGCGCGATGACCGCGGCCGATTTCGACAAGGCGGCGCGGGAGGCGATCAATGCCGACGGGCTGATCTGGGTCGTGGTCGGGGACGCGAAACTGGTGCGGCCGCAGCTTGACGCGGTGGGCTTGCCGGTCGAAACCGGCACCCTGGCTGACTGAGAAATTCTAAAGGAGTGAATGAGATGGCAAGTGTCGATGGCGCCTATGATTGCGTGGCCAAGACGCCGATGGGCGACCAGAAGGGCGTGTTCACCGTGATCAGCAATGGCGACCGGTTCAACGGCACCTTTGCGGGCATGATGGGGTCGCTCGACGTCGTCGATGGCAAGGTCGCGGGCAACAGCCTGACCTGGAAGATGGAAATGACCATGCCGATGCCGATGACGCTGGAATGCGAGGCGGACGTCAGCGGGGACGCGATTACCGGGACAATGCAACTGGGGGCATTCGGCGCTTCGGCCTTTACCGGCACCCGGCGGGGCTGAGTTTGAGGGGGCCGGGTGATGCCCGGCTCCCTTAACCCGACACTGAGCTGGACAATAACAACGCCCTTGCTGATTTGTGATTAGTTGGCTAACTAATCGATATGAAAGAGCGGGAAGCCGGACGGGCTTTATTGCATGTGCTGGGGCCGGTGGCGCGGGGGTGGCGGCAGGCGGCGGATGGGGCGCTGGCGGGCCTCGGCGTGTCCGGGAGTGCGGGCTGGTGTCTGGTGCATCTGGCGAGCGTGGGGGCGGTGTCGCGACAGGCGGAGCTGGCGCAATGGCTGGAGGTCAGCGCGCCGTCGCTGGTGCGGACGCTGGACCAGTTGCAGCGCGCCGGGTGGATCGAGCGGACGACCGATCCAGAGGATGGGCGGTCCAACCGGGTGACGCTGACCCCGGCGGGCAAGACGATGGCGGCACAAATCCAGGCGCGGCTGGACGTGCTGGCCGGCGAATTGCTGGGCGGCTTGCCGGACGGGGCGGTGGAGATCGCGGTGGAGCTGCTGGGATTGCTCCGGCTGCGGATTGCCGAGCAGAAGCTGGCGCAGCTATTAGCCGATGGCGGCGATGATCCTGCGGGGGACGCGGAGCAGTGAGCCGTGGCGCACACCCGGCGGCATGGCCAGGCGGGTACTGACATCGCGCCATGCCACCATGTCGCGGGTCATGGCCGCGCCCCAGCGACCTTCCTTGTAGACGTCATAATAGCAGATCAGCGCGTCGCCAACCTGCGCGGTCATCGGCCCTTCGACCCAGGACGGGGAGAAGGGGGGCGAGAGCGGGCCGAAGGGACCGGCGGGGCTTTGCGCGGGCGCGCTGCGCAGCCATTTGCGCGGCGGAGTGAGGGTTTCGTCCTTGATGATGAGGTGGAGGCTGCCGTCGGGGGCGCGGGCGAAGCTGCCGTCGATCAGGCTGAAGCCGGGATCGTAAAGCGGTTGCGGCGGGGTGAAGGTCACGAAATCCGGGGTGGTGGTGGACCAGAGACGATGGTTGTAGCCCGATTCCGATGTGCCTGCGGTGTCCGTGAAGCGCCCCGTCACCGTGCTGGACCAGAAGATCATCCAATGGCGGGCGGCGGGGTCGTATATCGCTTCGGGCGCCCAGCAATTGCGGGTGCCGGGGACGGTGGCCATGACCGGCAGCGCGCGTTGGGGCGACCAGTGGATGAGGTCGGCGCTGGTAGCATGGCCGATCGTCACCCCTTCCCAGGCGGTGGTCCAGAGCAGGTGGAAGGTCGCGCCGTCGCGAAACAGGAAGGGATCGCGCAGCAGCTTGGTCTCGCCGACCTGCGGGACGAGCAGGCTGCGGCCAGCAGCGAGCGGGCGGAAGGTGAAGCCGTCGTCGCTGGCGGCGAGTTTGAGGCCGTCGGCTTCGCCCTTGCCGCTAGTGAAACAGGCGAAGAGGAGCGGGTCGGCGGAGAGGGCGGGGCGGGTGGCGCAGGCGGTGAGCGCCAGTGCGCCTGCCCCCAACGCAAAATCGCGCCGGTTCATGGACTATAGTCTTTCGCCATCTGGCGGTAGAGATCGAGCAGCGGGTTGGCGATATAGTCGCCGCCTTCGCCGATCGGGCCGGTCTGTTCGGGCTTTGGCGGTGGCGGGGCGCTGGCGAGGCCGCCTGGGGCTTCGGCGCTGTTGATGCCCTGGCTCAGAAGGTCAGGCTTCGCGCCTTCGCCGGCGTTGCGGCCCTCACGGTCGAACAGGGCTTCCTGATGGCGGGTCGGTTCCCAGATGAATGTCCCCCAGCCGCGCCGGTCGGGCAGGGCGTGAACCAGATCATTGAGGTAGCGTTTGCGGCTGGAATATTCGGCAACCAGCAGGCCTTTGCCGGGATAGCGGGCGAGGAACTGGTCGAAGGTCGTCGCCCAGTCCCCCTGTTCGCGCTGCTGATAGCAGGAGAAGCCGATCACGTCGAAATCGACCTTTCGGGCGATCAGCGCGTCGGTCCATTCGCGCACGATTCCCCAGTGGCGGCCAAGATGATTGTGGAGCTGGATGGCGATGGCGGGTTCGGCGCGGCGCGCACCTGCTATCCCGGCGCGCAGCAAAGCGGCGAAGGCGTCGAAGCCGCCCACAGCCCCGACCTTGGCATGATTGGCGTCGGTGACGGGGTTGCCGGTGGGGGTGGAGAGTTTCACCCGGCCATGGGGCCAGAGGATGCCGAAGGTGGTTTCATTGCCGATGACCGCCATGTCGACCGGCGCGCCGCCCGCGCGCATGGCGACCAGCGTGTCGTAGGTGTGGGCTTTGACGGCTTTGGCGAGTTTGGGGAGGTCGTAACCGGCCCAGGATGCGGGGACGCCCTGATGCTCAGGGTCGGCCCATATGTCGCTATAGTGGAAGGAGAGGACGAGGTAGAGGCCTGCGTCGCGGATGCGGCGGCCGAGTTTGATGGTCTGGGCGAGGCCTGCCCAGGCCTTGTCCGGTTCGCGTCTGGAATAGCCCTTGGCAGGATCGACGAAGATGCGCAGGCGGATGGCGTTGAACCCGGCGTCGCGCAGCAGGATGATGGGGTCTTTCCGCACGTCGCCGACGAAATAGCGCGCACCGGCGGCTTCATCTTCGGGAATCCAGCTGATGTCGGCACCGATGAGGAAGGGGC
The DNA here is from genome assembly GCA_023266575.1 of Sphingobium sp. Lineage (GTDB taxonomy): Bacteria > Pseudomonadota > Alphaproteobacteria > Sphingomonadales > Sphingomonadaceae > Sphingobium. The sequence continues at coordinate 76,840 of JAHFPV010000012.1, forward strand.
CGGGGCGGGCGCCGGTCTTTTTAGGCGCAGCGAAAGCGGGGCTGGCGAGCAGTGGCAGGGCTGTGGCGGCGAGCGCGGCGCGGCGGGTGAGGGCGGGCATCCTGTCTCCTTTGCGTGGGGCGGGAGGGAGGGTTGGTGCCTCCTCTTATTTGGGCGCGTGGGTTTGTGTGCGACGCCTTGGGCTCCCGCTTTCGCGGGAGAACGGGTGGATTACCTGGCCAGCCACCCGCCATCGACGGCGAGGGTGTGGCCGTGGATGTAGCCCGCGGCGCTCGACGCGAGGAATATGGCGGCTCCGCCAATGTCGCTGGCGTCGCCCCAGCGGCCTGCGGGGATGCGTTCCTGGATCTGGCGGTTGCGGGTTTCGTCGGCTTGCAGCGCGGCGGTGTTGTTGGTGGCGATATAGCCGGGCGCGATGGCGTTGACGTTGACGCCCTTGGCGGCCCATTCGTTCGCCAGCAGCTTGGTCAGGCCCGCGACGCCGCTCTTGGACGCGGTGTAGCTCGGCACGCGGATGCCGCCCTGGAAGGAGAGCAGGGACGCGATGTTGATGATCTTGCCATGGCCTTGACCGATCATGTGGCGACCGGCGGCCTGGCTGAGGAAGAACAGCACCTTCAAATTGGTGTCGATCACTGCGTCCCAGTCGTCTTCCGTAAAGTCCACGCTGTCGGCTCTACGGATGATCCCGGCATTGTTGACGAGGATATGGAGGCCACCCAGCGTGGCGATGGTTTCGTCGATGACGCGCTGGACCGGCTCGATCGACGACAGGTCCGCCGAGACGATCTCGGCCCGGCGACCCAGCGCGCGGACCTTCTGCACCGTCTCCAGCGCAGGGGTGCGGCCAACGGCGGCGATGTCCGCGCCTGCTTGTGCCAGCGACAGGGCGATAGCCTGGCCAATGCCGGTATTCGCGCCGGTGACGATGGCGACTTTGCCACTGAGGTCGAATGGGTTGGTCATGGGGTTTCCTGTCCCCCTCCCTTCAGGGAGGGGTTAGGGGAGGGGTTGTCAGGGCCGGGCTATGCGGACATGCCCTCCCCCGACCGCTCCCTGAAGGGAGGGGAGATTCAGGCGAGCTGGCAGATATCCAGCACGTTCATGTCGGTATAGTCCTGATTCTCGCCCGCCATCGCCCAGATGAAGGCATAGGCTTTGGTGCCGGACCCCATATGGATCGACCAGGGCGGCGAGATCACCGCTTCCTCATTGGCCATGACGATGTGCCGCATCGCGTCGCCCTCACCCATATAATGGAATACGCGATCCGAAGGGCCATCCAGCTCGAAATAGAAATAAATCTCGCTGCGCCGCTCATGGATGTGCGGGGGCATGGTGTTCCAGACGCTGCCGGGCTTGAGCACGGTGAGGCCCATGACCAGCTGTGCGCTCTCGCAGATGCCGGGGATGACCAACTGATAGATGGTGCGCTCGTTGGATTCCTCCAGAGAGCCGCGTTCCAGCGTGGTCGCATCAGCCAGCGAGATCAGGCGGGTGGTGAAGGCCTTATGCGCCGGGCAGGAGGCGAGATAGTAGCGTGCGCCTGCGCCTGCAAACTGCACGTCCCTCGCGCCCATGGTGACGTAGAGGCAATCCTTGTTGCCGAGCGTGAAGCTCTCGCCATCGACGGTGACGGTGCCGGTAACGCCCGACACATTGACGATCGCCAGTTCGCGCCGTTCCAGGAACGGGTGGCCAGCGGCAGAGGCGGGTTCGGTCTGCGCAGGCAGCGTGACGGGCGCATCGGCGACCGCGACGCCGCCAATGACAAAGCGTTCGGCATGGGTGTAGTTCAGCACGCATTCGCCATCGCGGAACAGCCCGCCGATCAGATAGCGATCGCGCAGCTCGTCATTGCTGACGCACGCCATCATGTCCGGGTGGGTTGCGTAATAGGTCTTGTCGAACATGGAGTCTCTCCGCTGGCGGGCTTTGGTCCGGCTTATAGCGGGGGACGTGCGGCCTGTCAGCCACAAATTCCCGATATATGGACTAATGGTCCGAAATGTGAGGAAATTCGTCGCGCAGCAGGATGACGTGGAGGAAGCGCGGGCCGTGCGCGCCGCGGACATAGGTGCCTTCAATGTCGGTCGTGCCCGACACACCGGTGATCCAGTAATGGGCGCGCGGCTGCGGGCCGGGGAGGGGGGCGTCCTCCAGATGGGCGGCGATGGCGGCGACCGGCAGCAGGACGATATGGTGGAGCGTCAGGAAATTGGGGAGCATCGGCGCGGTCGGGCTGGTTTCGAAGATCAGCGATCCGGTTTCGGCGATGGCGGTGCGGGCGATGGCGAGGGTGGCGGTTTCGTCCGGCGCGGCGGTGGCGTGGAGGGTGAAGGCGGACCAGTCGCAGACGTCAAGGCGCGGGTCGGGCGGGCAGCAGAGGGTGAGGGGCTCGTTTTCGGCGCTGAGATAGCGGGCGATCGCTGAGGGCAAGTCGGTGAGGCTGGCGATGACGTCATGGCTGGCATTGACGCTGGGGAGGGCCAGCCGGGCGAGAAATTCGGATAAGAGATTGCTGGTGTCCACGGCCGGGCGTTCGGGGGTGCCGAGCAGGGCGACGGCTTCGGCGGCAACCGGGGCGGGGCTTTTGAGGCGGGCGAGGATAGCGGCACGGGCGCTCATTTGCGCTGCTCCTGCTTGTATTGGTTCATAAAGGTCTGCGCGGCGGGTTTGGGGAGGTCGCGATATTGGGTCCAGCCGCCTGCGAGTGGCAGGCTGGCGATCCAGCCCTTGCGGCCGAGCAGGCGGATCGCGCGGATCGCGATCGCGGTGCCGAGCCGGTAGAGCGCGGGGCGGGTGGCGACCCAGGCCCAGAGGCCCAGCCCTGCGCGCATCGAGACCGGCTCCAGCCCTTCGCGCCAGCTTTTCTCACGCCAGCCCTTGAGCAAAGTGGGGAGGGGGATTTTGACCGGGCAGACCTGCTGGCACATGCCGTTGAGGGTGCAGGCATGGGCGAGGTCACGGGTTGCGGCGAGGCCGTCGAGCGTGGGGGTGAGGACGGCGCCCATCGGGCCGGGATAGGTGCCGCCATAGGCGTGGCCGCCAATCTGGCGGAACACGACGCAATGGTTCATGCACGCGCCGCAGCGGATGCAGCGCAGCATCTCCGCCAGTCCCTCTTCGCGCATTTTGGTGCGGCCATTGTCGACCAGGACGATGTGCATTTCTTCCGGCCCGTCGCGATCGCCGGGGCGCTTGGGACCGGTGTAGAAGGTCGTATATTGGGTCAGCGCCGCGCCGGTGGCCGAGCGCGCCAGCATCCGCAGCATGTGGATGGCATGGGGCATGGACGGCACGATCTTTTCGATCCCTGCGGTCACGATATGGACGCGCGGGGGGACGAGCGAGAGTTCGGCATTGCCTTCATTGGTGACGGTGCAGACCGCGCCACTGTCCGCGATCAGGAAGTTGGCACCCGATATGCCAACATCCGCGCCGAGCATGGCACCGCGCAGTTCGCGCCGGGCGCTCTGGGCCATGGCGGCGATGGTTTCTTCCTGATGGGGGGTGCGATGCTTTGCCTTGAACAGGGCGGAGACCTGCTCGCTTGTCTTGTGCATGGCGGGCCAGATGATGTGCGAGGGGCGTTCGTCGGCCAATTGGATGATATGTTCGGCCAGGTCGGTTTCGACCCGGCCGATCCCGGCTTCCTCCAGCGCGTGGGGGAGGCCGATTTCCTCGCCGAGCATGGATTTGGAGCGGGCGACGGTTTTGGCGTTGGCGGCCTTGCAGATGGCGATGACGATGCGGCAGGCTTCATCGGCGGTCTGCGCCCAATGGACCTGCGCGCCCGCGGCGATGGCGCTGGCCTCGAACTGCTCCAGATAGGGGCCGAGATGGGCGATCACATGATCCTTGATCGCGGCGGCGCGAGTGCGGGCGGCCTCGAAATCGGGGAAGGCGTCGATGGCGATGGCACGCTTGGCCTGCGCGGTGCCGGCGGTGCGTTCGACAGCGATTTTGAGGATCGGGTCGGCGAGTGCGGCGTCGGCGCGAGTGGTGAAGCTGCTCATGACTCTTCGCCGATGGCGGGGCCGTCGCCCATGCCGGCGATCAGTTCGATGGCGTGGAAGGCGCGGACCTTGCTGCCGTCGCGGTGGAGTTTGCCTGCCATGTTCATCAGGCAACCGAGGTCACCCGCCAGCAGCAGGTCTGCGCCGGTCGCGTCGATCGCTGCGGCTTTCTCACCCACGATGGCGTTGGAGATGGCGGGATATTTGACGCAGAAAGTGCCGCCAAAGCCGCAGCAGGTTTCCGCGCCGGGGAGCGGCGTCAGCGACAGGCCGTCGATCGCGTCCAGCAGGCGGCGGGGCTGGGCCTTGATGCCGAGTTCGCGGAGGCCTGAACAGCTGTCATGGTAGGTGGCTGTGGCGGGGAGGGTGACGCCGTCGGGTTTCCAGCCGCAGACTTCATCGAGATAGGCCATGACTTCGAAGGTCTTGGCGGCGACCGCCTGCGCGCGGGGGAGCCATGATGCGTCATGCTCAAACAGTTCGGGATAGTGGCAGCGGATCGTCCCGGCGCAGGAGCCGGAGGGGACGATGATGGCCTCATAAGGTTCGAGCGCTTCGATCGTCTGCTTCGCCAAGGCGACGGCATGGTCGCGGTCGCCGCTGTTGAGGGCGGGCTGGCCGCAGCAGGTCTGGCCCTGTGGCACTATGACGTCGCATCCGGCGGCTTCGAGCGCGCGGATCGCGGCGAAGCCGATGCGGGGGCGCATGATGTCGACCAGGCAGGTGACGAACAGGGCGACCTGACGGGTCCCAGATTGACCAGTCATACCCCGTGACGCTTCGCGAAATTAAGGAACAGGTCGGGCCAGGGCGCGGGCGCGGCAGGCGGGGCGATGAGGCCGAAGCCATGGCCGCCATTTTCAAACAGATGCGCTTCGACCGGGATGCCCTTGGCGCGCAGGGCGGCGAGCATGGCGAGGCTGTTTTCGGGCGGCACGGCGGCATCGTCCAAAGCATGGGCCATGAATATGGGCGGGGTTTGTGCGCTGACATTCTGATCGAGTGAGTAAGCGCGCATCGTTTCGGGCGACGGGGTGGGGCCAAGCAGCTGGGTGCGCGATCCCTGATGGACGAACGCGCCCTCCATCTGGATCACCGGATACATATAGGCAGCGATGGCGGCCTTGATCGGTTCGCGGTCGCTGGCGTCGATGGGCGTGTAAGTCTGTTCGGGCGTGCGGCTGGTGAGCCAGGCGGCAAGGTGGCCGCCCGCCGAAAAGCCGATCACGCCGACACGGTTGGCGTCATAGCGTTCGCGCGGCGCGAGGGCGCGGACGAGGCGCAGGGCGCGCTGGGCGTCCTGCAAGGGGGCCTGCGGGCCTGCTGCCCAGCCATCGGCGGGCAGGCGGTAGAGCAGGCTATAGCAGGCATAGCCAGCGTCGGCGAAACGGCGGGCGATACTATAGCCTTCATGGCCGATCGCGACCCGGCTGTAGCCGCCGCCGGGGATGAGCAGGATGGCCGCGCCATTGGGCTGGGTCGGGCGTACCAGCGTCAGCGTGGGCGTGGTGACATGGGTGAAGAGGCTGTCATGCGGGCCGCTGTCGGGGCGGCGCAGGGTTTCGGCTTCGGTCACGGTGACATGATCGCCGCCCGGTGCCTTGCCCGGCCAGATCGGGAAACGGACAAAGCCCTGCGGCAGCGGGATGCCCTGTGCGTGCGCAAGGGTCGGGGCGAGAGCGACACCCGCCAGTGCGCCGGAAATCAGGGTGCGGCGGTCGATGGCTGTCATTGGCAATCCGTCCTTCCAAGCGGTGTCGTGCGGGCGAGAGCCGGGCGATGGTCGGCTATTTTGGCGGATATGGGAAGGGCGAGGGACTTGAGGCCGTCAGCGACCAGATCGGCCACCTGCCGCGCGCCCAGCTCGCTGAAATGGGTGTCGTCGCTGACGCCCTTGGGGAAGGCGGGGATTTTATCCTGCGCGCTGTAGTGGAGGTAGAGCGATTTCGATGCGTCCGGTCCGGCGCGGTCGAGCCAGGCGCGCGAGCGGGCTTCCAGATCGATGAGCGGGGTGGCGGTTTTGGCGGCGAGGTCGCGCACTACGGCGGACCATGCGGGATAATCGGCGATAGCCCGGCCGTCCGGCCCGAAGTTGCGCCGCGCGACCGGGGTGAGAAGGACGGGGACGCCGCCCGCGATCCGCACGTCGCGGATGAAGCGGAGCAGATTGTCGCGATAGTCGGTCTGGGCAGGCGCCCAGCGTTCGGGCTTGGCGCGGGTCTGGTCATTATGGCCAAACTGGATCAGCACCGTGTCGCCGGGCATGATGTCGGCGCGCAGGGCGTCCCAGCGCCCCTCGGCCAGGAAGCTGCGGGTCGAGCGGCCATTTCTGGCGTGGTTGAGGATGCGCACGTCTGGCGACACGGCGCAGCGCAGCATCATGCCCCAGCCGGTTTGCGGGTAACGGGCGGGGGCATAATCGGCGGCGGTGGAATCGCCCGCGATCAGGATGGTGTCGCCGGGGCGGGTGGCGTGCGCGGGGGTGGTGAGGAGGAGGGCGGCGAGGGGGGCCAGGATGGCGCGCTTCATTTTCTGGCCTCTACGTCGTCATCGCTGTGCATGTGGCGACCCATCATGCGCCCCAAAGGAAGGCGCGAGGCGGTGATATGTGTCCCCGCCTTCGCGGGGATGACGGGGGTAGGTGGGGGTGTCACTGCAAATTCACATACATGCCGCCGTCGACCAGCAGCGCGGCACCGGTGACATAGGCGGCCATGTCCGAGGCGAGAAAGACGATGGGTCCGGCGAGATCCTCCGGCGCGCCGAGACGGCCGAGCGGGGTGCGCTGTTCCATGTAGCGGCGCTTTTCATCGTCGGCGAGATCATCCTTGTTGATCTCCGTCAGGATCGTGCCGGGCAGGACGCTGTTGCAGCGGATATTATGTTTGCCCAGCGCAATGGCGGTGGACTGCATCAGCGAATGGACGCCCGCCTTGGTGGGCGTGTAATGGGTCTGATACTCGCCGCCGACCAGCGCGGAGATGGAGGAGACGGCGACGATGGAGCCGCCATGGCCCTGTTTGACCATCTGCTGGGCGGCGGCCTGGACCATGAAATAGGCGCCGTGCAGGTTCACTTTGAAGGTGCGCTCGACCACATCGACCGGCATGTCGAGAAAGGCGTGGAAGGGGCAGATGCCCGCATTGCTGACCATGACGTCGACCTTGCCGAAGGCGTCTACGGCTTTGGCCACGAAATCCTGCGCGGTCTGCGGGTCGGCGACGTCGCCCTTGACCGCGATGGCGCGCTGGCCGAGCGCCTCGATCGCCTCGACACAGCTTTGGGCAGGGCCGTCGCTGCTGGCATAGTTGATCGCGACATTGGCGCCATGCTGCGCCGCGCCGATCGCGGCGGCGCGGCCAATGCCGGTCGATGCGCCGGTGACGAGGACGGTCTTGCCTTCAAGCAGTTTCATGGGGCGGGGCTTTCTTGTTAGATTATCGCCGCACGGCGCGGCGGGGTTTGAGGCCGGGGGTCCAGCCGAGATCGGCGCTGACCCGGTTGGCGGTGGCGCGGACGTCGTCGCTGAGCGCGGCCATGCGATCATCGTCCATATATTGGGCGGCGCTCGACAGGCTGATCGCGGCGACGATCGCGCCGGACGCATCGCGGATCGGCGCGGCGACGCAGCGTATCTGGTCCTCATTTTCCTCCAGATCATAGGTGCGGCCCGCGGTCGCATAGGCGCGCATCCGGTCGAGCCAGAGCGTATAGTCGGCGGCGTGGATGCCCGCTTCGCGTTCGGCGTCGAAGGCGCGCTGCCAGCGCGATTCGCTTTCGTCGAGCAGCAGCGCCTTGCCAAGGCCAGTCGAGGTGAGGGGATGGCGATCGCCGATGCGGCTGGAGATTTCGACGCGGCGGCGACCGGGGATCTTGTCGAGATAGAGCGCCTGATCGCCATCGAGACGGCCAAGATGGACGACATCCTCACTGGCGGCGGCGAGCGATTCGATATGGGGGCGGGCGATCTGGACGATGTCGGTCTGAGATTGGGCGAGGAAGCCGAGTTGCAGCAGTTTCGGCCCCAGCTGATAGCCTTCGCGCGGCAGGAAGGTCAGGAAGCCGCGTTCCACCATCGCATTGGCGAGGCGGTGGGTGGTCGATCGAGTGAGGCCCATGCGGACGGACAAGTCAGCCAGCTTGATCGGCCCGTCAATCACCTGGTCGAGCAGGTCCAGCCCGCGATGCAGGGTCTGGGAGCCAGCCGCCTTCGATTTTTCCTCAACCTCAACGATTTTCATTTCGCCCGATTCTGGATTTGACGTATTTTGTCTCATCTACTAATACTCTATCCCACAAAATGAGAAAAACAAGGGTGAAGGCGAGGACGGGCTGATAGTTTCGATCAACCTACCTCACCCAATACCCAGCCGTTATCGGTGTTTTGATCATATGGTGAAAGTTTTGGCTGCCGGTTCCCATATATTGGGCGGCGGCCGCGTTCAGGGAGTGGGTGTGTGCCGATCGTGACCCCGATTAAAACATTGCCGAAAATCAAGCATGTCCGTGCCTTCACGGTGCGCGGGGGCGGTGCCGATTATCATGACCAGGGCGAAGGCCATTGGATCGACGACCATATTGCCACGCCCATGTCGCGTTACCCCGAATATCGCCAGTCGCGGCAGAGCTTCGGCATCAATGTGCTGGGCACGCTGGTGGTGGAGATTGAGGCCGAGGACGGCACGATCGGCTTTGCGGTGACGACCGGGGGCGAGCCGGCGGCGTTCATCGTTGAAAAGCATCTGGCGCGCTTTCTGGAAGGGCGTTCGCCCACCGATTATGAGAAAATCTGGGACCAGATGTATTTTTCGACCCAATATTATGGGCGCAAAGGTCTGGTCGTGAACGCGATTTCCGGGGTCGACCTGGCGCTGTGGGACTTGCTGGGCAAGTTGCGGCAGGAGCCGGTCTATCACATGCTGGGCGGGGCGGTGCGCGACGAGCTGCAATTTTACGCCACCGGCGCGCGGCCTGACGTCGCCAAGGAACTGGGCTTTATCGGCGGCAAGATGCCGCTGCACCATGGCCCGGCCGAGGGCATCGAGGGCTTGCAAAAGAATATCGCCGAACTGGCGGACATGCGCGCAAAATGCGGTCCCGATTTCTGGCTGATGTGGGACTGCTGGATGGCGCTGGACGTGGATTATGCCACGCGGCTGGCGATTGCCGCCCATGAACATGGGTTGAAGTGGATCGAGGAAGCGATCAGCCCCGACGATTATTGGGGTTATCAGCAATTGAAGCGCAACGTCCCCAAGGGGATGCTGGTGACGACCGGCGAGCATGAGGCGACCCGCTGGGGCTTCCGCATGTTGCTGGAGATGGACTGCTGCGACATCATCCAGCCCGATGTCGGCTGGTGCGGCGGCGTGACCGAATTGCTCAAGATCAGCGCGCTGGCCGATGCCCATGGCAAGATGGTCGTGCCGCATGGATCATCGGTCTATTCCTACCATTTCGTCATTACGCGCCACAATTCGCCCTTCGCCGAATTCCTGATGATGCATCCGGGGCCGACCGAGGTGGTGCCGATGTTCCATCCGCAGCTGATCGGCGAGCCGGTGCCGGAAAATGGACGTCTGAAGGCCAGCGCGCTGGATGCGCCCGGCTTCGGCGTCGAGCTGAACCGCGATATCGCGATGCACCGCCCCTATACCCATTGATTGCCAAAGAGAGACTGATCCCATGAAATTCTGCCGTTTTGGGCCGCGTGGCCAGGAAAAGCCCGGTATCGTCGATGCCGATGGGAATATTCGCGACCTGTCGGGCGTGGTGGCCGATCTGACGATCGAGACGCTGGCCGCTGCCAAGGCTGCGGACGTCGCGTCGCTGCCGATCGTCGAGGGGACGCCGCGTTATGGCGTGCCGTTGAAGGGCGTGGGCAAGATCGTCGCCATTGGCCTCAACTATGAGGATCATGCGATCGAATCCAACCTGCCGATCCCGACTGAGCCGATGATGTTCATGAAGGCGCTGTCGTCGCTCAACGGGCCGAACGATGAAGTGATGCTGCCGAAGGGCGCAACCCATGGCGACTGGGAAGTCGAACTGGGGGTCATTATTGGCAAGACCGCCCGCTATGTCAGCGAAGCGGACGCTTTGTCCTATGTCGCGGGCTATACCCTGGTCAACGACGTGTCGGAGCGTTTCAACCAGAAGCAGCGCGGCACCCAGTGGAGCAAGGGCAAGGGGCATGACACATTCTGCCCGACCGGTCCCTGGCTGGTGACGCCCGACGAGGTGGGCGATCCCCAGGATCTGGACATGTATCTGGACGTCAATGGCGCGCGGATGCAGACCGGCAACACGCGCACGATGATCTTCAATGTCGCGCAGCTCATCTCTTACGTGAGCGAATATATCACCCTCTATCCGGGCGACCTGATGATCACCGGCACCCCGCCGGGCGTGGGTGAGGGCAAGAAACCGACCGCCATCTACCTCAAGGCCGGCGACGTCATGGAACTGGGCATCGCGAAGCTGGGCGTGCAGACGCAGAAGGTGGTCGAGTGGCGGCATCTGGGTGACGAGGTGCTGGGATGAGCATTTTTGCGGGACGCTATGCAGGGCGCTGCGCCATCGTCACCGGTGGCGCGTCGGGACTGGGCAAACAGGTCGCTGCGCGGATCGTCGCAGAAGGTGGCAAGGTGGTGCTGTGGGATGTGAACCCCGATGCGCTGGCAGCCGCCGGGGATGAGGTTGGCGCGAGCGCCGTAGCCGCGCTCGACGTGTCCGATCAGGCAGCGGTGGAAGAAGCGGCGAAGGCGAGCGCCGAAGCGCTCGGCAAGATCGACATCCTCGTCTGTTCGGCGGGCATCACCGGCGCGACTGCGAGCGTGTGGGACTATCCGCTCGACAGCTGGCAACGGGTCATCGACATCAACCTGAATGGCCTGTTCTACTGCAACCGGGCGGTGGTGCCGTACATGCTGCAGAACGGTTATGGCCGGATCGTCAATCTCGCCTCGGTCGCGGGCAAGGAGGGCAATCCCAACGCGTCCGCTTACTCCGCGAGCAAGGCGGGGGTGATCGGCCTGACCAAGAGCCTGGGCAAGGAACTGGCGGGCAAGGGCGTGATCGCCAATGCGCTGACCCCCGCGACCTTCGAAAGCCCCATCCTGGCGCAGTTGCCGCAGAGCCAGGTCGATTATATGCGCTCGAAGATCCCCATGGGCCGTCTGGGCGAAGTCAGCGAGTCCGCCGCGATGGTGTGCTTCATGGCGAGCGAGGAGTGCAGCTTCACCACGGCGTCGACCTTCGACACGTCGGGCGGGCGGACCACTTTCTAAGCCTATGTTTTGCGCGATTTCCGAGTCATCAGATGCAAGCATCTGACTAGAAATCGCTCCTGAAGTTGCGCGGCGCGACTGGACGGAAAGAGCCGGCGCGCTGCTTCTCCATAGGAGAGGACGGGCATGATTCCCTTTGTCGATGCGCATATCCATCTGTGGGATCTGGCGCATATCCGTTATGACTGGCTCAGCCCGCCTTTCTCCGACGAGGGGCCGAATGGCAGCGTCGAGGCCATTGCGCATAATTATGGCGTGGCGGCGTATCGCGCGGACCTGGCCCGATGGAATGTCGTCGGCGCGGTGCATGTCGATGCCGGGGCGGCGGCGGAGAGTGCGTTGCGGGAGACGCAGTGGCTGGACGGGCTAGCCGCGATCGAAGGGGTGCCGACCGGGATCGTCGCCTTTGCCGCGCTCAACGACCCGCAAGTCGATGCGCTGCTGGCCGCGCAGGCGGCGCATGGCCGGGTGAAGGGCATCCGCCATATCGTCAACTGGCATCCCGATCCCAAGCGGACCTATGGGCCTGTCGACCTGACGCGCGATCCGGCGTGGCAGGCGGGCTATGGATTGCTGGCCAGACATGGCCTGTCCTTCGACTTGCAATGCTATCCGGGACAGATGCCGGGGTTGGTGCCGCTGATCGAACGGCATCCCGACATTCCCGTCATCATCAACCATATGGGGATGCCGGTGCTGACCGACGCCGACGGCATTGGCGACTGGCGGCGGGGCATGGCGGCGCTGGCGGCGCTGCCGCATGTTGCGGTCAAGCTGTCGGGCATGGGTTTCATCCGCCGCGACTGGACCAAAGAGAATATCGCCTCCTTCATCCGCGAAACGATCGACCTGTTCGGGGTGGAGCGCTGCATGTTCGCCAGCGACACGCCGACCGACAAGCTGTTCGGCAGCATCGACCGTTACATGGAATCCTATCACGCCATCGTTGCCGATCTGCCGGAAGCAGACCGGCGCGCCCTGTTCGGCGGCAACGCCAATCGCCTCTATCGTCTGGGACTGAAGCTATGACCCCCAATCCGTTGCTCGGCGTGCTGTTCCACTGGCTGGGCGGTCTCGCCTCGGCCAGCTTCTATGTCCCCTATCGCGGGGTGAAGCGGTGGAACTGGGAGATTTTCTGGCTGACCGGGGGGATATTTTCCTGGGTCATCGCGCCCTGGTTCTTTGCGTCGGTCCAGACCAATGACCTGATGGGGGTGATGGCCCAGGTGCCGGGCAGCGTTGTGGGCTGGTGCATGTTCTTCGGTTTTCTCTGGGGCTTTGGCGGGCTGACCTATGGCCTGACGATGCGCTATCTGGGGCTGTCGCTGGGGATGGCGGTGGTGCTGGGGCTATGCACCGTGTTCGGCACGCTGATCCCGCCGATCGTGGACGGCACGTTCATGCGCGAGATTGCAGGCACGCTGTCCGGGCAGATCGTGCTGCTGGGGCTGGCGGTGACCGTGCTGGGCATCATCGTCGTCGCCATGGCGGGTGCGCGCAAGGATGCGGCGCTCTCGCCAGAGCAGAAGGCGGCGGTGGTCGCCGAATTTGATTTCAAGAAGGGTATCGCAGTCGCCATCTTTTCCGGCATCATGTCGTCCTGCTTTGCCTTTGGCCTGGCGGCGGGCCAGCCGGTCAATGACCTTAGCCGAGCGGCGGGAACCGGGCCGCTATGGGTTGGCCTGCCGACCCTGTGCATCGTCATGTTCGGCGGACTTGTGACCAACGCTTTGTGGTGTGCCTGGCTGATCGCCAAGAATAAATCGGCGGGCCAGTGGCTGGGCGCGGCGGATGCGCAGGGACAGCGCCCGGCGCTGCTGCCCAATTTCCTGCTGTGCGCGCTGGCGGGGACGGCCTGGTATTTCCAATTCTTCTTCTACACGATGGGCGAAAGCCAGATGGGCCGGTTCGGTTTTTCCAGCTGGACGCTGCACATGGCGTCGATCATCATCTTCGGCACCTGCTGGGGCTTTGCCTTTCGCGAGTGGAAGGATGCCGCGCCCGCGGTGCGGCGGATGGTGTGGAGCGGGGTCGGGCTGCTGATCCTGGCGACGATCATCATCGGCTATGGCAACCGGCTGGCGGTTTGAGGTTTCAGGCGGACGCGCACCGGGGCGTTGCGATCGACGGTCAGAATGCCGTCTGTCTCCGTGAGTTCGGCGATCTGGAGGACGCTGCGGCGCCAGAGGTCGGGTTTGGCCTGTGTGTCCACTTCGCCGCTCTGGTGGACGAAGTAGATGATGTACGCGCGGTTGCCCGTAACGATGATGTCGGGGTGCTGGCCCATGGCGCGATCGGTCGGATGGACGCCGGGAGTGGCGAGGATATGGTCGGGCTGGGGGGTCCATGTCGTGGCGTCGGGTGAGCGCATGACCAGCAGGCCTTTCCAGGCGTCGGAGATGAGCCACCAATTGATCTTCCAGTAGAAGGCCTTTGGTCCTTCGCCCGGCGTTTGCGTCAGGCGTTCGCCCGGCGTCCAGTGGACAAGGTCGCTGCTGTCGGCGGTACGGATCGCCTTATTCTGATGCTCGTCATTGTAGAAGAGGCGGTAGCCGCCTCTTGGCAGGGCGATGACGCTGGCGTCGATCACCCGGTCGGAGCCGAGATCGAGCCGGTCGCTACAGGTCCAGCTCGTCAGGTCGGGGCTGGTCAGATGGACGATGAAGCGCGGGGCGTTCCAGTCGCGGAAGATGCCCGGCACCACGGTTAGCCACATATGCCACTGGCCCGCGAGATACTGGACTTCCGGCGCCCAGAGCGTGTCGCCGGTGCAGCTTTTGGGGATATGGGCCGTGCCGCTGTAGGTCCAGTGCGCGCCGTCGCGGGAACGGGCGGTGCCGATCGCGGTGCCATGGACCCAGCGGACGTCCTTGGGATCATTCTGCGGCAGGTCGGCGCGGCGGTTGGTGTAGAACATCACCCATTCGCCGCTTTTGCGGTCATAGACGGTCGAGGCGTCGGCGGCACCATCATGCACCGGGTCGCGATAGAGCGGCTTGGGCGCGATCGGGGCGCTGGCGAGCAGGAGCAGCGCGGCGATCATCGGGCGACCGGGTTGTTGCCCCACAGCTGGTCATAGCGCCAGCCGGACAGATTTTCGACGATCGCGCCTGCCTCCACGCTGGTGGGGGTGCGTGCGCCGCTGCGCAGATGTTCGATCTCCGCCATCAGGATGGCGTGGGTGGCGGGGCTGAGGCGGAAGCGGGTGGAGACGAGGATGCCAAAGCCCAGCATCCCGACCGTGCCGATACCCAGCAGCAGCGCGATGGTGAGGATGGCGCTGTAGCTCTGCACCGGCGCGCCGGAGACAAAACCGCCCGCCTGCATGATGAAGCCGACGCCCGCGACGGCGGCGGCCTGGGTCGCCTTGCGCACGAAGGTCATGACCCCGGCAAAACTGCCCTCGCGCCGCTGGCCGGTGACGATCTCGTCCACGTCGGCCATATAGTTATAGGTGGCCCAGGGGATATAGTTGAGCGCGCCGCGACCAAGGCCCGCCAGGATGATCGGCAGCCAGATCATCGGGCTGCTTGCCGGGATGCCCAACACCCACAGGCCGATCAGCGTCAGCGCGCCCGCCGCGAAGGCGGCGGCGGCGATCTGATAGGCGCGGCTGGGGGAGGCGCGGAGCGCGAGGTTGATGGCGATGATCACCGCGACGAACTGGACGATATACATGGTGCCGAGCAGGCCGGATGCGATCGCCATGGAGCCGGTCAGCGCGAAGATCACGAAGAAGGTGAAGGCGGCGTTGAAAATATCCTGGCTGATATAGCCGCCCAGATACATGCCCAGATGCAGCCGGAAGGCGCGGATGCGCATGGTGGAAAAAAGATTGCGATAGAGCGCCTTGAACGCCTGCCCCGCGCCGCCCGACGATGCCGGCTGCGGAGCGAGTGTCGTGCCGGGCATATGCCGTTCCCAACTGAACAGATAGAGCAGCCCCGCGGTCGCCATGAACAGGATGGCGAAGATGATGCCCATATAGAAGAAGGTGTCGGCGCTGTCGCGGCCAAGCGTGGTGATCAGCCAGAGCGGCAGGAAACCGGCGAGGATGGCGGAAGCCTGACCGAACAGGATGCGCGCGCCAGCGAATTTCGCCTTGGTCTTATAGTCGGACGACATTTCGGCGGCGAGGGTTTCGAACGGGATGATCTCCATCGCATAGACCAGCTCGAACAGGACATAGCTGACCAGATAGTACCAGAATGTCTGGCCCGGCAGCCACATCAGCGCGAAGCTGGGTAGCAGGGGAATGGCGGCGAGGATGAAGAAGCGGCGACGGCCAAAGCGCTGGCCAAGCCGGGTGCGGCCAAAATGGTCGGAGATATAGCCGATCATCGGCGAGGCGAAGGCGTCGAGGATGCGTGCGACTGCGAAGATGGTGGCGGCCTGCCCCGCGGACAGGCCGCAAAACTGGGTGTAGAAGATCAGCACCCAGCCGGAAATCACCGCCATCGACCCCGCGCCCAGCACGTCGTTAGAGCCGTAGGCGAGATAGTTGCGCAGGCGGACGGGGCGGGTTTCGGGGGTCATTGTGCTTCCGTCCTCTGCCTTCGGTCGTGCTGCCCTGTTCGGGTCTGGCACGCGATTAAATACCATATAGTGGATGCGTATCACGCCATGTGAAATTAATGCAAGTCGTCTTTGTCGATTGCGGGGGTGAAGCGGATCGCTTCGACCAGCACGCCCGGATCGGCGGCGCGTAGCGTCAGGCGGTGGGTGCCAGTGGCTAGCGGGGCGGGCAGGGGCAGGGCGATGCGATTGTCCAGCACTGCCAGCGCCCAGTCGCGGTCGCCGGTCTGGCGTGGGGCGGTAAGGGGATAGTCTATGCCATCGATGGTGAGCGTGAGGCGCAATGGATCGCCATCCTTGTCGGCATAGGTGGGCAGGATATCGACGGTTGCCTGCCACTGGCCTGCGGGCAGGGTGATAGTCGCGCTCACCGGGCCGGGCTGGTCGGTGGGGGCGAGGACATTGCCGTGGCGGCCCAGCCCGTCGCCTTGTCGCCATCCCTTGGCCGGGGTGAAATCGCGCGGGGTGAGCAGGGGGGCTGGCGGGGGTGGGGTGTTGGCGCGTGGCGTGGCGGCCAGCGCGGGGACGTCCGGCGCGGGGAGCAGCGGCGGGGTGAGGCGGTAGCTGCGCCATTGCCCGTCGGCTGGCTCGACCGCCATCATGCCACGCCATTTTCCGCCTGCAATGGCGTGGTTGTAGCGGTGGGTCAGGTCTCGCAGCATGTCGTCCGCCCGGTGGGCGATCGCGCCGCGTTGGAGCGCCTGGGGCAGGTCTATGTCGCGCAGCCGGTCATGCGCTTCGGCAGCAAAGAAGCGCTGATTGGCCGCGGCGGAGGCGACGACGGGATAGGTGACCAGCTCGAAAAAGGCATCGCGGCGATCGGCGGGAATGTGGGATTCCAGTGCGGTGACGGCCGATGTCATCGCGGCGAAATCGGCGAGGCGGGCGTCGGCCTGCGCGATCGACAGCGGGCTGGGGCGGGCCTTTTCGCCGGGCAGATAATATTGGAGATGTCCAGGGCGACGATCGAAATTGAGCCGGTGATAGTCGCGCAGGATTGTCGCGATCGGGCGGGCCTGGGCCGGGGCGATATTTTCGGCGGCCCAGCTTTCGACGAAGCGGTCGATTGGCCGGGCGCGGGTGGCGTCCACGTCCCAAGCGAGGGAGAGGAAATAGTCGGTGGCGAGTTCGGCGGGTTTGAGATCGCCGACATTAGCGACCCAGATTTGCCGCGCGCCGCGATCATAGGCGCGGCCCATCTCCTCACGGATCAGCGCGGGCGGGGTGGTGGAGAGCCAGAGGTAAGAGAGTGGCGCGCCGAGATAGGAGAGGTGATAATAGACTCCGGAGCCGCCAGCACGGGCGCGTTCGGCGGCGTCGGGGAAGTGGCGGATATAGCCGAAATTATCGTCCGGCCACATCAACGTGACATCGTCGGGGATTTTGAGGCCCGCACGGTAGAGGTCCAGCACTTCCTTATAGGGGGTAAAGACTTGCGGTGCCTGGGGGATGCCCGCGCGATCCAGCATCGCGCGCTGGTCGGCGATGATGTGGTCGAGCGTGGCGCGGCGATCGTCCAGCGTCGCCGGGCCGACCATGCCGCTGTCATGGATGCCGCGCATCCCCAGTGTCCAGATGCTTTCATAGCGGGCATGGCTGGCGACGCGCGTCTGCCAATAGCGCTGCACCCCCGGTGCGTTCGTCACATAGTTGAAATCGTCGGGCGGTGCCGTCCATTCGCCGACATTGTTGCGCAGCATCGGTTCGGCATGGCTGGACCCCATCACGATGGCATAGCGATCGGCCAGGGCGGCATTGGCGGGATCGGCATTGAAGGGCTGGGTCAGCTTGTGCATCGCGGGCCAGAGCAGATTGGCCTTCAGGCGCAACAACAATTCGAAGAGTCTGGCGTAGGTCTTGGGGCCGAGCGGCTTTTCGTCCGGGGCGTGGGTGGTTGCGGCCCAGGGCACCAGTCCCCAATCCTCATCATTCAGGAAAATGCCGCGATAGCGGACCGAGGGCGGGCCGAAGCGGCGCAGCCCTTTGGCGACATGGAGTGCGGCGCGCCGGGCGGGCGTGACGTCGGCCCACCAGTGCCAGGGGGAAACGCCGATGGCGCGGGAGAGTTCATAGGCACCATAAGCAGTGCCGCGCCGGTCGCTGCCGATGATCAGCAGCGCGCGGGCGACGCCGGGGCTGGGCCGATCGACGCTGGTGATGAGGAAACTTTCCCACGCGCCCTTGAGGCTGCCGATGGCGATGCGCCGGTCGACCACCAGCCGGTCGATCGCGGCGTTGCGGCCGAGCGTGCCGATCCAGATTTGCGTGCCGCCGCCGGGCGTGCCGCGCGTGACGGTGGCCAGGTCATCGCGCAGATCCTGCGCGGCGATGGCGACCACGGCGTGGTCGGCCGGATCGGTGACGACATGCGCGACCTGCTGGCCCGATGCCAGCGTTACATCACCTTTGCGCGCGCTGGCGTGGACCCAGCTTTCCGCATGGGCGTTGACGGCAAAAGCCAACAGTAATGCCGCCAGCCCGGTGAGGCTGGCGGCACCTTTCAGCAGGATGATGCGAGGGAACGATCCTTCCAAGATATCGGCCCCGCCCATGCTGCTGTGTCAGATATAGGTGCGCAGAAATTCGGCGAGCGCGCAGATCGCCAGGCTCTGGCCATAGGGCATGGAGGTGAGTGGGATATCCTTGTAGAATTGCAGCGTATCGCCCATCGCGGTGCCGAAGCTGACCTGTTTCAGCTCGCCCGTATCGTCGATATTGGCCAGCACGCCCTCGACCGCGCGGATGCCGACCGCTTCATAGTCACGCGGCAGATAGCCCTTTCGCACGGCTTTGAGGATACCATAGGCGAAACCGGCGGTGGCGGACGCCTCCAGATAGCTGGTCGGGTCGGTAATCAGCGTGTGCCACAGGCCGGTGTCCGGGTCCTGCGTGGCGGCCAGCGTTTTCACCTGGGCGGCGAGCGTGTCGATCAGGAAGGTCCGTAGCGCGTCGCCTTCGGGCAGGTCGAGAATCTCGATGATTTCGGGGATGGCGATCGTCACCCAGCAATTGCCGCGCGCCCACAGCGCTTCGGCGAAATTGTGGCGACCGTTGAAATCCCAGCCGTGGAACCACAGGCCCGTTTTCTTGTCGAACAGATATTTAATGTGGATGAGGAACTGGCGCTTGGCTTCCTCGACATAATGGGGGCGGTCGAGCAGCAGGCCGATCTTGGCGAGCGGCAGCACCGACATCATCAGCGTGTCGTCCCACATTTCGCCCGGATTTTCGTCATTATAGACGATATGCTGGAAGCCGCCCTCCTCCGTCTTGGGCAGGCCGTCGGGGGCCATCAGCCATTCGGCCCAGCTGTCCAGATAGGGGATGTAAGCGGGCGAGGGTTCATGCTCGTAGAGGTAAGCGAGCGTGATGAACGGGGCCATGGTGTTGATATTCTTGGTCGGCGTGCCTTCGGCAAAGCGATCCGCAAACCATTGTTTGATGATGGTCAGCGCCTTGGCATCGCCGGTCTGCTCATAATAGCGCCACATGCCGAACAGGCCCACGCCATGGGTCCATTCCCATCCGGCCCAGCCCTTGGTATCGATGATGCGGCCATCGTCCAGATGCAGCAGGAATTCGCCGGTTTCGTCGGTGATGTTGACCAGATTGTGCATCAGGCGGTCGATGGCGTCGATCACGCTGGACCGTGCGACGTCATGAGTAAGGGCGGCCACTATTATTTCTCCTGCTTGAGATCGGACGGGGCGGCGGGGGCGGACACCATCCGCACCGGCACGCCGCCTTTGACATTGTGAAGGGTGACGAGGCGCACGGCTTCGAGCGCATCGCCCGGCGCACCGTCGGACGTGACGGCAAGCGCGATGTGATTTTTACCCCGATGGTTGAGGATGCCTTCGGGGATGGGGAAGGTGCGTTGCGGGCCGACATGGGCGATGAACTGGCCCATATTCCAGCCATTGACGAAGATCAGCACGCGGTAGCGGACGGGGGAGCGCGGGGTGGTCGCGTCGCCGAAGCTGAGGCCGATGGTCGCGTCCTGCCCCTTTGGCACGGCAAGGTCGAAGCTGGTGCGATACCAGCTGGTGCCGGGCGCGCTCTGGCTGGTGGGGACGGTGGCTTTGGCCCAGCCTGCGTCGTTATAGCCGGGCAGGTGCCAGCCCATGCGTTCGCCGTGGAGGCCGCCATTATTCGCCGCGCCGCGCGCGACGTCGGGCAGATTTTCGCCACCCTGCCTGCCCTGAATCTTCCAGGCGATCGGTATGGTGAAGCTGCGCCCGCCGGGGGCTTCGAGCGAGGCGGAGATCAGACCGCGCGTTTCCTTGTGGAAATCGTCGCTGTCCAGATCCCAATTATGGCCATTGTTGCGGACCATGACGGACAGGACATGCTCGCCGCCTTGCGCGCTGGCGGGCAGGGCGAAGCGGGCGGTGCCGGTGGTGATC
Organism: Sphingobium sp.; assembly: GCA_023266575.1. Lineage (GTDB taxonomy): Bacteria > Pseudomonadota > Alphaproteobacteria > Sphingomonadales > Sphingomonadaceae > Sphingobium. The sequence goes on from JAHFPV010000012.1 coordinate 97,129, forward strand.
GGGCGGGGCAGGCCGGACGGGGTTTCCGCTTCGCCCAGAAACTGGCCATCGATCCAGGCCTGGACGAGGCCGGAGCCGCCCGCGCCATAATAAAGCGACAGTGTCTTGGCGTCGGGCGTGCCGGTGAAGCGGCCGCGATACCAGACATCGCCGTCATGAAAGCCATAGGCATCCATGCCCATATTGGGCTGGCCGTCAGGGCGCTGGGTGATGCTGGCGCTGGGGCGGGCGTCGATCGCCTGCCATGCGCTGTCGTCGAAGGCGGGGTCGGCTTCGGGTGATCCCTTGGCTATGCGCCAGTCGGTGAGCGCGGGCAGGGTGACGGGGGCGGGGCCGGGGAGCGGTTGGGTCGCGGTCAGGCTGCCGGTGGGGGTGGCGCGGGTGGCGATGCGGGTGCCGTTCCATGTGATCGCGCGGATCGCGGCGGGCGCCCAGATTTCGAGCGGGCTTGGCGCTGCGGTGTCGCCGGTCAAGGCGAGGGCGCTGCCCTTGGCGGTCGCGCTGCGGACCAGTTCGGGGCCGCGGATCAGCGCGTCGCCATGCCGCCAGTAGCGCGTGCCCTCGGCCTCATCCGCGAGGATCAGGGTGAGGGGCGGGCGACCGCCGCCCTCGATCCGCACGATGGCGCGGTTCTGGTGGGCATAGCGGAGGGTGAGGTCGCCCTTGGCGGGGTCGAAGCGGGTGGTGGCCTTGCCTTCCAGCAGGGTGATTTTGGGGGCGCTGGTGTAGCGCAGGACGGTTTCGCCCGGTTCGCCCGCACGGCCGTACAGGAGGAGCAGGTCTTTGCCGTCCTGCCGCTGTGCGTTTTGCAGTTCCGATGTCGAATAGACCAGCCTTTGCCCGCCCAGCGTCACCCCCGCGACCAGCCATTTGGCGTCGAAGCCGTGGAGCTGCATCGGCACGGTGTAGCGGCCATCGGGCAGGTCAGCGGTGAAGGTGAAGGCGTCGTTTGTTTGCCCGTTGGACGGCTTGTGCGTCACCATCAGGAAGCGGGCGTCGCTGTCCGGGCTTTTATTGTGATAGATCTGGATATCGGGTGAGGAAATGTCGACCGGCCCGGCGGGGACCATGCCGGCCAGGTCCGGGACGGAGGCGATCAGCCCGGCCAGCTGTTTCATTTCCTGCGCCTTTTCGCGCAAGGCGCGCGGTTCCGATATGGCCGCGCCATAATCATAGCTGGTGAACACCACCGGGCCGGGCAGCCAGCCCCAGCTGGTGCCGCCATAGGTCATGTAGAAGCTCTGGATGCCGATGCCGTTGGCCAGGTTCGTGCCGTAGAATACCCGCTGGAACCGCTTGCCGCGCTGGATGGCGTTGCAGTCATAGCCGCCATTCGAGCCCCAATAGTCGAACCAGCCGCCGCCAAATTCGGCCAGCAAGCCGGGCGTGTCGGGGGAGGCGGATGCGCCGCCCTTTGCCCCGCCGGGACCATAATAGCCCCAGTTGGGCGCGGCGACATCGCGGGTCGGCTGGCCGGTGACGGTGCAGGTGCCGCCGGGATAGCCGTCAAAGGCATACATATCGACCGGGCCGGGAACGACCTTCTCGACCTTTGAGGATTTGGGCGTCCAGTAGCCGTTGCGGCTCTGGTCATTGTGGAAGATCGGCACGGTGATGCCGTCGGCGCGCGCGCGGGCATAGAGATGGTCCATGTAACGGCGCTGCGCAGGGGTCGTCAGCGCCAGCTCATTTTCGATCTGGTGCAGGATGACCCCGCCCTTGCGTGTCTTGTCCGCATCGATCTGGTGCCGGGCGATGATCGGGTTGACGTGGCCGAGCCACTCGTCGACCGCCTTGATATAGTCCGGGTCGTCGGTGCGGGCGCGGCCACGCTGGTTGACCAGCCAGCCGGGAAAGCCGCCGCGCGACAGTTCGGCATTCACATAGGGGCCGGCGCGGGTGATGACATAGAGGCCTTCTTCCTCCGCCATCGTCAGCAACCGGTCGAGATCGCGGATGCCGGTAAAGTCGTACACGCCCTGTTTGGGGCTGTGATAGCCCCAGTCGAAATAGAGAGCGACGGTGTTGAAGCCGCTGGCCTTCATTTTCTGGAGGATGTCGCGCCACAGGTCGGGCGATGGCAGGCGGAAGGGGTGAAATTCGCCGCCCCAGATGATCTGCCGCTGCCCGTCGATCATCAGCGAACGCGCGTCATAGGAGACGCGGCCGAAGGTCTTGACCGGGGCGGCGAAGTTCGCCGTGGGTTTGGCGACCTGCGCGGGGACGGGGCTGGCCAGCATGGTGCCAAGCAGCAAAGCGGGGAGAAGGCGGTGCATCATGGCCATCAATCGAGATGGAACAGCGGGACGAGCGGCCATTCCTTGGGCCGGTTGTCGGGTTCGACCTCCATCAGCGGCGCCATGCTGGCCCACCAGCGCTGCATGACCGGATGGTCGGGCAGCGTGTCGCGTTGATTGTCGTCGGACAGGGTCAGGACGGCGAACAGGCTGAGCGTGGCTTCATCCAGGAAGATGGAATAGGCCGAAATGCCCGACGCGCTGAGCAGGGCGGTCAGTTCCGGCCAGATTTCATCATGGCGGCGGCGATATTCCGCGACCACGCCCGGCTTGAGCTGCATCTTGAAGGCGTGGATCGCCACCCGACTCTCCTAAAGAACCATATTATGGAACAGTTGACCTATATATGGTAACAACGTCCCACATCGGCGTCAATGCCGCGCGCGCCAGAGCGGCGTGTTTTGGACGGAGAGACCCGGCGCGTCCTCGGTGTGGAAGGGCGGGCGCAGGTCCGGGGTGCTTGTTTCGGCAGTGAAGCGGTCGATCGTGAGCCGTTCCACATGGCGCGCCCATAGCGCCCAGCTGGGCAGGGTGCCGAACATGCTGGGTTCGGGATAGGCATCGGCCAGTTCAGCGGGCTGGCGCGCGGCGTCGGCTGCGGTGCCGCCGCCATCATAGACCAGGTGGATGTCGCGCAGCCGCACGTCGGCGATGCGATGGCCGGGCAGGCCCGCTATGGCGGCGGGGAAGCGATGGTCGATGCCGCGCGCGTCGATCTGGCTGATCGCCACATCGCTGATCGCGCCGACGCCGGTCCCCTCCGGCCCGCGTCGCCGGTCGCCCAGCCGCAGAAAGAGTGGCGCGGTGGTGACGTCGCGCATGGTGAGGCGGCGGGCGACGATATGCTCCATGACGCCACCATCGACGGTTTCCAGCGCCAGCCCCCGGCAGCGGGTGAAGCGGCAGTCTTGAATGACAATGTTGCGATAGCCGCCATTGCTTTCGGTGCCGAGCTTGATGCGGCCGGTGACGCGATCCTGATCGGGGGCGATGGTCTGGACGGCGGTGCGGGTGCCGTCGATGACGGACCCCATGTCATAGCCGGTGACGTCGCAGTCGCGGATGAGGATATTTTCCGCCGCGATGGCGCTGCCCAGCGCAAAGCTGCTCTTGACCACGATGGCGTCGTCATTGGGACTGTTGACCCGGCAGCGTTCCACCACGACGTCGCGGACGCAGTCGAGGTCGATCCCGTCGCGGTCGGTGTCGATGGTCAGCCCGTCGATGCGTAAGCCCCGCGTGCCGGTGGCGAGGATGGCGAAATGGCCGCCTTTCAGGATCGTGAAGCCGGACAGGCGGATGTTGCGGCCGTTCTTGAAGGCGATCGCCTTGTTGCCCTTGCCCGCCATGGCGGCGGCGGCGGGTTCTAGGTTGGCGATCTGCGCGGCGGTCATTGCCTGCATCGACAAAGGCCGTTCGCCCGCCTGTTTCTTCCAGCGCGCGCCGGGGCCGTCGCGGGTCAGGCCGACGCCGTGGATCAGGCCGCGACCGATGATCGCGACGTCCTGTACATCGTCGCCCCAGATCAGGCTGTTGCGCCAATGGCTGTGGCCGAAATCCTGATAGAGCTGGTCGATCCCGGTTTCGGGCAGGTCATAGCGTCCGGCGTGGCGGGCGGGATCGGCGGCCTCGATGATTGCGCCTTCGCTGAGCATGAGGGTGACGCGGCTCTGGAGGCGGATCGAGAAGCAGAGATAGCGGCCAGGGGCCAAGATGACGGTGCCGCCGCCTGCGCGCGATGCGGCGAGGATGGCGGCGTTGATCGCGTCGCTATCGAGGGTGATGCCGTCGCCGCGCGCGCCATGATCGCGCACGTCGATCTGGCGTGCGGCATGGGCGGGGAAGGGGAGGGAAAGTGCGAGCAGGCCGAGCGTCAGGTCGCGGCGGGTCATGTCCATGTCAGTTTCCGGCCGGGCGCTGATCGCTTTCGATCAGGCTGGGGGCGATGACGACCTGCGTAATTGATGGGGGCTTGGTGGGCGCGAAGGCGGGGGCGGTGACATGGGGGGCGAGCGCGGGAATCGTGTCGCGGATGCGCTGCGCCACCGCGCTGGCCAGCAGCCATGCGCCATAATTGTTGTGATGGGTCTTGTCCCGGCCACCATCGTTGAAAGCGGCGGGAGCGCGGTCGACCCCAAGCGCTTCATAGATCGCGCGGCTGTCGGCGTTGAGGTCGATCAGGCGGACCTGTTCCTCCGCCGCCAATTTGCGCACGGCAGAGGCATAGTCGCCCAGCGTGTCGATGATGCGGCCCTGCGCGTCGAAATTGCGCCGTTCGGGTGACGTCACCAGCACCGGATGCGCGCCGCGCCGCCGTGCTTCGGCAATATAGGCGCGCACATAGGCGGGATAGGTGGAGTCGGGCGCGACGTAGGTTTGCGGCCATTCGCGCTTCTGGTCATTATGGCCGAACTGGATGAAGAGCCAGTCGCCCGGCTTCATGGTCGACAGCAGCTTGTCGAAGCGCAAATTGGTGAGGAAGGATTTGAGCGTCTCGCCCGATTTGGCGTGATTGGCGACGATGATCCGATCATCGAGCAAAGCGGGCAGCATCTGGCCCCAGCTGGCCGCCGGTTCGGCATATTGGTCGGTAACGGTCGAATCGCCTGCCAGGAAGATGGTCGGCGCGCTGGCCGGTTCGATGCGCAGCGATGCAACCTGCGGCGTGCCGAGAAATTCCAGCGTCAGCTTCTCGTCCCAGGTCGCCTCGCGCGCGTCGCGGGCGTCGATGCGCACGGCGCTGCCGCCCGGCGCATTGGCGGGGGGAGGCGGCAGGGCCGGGGTGCGGATGGTGACCAGAAAACTGCGGGTGACGAACTGGCCTTTGGCGGTCACGATGTTGCGCAGCATCAGGCGGCGGGCTTCGGCCTTGACCGTGGTGTCGCCCGCGGCGCGCCGGTCACCCAGTGTCAGCGTGACGCGATAGTCACCTTCCGGCAGCGCGACCGAGAAGCGGAAGCCTTTTTCGCTGTCGCCCGGCTCGATGCCATGGCCGCCCATTTCGTAGCGATGCTGCCGTTCGGGCGCGGTGGCGGAGAGGTCAAACTGCATGGTGCCGGGCGTCGCCAGGGTCAGCATCAGGGCAAGGGCGGCGCTGGACGGCATTGGTGGCGACCCCGCTGGAGCGACGGGAAGAAGGGGAGCGGTTCGGACCCGATCCGCTCCCCCCAATATAACCGCCCGTGCAGGAGCAGTTAGTTGTATCCCGTTAAATAGATGTATGATCCATATATCGGGATATTTTCACGGTCAACCACTTTTCCTCTTCCGCCGATGCTGCAATATGGCCATATGTAAGAACTGGGTTCCACCATATAGAACAATAGCAATAGGGGATGGATCATGCGCTTGGCACCTATGGCGGCCATCTTGGCTGTGGCGGTCATCGGCACCCCGGCGGCGCAGGCCGCGCCCGCGCGCGAATGGATCGACCAGACCACCGGCCATCGCATCATCCGCATCAGCCAGGCACCGGGCAGCACCTCGCTCTATTTTCACCAGAACAGCTATACCCGCCAAGGCGACAAGATGGTGATCTCCACGCCCGACGGCATTGCCGTGGTGCGGCTGGCCGACTGGCGCGTGACGCCGCTGGTGCGACAGACGGGGATCAAGCTATTGCTGGTCGGGCGGCGGACGCGGACGGCCTATTATACCCAGCCCCATGGCGCGGGGGTGATCGTCCATGGCGTGGATATCGACAGCGGCAAGGTGCGACGGATCGCGACGGTCGCCCGCGGCTCGATCGGCTCGATTAATGCCGATGAAACGCTGCTGCTGGGGCAATGGGCGGAGCGTGAGCCGCCACTGCAACCCGGCGGCGATGGCAATCGACCGGGCGAAACCGCCTTTGCCGCGACCGGAGCGGACGGCAAGCCCCTATCCTATGCCGATGCCAAGGAGGTGCGGCTGAACCAGCGGCTGGAAGCGAAAATCCCGATGGAGATTTTCACCATCAATATTCGTACAGGGGCGAGAAAAGTGGTGGTCGCATCGACCGACTGGCTCAACCATGTCCAGTTTTCGCCGACCGACCCGGCCCGCATCCTCTATTGCCATGAGGGGCCATGGCACAAGGTCGATCGGATATGGACGATCCGCACCGATGGCAGCGACCAGCGACTGGTCCACAAGCGCGCCATGAATATGGAGATTGCGGGGCATGAATTCTTCTCGCCCGACGGGAAATGGGTCTGGTATGATCTCCAGACCCCGCGCGGTGAAGTGTTCTGGCTGGCGGGCTATGAACTGGCGACCGGCAAGAGGCGCTGGTTCCCGGTGGCGCGCGACCAATGGTCGGTCCATTATAACCAGTCGCCCGACGGCCAGCGCTTTTCAGGCGATGGCGGCGACGCGCAGATGGTGGCGCGCGCGAGCGACGGCAAATATCTCACCCTCTTCACGCCGCAGCCCATCCCCGATGTCGCGGGCATCCGGGCGGACAATGCCGACGATCTGACCGAGCCGGGGACGTTGCAGGCGGAGAAGATCGTTGATCTGGCCCGGCATGACTATCGGCTGGAACCCAATGTCACCTTCACCCCCGACGGACGCTGGATGATCTTCCGGTCCAATATGGAAGGGGCGAGCCATGTCTATGCGGCGGAGGTAGCTACGACAAAATGATCCACATTGTGGACTAAATAATCACATGATGATTTTTCTGGCATTATTGGTCGACTCCCTATAAGGTGATACATGAGTTCACATAGTGGGACATCTGGGGTAGCCCAGCGATCAGGGGAGGATTTTATGTTGACCAACACCACTCGTTCCGCGTTTGCACGCCGCAGCTCAGGCTTGGCGCTCGCATCCGCCATGCTGATGGCCGCGCCCGCACTGGCGCAGGACCAGGCGGCAGAGGCGCAACCGGAGGCCGCCGACATCGTCGTCACCGGCTTCCGCGCTTCGCTGAACAGCGCGCTCGGCATGAAGCGCAAGGAAGCGGCCGCAATCGATTCGATCGTTGCGGAAGATATCGGCAAATTTCCCGACTCCAACCTGGCTGAATCGATGCAGCGCGTGCCCGGCGTGGCGCTGGCGCGCGGTGATGGTGGCGAGGGGCGCAACATCTCCGTTCGTGGCCTGGGCGCCGGTTTCACCCGCGTCCGCATCAACGGCATGGAAGGATCGGCGCAGACCGGCAGTTCCGACATTTACGGCGCGGGCAATAATGGCCGCAGCTTCGACTTCAACGTGTTCCCGACCGAGATTTTCTCGGCCTTGTCAGTGCGCAAGACGCCGTCGGCGGATATCGAGGAAGGATCGCTCGGCGCGACGGTCGATCTGTCCGCGCCCAAGCCGTTCGACCAGAAGGATGATTTCGTCCTGTCGATGACCGCGCGCGGCATTTACAATGAATTGTCCAAGAAGGTCGATCCGCGCGCGTCGCTGCTGATTTCCAAGCAGTTTGGCGATAGCGGCTTTGGCATTCTCGGTTCGGTCGCTTACCAGAAGCGCAACATTCGTGAGGTCGGCTATTCGGCGGTCGACCTGCTGTCGGCCAACACCAATGGCGGTTTCTGTTCGCCGCTGGGTTATACGCCGCAGAATCCGGCGGACAGCGCGCTCAAGGGCGTCACCGCCGCTGATTGTTCGACCGGCAATCCGCGCACCAGCAATGCAGCCGCCTATCAGACGATCCAGGATTTGCGCCGGGCCGACCTGCCCAACACGCCCGGCAGCGGCGCGTTCCTGCCGCGTATTCCGCGCTACCTGAACAGCGAACAGAAGCAGGAGCGGATCGGTGGATCGCTGACGCTCCAGTTCCAGCCCGACGACCAGACCGACATTTCGGTCGACTTCCTCTATTCGCGGTTCGAAGTGACCCGCCGCGACAATTATATCGCCGCCATCTCCTTCGCCCGGTCGGCCTCCAATAATGGCCAGCCGATGACGTCGGTGCGCGAGATTGATTTCGACGAGAATGGATCGCTGGTCCATGGCGTGTTCGACGGGGTCGATGTGCGATCGGAAGGGCTGGTCGACAATTTCGTGTCGACCTTCAAGCAGGCGAACGTCAATTTCCGCCGCGACCTGAACGACAGTCTGACGATCGATGGTCTGGTCGGCTTCAACCGGTCGATCTGGGACGGCAAGAAGCGGCTCCAGACCTTCATCGACGCGATCGATACCGATGGTTTCTCGATCGATTTCCGCGATGGCGGCACCACGCCCAAGCTGGGCTTTGGTGTAGATGTCGCCAATCCGGGCAGCTTCACCTATGCGCCGGGCCTGGCCGACGGCACGGTGCTGGGCGGTTTCAGCTATCAGGGCAAGCCGTCGCGCAACAAGACCGACAATCTGACCGCCGAAACCAATCTGAAATGGACCGTCAGCGACGCCTTCTCGATCCGGGCGGGCGCGCAATATCGGCGCAGCGACTTCCTTTCCACCTCCCTGCGTCCCTATTCGGCTGACACGGTGGTTCGCGCGCTGCCCGCCGGCACGACGCTGGCCAGCATCACCCGCGACATTACCGGGGTGGACAAGTTGTGGGGCCAGGGTGCGCCCGCCAGCTGGGTCTCGATCGACGCCGACAAATGGGCTGATACGTTCGGCTTTGACGATGTGCGCTTTTGCGGCGTCGAATGTGGCGGCAGTCGCAGCCGAGTGCGCGAAGAGGTGACCAGCGGTTACCTGATGGCCAATTTCGACCTGGAACAGGCGACCGGCTTTAGCGTACGCGGCGATGTGGGCGTGCGTTATGTCCGCACCGACATGCTCTCGTCGGGCTATATCGCGGTGGCTCCGCCAGCCGGGCAGACGTCGCCCACCAACCTGGTCGGCAAGTTCGGCGCCGCGCAGAACAATTATGACGACTGGCTGCCATCGGCCAATATCGTGATCGAGCCGGTCAGCAATGTGCTGGTTCGCCTGTCGGGGGCCAAGGTGCTGGCGCGGCCGGAGCTGGGCCTGCTGACGCCGACCAGCGGCGTCAATCCGGTCACGCGCGTCGGCAATGTCAACAATCCCTTCCTCGACCCGATCCGTGCCAACACGTTCGACGTCGCGGTCGAATGGTACTTCCGCCCCGGATCGTTGCTCTCTGCTGCCTTCTTCTACAAGGATATCAAGAGCTTCATCCAGAATGTGAACAGCCAGGTGCCGTTTAACGAGCTGGGCTTGCCCAACGCGCTGCTGGAAAACAGCAATACCGCGCCGACCGAATTGTTCACCGTGTCGCAGCCGTTCAACACGCCCGGCGGTCCGCTCAAGGGCATCGAGCTGAACGCGCAAATCCCCTTCACCTTCTTTGACGGGTTCCTGAGCAATTTCGGCGTGCTGGCCAATTACACGCTGGTGACGTCGAAGATCGACTATATCCTGGCCAGCGTCGGCGGCGTGCCGACGGTGACAACGACGGCGGATCTGGTCGGCCTGTCGAAGAAAACCGCATCGGCTACGCTCTATTATGAGGATGAGCTGTTCAGCATCCGCACCACGGGCAACTTCCGCGACAAGTTCATCCGCGGCATCCCCGCCTCGCCGGGCAGCGATCTGGTTGGCAATGCCAAGACCTTCTACATGGATGCGTCGGCCTCGCTCAACGTGACCGATCGTCTGAAGATCATCGTCGAGGCGCAGAACCTGACCGATGAACAGAACCGCCTCTACACCGACAGCGTGCGGCAGGACACATTGTTCGAGACGCGGATCGGCAGGACCTTCACCTTCGGGGTAACCTACCGGATGTAAATTCTCTCCCTTCCCCCAGCCTGAAGGGCGCGATCATTCCGATGATCGCGCCCTGTTTTTTGGGGCGAGTTCCTGGCCGAGCGACCGTTGCTGCTATTCGAGTCTCAAAATTCGTTCGCCCTGAGCCTGTCGAAGGGTCGCGCTTTCTTCGTCGCTTTCAAAAGAAAGTACGAGGCTTCGACAAGCTCAGCCCGAACGGGGGTAGGCATGGGGACAGCGCAGCGATCCCGTCATAGGTAGGCGCGGTAGGACGAACCCTCAGCGCGGGCCGCTATAGCCAACGGCGGCGCTGATCTGCTGGGTGACGCGCATCACCTGTTCGGCCAGGGTAGGGCGCAGTTCGTCGGTCAGGTAATGGGCGGCGCTGGCGATGGAAATGGCGACGCAAATCTGCCCCTTGGCATCGCGAACCGGGGTGGCGATGGAGCGGACGCCGTCGCCCAGTTCGCTGTCGTGCAGCACTTCGCCCCGCGCCTTGTGCGCGTGCATTTCCGCGAGGAAGGCGTCAATCTGTTCGCGCGACGCCTGACCATCCTTGGCCAACAGATAGAGCCGTTCCCAGGTCGCTTCATCCTCGTCCAGCAACAGCGCCTTGCCAAGGCCCGTTTCGGCGATCGGGCGGCGGTCGCCAGGGGCCGTGGCGACGCGCAGCCGCTGGGTGCCGGTCACCCGGTCGAGATGGCGGGAAAAATCGCCCTCCCGCTTGCCCACGAACACGCAAAAGCCGGTTCGCTCTGACAGAAGCTCCATGAAGGGGCGGGCGATGCGGACAAAGTCGATCTGCTCGGTCGCCAGCACGCCCAGTTGCAGCAGTTTCGGCCCAAGCGCAAAGCCGTCGCGCGTGACCGTCAGATAGTTGCGGGATTTGAGCGCCTGCACCAGCCGGTGGGCGGTGGTCTTGCTCATGCCCAGCTTACGGGCGAGGTCGGCGGCGCGGATCGGGCCGTCAATCACCTCGTCCATGATGTCGAGCGCGCGCATCAGCGTCTGCGTGCCCTTGACCCCCGGTTCGTTGCCCGATTCCTGTGCCGGGTCCACCCTGTCGTCGCTGTCCTGCATGGCCGTCCATTTTCCTGTTCCGGCATAGTCTATCGGCCAGTTGGACCGAGAAGTCAGCAAGATTATGCCCACCAGTTGGGACGCACGCCCACAATCAAAAGGCCCGCCGGTCGAGGACGGGCGGGCCTTTCGATCATATGTGGCAGGTGATCAATATTGGATCGTCACCGTCACCGCGCGGCGATTCTGCGCCCAGGAGGCTTCATCCGAACCCAGTGCGGCTGGGCGCTCCTTGCCATAGCTGACCGTTGTGATGCGGCCTGAATCGATGCCGAGCGAGGCGAGATAGTTTTTCGCGGCATTGGCACGGCGTTCGCCGAGCGCGATATTATAGTCGCGGGTGCCGCGTTCGTCGGCATGACCCTCTATGGTCACGCGCACGGCGGGATTTTGTTGCAGCCAGGCGGCCTGGCTTTGCAGCGTCGCCTGATCCTCCGCATCGATATCATATTGATCGAGGCCGAAGAAAATGCGGTCGGAGGAGACGGACGCGACGAAATCCTCCTGGCTGCCCTTGACCGGTCCGCTGGGTCCGGTCGATCCGACCGGTTCGGTCGCGGCGGCACCGGGCGCGGGCGGCAATTCGGCGGGCGGCTTTTTCGAGCAGGCGGCCAGAGCGATGATGGCGGTAGCCATGACCAGCGTTCGGGACATTTTCATCGGGGGTCTCCTTTGATTGATCCGGGCACCGCCCGCTCAGGACGGTATCAGGGTCCGTGATGTTCGTTACGCTGTCAAGACGATTGGGTTCCATGCCAACCGCCAGAATGCGCGATTTTCAGGGCAGCAGCGGTCCCCAGGCGGGGTCTGATCCGCTCAAGGGGGTGGGGATGCGACGCTCGTTCACGCCGGTCAGGTCGACCTGCCACACCTGGCTCGACCCCTGCTTGCCCGGCGATGTGCGGAAGAATTGCAGCACGCGGCCATTGGGCGACCAGGTCGGCTGTTCGTCCTGCCAGCCATTGGTCAGGATACGCTCATTGTCGCCACCCGGCGTCATCACCGCGATCTTGAAATCGCCCGACAGCTTGGTGAAGGCGATGAGGTCGCCGCGCGGCGACCATTCGGGCGTCGCATAGCGGCCGCTGCCATGGCTGATGCGGCGCTGGTTGGAGCCGTCGGCGTTCATGACATAGAGTTGCTGCCCGCCCGACCGGTCGCTTTCGAACACGATCTGGCTGCCGTCGGGCGAATAGCTGCCGCCCACGTCAATGCCGGGCGATGTGGTGAGGCGCACGGGCGTGCCGCCGCTGGCTGGAACGCGATAAATGTCGGTATTGCCCGCAATCGCCATCGAAAACAGGATATTGCGCCCATCGGGCGACCAGCGCGGTGCGAAGGTCGGGTTGTTGCTTTCGGTCACCAGCCGCTGCTGCCCTGCGCCAATGTCATAGATATAAAGGCGCACCCGGCTGCCCAGATAGCTGACATAGAGGATCGACTTATAATCGGGCGAAAAGCGCGGGGTGAGCGCCATCGACTGGCCATTGGTGATGAAGCGGTGGTTCGCGCCGTCGCTGTCCATGATGGCGAGGCGCTTGACGCGCGCGCCCTTCGGCCCGCTTTCGGCGATATAGGCGATGCGGCTGTCGAAGAAGGGGCTTTCGCCTGACAGGCGCGCATAGATGGCGTCGGCGCATTTATGCGCGGCGCGCCGCCAGTCGCGCGGGGCGACGACATAGCCCTGGCGGGTCAGTTCCTGCTTCAGCGCCACATCATAGAGGTAGCAGCCAACGGTGATGTCGGCTTCCCCGCCGGTGGTGCGGACGAAACCCTGCACCAACGCCTGATAGGCACCCCATTTGTCGAACACGGGAAAAGTGACTTCGGCAAAGGGGATTTGCGGCAGGCCGGCGGGACCGGAGGGATCGAACAGGCCGGAGCCTTTAAGGTCCGAGGCGATCACTTCGGCGATTTTGCGGCCAAGATCCGTGGCGGATCCGGCGGGGGTGGCGACCTCCTGCTGCGCGGGCATGGGGGGGACGGCGACCTTGACATTGCTGTCAATCTCACCGGTCACATCGACCGACAGCTGGGCCATGGCTGGCATCGCTGCGAAGGCGAGCAGCGCGGCGGTCGCCACGCTCAAACGGCGGAAAAGGGAGGGTTTCATCGGTTCAGCCTCGCGTCAAAGCGGAGTGGCCGGAGCCATTTCCATTGGTCGTAAAATTCGGGCGGCATGTTGCGGAACGGGGAGGCAAGCTTGACCGCCTGGATCGCCCGTTCGGCATGGAGTTTGGCTTGCGGCCGGTTGCTGGCGGTGACGCCAAGCTGGTCGATCACCTCCGGCGTGCCGATCACCGCGCCGCTCTTGTCGAGCCGCACTTCGAGCAGGGTGACGAGCTGGTCCGCATCCGCGCCCGACGGGGGACGCCAATGCGGCTTCAACTGACGGCGCAGTTCGGCGTCGAGCGCGGATTTCTGCGCCGGACCCATGGCAGCGGCGGGCGCTGGGGCGGGCGGTTTGCGCGGGGCGTCGGCACTGGTGTCGATGCCTTTGAGGAAATCATTGCCGAGCAGCGATCCCTTGGGTTTGTCCGCCTTGCCCTGACCCGACGCGCGCGCGGGCGCTTTGGTCGCGGGTTTGGCCGAAGCCTTGGCGGCGGGCTTTGCTGGCGCGGCGGCAGCCTTGGGCTTGTCGAGCGCAGGCTTCAGCGCTGGTTTTTTTGGGGGCGCGGGTTTGTCCGGCGCGGGCTTGGGCTTGGGCGCGACCTTGGCCACCTCCTTCTTGGGGGGCGTGGGCTTCGGTTTTTCAGGCGCTGGCTTGGCGACCGGCTTGGGCGGCGCGGGCTTGGGTTGTGGTTTGGGCGGGACCGGCACCGGTTCGGGCGCGGGTTCCGGTTCCGGCGCGGGGGCGGCATCCTCGGTCGGTCCCTGTTCGGGCGCGACGCTGGGCGGGGGCGGTTCGGCCGAAAGCTTGGGCGCGGTCGATTGCAGCGCGACCTCATCCACCATGGACACTTCCATCGGCGGGGTCTTGAGCTTCAACGGGTTGGGTGTCGCCAAAAAGCCAGCCGACAGCAGCCCGAACAGCAGGACATGCCCCGCGGTCGCGACGCCAAGGCCGATTTTCTCCGTGCGCTCCATGGTGGGCCTATTCCGCCGTGTCGTCTGGCGAGGAAACGAGCGACACCTTGTTCAGGCCAGCGCGGTTGAGTTCGGCCATCACCCGCATCACCCGGCCATAATCCAGCCCCTTGTCGGCGCGCAGGAAGATTTGCGGCGCGTCCGCCTTGCCTGCGTTGGCAGCGACGATTTCGGCCAGGCGACCGGGCAGGTCGGCGTCGGCCACGGCATCTTCATCGACATAGGTCGCGCCGTCGCGGTCGATCGACACGACGGTGGGCTTGGCGTCTTGGTCCAGTCCCTTGGCGCGGGTTTCGGGCAGGTTCACAGGCACGCCGGTCACCAGCAGCGGCGCTGTGACCATGAAGATGATCAGCAGCACCAGCATGACGTCGACCAGGGGCGTGACGTTGATGTCGGCCATCGGCGCGCGGCCACGGCCACGGCGGCTGGAGGGAGGACCGGACATGGCCATTAGCGACCCGCCTGTTCTGCCGTCATGCCAGCGAAGGCTGGCATCTCAGGCGTCGGTGCGCGAACGCATGAGACCCCAGCCTTCGCTGGGGTGAGGGTGTGTGTGGGGTGCATCACCGCTGCGCCTCCAACTCGCGGCTCAATGTCGCATAAAAGCCGTCGGCAAAGCGGGTCAGGCGCGATTCCATGCGGTTGATACCATGACTGAACCGGTTATAGGCGATGACCGCCGGGATCGCGGCGAACAGGCCGATGGCGGTCGCGAACAAGGCTTCGGCAATGCCCGGCGCGACGACGGCGAGAGAGCTATTCTGTTCCGCCGCAATGGCGGTGAAGGCGCGCATAATGCCCCAGACGGTGCCGAACAGGCCCACAAAAGGCGCGACCGACCCGACCGTCGCCAATATGTTGAGCCGGTCGGACAGACGGTCGATTTCCGCCGCGATCGTGCTGGACATGGTCGTCGCCAGCCGGTCGCGCGTGCCGTCGCGGTCGATCACCTTCTGCGCGGTCGATCGACGCCATTCGGTGACGCCAGCGGCCATCACCTTGGCGGCGGGCTGGTCCGCCTTGCCGCGCGCTTCATAGAAACGGTCGATATCCTCGGCTTTCCAGAAATCCTGCTCGAAGCTCTTGCTATGCTTGCTGGCGCGGCGGAGCGTGACGGAAAAGCCGATGATGATCGCCCAGGTCCAGATGCTGGCCAGCAACAGGCCCAGCATCACACCCTTCACGACGATGTCGGCCTGAAGGAACAAAGCGAGCGGGGAAATGGTCGCGGCGTCGGCCACCGCGGCGACGTCTGGCAGATTGAGGGTCATGGGTGGAAATCTTCCCCTTGGCAAAGGCGGCTGAAAATGTCGGTCCAGGCTTTGGGTTGCCGTTGCGGGCGACCCTGCGGCGTCAGCCAGGCGACCGATATGGTAGCGTCGGTCAACTGTTCGTCGGCGCGCATGACTGATTGATGAATGGCGCAGCTGGCCGCGCCCACCTGCACCACCCGGCTGACGACCATCAGGTCATCGTCCAGGCGGGCGGGGCGGCGGTAGCGGATGTGCAGGTCGGTGACGGCATAGACGCCGGTGCCGCTGTCATGCGCGGCGCGCTGGTCGATCCCGGCCAGGCGCAGCATGTCGGACCGGGCGCGCTCCATATAGCGCAGATAATTGGCGTGATAGACCAGCCCCGACAGGTCGGTATCCTCAAAATAGATACGTAGCGGGAAATGATGCACGGCAGCGACAAAGCGTCCGGTCGCCGGCATGGGCATCTGGTCTGAAACGGGCATGAGCGGCTTTTAACCATGGCGCACCGTTCAGGCAAAGGCGGAAAAGTCGGTTTCTCGCGCAACAGGCGCATTTTGTCGCCTGTCTATTTTCGCATCAATGCCCCTCTGGCCCCCGGACGGCGCGAAGGCTAGGGAGTTGGCCACGAGTCAGCATGTGGGAGAAGGCCAGGATGACGGATATTCAGACGGTGGGCGTGATCGGCGCGGGGCAGATGGGCGCGGGGATCGCGCAGGTCGCGGCGCAGGCGGGCTATGATGTGATCCTGTCGGACGTCGATCTGCCGCGCGCGCAAAAGGGTCGCGACGGCATCATCCGCCTGCTGGCGCGCGGCGTGGAGAAAGGCAAGATCGCCCAGATTGACGCCGACGAGGCGATTGCACGGATTACGCCTGTGGGCGAGATCGCGCCGCTGTCCGGTGCGCAACTGGTGATCGAGGCGGCCACCGAGCGGGAGGATGTCAAGCGCGCGATCTTCGCCAATGTCGGGCCGTTGCTGGCGGCGGACGCAATCCTGGCGACCAATACGTCGTCCATTCCTATCACCCGGCTGGCGCAGGCTGCGCCCGATGCGGGGCGCTTTGTCGGGGTGCATTTCTTCAACCCCGTGCCGGTGATGGTGCTGGTCGAGGTCATTCGCGGCCTTGCCACCACGCCCGAAACGGTCGCGGCGGTCGAGGGTTTTGCGGGCCGGATCGGCAAGACGGTGGTGCAGGCGTTCGATGCGCCCGGCTTCGTCGTCAACCGCATCCTGCTGCCGATGCTGAACGAGGCGGTGTTCGTGCTGGGTGAGGGCGTGGGGAGCGTGGTCGATATCGACATGGGCTGCAAGCTGGGCCTCAATCACCCCATGGGTCCGCTGACGCTGCTCGATTTTGTCGGGCTGGATACGGCGCTGGAAATCCTCAACGTGTTCCTGAGCACCACCGGTGATCCCAAATATCGCCCCGCGCCGCTGCTGGTCAAATATGTCGAAGCTGGCTGGTATGGCCGTAAGACCGGGCGCGGCTTTTACGACTATTCGGGCGCGGAGCCTGTGCCGACGCGGTGAAGGGGCGGATTGCCCTCCATTTTTCTGTCATCCTGACGAAAGTCAGGATCCATTCGGCGCTCCGTCTGCCTGACGATGCGGCCTAGCGCCGAATGGATCCCAGCCTTCGCTGGGATGACGGCGGTTGGTGGATCGGACCTGCTTACCCCGCGCTTAGCCCATGTTTCTTCATGCAATGGCGCAGTTGGTCATAGGTCAGGCCCAGCCCCTTGGCGGTGGCGCGCTGGTTGTAGCGGTGGCGGTCGAGCGCGGCGCGGATGATCGCGGCTTCGTGCGCGTCGACTGCGGCTTTCAGGTCGCTGATGGTTTCGGTGGCGAGCGAGGGAGCAGGGGCGCTTGTGGGCGCGCTATCGGAAGGCGCGGCGGCGCTTGGCATCAGCGGTCTGGGTTTCCAGGGGGAGGCGAAAGGGTCGAAGGTCAGGCGGTCGATCGGCTTGCCCGGCTCGTCCCAGCGATAGACGGCCCGTTCGACCACGTTGCGCAGTTCGCGGACATTGCCGGGCCAGCTATGGGCCTCCAGCTGCGCGGCGCAGACGGGGGAGAAGCCGGGCCATTGCGGCCAGTTGAGTTCGGCCGCCATGCGCCGCCCGAAATGATCCGCCAGCACCGGAATATCGCCCTCCCGCGCGCGCAAGGGCGGCAGGGTGATGACCTCGAAACTCAGGCGATCGAGCAGGTCGGGGCGGAAGCGTCCGGCTTCAGCGGCGGCGGGCAGGTCGTCATTGGTCGCGGCCACGATCCGTACGTCCACCCGCAGCGGCTTCGACGCGCCGATGCGGGTGACTTCGCCATATTCGACCACGCGCAGCAGCCGTTCCTGCGCCGCCATCGATAGCGTACCCAGTTCATCGAGGAACAATGTGCCGCCATCGGCCTCCTCGAACCGGCCGGGGCGGGCGCGGTTCGCGCCGGTAAAGGCGCCCTGTTCATGGCCGAACAGTTCGGCCTCTATGAGGGTTTCGGGCAGGGCCGCGCAGTTCATGACGATCAGCGGCTCGCCCCAGCGCGGGGAGAGGTGATGGAGCCGCTCGGCGATCAGCTCCTTGCCGGTCCCGCGCTCACCGATCACCAGCACCGGGCGGTTGAGTTCGGCGGCGCGCCCGGCCAGCTCGACCGCGTCGAGAAAGGCAAAGGACTGACCGACAAATTGGGTATTTTTCTCCATACCCCAACTTATGGTGAAATTTCCCACCTTTCGGCAAGAGATATTCTGGCGCGGGCTTGGAAAATCCCGCAAAAATGGCGCAAATCGGCGCTTTTCCAAAATTGGCACGGCCCCTGCAAAGCTTAGGGCAATCCGCATAGACACAAGCGGAACGTCACGAAGGCCAAGGTTCAGGGAGTTATCATCATGGAAGAGAACAACAACAGCGTTCGCGAAATCGGCCAGCTGATGTCGGTTGCTTTGGCTGCCCTGCTGTTCGGATCGACTCTGATCCTGTCAGCAGTCGGCCCGGCCCGCGCCAGCGAAGCCCCGATGCTTGCCAGTCAGACGACCCCTATGGCCCTGCGTTATCTGGCCTGAGGTCGCCGCCCCCCAAGAATAAAATAAGGAGTGAAGTTCAGATGGGTATTTTCTCCCGCACCCGCGACATCATCGCCGCCAATGTCACCGACTTGCTCGACAAGGCCGAGGACCCGGCGAAGATGATCCGCATGATCATCCTCGAAATGGAGGAAACCCTGGTCGAGGTGCGCGCGTCCGCTGCCCGCACCATCGCCGACCAGAAGGAAATGCGGCGTCACATCGCCAAGCTGACCGCTTTGCAGGACAGCTGGACCGAAAAGGCGCAGCTGGCTTTGTCGAAGGACCGCGAGGACCTGGCCAAGGCGGCTCTGGTCGAGCGCCAGAAGGCGACCGACATGGCCGAGCATCTGTCCCACGAGATCGAGACGCTCGACGATGCGTTGAAAGCGTCGGAAGAGGATATTTCCAAGCTGCAGGGCAAGCTGCGCGAAGCCCGCGCCCGCCAGAACAGCCTGGTCACCCGGATGCAGAGCGCGGAAAATCGCCTGCGGGTGCGCGAAGCCTATGCCGGCGAGAAGGTGAACGAGGCGTTTGCGCGCTTCGACATGCTGGAAAGCCGGGTCGATATGGCCGAAGGTCGCGCCGACGCGATGGCGCTGGGCGGCACGCCCAAGACGCTGGAGGAAGAGATTGCCGAGCTGAAGTCCGCCGACAAGGTGGATGCTGATCTCGCCGCTCTCAAGGCCAGCATGAATAAGGGAGCCTGACATCATGGAGGACATATTCCTGCCCATCATGATCTGCGGCATGTTGTTCATCGGTATGCCCTGGCTGATCTTCCACTATGTCACCAAATGGAAGCAGGCGCCCAAGATCACCGACGAGGATGAGAAGCTGCTGGATGAACTCCACCTTCTCGCCCGCCGTCTGGAAGAAAGGCTGGTGACGGTCGAACGGATCGTCGCCGCCGACAACCCCGATTTCCGTCCGCGCCGCCCGGCACCCGATGCCGACTTGAGCGATGACGATTACAGCTTCGACCGGAGGAACTGAGATGACCGCCCGCCGCACCAAATTCTACCTCAACAAGGCCAATGGCAAATGGTCGGGCGTGTGCGCAGGCATCGCCGACTATAGCGGGATCGACGTCGTCTGGGTCCGTGTCGGCGCGGTGCTGATCACCCTGATGGGGGCCTTCCCCTGGACGCTGATCGCCTATTTCGCCGCCGTCTATTTCGCCGATGACAAGCCCAAGGGGCTGTATTCGGACCGGGATGACGAGAAATTCTGGCAGGGGGTGCGGACCAACCCGACCCGCTCCACCCGCGACGTCCGGTCCAAATTCCGCGACATCGACCGCCGCCTGGCCGACATCGAAATCTACTATACCAGCCGCAACACGCGCCTGGCGGATGAAATCGACAGGCTACGCTGAGCAGGTTTCGGGCTGAGCAGGTCCGGGGCAGAGTAACAGGGAGTTAAATCCATGAATTTCGGTGGACCTTTCTTCGTCCTGGCCATCATCGCCATGTCGACTTTGGGCTGGATGTTCACCACCTGGGTCCGTGCTCGTCACGGATACCCGGTGGAAAATGAATGGACCGGCACCGTTGATCGAACGGACGGCGACGCTGGTCGAAAAATCGACCTGCTGTCCGGTGAAAACGAAAAGCTGGTGGGCCGCATCAGCCGCCTGGAGGAGCGCATCGCCGTGCTGGAACGGATCGCCACCGATCCTGCCGTCCGCACTGCGCGCGCCATAGAGGAACTGCGCTGAGCGCGGTGCAAGGGAGTAGAGATCATGTTTCCATTTGCAGATTTCGCGCCGGTCGTCTTTGCCGTCGGATCGCTGGGGATCATCGGCTGGGTTGTTACCACCTGGCTGCGCGTCAAAAATGGCTATCCGCTGGAAAATAGCTGGGGCAAACCGGTCTATCCGCAGAAGAATGAGGAAATGGTCGAGCGGGTGAAGCTGCTCAGCCAGGAAAATGCCCAGCTGCGCGCCGAGATCGGATCAATGAAGGACCGGCTGGCCGTGGTCGAGCGGATCGTCACCGACGAAAGCCACCAGCTTAATCGCGAAATCGAACGGCTGCGCAGCCCGGCCAACTGAGCGCGCGGCAAAAGGGAGAAAGCATCATGAACCCGTTTGAAATGGTCGTCGCCATCATTGCGATCACCGCCATCGCCAGCGTCCTGCGTGCCAAATATGGTGTCGTGCGGCGCGACAAGGGCGAAGAATTTATCGCACGCGGGCCGGACCCGGAAGCAGAGCGGCTGCGCGCCGAGGTGAAAGCGCTGAAAGACCGCGTCGCGGTGCTGGAGCGCCTGGCCACCGACGGCAGCAGCGCGCTGGAGCGCGAGTTTGAGAAATTGCGGGACCGCGATTGAACGCGGCCCATTGGGCAGGGAGGCTATCATGCAGGACCCCACTCTCTATCTGACCATCGCGCTGGCCGGGCTGGCTGGCCTCTCCATCGTCACAATGGCCACGTTACGCGGCTGGACCGGCTGGCTGGAGCTGAAGCGCGCGGAACTTGGCCATCGCAGCGAAGCGAGCGCGCCACCATCGGCCGCCGCGCGGATCGAGGTCGCGGACTTGAAGGAACGCATCCGCAAGCTGGAAGCGATCGCGGCGGGCGTGGATTTGTAAAGGACCAAAAGGCAGGTTTCCCCCCGCGCAAATCCCCCTATATGGGCGGCCATGACCGATCAGAGCGCCCTAGCCGACATTCACGATGAATATGAATTTCTCGACGCGGACGATCGCTATCGCCTGCTGATCGATCTGGGCCGGGCGCTGGAACCCATGCCCGATGCGCTCAAGACGGATGCGACGCTGGTGCGCGGCTGTTCGGCGGCGGTGTGGGTCTATCCCACCGTGCTGGATGACGGACGGCTGCATTTCCTGGCCGACAGCAATGCCGCGATCACCAAGGGGATCATCGCGCTGGTGCTGCTGACCGTGCAGGACAAAAGCCCCGTGGCGATCGGCGCGGCGGACATAGAGGGGGCGCTGGCCCCGTTCGACCTCAAAAATCAGCTGAGTTCCAACCGGACCCAGGGCATCCCCAACATGATCGCCCTGATCCGCGATACGGCGGCGCGCTACAGCGCCTGAGGGAAACCTGGATCAAGTTGCGGCGTTGAGTTTCCTGACAAGGAGATTCAATCATGCGCCATTTCATCGCCATCGCTGCCGCCGGCCTGCTCGCGGCCTGTTCGTCCGGCGACAAGGGGCCGACCCAGCGCGACACGATCGGCCAAACGTGGAAATATGAGGCCGGGTCGGGCGGCAAGCCCAAACTGGCCTATATCGGCAGCGCCAATGCGGTCCAGACGATGACGGCGGCGGATACCTTTGCGGTGCTGCTGGTCCAGCCGATGGACAATGGCGAAAAATCAGTGACGGTGAAGTTGGTCGGCGCGCCGTTCCAGTGCGACCTGTCCGATTGCGCCGTCACCGCGATTGCCGATGGCGGCAGGCCGCTGCGCTGGAAGGGGCGGATGACCGACGCCAAGGACGGGATCGAGATCATGCCGTCGCAAAATGCCTATGAGGCCATTGCCAAGGCGCAGACGGTTTCGGTCAATCTGGTTACCGGGCCGAAGGAGCAGACCGCGCCGTTTGCTTTCAACGTCGCAGGGCTGGATTTGAAGGGTGGTTCATAAATCATCGTCATCCCAGAACATGCTGGGATCTCCCTTTCTTCTGCGCTGAGCCAAAGAAGGCAGCGAGACCCCAGCCTTCGCTGGGGTGACGGTTACCCCTTCACTCCTGCAAGGACACGCCGGGGCTGCGTGGGTCGGCGGCACCGATCCAGTGGCCGTCGGGCGCGCGTTCGGCGGCATTGGCTTTGAGGCCGAGGCGCGAGACGACGACCCGATGGCCGAGTTTTTCCAGCGGTGCCTGCATCGCCTCCAGCCCGGTGCCCTGTTCCAGCACCAGCCCGTCGCCGTTGAAGAAGATCAGGCCCATCGCGATCGAATCCTGCGCCGACAGGCCCCAGTCGAAATGAGCGATCAGCGCCTTGGCCACTTGCATGATGATGGTCTTGCCGCCTGCCGCGCCGACGGTGAAGATCGGCATCCCCTTGGCGTCATATACGATGGTTGGGGACATGGAGGATAGCGGCCGCTTGCCCGGTCCCACCGCATTGGCGACCGGCGCGCCATCCTTTTGCGGCGTGAAGCTGAAATCGGTCAGTTCATTGTTCAATATCACGCCATTGGCGATCAGCTGGCTGCCGAAGAAGCTCTCGATGGTGGAAGTCCAGGCGGCGATGTCGCCATTACGGTCGATCGCGACGAAATGGCTGGTGCCGCTTTCGGGTTGCGGCAGAGACGCAGTGCGGGGCTGCGCGCCGGGCGGGGTGCCGGGCTGATAGTCGTTCAGCGCCTTATTGAGGCGGATGGTGGCGGAACGCTGCTTGAGATAGGCGGGGTCGATCAGGCCGCCGACCGGCACGGACACGAAATCTGGATCGCCCAGCCATGTGCCGCGATCGGCATAGGCCAGCTGCATCGCTTCGCCGATGACATGCCAGGATCGCGGATCATCCTTGCCCCAAGCGCTAAGCGGGAAGCGCTCGACCATGCCCAATATCTGCAGCACCGTGACGCCGCCGGCGGACGCCGGACCCATGCCGCACACGGTATAGACGCGATATTTGCCGCACACGGGTTTGCGCGGCTTTGCCTGATAGGCGGCGATGTCGCCTTCCGTCATCGGCACCGGGTTTTTGGGGGCGTTGGTGACCGCCTGCGCCATCAGCCGGGCATTGTCGCCGGTGTAGAAGGCGTCCGGGCCTTGCGCGGCGATGCGTTTGAAGAGGGCCGCAAGCGGCGGGTTTTTCAGCATCGTGCCCATCGGCGCAGGCTTGCCGTCGATCCAGAAATATTTTTGAATTTCGGGAAAGTCGGCCCAGACTCCTGCTACCGCCTTCATCGCCGTGTCGAGCCGCTGGCGCACCTCGAAACCCTCTTCCGCCGCGCGGATCGCGGGCTGGAACAGGTCGGCCCAGGGCAGCTTGCCCCATTTTTTATGCGCGTCCCATGCCATGCGCAAATTGCCCGGCACGCCCACCGAATAGCCGCCCGGCCAGGCGTTTCGGAAGGACAGGGGCTGGCCGTCCGGTCCCATGAAGCGGTCAGGCCGGGCGGCGGCAGGTGCGGTTTCGCGCCCGTCTATCGATTCCAGCACCCCGGTCTGCCCGTCATGGTGCATCAGAAAGCCGCCGCCGCCGATGCCGCTATTATGTGGCTCCACCACGTTCAGCGTCAGCATCATCGCGATGGCGGCGTCGGTGGCGCTGCCGCCTTTGCGCAATATCTCCTGCCCCGCGGCGGCCGCGCGGGGATCGGCGGCGGAAACGGTGGCGTTGGTCGATACCGGTTCGCGCGCCATGGCGGGCAGCGGCAATGTGACGAGGAGGGCGAGAGGGGCCAGCAGGCCGAACGGACGGAAGATCATGCCCGCTACCCTACGCATTGCGTTGCCCGCTGCAACCCTTTGAGGATGCCAGTGGCGCGCTGGCGGATCCTGCATCATGAAATCCCTCCTCCTAGGGCAAAGGAATCGCCTATGACTTTGCGTCATCCCTCCAACGTCATCCTGAATTTATTTAGCTGCGCTGGCCGTCGGCTCAGGATCCATCGTGCCTCAAAAGCTGTCGCTGGGGACGAGAAATGGATGCTGAAACGAGTTCAGCATGACGAAGTAAAATGAGGTCCGGCTCATATGCGATAAGCCCTGCCTTGCAGGGGAGGATTTTTAGGGGATTCGACATTATCGTCACAAAAAAAGGCCGCGCAGTCACCCCGCGCGGCCTTTCCATTCACTCGGACAGTCGGGCGCTCAGGCCTTCTTGTTCGCCTGATAGCGTTCGATCGCTTCCAGCGTGACGCGCTTGGCGTCCTCGGCCCCGCCCCAGGTGCCGATGCGCACCCATTTGGTCTTTTCCAAGTCCTTGTAATGGGTGAAGAAATGCTCGATCTGCTCCATCACGATGCCGGGCAGGTCATCCTTCTCGCTGATGTCGGCATAATATGGGAAGGTCTTGTTGTCCGGCACGCAGACCAGTTTCTCGTCGCCGCCCGCTTCATCTTCCAGGTTCAGCACCGCGATCGGGCGGGCGCGGACGACCGAGCCCGGGACAAAGGGCGAGCGCGCGATCACCAGAGCGTCGAGCGGATCGCCATCGGGCGACAGCGTGTGCGGCACGAAGCCATAATTGGCCGGGTAGCGCATCGGCGTGTGCAAAATGCGGTCCACGAACAGCGCGCCCGACGCCTTGTCGAACTCATATTTCACCGGCTCGCCGCCGACGGGCACTTCGATGATGACGTTCAGGCTGTTGGGCGGATCGTCGCCAACGGGAATCAGTTCGATGTTCATGAAAACGCCTTTTGCTGCACGATAGATTAGCGGGTGTTTATGTTTTCGGTTGGAGCAGCCTGTCGAGGCTGCCCTCACCCTCTCCTGTCTTTTCGAGGCGCGGATAGCGCAGCCCGCCCGAATAATCGAGTGACAAAGTGCGGTAATATTTGTCCTGCTTTAGGATGATCTGGATCGGCGTCTTGGCCTTGATCGCCGCCTTCCACACATCTCCCGAATATTCGTCGCCATTGACCGCCAGGATTTTGGCGCCGATCACCAGCCCCGCCTTGAAGGCCGGGCTGTCCCAGATGACGCCGCTGATTTCGCCGTCATTCTTGACGATCAGGCCGATGCCGAAACTCTGGTCGACCATCTTGTTCGCGCCCTCGGCTGCCTTGGTAAAGCCATTGGGGGTGTCGCCATAGACCAGCCTGTATCCGCCCATGGTGAAGCCGCCCTTGGGCGTTTCCCTAGTCGGGCTATCCACATAGGTCTGGAAGAATCCCGCCCAGTCATAGGGCGCGACGCCGTTCAGCGTATTGATGACGTCCTGCCGATTATAGACGAGCTGGCCCCAGTCGCCCGGCTTCACGCCGAAAAAGGCCTTGGCGAAATCGTCCAGCCCCTTGGCACCCTTGGTCTGCTTGCGGATGATCGCATCGGCCTCCAGCCAGATCATCAGCCCTTCATTATAATAATCTTCCGACCGCTGCCAGCTGGCCCAGCCCTTGGGCCGCCGGGCGGAGATGATCGGATCATGCGTCGTATCCTCCATCGGCCGCCATTGCCGACCGACCGCCGTGTCCAGCTTGGCCGCGATCTGCGCATAGGCGTCGAGCGTTTCGGCTTTGGTGAACAGGCCCGATCGCGCGCCCAGCACATAGCCCCAAAATTGCGTCTGCCCTTCATAAACCCACAGCAGATTATCCTGCATCGGCGTGCGGAAATCGGGGGTCCAGAGCAAATCGGGACGGCGGAACTTGCCGTCCCAGCTATGGGTGAATTCATGGGGCAGCAGGTTGCGGTCCAGCAATGCCTCGCCATCGCTCCATTTCTTGAAATAGCCCGGCTCGACCTGATTTTCCGAACTGCGATGATGTTCCAGGCCAATGCCGCCCATTTCGTCGGTGATGGCCAGCAGGAAATCATAATGGTCGAAATGATAGCTGCCGAACAGCGCGCCCGCTTCGGCCACTAGGCGTTTGTGCTTGGCGATCTGGTCGGGGGTATAGACCAGCTCGTCGGCATCATCGGCGACGATGTTGAGCGTCACATTTTGCCCCAAATCCACCGCCTTGAAATGCTGGCCCGCGAACACCGGCGAATCCTGCAACGCTTCATAATCGATCACGTCATAGGCCACGGTGTCGCCGGTCCGCTTGCCGCGCAGCGCGGTCGCGGCCTGCCAGCCGGTGGGATAGGTGACGGTCGCCTGCACCGGAATCTGCCGGGTATAATAGCCCGCCGGATAGAGCGAGACGCTCTCCCACTGGATATTCTGCATCTTGGGCGTCACCACGACGCGGCCCTGATTGCCGACGGTGGCCGACAGGAACTGGAAGCGGGCGACGACCTGTTTCGTCCCCTGCGGCACGTCGATGACGAATCCATAGGCGTTAAGCGGATCGCGCTTCCAGCTCAGCGGCTTGCCATCGGCGGTGAAGGTCAGGCCGGTCAGCTTTTCCAGCTGGCCGCGCGGGGCGTGGTTGCCCGGCAGCCATTCGGGCATCAGCAGCGTCATCGGCCCGCTGGTTGCGACCGGGATCGTCTCCTTCACCCGGAAAATGCGTTGCGTGGTATCGCTGGCATCGACCTCCAGCTTTATCGTGCCGCCGGGATAGGGAATGTCCTTTGGCACGGGGCTGGCATCGTTGATTGGCAAAGCGGTGGGCTTGGACCGGATCGCGTCCTGCGCGACAAGCGGGCTGGCGATCGCGGTCGACAGGATAAGGGCGGCAGCGAGGCTGCGGATCATGAACATCTCCGAAAATTTGGGCTGGGCCGGACGGCCCTCATGCCGCCACAATGGCGTCGCGGCGCGGGCGCGTCCAGCCTGTCTGGACGGAAAATGCTTGATCGCGCGCGTCGACATTGCCATGGGCACGCCATCGGGATCAGCGCCTTCCCGGTCAGCGCATCCGCGCCAAAGGCCGCCCATTGCCCCGCCACCTTGTGGATCAAGGCGGCGCGGATGAAGGAGCTGTGCGTGGATCGTTCTGCCTTTTTGCCCTTTTTCGCGTGGCTGCTTGGTAGCGTCCCTCTTGCTGCTCAGGCCCAGGACAAGGCGCCCGAACAGGGACTGGCCCTCTCCGGCAATGTCCGCTTTCGTTACGAAGCGCTTGAAGGGCAGGCCCGCGCCGGGCTGGACGATTGCATCGACCTGGTCAGCCTGCGCACCATCCTGACCGCCAGCTATGGCGCGGGGCCGATCCGGCTTGGCGCGGAACTGTGGGACAGCCGGGTGTGGGGCGGCCAGCGGGGGGAAGGGATTGGCACGGGCGAAGTCAACACGATCGAACCCGTGCAGGCGTTCGTCGCCGCCGATCTTGGCCCGTTGCTGGGGCGCGGCAGCAAGACGTCCGTGCAACTGGGGCGCTTCATGCTGAATCTGGGGTCACGGCGGCTGATCGCGGCGGATGATTATCGCAACACCACCAACGGCTCCACCGGCGCGCACGTTGATATCGCCACCGCGCGCGGCGGCACCGCGACGCTAATCTATGTCCTGCCGCAGATGCGCCGCCCCGACGACGAAGCATCCGTGCTGGACAATCGTAGCGGGCTGGACCGCGAAAGCTTCGACCTTCAGCTTTGGGGCGGCTATGGCGCGCATAAGATTGGGCGCGGGACCATGGCGGAAATCGGCTATTTCCGCCTGATCGAGCGCGACATGCCCGGCCGCCCGACCCGCAACCGCGACCTGCACAGCATCAGCGCCCGCATCCTGCGCGACCCCGCGCCCGCGCGCCTCGACTTTGAGGTGGAAGGGATCGGCCAGATGGGCAGCATCCGCGCCAGCGCCGCGTCCGCTGCCCTGCCGATCGATGTCGCGGCCTGGTTCGTTCACGCCGACATGGGGTATAGCTTTCCCGGCCCCCTGCGTGCGCGGGTTTCGGCCGAGTTTGACTATGCCAGCGGCGATCGGCCGGGTCGCAGCTATGGCCGGTTCGATACGCTGTTCGGGATGCGGCGGGGCGACTTCGTACCGGCGGGTATCTTTGCCCAGACCGGTCGCGCCAACATATTGACGCCGGGATTGCGGGTGGAAATGGCGCCGGGCAAGCGGCTCGATCTGTTCGCGGCATGGCATCCGATGTGGCTTGCCGCGCGCAACGACGCCTTTTCCACCACCGGGGTGCGGGATGCTGGCGGCCGGTCGGGGCGCTTTGCGGGGCATGGGCTGGACGGGCGGTTGCGCTGGTGGGCGAAGCCGCAAAAACTGCGCGTGGAAATCAATGCCAGCTGGATCGGCAAGGGGCGCTTTCTGCGCGACGCACCCAATGCCCCGGATGCCGGCAACCCGCGCTATATCTCGCTCGCGCTCTCGTCGATGTTCTGACCGCAAAATCCGCGTTTCCTTGGGACACAATTGCGGTTAAAGGCCCGGCATATGGCGAAAATCGAAACTCCGCGTCCGGTTCGTGGCACGCAAGACATGTTGGGCGGCACCCCGGAAGCGTTTGCGGAGCGTTTCGCGCATGTGGTCGCCACCTTCGACAGGGTGCGCAGGCTTTACGGCTTTCAGCGGGTCGAGGTGCCGGTGTTTGAATCCACCGCCGTTTTCGCCCGGTCGCTGGGCGAATCCACCGACGTCGTGTCGAAGGAAATGTACACGTTCGAGGATCGCGGTGGCGATTCCATCACGCTGCGCCCGGAATTCACCGCCGGGATCAGCCGCGCCTATATCACCGAAGGCTGGCAGCAATATGCGCCGCTGAAAGTCGCGACCCACGGGCCGTTGTTCCGCTACGAACGGCCGCAAAAAGGCCGTTTCCGTCAGTTCCACCAGCTCGACGCGGAAATCATCGGCGCGGCCGAGCCGGGCGCGGACGTGGAATTGCTGGTGTTCGCGGACCAGTTGCTCAAGGAATTGGGCATTAATGACGGCGTGACGTTGACGCTCAACACGCTGGGCGATGCGGAAAGTCGCGAGGCATGGCGCGCCGCGCTGATCGCCCATTTCGAGGCGCATCGCGGGGACTTGTCGGAGGATAGCGTCGATCGGCTGGCCAAGAATCCGCTGCGCATCCTCGACAGCAAAGACCCGCGCGACCGCCCGGTCGCGGACAGCGCGCCCGACATCGACGCCTATCTGACCGACGAGGCGCGCAGTTTCTTCGAGAAGGTGACGAGCGGTCTGGATGCCGCTGGCGTGGCGTGGGAACGCAATGCCCGTCTGGTGCGCGGCCTCGACTATTATCGCCACACCGCGTTCGAGTTCGTCACCGACCGGCTGGGCGCGCAAGGCACCGTGCTGGGCGGCGGACGCTATGACGGGCTGATCGAGAATCTGGGCGGCCCGGCGACGCCTGCGGTCGGATGGGCAGCGGGGATCGAGCGGCTGGCGATGCTGGTGGATGTTCCGACGGCTCCGAGGGATATCGTAGCAGTTCTTCCTGATAAGCGAGACTTGGAAGATGAGGCTTTGGCAGTTGCCGCACGATTGAGGCGTGCCGGAATCCGTTGTTGGACACCGTTGGGAGGAAACCCCAAGAAATTGCCTGCCAAGGCACGGCAGGCAGGAGTGGAGGCAAATCTTTTCGTGCTGCATCCAGATTCTGAAGGCCGTTGCTTCAATTTTATATCAGTCTCTGATGATCCGTCGGTGCATGAACTGTTTAAGCCTATCTCAGCGGTTTTGGGCGAAGATCGTTTCGGCAATTTCTCTCATTTCAAGAATAACAAAGCCGACTGATGCCGACCTCCGCCCGTCGCGCCACCCCACCCCCGTTCGCCCTGAGCCTGTCGAAGGGCTCACCTGAGCGCAGCGAAGGTCCCGGCCTCGCCTCCGCTCGGCAGAAGGCTTCGACTTCCCCCGGATCAAGTCCGGGGCCGAACGGATCGGGGAGCGGTCGCTAATGCACATATCCCCCGAACGCATCGCGCAGATTGAGGCGCGCCGGGATGAGGTGCAGGCGTCGATGACGCGCGCCGATCTGCCGCCCGATGCGTTCGTGCGCCTGTCGAAGGAATATGCCGAGATCGAGCCGGTTGCCCGCGCCGCGCATGAAGTGCGTCGCCTGCGGCAGGAGCTGGCCGCGCTCGACTATATGACGGGCGGGGTAGATGCGGATGCGGACCCGCTGATGCGCGAAATGGCGCAGGAGGAGATGCAGCTGCTCAAAAGCCAGCTGCCTGCCGCCGAACGCGCGCTGGCGCTGCAATTGCTGCCCCGCGATTCGGCCGATGCGCGCCCGGCCATGCTGGAAATCCGCGCCGGGACGGGCGGCGATGAAGCGGCCCTGTTCGCGGGCGACCTGTTCCGCATGTATCAGCGCTACGCCGATTCGCTGGGCTGGAAGATGGAATTGATGTCGGCCAATGCGTCCGAAGCGGGCGGTTACAAGGAGGTCGTCGCCTCCATCACCGGGACTGGCGTGTTCGCGAAACTCAAGTTCGAAAGCGGCGTCCACCGCGTCCAGCGCGTTCCCGTCACCGAAAGCGGCGGGCGTATCCACACATCGGCCGCGACCGTCGCGGTGCTGCCCGAACCGGAGGAGGTCGACGTCCAGATTGCCGATGGCGACCTCAAGATCGACATATATCGGGCGTCGGGCGCTGGCGGCCAGCATGTCAACACCACCGATTCGGCGGTTCGCATCACCCATTTGCCCAGCGGGCTGGTGGTGATTCAGCAGGACGAACGGTCCCAGCACAAGAATAAGGCCAAGGCGATGCAGGTGCTGCGCGCCCGCCTCTACGAAGCTGAACGCGAACGCACCCAGAGCGAACAGGCCGGCGCGCGCAAGGCGATGGTGGGATCGGGCGACCGCTCCGAACGCATCCGCACCTATAATTTCCCCCAGGGCCGCGTCACCGACCATCGCATCAACCTGACGCTGCATCGCCTGCCGGAGATTCTCGAAGGGCCGGGGCTGGCAGAAGTGATCGACGCGCTGATCGCGGAGGATGAAGCGGCGCGGCTGGCGCAGCTGGACGGGGTCGGGTGAGTGCCAGCATAGGGGAGGGGAGTATCCCCGACTCCCTGCGCGCGGCATCTGTCCAGCTCGCTGTCGCCAGTGACACGCCGCGCCTCGACGCGGAACTGTTGATGGCTCATGCGCTGGGTCTTTCCCGCAACGATTTGCTGCTGCGCCAGCGCGGCCTCACCGTCCCACCGGGCTTTGCGGCGCTGATCGACCGCCGCCTTGCCGGGGAGCCGGTCGCCTATATTATCGGCTATCGCGATTTCTGGACGATCAGCTTGGGCGTAACCCCGGACGTGCTGATCCCCCGCCCGGACAGCGAAACGCTGATCGAGGCGGCGGTCGCCCATTTTACGGCGCGCGCGCCGCAATCCATCCTCGACCTTGGCACCGGCTCCGGCGCGTTGCTGCTGGCAGGCTTGAGCGAATGGCCCGATGCCCATGGTCTGGGCATCGACGCCTCGGCGCGCGCGCTGGCGGTGGCGCGGGGCAATGCGAAGCGGCTGGGGCTGGCCGACCGCGCGACCTTCCGTTTGGGTGATTGGGCGCAGGGTGTGGATGGTCCGTTCGACCTGATCCTGATCAACCCGCCCTATATTGCGCGCAGCGTCGCGCTGGCGGGGGATGTGCTGCATGAGCCGGATAGCGCCTTGTTCGCAGGCGCGGAGGGCCTCGACGATTATCGCCGCATCGTCCCCGATCTGCCCCGCCTGATCGCGCCCGGTGGCATGGCCGCGATCGAGATCGGCTATGACCAGAAGGATGCGGTATCGGCGTTGCTGGCGGACGCGGGCCTGCGCGTGCGGGCGTTGCAGGACTTGGCCGGGCATGATCGTTGCCTGGTCGCAACATGGCCGTCCCGCGACGGCACAGCGTAATTAACGCCATGACAAGCGGAAATTGCTTGGTTTCTCCGGCGAAAGCCTCTACATCGAGGGCAGAGATGGCACTATCTCGTGATATGGTCGGTTCAGGCCATTGATAGAAAAGGCCTTTCTCTACGCTCCTGACAGTCATGACGGCGCTGCTGCCCGGCGCCGCTGGCAGCTTGAGGCACTGGCCCTTTGAACCGGCCATGCCCGGCGGAGCCGTATCCGGTCTGATGTGCGGGCCGTGCTTGGGGATGGCGACGGAACAGAGTTTTCAGCCAATATGATGACAGCGAACGCAAGGATCATGTCTTGATCAACAACCGGCAGGCCGGTCGCCGCAATCGCGGCCGGAACAATAATAACAACGGACGTCCCAATAATGGTGGCAATCGGGGCGGGGGCGATAATGGCAACCGCATCGACAACCGCGCCCGTGGCAATGCGACCCAGCTTCTTGAGAAATACAAGAATATGGCGCGCGACGCACAGATGGCGGGCGATCGTGTGAATGCGGAATATTATCTGCAATTTGCCGACCATTATTTCCGCGTGCTGGCCGACAATCGCGCCCGGCAGGAAGAGCAGCAGGCCAACCAGCCGCAGCGTCACCGCCGCCCGGACGAGAATTTCGACGAGGATGGCGATGATTTCGAAGGCGTCGCCGACGGCGTCGACGAATTCCGCACCGATTCCTCCTCCTATGATCGTACGCCGCGCGAACAGCCCGACCGCGCGCCGCGCGAGCAGGCCGAACGCGCGCCGCGTGACTATGGTGATCGCGCCCCGCGTGACAATGACCGGGCGCCGCGAGACTTTGATCGTGCGCCCCGCGATAATGACCGCGCCCCGCGCGATCAGGGTGATCGTCCGCAGCGCGACTTTGCGCCGCGCGACCAGAATCGCCGTCAGGACGAAGTGCGCGAAGATCGTAGCCGTGAGGATCGCGGCCCTCGCCGTGACCGCCCGCGTCGCGACCGTCCGGTCTTTGCCGAAGCGCAGCCCCAGGTCGAACAAGCCGCACCCGCGCCCGTTGCTGCTCCGGTCGTAGAGGCGGCACCCGCGCCGCAGATGGAAGAAGCACCCCGCCCGCGCCGTGGTCGCCCGCGCAAGGTCGTCGATGTGGCTGCATCCGAAGCGCCTGTCGGGCTGGACATGGCGATCCTGCCGCCCTCGATCGCGCGTGCCGACAATGATAGCGACGTCGGCGAGGACGCGCCCAAGAAGCGCACCCGCCGCCCACGCGCGACGACCGAAGCGGCCGAATAAGCCGCCTCGCTATATGAGTTGAAAAGGGGACGGCGCCCGGCGCGTCGTCCCCTTTTTCATGCCCGCTTCCCAATCGCGGCGGCTTGCGGCAGAAGGTGACGACATTGTCGGGAGAGACCTGCCCCATGACCGCCCTTCGCCTGCTTGCGCCGCTGTTGTGCGCGCTTCCCGTCGCTGCGCTTGCGCAAGGAGCCGCCGATCCGACCGGTGCTTCGGCCCAGGGCGATGTCGCAGTCACCATTTACAATAATGGCCAGTCGCTGGTGCAGGATGACCGGCAACTGGTGATGACGCCGGGGCGCAACCGCATCGAATTTCCCGATGTGTCGGCGCGCATCCGCCCCGAAACCGTCACCCTGTCCGGTCCCGGCATCGCGATTGTTGAACAGAATTTCGACTATGACCTGCTGTCGCCCGACAAGCTGATGGACAAGGCGGTCGGGCAGGAGGTGACGTTGGTGCGCACCAACCCCGCCACCGGCGCGGAAACGCGTGAGCGCGCCAAGATCCTCGCGGCCAATGGCGGCATCGTCCTCCAGATCGGCGCACGGATCGAGGTGCTGCGCGACGATGGCCTGCCGGTGCGCGTCATTTTCGACCGGGTCCCGCCCAATTTGCGGGCCAAGCCGACCCTGTCGGTCACGGTGGATGCGGCGCGCGGCGGCGCGGTGCCGACCCGCCTGTCCTACCTGACCCCCAATCTCGGCTGGACCGCCGATTATGTCGCGCTGTTCGACGCGGCGAAGGGCGCGATGGACATGCAGGGTTGGGTGACGCTCACCAACAATACAGGCACGACCTTCAGCAATGCGCGCACCATCCTGGTCGCGGGCAATCCCGCCAATGGCGGCGGGCGGACCAACTGGTGGCAGTCTGGTAGCGGCGCGATCGATCAGGCGGGGACGGAAAGCGGCCCGCGCGAACGGCTGGGCGACTATTATCTCTATCCCCTGGCCGCGCGCACGACGATCGCCAACGCGCAGCAGAAGCAGGTGAGTTTTCTGGATGTGAAGGGTGCGACTGCACGGGCGACCTATGAATATCTCAACCCCTGGCTCGGCAGTTCGGCCGAACCGCTCAGCGCGTCGAGCGTGCTTAAATTCTCGACATCGAAGCAGGGCGGCCTTGGCGATCAACTGCCCGCCGGCACCATCCGCGTCTATATGCGCGATGCGCGCGGAGACCCGCAATTCATCGGCGAAAACAGCATCGACCATACGCCCATGGGATCGTCGATGGCGCTGCGCACCGGCGAGGCGTTCGACGTCAAGGTCCGGCCGACGGTCGAACAGCGCACGAGAAAGGGTGCGTCGCGCTGGGAAACACGGATGCGCTATACGCTGACCAACGCCCGGCCTGAGGCCATTACGGTCGATCTGGCCCAGGGCGGCCTGTGGGGCGATACGCGCGTCATCGCCCAGAGCGTGGAGGGGCGGCGCGTATCGGCCGACCGGATGGAATGGAGCGTGCCGGTCCCGGCCAATGGGGCGGTCGACCTGACCGTCACCTTCGATTCGCGCTACTGAAGCGGGTCGCGATGCGGCTTTTGCGCTATTGGATATGTGTTCCCGCGCAGGCGGGAATCCAGTTGAAAGGTAGGAACTGGATTCCCGCCTGCGCGGGAACACGCTATCTTCTGGCGCTGCTCTTTTGTCTCTTCGCGCCGTCGGCGCAGGCTGACACCGTTATCTCCACCCGGATCGATAGCGTATCGGTCACCGTCTATCGCGCGCCGGGCCGCGCTGCCGGGGCGATCGACCGCAACTGGCCGGGCAGCTATGCGCTGGTCACCGAAACCCGCACGGTCGATCTGCCGCAGGGCGAGTCGGTCGTCCGGTTTGAAGGCGTAGCCGAAGGGCTGCTGCCCGAAACCGCCATTCTCTCCGGTATGCCGCGCGGCGTGCGGGAGAAGAATCGCGATACCCGGCTATTGTCGCCCGCCGGGCTGGTCGACGCCTATCTCAAGCGCCGCGTCACGCTGCGCCGCACCGATCGCGCGACCGGCAAGGTGACCGAGCAGGACGCGATCCTGAGCGCCGGGCCGACCGGCGGCGTCATCGTCCAGACCGCGCAGGGCTATGAGGCGCTGGGATGCAGTGGCCTGCCCGAACGGATGCTCTATGCAGAGGCCCCCAAGGATCTGTCGCCGCGCCCGACCCTGTCGGTGATCGCGACCAGCGACCGGCCGACCCGCGCGACGCTGCAACTCACCTATCTGGCCGAAGGGTTCGACTGGTCCGCTTCCTATGTCGCGGACATGAAGGGGGAGACGCTCGACCTGATGGCCTGGCTGACGGTTGCCAATGGCGGCGTCACTGGCTTTGCCGATGCCCAGCTCAACGTCATTGCCGGGCAGCCCAATCGCCAGCCGCGCGTGGCGCAGGCACGGCCAACCGGCGGGCCGCTGCGCCTCACCTGTTGGCCGATGGATGTGACGAGCACCCATCCGCGCTGGACCCTGTTTCCGGTGGACATGCCCCAGGCGATGATGATGGACGGCGCGCAGGAGATTATGGTGACGGCGCAGCGCCGCACCGAACGGGCAATGATGGCGCCGCCTCCTCCACCGCCGCCGCCACCCGCTCCCGTCGTGGCGGAGCGGGAGGATCTGGGCGACCTTAAATTCTATCGCGTGCCTGTGGCCGTGACGGTCGCCGCTAACAGCCAGAAGCAGGTCGCGCTGCTGCGCCAGCCCGACGTAAAGGTCGAGCGCCTTTATGCAGCAACGATCGGCGGGTTCGACGGGGGTGAATCCCTACCGATGACGCTGCGGCTGCGGCTGCAAAATCGCAAGGATGACGGCCTTGGCCTGCCCATGCCATCCGGCCGGGTCGCGGTGTTCGAGCAGATGGATGATCTGCGTCTGCTGGCCGGGGAAGCCGATATTGGCGACAAGGCGGAAGGGGAACGGATCGACTATGATCTGGCCGAAAGCGCGGACGTCCGTATCGCGGTGCGGCAGGTGCAGGCGTCGCGCAAAAGCCGCGGCTGGACGATCGCGCTCAGCAATGCCCGGCCCTTTGCCGTCACCGCCGAAGTCACCATCCCCCACGACATCACGCCCCGCCCGACGGATATGGAACGGCTCGGCAATGCATGGATTTGGCGGGCGACGGTCCCCGCCAATGGCAAGGCGGAGTTGGCCTACACTCAGCGCCTGCCGCGCTGATAGTCAGGCGTCGGGCAGTGGCCGGGGCCGGTGACTTTCGTCCAGCGCGACGAAGGTGAAAACGCCGCTCGTCAAATCCACCGTCTCTGCCCCGCCGCCGCGCGTCGCCACCACGTCGATCCGTATCGCGACCGATGTGCGACCGCGCCGTTCGGCATGGGCATAGACCGACACGAGATCGCCCATCAGGATGGGCGAAATGAATTTCATGCTCTCGATCGCGACGGTCGCCACCGCGCCCTGCGCGATTCGCCCGGCAACGATGCCACCGGCAATATCCATCTGGCTCAGCACCCAGCCGCCGAAAATATGGCCATTGCTGTTGATGTCAGCCGGGCGGGGCACGACGCGCAGGATCACCTCGCCACGCATGTCACTCATTCTCAATCACCTCATCCTTGATCCGGTCGATCACCTGTTCGTCATGCCCGGTGCCGCTGGACAGGAAAACCAGCGCCATCAGACCGGTTCCCAGCATGAAGGTCAACCACACGCCCAAAATCGTGGCGATCACCATATGGATCGGCATCGGCCCGGCCCACAGCCGTAGGAAGATGAGCGACGCGATGACGCAGAGGGCGCCACCCGCTGCCATCCAGAGCATGATGCGGCGAAACCGCGCCCAGGCGGTGGCGGCAATTTGCGGGTCATCGAGCGCTTGTTTGCGTGTCATCCCTTTTCTTTGGCCTACGAAAATGTGATCATCAAGCATCGAGACATAATGTCCAAGGAAGGAGAGCGGTCATGACCATCGCGGCAATATTGCAGGGCAAGGGGCGCGACGTCATCCAGGTGCGATCGACCGACAGCGTGTTGTCCGTAGTGACGCTGCTGGCGGAGCGGCGGATCGGCTGCGTGCCGGTGGTGGATGATGGGCAGGTGGTCGGGATATTTTCCGAACGCGACCTCGTCTATCGCGTCGCGACTGAAGGCGCAGCGGCGCTGGAGCGTCCTGTTTCCGACGTGATGACGGCCCCGGCCATCACCATTGACGACCAGACGCCGGTGATGTCGGGCCTGTCGCTGATGACAAAGCGGCGCATCCGTCATCTGCCCGTGGTGGTCGATGGCGAACTGATCGGGCTGATCTCGATCGGCGATCTGGTCAAATTCCGCATCGACCGCATCGAATCGGAAGCGGCGGCGCTGCGCGACTATATCCAGACGGCTTGATTGGCGGACGTGAACGTCCGGTTTAGGCGGGCGCCTGAACCGGCGGCGCGCGGCGAATCACCAAAGCGACCAGTTCCATCAACGTGCCGCGCGCGCACAGCATCAGTGCGGCGAGGAAGGCGATGCCGCCCGACGGCACCAGCACGGCCAGCCGGATCGGTGCGGCCAGCGGCGGCAGGATGCGATCCACCGCCAGCACCACACCCGCCATCAGAATGGCACAGCCCAGACCCGGCGCAGCGGCACGCGCCAGGTCGATCAGGCGCAATCCCATAGGCGCGCCTGCCAGCCGTGCCGTCACGATCGTTAGGATCGGAAAGGCACCGAGCCAAGCCCAGGCCAGGCCGATCGCGCCGAAGGTGATGCCGATCAGGAAGGCGACCGGCATCAGCACCGCGCCGACACCCGCGATTCGCGCGGTCGTGCCGGGGCGGCCGAGCGCATTGCTGACCGGCGCAAACATCACCTGCAACGTCATGAACGGCATGGCCAGCGCCAGCACCGCGACGAAGGGGGCCATTTCCAGCCATTTCGCCCCGAACAGCGTTTCGACCAGCGGTTCGGCGGTCACCGCCATGCCCAGATAGACGGGGCAGGAGATGAGCAGCAGCAGCCGCACCGCCTTGCAAAAGGACCAGGCGACGCGCGATGGGTCTTTTTGCATCCGCGCATAGGCGGGAAAGGCGACATCGTTGAGCGGCGGGATGAATTTGCTGACGAAAATCTGGGTCAGGAACAGGGCTTCGGCATAGAGGCCCAGCTGATGCGGCTCCAGCACCCGCCCGCCGATGAAGATATCCGCCTGACTCTGGACGATCCAGAAGAGCTGTCCGCCCAGCAAGGACGCGCCATAGGCGACCATTGCGCCTGTGCCGCGAAAGTCGAAGGTGGGGATGGGCCGGAACCCGGTCGCCAGCACATAGCCCAGCCCCTTGACCCAGAATCCGGCAATAGGCGCGAACACCAATGTCCATACGCCCCAGCCCGACAAGGCACCGACCAGCGCCACCGCGGCGGAGGCAAAGGCGGCGATCAAATTGACCAAGGCAGGGCGCTTGAAATCGAGTGCTCGTCCCATGATCGCTTCGGGAATCGAAATGAAGGGGGTGGAGAGGTAGAGCAAAGCCTGCACCCGCAGCAGGTCGGCGACCATTGGCTGGTCATAATAGTCGGCCGCGATCGGCGCGATTCCCAGTTGGAGCAGCGCCAGCGCACCGTTGAGCAGCAGCATGATGGTGAAGGCCTGGCGCAACCGGTGCGAATCGAGCTTGTCCGACTGCACCAATGCGCTGACCAGCCCATAGCCATTAAGGAAGGTCGCGAAATTCAGGATCACCTGGGTCATCGCGAACAGGCCGTAATCGGCCGGATCGAGCAGGCGAATGACCGCCAGCGTCACCACCCAGCTCATCATCTGCGAGATGATCTGGCTGCCCGAACGCCAGAAAATCGCGCTCCTGATGCGTGCGCCGAAACCCGCATCGTCCGCGTCGGCATCCTGCAAACTCATGCTCTTAATCACCCATGGCCATGATGGCCGTCTGCCCCGTCTAGACCCCAAACGCCAAAAATTTCTGAAACAAAATTGCAAAAAGCATTTGACGGGTCGGGAGGTCGGGCCTAGAGGGCTGTTCACCGGACGGGGCGCTGCCTAAAGGAAGCGTTCGGCACGGTCGCCACTATGGTTGGACGCCATTCCCTCGGCACTTAGGTATCGGGGTGGGATGGTTGTCCGGTTTTTAGTTTGGTTGTGGTTCTTTGACATTGTTAGTCAGATGAAGGGACATGTGGGCGGCGGCTCCGGTCTGCGGCGGCTTTCAGGCGTCGTGTGATCGGTTAAAT
>JAHFPV010000026.1 GCA_023266575.1 Sphingobium sp.
ATCAATTCTTTCCGCGTTGCCATGCTCACCTTCCTCATCGTTCCCTCCCAACCGTTGCCGGGAGCAGTCTAGATGAGGCAACAGCCCGTCACTCAGGAGCAAAAACGGTGAGGCAATGCGACCTGCCCCGACATGTCGGCCACCAGCGCGCGGAAAATATCGTCCTTTGTATCGAAATAGGTGTAGAAACTGCCGAGCGCACAGCCCGCGCGGCGGGTGATGCCGCTGATCGACCCTTCGTGGAATCCCTTCTCGCCGAACTCCTGCGCAGCCGCCGCCAGAAGCGCGCGGCGGGTGCGTTCGCCGCGCGCCGTGCGGGGGGTCTTATCATCCCTCAAGGGCACCTGATCGGTCATAGTCTCTCCCCCGTCGCTGTGTTCTTTTTACCGCAATTTGGCCGCGTCGATAGCCCGCTCCATATTTCAAGTTGAAAGCTGGTTCAACTTTCATTATCGAATCGGGCAAGACACATGGCGACCCGCCAACCGGGCGCTCATATTCAGGAGAGGACCGCTCATGAAGGCCTATCACAGCATCCGC
This sequence comes from Sphingobium sp., assembly GCA_023266575.1. Taxonomy (GTDB): domain Bacteria; phylum Pseudomonadota; class Alphaproteobacteria; order Sphingomonadales; family Sphingomonadaceae; genus Sphingobium. The sequence goes on from JAHFPV010000026.1 coordinate 541, forward strand.
GCTCTAGCCCTTGCATCTGCCGCCTGGACCGGCGCGCTGGCCCTGCCCGTCATCGCCCAGGACGCGCCGCAGGGTGCCGCCGACGACAGCGAAGGCGCGATCATCGTCACCGCCCGCCGTCGCGAGGAAACATTGGTGAGCGTGCCGATCGCGGTCAGCGCCTTTTCCGGCGACAGGCTGGAATCGCAGGGCGCGATCGACATTACCGATCTGGCGAACCTGACCCCCAACACCACGCTGGAAGCGTCGCGCGGCACCAATTCGACGCTGACCGCCTTCATCCGCGGCGTGGGCCAGCAGGATCCGGTGTCGGGTTTCGAGCAGGGCGTGGGCATCTATCTGGACGATGTCTATCTGAACCGGCCGCAGGGCGCGATTCTGGACATTTATGATGTTGAGCGGATCGAGGTGCTGCGCGGGCCGCAGGGGACGCTCTATGGTCGCAACACGATCGGCGGCGCAGTCAAATATGTGACCAAGATGCTGCCGCAGGATTTCGCGCTCAAGATCAAGGGCAGCTATGGCACCTATGATCAGGCCGATGGCATCATCAATGTGTCGGCGCCGATTGGCGACATGATCCGGGTCGGCGGCGCCTTTGCCCGCCTTTCGCGCGGAGGCTTTGGCGACAATCTCACCACCGGGGACGAGAATTACAACAAGGATGTCTGGGCCGGGCGCGCGACGTTCGAGATGGGCGGCTATGGCCAGCCGGTGCTGATGCGGATCACCGGCGACTATACCAAGGATAATAGCAGCGCGCGCGGCGGCCATCGCCTGATCCCCGGCCAGTTGTCGGGTGCGCCAGTGCTGGGCGATGTGTTCGACACGCGCGGCGGGCTGGTCGACCCCAAGCAATATGTAAAGTCCTACGGGCTTTCGATGAACATCACGGCGGAATTGTCCGACGCGGTGACGCTGCGGTCGATCAGCGCGTGGCGCAAGGATGACAGCGCATCGCCCATTGATTTCGACGCGCTGCCTGCGGTCGATGTCGATGTGCCGGCCTTTTTCTTTAACGAGCAGCTGAGCCAGGAATTCCAGCTTCTCTATGATAGCGGCCCGCTGCATGGCCTGCTGGGCTTCTATTATCTCGATGCCAAGGCCGACACCGCGTTCGACGTGCGCCTGTTCACCACTGTGGCGGGGCTGACCGCTTACACCCAGGCCGATGTCGATACTGAAACCTATGCGGTGTTCGGCGATTTCACCTTCGACATTTCGCAGCAGCTGAGCATTTCGGCGGGCGGTCGCTATACATGGGACAAGCGCCGGGCCGACATTTTGCGGCAAAATTATCTGGGTGGCGGCTCGCCTCTGTTCGGCGGTGCTGGCGTGGCGTTCGGCGCGCCCGGCACCAATTTCAACGGGGAGCGCGAATATAAGAAATTCACCCCGCGCGTCTCGGTCAGCTACAAGCCGACGCCCGATCATAATATCTATGCCAGCTATGCGCAGGGCTTCAAGGGTGGCGGTTTCGATCCGCGCGGGGTGGGCGTCAATGCGCCGGACCTCAACAGCAACGGCATCCGTGAAGATAGCGAGATCGCGTCTTTCCTCAGCTTCCGTCCCGAAAGCGTCGAAAGCTATGAAGTGGGCTATAAGGGCAACTTCATGAACGGCGCGCTGTATGTCGCGGTCGCGGGCTTCTATGCCGATTATACCGACGTGCAGATTCCGGGCTCCGTCGCCTGCTCGGTCGGCGGCATCCCCTCCTTCTGCGGTGTCGTGTCCAATGCGGGCAAGGCGCGGTTCAAGGGGCTGGAATTTGAAAGCAACGCGCGGCTGGCGCAGGATTTCCTGACCGGCGGCGACCGGTTGAGCCTGGCAACGGCGGTCGGCTTCATCGACGCGGAATATCGCGAATATGTCACCAATATCGGTGGCGTCCCGACCGATGTGGCGGCGTTCCGCGAAGTGCAGAACACCCCCAAATGGACCGCCAGCGGCACGCTGGGCTACACGACGCCAGTGGGCGACGGCAGCCTGTATGCGGGCAGCACCGTGTCGTGGCGCAGCAAGACCTATCAGTATGAAGTCCCCAATCCCTATATCGACCAGAAGGGCTTTGCCCTGTGGGACGCCAGCATCGTCTATACCGCGCCGGACGACCGCTGGACGCTGGGGCTGCACGGCAAGAACCTGCTGGACAAGGAATATAAGACGTCGGGCTATACCTTCGTCGCGGCCAATGCGACGACCGGCGCGATCATCAACAATGCCGCCGGTTTCCCGACCCCGTCGTTGGGCCGCGAAGGCACGCTGACCGCCTTTTACGGCAATCCGCGGCAGGTGTTCTTGACGGGGACGGTGAAGTTCTGAGGCGCACGTCGCTAATCTTATAATCCGTTCGCCCTGAATAGGGGCTGAGCGAAGTCGAAGTCCCGTATCGAAGGGTTGCGTCCAAACGCAGTCCTTCGATACGCCCTTTCGACCAGCTCAATGGCTACTCAGAGCCTGCCCCCGCGAAGGCGGGGGACGAACGGATGATTTTGACGGGCTTGGCCATTAGGAACAGACGATGACTAACCCAACACCCGCCGCCCCGGCACCCGTTTCCCCAGCCTATCGCGGCGTCGTGCTGGCGATGCTGCTGCTGGTCTATACGTTCAATTTCCTCGACCGGCAGATACTCGGCATCCTGGCCGGCCCGATCAAGGCGGAGCTGGGTCTCACCGACGGGCAGTTGGGTGCGCTGGGCGGGATCGCCTTTGCCTTGCTTTATTCGACGCTGGCCATTCCGCTGGCGCTGCTGGCCGACCGGACCAGCCGGACCTGGGTGATCACCGTCAGCCTCGCCGTGTGGAGCGGCTTTACCGCTCTGTGCGGGCTGGCGGGCAGTTTCTGGCAGATGTTCGCTTTCCGCGTCGGCGTGGGCGTGGGGGAGGCGGGCGGCGTCGCCCCCTCCTATGCCGTCATTTCCGATTATTTCCCCGCGAACCAGCGGGCGCGGGCCCTGTCCATCTATTCGCTCGGCATTCCTTTGGGGTCAGCCGGTGGCGTGCTGCTGGGCGGCTATATTGCCCAAGCGGTCGAATGGCGCACCGCCTTCATCGCCGTGGGGCTGGCGGGCCTGCTGATCGCGCCCTTGTTCCGGCTGGTGGTGCGGGAACCCGCGCGCCCGGTGCTGGCAAGCGATGCCGTGCCGGTGAGCGCAGTGTTCGGCATATTGGCGGCCAAGCGCGGCTTCTGGTTCTTGGCGCTGGGCGCCGCGTGCAGTTCGATGTGCGGCTATGGCGTCGCCTTCTGGCTGCCCAGCCTGTTGATGCGCAGCTTTGGCCTCGACCTGATGGGCGCGGGGCAGTTTCTGGGCGCGCTGCTGCTGATCGGCGGCGTCGCAGGCGTGCTGCTGGGCGGCTGGCTGGGCGACGCGATGGGCGGCAAGGACAAGGCCTATTATGCCTGGGTGCCCGCGATCAGCTATGTCGTGGGGATGCCCCTGTTCGTGGTCGGCGTGCTGTCCGACAGCGTTGGCATTGCCTTCGCACTGTTCCTGATCCCGCAAGCGCTTGTCTATGTCTGGCTTGGCCCGGTCCTGACCGCCGTCCAGCACCTCGTCCCCGCCCATATGCGCGCCAGCGCGGCGGCGAGTTTCCTGCTGATCAACAATCTGGTCGGGCTGGGGCTGGGTAGCTGGAGCGTGGGGGCTTTGTCAGACGCACTGACGCCCGCTTATGGGGCGGAGGCACTGCGCTACGCGATCGTCGCGGCGCTGGGTTTCTATCTGCTGGCGGGGCTATTCATGGCGCTGGCCGGCAGGGCGCTGCGCAAGGATTGGGTTGCAGCGTAACATGCACATCCGTTCGCTTCGAGCGAAGTCGAGAAGCAGCAAGCGCTGTGCCAGCGTTTCTCGACTTCGCTCGAAGCGAACGGAGGAGGGGATTACCGCTCCTTGGTCGCGCTGAATTTCACCTTGGGGTGGCGTTCCTGCTGGTAACCTATGTCCCAGGCGCTGCGGGCCATGAATACCAGCGCGCCGTCGCGGTCCTTGGCCATGTTGGCGGCGTTGAAGCCGATGAAATCCTTGATCGCGGCCTCGTCACCGCTGATCCAGCGGGCGGTGTCAAAGGGTGAGGGTTCGAGGCCCGCCGCGACCTTATACTCCGCGTCCAGCCGGGAAATCAGCACTTCCAGCTGGAGCTGGCCCACGACGCCGACGATCCAGTTGCTGCCGATTTCGGGGTAGAATACCTGGATCACCCCCTCTTCGGACAGGTCGTCCAGCGCCTTGCGCAACTGCTTGGTCTTGGTCGGGTCTTTCAGCTGCACCCGGCGCAAAATTTCCGGCGCGAAATTGGGCAGGCCGGTAAAACGCAGCCCCGGTTTCTCGCTCAGCGTATCGCCCACGCGCAGCGCGCCATGGTTGGGGATGCCGATAATGTCACCAGGATAGGCCTCGTCCGCCAGCTCACGGTCCTGCGCGAAGAACAGGATCGGCGAGTGGACCGCCAGCGCCTTGCCGGAGCCTGACGGGGTCAGCTTCATGCCGCGTTTGAACTTGCCCGACACCAGCCGCATGAAGGCGATGCGGTCGCGGTGCATCGGGTCCATATTGGCCTGCACCTTGAAGATGAAGCCGGTCACCTCGCTGCCCTCCGGCTCGACCGCAGCGGGTTCGGCGGGCTGGGCGCGCGGCGGCGGGGCGTGGGCGGCCAGCGCATCGATCAGTTCGGTGACGCCAAACAATTTGAGCGCGGAGCCGAAATAGACCGGGGTCAGGTCCCCCTGGCGATAGCGGTCGAGATCAAACTCGGCATAGCCGCCCTGCGACAGCTCGGCCTCCTCGCGCAGCTTGGTCAGGCCATCGAGCGAGAGGAAATCGGCGAGTTTCGGGTCGTCCAGCCCGGTAAACTGGTGCCGCGTGCCGTCAAATTCCTTGCTCGGCCCGCTCGGCTGCATCAGCCGGTTGGTGGCGAAGTCGTAAATGCCCTCAAACTCGCCGCCCATGCCGACCGGCCAGCTCATCGGGCAGACGTCCAGCTGCAACTGGTCCGCCACTTCGTCGAGCAGGCCGAACGTCTCGCGCCCCTCGCGGTCCACCTTGTTGACGAAGGTGATGATCGGCAGGTTGCGCAGGCGGCAGACCTCGAACAATTTGCGGGTCTGCGGCTCGATGCCCTTGGCCGCGTCGATCACCATCACGGCTGAGTCGACGGCAGTCAGCGTGCGATAGGTATCCTCGGAAAAATCCTCATGCCCCGGCGTGTCGAGCAGGTTGAAGGTGATCGTCTCGCCATCGCGCGTCCGCTCGAACGTCATGACCGAGGATGTGACGGAAATGCCGCGCTGCTGCTCGATCTTCATCCAGTCCGATCGCGCACGTCGGTTCGCCCCGCGCGCCTTGACCTCCCCCGCCAGATGGATCGCGCCGCCTTCCAGCAGCAGCTTCTCGGTCAGCGTGGTCTTACCGGCGTCGGGGTGGGAAATGATCGCGAAGGTGCGGCGGGATGGGATGGTCATGATGATTTTCTGGGTCGGGAGTAATAAAGCCGTTCGCCCTGAGCGAAGTCGAAGGGCCATGCCGAGCGGAGGCGAGGCACTTCGGCTTCGCTCAGTGGAGGGCTTCGACTTCGCTCAGCCCGAACGGAATCTAGGTTGCGCCGTTACACGTCCACAAGGCTGACGTCCATGCGGAAGGCGCGGTTCTGCCCCGGTGGCAGCGCTATGATGCCCTGTTTCGCCCACACATCACCCACGAACCCGACCAGATCGGCCATCCCGGCCCAGGGTTCGACGCACAGATAGTGCGCGCCCGGCTTCTGCCACAGGCCCAGCCATGGCGTGTCGGGAAAGTCGATTTTCAGGCGCGGCTGGCCCGGCACGCCCCAGAGCAGCGAGCGGCTATTGAGATCGTCCCAGATCAGCGCGTCGCCCGCGAACATGGCGTGACTGGGGACGAGCGTGTCGCCATCGACCGGTGAGGCTACAGACTCCCGCGCGATCAGGCCGGGTTCCGCGCCCACCTTGCGGATCGGCGCGGGTTCGGGCTGTTCAAAGACGATGCGGTGATCCTCCGGTGCGCCGCCATAGGGCAGGGGCCAGGCGAAGGCGGGATGATAGCCAAAGGAAAAGGGCATCACCGCCTCCCCCCGGTTGGTCACGGTCGCGGTCATCCGCAGGCTCGCCGCTTCGATCGCGAAATCCATGTCGAGCCGGAAGGCGAAGGGATAGATGGCAAGGCTGGCCGCATCCGCCTCCAGCCGGAAGGTTGCGGCGCTCTCGCTGCTGTCGATCAGGGCGAACGCGCTGTGCCGGGCAAAGCCGTGCTGAGGCATGGCATAGTCGCGCCCGTCGAGCCGATAGAGGTCGCCGCGCGACCGCCCGACAAAGGGGAAGAGAAGCGGCGCATGGCCGGTCCACCAGCGCGGATCGGCGTCGGTCATCAGGTCGCGCCCTTGCGCATCGCGCAGCGACCACAGTTCCGCGCCATGGCGGTGGATGGTGGCGCTCAACTGGTCCGAAGCGATGCCGACCGGGGCGTCTGTCACTGGCTCTTGTCTCCTGCTGGTCTGCCCCTGCCTTAACGCTGATGCAGCCGCCTGTCTTGCCCTGCGCTATCATCGTTTCGCATGGGAACTGAAGCTTGGGCCGCTGGTTTGGGAGGCGGGAGATAGAATCATGAAATTATACGCAATCGCGGCACTGTTACTCTGTTCGACCTCGGCGCTGGCACAGGAGGGGGACAAGCCCAAGGATGAGACGCTCAGGAAAGCGGGCAATATCGCCAGCCAGCCGGTGCGAGACATCGGCCTGGACAAGGATGAGATTCCTGCCGTGCTGCTGAAAGCGGTGGAAAATCCCTATGCGACCCCGGCGTCGCGGACCTGCAAGGGGCTGAAAGCATCGCTTGGCGAACTCAACGCGGTGCTGGGCGAGGACTTCACTGTCGGCGCCAAGGCGAACGAGAATCGCACCGGCAAGATTGCAGAGGCGGTCGGCAAGACCATCGTCAATTCGCTGATCCCCTTCCGGGGGCTGGTGCGCGAAATCAGCGGTGCCGCGCCGCAGGAACGGCGTTTGCAGGCAGCGGTGACGGCGGGGATCGCCCGGCGCGGCTATCTGCGCGGGCTGGCGGCGAATAAAGGCTGCAAGATCACCAGCTAAGCATATTCGCGCGCATACCCCGGATGGGGTATGCGCGCGGACTGCGGGCGGCATAATGCTGTAAGAAGGTGGTCTGACTGCCTGCCGATGGCCGGATCATTCGCGACCCATGATCTGGTCATCGGCCCTTGGTTCGCAAGGTTTAGACCGGCACGGCAACCAAAATGCGCTCTTTCGCGCATTTCGCGACAGACGTTTCGTGAGTGACGTCCCGCCTTCGCTTCATCCCGCTTTCATGCTAGGTCGCCGCCAACACACTGGCGAGACCCATGATGAACGACCTGACCCAGACCCCTGAAATGCTGATCGCGATGATGGGCGCACGCGCCCGTCGCGCTGCGCTGGCCCTCGCGCAGGCGAGCGACGCGCAAAAGGCCGATGCGCTGCGCCGCGCGGCGCAGGCGTTGCGGGATCAGGCGCCGGCGATCATTGCTGCCAACGCGCGCGACATGGACAATGCCGCCGCCAACGGCCTGTCGCCCGCGATGCTCGACCGGCTGAAGCTGGACGCGTGCCGGGTCGCGGCGACCGCCGACGGGGTGGAGCAGGTCGCCAGCCTGCCCAATCCGCTGGGCAGCGTCATCGACCAGAGCGTGCGCCCCAATGGACTGCAACTCAGCCGCGTGCGCGTGCCGCTGGGCGTGATCGGCATCATCTATGAAAGCCGCCCCAATGTGACGGCGGATGCCGCGGCGCTGTGCCTGCGCGCGGGCAATGCCGTCATCCTGCGCGGCGGCAGCGAGGCTAAGGAGAGCAACCGCGCGATCCTGACCGCGATGGTCGAGGGGATCGTGGCCGCTGGCCTGCCCGCCGATGTCGTGCAACTCATCCCCACCACCGACCGCGCGGTCGTGGGCGCCTTGCTGCGCGCCACCGAATTTATCGATCTGATCGTGCCGCGCGGCGGCAAGAGCCTGGTCGCGCGGGTGCAGGAAGAAGCGCGGGTGCCGGTGCTGGCGCATCTGGACGGCATCAACCACAGCTATGTCGATGGCGCGGCCGATCCGGCGATGGCGCGGCAACTGGTGATCAATGCCAAGATGCGTCGGACGGGCGTGTGCGGTTCGACCGAAACGGTGCTGATCGACCGCGCCTTTGGCGATGCGCCCGCGCTGGTAAAGGCTTTGCTCGACGCCAGATGCGAAGTACGCGGCGACGAAGCGGTGCAGGCGATGGACACGCGCGTCATCGCGGCGAGCGAGCAGGACTGGGACACCGAATATCTCGAAGCGATCGTGTCGATCCGGCTGGTCGATGGCGTGGACGGCGCGATCGCCCATATCGCCGCCCATGCCAGCCACCATACCGACGCGATCATCACCGACGATGCCGAGGTCGCAGAGCGGTTCCTGAACGCGGTGGATAGCGCCATCGTGATGTGGAACGCCTCCACCCAGTTTGCCGATGGCGGCGAATTCGGGCTGGGCGCGGAAATCGGCATCTCGACCGGGCGGCTCCACGCGCGCGGGCCGGTGGCGCTGGAGGGGCTGACGACATACAAATGGATCGTGCGGGGGACGGGGCAGGTTCGGCCGTAACCCCCGACCCGTTCGGGCTGAGCGAAGTCGAAGCCCTTTGCCGAGCGAAGGCGAGGCCGGGACCTTCGCTGCGCTCAGGTGAGCCCTTCGACAGGCTCAGGGCGAACGGTGTTGGGGTATTGCTACCCCTTCACCACCGTATCGATCGCCTTGAGCTTCGTCAGCATCGGCGCGACCCAGTCGAGCGGCAGCATCACCGGGCCGTCGGAGGGCGCATTATCCGGGTCCTGATGCGCTTCGGCGAAGATCGCCGCGACGCCCGCCGCAACCGCGCTGCGGGCCAGCAGGGGGGCATATTCGCGCTGGCCGCCGGACGCGGAACCCAGGCCGCCGGGCTGCTGCACCGAATGGGTGGCGTCGAACACGACCGGATAGCCGGTCTCACCCATCACCGGCAGCGCGCGCATGTCGCTGACCAAAGTGTTGTAGCCAAAACTCGCGCCGCGTTCGGTCAGCAATATGCGCTCATTGCCGGTCGAGGCGACCTTCTGCGCCACCGCTGCCATGTCCCACGGAGCCATGAATTGCCCCTTCTTGACGTTGATAACCGCGCCGGTGCGACCGGCGGCGAGCAGCAGGTCGGTCTGGCGACACAGGAAAGCAGGGATCTGGAGGATATCGACCGCCTGGGCTGCGGCCTCGACCTGACCCGCATCATGCACGTCGGTCAGCACCGGACAACCCAATGTCGCCTTCACCTCCGCCAGGATCGCCAGCCCCGCGTCGATGCCGACGCCGCGCTGGCCCGACACCGATGTCCGGTTTGCCTTGTCGAAGGAGGATTTGAAGATGAACGGCACCCCCGCCGCCCTGGCGATCTGCGCCAGCGCGTCGGCCATGAACAGCGCATGGTCGCGGCTTTCGATCTGGCAGGGACCGGAAATGAGGACGAAGGGCAGGTCGTTGCCGATGGTGATCGGGCCGACCTTCACATGTTTTGGATCAGTCATGCCGGTCACTTGGGCGCTTTGGCAAAGCGCCGCAAGAGCTGGCCACGCCACAGTCCCTTGCCCGGATGATAGTTCCAGCAGAACCAGCCAAAGCAGAGGCAGGCGATTAGCGATGGCAGCGCCATCGGATCGCCATGGCTTTTCATATGGCGATAGAAGGCCATGTCCGCGCGCCAGCGGTCCCGTTCGCTGCCGCCACCATTGATGCCATAGGCATTGTCATGCTTCCTACAGCCGATGTTTCGGTTGTATTTACGGTGGTCTATGAAATAGCAGTAGTCGCGTTCGGGCGTGTTCATGACCCGATTAGGGCCGGGGCAGTGCAAAAATTCAAGCGTAAAGTCTTTTATCTCGGCGGTTTCGATCCGCGCGGCGTGCGTTTTTACCACCAGCTCTATCGCGACCAGGCCGGACGCTATGACCGGCTGACCGGCGAGGACGTCATTGTGAGCGGCCGCCGTGCCGGTCCTGCGGGATCGGTCGTCTCCACCGTGTGGAGCGTGGACAATGCGCAGGCAGGGGTCGAGACGGATTATGAATTTCTCCGCTGGGAGGATCTGGTCGGCAAGGTGTGGATTCGTAATCCGCTGAAACTCGCCTGGCGCTCCATCGCCACCTATGTCGGCCATGGCCGCTTCATGCAGTTCAAGCGCATGAAAAAGCTGCGCCCCGGCCCGGTGCTGACGATTTGCTACCCGCCTTTTCTGGCGGTGATGATCCCGCTGCTGTTCGCGCTGCTCCCCGCGCTGCTGCTGTGGAGCGTGCTGCCCTTCTGGGCGGCGGCGCTGGCGGGGATCGGGATCAGCGCGGTGGCGTCGGGCAAATGGCTCAACAAGCTGGTCGTGCCATGGCTGCTGCGCTTTACCTATTATCACCACACGCTCGCCGCCGGCGGGCCTGGCGAGGCGCTGGACGCGCGGCTTGATGCGTTCGCCCGCCGGATTTCTGAGGAACTGGACGAGCCGTGGGATGAGGTGCTGTTCCTGACCCATAGCGCGGGGACTATCCTGGGCATGTCGGTGATGCGGCGCCTGTTCGACCTGCGCGGCACAAGCCTGCCGGATCATTTCGCGATGGTGGGTATGGGGCAGGTGGTGCCGGTGGTGGCGCTGCGCACCGATGCGCGCTGGTATCATGCCGATTTGCGCGCGCTGGCGGACAAGCATTTCCGCTATGTTGACCTCAGTTTCCCGCCCGATGGCGCGGCCTATTTCAACGTCAATCCGCTGCTGCTGGAAAGCGACAGCCATGCCGCACGGGTCGACATGCTCTCGCCGCGCTTCCATCTCTTCTACGATCCTGAAAATTATCATGGCGGCTGGTCGAACAAATATGAGGCGCATTTCGACTATCTGCGGGTGGGTGATCGCCTGTCGCCGGTCGATTTCCTGAGCCTGACCGCAGGCCACCGCACCCTCGATGACGCGATCGCCGCGTTCAGGACGATCCCATGACCGATCCGCTCTTCACCCCGCCCTTTCCGCAGCCCACGCGCAACAAGCGAACCATGCTGCGGCGCTTCTTCATCGGCTGGCACAGCTGGATCCATGTGCTGTTCGAGAAAAGCTACACGATGAAAATGGGCGAGGTGCGCGGGCGCGGGCAGCTCATGTATATCGCCAATGAACTGCCACTGGTGGACCGTATCCTGAAAGGCGGGACGGAATTTCCCAAACATCATGAACTGGTCAAGGGGCTGTGGCCGCTGATCGGGGATGGCGTCTTTTCCGCCAATGGCGCGGATTGGGAAAATCAGCGGGCGATGATCAATCCCGCCTTTGCCCATACCGCGATGAACAAGACGATGCCGTTGATGGTGGAGGCGGTCGCGGCCTTCCTCGCGCGGATCGACGGGATGGACCGCAGCAAACCGATCAACATCGACGCGATGATGACCCATGTGGCCGCCGACATCATCTTTCGCACGCTGTTCTCGCAGACGCTCGATACCAAGCGGTCCTTCATTATTCATCAGGCGTTCGGCCGGTTTCAGCGCTATTCCCATTCGGCCTCCATGCTGGGCCTTTACGGCTTTCCAAGCCGCTGGTTCGAACGCTGGTCGGAACGGCCCGCCAACGCCATTCGCGGCGTGTTCGCGCCGATCGTGGAGGAACGCTACAACGCCTTCCATGCTGGCGAACCGGGCGATCATAACGACATTCTCCAGTCGATCATCGCCGCCAAAAGCCCCAGCACGGGCGAACATTTCACCTTAAAAGCGGTGATGGATCAGGTTGCGACCATCTTCCTGGCGGGGCATGAAACCTCCGCCAGCACCATGACCTGGGCGCTCTACCTTCTGTCGGAATGCGCCCATATTCAGGAGCGCGCGCGGGCCGAGGTGATGGCGGTCGCGGGCGACGCACAAGTGACCCCGGCGATGCTCAAGGAGATGGGCGTGGTGCGCAACGTGTTCAAGGAAACGCTGCGCCTCTACCCGCCGCTCGCCTTCTTCCCGCGCGAAGTGCCCTGCCCGATGCGGATGCGCGACAAGGATCTGGTGCCCGGCGCGATGCTGGTGGTCGCCCCCTGGCTGACCCAGCGCAACAAGGATAATTGGGCCTGCCCGCACAGTTTCGATCCCGACCGGTTCGACGATCCGGCCAATGCCGACATGATCAAGCAGGCCTGGCTGCCCTTCAGCCGCGGACCGCGCGTATGCGTGGGGGCGGGCTTTGCCCAGCAGGAGGTGATGACCGTGATCGCCGATGTGCTGCGCCACTATCGCCTGTCGGTGCGGCCCGGCTACAAGCCCGAACCGATCAGCCGCCTGACCGTCCGCCCGCGCAAGGGGATGTGGTTAATGTTCGAGAAGCTGGCGAACTGACCCGAAATAGGCCTCACGCCATCTCCTCCTCCGGCACGACATCCACCATCGCCTGGATGCTCTGGCCCCAGCCGCCCACGAACAGGCCGTCCATCGGCGCGACGTCGGCATAGTCGCGGCCCATGGCGACGAAGAGATGGCCGTTGCCGGTGATGCAGCCATTGGTGGGATCAAAGCCGATCCAGCCGCGCGTCGGCCCGCACCACAGCATGACCCAGGCGTGCATCGCGTCCGCGCCGATCAGCCGGGGGCGGCCGGGCGGCGGATCGGTGCGCAGATAGCCGCTGACATAGGCGGCGGGCAGCCCGGCCAGCCGCAGCGCGACCACCATGACATGGGCGAAGTCCTGGCATACGCCATGGCGCGCGGCAAAGGCGTCGGCGACCGGCGTGCTGGCGTCGGTCGCGCCCGGATCATAAGCGAACTCCGCCCGGATGCGCAGCGCCAGCGCCAGCGCGGCGGCGACCACGGGCCGGTCCGGGGCCAGCCCGTCGCCGACCCAGTCGCCAATCTCCGCCAGCAACGGCGCGCGGGTGGAGGCATAGAGATAGAGGGCGGGGGCGGACGCGCTCATGTCGCGATCGACCAGCGCCGCCCTGGCCACCGCGCCGATGGTGGGATCATCGGGCTGGGGATCGGGCGGCGCGCTGTCCTGTACGCCGATACGGAATCGGCTCTCGATCGTCAGCTGACGGATCGGGCTTTCGATCACCAGCCGCGCGACATGGACCGGCCAGGCACCGGGGCGCGACGCGATGATCGACGGAACCGGATCGACCACCAGCGCATAGTCCGACGTCCATTGCCCGGCCCAGGGCGCGGGGCGCAGGCGCAGGTTGAAGCGGGCAAGCCGCATCGGCGCGGCGTAGCGCAATATGGTCTGGTGGCGGACATGGTAGATCATGACAAAAGGTCGGCTCCGTCGGCCTTTTCCGCCTTGCGCACTTGCAGGAAATAGCGCTGGCCGATCGCGTCGGACAGGCCGAGCAGGCGGTTTTCGACGTCGTTAATGTCGGCGATGGTCAGCATGTCCCCGGTCAGCGGGCTGAGCCTAGCGACCAGCGCATCGGCCAGGCGCTTTGGCTCCTCCGGCATCCCGTCGGCGCGCAGGGTCGGCAGCGCCGCAATATGATCGGCCAGTCGCTGCGCCTGATAGACGATGGCACGCGGGTTATGCGGCTCCAGCGCGACCAGATCGCGCACCGGGGGCAGCGCCGGGCCGGTCAGATAACGGGTGCGATAGCTGATCTGGCTGTCGTTGAGGTCCAGCAATACGGTCAGGTCATCCGCGCTGGCGCCATCGCCACCGAACAGGCCGAGCAGGCGGCAGCCATTGATCGCCCGCTCCATCCGTCGGCCCATATCGTGGAAGCGCCAGCCTTCCGTCCTGCCCATATTCTCCGCCGCCAGCCCCGACAGCGCCGAAATCCGCTCGATCATGCGGGATGAGGCATCGAGCAGGGTTTCGGTCACCGCGCCGTCAAATGTGGGCAGCGGCAGGCGCACCAGTCGCCAGAAATCGCTCGCCAGCCGGTCGCGCAGCCCTTCGCCGATATTGCCGACGCTGGCCATCAGCGCGCGGACGCTGCCCGACTGGCGCGCATCGCCCAGCGCGGTGGCGCAGAGCGGGCCGACCGGACCACCGCCGTCGCGGGCAATCGCCCCCCACAGCACCAACTGCCCCACCAGCCGGTTCATCGTCGGCGACGCGACCGAGGGACCAAGGTCCGCCTCGATCGACCCGCCGACAATCGCGCGGATCAGCCGCAGCGTCATTTCCGTCCGCTCGATATAACGGCCCAGCCAATAGAGATTGTCCGCCGCCTTAGCCGGCAGCATCCCGCCGATCCGCCGGATCGCGGGCGCGCCGCCGCCCAATAATGTATCTGGCGGCACCGGCTGACTATCGACCACGCACATATCGGCGGACATGTCGCCCTTGCCCATCAGCGCGGCGCGAATATCGCCATGGCCCGCCAGCCGCGCAAAGGCACCGGGCATGACCCGCCACTGGCCCTGCGCGTCGCGCGCCACGAACACACGCAGGGTGAAGGGCAGGGGGGTCAGCCGTCCGTCGACCACCGCCGGGGTGGTGGACAGTTTCACCACCTCCTGCCCGACATAATCCATCGGCCGCCGCGCCATCGCTTCGGCCAGCGTGGCGCGTTGCCGCTCGTCCAGCGCCGATCCCGGCATGAAGCGCGCGTCGGGCAGGCCCGCCACATCCTGATCGAAGGCGGACCCAACCACCAGCCGGTCCAGCCGCTCACGCACATAGGCGCGCTCCTCGCTCTGTCCGCACCACCAGGTCGCGATATTGGGCAGGATCAGGTCCGCGCCCAGCAGCGCCTTGCTCAGTTGCGGGAGGAAGGCAGCAAAGGCGCGCGATTCGATCACCCCCGCGCCCGGCCAGTTGGACAGGACCAGCCCGCCGCGCGCGCAGGCATCGAACAGGTCGGGCACGCCAATGCGCGACTTGCTGTCGAACGCCAGCGGATCCATGAAGCGGCTGTCCATCCAGCGCCACAGCCCGTCGATGCGCTTCAAACCCTGAATCGTGCGGACGAATAATTGCCCGTCGGTGACGATCAGATCTTCGCCCTCGACCAGCAACAGGCCCAGATAACGGGCCAGATGCGCCTGTTCGGCATAGCTCTGGTTAAAACGGCCCGGCGTCAGCAGGCCGATGCGCGGGTCGGATCGTTCGCAGTCGGCGGCCAGCCCCCGGCGCAGATCGTCGAAAAAGGGTGCGAGCCGCCGCGTGTTCATTGCGCCGAGCAGATCGCCGGTCGCGCGCGACAAAGCGAGGCGGTTTTCCAGCGCATAGCCCACGCCCACCGGGGTCCGCACCCGATCGGCCAGCACGCGCCATTCGCCCGCCGGGCCGCGTCCGATATCGGCGGCGTAGAAATGGAGATGGTGGCCGCGCGGTGGCGGCGTGCTGGTCATCACCCGCCAATAATTCGAACTGCCGGTAATGACGCTGGCGGGCAGCTTGCCATCGCGCACGAGCGACCCGGCACCGTAAATATCGCCGATCACCTGCTCCAGCAATTCGGCGCGCTGGGCCAGACCCTGTTCGATATGCGCCCATTCGCCCGCATCGATCAGCATCGGGATCGGCCCCAGCGGCCAGGATCGTTCCTGCTCGTCCCCGGTCAGGCGGAACGCCATGCCCAGGTCGATCGCCTGCCGCGCGACATTGTCCGCCAGCATCGCCGGATTGCCCTGCGCCTGTGCCGACAGCCGGTCCAGCATCGCGCGCCAGCGATCCTGCATGGCGGGCGCTGCACCGGCAAACAGATCGCCTGCCGGTGCAGCAGCCAGATAGGCGTCGGCCCAGTTCAGACTTATGTCCGTCTCCACCCGGCCGCCCTTACGCGCCCGGATGCCTGAAGCGCAGGTCCAGCGTCATCGGGAACTCGCCCGCCGGTTCGGCGGCGGGCATGTCGACCGGTCCGGGGGTATGGCCATGGTCCTGAAAACGCGCCTTGCGCCGCGCTTCGGCTTCATAACCGTTGATCGGCAGCGTGTCGTAATTGCGCCCGCCCGGATGCGCGACATGATAGACGCAGCCGCCGAGCGACCGCCCGCTCCAGCTGTCCAGCACATCGAAGGTCAGCGGCGCATTGGCGGGCAGGTTGGGATGCATACAGTTGGCTGGTGCCCACGCCTTGTAGCGCACGCCGCCCACGCCCTCGCCCGGCACCGACGTCGCCGTCATCGGCACCTGCCGCCCGTTGCACGCAACGATGTGCCGCCCGGCGACCAGGCCGGTGGCGCGGACCTGCAACCGCTCGGTCGAACTGTCGACGTAGCGCACCGTGCCGCCAATCGCCCCGGTTTCGCCCAGCACATTCCACGGTTCGAGCGCATGGCTGATCTCCAGCCCCACGCCACCGGCATCGACCGTGCCATGGATGGGGAAGCGGAACTGGCGCTGCGCCTCGAACCAGTTGGGGTCGAAATCATAGCCCGCGCCGCGCAGGTCGGAGAGGATTTCCAGGAAATCGGCCCAGACGAAATGGGGCAGCATGAAGCGATCATGCAGGGTCGTTCCCCAGCGCACCAGATTGCCCTGCTGCGGCTGCCGCCAGAACCACGCCGCCAGCGCCCGGATCAGCAATTGCTGCGCCAGGCTCATCCGCGCTTCGGGCGGCATTTCAAAGCCGCGAAACTCCAGCAGCCCCAGCCGTCCGGTCGGGCCATCGGGCGAAAACATCTTGTCGATGCAGATTTCTGTGCGATGGGTGTTGCCCGTCACGTCGACCAGCAGGTTGCGGAACAGCCGGTCGACCAGCCATGGGGGCGGCGACGCGCCCTCATTCGCAAACGGGTTGGGCACCTGCGCCAATGCGATTTCCAGCTCATAGAGGCCATCATGCCGCGCCTCGTCGATGCGCGGCGCCTGGCTCGTCGGGCCGATGCACAGACCCGAAAACAGGTAGGACAGCGAGGGATGCCGCTGCCAGTAGAGGACGAAGCTTTTGAGCAGGTCGGGCCGCCGGATGAACGGCGAATCCGTCAATGTCGGCCCGCCCAGCACAATATGATTGCCCCCGCCGGTGCCGACCGACCGGCCATCGACCATGAATTTGTCGGCGGTCAGATCGCACTCGCGGGCATAAGCGTACAGCTGTTCGGTGATCGCGACTGTCTCGTCCCAGCTGGACGCCGGGTGGACGTTCACTTCGATCACGCCGGGGTCGGGCGTCGCCTTCAGCACCGCGATGCGCGGGTCGGGCGGGGGCGAATAGCCCTCGATCCGCACCGGAATCCGCAGCGCCTCAGCCGCGGCCTCAACCTCCGCGATCAGTTCCAGATAATCTTCCAGCGCCTGCACCGGGGGCAGGAATACCGACAGATAATGGCCGCGCGGCTCGACCGTCACGGCGGTGCGGACGGCTCCTTCGATAATCACCTGCTCGACCCGGTCCTGCGCGGCGACGCCGCCCTCTGGCCCCGCGACCCGTTGCGACTGTTGCGCGCGCACTTCCTCGACATTGGCCTGCTGCACCACCTGCGCGCGAAAATCGGGCAGCGGCTCGCGCGGTTCGCTGGTGTCGCGCGGGTGGATGTAGGGATAGTCCGATGGCGGCACATAGGGCAGGGAGCCGAGCGGCAGGCGGTATCCCAGCGCCGAATCACCCGGCACCGCGAACAGCTTGCCGCGCCGCAATTGCCAGATTTCGCTCTGCCAGCGCGGCTTGGTGACCTGCGACTGCCAGCGCTGCACCGGCAGCACATAGCCGACTGGCTGGTCCAGCCCACGCTCGAACGTCTTGACCATCCGCGCGCGCGCTTCGGGGTCGCTGATCTTGGGATCGTCAGTGGTGGCGTTGATCGGCAGTTCCGATTCCTTGATCGACCAGACCGCCGGATCTTCAAACACCGCATGGGTATATTCGTCGGAAAAGCCCATATTGGCGGCCATATGGCCCAAAAACGCGCGGGCATCGTCGGGCGTCACGGTGCGCGCGCCTGTCGGAGCATCATCTGGCGCGATCAGGCTTTCATCGTGCCAGATCGGCGTGCCGTCGGTCCGCCAATAGACCGCATAGGCCCAGCGCGGCAGGCTTTCGCCCGGATACCATTTGCCCTGCCCATGATGAAGCAGGCCGCCCGGCGCAAAGGACGCGCGCAGCTTGCGGATCAGCCGATCGGCATAGGCCGCCTTGGTCGGGCCGACCGCATCGCCATTCCATTCGCCCGCGTCGCCACCGTCCACTGCGACGAAGGTCGGCTCGCCTCCGATGGTCAGCCGCATATCCTGGGCCTGCAAATCCGCGTCGACCTTCGCCCCCAGCGCCATCACCGCGTCCCAGCGCTTGTCGGTGAAGGGCTTGGTGATCCGCACCGCTTCGGCGATGCGGGACACGGTCATCGCGAAATCGAAATCGACCTCGGCGGGTTCGGCCATGCCGCTGATCGGCGCGGCGGATTTGTAGTGGGGCGTCGCGCAGAGCGGAATATGCCCCTCGCCTGCAAACATGCCGCTGGTCGCGTCCAGCGCCACCCAGCCCGCGCCCGGCACATAGGCTTCCGCCCAGGCGTGGAGGTCAACGACGTCCTGCGTCACACCCTTCGGCCCCTCGATCGGCTCGACGTCCGCGACCAGCTGGATCGAATATCCCGACACGAACCGCGCGGCAAAGCCCAGCCGCCGCAGCAATTGCACCAGCAGCCAGGCCGAATCGCGGCACGATCCGGTGCCGATTTCCAGCGTCTCTTCCGGCGTCTGGACGCCCGCCTCCATGCGGATGACATAGCCGACCTGTTGTTGCAGGCGGCGGTTCACCTCGACCAGAAAGTCCACGGTGCGGCTCTGGTAACCGGCATATTGATCCACCATCGTCTCGAACAGCGGCCCTTGCGGCTCGACATCGAAATAGGCGGCCAGATCGGTTTTCAGCTGATCGTCATAGGCGAACGGATAATTTTCCGCGTACGGCTCCACGAAGAAGTCGAACGGGTTGATGATGTCCAGATCAGCGAGCAGGTCGACCTCGATACTGAAATGATCGACCGGATCGGGAAAGACGACCCGCGCCAGCCAGTTGCCGTGCGGGTCCTGCTGCCAGTTCAGGAAATGCCCCGCCGGTTCGATTTTCAGCGCATAATTGGGCACCTTGGTCCGGCTGTGCGGCGCGGGGCGCAGGCGGATAACCTGTGGGCCAAGCCGGATCGGACGGCTGTAGCGATAGGCGGTGCGGTGGTGGAGCGCGGCTTTGAGCATGGCGCGGATCAAACGCTACCCCCTGTTGCAATGCAATATGCAAATGATTTGGCGGGCAAAGAATCTGCGCGGACACGGCCCGCCCCGGCGATGCAGCGACAAGCCACTGGACCCCGCGCGCCAAAGTCCTTACCGTCCCCGCCATCCCCGGGGGACCGTCCGCAGACGGTTGAGAGGCGGCTTTGTGGCCGCGACCCGCTGAACCTGATCCGGCTAACACCGGCGTAGGGAGGGCAAGCGCGCACTCATACCGCCCGCATTCTCTCTCTTTCGCTGCAAGGAGAGTGACTTATGGCAGACGTCCCCGCCCGTACCGAAATGCGCGTGACTACCGGTCCCATCCGTGGATCGAAGAAAATCCATGTCGGCCCGCTCAAGGTCGCAATGCGCGAAATCACGCTGGAGCCGGGCAGCGGCGAAGCACCGGTGCGGGTCTATGACACGTCCGGTCCCTATACCGATCCGAACGCGCAGATCGACATCATGGCGGGCCTGCCCCAGCTGCGCCGCGACTGGATCATCGCGCGCGGCGATGTGGAGGATTATGAGCCGCGCGAGGTGAAACCGGAGGATAACGGCCTCAAAGGCCCGGACCGTTCGGGCGGCGTCGCCCAATTTCCCGGCCATCACCGCCGCCCGCTGCGCGCGAAGCCCGGCATGAACGTCAGCCAGATGCACTATGCCCGCCGCGGCATCATCACCCCGGAAATGGAATATGTCGCCGAGCGCGAAAATCTCGGCCGCGCGCGCCTCGCCGAATATATCCGCGACGGGCAGGATTGGGGCGCGGCAATCCCCGATTATGTGACGCCCGAATTCGTCCGTGACGAAGTGGCGCGCGGCCGGGCGATCATCCCCAGCAACATCAACCACCCCGAATCCGAACCGATGGCCATCGGTCGCAATTTCCTGGTCAAGATCAACGCCAATATCGGCAACTCCGCCGTCGCCAGCGACGTCGCGTCCGAAGTCGACAAGCTGGTCTGGTCGATCCGTTGGGGCGCGGACACGGTGATGGACCTGTCCACCGGTCGCAACATCCACGACACGCGCGAATGGATCTTGCGCAACTCGCCCGTGCCGATCGGCACCGTCCCCATCTATCAAGCGCTCGAAAAGGTCGGCGGCGTGGCCGAGGAACTGACCTGGGACATTTTCCGCGACACGCTGATCGAGCAGGCCGAACAGGGCGTCGACTATTTCACCATCCATGCAGGCGTGCGCCTGGCCTATATCCCGATGACCGCGAAGCGCGTCACCGGCATCGTCTCGCGCGGCGGCTCCATCATGGCGAAATGGTGCCTCAGCCATCACAAGGAAAGCTTCCTCTACCAGCATTTCGACGAGATCACCGAAATCTGCAAAGCCTATGACATCGCCTACAGCCTGGGCGACGGCCTGCGCCCCGGATCGATCGCCGACGCCAACGACGAAGCGCAGTTCAGCGAACTCTACACGCTGGGCGAACTCACCAAGCGCGCCTGGGCGCAGGATGTGCAGGTGATGATCGAAGGGCCGGGCCATGTCCCCATGCACAAGATCAAGCAGAATATGGACAAGCAACTCGAAGCCTGCGGCGAAGCCCCCTTCTACACGCTGGGGCCGCTCACCACCGACATCGCGCCGGGATACGATCATATCACCAGCGGCATCGGCGCGGCCATGATCGGCTGGTATGGCACGGCGATGCTCTGCTATGTCACGCCCAAGGAGCATCTGGGCCTGCCCGACCGCGACGACGTGAAGGTCGGCGTGGTAACCTACAAACTGGCCGCCCACGCGGCTGATCTGGCCAAGGGCCACCCCGCCGCCAAGGTCCGCGACGACGCACTGAGCCGCGCCCGCTTCGAGTTCCGCTGGCGCGACCAGTTCAACCTGTCGTTGGACCCCGACACAGCGGAGCAATATCACGACCAGACGCTCCCCGCAGAAGGCGCGAAGTCGGCGCATTTCTGCTCCATGTGCGGCCCCAAATTCTGTTCGATGAAAATTACGCAAGAGGTGCGGGACTTCGCGGCGAAGCAAAATCAGGACGCCGACGCGTTCATCGCCGCCAATCCTCCCCGGCACGGGGAGGGGGACCAGCTAAATGCTGGTGGAGGGGGTGCGCCGCTGGACGCTGCCCTTGCCGAACAGGGCATGGCGGAAATGAGCCGGGTGTTCAGGGAAACCGGCAGCGAGCTGTATATGGGCGCTGGGGACAGGGAGCGGGATTGACTACTGAGATATTGCGTTGGTGGACAAACAAAGACAATCTAGCAGCCCAAGTATTTTGCCACGGAATAAGTCATCCGATTATGCTGTCGGACGTTGCCGGAAATGGAATTGAACAATGCCAAAAATTGCTCCCGATAAGGTGTTCACTCCTCGTGCGCCTCAAGTCAACGACCGCATGTACGTCCAACGAACAAAGTTGGAACGGCGATTGGTGGATGCTTTTAACGCCAACAAATATATCGTAATTCATGGCGAAAGTGGAAATGGTAAAACTTGGCTATACAAAAAAGTTTTCGCTGAAAATAACATCCACGTAGATGTTTTGAATTTAGGACAAGCAGCAGCCACTGGTTCCCTTGAAAATGCATTTAAACAAAAATTGGGAGAATGGGGGAGGCCTACTACCGTTTCCCAAGAAACTCATTCCAGCGGTGGATTTAAGCCTGCTGGAATTGGTGTCGATCATTCTCTTTCTTCGTCTCAGACATTTTATGCGAAAAGTCCATTTATGGCTTTGCTGGAATCTGTTCGCTATAGGGCAAACAATGATGGCCCGGCTGCTCTTGTTCTGGACAACTTCGAATCAATAGTTTCCAACGCAGAAATGGTAAAGCAAGTTGGTGGTTTGATCGTTTCGGCAGACGATGAATCATTTAGCCAATATGGAGTCCAAGTAGTTATTGTCGGAGTTCCAGGAAATCTTAAATAAATACTCGTTAATATTTCTAATTCTGCTCCTGTGTCAAACAGGTTAACTGAAATACCTGAGGTTGCTCGTATGTCAGAGGAGGAAGCAAAAGATTTAATTCAACGTGGATTCGTTGATGAGTTAGGCCTTAGCTTTTCCGAAGATATCGATATCGAAAAATTATATACAGACATAAATTTTTACACTGATAGAATTGCTCAACATTTGCATGAGCTTTGTCTAATAATTTCTCAGAATTCTATAAGAAATAATGATGTAATATCACCCACAATATTCGATGAATCTGTAGAAACTTGGGTTGCAGATACCCTATCATCAGATGTAGGCGTTATTGAGGGTGTGATGAATGCAATTGATACAAAAGTGGGGCGAAAGAATCAAGTTCTCTATTCTTTAGGTATTTGTTCGATGGAAGATTTTAAGACCAGTGATATCGAATCAATTGTTCGAGATCATTTTGAGGTTGGCGGGGCAGCTTTGAATGTGTCTCAAATACTTTCTGGTTTTGCGAGCGCTAAGCACCCAATAATTCGACGAGCGCCAAAGCAAAATCTTTGGAAATTTGTTACACCGAAATATAGGATGGCGATCAGGTCAAAATTAAAACGGACAGAGGATGGTCGAGTAACTTTGAATCATAGCTAACTTACTACGATAGCAGTCCAGATCGGTGTTCGTTGCCCGACTGACACGGATGTGCATCAGGCTAAGCCGTCCCGTTTCCTCCAATCAGCGATAATATCCTCAATCGTCCTGTCGCTGATGCCGGACGCCCGCCCTTCTTCGATCGCGGCGCGCAGAAGGTGCTGTTTTTCCTCTGCCTCCTGCTCTCGCCGAACCAGATCGCGGACATAATCGCTGCTGCTGCTGTAGCGGCCTTCGGCGACGCGGGCCTCGATCCAGCTTTTAAGGCCATCGGGGAGCGAGATATTGATTTGAGCGATGGACAAAATTCATACAAAATTGCGCTATTTTTGACACGCCGCGCTGTCAGCACCGGCACATGCCCCCTCCATGACAGCATCATTGCGCCACGACATCCATCCATGTTATAACCCCCGTATGAACACCCCCCTCAAAATCACCAAGATCGGTAACAGCGCCGGGGTCATCCTGCCCAAGGAGTTGCTGGCCCATCTGCACGCCAGTGCCGGAGACAGCCTCTCGGTTGTCTTGACCCCGCGCGGAATCGAACTGTCTGCCGCCGAACCGGATTTTGATGCGCAGATGGCGGCGGCGCGCGATGTCATGGCGCGGCGCAAGCGGGCGCTGCGTGAACTCGCCAAATAATGGCGGGCCGGGACTGGGTCTGGGTGACGCCTGCCGTGGCGGAGGCAGCCCATGCCGAACAGATTGCCGAACATGGCGGCGGGGGCGACGGGCTGCGGGATCGCGGCCTGTTTGAAAGCGCCATGGCGCGCCCGCACCATCAGGCGCTCTATGGCGATCCTAACGCGGCGGCGCTGGCGGCGGCCTATGCCTATGGCTTGGCGCGCAACCATGCCTTCATCGACGGCAACAAGCGGATCGCGGCGGTGGTCAGCGAAACCTTCCTGCTGCTCAACGGCTATCGACTGACCGCGACCGACGCCGAACTGGTCGTCGCCTTCCTTGAACTCGCCGCCGGCAATTGCACCGAAACCGACCTGGCCGATTGGTTCCGCCAGCATATCGCCGCCGCCTGAAGCCCGCGCCTGAAGCCCGCATCTGTCCTACTGCGCCGGTTGCTGCTAACCTGCGCCCCGGCTCCTTCCCACCGTCTGCTTTCCCGGCCCCGACAGCGCACCCCTGCGTTGATCGCCCGCCGACTTTGCATGACCCAACTTGAACAGTGCTTTTGGAAAAGGCATTTTTGTTCAATGACATGCACGCACCGGCGCGAGTGTTACCACTACATTTTTGGGTTTGGTTGAGCTTGCAGAGGCTCAGGTTCGCG
>JAHFPV010000013.1 GCA_023266575.1 Sphingobium sp.
CAGTCACAGGCAAAATGTTGTTAGCACACCCGGTTTTGCCACCAAATCCACGCCCAGCGATATCAGATACTTACCAGCTCACGTTCTCTGCGTGTTCCGCTGGCACTGTTCAACTTGGGCATGAAATTTCCATGCGCGACATGGGCGAAGTTAGCGAAGTTCCGCGCCCCCATTACATCTTGCGACAATTCCCGCTGGCCCTTGCCAATATTTTGCGACAACTGCCCGCTAGAGGGAGAGGCAAGAATTTTGTCCGGGGGTAAATGCGTGCGCCGATCCACTTCGTTCGTTCTGTTTTCGTTGATGCTGGGGGCCGCGCCCGGCGCATTGATGGCGCAAGTTGCGCCACAGGCTGCCCCGCAAATGGACGATGGCGAGGAAATAATCGTCACCGGCCAGCCGCAGCGCGGCGCGGTGCTGGGCAACATCGAGCCGGAACAGCAGCTAAGCGGCGCGGATGTGCGCGCGCTCGGCGTCACCTCCATCTCCGAACTGCTCACCGAATTGTCGCCCCAGACCAACGGATCGCCCGTCGTCCTACTCAATGGCAAGCGGATTTCCAGCTTCTCGGAAATTTCCGACCTCCCGTCCGAAGCCGTCGCGCGGGTCGATATATTGCCCGAACAGGTCGCGCTCTCCTATGGCTATGCGCCCACGCAAAAGGTCGTCAACATCGTCCTGCGCCAGCGTTTCCGCGCCGAAAGCATCGACCTGCGCGGCGGCACCACCACCGACGGCGGCCGCGACAATGGCCAGGCGGAGGGCGGTTTCCTGCGCATCCAGGGCGACAATCGCTTCACCCTGAACGTCAAATATAGCCGCGCCGCGCAATTGCTGGAGAGCGAGCGCGACATCGTCAACACCGGCACCTCCCGCGTCACCGCCACCACGCGCGGCGCGGAAATCGACCCGGCGCTCTCCGCGCTGGCAGGCGCGACTGTGACCCAGACCGGCATCCCCACCAGCGCCGCGACGGCCCTGCCGACCCTCGCCAGCTTCGTCCCCGGCGCAACGACAAGCGAAGCCATCGACCTCACCCCCTATCGCACGCTCAGCCCCGCAACCGAAAATTTCAGCGCCAACGCCACCCTCGCCCGCGCCCTGGGCGGCGTGTCGGCGACGATCAACGGGCGGCTGGAACTGTCCGACAGCGATTCGCTGCAAGGCCTCTCCCAAGCAGCACTGACACTGCCAGCGGCCAGCCCCTTCTCCCCCTTCGCCAATGACGTTGCCCTGTCCCGCTATCTGGTCCAGCCCGGCGCGCTGGGGCAGCAGGTGCGCGGTACGACGGCGCATATCGGCGTGACGCTGAACGGGCGGCTGGGGGGCAGCTGGCAATGGTCCTTCACCGGCAATGGCGACCTGTCGATCACCCGCACCCGCACCGACCGGGGCGTGGCGACCGGCGCGATCCAGGCGGCTCTCGATGCCGGTGACGCCAGCGTCAATCCCTATGCCAGCTTCGCTCCCGACCTGCTCGCCACCCGCCTGACCGATCGTGCGCGCGCCAAGTCGCAGGCGGTGCAGGGCGACCTGCTGGTCAGCGGCGCACTGTTCGACCTGCCCGCCGGGCAGGCGATGACCTCCGTGCGCATCGGCGCGTCGGCCAACGGCTTTGAAAGCCGCTCCACCCGCGCCGGGATCGAAAGCCGGTCCGACTATAGCCGGGAGATTGCCAGTGGTCAGGTAAGCCTCGACCTGCCGCTCACCAGCCGGTCGCGCGACGTGCTGGGCGCGGTCGGCGACATCGGCGTGAACCTGAACCTCGCCGCGCAGCAGCTTTCCGACTTCGGCACCCTCTCGACGCTCGGCTATGGTCTGCGCTGGCAGCCGATCAAGGTGGTCCAGCTTTTGATGTCCGCCAATCAGGATCGCGCGGCGCCGACCGGCACGCAGATCACCGATCCGCTGATCGCCACCCCCAATGTCACCATATTCGACTATGCGACCGGGCAGAGCGTGTTCGTCACTCAGCTGTCCGGCGGCAATGCGACCCTGCGCGAAAGCGTGCGCGACCAGTTCCGCCTCGGCGCGACGATCAAGCCGTTCGACAAGCCCAATCTGACGCTGACCGCCACCTATCTGAACAGCCGTACCAGCAACCCGATCGCGGCCTTCCCGTCACCCACCCCGGCGATCGAGGCGGCTTTCCCCCAGCGCTTCCTGCGCGATGCGGACGGCAATCTGCTCCAGATCGACACGCGCCCGACCAATTTCCTCCGCTCGCAAAGCGAACAGCTGCGCTGGGGCTTCGACCTGTCGATCCCGCTTAAATCGCACATCCAGAAAGTCATGGAGGCCTGGCGCGCGGCGGGCGGCAAGCCGGAGGATCGGCCGCCCGAATTGCAGGCTCTGTTCGGCAACCGCCAGCCCCGGCCCGAAGGCGCCCGCGCGCCCGGCGAAGGCGGTGACCGGCCGCGTGGCGAGGGTGGCATGGGCGCTGGCGGCGATCGACCGCGTGGCCCCGGCGGCGGCGGCTTTGGCGGCCCGCGTGGACCGGGCGGCGGTGGCGGGCGGCTGAGCTTCAGCCTCTATCACACCTGGCACCTGACCGAGAGCATCACGATCGCGCCGGGCGTGCCACAGCTCAACCTGCTGGATGGCGACGCGACCGGATCGTCAGGCGGCCAGCCGCGTCATGAGCTGGAGGGGCGGATCGGTTACATGAATAACGGCATCGGCGCGCGGCTGGGCGTCGACTGGGAAAGCGGCACCCATGTCGATGGCGCGCTTGGCGGGGCGTCCCGGCTCGACTTCGGCAGTCTGGCAACGGTCAATCTGCGCATCTTCGCCAATCTGGGGCAGATGCCGCAACTGGTGAAATCCGTTCCGTTCCTGCGCGGCGCGCGGCTGTCGATCGGCATCGACAATATCTTCAACCAGCGCCGTGATGTGACTGACGCAACCGGCATGACGCCGCTGCGTTACCAGCAGGATTATCTCGATCCGCTGGGTCGCGCAGTAACGATCAGCTTCCGCAAGCTCTTCTTCCCCAATTTTGCCGCCAATAATCGCCCGCGTAGTTAAATTGCTGTTAGCCACGCCTAAAGCATGGTCTCCCCCGGTCGTTATGATGTGCATAAACGGTTCGGGGAGACGGCAGATGAAGCCTATCAGAATTGTGGTGGTCGACGATTCGCTCACCATCCGTGCGATGATCGAAACCCTGCTCGAACGCGACCGCCGGGTCGAAGTGGTGGGCATCGCCCGCGACGGGGTGGAAGCGATCGAGATGATCCGGGCGGAAAAGCCCGACGTGGTGACGCTCGACATCGCCATGCCTGGTAAGGACGGCATGACGATATTGGACGAGATTATGGACATGGAACCATGCCCGGTGATCATGTTATCCAGCCTGATGCGTGACGGCGCGCCGATCGTCGCCGAAGCGATGGACCGGGGGGCAGCTGCCTGCTTCAACAAGGCGATGATAGTGCGCGAAGCGACCCGCTTTGTGAAGCTGATCAAGAGCGTGGCACGCGGCCTCATCGAGGCGGAAGCGGAACCGGTGGCGATCGCCGCCTGATCATAGTGCGACTAACGAATTAGGGGGCAGGGGCAATCGCTTCTGCCCCCTTTTTCATGTGTGCCGATCAATCAGGGGTCGATGCATTGGAACTGGCCAGCGCCATGGCCTGTGCTGTGCCTGTGGCAGGCTTCACCGTGGCGTCATTGCCCGACAACATATAGGCGCTCAGCGTCGCGATGCCCAGAACCAGCGCCACGCCGATGACGGCCAACCCGTTGCGACGCCCGCGTCCCTTCACATCACGATCATTTCTATCCTGCATCGGCTGTCTCCATCAAGGGTATGTGCCGATCATAATCACCGCGCAGACGAGCAGTTCCGGGACGATTTCGTGATATTTTATTGCTGGGAACGGTAATCCCGGCGACCCGTCATGACGCCAGCGCCCTCGGTGCATTACGCAGCGCAGCGATGTCCACGGTTCCGGCAAATTCCACGCCCATACGGTCGTCTTTGGACCAGCGGGCGGTGGCGTTGATGAACTGGCCTTCGCCCAGCTCGATCGCGAACAATGTGCCGAGCGGCACGTTCCACAATCCCTCGATCAGCGCACCGGTGGCGGATATGTTGCGGACCCGGCCAGTATAGACATGGCCATCATGATGCACGCCAATGGTGCGCAGCATCGTCTTGCGTTCCGGGCGGCTGGACTGGAAGCCGTCAGCCGATGCGGCGGAACCAGTGGCACGCTGGCCGGCCAGCACGTCGGCGGCGGGCATCGGGCGGCCATAGATATAGCCCTGGATATGACTGCATCCCAATTGCCGGATCAGCGCCAGTTCGTCCTGCGTCTCCGCGCCTTCGGCCGTCGTATCCATGCCCAGCGCCTCGGCCAGGCTGACGATCGCCTTGATGATCGCGCTGTTGCGGCTGCCCTTGGTCGCGGCGCCGCGTACGAAGCTCTGGTCGATCTTGATCTTGTCGAACGGCGCTTTTTTCAGATAGCCGAGCGAGGAATAACCAGTGCCGAAATCATCGAGCGCCAGCCGCACGCCCAGCGCTTTGAGCCGTGCGAACATCGCGTCGGTGCCGTCATCATCGTTCAGGAACACGCTCTCGGTGATTTCCAGTTCCAGCCGTTCGGGCGCAAGCTGCGCATTGGCCAGCGCGTTCATCACCGTGGACGGGAAACCCGGATTGGCAAATTGGGTCGGTGACACATTGACCGCGACGCGGATATCCTCCTGCCACTGGACGGCATCGCGGCAGGCGGTGCGCAGTACCCATTCGCCAATCTGTGCGATCAGCCCGGTATCCTCGGCGATCGGGATGAACAGGGCAGGGGAGATCGCTCCACGCACCGGATGGTTCCAGCGCAGCAGCGCTTCATAGCCGGTAATCCGCTCCGTCTTGGACGACACCACCGGCTGATAGACCAGGTGCAAACCATCGGCGGCTAGCGCATGGCGCAAATCCTCCTCGAGCGCGCGGCGATCTTCCGCATCGGCGTGCATGTCCGACGAATAGAAACGATGGACGCCCCGGCCATTGCCCTTGGCCGCGTAGAGCGCCAGATCGGCGTTGCGGATCAGCGCGTCGGCGGTCACGCCATCCTGCGGGCAGGAGGAGATGCCGATCGACACGCCGATGACGACGGCCGTTCCCTCAATCGAATAGGGTTGGGACACGGTGGCGATAATGTTCTGCGCCAGCTGCGCCAGCATTGTCTGGTCCTGACGCCCCGGCAGCAAAATCTTGAATTCGTCGCCGCCCTGCCGCCCGACTAGACCCCGGTCGCCGACCACCCGCTGCAATCGCTGGCTGACCTGCCGCAACAGCGCATCACCTGCGGGATGGCCCAGCGTGTCGTTGACGCTTTTGAACCGGTCAAGGTCCAGCATCATCAGCGCGCAATCGCCCGCCTTGCCATGCCGGTCGGCGACGGCCTGCTCCAGAGAGCGGAGCATCTGGATACGGTTGGCCAAGCCCGTGAGCGAATCGAACTGCGCCAGCCGTGTGACCTCTGCCTGGCTGCGGCGCATTTCGGTCAGGTCCGTGCCTGATCCGCGAAAGCCGTGAAACTGGCCATATTCGTTGAACACCGGCTGGCCGGAAATCGACCACCAGCGCTCCTCCTTCGCCATGGCGGCGCGGACGGATATGTCGGAAAAGCCGGTGCGCGCCGACAGGTGAAAGCCCAGCGTGCGTTCGCCATCACCCTGCTGCTTGTCGCCGGGCCGGATGATTTCGGTGATCGGGCGGCCGATCAGCCCGTCCTTGGGCGCATCGAGCGTATGGGCCAGCGTATCGGAAATATAGGTCAGGCATCCCTGCCGGTCGGTTTCCCAGAACCAGCCGCGCCCGGTTCGCTCATGTTCCTGCAACAGCCGGTCGGACCGTTGCGCGCGCAAATCCTGCCGGTGGCGCTCGATCGCGCGTTCCCGGTCCGCCGTTGCCTGCCGCAGCGTCGCGACCGCCATGACGATAATGCAGCTGACCAGCAGACCAACCTGCGCCAGACCTGCCTTTTCCGTGACAGACACCAGCAGCGCGCCCAGAAAATAGCTGATCCCCAGCAAGCGCCTGTCGCCAAAGATGCACACCGCCAGCAGCGCGACCGCCAGTTCCGGCACTGCGGCCAGGAACATCGAGTCGGACGCAGCCTTTGGCTCATGCCCCAGCCACAGGCTGAAAGTCAGGCCGGACAGGAACAGCATTGGCAGCATCAGCCAGTTCTGGATATGCGGCATCCGCTCTTGAAACAGCGACCAGCGCGGCACCACCATCAATGCGCCATCCACCAGCAGCATCGCGGTCATGATCGCCGCCTGCTCACTGTCACCGGGGCGATAGAAAGGGATGCCCAACAGGGCGATGACACACAGTTTGGCCAGCAAAATCAGCGGCCACAGTCGCGCGATCTGAACAAAAGCGCCCGAAATCCAGGACGCGGCAACCTCGGTCCCGCTTTCCGCCAGTCCCAGCGCCACGATGAGCGACATGGAACGGGAGGGGCTATCGGTAAGGGACGCGCGCGATGGAGACATGCGCTTTGTTTAACGTCCGTTCGTTTACGGAGGATTACTCAACACGACCAAACTGTTGTGTAATTAACGGAACAATAAGTACCGAAAATTACCGACCGCGATCTAAACTCGCATCGGCATCAATACATAGAGCGCCGGGCTGCGGTCATTTTCGCGAATCAACGTCGGTGCAGCGGCATCGGCCAGATGCAGTTCTACCGTTTCACTGTCGATCTGGCCCAATATGTCGAGCAGATAGCGAGCGTTGAAACCGATGTCGAAACCCTCGCCCTGAAAAACGCCCGACACTTCTTCGGCCGCCGTGCCATTTTCGGGGCTGGTCACCGACAGGGTGATCTTGTCGCGGTCCAGGCTCATTTTGACCGCGCGGGTCTTTTCGGTCGCGATGGTTGCGACGCGATCCACCCCTTCCTCGAAACTCCGTGGGTCGATCTTGAGCAGCTTGTCGTTCGCGGTCGGGATGACGCGGCTATAATCGGGGAACGTGCCGTCGATCAGCTTGCTGGTCAGGATCGCGCTGCCCAGGCCAAAGCGGATCTTGCTGGCGGACAGCGAAATCTGCACCGACCCCTCAACCTCGTCGAGCAATTTGCGCAATTCGCTGATACATTTGCGCGGGATGATGATGCCGGGCATCCCGTCCGCGCCATCGGGGCGGGGCACAGTGACGCGGGCGAGGCGATGGCCGTCGGTCGCGGCGGCTTTCAGCACCGGCTGGCCGTCATCCGACACATGGAAATAAATGCCGTTCAGATAATAGCGCGTCTCTTCGGTCGAGATCGCAAAGCGCGTCTTGTCGATGATCTGCTTCAATGTCTCGGCGGGCAGTTCGAAACTGGTCGGCAGGTCGCCCTCGGCGATGACCGGGAAATCGTCACGGGGCAGGGTGGACAGGTTGAAGCGCGCCCGCCCGGCCTGGATCAGCATCTTGCCATCGGCCGCAGCCAGCGACACCTGGCTGCCTTCGGGCAGCTTGCGCGCGATGTCGAACAGGGTGTGGGCCGAAATGGTGGTCGCGCCAGCCTGCTCCACCTGCGCGGAAATGCTTTCGACGACCTGAAGGTCCAGATCGGTCGCCATCAGCTTGATCGCGCCATCGGCCGACGCCTCGATCAGCACATTGGACAGGATCGGAATCGTATTGCGCCGCTCGACCACCGACTGGACGTGGCTCAGGCTCTTCAACAGCGTCGCGCGTTCGATGGTGGCCTTCATGTCCCTGTTCTGTCCGTTTCTTTTCTGCAAGTGGCCCGGATGCACTCGAATCCGGGTGACTATGATGGATGGTTCTTCATAACCGCTGTTGCGGCATGGGCAAGCACTCGCTCACGCTTTCCCACAGCAGGACGCTTGCAAAACGGGACAGGGTGCGCTCTGCCATGGCGCATGAGCCGCATCGCTGCCCTATTGATGATCCTGTTGCTGGCCGGAACCCCTGCCATTGCGCGGGATTCGCTGGGCATGTTCGACCGCTGGGGGGCGTTCCGCGATCCCGGAGATGGCCAGAATGGGCCGCGCTGCTATGCTATCGCTCGGCCAGCCAAACGGGATGGCCGGGCCAGCCCTGGCTTCGCTTCGGTCGGCACCTGGCCGCGGCAGAAGGTGCGGGGCCAGGTCCATTTCCGCTTGAGCCGCAGCCGCGCAGACAAGGCATTAGTGACGCTCAGCGTCGGCGAACGCCGCTTCACCCTGGTTGCGGGGCGGAGCGACGCCTGGGCCGCCGACCCTCGCGGTGACGCGGCGATCATCGCCGCCATGCGATCAGCCAGCAGCATGAGCGTCCAGACCAGCGACGCGCAGGGCCGCGCCTTTGCCGACAGCTACGCCCTGCGCGGCGCAGCGACGGCGATCGACGCAGCGGCGCTGAGGTGCGCGCGATTGCGGTGAAGCGGCAGCGCTTTAATAATCCGCGAAAATCGACTATGGGCGCGGTCATGCAATCAGCCGCCAACCCCATCATGCCGATTCCCGGCCTTATCGATCCTGTGCCCGTGCCGCGCGCCGTGACCCCGCGCACCGATGGCCGCACCGACCTGCTCGGCCTGTCGCGCCCGCAGATCAAGTCCGTGCTGGAGGAAGCCGGGCTGGACATGAAAGCGGCCAAGCTGCGCTCCAAGCAACTATTCCACTGGCTCTATCATCGCGGCGAAACCGATTTCGAGGCGATGACTGACCTGGCCAAGCCGATGCGCGGCTGGATGGCGGAGCGCTTCGTTGTCGGTCGCCCGCAGGTGGTCGAGGCGCAGGTGTCCACCGATGGTACCCGCAAATGGCTGCTCCGGTCGGACGACGGGCAGGATTATGAAATGGTGTTCATTCCCGATGCGGATCGCGGCACGCTCTGCGTGTCGAGTCAGGTCGGTTGCACGCTCAATTGCCGCTTCTGCCACACTGGCACGATGCGCCTGGTCCGCAATCTAACGCCCGGCGAAATCGTGGGTCAGGTGATGCTGGCGCGCGATGCGCTGGGCGAATGGCCCAAAGGCAATATGGGCAGCGCTGCCGCCATCCCGGACGATGAGGATGAGGACGCGCCGCAATATTCGCCCGACGGGCGGATGCTGACCAACATCGTGATGATGGGCATGGGCGAACCGCTCTATAATTTCGAGCATGTCCGCGATGCGCTGAAAGTCGTGATGGATGGCGATGGCCTGGCCCTCTCGCGCCGCCGCATCACACTGTCGACCAGCGGGGTCATCCCGATGATGGCCCGCGCCAGCGAGGAAATCGGCGTGAACCTGGCCGTTTCGCTCCATGCCGTGACCAAGGAAGTGCGCGACGAGCTGGTGCCGATCAACAAGAAATATGGGATAGAGGAGTTGCTCCAGGCCTGCGCCGACTATCCCAAGGCCAGCAATGCGCGCCGCATCACCTTTGAATATGTGATGATCAAGGACAAGAATGACAGCGACGATGATGCGCGCGAACTGGTCCGCCTGATCCGCAAATATAAGCTGCCGGCCAAGGTCAATCTGATCCCGTTCAACCCCTGGCCCGGCACCGACTATGAATGTTCGACGCCTGAGCGGATTCGATCGTTCAGTTCGATCGTATTCGAAGGTGGCATTTCCGCCCCCGTCCGCACCCCGCGCGGGCGCGACATCATGGCGGCCTGCGGGCAATTGAAATCGGCGAGTGAAAAGAAAAGCCGCGCCGAACTCGACCGGCTGGCGGAGGAAAAGCAGGCGGCGCTGGGCTGATCCTCTCCTGATGGAGACAGGATGCCATAAGCCCCGCCCGTCACGGCGGGGCTTTTTATGTGGGGGAATGATGATGACCGATGACGAGATTGAGCGGCTGGCCACCGGCTTTTGCGCCTGCACCCTGCCCAAGGCGCAATGGACCCATGGCGCGCACTTTGCGACCGCGCTGTGGCTGATTCTCCAACGTCCCGAAATCATAGCCGAACGCGACATGCCCGCCATGATCCGCCGCTATAATGAGAGTGTTGGCGGGGTGAACAGCGACACGGGCGGCTATCATGAAACCATCACCCAGGCGTCGTTGTATATGACCCGCGCGCTGCTGGCTGGTCTGCCGCCGGACGTGACGCCTGCATCGGCCTTCGCCACGCTGATGGCATCGCCATTGGGGGACAAGGACTGGCTGTTCACTTACTGGTCGCAGGACACCCTGATGTCCGTCGCGGCGCGCCGCAATTGGGTTGCGCCTGACCTGCAATCCCTGCCTGCATAGAAAAAGGGCGACCCGTTGCCGGACCGCCCTTTCCTTATTCCAAACTGGTCCTGAAAAGGATCAGAAGCGGAAACCGACGCCGACCATCGCGGTGTCACGGCCACCGATATTCTGCTCATATTCGGTGCGCTGATATTCAGCCGAGATATAGGTGTTGGGGGTCGCCGCGAATTCCAGACCGCCGCCGAAACGGACGCCCTCAAAACCGATGCCGTCGCCAGCGACTTCAAAACGGGTGGTGGCATAACCGACCTTGCCGAACGCCAGGACGCGCGGGGTGGCGACGAAGCCGACGCGCAGCGACGCGGCGAGATCACGGCTGAGTTCCACGCCGGAATCGCCGACAGTGGTGTCGCCCAGGCTGACTTCGACGCCGCCGGTGATGCGGGGGGCAAGCGCCAGGTCATAACCGGCGGTCACGCCATAGGCAAAGCCGTCCTCGTCGCCGGCATTGTCATAGCCCAGCGTTACGCCAGCGCGCGGCCCGGTGAAAGGCGCAGCATCCTGAGCGAAAGCAGGGGCCGAAACGCAGGCAGCAGCAATCGCTGCGAAAATCACAGTTTTCATAAAGTCCTCGATATTTATATTCATAGCCGAATAGAGAAATTCATCCGGCGTTCAGGTTCCGTGCCAAGAAATCATGGCTGAAATAACACAACTCCTCCTGCCCATATCTCCTCCTTGTCTGGAGATTATATGGACGCGATAGGCATCGGTATCGCGCAACCGCCATCTAGGTTCGCCCTTTTGGTTTGCAAAGGGGTCAGACCTTTATTTCAAATGATTTCAACCTTCTGTTGCAAAAGTGTAACAATGCCATGGGATGGCTGTGCGTGCATCATGGCGAACATTCGTGGACTGGGCGGCGTGATCAGTTAGGATAGCGACCATGAACAGTCAGACCCCAAATGAGACCGGCACGGTCAGGCGGCACCGCCTGTCGACGCGCCTATGGCACTGGCTGAATGCGGCATTGCTCTATGTGCTGTTCACCAGCGGGCTTGGCATCTTCAACGCCCATCCCCGCCTCTATTGGGGGCATTATGGCGCGAATCTGGATGCGGCCTGGCTGGAGATTGATCGCTTTCCCGGTTGGCTGACCCTGCCTGCGCTCTACAGCTTGGCCATGTCGCGCCACTGGCATCTGGCGGCCGCGCCGATCTTCGCCTTCGCGCTGCTTTTCTACATGCTCTGGAGCCTCGCCAATCGGCACATCGTCCGCGACCTCGCCTTCCGTAGCGATGATCTTGCCCCGCGCCATATCTGGCAGGATATCAAGGATCATGCCCGGCTGCGCTTTCCCACGGGCGACGCGGCGCTGCGCTATAATGTGCTGCAAAAGGCCAGCTATATCGGCGTCATCTTCATCCTGTTGCCGCTCATCATCCTGACCGGGCTGACCATGGCGCCGGGGATGAACGCGGCCTGGCCCTGGCTGGTCGATCCTTTCGGCGGGCGGCAATCGGCGCGCTCGCTCCACTTCATCGCCGCCTTCGCGCTGGTCGCCTTCTTCCTTGTCCATATCTTGATGGTGCTGCTGGCCGGGCCTGTGAACGAAGTGCGATCAATGATCACAGGCCGCTATCGCTTGCCGGAGGAGCGGCCATGATTCTCACCCGCCGCACCCTGCTGCTGGGAGCCACCGCCACGCTGGCGGGGTGCGACAGGCTGGGGCGGAATGAAAGCGTGCGCGAAGCCCTCTTTTCGGCTGAAAATTTCCACCGCTGGGCGCAACGCAGCCTGATGGCGCGCGACGCGCTGGCGCAGGAGTTTCGCCCCGACCAGATATCGCCAATCTTCCGCGCCAATGGCACCGCCAACCCCAATACGCCGGCCTATAAGGCGCTGTGGCGCGGTGGCTTTGCCGACTGGCGGCTGCCGGTGACGGGGCTGGTGACACGCCCGCTGTCCCTTTCTCTGGCGCAATTGCAGGCGATGCCCCACCGCACCCAGATCACCCGCCATGATTGTGTCGAAGGCTGGAGCGCGATCGGCAAATGGCGCGGCGTTCCGCTGAAAACCATCCTGGAAGCCGCCGGATTGCGCGACAGCGCCCGCTATCTCGTCTTTCGCTGCGCCGACGATATGGGCGGGGGACGGTCCTATTATGAGAGTATCGACCTGTTCGACGCCTTCCATCCCCAGACGATCTTGGCCTATGCGCTTAATGATCGCCCCTTGACCGTCGCCAATGGCGCGCCGCTGCGGCTGCGGGTCGAACGGCAATTGGGCTATAAACAGGCCAAATATCTGATGGGCATCGAAGCGGTCGCATCGCTCGACGGCATCGGCAAGGGGAAGGGCGGTTACTGGGAGGATTATGCCGGCTATGACTGGTATGCCGGGATTTGACCTGCGCCTTCGGGGGTGACAGATTATTGCCATGACACTGTTCGAGCGGATATTGCGGCGACTGGTCACCCACGGCCAGTTGACGATCTTCACCCCTGACGGCACCCATTTTACGGTCGGCAAGTCCGACCCCGCCTTTCCCGATCTGGCGCTGCGGTTGCAGGACAAGCGGGTCGCCTTCGACATTGTGCGCGATCCGCGGTTGGGCATGGCCGAAGCCTATATTGACGGGCGCGTGACGATAGAGGGTGGCGGCATCATGGAATTTCTCTCCATGATCCGCGCCAATAATCCGTGGGAAAGCGGCCGATCGATCGACGCGAAAAGCGCGCTGTCCCGTGGGTTTGGTAGCGCACGGCAAAAATTGTGGCGCGCCAATCACAAGGCGCGGGCCAGGGCCAATGTCGCCCATCATTACGACCTGTCTGCTGCGCTCTACGCCCTCTTCCTCGACCGCGACCGCCAATATAGCTGCGCCTACTGGCCCGACGCCGACAATGACGCGGGCATCAGCCTGGATCAGGCGCAGGAGGACAAGAAGGCCCACATCGCCGCCAAGCTGTTGCTGAAGCCGGGCATGAAGGTGCTGGATATCGGCTGCGGCTGGGGCGGCATGGCGCTCTATCTCCACCGCACCTGCGGCGTCGATGTGACCGGCATCACTTTGTCAGAAGAACAGCTCAAGATCGCCCGCCAGCGCGCCGCCGACGCGGGCGTGGCAGACCATGTCCGTTTCGAGTTGATCGACTATCGCGACATGAAGGGACCGTTCGACCGCATCGTATCGGTCGGCATGTTTGAGCATGTTGGCACCGCCCATTACCGCACCTTCTTCAACACATGCCATGACCTGCTAACGCCCGATGGGGTGATGCTGGTCCACACGATCGGCCGTATGGGTGGGCCGGGCATCACCGACGCCTTCACCCGGAAATATATCTTCCCCGGCGGCTATATCCCGGCCCTGTCGGAAATGGTGGCGGGCAGTGAGGGGACGCGGCTGATGGTGACCGATGTGGAGGTACTGCGCCTCCATTATGGCCTGACCATCCGTCACTGGTACAAGCGGGCAATGGCCCACCGCGCCGACATCATCGCCCTTTATGACGAGCGCTTCTTTCGCCTCTGGACCTTCTATCTGGCGGGCGCGGCGACGGTGTTCGAGCATGGCGGCATGGTCAATTACCAGGTCCAATATGCCCGCAACCGCCGCACTTTGCCGATCACTCGCGACTATATGCAAGAAGCGGAGGCCGCTCTCCAGGGGCGCTGACTGGCTGAACCGCCGCTAAATGGCGTGTTCGCGGACGGTTCAGTCGGCTTGGGCCATTGTCCCGCTCATGGTCCCGCCTCTGGAGCGGCGGGGCATGTGAGGAGAGAGCGACATGAACATCATCTGGAAAGGTGCCGCGGCACTCAGCCTGACTATTGCGGGCCTCAGCATGGCAGCCCCGGCACAGGCGCAATATTATGGCGGCTATCGCGATGGCTGGCGCGGCGACCGTGGCCATCACTGGAATAATGGCCGCTGGGACAACAGGCGCTGGGACAATCGCCGCCATTGGCGCGGCGACCGGCGCGACTGGCGTTATCGCAGCTATCGCCAGCGCTGCTGGACCGAATGGCGCTATGACCATTATCGCGACCGTGACGTGCGCGTGCGCATCTGTCGCTGATCGCATGACCAGCCAGCAACCCGCCACCGACCGGAGGCGGGTTGCAGCAGGACGGGCAAACGGCTAGGCGCGGGCGCAACCTTGCAGGAAATATCTGACCATGAGCGACACGCCCCCCGATCATCTGTCCACCAACCCGCGCAGCCCCCATTTCAACATGGATGTGCTTCAGCGCGGCATCGGCATCCGCTTCAAGGGGCGTGAGCGTAACGATGTCGAGGAATATTCGATTTCCGAAGGCTGGATCCGCGTCGCCGCCGGCAAGACCCGCGATCGCCATGGCAACCCGCTGACGATCAAGCTGAGCGGCCCGGTCGAAGCCTGGTTCCAGACTCCGGCGGCAGAGCCCGAAGAAAAGCCCGCCGACGCCGAATGACCGGCATCGGCGCTGCTGCGCCAATTAGTTCAGCATCGTTTCCCGCTTCACATCGGCGATGATCGCGCTCAGAGTCCGCTGCGACGGGGCGCTGTCAGCATATTCGACGATAAAGGGATCGGCCTCCAGTCGCGGCGTGGGCTTGCGTCCGTTCGCCTTAACCTGCGCCATTTGCGGCGCGGCACGTCGCGTCGTCATCGCGGCGGGCACTTGCACCTCGTCCCATTGATGGCGATCGACACGGGCAAAGCGCACGCTGCTGCCCAGCGCGGGGTCGGGCGTGAAGTCGTGCAGCTTCGCCTTGGCCGGATAGATGAAGCCGAAGGTCGGGTTGGTGCGCGCGCCCATCTGGCCTGTCGGGCTGTGCCACACCCGCACCTGGCTCCAGTCGCCTGCATCGGACACGTCGATCGCCAGCACATCTTCCTCGATCGCGCCGGGCACCGACCAGTTGGCATGACGGATCAGCACGCGCCGGTCATCCAGCACGCGGCTGACCACCGCGACATGGCCCAACGTCATGGGTCCAGCCGGACGAAAGGCCAGCACCGCGCCCTTTTTCGGCTTTGGCCCGCGCTTATACTGCGCCGCCGCCTGGTCCCACCAGGTCAGCGCATCGCCGCGAATCTCTACCCCCGACACGATGCGCGCATAGGGGACGCATTGCAGCGCGCTCGCACCCCATAGGGGTGCAGCGCTCAGACCGGACAGCAGGCACACCGCTGCCCAGCAAAACTGTCGAACCATATGCGATCTCGAAACCCTGAGAATCGCCCCACCGGGATCGATCCTAGTTCCTGACCTGTTATGAAGCGGTTAAGCCGTTCAAAAAGCAGAGCGGGCAGCGCCGGTAACGCTGGCATCGGCCATGGCGACCTGCACCGGCTGGTCGATCGTCTTGGGCTGGTCGGCATAGATGAAGCCGTTGGCCGGGTTGGAGCGCAGCCCCAGATTGCCGATCGGGCCGTACCAGACCCGGACATCGGACCAGTCGTTATTGGCCGACACGTCGACGGCGCGGACATTGCGCTCGATGCCGCCGCGATAGGACCAGTTGGCATGGGTCAGCAGCACTTCGCGCTGGCTCACCACCTTGCTGACCATGGCGACATGGCCAACCGGCATGGCGCGGCTGGAGGCGAAGGACAGGACAGCGCCGACGCGGGGCTCATGCCCACGATCATAACGGCCCTGGGCCTGATTCCACCAGGTGTTGGCGTTGCCGTGCAATTGGATGCCAGACACCTGACGGGCAAAGGGCGCGCATTGCAGCACGCCTGCGGTCGCAGGCGAAACGATCAGGAAAGAGAGCGCACAAAGAGCAGCGGCGATAAGCCGTTGAAAACCACTGATCATGCGAATGCGACCCCGACCTTGCTTCAGGCTTTTGCCCCGTTGAGGGGCTTTAGGGCAGAGCGAAGGCGCGTTGAAAAGCGCGGGGCGACGAGTCGTTGCGGGGGCGGGTTATGTCGCGGAACGAAAAACGTGGCCACCCGTTACCGTCAGCCGGGTTGCCGACGATAATTCGTTGAAAAGACTGGATTCCGTCCCGGTCATCCACACTTGCCCGCCCGTTTCCTCCAATCGGTCGAACAGGGCGGCCCGTCGCGACGGGTCGAGATGCGCCGCCACTTCGTCAAGCAACAGCACCGGCGGCTTGCCGCGATGCTCGGCCACCAGTGCAGCGTGAGCCAGCAGGATCGATAGCAGCAGCGCCTTCTGCTCGCCGGTCGAACAGAGCGCGGCGGGCTGCTTCTTGGCAATGTGGATCACCGACAGGTCATGCCGGTGCGGCCCGGACAGGGTGCGCCCCGCCGCCGCATCGCGCCGTCTTTCCCGCCCCAGCCGCTCGCCAAGCGGCAAGTCGCTATCATCCTCCTCGCTGTCTATCGTCACCAACGGTCGGGCAAAGGGCGCGTCAGGCTGCCCCGCCAGCGCCAGGTTCAGCCGCGTGACCAGATCGCGTCGCGCCGCCGCCAGTGTCGCGCCATGCTCGCCCATCTGCGCCTCCAGCGCGGACAGCCATGCCGGATCGGCCCGGCGCGGATCGGACAGCAGCCTGTTGCGCGCGCGCATCGCCGCATCATAACGCGCGCTGTGCGCGGCATGGGCCGGGTGCAGCGCCAGCGTCAGCCGATCCAGAAAGCGCCGCCGCCCGCCGGGGCTGTCGAGGAACAGCCGGTCCATCGCCGGGGTCAGCCAGACGATCGACAGATGATCGGCCAGCGCATTGGCGGACGATGCCACCCCGCCAATCCGCACCTGCCGTCGGTCGGGCGTGGCGGCGGCAACCCCGGTGCCCAGCACCGCGCCATCCACCTCCGCCGCGATGCCAAAGCCGCCCGGTCCGTCCTGCCGCGCCATCGCCCGCAACGCCGCGCCGCGCAGCCCGCGTCCGGGCGCCAGCATCGACACCGCCTCCAATATATTGGTCTTGCCTGCGCCATTGTCGCCGGTCAGCAGGATGAAGCCATGATCGGGCACGATCAGCGCGTCCGCATGATTGCGGAAATCGCTCAAGGTCAGGCGGCCGATCATCGCCCGGCTGTAGCGGCCAAGTGGCGGTGGGGGAAGCGGCAACCATCACACCGTTCGCTTCGAGCGAAGTCGAGAAGCCCGAACATTAGCGCAGGTTTCTCGACTACGCTCGAAACGAACGGATCGTTTCTAGCAGCGCTTGCGCGTCACTGCCGTCCCGTCATTGATAATCGTCAGCGTCGCGCCATCGGCTGCCGGGCGCAGCGCCAGCTTGCGCGTCCAGCTTTGGCCCTCGCCGGTGAAAGCGGCCTTAACCGACAATTGGCCATCATCCCCCGGCGTCACCGCCTCGACCATGCCGACGCTTTCGTGAAAGACAAGCTGGTCCGGAAGGATATACAGCTCCAGATCGGCCATCCGGTCTCCGCACTTGTCTGTCACGCCGGTCCAGCGGCCCAGCAATGCGGCGGGGATCATCCCGGATGCCCGCACATCCGGTACGGGCGACTGCGTTGGCACCGTGGCGTTAACTGGTGGCGGCACATCCAGCGTACGCTCCGTACGGTCACTAATATTCGTCACCACGCCGGGCTGCACCTCCGGCTTTTCGGCAGGCTTGTCGCAGGCGGCAAGGGCGATCAGCGGTAGCAGGGCAAGGGTATGGCGCATCATAACAGAACCGGCGAGCTGTCCCGCGGTTCCTGTCCCTGATCGTGACCGACGATCGTCGTCATGCTATTCTCCCCGCCGATGTGAAAGAGGGAGAGCATGTCATGCCGGTGCTGGGAATGGGCGGATTATTTTTTCGCGCGCGTGATCCCGACGCGCTGAACGCCTGGTATCGCACCCATCTGGGCGTAGGCGCGGGCTGCGTGTCCGATCCCGACGCAAAGCCCGACGAATGGACCTGGCGGACATTGGGCGGCCCGATGGTCTTTTCCGCGTTCAAGGCCGACAGCGATTATTTCGCTGCGGACAAGGCGTTCATGATCAATCTGCGCGTGTCCGATCTCGATTCCCTTCTGAACGGCTTGCGGGACGCTGACATTGTCGTCTTCACCAATCCCGAATGGGATCATCCCGATGTCGGGCGTTTTGCCCGTATTCATGATCCCGAAGGTAATGCCATCGAATTGTGGGAGCCGCCCGCGCCCGCCGCCTGACCGTGATTTTAAGGAGCCTGATGATGAAGCGCCTCTCCCTGTTGCTCGCCGCCGCTGCCACCCTGCTGGGATCGAGCGGGGCTATGGCTGCCCTTGCCATCGGGGCCAAGGCGCCCGATTTCACCACGCGCGGCGCGCAGGCGGGCAAGACTTTCACCCTGACCTTGTCGCATCAGTTGAAGCGCGGTCCGGTCGTCCTCTATTTCTTCCCCAAGGCGTTTACGCCCGGCTGCTCGGCCGAAGCGCGCGAATTTGCCGACAATATCGACAAGTTCAAGGCGGCTGGCGCCACTGTCATCGGCATGTCGGCCGACCCGGTCGATGATCTGGTCGCCTTTTCGACCAAGGAATGTGCGGGCAAATTCGCCGTCGCTTCCGCTGGGCCGGGCATCGTGTCGGGCTATGACGTCGCGCTCAAGATGCGCCCCGGCATGACCGACCGCACCTCCTACGTCATCGCCCCGTCAGGCCGCATCGCCTTCGTCCATTCCGAAATGAACTACGCCGAACATGTCAAAACCACGCTGGCGGCGGTGCAGGCGATGAAGCAGAAATAAAAAAAACGCCGTTCGTGCTGATTAGGGACTGAGCGAAGCCGAAGGCCCGTATCGAAGCATTATGCGCTGCGTGTGATCCTTCGATACGCCATTTCGACTTCGCTCAATGGCTACTCAGGGCGAACGACGAACGGGGTAGTTTGCCTCCAAGGCCATTTACTCACCAAAAAAATCCCCACCCGCAATCCGCTGCAGTCCCGCCACATCGCGCGCATAGATATAGGTCCAGGCCTCTACCGGCCCGTCGGCTCCCTGCACGGTCACCAATGCGCGCCGATATTCATGCGGCTCCGGGAAATGCGCGGCACATTCCTCATACTCGTCCAACTGCGCCAGCAGTGCGGCCGGATCGGCTAGGGCAAACAGATCGCCCGTAACCACCCCTTCATCACCCGGCACGAAGCCCGGATAAGTATCGCCCCGATACAGCGCACCACACGCCGTCGCCCGTCCCAAGACAGGCGCCACGCTGCGCAGCCATCGCGCCATCGGCCCATCGAAACCGGCCCGCAACGTGCCATAGACGAACAGCAAAGCGCTGCTCATGCCGCATCCATGGAAATTATCCCGATAAACGGTGAATTTTCCCAACACGCAGAAACTTCCACACGCATGTTTCTCCCTTTCGCCGCTGAAAGTCGCCAATTTCTGCGGAAAAACAAAATTGGCACGGCTCCTGCAAACCTGTTGGGCATCAAGGCCGGATCGCCCGGCCAGCCAAAAATCAGGGAGTTTCTACCATGTCCATCGCCAAGTTCCACAGTGCCGCTGTCGCCCTTGTTGGCGCTTTCATCGTCGCCAGCCTGTTCGTCGGTGCCGCCGTGCCGGTCCTGCCGATCGCCTGATCGACCCGCATTTTTTCCCAAAATCCCAAAATCAGAAGGCCAGACTCATGAACAACAGCTTCACCCTCGACCGTCGCCACGGCAAGATCATGGGCGTGTGCGCGGGCTTGTCCAACCGCACCGGGCTGGACGTCACGCTGATCCGCGTCGCCACCGTCCTGCTGACGCTGTGCGCACTCGGCCCGGTCGGCGTTGTGGCCTATTTGCTCGCAGGCTGGCTGGCGGAAGGGTAAGTCGACGGCAAGATCGGACAAAGTCAGCTTATAATAAAAGAGCCGCCCCGGCATAGGCCATGGGCGGCTTTTTAATATCCCGACGATTCGGGGTAGAGATGAGCGCGGATCGCGCTCAGGCGTAAAGCACCGAATAGAAGGTCAGCATCTGCACGCCGACCGCAACCACCAGCGCAGCGCCCTGAAAAGCCTGTCGCATATATAACTCCAATATGGTCATTCATTGCCGCCCCATCCGGGCGGATCGGGCCTATGCGCCCGTCATGCTATTGTAACAATCGCAAAGCGCGGCGCACCGATTGCAACAAATGCAACAGACTGTGACTATGTGGTCGCACTCAATGCCAGCGCCGCGGCTGGGTTGCGCACCTTCGCGCCACTGATGAAGAAGGCATAGGCATCGCCCGCTGCCGCCTGCGTCCGCAGCCGTGCTGCCCAGTCCGCCAGCGCCGCCGCGCCATAGCCGGTCGCCTCATCCTCCAGCGTCCGCATCAGCCGCATGTAGGAAAACCCGACGTCCGCGCCCTGAATTGCGGGATAGGTGTCATGATCGGCCAGCACGACCGCAGCACCAGCCTCCCGCGCCATCCCCAGAAAGACGGGATCGTCGAAACTGGCGTGCCGCACCTCCAGCGCATGGCGCAGCGGCACACCATCGACACTGGCCGGCAACAGCTTCAGGAACGCGCCGAAATCGTCGGGATCGAACGCCTTGGTCGGCATGAATTGCCACAATATCGGCCCCAGCCGGTCGCCCAGTTCGGCAATCCCTTGTCCGACAAATTTGGCGACCGACTCGCCCGCTTCCCCCAGCACCCTGCGGTTGGTGCAATAGCGCGA
Organism: Sphingobium sp.; assembly: GCA_023266575.1. Taxonomy (GTDB): domain Bacteria; phylum Pseudomonadota; class Alphaproteobacteria; order Sphingomonadales; family Sphingomonadaceae; genus Sphingobium. The sequence continues at coordinate 20,736 of JAHFPV010000013.1, forward strand.
CGCCTTGACCGCAAACTGGAAGCCGTCCGGCACCGCCTTCGCCCAGCCTGCAAATGTCGCGGGTTTCTGCGTGCTATAATAGGTCGCGTTGATCTCGGTCGCGGTCAGATGTTGCCCGACATAGGCCAGTTCATCCTTCTGCCGCAGCCCGGCCGGATAGAAAGTCCCGCGCCAGGGCTCAAACACCCAGCCGCCAATGCCGATCCTGATCCGCCCCGCCATCCCGACCTCCCGCGCAACATCGCGTTACCTATGTCTATCTCATTGTCGGCCTTTTCAAGCCGATCAGCCATGGCTTGACCCCGCGCGTCGGTTTCGCCGTCCCATCCATCCGCCGCGCCCGCAGGATCTGGACGGGTTTGACGATCATCTGCCCCCGCATCGGACCCGTTCCGCAACAGGTCGGCACTGCCAGAATCGCTTTCACCACGCTCATCCCGCCCACGACATGGCCGAACGCGGCATAGCCGATGGACCCTTCGCGCGCGTCCATCGTCGGGGTCGCGCCGATCGTGATGAAGAAATTGCCCATCGCCGAATTGGTCCGGTTGGGCCGCGCCATGGACAGGGTGGCGTCGAGATGGCGGATGCCGGTCTGGCTGGTCGGTTCATGCACCACCGGCGGCAGCGATCGCCGCACATCCATATCGATCCCGCCCTGGATCAGCCCTTGTTTCGGATCGCTCTTGCGCCGCGCCGCGCGATAGAAGGTCACGCCATCGAACCGCCCGTCATCCACATAGGTCAGGAAATTGGCCGATGTCCGCGGCGCGCGCCTGGTGTCGAGCGCCACGATGATCGTCCCCACCGACGTTTCGATCGCCACCCGGATATAGCCGGGCGTCGGTCGGTTCGCAGGCGCTGCATGGGCAAAGCTGGACGAAAGCAGGGCTGACAGGATGGCAAGGCAACGGACAAACAGACGCATCGACAGACGAACACTCACGGCGAGTATGGGAACAGGCCCAAGGCTAAAGCCCCCGCAGGCGCGGCGCAATCGCCCGCTGCCAGATTGACTGTGGGTGACATGATCTGAAAGAGGAAAAAATGGTGCCCGGAGACGGATTCGAACCGCCGACACAGCGATTTTCAATCGCTTGCTCTACCAACTGAGCTATCCAGGCACAGCCAACTGCGGATGGCTCCGCCCGATGGAAGCGTGCCTATAGTCGTCAATCCGCGTCGCTGTCTAGCCCATAATCGCGGCTTTTTTGCATCCCTTCTTCCGCTGGCGGACCGGGTACGCGATAGCCCTCGCCCAGCCATTGCAACAGGTCGCGGTCGCGACAGGCGGGGCTGCAAAAGGGGCGTGTTTCGGGCTTTGCGGGCTGGCGGCAGACCGGGCAGGCAGCGGCTTTAGGCGACATGGCCCGCCCCCAGCGCCAGCGTCGCGTCGGCCGTCAGGGTGATCGCGCCGCCGCGCCGCTTGGCCAGTTGTTCGATCCAGTCACTCTTGCGATAGAGCAGGTCGATGATCGCCGGTGCGGCCGTCAGCGTCGCCGAGCCGCCATTGCCGTGCCGCTCCGCCCGGCGCAGCAACGCCAGCGCTGCCGTTTCGACCGGATCGGCGCGCAGCAATTCGATGAGGTTGGCCCGCTCACGCTTGCGGATGATCTGGAGGAAGCCGAAGCCGTTGACCGCAGTGCGCTCGAAGGGAAGCGGCAGATATTTGTCGATCTGGGCCGCCGCGATCATCCGCTCATCCTTGTTATTCATAGTCGGCAGGTCGATGCCAATGGACCCTGACAGCCCCATGCGGCGTATCGTCTGCGCCGCGATCTTGGCGCCCTTCGGCCCCAACTGCGCAGGTGGTAGCGATCCGTCGACGTCGATCAGCAGCATGGCGGGGGTCACATAGAGGCGCAGCGCGGCGGCTTCGGTGCCGACATCGCCGCTGATCGCCTCTTCCATCAATTCGGTCCAGCCGACCGCCTCCAGCCGATCCTCCTCATGCGCGGGGCAGGGGACGACCGGGGTGCCGGTGGCGCGCAGCCGCTGCAGCAGGCTTGGCCCGGCATGGGGCTTGCTGCCGGGCTGGGCGATGCGACCCTTGGCGCGTTTGGGGCGGCCCTCTTCGGGAATCGCTTCGCGCAATATTTCGACCAGCACGGTCGATCCTTCGGACGTGCGCGGGGGCAGTGGCTCGATCAGCACTTCTTCCTGGCTGATCAACCGCACGACGCCGCGCTTCTTGGGGATCAGCGTCTGGGTCAGGCGACCCTGCGCGACGGCGCCTGCGCGCACCCCGCCGGTTTCGCGCTCGATCAGCGCCTCGACCAGACGGCCCTTTTCCACCAGCGCGGCGCGGGCCTCGCCAACGCCTTCTTCATAAAGCCATTCGGCCATGTCAGTTCCTAATCGATTGCATAGCCCGCCGCCTTCAACAGCGTGCGGGTTTCATAAAGCGGCAGGCCCATGATCGCGCTGTGGCTGCCCTGAATCGCGCGGATCAGGCCAGCGGCCCGCCCCTGGATCGCATAGCCGCCCGCCTTGCCCCGCCATTCGTCGCTGGCAATATAGCGGTCGATCTCGCTGCGCTCCAGCGGCTTGAAGGTGACGATGTTGGTGGACAGGCGATGCCGTGCCTGACCTCCGGCGTCGATCAGCGTGATCGCGCTCAGCACGCGATGCCGCCGCCCCGACAGCAAAGTGAGGCAGGCGCGCGCCTCCTCCTCCGTCTCCGCCTTGGGCAAGATGCGCCGACCCGCCGCAACGACCGTGTCGCCCGACAGGATCAGCGCGCCCGGATGCCGCGCGGCGACGATTGCGGCCTTGTCCGCCGCGACCCGCGCGGCATAGACGGACGGCAATTCGCCCTTGCGCGGGGTTTCGTCGCAATCGGCCGGGTCCACGGCATCGGGCGCAACGCCGATCTGCCCCAGCAGCGCCAGGCGCCGGGGGGAAGCGGAAGCAAGAATGAGCCGCATCGGGCCTGACACCCGTTGGCTTATTTGAAGCGGTAGGTGATCCGACCCTTGGTCAGGTCGTAGGGCGTCAGTTCGACCAGCACCTCGTCCCCCACGAGGACGCGGATGCGATTCTTGCGCATTTTACCAGCGGTATGGCCGAGGATCTCATGATCATTCTCAAGCCGGACGCGGAACATGGCGTTGGGGAGAAGCTCCACAACCTGTCCGCGCATTTCAAGCAGTTCTTCTTTGGCCATAATATCCCGAATTCAAAAAATCGCGCCGCCATAGCGCCAATTCATCCAAAATGAAAGGCGGCTTCATGCGCTGAAATGATCGCCCGCTGCGAGGAGTGTGGCAAAGACGCCATCAAGCTGCTGCGCGTCGATGCAATAGGGCGGCATAAGATAGATGGTGTTGCCCAATGGCCGCAGCAAGAGGCCATGTTGCAGGAAGAAAGCGCGCAGCCGCGGAGCGAGATCGGACAGATAGCCTGCGTCCGGCGTGACGATGTCGATCGCCGCGATCGTGCCTAACTGTCGCGGATGGACGAAGGCCGGGTGCTGCGCCAGCTTTGCGAGTCGCGTGGCAATCCCATCGGCCAATGCTGCGATTCGCCCGCAGACATCCTCCTCGCGCCAGATGGCGAGATTGGCGACGGCAGCAGCGCAGGCAATTGCGTTGGCGGTATAGCTGGACGAATGGTAAAAGAGTCGGGCGCGGTCGGTCGACCGGTGCGCCTCGAAAATGCGCGCGGTTGCCAGAGTTGCAGCCAGCGGGATCGCGCCGCCGGTAATGCCCTTGGCCACGGCCATGATGTCCGGCACGACGCCTGCCTGTTCGCAGGCGAACAGCGTGCCGGTGCGGCCCCATCCGGTCATCACTTCGTCGGCGATGAACAACACGTCATGGCGACGGCAGATCGCCGCCATCTCGCGCAGAACATGCGGCGGATAGAGCAGCATCCCGCCCGCGCCCAGGATCAGCGGCTCGACGATGAAGGCCGCTGGTTTCCCGTGACAGGCCGCGTCCAGCGCGTCGAGGCAGGCCTGTTCCTTGCCCGGCGCTGGAAAGGGGATGGTGCCGACATCGAACAGGAGCGGCACCCAGGCGGCATTATAGACGCCGCGCTCCCCCACCGACATCGTGCCGATCGTATCGCCATGATAGCCATGTTCCAGCACCAGTATGCGACTACGTGCCTCCGCCAGCCCGTCCAGCGCCAGATTGTGCCAGTAACCCAGCGCCATTTTGAGAGCGACCTCGACCGCCGTCGATCCGCTGTCGGAGAAAAAGACATGGGCCAGCGGGTCGCAACCCGGCGCATGGTGGGCGATCTCGATCAGCCGACGCGCCACCGTTTCGGCCGGTTCATGGGTGTAACCGGCAAAGATCAGCTGATCGAGCTGCCCCGCCTGCTGCGCGATGGCGGCGGCGATGCGCGGATGGCAATGGCCATGCGTCGTCACCCACCAGCTGGAAATCCCGTCGATCAATGTGCTGCCATCAGCCAGATGCAGCAACGCCCCCTCCGCGCGCACGACATGGGGGATCGGCTCGTTCAGGCCATGCTGGGTGAAGGGGTGCCAAACGGGGGAGGTCATGGGGCGGCTTTATCGGGTTGGCGGCAATTGACAAGGCAAGGCTGAAACCGCCATGATTCCGCCAAGGGGAGTCAAGCCGGGGGGCATATGCGAGTATTTTTCAAGAGCTTGGTGGCAGTCGCGTTGCTGGCGGCGGCCTTGCCGACAGCGGCGCAGGAAAAGACAGGCAACAAGCCCGGCTTTACCCTGACCCCCGGCACGGCACGGATCGTGCTAATGCGCCCGTCGATCCGGGTCGGCGAACAATCGACCGGTGGCATGTTCGAGCCGAACGCGGACTGGACGCTTCAGGCGCGCGATATGCTGGGCCGCGCGATCGGGTCGGTGCAGGGGCAGTTGGGCAACAGCGTCGTCGATCTGGTCGAGCCTGTCGGCGCGGACGCCAGCGCGCTTGCAGAATATCAGGCACTGTTCACGACGCTGGCGGATAGCGTCATCGTCTATCAATTCTTCCCCGGCAACCGCCTGCCCACCAAGAAGCGCAAGGGCCAGTTTAGCTGGACGCTGGGACCGGGCGTCGCCAGCCTGCCGGGGCTGAAGGGGGCCGACTATGCATTGTTTGTGACGACGGATGATCAGTTTGGATCGGCCGGCCGGAAAGCTGTGCAACTGCTGGCGGCCTTGGGCGGCGTTGGCATAACCTCGGGCGTGCATAAGGGTTTCGCCGGACTGGTCGATATCAGGACCGGCGACCTGGTGTGGCTGAACGCGGACCTGCAAATGGGCGGTGACGTGCGGACGGAAGAAGGCGCGCAAAAACGGGTGGCGCAGTTGTTCGAGGGCTTTCCGGGGCGGCCCGTCCCCTCGGCGACTGGGCAATGAGGCGGCCCGCCGCCCTGTCTGGGATAGCCTTTGCGCTGATCGCTGCTGCGCCACTTCCGCCCTATACGCCCGCCTATGAACCGACCGGCGTGGATGAGCGCGGCATGTGGATGCAGGCGGACGAAGCCGAACGGCAGATGCGTGATTCGCCCTTTGTCCTGCGCGACCCGGCGCTCAACGCCTATGTGCGGGGGATATTGTGCCGGACGGTGGGGCAGGACCGCTGCCAGTCGACCCGGCTCTATATCCAGCGTCTGCCCATCTTCAACGCCACCATGTACCCCAACGGGATGATGACGGTCTGGTCTGGCCTGTTGCTGCGTGTGCGCAATGAGGCGGAACTGGGGGCGGTGTTGGGCCATGAATTTGGCCATTTCGAGCAACGCCATTCGCTGGAAGGGTTCAAGCGGGCGCGGGGTCTGGGTGATTTATTGACCTGGACGGCTTTGTTGTCACCCACGCTCTATTCGTCGATGGCGACCAGCGCGATCGGCGGCTTCTATTCATTCAGTCGCGGGCAGGAAACCGAAGCCGACCTGCTTGGCCTTGCCTATCTGGCGCAGTCACCCTATCCCGCCGCCAGCGCTGCGCCGGTCTGGGAACGGCTGATGGCGGAGGCGGACGCGACCGCCGCCGGGCGCAAGCGCAAGGTCAAGGCGCATCGCTACAGCGCCGGTTTCTTCGCCAGCCACCCGACCGAACTGACCCGCGCCACCTATTTGCGCGACGCGGCGGCCAAGGCGAATGATCCGGGGTATCCGGCCGCTGCGGCCTACCGCGCGGCGCTGGCTCCGTTCATCGGGGATTTTCTGACCGACCAGATCAAGCTCAATGATTTTGGCGGCACGGACTATCTGCTGGGCCAACTGGCGGCGGATGGCTGGACGCCGGACCTGCTCTATGCCCGCGCCGAACTCTATCGCCAGCGGGGCAATCCGCGTGATCTGGTGAGCGCGGCGCAATTTTACCAGCAGGCGATTGATGGCGGTTTTGCCGGGGCGGAGGCGCAACGCGGGCTGGGCCTGTCGCTGCTGCGCAGCCAGCAACTGGACGCAGGCAAGGAGGCGTTGCGGCGCTATCTCGATGCTACGCCCGCTGCGCCGGATGCCGCGATGATTGGGGCGTTGGTCGGGCAATGAAAGGGGTGGGGATGGTCAGGATCATGGGCGCGATGATCGCGCTGCTGATGACGGCATTGCCGGTGCAGGCGGGCAACAGCCTGATCGCGCCGGGTGCGAAAATATTGGTGGCGAAATCGACGCTGGCGGTTACGCCAGCGAGCGAATGGAACAAGCTCGGCGCGCGGCCGGGGCGCAATTCGGAAAGCTGGACGCTGGATGGTGACGGCCTGAATGAGATCACCTTTTATGGCGGTATTCCCGACGGTCGCACGCTGTTCCGCGAGGTGGACAAGCGCAACCGGCCGCTGCCCAAAGTGTCGGGGACGATGCTGATCACCGACATTCCGGCGCTGTTGGAAAGCAGCTACCGGATCGCACTCAACACCCCGCTGATGAGTATCGAAAGTGTCGAACCGGCGCGCTTTGCGGGCGCGGCTGGAGTGCGCTTCACCTACAGCTATACACGGCCCGACAGTGAAGTCCGGCGGCTGGGCGAGGCACGTGCGGCGATGATTGGCGGGCTGCTCTACATGACCACCTATGAAGCGCCTGCGCTCTATTATTTCGCGCGTGACCTGACCGCCTTCCGCCAGATCGCGGACAGCGCGGCGCTGTAAGTTAAGGGGCGCGTCCGGCAACGCGCCCCGTTTTGTCCCTACCAGATCTTCACCCGCTCGTCCGGCTTCAGGCTCAGCTTGCCGTCGGGCGCTGGCTTGAAGGCGTCATACCAGGCGTCGAAATTGCGCACGATGTCGGCGCGATATTGTGACGGGGCGTGGGGATCGGTGACCAATCGCTGGCGCAGGTTCGCCTCGCGATAATTGCGCCGCCATACCTGCGCCCAGCCCAGGAAGAAGCGCTGGTCGCCGGTCATGCCGTCGATCACCGGGGCAGGCTTGCCGCCGAGCGAGGCATGATAGGCGTCGAGCGCCACCGCGAGGCCACCCAGGTCGCCGATATTCTCGCCCAGCGTGAAGGCGCCCTTCACATGCGCGCCGGGGAAGGGTTCATAGGCGTCATATTGCTTGACCAGCTTGTCGGTCAGCCCCTTGAAATTGGCGACGTCGGCATCAGTCCACCATTGGTTGAGCTTGCCGGTTTCGTCATATTTCGCGCCCTGATCGTCGAAATGATGGCTCAGTTCATGGCCGATCACCGCGCCGATGCCACCATAATTGACTGCCGGATCGGCATGGGGATCAAAGAAGGGCGGTTGCAGGATGGCGACGGGGAAAACGATCTCGACCATACCGAAATTGGCATAGGCGTTGATCTCCATCGGGGTCATGCCCCATTCCCAGCGATAGATGGGCTTGCCGAGCTTCCCGATATTATAGTCGAAATCAAACTGGCTGGCGCGCATCGCATTGCCCAGCAGGTCGTCGCGCTGGATGGTCAGGCCCGCATAATCGCGCCACTTGTCGGGATAGCCGATCTTGGGGGTGAAGGCAGCCAGCTTCTTGTGCGCGCGCGCCTTGGCGGTGTCGCTCATCCACGGCAGGCCGTCGATGCGGCGGCCCATGGCGGCGATCACATTTTTGACCAGCACGTCCATCGCCGCCTTGGTCTCCGGCGGGAAATATTGCGCGACATAGGCTTTGCCGACTTCTTCGCCGAGCGAATCCTTGAGGAAATCGACGCCGCGCTTCCAGCGCGCCTCGCGCTGCGGTGTGCCGGACAGGGTAGTGCCGTAAAAGGCGAAGTCGGCGTTCGCGATGCTGTCGGGCAGCTTGTCGGCATAGGCGTGCAGGCTGCGCAGCAACAGCGCGTCCTTCAGTACGCCGATCGGTGCCTTGGCGATCAGGGCGGCTTCGCCGGTGATGGCGGACGGCTGGGCGACGAGCAGGTCGGTGGGGGTCAGGCCGTTGGCCTTGAAATAGGCTGCGAAATCGAAGCCGGGCGCGGCCTTTTGCAGGGCGGCCAGCGTCAGCTTGTTATAGGTCTTGTCAGCGTCGCGACTGTCAATCTGGGTCCAGTGGACCTTGGCGATTTCCGTTTCGAACGCCATCAGCGCGGCGGCGCGGGCCTTGGCATCGCTTTCGCCTGCCAGCGTCAGCATGGTCTCCAGATGCGCGACATAGGCGACGCGGATCTTGGCCATTTCCGGCTTTTCATCCAGATAATAGTCGCGGTCGGGGAGGCCGAGACCGCTTTGGCTCATCGAGAGGATGTAGGTTTCGGGGTCTTTATCATCCTGTCCGACATAGAAGCGGAACGGGCCGCTGATTCCGGTGCGGGCGGCCTTGGCGGCGACAAGCGCGTAGCCGGCCTTGTCCTTCACGCCCTTGATCTCGGCCAGCCAGGGCTTGATCGGGGCCAGCCCCTTTGCCTCGACCGCTGCGGTGTCGAGATAGCTGGCATAGGCCGCGCCGATCTTGCTGTTGGCGTCGCCCTTGGCCGCGTCCAGGATCGCGCGGGTGCGGGTGCGTGACAGTTCGTCCAGCGTGTTGAACGCGCCATAGTTGGACTTGTCGGCGGGGATCGGCGTGTTCTTCGCCCATGTGCCGTTGGCATGGAGGTAGAAATCATCGCCGGGCTTGACCGACGGGTCCATGCCAGCGGCATCGAAGCCATAGCTGCCATAGGTCGGCTTGGCAGGCGCGGTGGCGGTTGGCGTGGCAGGCTGTTGCGCGTGCGCGATGCCGGCGGTCAGCGCGAGCGCGGAGGCGGCAGCGCGCAGGAGGAGGTGGTTCATCAAAGCATCCCTTGCTTGAGTGGGCGCGGCGAACCGCACCCGGCATGACGGAACTTGAACGCCTGTCCAACTATCCTGTCCATGTCGTTGGTCGAATATTATCAGCCGTTGAAAGGATCGGAAAGCCGGATATGCGCGGCGAAGGCGGCAGCCAGCGCGGCGGGATGGAGCGGATCGAGCAGTGGCAGGCGGCCAAGGCTGGGGACTTTCGCCAGTTGCGGGATGATCCGCTCATTCTCTTCATGGCGTTCGCCGATGAAGGCGATGCCCGCGATCGGCACATTGCGGGCGCGCAGGCCTTCGATGCTGAGGAGGCTGTGGTTGATCGTGCCGAGCGCGGTGCGGGCGCACATTATGACGGGTTGGCCCCAATGGGCAAACAGGTCCGCCATCAGCAGCGTTTCGCTGACCGGCACCAGCACGCCGCCTGCCCCTTCGACCACCAGCGGGCCATCGACCTGCGGCAGCGCCAGCCGGTCGAGGCTGATCTCTACCCCGTCGATCCGCGCGGCGAGATGGGGGGAGGCGGGGGTGGTCAGGCGATAGGCTTCAGGCAGGATATGGCTGGCGGGCAGGCCGGAGAGGCGGGCGACCTCCTCCTTGTCACCATCTGGATCGATGCCGGCCTGGATCGGCTTCCAGTAATAAGCGCGCAGTGCGGCGGCCAGGCCAGCGGCGAACACCGTCTTGCCGATGCCGGTGTCGGTGCCGGTGACGACGAGGATGGTCATTTGACGATCCGTTGCAACTCGCGGCCCAGCGCGGCGATGTCGGCGCGGCTGACGTTCAGCGTCAGCGAGATGCGCAAGCGGCTGGTGCCGGGCGGGACGGTGGGCGGACGGATACCGCGCACGTCGAAGCCTGCTTCCTGCAAGGCGGCGGCGGCGGCCATGGTGCGGGCGTCCTCGCCCAATATGACTGGCACGATCTGGCTGCGCGGGGCAGGCAGGCCGAGCGGGCCGCAGATCGATTCGGCCGCGTCCTGCCGCAAAGTCGTCAGCCGGTCACGCAGGTCGCTCGCTTCCTCGATCCGGTCGAGCGCGGCGGAGACGGCGACCGCCATCAGCGGCGAGGGCGCGGTGGAGAAGATGAAGGCGCGGGCGCGGTTGATGAGATAGTCGATATGGATGCGCTGACCACAGATCAGCGCGCCTTCGACCCCCATCGCCTTGCCGCAGGTGTGCAGGGTGATGACATTGTGCAGGCCATCAAGCCCAGCGGAAAGTCCGCGCCCGCCCGGACCGAATACGCCGGTGCCATGGGCTTCGTCCAGGATCAGCATCCCGTGATGCTTTGCCGCGAGGCGGGCGAGATCGGTGAGCGGGGCGATGTCGCCGTCCATCGAATATAGCGTCTCGACCGCGATCCAGATGCGGCCCTTGCCCCCTTCGGCGCGGAACGCGGCGATCAGGTCGGCGAAGCTCTGCACGTCGTTGTGGCGGGCGAACACGGCGGCGGCCTTGCTCATGCGGATGCCGTCATGGGCGCTGGCATGGATCAGTTCATCGGCGACGATCAGGTCGCCGCGCTGGGGCAGGGTGGCGAACAAGGCAAGGTTGCCGGCATAGCCATTGGCGACGAACAAAGCGGCCTGAGTGCGGAAGAAATCGGCGGCCTTCGCCTCCAGCCCTTCATGTTCGGGCGCATTGCCGCGCAGCAGGCGCGATCCGCCCGACCCGACCGGCACGCCGCGCCCGATCGCGTCGGCGACAGCGCCCGCAATGATCGGATCGCCCGACAGGCCGAGATAGTCGTTGGAGGCAAAATCACGGCCCGACCGGGGGATCAGGCGGCGCAACCGGCCGCGTGATTCCAGCGCGGCCAGCTGTCTGGCAAAGGGTTCGGCGGTCATGGCCGGGGCTATAGGCGCGGGGGCGGAGGGGAGCAAGCTGGCGCTTAACTTCGCATATTTCCCGGTAAATGCGACATATTCGGACAAATGTTGGAAATAATATTAGCGCGTGATGCCGGGCGGACAGGAACAGGCATCACGCGCAAAGCTGTAGCAGCAAGACCCCCGATAGGACAGTCAGTTAAACAGGCCGCCCTGCGCGCCGGGCTGGTGCGATTTGCGGGTTTCGACGCGCGACGCTTTTTTGACCGGGCTGATCAGCGGGGGCAGTTTGGGTTTCAGCCCCTGGAACAGTTCGGCCAGCGTGACAAATTGCAGCGCGGGGAAGCGGCCAAATTCGGTTTCGATGATCGGCTGGGACGCCGCTTCGTCGCGCATCCCCTTGGTCGGCATCCCCTTCATCACGAACAGGCCGAAACTATGTTTGTCGCGTTCCATCACGCGGCCAAGGTTGCGGACCATATTGGGGTTCACATTGTCGCCCGCCTTGACCGATATGACCCCGGTCTCGATCTTGCCGCCAGCGGCGAGATAGTTGAACCAGCCATCGACCCCCTTGTCCCCGCCCTTCTTTTCGCGGGGGAAGCCGCCGACCTGCCAGCATATTCATTGCTGGAACTTGGACAATGGACGGAGGAAATTGACATGCCCTTGACCAATACATATATTTGTTGGGCCGGGAGTGCGTCACCTAGCACGTTGGGGCTATGGCCTCACCCGGCGTCTAATCTAATATCGTTCCACGCCACCCCGCCTTTGGAAAACGGGCGATTCCATAACCGTCAATTTTTCCAGTTGGCGATGCGCGGAAAGATGGACGGATTCTGTCATACCATGTTCGATCGTTGTGACTTTGTGCGCGCCAAATTGCGCCTGCAATCATATCCACAAGTTGAATTCCGACGCTCATGTGACTGGGTGAGAAAAACAGGCCTTCAATAAAATTGGCGTAATTTGACGTATGTTGCCCAGACTCTCGTACCAGACGTTCATGTTGCTGACGCATTTGTTCGTCGTCACCTCGTCCACGGTGGTCGGCAACGATAAGTCCATAACTATCTCGCCCGCTGGTCCGCGTAATGTCCTGTAAAAGATACTGAAATCGCTCCGTAACGGGCTTGTATGTGCGGAAATAGAGGTCGCTTTGAGATTTCACCGGGCCAATACCATAAGCGGTTGGGGCCTCGCTCACGCAAGCGATTATCTTGCAGGATTTGATTTCCGTTATGATCGCAAAAACGGCAATTCTGAACGCATTGCGCCTTTCTACGTCCCAATCTGCCATTGGGTTATCTCGGTCATTGTTATTTGGAGCGAAATATCGCCATTTCACCTCTCCGAAATAGGCTGATGCGCGCTTGAGTCCGGAAAGTTTGTCATTCAGGCCAACCCAACGATCTTCAGGGACAACCAAGCCAGCGATAACAAAGTAATTTTGCCCAGGGCTATCAGGCTTTGGCGGAGTGCCGCTCTCATCTACGAACAACAGATACATAGCTACTATGCAGCATTTTTACCGCTGAAAAGTCAATCGCTCCGATCCTTCGACCAGCCGCACTGCCATCAACGCCAGATAGGCCATCAGCGGATTTTCGCCGATGGCGCTGTGCATAGCGTTCATCATCACGGTCAGCGGGCGGTTGGTGCCGCTGGCAATGTCCATCAGCGCATTCTGACTGGCTTCGCCCCAGGTCCAAGTATCTTCAAATTCTACAATTTGCGCTTGTTTATCAGATGTTTGTTGGTCGTTGCGGGGGGGGTGGGGATTTGAATAGCAAATTATAGCTGGCGTTGGAGTTGAACGGCGGGTCGAGATAGATGATGTCGACGCTTTCGTCGGGGATGTGCGTGCGCAACACGTCCAGATTGTCGCCATAATAAAGCCGGTTGGTCATGTGCTGGTTTCGATCCGGGAGATGAAGGAGGGCAGGGCGGCTTTGACGGCGTGCCAGTCCGGTTCGCTCAACCGGCCCAGATAGTGCGCGGTGTGCGCTTCCAGTGTGGCGACCTTCGCCGTCCTGACTTTTGAGGGGACGGGCAGGCCGACCGCAGCATGATCGGCGATCAGGACATCGCCCGGCCAGCTTTCCCGTTTGGCGTTGGTAATCATCAGCGCCCAGCATAGAGCACCCGCCGGTCCCAGACCGGTGGCGACGATCAGCGCGGGGCGAGGATGAAGGCTGGCATCTTCCACATGGGGGAACGGCACCCAGACGACATCACCGGGACTGATCCGTTCAGGATCGACCAAGGACGTCATAGACGCTGTCCGCCTCATCAGCCCATTCGGTGAAGGTCGAGAAATTGTTGACGAACATATCTGGCGGTTCAGCACGGGTCAGGACGACCCGATCGCCGTCAATCTGATACAGGACGGTGTCGCCTTCATGCAGGCCCAGCGCCGTGCGGACTGCGCGCGGAATAGTGGTCTGCGCCTTGCTGCTGATACGCGACTGGATCATGGACGCAGGGTAAGGAAATTCCTTACCCTGCGCAATATGGATTTGATGCCTACACCCCCCCATGCGCCAGCGCGGCCAGCAGCAGCAGCGCGACGATGTTGGTGATCTTGATCATCGGGTTGACCGCTGGCCCGGCGGTGTCCTTGTAGGGATCACCCACCGTGTCGCCGGTGACGGCGGCCTTATGGGCTTCGCTGCCCTTGCCGCCATGATGGCCATCCTCGATATATTTCTTCGCATTGTCCCATGCGCCGCCGCCACTGGTCATGGAGATGGCGACGAACAGGCCGGAGACGATGACGCCCAGCAGCAGCGCGCCAAGGGCGGCAAAGCCGTTGGAGACGCCAGCAACGGCGGCAATGACGAAATAGACGATGATGGGTGCCAGGACGGGCAACAGAGACGGGACGATCATTTCCTTGATCGCCGCCTTCGTCACCAGATCGACCGTGCGGGCATAGTCGGGCTTGCTGGTGCCGTCCATGATGCCCTTATTTTCCGCAAACTGCGCGCGGACATCCTTCACCACGTCACCCGCCGCTCGGCCCACGGCGGTCATGCCCATCGCCCCGAACAGATAGGGGAGCAGTGCGCCCAGCAGCAGCCCGACGATGACATAGGGGTTGGAGAGGCTGAAATCGACCGGGGCGGTAAGGCCCAGCGCCGAATTGTAGAATTTCAGATCCTCCGTATAGGCGCCAAACAGCACCAGCGCGGCAAGGCCCGCCGAACCGATGGCATAGCCCTTCGTCACCGCCTTGGTCGTGTTGCCGACCGCGTCGAGCGCGTCGGTCTTGACCCGGACGCTGTCATCCAGATGCGCCATTTCGGCGATCCCGCCGGCATTGTCGGTGACAGGGCCATAGGCGTCGAGCGCCACGACCATCCCGGCAAGCGCCAGCATGGCGGTGGCGGCAAAGGCGATGCCGATCAGGCCCGCCAGCTGGTGCGCGACGATGATGCCCGCGACGATCACCAGCGTGGGCAAAGCGGTCGATTCCAGGCTGACGGCCAGCCCCTGAATGACGTTGGTGCCGTGGCCGGTTTCCGATGCCTTGGCGATGGAGCGGACCGGGCGATAATTGGTGCCGGTATAATATTCGGTGATGACGACCAGCAGCCCGGTGACGGCCAGGCCGACCATCATCGACCAGAACAGGTCCATGCCGGTATAGCCGCCGACCCCGTCCAGATCCGCGCCGAACACGGCGTGCATGTCGCCCAGCGTGCGCCAGGTGACATAATAGATGGCGGGGATGGAGAGGATCGCTGTGACCCAGAAGCCCTTGTAGAGCGCGCCCATGATCGACTGGCTGGCCCCCAGCCGCACGAAATAGGTGCCGATGATGGAGGTGATGATGCACACGCCGCCCACGATCAGCGGGAGCGACATCAGGTTCATCTTGAAGGCATTGTCGACGCCCGCGACCAGCAGCGCGATCAGCACCATGGTCGCGCCGACGGTGACGACATAGGTTTCAAACAGGTCAGCGGCCATGCCCGCACAGTCGCCGACATTGTCGCCGACATTGTCGGCGATGACGGCGGGGTTGCGTGGGTCATCCTCCGGTATGCCGGCCTCGACCTTGCCCACCAGATCCGCGCCGACGTCTGCGGCCTTGGTAAAGATGCCGCCGCCAAGGCGCGCGAAGATGGAGATGAGCGATGCGCCGAAGGCCAGCGCGACGAGGCTGTCGATGACGAGGCGGTCGTCAGGCGCATGGCCTGCCGGGCCGGTCAGATACCAGAAGAACAGGCTGATCGCGAGCAGGGCCAGGCCCGCCACGAGCATCCCGGTGATCGCCCCCGCCCGGAAAGCGACCGTCAGCCCGCTTTGCAGCGTGCCGCGACAGGCTTCGGCGGTGCGGACATTGGCGCGCACCGAAATATTCATGCCGATAAAGCCCGCCGCGCCCGACAGGATCGCGCCGATCAGAAAGCCGACCGCCGAAGTCAGCCCCAGAAAATAGAATGCCAGCAGCGCGACGACCGCGCCGACAATGGCGATGGTGGTATATTGGCGGCCGAGATAAGCCTTGGCCCCTTCCTGAATGGCGTCTGCGATGGATTGCATGGTGGCGTTGCCCGCAGGGGCGCTTAGCACCTGGCGGCTGGTGAACAGGCCGTAGAGCACGGCCAGCAGGCCGCACCCTATGGCGATGGTGACGATTGGCATAGATGTTCCTCTCCCCCAATTATGAATTTCATCGGCCGCTCCGCAGGGAATGACGGGCGGACGAAGGGCGCATCGGCGGGCGGCCGGACGGGTGGGGTCCGGCATCTAGCACCGCGTCAATCAGCATCAGGCACACGCACATAAGCGGTCCAACCGGGCTGAGAATAGGGTGAGATGAAGCTACAGGCCAGACAGCGCGCGTCAAGCGGGTTGGGGGCCTATCCGTGTTCCCAGCCAAGTATGGCCGGTAATGGCACGGTTGCGCCGTCGATCATCAGGGTAAGGCCCGCGCCGGTGCCGACATGGCCAATGCGGATCGCGCGGACCGGGGGCGTGTTGCCGCGCGGCAGGGTGAAGAGCAGTTCATAGTCATCGCCTGCCTGTGCCGCAGCGATCTGAACGGCGATGCTGGCCCCGCGCACGCTTTCCAGCGCGGGGGAGAGCGGGATATGGTCGATGGTGACGGCGACGCCGCTGGCCTGCGCCATGCGCTGCGTGTCGATCAACAGCCCGTCCGACAGGTCCATCATCGCGGTGGCCAGCGGGGCGATCAGCGCCCCTTCCGAAAGCCGGGGCCGGGGGCGGCGATAGGCGTCGACCAGCGGGCCGGCCGCGGCGGGATCGGCGCGGGCTAGGGAGAGGCCTAAGCCCGCGTCCCCCACCGGGCCGGTGATATAGAGCATGTCGCCCGGCTGCGCGCCCGATCGCGTGGGGATGGGGCCGCTTGCCTCGCCGATCGCGGTCAGGCTGTAGCTGCGCGGGGCGGCGTCGGGCATCTTGACCGTGTCGCCGCCCAGCAGCGGCAGGCCATGATGGTCAAGCGCCTCGCCCAGCCCGACGAGAAAGGCGGCGTCCCAGCTTTCGTCCCCCGACAGCGCATAGTTGAGCAGGCAACCGACGGGGCGCGCGCCCTTGGCCGCGAGGTCCGACAGGTTCACGGCGGCGAGTTTCCAGCCAATGTCGGCGGGCGGATCGGTGGGGAGATAATGGACCCCTTCCACCATCGTGTCGCTGGTGAGGATCAGGTGAGTGTCGCCGACGGGCAGCACCGCGACATCATCCATCAACCCCTGCGCGGCGGGGTGGTTGGCCAGCAGGCGCAGCAGGGTGAGGAAGCGGGATTCCTGGCTCATACTCCATCCTCCGTTCGCCCTGAGCTTGTCGAAGGGCCGTTCTTCTTTGAAGAAAGTGCGGGGCTTCGACAGGCTCAGCCCGAACGGATTTTAGTGTTTATGACCCCCGAGCGTCCTTGGCCACCGCATCCAGCAAGCCGTTGACGAAGCCGGATTCGCGCTTGTCGTAGAAGGCGTGGGCGACGTCGACATATTCGCTGATGATCGTCGCGGTCGCGATGTCGGCGCGGGCGAGCAGTTCATAGGTGCCTGCGCGCAATATCTGGCGCATCGGCTTGTCGAGCCGGTCGAGGCTCCAGCCGCTCGACAGGCGGGCGACGATCAGCGCGTCAATCTCGTCGCGGCGCTTGTCCACGCCGGACACGACATCGTCGAAAAACGGCTCCTCCGCCGGGGCGTAGGTCACGTCCTCGATGGTGGCGCCCAGGCGATGGGCATGAAATTCGTGCAGCAGGACATGGACGGGGGTTCCCTCCATTTCGAGCTGATACAGCGCCTGCACCGCGGCAAGGCGCGCGGCGGAGCGGGATTTGGAGCGTGCGTTCATAAATAGTCCAATAGCCGTTCGGGCTGAGCTTGTCGAAGCCCAGTCCTTCTTAAGGAAAAGTGCGGCCCTTCGACAGGCTCAGGGCGAACGGAAATTACTGCAATCTTAGTGCCACTGACGCAGCGTGCGCAGGCAGGCCTTCGGCTTCGGCCAGCGCCACAGCCGCCGGGCCGATCGCGCGGATCGCGGCATCGTCGAGGCTGAGGAAGCTGGTGCGCTTCATGAAATCCAGTACGGAAAGACCCGACGAGAAGCGCGCACGGCGGCCGGTGGGCAGGACGTGGTTGGGACCGGCGACATAATCGCCGACCGCTTCGGGGGTCATGCGACCGAGGAATACCGAACCCGCATGGCGCACTTTGGCGAACAGCGCGTCGGGATCATCCACCGCCAGTTCGAGATGTTCGGCGGCGAGGCGGTTGACCAGCGGCATCGCTTCCTCAAAATCGCGCACGACGACGATCGCGCCATTGGCGGTCCAGCTGGCGCGGGCGACCTTCTTCGTGGCGAGCTGGCCAAGCCGTCCCTCGACCGCGCGTTCGACCGCATCGGCAAAGGCCGCGTCATCGGTGAACAGGATCGACTGGCTGGTCGGGTCATGCTCGGATTGGCTCAAAAGGTCGGCGGCGATCCAGTCGGGGTCGTTCTTTGCGTCCGCTACGACGACGATTTCGGATGGGCCAGCGACCATATCGATGCCGACCACGCCGTATAGCTGCCGCTTGGCTTCGGCGACCCAGGCGTTGCCGGGACCGGTGATGACGTCAACCGGCGCGATCCGGTCGGTGCCATAGGCGAGCGCGGCGACGGCCTGCGCCCCGCCGACGCGCCAAATTTCCTCGATCCCCGCAATGTGTGCGGCGGCCAGCACCAGCGGGTTGATCTCCCCATTGGGGGTGGGCGTGACCATCGCGATGCGCTGCACGCCCGCGACCTTGGCGGGGATGACGTTCATCAGCAGTGAGCTGGGATAGGCGGCGCGACCGCCCGGCACATAGAGGCCCGCGGCGTCCACCGCGCTCCAGCGCGCGCCCAGCCGCACGCCCGCGCTGTCCACGCCGTCGCTGTCCACGGGACGCTGCTTTTCATGATAGGCGGTGATCCGCGCGGCCGCGAGTTCGAGTGCGTCGCGCAGCGTGCTGGAAATGCCGTCGAGCGCGGCGCGGGTTTCCACCGCTGTCACGGCCCATCCGGTGACGTTCAGGTCATGATGGTCGAAACGCTGCGTGTAATCGGCCAGCGCTGCGTCGCCGCCAGCGCGCACGGCTTTCAGGATCGCGGTGACATCGCGCGAGACATCCTCATCGGCCTCACGGCGCGCATCGACCAGCGTAGTGAAGGCGGCGGCGAAATCGGGGGCGGTGGTGGTGAGGCGCTGGGTCATTACATTATACTCGTCATCCCAGCGAAGGCTGGGATCTCACTTTTCTTGGACCAAGCGCAGAAAAGGAAGCGGGATCCCAGCCTTCGCTGGGATGACGGTGTAGGTTCACGCCGCATCCTTGACCCCCACGGCCTTGCGAAACGCTTCCACCATCGGCGCGAGTTCGGCCGAGCGCATTTTGAAGGCGGCGCGGTTGACGATCAGGCGGGCAGAAATGGGCATGATGATGTCGGTTTCGACGAGGCCATTGGCTTTCAGCGTCGCGCCCGACGAGACGAGATCGACGATCCGCCGCGACAGGCCGAGCGACGGGGCCAACTCCATTGCGCCGTTCAGCTTGACGCATTCGGCCTGAAGCCCGCGCGCTTCATAATATTTGCGCGTTAGGTGCGGATATTTGGTGGCGACGCGGACATGGCTGATCGCGGCTTCATCCTCGTCGGCCAGGTCTGCGGGCTGGGCGACCGACAGGCGGCAATGACCGATGTCGAGGTCCACGGGCGCGTAGAGTTCGGAATAGTCGAATTCCTCGACCACGTCGGAGCCGACAATGCCGATCTGGGCCGCGCCATGGGCGACGAACGTCGCGACGTCGAACGCGCGCACGCGGATGATCGACACGTCGGGGCGATTGGTGGCGAAGCGCAGCGCGCGGCTTTTCTTGTCATGAAACTCCGCCTCCGGCTCGATACCGGCTTTGGCGAGCAAAGGCAGCGCCTCATCGAGGATGCGGCCCTTGGGAATGGCGAAGGTGAGGGTGCGAGTCATGACGCGCGGGCCTTAGCGGGGCCGGGGGGGGAGGGCAAGGATTTGGGGGGATCTAATCCTCCTTGCGCCGCAGGCGTGGGGAGGGGGACCGCTCGCAAAGCGAGTGGTGGAGGGGCAATGCGCAGGTCGTGCCGTTTCCCCTCCACCACGCTTCGCGCGGTCCCCCTCCCCAAGCAAGCTTGGGGAGGATTAGGCGTCCACCATCGCGCTTTGCGTGCTGGCGATCCAGCCGCCGCCCAACACATGATCGCCATCATAGAGCACCGCCGCCTGCCCCGGCGCGACGCCATATTCGGGGGCGTCGAACAGCAATTGTCCGTCCACCAGACGCGCGGGGGTGGGCTTAGCCATCGACCGCACTTTCGCCGTCAGCGGTCCGGCAAAGTCGCGGCCCAGCCAGTTGATGTCGGTGAGTGTCGCGCCCGATACCGCCAGTGCCGCCTTTGGTCCCACGATCACGCGCTTGGCCGGAGCGTCCAGGCGGATGACGTAGAGCGGATCGGGCTGGCCGCCAATCTCCAGCCCCTTGCGCTGGCCGACGGTGAAATGGATCATCCCCTTGTGCCGGCCCAGCACTCGGCCATCGACATGGACGATATCGCCGCCTTCATCCGCGTCGGGGCGCAGTTTGCGCACGATTTTCGCATAATCGCCGTCGGGGACGAAGCAGATGTCCTGGCTGTCGGGCTTCAAGGCTACGGCCAGCCCCAGTTCGGCGGCGATTTCGCGCACCATCGGTTTCGGTAACCCGCCGAGCGGAAAGCGCAGATAATTAAGCTGCGCCTGGGTGGTGGCGAACAGGAAATAGCTCTGGTCGCGCGCGGGATCGGCGGCGCGATGCAGTTCCGCGCCTTGAGCACCCTCGACCCGGCGGACATAATGGCCGGTGGCTAGGCAGTCGGCCCCCAGATCGCGCGCAATCTGGAACAGGTCGGTGAATTTCACCCCCATATTGCATTTGACGCAGGGGATGGGGGTGCGCCCGGCCATATATTCGTCGGCAAAGTCGGCAATCACCGAATCGCGGAAGCGGCTTTCATAGTCGAACACATAATGGGCGATGCCGATGCGGTCGGCGACCGCGCGCGCGTCGCGTATGTCCTGCCCTGCGCAACAGCTGCCGGTGCGGCCGACCGCCGCGCCATGATCATAAAGCTGGAGCGTGACGCCGATCACTTCCGCGCCGGTTTTGGCGGCAAGCGCGGCGACGACGGAGGAATCGACCCCGCCGGACATGGCAACGACAATGCGCCGCGCATCGAGCGGCTGGGTTAGCTGAAACTCTGGCTGCATGGCTGTGCCTATAGGGATGATGGGCGTCGGGTGCCAGTGTTTCAGCTTTGCGACAAAGCGAGCGCCCATTTACCGACCCTTATCCATTGCCGCGTAGAAGCAGCGTCATGGATTTGAGTTTTCTTCGGACAGGCGGGCTTACCCCCGCCAATGCCAGACCCCTAGGCCGCACGCGCGTGCCGGTCTGGCCGTTCCTGCGGGCTGCCTGTGCAGCACAGCAGGCGGCCAGCCCGACTGCGCTGGCGGTTGCGGGCGTCCTGCGGGGGCAGGATGGAACGGAGGACTGGATCCAGGAACTGGCGGGAATTTTCGCGCCACGTTCCGGCGGCATGATCGAAGCCGTTCGGCTCGCAGGAAGCTTTAATCCGCTGATCGCGAACCGTTTAGCTGTGGGGAAAGGATGATGAAGGTGGCGTTTACCTTGGCGCTTTAGCCGTTCTTCAGGGCTGATGTGGATAAGGGGTTCGCTGCTGGATTTGACAACGCCAGCGCCGCTTTTGAGGGTAGTAATGATCGAAAACCAGAAAATACGGCCAGCCCAGGTCGTCGGGCCGCTCGGAGAACCGCTGACGCTGGACAGCCTCCCGCCACCGGACACGACCCGCTGGGTCGTGCGGCGCAAGGCGGAAGTCGTGTCGGCCGTCAATGGCGGTTTGCTGACCGTGGACGAAGCGTGCGCGCGCTATAATCTGACGCTGGAAGAATTTGCCGGCTGGCAGCGGGCGGTCGACCGGTCGGGGATGCACGGCCTGCGCGTGACGCGCATCCAATATTATAAATCCCTCTACGAACGGCAGCAGAAATACTGATCCGCACAGGCGGAGATATATTCAGGCCAAGCAAAAAGGGGTCGCCGGGCAAGGCTCGGCGGCCCCTTTTGCTTACGGATCAGGAAAAACCGCCTGTAACGACGCGGGACGGGGATGGTTTCCCGGCCGGAATCATTTTTCACCCATGGAACAGGCTGCCCCTTGCACCGTTAATCCCTCAGCACCCAACCCGCTGGGGGCGTGGTCAAGGAGAGTATCATGGGCATCATTATGTGGCTTGTCGTTGGTGGCATTATTGGCTGGCTTGCCAGCATGGTCATGCGGACTGACGCGCAGCAGGGCATCCTGCTCAACATCGTCGTCGGCATCGTCGGTGCGTTCATCGGCGGCATGATTTTCAGCGGCGGTTCGATCAACAATGCGGGCCTGACGCTGTACAGCTTCCTCGTTTCGCTGGTCGGCGCGATCATCCTGCTGGCGATCGTCAATCTGGTCCGTCGCGGGTCGGTGCGCTAACCACACCTGTCACGACTGACCGCCCAAAAGGCCGCGCTCCTCACCGGGCGCGGTCTTTTTTGTTGGTCCAAAATTCGCTCTTCCGAGGATTCTGAAAAACTATCTCCGCGCGGCGAACCAGCGGTATAGGGCCAGCACGGCGATCGATCCCAGGATCGCGGCGATGAAGCCTGCGCTCTGGCCCGGTGCATAGAAGCCGGCGAGTCGCCCGACAAAGCCCGCCAACAGCGCGCCGGCAATGCCCAGCAACATGGTGACGATACAGCCGCCAGGGTCGCGTCCCGGCATGATCAGCTTTGCGATTGCCCCGGCCAGCAGGCCGATCATGATCCAACCCAGCAAATCCATGGCGCGCTCCTCTCCCTCGATGTTTCGCACCCGGCACATATAGCGCCATAATCGGGGGCTTTTGGCAAATGAATCCCGTTCCGGGCCGCCGCCCGTCCCGTTCGCGCCCAACGAACCACCGTGCCATTTCCGCCGCTTTGGCTTATACTGCCGCGCAATATCGCTTTGCCCTCCCCCTTTGACCCATGATATTGGGGCTTGAGGGCGGTGCTATATTCATATAACACAGCTGCTGGATGGCGAAGCGCCGGAGAGACAGAATCGCATGAATTACGAAACCCAGGTCATGGCCGACTCAGCGGTCGTCATCGACGACGAGGATGCGCGCACGCGCAAGCGGCGGCTGTGGCTGGTCGCGGCGGTGATCGTCGTGGCGCTGGTCGGCAGTGCCGTGTGGATTTCGATGCGGGGCGGCGGCGCGGCAGCGCCTGCCGTTACGGCGCAGGTGCCGGTCGTCACGGTCAGCAGTCCGGGCCAGTCGACCGTTGCGCGCACGGTGACCGCCACCGGATCGCTTGGTGCGCGGATCGACATGCCGGTCGGCGTCGTGGGTGAAGGCGGCATGGTCAGCAGGGTGCTGGTGCAGCCGGGCGACTGGGTCCGCGCCGGACAGGTGCTCGCAGTGATCGAACGGTCGGTGCAGGTGCAGCAGGTCAATTCGCTCGCCGCGCAGGTCGAGGTTGCCCGCGCCGACGCCAAGCTGGCGCAGGCGCAGCTGGATCGCGCCAAGGCGCTGGTCGGGCGCGGCTTCATCAGCGCGGCGGACATAGACCAGCGCACCGCGACCCGTGACGCGGCCAATGCGCGCGTCAATGTCGCCGTCGCCCAGCTGGCCGAACAGCGTGCCCGCACCGGGCGGCTGGACATTCGTGCGCCTGCCAACGGGCTGGTGCTGACCCGCGTGGTTGAGCCGGGGCAGATTGTGGGGTCTGGCAGCGGCGTGCTGTTCCGCATGGCCAAGGATGGCGAGATGGAATTGCTGGCGCAGGTGGCCGAGGGTGACCTGGCGGTGCTGCGTCCGGGCAATAGCGCCATTGTGACTCCGGTGGGTGGCAAGGATAAGTTTGCCGGACGGGTAT
Organism: Sphingobium sp.; assembly: GCA_023266575.1. Lineage (GTDB taxonomy): Bacteria > Pseudomonadota > Alphaproteobacteria > Sphingomonadales > Sphingomonadaceae > Sphingobium. The sequence continues at coordinate 44,215 of JAHFPV010000013.1, forward strand.
GGCAGGTGTCGCCCGTGGTTGATCCGCAGACGCGGCAGGGCATTGCCCGCATTGCGCTGCCCTATCAGGCGGCGATCCGGCCGGGCGGCTTTGCTGCCGTGACTATCACCAGCGGGTCGGGCAGCGCGCCCTTGCTGCCGGAATCGGCGGTGCAGAGCGATCCCAAGGGCAATTATGTCTATGTCGTCAACGGCAAGAATGAAGTCGAACGGCGCGCCGTGACCGTAGGTCAGGTGTCGGAGGCGGGGGTTGCCGTGACCAGCGGCATCACTGGCAATGAAAAGATTGTGACGTCGGCAGGCGCTTTCCTGACGCCGGGACAGAAGGTCAAGCCGGAGCGCCTCAAGGCTTCGTAAAATATAGGTTGCGCCCTAGTGTCAGGGTGGCTGTGCGACGGGATGAAGGGACGGATTGCGTCCGGCGAAGGAAGCTGTAGCCCATGAATTTTCGGAATATATCGGCTTGGGCCATTCGCAATCCGGTGACGCCGCTCGTCATGTTCGCGGCGCTGTTGCTGGCTGGTCTGGTCAGTTTCAGCCGCATGGACATCAACAATAATCCCGACATCAGCTTTCCGATGGTCAGCGTCGTCGTCAGCCAGCCGGGCGCTGCCCCGACCGAGCTGGAAACCCAGGTCACCCAGCGGGTCGAGGCGGCGGTGCGCGGCATCAGCGGCGTGGATGAAATCACGTCCTTCGTGTCCGAAGGCCGGTCGCTGAGCAACGTCCAGTTCGTGATCGGCACGCCGGTCGACCGGGCCGTCAACGACGTCAAAAACGCGGTCGACCAGATTCGCAGCGACCTGCCCGACGGCATTTTGGAACCGCAGGTCACCCGCATCGACATTGATGGCGGGCCGATCGCCTATTTCAGCGCCGAAGCGACCGACATGACGCTGGAAGAGTTGTCCTGGTATGTCGACAATACCGTGGCCAAGCGGTTGCGGTCGATCAGCGGCATGGCGGCGGTCAATCGCGGTGGCGGCGTCAGCCGGGAAATCCGCGTCATTCTGGACCCCGCCAAATTGCAGGCGTTCGGCATCACCGCCGCGCAGGTCAACCAGCAGTTGCAGCAGGTCAACATCAACGCGGCGGGCGGGCGTACCGAAATTGCCGGGGCCGAACAGTCGATCCGCGTGCTGGGCAACGCCGCCAATGCGCGCGATCTGGGCGCGACCCAGATCGCCATCAGCGGCGGTCGCACGGTCAAGCTGGCCGACATCGCCGATGTGCGCGACATGTATGCCGAACAGCGCAACCTGTCGCTGATGAACGGGCGTCAGGTCACCAGTTTCAGCATGGAAAAGGCCAAGGGCGCGTCCGACGTCACCGTCTATGACGAGGCGATGAAGGAGCTGGACAAGCTGCGCAAGGAAAACCCCAAGGTCACCTTCAAGCAGCTCTATACCAGCGTCGATTACACCAAGGACCAATATCATTCGGCGATGGCCGCGATGATCGAAGGCGCAGTGCTGGCGGTCGTGATCGTGTTCCTGTTCCTGCGCGACTGGCGATCAACGATGATTTCGGCGCTGGCCATCCCGCTGTCGGCTATTCCGGCCTTCTGGTTCATGGACATGATGGGCTTCACGCTCAACTTCATCTCGCTGCTGGCGTTGAGCCTGGTGGCAGGTGTGCTGGTCGATGACGCTATCGTGGAGATTGAGAATATCGTGCGCCATATGCGCATGGGCAAAAGCGCCTATCAGGCGTCGATCGACGCGGCCGACGAAATCGGTCTGGCGGTGCTGGCGACGACCATGGCGATCGTCGCGGTGTTCCTGCCCGTCGCGCTGATGCCGGGTATTTCCGGGCAGTTCTTCATCCAGTTCGGCATGACCGTGGTCGTGTCCGTCCTCATGAGCCTGGCGGTGGCCCGGCTGATCACGCCGATGCTGGCGGCCTATTTCCTCAAGGCCCATGGTGCCCAGAGCCATGGCGAGGGGTGGATGATGGACCGCTATATGGACGTGCTGCGCTGGTCGCTCGATGAGCGCCGTGCCATCGCCCATCGAGCGCGGGGCGGGTGGCGGCGTTTTACCGCGATTTTCCTGGATCACCGGATGTGGACGGTCGGCTTTGGCTTTCTGGCCTTTGTCGCGACGATCATTGCCTTTGCGACCTTGCCCATGACCTTCCAGCCGGTCACCAATACCGATTTCAGCCAGGTGAAGATCGAGACTGTGCCGGGCAGCACATTGGCGCAGACGACCGCGATTACCCGCCGGGTCGCCGATATGCTGGCCGCCGACACCGAAGTGGTCGATGCGGCTTTTGCCGACATCGAAACCACTAACGCCGACATTTTCCTGACGCTCAAGAAGGATCGCCCGATCTCGTCAGTGGACTGGGAGCGCAAGATTGCGCCGAAATTCCAGACGATCGCCGACGCGCGGGTGAATTTCCAGTCGCAATCGGGTGGTGGCTTTGGCCGCGATATCATCCTGATGTTTGGGTCTGACGATCCGGTGAAGCTGGATGCAGCCGCCAACGAACTGGTCGCCGAAATGGCCAAGATCCGTGAGTTGCGCGCTCCGCGTGTTCAGGGCGACATGCAGCGGCCGGAGATTATCATCAAGCCGCGGCTGGACCTGGCCGCCAGTATGGGCGTGACTACCGCTGCATTGAGCCAGACCATCCGCATCGCGACGATTGGCGATATCGACCAGAACAGCGCCAAATTCTCGCTGTCCGATCGCCAGATTCCGATCCGCGTGTCGATTGCCGAAGATAGCCGCAAGGATATCGGCACCATCGAAAATATGCCGGTGCCGACAATTAATGGTGGATCGGTGCCGTTGAAGGTTGTCGCCGATATCAGCTTTGGCGCAGGGCCGACGCAGATTCGCCGCTACAACCAGATCCGCCGCATTGTCGTCGGAGCCGACCTGGCACCGGGCATCGTCACCAGCCAGGCCAATGCCAAGATCAATGCCATTCCGATCATGAAGCAGATCAAGGAAGGCAAGTTGCAGGGCGTGCAGCAGATTACTGCAGGCGATGCGAAGTGGCAGGGCGAGATGATCGAAAATTTCATCATCGCCGTCATTTCCGGCATTCTGCTGGTGTTGGCGGTGCTGGTGTTGCTCTACAAGCGGATCATGCCGCCCTTCGTCAACTTGGGGTCGCTGGTGCTGGCTCCGCTGGGCGGTGCGCTGGCGCTGCATATCGCTGGCCAGCCGGTATCGATGCCGGTGCTGATCGGCCTGCTGATGCTGCTCGGCATCGTTGCTAAAAACTCGATCCTCGTCATCGACTTCGCACTGGAGGAGATGGAGAAGGGCGTGCCCAAGTTCGAGGCGATCATGGATGCGGGGCATAAGCGTGCCCAGCCGATCGTCATGACCACGGTGGCGATGGTCGCGGGCATGGTGCCGACGGCCCTGTCGCTGTCGGGCGATGGTGCCTGGCGCGCGCCGATGGGCATCACGGTGATCGGCGGACTGATCCTGTCGACCGTGCTGACGCTAGTGATCGTGCCGGCGACCTTCAGTCTGGCGATCGCAATCGAAAGCTGGGTCGGGCCGCGCCTGGGCCGGGGTCTGCTGACCTACAAGCCGGGCGACGACAAGGATGCGCCGGGGCATGTTCAACCGGCGGAATGATCGGGTAGCAAAACAACGCTTTGCCTGAACGAAACGGCGGCGTAACCGTTGGGGAGCCATGAAGTTGCTCCGCGTCCCCCGGCCGATCGGCGAAAGCCTGCCCAATCCCTCGCGACGGATGCGGTTGCTGGCGACGGGCATGTTGCTGGCGATGGCGGCGCTGTTCATCGCTGCGCGCAGCACCGCGCATCTGCACCCGGCCATCGGCTTCGTGCAGGCCTTTGCCGAAGCGGCGATGGTTGGCGGGCTGGCCGACTGGTTTGCGGTCACGGCCCTGTTCCGCCATCCGCTCGGCCTGCCCATTCCGCACACCGCGATCATCCCGCGCAACAAGGACCGTATCGGCGAGACGCTGGCCATCTTCCTGCGCGACAATTTCCTGACCCCTGCCGTGGTCGCGCGGCGGATGCGCGGCATGGATGTCGCCGCCGCTGCCGGGCGTTTCCTCGCCAGCCCCTCGGCGGGCGACGGACGGTTGCGCGAGGGGGCGTCGCGGCTGATCGCCGATATGCTGGAGGCGCTCGACCAGGAACGGCTGGGCGGCATGGTGAAGGGCGCGATCGGCCAGCGGCTGCGCGGCATCAATATCGGCCCGCTGGTAGGACAAGCGATCGAGGCGGCGATGCGCGACGGGCGCCATGCCCCGGTAATGGACGGCATCATCCACTGGGCGGACCGCACGCTGGAGGCGAATGATCACATGATCCGCCAGATGGTGCATGACAAGGCGGGCAAGGTGCTGCGCTGGACGGGGCTGGACGAAAATCTGGCCAATGCGATCATCGACGGGCTGCGCAAGATGCTGGCGGAAATGGCCGCCGATCCGGGTCACAGCCTGCGGCTGAAGGCCGAGGAGGGGATGGCGAAGCTCGCCTTCGACCTCCAGTTCGATATCGAGATGCAGGCGAAGGCAGCGCAAATCCGCGACGAGATTCTCGACAATCCGGCGATGCAGCGCTGGATTGACGGCCTGTGGGAACAGGCGCGCAGCGGGTTGTTGCGCGCAGTGCGCGATCCGGGCAAGGCGATGGCCGGGCGACTGGGCGAGGCGTTGCGCCAGTTGGGTGGCACGTTGCAGGAGGATGCGCGGCTGCGCCATGTCATCAACCGCTTCGTGCGCCGCGCGGCGGTGGGGGCGACCGCCACCTATGGCGACGCGATCGTCCGGTTGGTCAGTGACACGGTGCGCGGCTGGGACGCGGGCACTATCACCAATCGGCTTGAGGGCGCGGTTGGCCGCGACCTGCAATATATCCGCATCAACGGCACGCTGGTCGGCGGGCTGGTAGGGTTGATCATCCACGCCATCGACACGCTGTTCTAGGCTCAATCGACATTCAGCCCTGACGGCCTGCAAATGGCGGTTTCCCGTGCTTCCGGTGCTCACCTACTTTTAGTAGGCTGCGTTGAAACGAGGCACGTGACTCGTTTCAAGGGTCACGACAAACCACCATTTTACCTGCGATGGCCTGCGGCTCGGCTCGTCATCATCTGAATGTTGACCGGCTCTAACTGGTAAAAGCATAGCATCTGCGCGGCCTTAAAAAATGATGTTGCAACATATCATAGAAATATGATGTAACATGTCATGTGCCGTCCAACAGCGGGCGGGCAGGAGAGGAGTCGGGCGATGCGGATGAGCATGATGCAGGCAGCCATCGGGCATGGGAGAATAGCAGGTGCAGGCGAGAGGCCGACACCGTCGGGCTATCGCAGCGGCACCGGGTCGCCGGTTGGTATTGGCGGGGCGATCGCCGTCCATGCGCTGGTGATAGGGGCGTGGCTGCTGATCCCCAAGGAGGTGATCGACACGGTGTTCACCCCGCCGCCGATTGAAACCTATCCGGTGGAAGCCGACAAGACACCCCCGCCTGAACCCATCGAGCCGACGGTCGAGAAACCGATAAAGACTCGCCCGACCGAGCAGCAACCCACCGCTATGGACCCGATCGTGCCTGGCGCGCAGGGCGATCCGGTCATCACCGGCGGCGCCGGGACGGGAGACGGGATTGATCCTGGCCCCACCATCATCTTGCCGCCCATCGATCCGCCCCATGTGCCTGTGCTGGTCGATGCCGGCATCGATCCGCGCGCGCTGTCGCAGTTTCAGCCCGACTATCCCGGTGCGATGATCCGTCAGGGACTGGAAGGGGCGGTGACGGTGCGGGTCACAATCAATGCCGCAGGGCGCGTCACTGACATTGCAAGAATTTCGGCGACCGATGAGAGTTTCTGGATCGCCACCCAGCGCCACGCCCTGCGCAAATGGCGCTTCCGCCCCGCCACGCGCGATGGCGTACCAGTGGCGACGACGAAAACGCTGACAGTGCGCTTCACCCTGACGGACCGGTGACGCGCGACGCCCATCTTCCCCCAAAAGGGGAGGATGGGCGTTGCATCACCCCTTTTGCATCCGGGCGCGGCCTGCACTATATGGACGACATGGCGATTTTTCCCCGTCCCGTTTCCCCCAAGAGCGCGCTTGGCGATCTGTGGGGCTATTTCCGCCAGCCGCGCCAGCATAAATGGCCGCTGCTGGGCGTTTCCATGGCGTTCACCTGGGTGATCGTCTGGACCTTCATCACCGACGCCAACACCAACACCATGCCGACGCGCAACAAGATCATCTATGTCCAGAGCTGGGACGCGAATCGCAGCGATGCGGCGATCATCCTGCAACAGAAAATGGACCTGGCCCGGCGCGACGCCATATTGCAGAAAAATCAGGTGGAGATGCAGAAGATCGCCGATGCGTTCGGCATCGACTGGCGCAAGGATGAGGCGCGCAATACCGCCCGGCGCAAGGAAGCGGTCAAGCAGATCAACGCCATGCTCGACCAGCGACTGGTGAAGGCGGAGGCTGAGAGCAAGCCGGGCGCGCAACCGGAAGTCGCCAAGCCCTGAGCCAGACGTCGACGCCCGCCGCCGACCGGCGTTTCATGGCCGCTGCCATCGCGCTGTCGGCGCGCGGGCGCGGGCTTTCTACTCCCAATCCCAATGTCGGCTGCCTGATCGTCAAGGACGGCCATGTCGTCGGGCGTGGCTGGACGCAAAAGGGTGGCCGCCCTCATGCCGAAGCGCAGGCGCTGGGGCAGGCGATGGAGCAGGCCCGTGGAGCGACGGCCTATGTGACGCTGGAACCCTGTTTCCATCTGTCGCCGCGCGGGCCGCGCTGTGCCGACCTGATGGCGCGTGCCGGGGTGGCGCGGGTAGCGATCGCGCTGCGCGATCCTGATCCGCGCACCGACGGGCAGGGCGCGGCCTGGCTGCGCGAACGCGGCATCACGGTGGAAATGGGGCTGCTGGCGGAGGAAGCTGCGCGCGCCATGGCGGGCTTTGTGCTGCGCCAGACGCGCGGGCGGCCGCATGTGACGCTGAAACTCGGCCTCTCGCTCGACGGGCGAATCGCGCTGGCCGATGGCTCCAGCCGCTGGATCACCGGCCCGGATGCGCGCGCCCATGCCCATGTAGAGCGGGCGCGGCACGACGCGATAGTGGTGGGCGGCGGTACGCTGCGCGCCGATGCGCCGGGGCTGGATGTGCGGCTGGCTGGGCTGGAGGATCGGTCGCCGCGCCGGATATTGCTCAGCCGGGGCGATGCGCCCGATGGCTGGGAACGGATCCGCGCGCCCGACGAGATTGCGGCGCTCGACCGGGTCGATCATCTGCTGGTGGAGGGGGGCGCGGAAACGGCAGCTGCATTTCTGCGCGCGGGGCTGGTCGACCGGCTGCTGCTTTATCGCGCACCAATCATCATCGGCGCGGGGCTGGCGGGGATCGGCGACATTGGCCTGATGGACCTGGCCGATGCACATGGCCGCTGGCGGCTGACTGACCAGCGACGGCTGGGGGTCGATCGTCTGGAGGTTTACGAGGCGGTGTCGAGCGCTTAGAGCCACTTAACAATTTCCGTTCGGTTCGAGCTTGTCGAGAACAGTGCGCGTCGTTCTCGACAAGCTCGAACCGAACGGATGTGGTTTATAAGGGCCTTTGCGTTTCATGTTCACCGGCATCATCACCGACATCGGCACCATCCGCCAGGCGGAGCAACGCGGCGACCTGCGGCTGGTCATCGGCAGCGGCTATGACATGGCGTCGGTCGCGATCGGCGCGTCGATCGCCTGTTCGGGGGCGTGCCTGACCGTGGTGGAAAAGGGCGCGGACTGGTTCGCGGTCGATTTGTCGGCCGAAACCGTCGCGCGCACCGCGCCGGGCCTGTGGGCGCAGGGCGGCCGGCTCAATCTAGAACGCGCGCTCAAGGTCGGCGATGAACTGGGTGGGCATATCGTCACTGGCCATGTCGATGGCGTGGGCCATCTGGTGTCGGCCACGCCGCAAGGCGATTCGATCCGGCTGGTCGTTGCCGCGCCTGCCGCGCTGGCCGCGGCGCTTGCGGCCAAGGGGTCGATCACGCTGGACGGTATTTCGCTGACCGTGAACAGCGTCGAGGATCAACCCGATGGCAGCGTCCATTTCTGCCTGAACATCATCCCGCATACGGCGGCTGAAACGACGCTGGACGCGCTACCGCAAGGGCGGACCTTCAATCTGGAGATTGATGTCCTCGCGCGCTATCTTGACCGGATGATGAGTGTTCGCAACCACACAATGTGATTCCCTCTTGATATAATCACACTATAATGTGATATACGGCCCATCCCGGCGATCGGGAAGGAGTCGTTTGCCATGTCCTCTGCCCTTATAGATACCGTCCGCAGCCTCATCACCGATGGCGGCATGTCGCGATCCGGCCTGGCCCGTGCGGCGGGTCTGCACGCCAATTCGCTGCGCAAGCTGGGCGAGGGGGACTGGAACCCGACCGCCGACACGCTGGGCAAGCTGGAAGCCTATCTGCTCAAGCGCGAGGGCGGCACTGCGCTCGCCAGCCCCGAAGAAATTATCAACGAAGCCCGCAACGGCCGCATGTTCATCCTGGTCGATGATGAAGATCGCGAGAATGAAGGCGATCTGGTCATCCCGGCGCAGATGGCGACCCCCGACGCGATCAATTTCATGGCCACCCATGGCCGGGGCCTCATCTGCCTGGCGCTGACCAAGGACCGGGTCGATAAGTTGGGCCTGGGCCTGATGAGCCGCAATAACGGCACCCGGCATGAAACCGCTTTCACCGTGTCGATCGAGGCGCGCGAGGGGGTGACCACCGGCATCAGCGCGGCTGACCGCGCCCGCACCATTTCCGTCGCGATCGACGGGTCGAAGGGCAAGGCGGATATCGTGACGCCCGGCCATGTCTTTCCGCTGGTGGCCAAGGATGGCGGCGTGCTGGTGCGCACGGGCCATACCGAAGCGGCCGTGGACGTGGCGCGGCTTGCCGGGCTCAACCCGTCTGGCGTCATCTGCGAAGTGATGAAGGATGACGGCACGATGGCGCGCCTTGACGACCTCATCCCCTTTGCCGCCAAGCACAAGATGAAGATCGGCACGATCCGCGACCTGATCGCCTATCGCCGCCGCCATGACCATATCGTCGAACGCCGCGCGGAATCGGTGTTTCAAAGCCAGTGGGGCGGCGACTGGAAGGCGATGAGTTTCTACAACAAGGCGACCCAGACCGAGCAGCTTGTGTTGCAGAAGGGGCATGTGACATCCGACCAGCCGACACTGGTTCGGATGCATCAACTATCGTTGCTGGATGATGTTTATGGCGCGATGGGCAAGCGTTCGGGCCTGTTATCCAAATCTATGGAGATTATTGCGCAGGAAGGAGCGGGCTTGATTGTTGTCCTGACAGTTCCAACGCCCGAAAACTTCGTTACCCGCATTCTGGAACATCATGCCGGACGCCCAGGCAGTGGCATGGATGAATTGCGCGACTATGGCGTGGGCGCACAAATCCTTGCCGAACTGGGCGTGCATGACATGGTCCTGCTGACCAACAGCCATCACAGTCTGATCGCGCTTGACGGCTATGACCTGGCCGTGGTTGGGCAGCGTCCGATCGAGCTGTAAAGGATTTATCATGGCCAAATTCCTGATCGTCGAAGCGCGTTTCTACGACCATCTCAACGACCTGCTGATCGAGGGCGCGAAAGCCGCGCTCGATGACGCCGGGCATAAATATGAGGTGGTGACGGTGCCGGGCGCACTGGAAATCCCCGGCGCCATAGCTCTGGCGGCCGAAAGCGGCCGCTATGACGGCTTCATCGCCATCGGCGTGGTGATCCGCGGCGAAACCTATCATTTCGAAGTCGTGTCGAACGAAAGCGCGCGCGGCCTGATGGCGCTCAGCATGGACGCGATCGCGATCGGCAACGGCATTTTGACGGTGGAGAATGAAGCGCAGGCGCTGACTCGCGCCAAGCCGACAGAAAAGGACAAGGGCGGCGAAGCGGCCAAGGCGGCCATCGCCATGCTGGCCCTGCGCGAAAGGTTCGGGGCGTAAGAGACGAACAATCCTCCCCTGCAAGGGGAGGATTTTAAGTAGAGCGCCGGAAAACTCGGAAAGCACCCGTCATTCCTGCGCAGGCGGGAACCCATGTCTCGTTACGCGGCTGGATTGGCGGCGGCACGTTGGGTCCCCGCTTTCGCGGGGATGACGGGTAATGTGGTTACGCCGTGACGCGTTGTTCGGCCAGTGCCGGATAGTTGGTATAGCCATCCTCGCCCGGACCATACCAGGTCTCCATACCCTTGATCGGGTTCAAAGGCGCATCGCTGCCCAGCCGTTCCACCAGGTCGGGATTGGCGATGAAGGGGCGGCCAAAGCTGATCGCGTCGGCAAGGCCGCTGTCCAGGTCTGCCTGCGCCCGTTGCTTGTCATAATCGCTGTTCAGGATCAGCGGCCCCTTGAAATGCTGGCGGATCAGCGGCGACTGGCGCGGCACCTCGGTCGCGCCGAACGTGCCGTCCGGTCCCGGCTCACGCAGTTCGAGCGAGGCGATGCCGATCGCGTTCAGTACTTCCGCCGCATGGGCGAACAGCGGCCCAGGATTGCTGTCATTCACGCCCTGCGCATCGCCATTGGGCGACAGGCGCACCGACACCTTGTCCGCGCCGATCGCATCGGCCACCGCCTGCGTGACTTCGGCCAACAACCGCACACGGTTTTCGATGCTGCCGCCATATTGGTCGGTGCGAAAATTGGCGTTGTCGCGCAGGAACTGGTCGATGAGATAGCCATTTGCGGCGTGGATCTGCACCCCGTCAAACCCGGCGCGGATCGCATTGTGCGCGGCGGTGACATAAGTGTCGATCAGGCCGGGAATCTCTTCTGTCGCCAACGGCCGGGCGGTCTCGAACGGCGCTTTGCCTTCATAGGTATGGGCGTCACCCGCCGTTGCGGTCGCGCTGGATGACACCGGCTGCTCGCCGGTCACGCTCGAATGGACCTGCCGCCCCATATGCCAGAGCTGGACGATGATCCGCCCGCCCGCCTCATGCACGGCTTGCGTCACTGGCTGCCAGGCGACGACCTGTTCGTCCGACCAGATGCCCGGCGCATAGGGCCAGCCCAGCCCCTGGCGCGAAATGCCGGTCGCTTCGGTGATGATCAGGCCCGCGCCGGCGCGCTGGCGGTAATAGTCGACCATGATCGGCGTCGGCACATGGTCACGAGTCGCACGGCCACGGGTCAGCGGCGCCATGATGGCGCGGTTGGGAGCGGTGATGGCGCCGATCTGGACAGGCTTGAACAGGCTAGACATGAAATCTCCCTTTATCAAAGTTGCAAATTGCAACGGGACTTGATGCTGAAAGCCAGCTAGGGAGCCGCCATGGCCAGTTCAACCCCTACCATGCGCGCGGATATTCCCAAATTCGCATTTCCTGCCCTGATATTGGCAAATCTCATCCTGCCGCTCGGCCCGGTCTTGGTACGGCTGGCCGATGTCGGGCCGGTGGCGGCGGCTTTCTGGCGGCTGACGCTGGCCCTGCCTTTCCTCATCCTGCTGGCGCTGCCGGGGCTGCGCCGCACCGCGCCGACGATCCGCGAATGGGGCGCGCTGGTCTGGTCCGGGTTGTTCTTCGCCGCCGATCTGGCCGCCTGGCATATCGGCATCCTCTACACCAAAGTCACCAACGCCACCATATTCGGCAATATGAGCGGGCTGATGCTGCCGATCTGGGGGCTGGTCATACTGCGCCAGCGGCCAAAGCGGATGCAGGCAATCGCGCTCACTCTGGCGGCAGCAGGCGCAGCGGTGATGATGGGGGGCAGCTATGAACTCTCGCCCCGCTACCTCCATGGCGACCTGCTCTGCCTGCTCGCAGGCGCGCTCTATACCGGCTATCTGCTGATCGTGCAGGGGGTGCGCGGGCGGCTGGACAGCTGGTCGGTGCTGGCGATCTCCAGCGTGGCTAGCGCGCCGCCGCTCTTGCTGTGCGCGCTGTGGCTGGGGGAGCGGATCATGCCCGGTGACTGGACCCCGCTGGTGGTGCTTGCGCTGACCAGCCAGCTGATCGGGCAGGGGCTGCTCACCTATGCGATCGGCTGGTTCACCCCGCTGGTGCTGGGCCTCAGCCTGCTGTTGCAACCCGCCGTCTCCGCCGTGCTGGGCTGGATGCTGTTTGGCGAATGGCTGAGCGTCACCGATATGATTGGGACGATGGCGGTTGCCATTGCGCTGGTGCTTGTGCGGCTGCCCTCGCGTGCCTAGATTGGGCTTATGAGCGACATTGCCGACATGACCCTTGATGAAATCCGCGCCCTGCTGGCGCCTGTGATGGCGCGCCATGCTGCCTTTGATGGCTGGCGCAAGGAAGCCGTCGCGATGGCGGCGGCGGAAAAGGGCGTCGATCCAGATATTGCCGCGCTCGCCTTTGCCGATGGGCCGGTCGACATGATCGACGCCTGGTTCGCCAGCATCGATACGCGGATGCTGGATGCGCTACCGCCCGAAACGCTCGACGCGCTGTCGATCCGGCGCAGGATCATCGCGCTGGTGGAGGCGCGGCTCAACCTGCTAGCGCCCGACCGCGAAGCGCTGCGCCGCGCCATCGCCATCCTTGCCATGCCGACCAATGCAGCGCGCGCGACCCGGCTGGGCTGGCGCGCGGCCGACGTCATGTGGCGCGCGGCGGGCGACAATGCCACCGACCTTGCCCATTATACCAAGCGGATGACGCTGGCCGGGGTCTATGCCGCCACGCTGCTGGTGTTCGTCGATGACGAGAGCGACGGCCATGCCGACAGCCGCGCCTTCCTCGCTCGGCGGATCGAGGGCGTCATGCGCTTCGAAAAGTTCAAGGCACAGGTCAAGGGTGTGGGCGGCGGCGAGCGGCTCAGCCTCGCGCGTTTCATCGGGCGGCTGCGCTACCCGGCGATATGATCTGCCGCGCCGGACGCCATTTCCTTCTGGTCTTTCCTAATCGGTATTGATAGTCACTTGCAGCAATTGCCCTGTGAGTATCCATTCCCGTGCGCCTGACCGAACTGCCCCTGCGCCAGCCTGCCTTTGTTGACCTGATCGACTGGTCCGTCCTGTCCCCGTCGGAAGGCCAGCGGCTGCGCGAATTTGGCCTGTGCGAAGGGGCGAGTGTCGAGGCGCTGCACCATGGCGGCCTGTGGGGCAAGGGACCGATCGCCTGCAAGGTGGGCCGCATGACCATCGCCATGCGCCGCAACCACGCCGCCGCCGTGACCGTCCGTACCGGACCGGACGCCGCGCCATGAGCGTGCTGCCGCTTGTCGCGCTGGTCGGCAATCCCAATGCTGGCAAGAGCGCGCTGTTCAACGCGCTGACCGGTGCGCGGCAGAAGCTGGGCAATTATCCCGGCGTCACGGTGGAGCGCAAGGCGGGACGGCTGGCGCTGGCCGATGGTCGGCCGGTCGAACTGGTCGATCTGCCCGGCACCTACAGCCTCAACGCCGCCAGCCCCGATGAACAGGTGACGCGCGACGTCGTGATGGGAAGGCAGGCGGGCGAAAGGCGGCCCGATGCGCTGGTGATCGTGGTCGATGCGTCCAATCTCGACAATCATCTGCGATTCGCGCTGGAACTGATCGCGCTGGGCCTGCCGACGATCGTGGCGCTCAACATGGTGGACCTTGCCACCCGCGACGGGCTGGAACTGGACGCCGCCGTGCTGGCGCGCGAACTGGGCGTGCCGGTGATCGCGACCGTGGCGGTGCGCAAGCGCGGGCTTGACCATCTGCGCGAAGAATTGGGCGGCCTGCTGGACAGCGCCGCGCCTGAAGCCAAAACCCTGCCGCCGGAACGCGATTTTGATGCGGTGCGCGGCGAAGCCCGCCGCATCGCCCGCGCCGCCGTCGTGCGCGAAACCCCTTCGCGCCGCCTGACTGCCGCCGTCGATCGGGTGGCGTTGCATCCCGTGTTCGGGCTGCTGCTGCTGCTTGGCTTGCTGTTCGTCATGTTTCAGGCGGTCTATGCCTGGTCCGAAGCGCCGATCGCCATGATCGAGGGGCTGGCCGAAGCCGCCGCTACCGCCGCGCGCGACGCACTGCCCGACGGGATGCTGCGATCCTTCCTGGTCGATGGCGTCATCAATGGGGTGGGGTCGGTGGTGGTGTTCCTGCCTCAGATTCTCATCCTCTTCTTCTTCATCCTGATGCTGGAGGCGACCGGCTATATGGTCCGCGCCGCCTTCCTGATGGATGGGATCATGGCGAAGGTCGGCCTGTCCGGCCGTGCCTTCATTCCTTTGCTCTCCTCCTTCGCCTGCGCGATTCCGGGCATCATGGCGACGCGCACGATCGCGGACCCCAAGGACCGGTTGACGACGATCCTGATTGCGCCGCTGATGACCTGTTCGGCGCGGCTGCCGGTCTATGCCGTCATCATTGGCGCCTTCATCCCCGCGCGCGACGTGCTGCCGGGTGTCGGCCTGCAGGGTTTCGTCCTCTTCTGCCTCTACGTTGCGGGTATCATCGGCGCGATGCTGGTGGCTTTGATCCTGCGCATGACCGTGACCAAGGGTGCCAGCGGCGGTTTCCTGATGGAAATGCCCAAATATCAGTGGCCCCGGCCGCAGGATATATTGCTCGGCCTGTGGCAGCGCGCGGTCATTTTCCTCAAGCGCGCCGGCACCATCATCTTCACCTCCACCGTGATCCTGTGGGTGCTGCTTTCCTATCCCAAGCCACCGGAAGGCAGCGCCGTCAGCCAGGTCGATTATTCGATCGCGGGGCGGATAGCAGGCGGCCTCAACGTCATATTGGAGCCGATCGGCTTCAACCGCGACATCTCGCTGGCGCTGATCCCGGCGATGGCGGCGCGCGAAGTCGCCGTCTCGGCGCTCGCCACCGTCTATTCGATCGACGCGGGCGATGACGAGGCGCTGCTGGAACGCAGCCTTGGCGACCGGCTGAAAGACCAGTGGCCACTACCCACCGCGCTGGCGTTTCTGGCATGGTTCATCTTCGCGCCCCAGTGCATCTCGACTATCGCGGTCACCCGGCGCGAAACCAATGGCTGGAAATGGCCGATGTTCATGCTCGGCTATCTGTTCGTGCTGGCTTATGTCGCGGCGGGCCTGACCTTCTGGACCGCGACGGCATTGGGCCTCAGCTGAATTTGCGCCGGATCAAGGCGGGCGCTGCCATGACGGACTAAGCCGACCGGATAGTCCTTCCTTGGAAACCGGATATGGCCACAGCGCCCTTTCTCATTGCGATCTGGGCCTTATTGCTGACGCCCGGCCCGACCAATACGCTGATGGCGCTGGCAGGGGCGCAAGGCGGGTGGCGGTCCACACTGCGGCTGGTCCCGGCGGAACTGGCGGCCTATCTGCTGATCGTGCTGCCGGCCGCGTTGATCGGTGCCGATGCTATGGCCCAGTGGCCCGACCTGGCGCGCGTCCTGAAACTCGGCGCGGCCTTGTGGATATTCTATCTTGCCATCATCCTGTGGCGGGTGCCGTCCGGCCATGTCGCGGCGCAGCCGGTCGGCATCGCTCGATTGTTCATCACGACCCTGCTCAATCCCAAGGGGCTTGTGGTCGGGCTGGTCCTGTTGCCATCGCCGCATGATCCGCTGTTCGGCCCGCATCTGCTGCTGTTCGGCGCTTCGGTGATCCTGGCCGCCAGCGTGTGGGCAGGGTTGGGCGCGCAGGCGGGGCAGGGCGAAAGTGGCGGTGATGCACGCTGGCTGCGCCGTATCGCCGGGTCATGGCTGGCGCTGCTGTCGGGTGGTCTGGTGCTGGGAGCCATGACGCATTAAGCCGTCCCCCATGTCGCCGCTGGATTTGCCGCCGCGCGTCGCTATAAAGGCCCGCTAATCTCTCGGAGGAATCATGGCAGGCTCGGTCAACAAGGTCATTCTGGTCGGCAATCTGGGCGCCGATCCGGAGGTCAAGAGCTTCCAGAACGGCGGCAAAATCTGCAATTTGCGCATCGCCACGTCCGAAAGCTGGAAGGATCGCAATACGGGCGAGAAGAAGGAGCGCACCGAATGGCACACGGTTGTCATCGGCGGCGAAGGGCTGGTCGGCGTCGCCGAGCGGTTCCTGCGCAAAGGCTCCAAAATCTATATTGAGGGTCAGTTGCGCACCCGCAAATGGCAGGACCAGAGCGGCAATGACCGCTATTCGACGGAAGTCATGGTGCAGGGTCCAGGCGCGGTCCTGACCATGCTGGACGGTGCGCCCGGTGGCGGCGGTCAGGGCGGCGGCGGTGGACGCTCGCAGCAGGGCGTCAGCGACTGGGGCGCATCGTCGGGCGGCTATGATGATTTTGGCGGCGGCAATAGCGGCGGCGGCTTTGGCGGCGGGCGTTCTTCGGGCGGCGGCGCATCGAGCGGGGGCCGCGGCAGCGCAGGCAGCCCCAATTTCGACAATGATCTGGACGATGAAGTACCGTTCTGATCGGCACGATGCGTTTTACAAAAAGGGGCGGTGGAAACCGCCCCTTTTTTATTAGCCGCGTGCCAGTTCTTCGGCCGCGAAGGCGCGAATATGGTCGCGCAGATCATCCCGCTCCAGCGCCAGCGCCAGATTGGCCTCGATATAGCCGGCCTTTGACCCGCAATCGAAGCGGCGGCCGTCGAAGGTCACGCCGTGGAACGGCTGCTTGCCGATCAGTGCTGCCATCGCGTCGGTCAGCTGGATTTCGCCGCCCGCGCCTTTTTCCTGCGTTTCCAATATCTTCATGACATCGGGTTGCAGGATATAGCGGCCCGGCAGGATCAGGTTGGACGGTGCGGTCCCGGCGGCGGGTTTTTCGACCAGCCCCTTCACCTCCGTCAGCACGCCATCGCGGACGCCCGGATCGATCACGCCATAGCTGGGCGTCTGTTCCATCGGGATTTCCAGCGCGCAGACCAGATTGCCGCCGACCTTGTCATAAGCGTCGACCATCTGCTTCATGCAGCCATTGCCCGGCACGCCCTTCATGAACTCGTCGGGCAGCAGGATCGCGAACGGCTCATCGCCGATAATGTCGCGCGCGCACCAGATGGCGTGGCCCAGACCCAGTGATTCCTGCTGGCGCAGGAACACCGCATTGCCCGGTGCCAGTCGCGTCCCTTCCAGTGCGGACAGATCTTTGCCGCGTTCGCGCTGCAACGTCTCGCACTCGAAGGCGATATCGAAATAATCCTCGATCGCGCCCTTGCCGCGCCCGGTGACGAAGATCATCTGCTCGATGCCCGCCTCGCGCGCTTCGTCGACCGCATATTGGATCAGCGGACGATCGACCACCGGCAGCAATTCCTTGGGAACTGATTTGGTCGCGGGCAAAAAGCGCGTGCCCAGCCCAGCGACAGGAAAAACGGCTTTGCGAATCGGCTTATTCAAGATGGACTCCCCTTAATCCCGGCCCCCACGGCCATATATGATTTGCCGCACATGCGAAAAAGGTCAAGCGCGCAGCCGGAATTTGCTGTGTGCGCTGCACCCTATACTGCAAGCAAGCGGTTCGCGACCGTTTCCAGATCGCCTATTTCCTGATCAAGTTGCTCGAATGTGACAAATTGATGGATATTGCGTTGATCACGACAAATAAATCCGCCCGGCTGGGGCTGATGAAAGCCCTGGATGATCAGCGCTCGAAAGCGGTCGATCCGCTGGATGTCGCGCTCGATCGCCGCGATTTCGGTCAGCGCGCTGGCATTGCGCCGGTCGCGCATCGCCACCATCGTGCGCAATTCGGTCATCAGCTTGGCCATGGACGGGCGGGTGCGCGCGCCGACGGTGCGAATATCGCCCATCTTCTCGCGCATCAGGCCGATCTTGGTTTCCAGACTCTGTTCCAGCATCGTCCAGGCGCACACCAGCCGCCCGACCGCGCACAGCAACGCCGCATCTTCCGGCGCATAATCCGACACCGTCTTTCCATTCATATCCGCAACCAGATGTACGCCCACGCCCCATTCTCCTTATTGCCCCCTGTCCTGCGCAGGCGGGAACGGATAGGCCAGAGGGACAGGCACCATCGCTCGCGGCGGTGGCACGGCACATCGGAAATTGTGCAATATAGGCGGCGAGCCGAAAGCGCTATGGCTTAGAAATCAATCGCTAAGCCCTTGCGCTCCCAATCGCCGTAGCGGATCGGGCTTAACTCTTCTTGGGGCTGCGGCAGGCTGTCGATCGGGTCCGGTTGCGGCACAGGCGGGCTTTTGGAGAGATGGGTGGGCGGCTGCACATGCGCGGGGCGCTTGCCATTATAATGTCCCATATAGCCGCCTTTCGATAGCGGAGCGCCGCAGCGACGCGCCTTGTCCTCAAGCCGCCATTTGGGCGGCGACAGGCTCAAGCGCAAGGGTATGAAGGGGAGGCACGCTTTCTTATCCCTGCAAAATGGCCTAGGCGCGGGCGCATGGCTCAATCTCCCCGCCCCGCTGACGTCCCCGGCCTGCCTGCGCGTCGTTCCGCCCTCAAATTGCTCGACGCCGTGCTGCGGCGCGGCGACCCGCTCGAAATCGCGCTGCATGGGGCCTGCCAGGGGCTGGCCGACCGGGCCGACCGGGCGCTGGTCCATGCCATCGCCGCCGAAGTGTTGCGCCATCTGCCCGATCTCGACGCGCTGATCGACGGCGCGACCCGCTTGCCCCTGCCTGACGATGCCAAGGCGCGCATGGTGCTGCGCATTGCGCTGGTGCAGGTGCTGGTGCTGGGCACCGCGCCCCATGCCGCGATCGCCACTGCATTGCCGCTGGTCGATGGCGGGCCGCGCAAGCTGGTCCATGGCGTGTTCGGCACGGTGACTCGCAGCGCGCCGGTGCTGCCCGTGCCGCCGACCCTGCCCGCCGCCGTCGCCGAACGCTGGACCGCGCAATGGGGCGCAGAGATGGTGGATGCCGCCGCGCGCGCCTATGCCATCCGCCCGCCCGTGGACATCAGCCTGGGCGATCCCGCCGCCACCGCCGACTGGGCGACGCAACTGGGCGGCGTCAGCCTGGCTCCCGGCCATGTCCGCCTGCCCGACGGGGCCAATATTCCCGATCTGCCCGGCTTTGCCGATGGCGCGTGGTGGGTGCAGGATGTCGCCGCTTCCTGCCCGGCGCGCTTGCTCGGCGCTGGGGAAGGCCGCCATGTGCTGGACCTGTGCGCCGCGCCTGGTGGCAAGACGATGCAACTGGCGGCGGCCGGATGGCGCGTCACTGCGATCGATTCTTCGAAAAAGCGACTGGAGCGTCTGACCGAAAATCTCGCCCGCACCGGCCTGCCCGCCGACGTGGTGCAGGCCGATCTGCGCCAATGGCAGCCGGACGAACCGGTCGATGCCATCCTGCTCGATGCGCCCTGCACCGCGACCGGTATCTATCGCCGTCATCCCGACGTGCTGCACCGCATCGGCCCGCGCCAGGTTGCCGAGCTGGCGGAATTGCAGGGCGAATTGCTCGCTCGTGCCGCCGACTGGCTGAAACCGGGCGGCGTGCTGCTCTACGCCACCTGCTCGCTGGAACAGGCCGAGGGCGAGGAGCAGATCGCCCGTTTCCTTAGCCAGCGCCCGGACTTCGCGCTTGTCCCGGCACAAGCCGATGAATTGCCCGACGGCATGGCCCCCACGCCGCAGGGCTGGCTGCGCACGCTGCCTGACACATTGGCGGATCAGGGCGGCGCGGACGGATTTTTTATCGCGCGTCTTGCCAAGGCGGACAACTAAGCCTTAACCATGAAGCACTTAGGATGACCATTCCTCGTCTGGAAGGTGCGCCGTGCGTCCGATCGAACCTTTGCCCCTGCACCATAGCTGGCCGCTCTACGACCTGCGCGAACATCTCGCCCCGGTGATGCTGGACCCGTCGCTGGCGCGCAACGATGCGGCGCTGGCGGAGCGTGGGCTGGGCCTGTGGCATTGCGACCTGACCGATGACAGCCTGACCTGGACTGCGGGCGTCTATGATATTTTCGGGCTGGAGCGGCATATATCGGTGCCGCGCGCTTTGTCCGTGTCGCTCTATGCCCCGGACTCGCGTGAAGCCATGCAGCGGCTGCGCACCTATGCCATCCGCCACAAGCGCGGCTTCACCCTGGACGTCGATATTCATCAGGCAGACGGCATGGGCCAGTGCGCCATGCGGCTGATCGCCGCGCCGGTACTGAACGATGCGCAAGAGGTGATCGGCCTGCACGGCGTCAAGCAGATGCTGCCGGACGGCGCGGCTCCTTCCAAACGGCTCGATCCAACGATTTTCGTTATGTTATAGCGACATGGGTGCGCTCTACGCGCCACCCCCAAATCACCCGTTGCCCTTGGACCGAGGCATAGCTAAGGCGAACGGTTAATGACACCCTCGATCCTCATCTCGCCCTCCATCCTCTCCGCCGACTTCGCCCGCCTGGGTGAGGAGGTGCGCGCCATTGACGAAGCGGGCTGCGACTGGATCCATATTGACGTGATGGATGGCCATTTCGTGCCGAACATCACCATCGGCCCGGCGGTGGTCAAGGCATTGCGCCCGCACACGAAAAAGACGTTCGACGTCCATCTGATGATCTCGCCGGTCGACCAATATCTCGACGCCTTTGCGCAGGCGGGCGCGGATATCTTGACCGTCCATCCCGAAGCGGGGCCGCATATCCACCGCTCGATCCAATATATCAAGTCGCTGGGCGTGCAGGCGGGCGTGGTGCTGAACCCCGGCACCCCGGCCAAGATGCTCGACTATCTGATTGACGATGTCGACCTGATCCTGGTCATGAGCGTCAACCCCGGTTTTGGCGGGCAGAGCTTCATCGAGAACCAGCTGCGCAAGATCGAAGCGATCCGCAAAATGATCGACAAGAGCGGGCGGGACATCCGCTTGCAGGTCGATGGCGGCATTGATTTCACCACCGCGCCCAAGGCGATTGCCGCCGGGGCCGACGTGCTGGTCGCAGGCACCGCCACCTTCCGTGGTGGACCATCGGCCTATGCCGACAATATCCGGAAGCTGCGGGGCGGGTGAACGAGGTCCGGCGCATGTCCGCCCGCAAGACGCCCGAACCCGCCGCTCCAGAAAGCAGCGACGACGGTATCGAACAGGGCAAGCGTCTCATCCGCGTCGCGGATGACAAGGGGCTGTCGCTGGCGCAGAAAATCGCCAATCATTTCTATCTGCTCAGCTGGAAAACGCCGATCCACGGTCGCAAGCTGCGCGGCAAATATCCGCTCAAGCTGCTGGCCGTCCCCGATGACGAATTGGCCGGCGACACGCGGGCGGGGCAGGCGATCCGCGCCGGCTATTTCCTGTTTCGCGGCAAGAAGCAGATTATCGACACGCTCGATTTCACTCGGTTGGACCTCGATCCCGCCTTTGCCGACTATCTGCACAGCTTCCGCTGGCTGCGCGATCTGGCGAGTGCCGCCAGCCGCGAACAGGCCGCGCCGATCGCCGAAAATGTCATGCGCAAATGGCTTGTCGCTCATGCCGAAACGCCCAGCGAACCAGCTTGGCGTGCCGACAATGCGGGCTGGCGGCTGTTCCTCTGGACTGCCCATGCCCCGCTGATCCTCTCGTCGAGCGACCTGGTCTATCGCTCGCTGGTCCTCAACTGCATCGCCCGCACCGCGCGGCATCTCGATCGCATCGCTGACAAGGCAGCGATGGGCCTGCCGCGCATCGTCGGCTGGAGCGCGATCGTCGCGGCCTCCATGCTGATGCCCGGCGGTGCAGCGCGCAAATTGTTCGGCGAAGCGGGTTTGAAGCGCGCGATCGACAGCGGCTTCTACCCCGATGGTGGCATCGTCTCCCGATCCCCGCTGGCGCAGGTGGAGGCGGTGATGGCGCTGTCCATGCTGCGCGCCGTCTATGATGTGCGGCGCGAAACCGCGCCTGCTTTCCTCAATGACGGGCTGACCCGGATCGTCCCGGCGCTGCTGGGCCTGACCCATGGCGATGGTGGGCTGGGCAATTGGCAGGGTGCAGGCGCGATCGACCCCCTGATCGTCAACGCGATAGTCGCCGCCAGCCGGGTGCGCGCCCGGCCGCTGCGGCAGGCGCGCGACTGGGGCTATCAGCGGATCGCGGCAGGCACGACCGTGGTGCAGATCGACGCCGCGCCGCCACCGGTCGCCCGCCTCGCCGACGCAGGCTGCGCCTCGACCGGCGCGATCGAGATTAGCGACGGGGCGCATCGCCTGATCGTCAATTGCGGCGGCGCTGGGCTGGAGGGGGCGTGGATACCGCGCGATCTGGCGCAGGGGCTGCGCACCACTGCCGCGCACAGCACGCTGGTGCTGGACGATTGCAACAGCACCGCGCTGATGCCCGACGGTACGCTGGGGCGCGGCGTTACCGAAGTGGAGCTGAACCGGCAGGAACTGGACAATGGCAGTCGGGTGGACCTGTCCCATGACGGCTATGTCCGCCGCATAGGCTATGTCCACCGCCGCCTGCTGCTGGTCAGCGGCGATGGCAAGGAAATTCGCGGCGAGGATATGCTGACCCCCGCGCAGCGCCGCCGCAAGCCCGCCAAACTCCCGGTCGTGCTGCGCTTCCACCTCGCGCCCGGCGTCGAACCGACGCTCACCGCCGACAATCAGGGCGCGCTGCTGCGCATCGACATGGGCGCGCTCTGGCAATTCCGCACCGGCACTGGCGTGCTGAGCGTCGAGGACAGCCTCTGGGTCGACGGCGACGGCAGGCCGCATCCGACCAAGCAGTTGGTCGTAACCGGCGAAGCGCTGCCCGGCGGATCGAGCATAGGATGGCTATTCAAGCGAGTGGGGTGATGCTGCGGCCTTAATCAGCTTTCGCAGCCATCACCTTCCAGGGCTGTATTTTTCCGCCGTCAGCCCTTAAGGGACCGGCGCAAAGTCGTCCTGCAACCAGAAAGCCTCTTTCATGACCGATTATCCCATCAAGCGCGCTTTATTGTCCGTGTCGGACAAGGCTGGCCTTATCGAACTGGGGCAGGCGCTGGGGAAGCATGGGGTGGAGCTGGTGTCGACCGGCGGCACGGCCAAGGCGCTGCGCGATGCGGGTCTGACTGTCATGGATATTTCCGATCTGACCGGCTTCCCCGAAATGATGGATGGCCGGGTCAAGACGCTGCATCCCAAGGTGCATGGCGGGCTGCTGGCCGTGCGGAACAACCCTGAGCACGTCGCGTCGATGGACGAGCATCAGATCGGCGCGATCGACCTGGTGGTGGTCAATCTCTACCCCTTTGCCGCGACCGTCGCCAAGGGCGCCGAGCGCGAGGAGATTATCGAGAATATCGACATTGGCGGCCCGTCTATGGTGCGCTCTGCGGCCAAGAATCATGAGAGCGTGGCGATCGTTACCGATCCGGCCGACTATGCCCGGCTGATCGCGGAAATGGACGAGAAGGGCGGGGCGACCAGCTACGACTTCCGCCGGATGCTGGCGGCCAAGGCTTATGCCGCGACTGCTGCCTATGATTCGATGATCGCCAGCTGGTTCGCGTTCGCCGATCAGGGCGTGATGTTCCCCGAAACGCTGGCCGTCGCCAGCACGCTGTCGACCACGCTGCGCTACGGCGAAAACCCGCACCAGTCCGCCGCCCTCTATCTGCCGACCGGCCCGTCCGCCAACGGCATTGCGCAGGCCAGGCAGATCCAGGGCAAGGAGCTGTCTTACAATAATTATAACGATGCCGATGCCGCGCTCGAACTGGTCAGCGAGTTTCGCGACGGCCCGCCCACCGTCGTCATCGTCAAGCACGCAAACCCGTGCGGCGTGGCGACCGGCGCGACCCTGATCGAGGCCTATGAAGCCGCGCTTGCCTGCGACAGCGTGTCGGCCTTTGGCGGCATCATCGCCGTCAACCGCCCGCTCGACGGCCCGACTGCCGAAGCGATCAGTGGCATCTTCACCGAAGTCGTCGCCGCACCCGACGCCGATGATGCGGCGCGCGCGATCTTTGCCAAGAAGAAGAATCTCCGCCTGCTGCTGACCGGCGACCTGCCCGATCCCGCGCGCCCCGGCCTCCAGCTCAAGACGATCGCGGGCGGTGTGCTGGTGCAGAGCCGCGACAATGGCCAGATCAGCCGCGACGCGCTCAAAGTCGTGACCAAAAGGGCGCCGACGAGCCAAGAACTGGCCGACTGCCTCTTCGCCTGGACCGTCGCCAAGCATGTGAAGTCCAACGCCATCGTCTATGCCAAAGGTGGCAGCACCGCGGGCGTGGGCGCGGGCCAGATGAACCGCCTCGAATCCGCGCGCATTGCGGCATGGAAGGCAAAGGATGCCGCCGAAAAGGCTGGCTGGAGCGAACCCCGCACCATCGGCTCAGCCGTCGCCTCCGATGCCTTCTTCCCCTTCGCGGACGGCCTGCTGGCAGCGGTCGAAGCAGGGGCCACCGCCGTCATTCAGCCAGGCGGTTCGATCCGCGACGACGAAGTCATTGCCGCCGCCGACGAAGCGGGCCTCGCCATGGTGTTCACCGGGATGCGCCACTTCCGGCATTAATCCTCCGCGGGTGCGAAGCAAAAGCCTTCGCACCCGCAAAATAACGGTTTTCTGCCACTTTTTATCAACTGGCCTCTTTTCAACAACGGCCTGTGCGCTTATTTAGAGCGCGACCCTACTTCCACGTCAGACGTGGGGCGGACAATCAGAAAAACATGTTCGACAGGAGAAACAGGATGACTGCAAAGACGCTGGTGGCGCTGGCCGCCACGATGGCGCTAGCGCTGCCCGGTGTGGCAAGTGCGGGCAATGACAATATGGACGTGATCGTTGATGGCCGTTCGGGTACGGAAACCCGTTCGATCGCCGTATCGGTCGCTGACCTCAACCTGGCCAGCACTGCCGGTCTGCGTCGCGCAGACTATCGCGTCGTTCGCGCCGCCAAGCAGGTCTGCGGTTTCGTCAACGGTTCGATCATCCCGGTGAGCGACGATTATCGCAATTGCTTTGGTGAGGCGCTCAACGGCGCGCGCACCGACCTCAACGCCATGGCACAGCGCCAGGGTTAAGCGTCTGCCCGGTTCCCCTCACGAAGGGGACTGCAGGGGGCCGTTCCGCGCTGCGGGACGGCCCTTTGTCATGCGGCTCGTTTCGCGTGCGATCCTTACCGCGCGTTAACCAGTCCTTAGAATATTTCCTTCACTCCCATGGCGACGAAAGACCATCCGGGGGAATTGCCTGTCATGCCGCGTATCGATCAAAGCGTGGACGTCGCCATCATCGGCGCAGGCCCGGCGGGCCTGACCGCAGCCTATCTGCTGACCAAGCAGGGCTACAGCGTCACGGTGATCGAAAAAGACCCGGTCTATGTCGGCGGCATCAGCCGGACGGTCGAACTGGACGGCTTCCGTTTCGACATTGGCGGACATCGCTTCTTTTCCAAATCGCAGCAGGTCGTGGACCTGTGGAATGAAATCCTGCCCGATGACTTCATCCAGCGTCCCCGGATGAGCCGCATCTATTATGAGGGCAAATTCTACAGCTATCCGCTCCGCGCGTTCGAGGCGCTGTGGAATCTGGGCATCTGGCGCTCGACGCTCTGCATGGCCAGCTTTGCCAAGGCGAAGTTGCTGCCCAACCGCAACGTCCGCTCCTTTCAGGACTGGACCGTTAATGCGTTCGGTCACAAGCTTTTCTCTATCTTCTTCAAAACCTATACCGAGAAGGTGTGGGGGATGCCGTGCGATGAAATGTCGGCGGACTGGGCGGCGCAGCGGATTAAGGGCCTTTCGCTCTGGGGCGCGGTCACCGACGGGCTGAAACGCTCGCTCGGCCTAAACAAGAAGCCCAATGACGGCATGGCGACCAAGACGCTGCTGGAAACCTTCCGCTATCCCCGGCTTGGCCCCGGCATGATGTGGGAGAAGGCGCGCGACCATGTGGTCGATGGCGGCAATCAGGTGCTGATGGCGCACAGCTTCAAGCGGCTGGAGCACGATCAGGGGACTGATCGCTGGCGGCTGGTGGCGCAGGGGCCGGAGGGTGAGGTCATCATCAACGCCGCTCATGTCATTTCCTCCGCGCCCATGCGCGAACTGGCGGGCCGCATCCATCCGCTGCCCGCGACGCTGCCGGAAGCCATGGACCTTAAATATCGCGACTTCCTGACCGTCGCGCTGATGGTGAAGGGGGAGGATATTTTCCCCGACAACTGGATCTATATCCACGACAGCAAGGTGCAGGTCGGCCGCATCCAGAATTTCCGCAGCTGGTCGCCCGAAATGGTCCCGGACCCGACGCTTGCCTGTGTAGGCCTGGAATATTTCTGCTTCGAAGGCGATGGCCTGTGGGCCTCGTCCGACGCTGATCTGATCGCGCTGGCGACGAAGGAAATGGCGTTGCTGGGCCTTTGCAACCCCGATGATGTCGTGGGGGGCGCGGTGGTGCGGCAGGAAAAGGCTTATCCGGTCTATGACGACGCCTATGCCGCCAATGTGCTGGCGATGCGCACCGAACTGGAGGCCCGCTATCCCACGCTGCACATGGTCGGGCGCAACGGGATGCACCGCTATAATAATCAGGATCATGCGATGATGACGGCGATGTTGACCGTCCGCAACATCGTCGCGGGCGCGCGCGTCCATGACGTCTGGTCGGTCAATGAAGATGCCGAATATCATGAGGCTGGCGAAGAGGGCCAAATTGATGGGGCGGATGCGGACGCGCAGGCGGCCCTCGCCAGCACCCGCGCTGTGCCGTCGCGCCTGAAGGCTGCCTGAGCCGGTGCGCGTGCTGATGGCGCTGGTCGCGCGGCTGATGTTCGCCCGCTATCTGCTGGCCAGCATCTGCGCGCTGTCGAGCGACATGGCGCTGTTCCTGATGCTCGACCATTTTGGTGCGGTCCCGATGCTGGCGGCGTTCGGCGGCTATGCCATCGGCTTGGCTGTCCACTGGACGATCAGTATCCGCTTCGTATTCGATACCGGCACCGGCCCGACCCATGCGCAGCGCGCCGGCTTCGTGGCCAGCGCCCTGCTGGGCATGGGCATTACCCTTGCCATGGTCGGCGGGCTGAGCCTGACCGGCGTTGCGCCGACGATCGCCAAATTGCTGTCCGTCCCGGTCAGCTTCCTCACCGTCTATGCGATCCGCAAATATGGCGTCTTTGCCCGCGTCTGATGACAAGCGGGTGGCGCTGCTGGCGCTGCTTGGCTGGCTGCTGTGCAGCGTGGCGATGCTGTGGCTGTTCCATGGTGATTTCGCCACGCTCGGCTTTCGCGATCCCGACGACGCGATGCGGCTGGCGCAGATACGCGACTGGATCGGCGGACAGGCTTTTTGGGACGTCAGCCAGTATAGGGTGAACCCGCCCATCGGCGGCCCGATGCACTGGTCGCGGATCGTCGACATGCCCATCGCAGCGCTGATCCTGCTGCTGCGCCCGTTGCTGGGTATGGCGACGGCGGAGCTGGTCGCTTGCGCCATTGTGCCGCTGCTGCTGCTGGGTGGGCTGACTACGGCCTTGTTCATCGCGGCGAAACGGATTGCCGGGGCGGGGATTGCGCTGCTCGCTGTCGCATTGCTGCTGACCGCACCGTCGATCCTGGTCCAGTTCACGCCGTTGCGGATCGATCATCATGGTTGGCAGATCATGGCGGCGGCTCTGGCGCTGTGCGGCGCGATGGACCTCCGCCCGGCGCGCGGCGGCATCGTTGTGGGGCTGGCGCTGGCACTCTGGCTCCAGATTTCGAGCGAAGGCTTGCCCTATGCCGCGCTGTTTGCCGCAGTCTTTGCCCTGCGCCACTGGATCGACCGGGCAGAAACGCCGCGCTATGTCGGTTTCACTGTCGCCATTGGCGGTGCCGCGCTGATACCGCTGATGCTGCTGCGTGGTCCCTCTGCGGTTTTGGCGCGCCACTGCGATGCGCTCTCCTTCGTTTATGTCTGGCCCCTGGTAGCGCTGGCCGTTGCAACGCTTGTGTCTGCGCGCCTGATCGGCCCGTACACCCCGTTGCGCCGCTTCCTTGTCGCCGCAATCGGCGGCGGTGCGGCGCTGGCGACCTTCGCGCTGACTGGCGGGCCTTGCCTGTCGGGCGATCCCTTCGCGGCGCTGGGACCGCTGGCCTCCAAGCTCTGGTATTTGCAGGTCATGGAAGGGCGACCGATCTGGGAACAGAGCCGGTCGATGGTGGGCGTCATCCTGCTTCCCTCGCTATTCGGCCTGATTGCTACGCTATTGGCGGCGCGCAGTGCCAGCGACCCGACGCGGATGCGCTGGCTGACGCTGGCGTTGCTGCTGACAGGCGCGATGCTGGTTGCGATCATGGTGATGCGCGCCGTATCGGTGGCGCATCTGCTGGCGCTGCCGGGCACCGCCTGGCTGCTGATCAGGCTTTTTCGCCGGGTGCAGGCGTCGGCCAGCGCCATCGTGCGGATATTGGGATCGGTCGCGCTGGTGCTGCTGACTCCGGCCGGGCTATGCGCGCTGTGGGTCGCGATCGCCGCCAAGCCGGAACCCGCGAAGAAAGCCAGCGCCAACTGCCGCGCGGCAAGCGTGCTGGCACCGCTGCGCACCCTGCCGACTGCGACCCTGTTCGCGCCGATTGATCTTGGCCCCGACATTCTCGTCCAGACCCGCCACAGCGTTATCGGCACCGCCCATCATCGCAATGCGGCCGGGATTACCGCGGTGATTGAGGGCTTTGTCGATGCGCCGGATAAGGCCCGCACTGTCATCGGCGCAACTAGCGCGCGTTATGTCGTGACCTGTGACGGTCTCAACGAATATCGCCTCTATGGACAAGCGAACCGTAAGGGTCTGGCCGCCCAACTGGCGCACGGCGCGACGCCCGACTGGCTGGAACAGCTGCCGACCAAAGGCCCGCTGAAAATCTACCGGGTCAGGTCGCCACGAAGCTGAGTGCCACACCGTTCATGCAATAGCGCAACCCGGTGGGCTTTGGTCCATCGTCGAACACATGCCCCAGATGCCCGCCGCAGCGCGCGCAATGGACTTCGGTGCGCGGATAGCCCAGGTCGAAGTCGCGGCTGGTGCCGACCGCCTTTGGCAGCGGCGCGTAGAAGCTTGGCCAGCCGGTGCCGCTGTCAAATTTGGTTTTGGAACTGAACAGCTTTTGCCCGCATCCGGCGCAGGCGAAAATCCCAGCCCGATGCTCCTTGTTGAGTGGACTGGTGAAGGGATGCTCGGTCGCCTGCTTGCGCAGCACATTATAGGCAAGCGGGGAGAGGCGCTTGCGCCACTCCGCATCGCTCAGCGTAAAGGGATAGGCGGCCTCTGCCCGATCAAGGCCCAGCCGCCACCAGCCCAGCGCCACCGCGCCGGTCGTCACGCCACTCAGGAAAAGTCGCCGGTTCATGACATCCTTGAACACCCTTCAGCCTGTCGTGTTCCTGAACAGATTTTTCCACCAGCGCCCGCCCGACTGCATGACATGGCGGCGGAACAGTAGCACCCCGACTCGGATGATCAGCGCCACGAACGCTGCCTGCCACAGCAGCGCGAGCAGATGGGGCCACAGCGCATCATCCTGCGCTGCGCGCGCGATCATGGCGAAGGGCGAACTGAAGGGGAATATCGTTGCGGCCACCTCTGCAGGCGATCCCATATGGTCGACGGCGTAGCTGGCAAAGAAGAAGATCAGCATCTGCCCCATGGTCACCGGCATGTTCAGCGTCTGCACCTCCCGCACCGTCGCCGCCTGCGCGCCGATCCCCAGGAACAGCGATCCCAGCAGCGTATAGGCCATGGCGAAATACAGCACGGCGAGGATCAGGAAGATCGGCCAGCCCACCGCTGGCGCAGGCAGGCCCGAAGCGGACCCATGGAGCGCCAGGAAGATCGCAAAGGCCGTTCCGCCCCAAAAGGCGATGCCGACAAAGCTCATCGCCAGCATCGCCATCAGTTTCCCTAGGAAAATCGCGTCGATCGGCACGGCGGCAGCCAATATCTCAATGATCTTGTTGGTCTTTTCCTCGACCAGATTGGAAAGGATCATGCCCGCTAGCAGGATCGTCAGGAAGAACATGACGACCTGCGCCACCCGCCCGATCAGCAGCCGCGCCTGCGCCTGTGCGCCAAGGCTGGTGGCGACCTCCTGCCGCTCCACCTGTACCAGCCGGAGCGTATGTTCGGCCTGCGCCGCGCTGGCGATCAGGCTGAGGTCACCCTGCATCTTGTCGAGATCGTCGGGCTTGCCGGTCAATATCGGGTGCGCCACCGAGCCCGAAAGGATCGCCACCACCGCCGAATCGGATCGCGCCAGCTGCTCGCGCGGGGCAGGGGTCAGCGGCACGCGCCGCAACCGGACCAGCGCCTGATCCCCCATCCGTTCGGTCAGACGCTGGTGCGCCCGTTCCAGCCGCGCGGCTTCGCTCGCGGGCATCGCGATGCCGACCATCGGTCGCAGGTCGGTGCTGGAGATTTTCTCGCCCAGGCCGCCAAAGGCCATGCCGATCAGGATCGGCAGCAATGGCCCCAGCAGAAACAGGATGAAGGTGCGCGACAGCACCACCGCGGTAAAATCCCGCCGGGCGATGACCAGAGCGGCGCGTATCATCTCTCTCATGCGTCCTGCTCCCGCGCCAGCGCCTCTTCCATCTGGCGCGCGGTTGCTTCGCCGGCGATGGCAACGAAGGCGTCATGCAAACCGGGCCGTTCGATCGACAGGCTCTCAATTCCCGCCTGCCCGTCCAGCAATGCGTGCAGCAGCGGCTCGATCCCGTCGTCGGGCAGGGCGAAATGCCATGCGCCATCCTCCACCACCGTATCGCCGGGCAAAGCGCGCCGCCACGCCCCGTCGCTCGCCTTGGTACGCAGCCGCACCTGCGGGCGCAGCCGGTCGCGCGCGTCGGCCACCGTCCCCTCGAATCGTATGCGCCCGCCCGCAACGATGGCGATCCGCTCGCACAGGCGTTCGGCATGGGCGATGACATGGGTGGAAAAGAGGATGGTGACGCCCCGTCGCGCCTGTTCACGGATCAGCGCCTCCAGCTTCTCCTGATTGATCGCGTCCAGCCCGGAAAAGGGCTCGTCCAGCACGATCAGCCGGGGTTCGTGGATGATCGTCCCGAATAGTTGCACTGTCTGGGCCATGCCCTTGGACAGCTGGCGGATCGGCTTGTCGATCGCGCCGCCCATGCCATGCCCCTCCAGCATCGCTCGCGCCCGTTCGCGTCCCTGCTTCAACGGCAGGCCGCGCAGCGCGCCCATGAAGGCAATCGCCTCAAAGGCTTTCATCGACGGATACAGCCCGCGCTCCTCCGGCAGATAGCCCACTTGTCGCGCCATCCGAAGCGGAGCGGCGTCGCCAAGCAGGGACCGTGTCCCTTCGTCAGGGTCGATGATGCCCAGCAGGGTGCGGAGCAGCGTCGTCTTGCCCGCGCCATTAGGCCCCAGCACGCCATAGATCGACCCGGCAGGCACGGCGATGTCGACGCCGTCGACCGCGCGGAAGCTGCCGAATGTCTTGACAAGGCCATGGCCTTCGAGCGCATAGCGGAGGGGCGGGGCCGGAGTGTCGCCGTTCATCCGCTCCTGATAGTGTCCCCCCATGCCAACGCAAATGGAAAGCTTGGAAACCCGCCTGAAGGTACAGGCCGCGTCGCTGGGCTTCGCCGCATGCGCCATCGCGCCCGCCGACGTGGCCCCCCAGGCCGCGCAGCGGCTGAGCGAATGGATCGACGCCGGGTATCATGGCGACATGCTGTGGATGGCTGAACGCGCGGGACAACGCGGATCGCCGCGCGGCCTGTGGCCCGACGTGCGCAGCGTGGTGATGTTGGGGATGAGCTATGCGCCGGCGCGCGATCCGCTGGCGCTGGCCGATGTCGGCGACCGGGCGCGCATCTCGGTCTATGCGCAGGGCAGGGACTATCATGATGTCGTCAAAAAGGGGTTGAAGGCGCTGGCCCGCTGGCTGGTGGAGCAGCAGCCCGGCGCGCTCAAAGTGTTTGTCGATACCGCCCCGGTCATGGAAAAGCCGCTGGCACAGGGGGCTGGGCTGGGCTGGCAGGGCAAGCATAGCAATCTGGTCAGCCGCCAGCATGGCAGCTGGCTGTTCCTGGGCGCGATCTACACCGAAATCGCGCTGCAACCCGACCCGCCGGAGATCGACCATTGCGGCAGTTGCACCGCCTGCCAGACCGCCTGCCCGACTGATGCCTTCCCGTCGCCCTATGTCGTGGACGCACGGCGCTGCATTTCCTATCTGACCATCGAACATAAAGGGCGGATCCCGCACGAATTGCGGGAGGGCATCGGCAATCGCATCTATGGCTGCGACGATTGTCTGGCGGTCTGCCCCTGGAATAAATTTGCGGACGCGGCCGCGGCCAACAAGGCGTTCATAGGCCGCGCCGAACTTGCCGCCCCCGCCATCGCCGACCTGCTGGCGCTGGACGACGCCGCGTTTCGCGAAATCTTCTCCGGCTCCCCCATCAAACGCATCGGCCGCAACCGCATGGTGCGGAATGCGGCCATTGCAGCGGGGAATAGCGGCGATGCGCGATTGCTAGGCCGCTTGCAGACGCTGATGGGCGATGATGATCCAGTGGTGGCCGAAGCGGCGGCATGGGCGATTGGGCGGCTGTAGGTTTGAGCGGAAGTCGCGACATCGGCCTTCGTTCTTTTCGTCATTGGTCGATCTGATGAAGGTGCCGGAAAAGAGATGAGAGGAATGAGTGATGCCGCAGCATTGGATTCAGACGGATGAGGTGGAGGATGTAGCAGGATCTATCCGCCACATTATACGTGTCTCTCAATTTTTGGGCCAGGATCCCCAGACATGGAAGTGGGTTGCGGTGGCCTTGCATTCAGCGTTGCAGGGCGCGTGCATATGCCATCTCACCACGACAGCGGTGCCGTTGGGAGCAGTCACCCCGCAGAACGCCGAGAAGTCGCTTGCCTATTTTGAGGATTCGCGCAGCAATCCAAACGCGAAACGGCCTAGAACCCATTTAATGGGGCTTCCGGACTTACTCAAAGCGGTGCGGAAGCCTTGTTCGGCAGGGGATCGCAGCAACTCTGTCGGCATCGCGATCAGTGACTGCGAGTTTAATTCGTTGCGTCGCTTTCACGAGAATATTCGGAACCAGTTTGTGCATTTCGAGCCAATGGGCTGGTCGATCGACGTATCCGGAATTCCTGCGATCGCGAGGCTGGTTGCACGCATCATCGGGGAGATGCTGCACATTGGCTATGCTTTCCGTCACCAGGAAGATGTGCGGCGTGCAGAAATGCAACAAAGCCTTCAGGCTTTGGTCCTAATCGAATGGCCCATTTAGCCGCCGGTCACCACCGTTTCACCGATGCGACTTCAATGGCAGGCTTGTCTGCCGACTATCCTCCAAGTCCATCCTATTCCCTTTCAAAATAAATTCGCCTCTGGTCTATCCGTGTAGATTGGCCCGCACATCCTTTGCTCCGCGCACTCTGTTAAGCTTCGCCAAACCGTCGCGGCCTGTTGTGCCCACTACTTCGCCCGCAGCGCGGTCGCGCAGGCCGCCGGATCGACGTCGCTGCCGACGGGCGAGCGGGCATCCACATGGGTCACCACCGGTTCCTTGCCGCGTGCCGGGGCGTAGAGATAGGTGTCGAGGACGCAGCGGCCATTGGCAAATTGCAGCTTGCGCGCCGTCGTCTCGCGAATGTCGAGCCGGGGCGTGCCGAACATCTGGGTCAGCGCGCGCGCGTCCGCGCCCATCAGCGGGCCGGGCTTGCCGAAGGCGCTGGCCGGGGGACCGGCGGGCGGCGGCGCGATCCCGGTTTGCGGCACCACGCCGCCCGCACCACAGGCGGCAAGCGGCAGCGCCAGCAGCGCGATCAGGGCAAGGCGAGGGGCGTTCATACAGGTTTCCTTCTGACGCCGTGCAGCATGTGGACCGCCATAGCCGCGCTCCAGATCGGCGCAAGCAGGTTGACCAGCGGGATGAGGAACAGAAGCGCCGAAGCGAGACCCAGAAGCCACCGGCTGCCACGCGGGATTGGCGGATGGCCCGGATGGCGCGGCTCGACCATGTCGGCCAGATCGCGGCCCAGCAGATAGGCGTTGAGCGCCAGGAATAGCCCGATCGTCCCCACGCCTGTCACCAGCAGCGCGATGTAGGCGGGCAGCGCCAGCAGGTTCCAGCCGATCGTCCGCGCAACCGACGCCAGCGCATAACGGATGCTGCGCGCCAGCCCGACCGGGCGTGCGTCCGCCGCGGCGTCCGGGTAGCGATCTGCTTCTACCGCTGCGATAATATCGTCGGCGAACAGGCCCATCATCGCCATCGCGGTTGCGCGGAACAGCAGCCAGCCTGCCGCGATAACGATCAGCGCAGTCGCCGCCGCTTCCGCCATGCCGCCACCGCCCCAGCCATAATGCAGCCGCAGCGCATGGACCCCCGCCCACAGGCCGACCGCCAAAAGGGCAAAGACCAAAAGTGTCAGCAGCAATGTCTTGACCAGCAACCGCCGGGCGGCGGCGTGGAAGATCAGCGGGAAGGCGCGCAGCGCGGCGGTCAGGACCATCGGGCCACTATCCGGCCTGCCGCGACGCCCGTCAATCGCGCGCTGTTGCATGGGCGCACGCACGCCGATAGAGACGGCAGCCTGACATTCCCCGCACCATAAGGATTTTGCGTGACCGCTTCCGCTCCAGTTTCGGCCCCGACGCTTGACGTCGTCGCCATCGGCAACGCCATTGTCGATGTCCTCGCGCGCAGCGATGACGCTTTCCTCGCCGAACATGCGCTGACCAAGGGCGGGATGCAGCTGATCGACGCCGAAATGGCCGAAACCCTCTATGCCGACATGCCCCAGGCCAAGGAAATCAGCGGCGGGTCGGCCGCCAACACGCTGGCGGGCCTCGCTGCGCTGGGCAAGACATGCGGCTTTATCGGCCAGGTGAATGACGATCAGTTGGGCGCAGTGTTCAGCCATGACGTGCGCGCGATCGGCATCCGTTTCGACACGCCCGCCATGACCGGCGATGTGCCGACCGCCCGCTGCCTGATCCTCGTCACGCCAGATGCGCAGCGGACGATGAACACATTTCTGGGTGCCTCGCAATTTCTGCCGGAGGCTGCGCTGGACCTGGATATGATCCGCTCGGCCGGCATCCTCTATCTCGAAGGCTATTTGTGGGACCCGGAGCAGCCACGCGCGGCCATGCGGGCGGCGATTGACGCGGCGCGGGGGGCCGGGCGCAAGGTCGCCTTCACTCTGTCCGACAATTTCGTGATCGACCGCCACCGCGCCGACTTCATCGACCTTATCGACCATGGCCAGATCGACATCCTCTTTTCCAATGAGGGCGAAATCCAGTCGCTGGCGCAGATTGACGATTTCGACAAAGCGGTGGCGGCAATTGCGGCCAAGGTGCCGGTGCTGGTGTCGACCCGCAGCGAAAGGGGTGCGGTCGCGATCGTCGATGGCGTGCGTTACGAAGCGCCTGCTGCGCCGGTCGCGCAAATCATCGACACGACCGGCGCTGGCGACCTGTTCGCAGCCGGTTTCCTCGCTGCCCATATTGACGGGCGCAGCGTGGCCGATTGCCTGGCATTGGGCGCAGCGGCGGCGGCCGAGGTGATCTCCCACTGGGGCGCACGACCGGAGGATGATCTGGGCGTGATCCGCGACAAGCTGTTCGCCTGATCAGTCCGCCTTCTGCTTGCGGAACAGGGTGCGGTCATCGGGGCCAAAGCCCCAGCGCCAGATGACCACGCCATAAGCGCCCAATATCGCCCAGACGCCGACGACCAGCTCGACCCATTCGAGCCGCGGCGGCAGGGCGACGAAGGCGGAACCGACGATACAGGCGACGCCCGCCGCGCTCAGCAACGGCCAGCGCCAGGCGTTGATCGGCGCATTGAGCAGCCGGGACAGCAAACGCGCCTTGACGAAGGCCCCGATGGCCAGCGCCAAGCATAGGGCGAGGGCGGGCGCTGCGGCCACTGCCATGACCGGCAGGTCGAGTTGGCGCGCGAGCAGGATCAGCGCGAAGCTGAAAGCGGCCTGGCAGCCGATCATGCCGAGCGAGATCATCAGGTTGCGGTGTCGGGCGATATAGACCAGCGCCGATTCGCTGACGACCGCGGTCGCTGCGATCACTTCGGCCATCAGCAGGAAGGCAAGCGCCCCGGTGCCGCTGACGAAATGCGGGCCGACCAGCCCCATCACCGCTTCGCCGGGGATGCCCAGCGCCAGCGCGATCCCGGCCTGCGCCGCGATGATCCAGAAGCCGACCTGGCTGACCTGTCGCGCGATCGCGGCCATATTCCCCTCCGCCAGATTGCGGGTGATGACCGGACCCAATATCGGGTCGAAGCTGGTCTTGAGCTTTTGCGGCAGCGAGGCGACCTGCTGCGCGATATAATAGATGCCGATCACCGCCGGGCTGACGAACAGGCCCAATATCGCCATGTCCAGCCGCCGCGATCCCCACTCCACCCCGTCGGCGGCCGCCAGCGGCAGGTTGCGCCGCGCCAGCCGCCACAGCCGCCCGGCATCGGGCCGCCAGCCGACCGGCAGGCCATAATGGCGCGCCATCGGGATGATCGAGGCGATGAAGGCGGCGATCATCGACACGGCATAGGACAGGATCAACCCGTCGCGGGTCGAATAAAAGGCAAAGGCGAACGCGCCGATGCTGATCGCCCAGGGTTCGATGATCGACCGCGCCCGCACGGTCGCGCCGACATCGAATTTATAGGCGCAGGCGGCCAGCGCCACGTCCGACCCGGCAACCGCAATGACGATCAGCGCCAGCAGCCGGTCGAGGCCGTTGATGCCGCTATTGGGGAACATCGCCTGTGGGAACGCGACCAGCAGGCCCGCGCCCAGCAGCGCGGCGATCATCGTCACCAGCATCGCGTCGGTCACGACATGGGCGTGGGGCCGTTCGGTCTGGCTGAGCGCACCCGCCAGCCCGCGCTTCAGGCCAAGCGTCGCCAATTGCGCGACAAATTCGACCACCAGCACGGCATAGGCGAAACGGCCCAGCGTTTCGGCCCCATAGACCCGGCCTGCGATGAACAGGAAGGGCAGCCGTGCCGCCAGGCGAAGGAGGAAACCGAACACGTTGGTCCGCCCGCCCTTGGCCAGGGCGGCGATGTCATCCTCGTCCTTCGACGCAGGAATCTGTGCGGTCAATCGACTCCCCTCTGTCGTCCCGTCTGATGACTGGAATGTAGCCATGATGGTGCGGACGCGCGACGGCTTATTCGGGGCGCAACGGACGCGCGAGCAGCGCGTCGATCACGGTGCCGAGCGGCGCGGCATCGGCCAGCAAGGCGCAGACCGCTTCGACCACCGGCATTTCCACCCCCGCCGCCCGCGCGGCATCGCGCAACACCGCCGCGGTAAACGCGCCCTCGGCCACGGTGCGGCGGTTGGACAGGAGTTCAGCCGCGCTGCGTCCTTCGCCCAGACCCTGGCCCAGCGAGAAGTTGCGCGAATTGGTGGACGAGCAGGTCAGCACCAGATCGCCCAGCCCCGACAGCCCGGCCAGCGTTTCCGCCCTTGCGCCGCGCGCCAGGCCAAAGCGCGTCATTTCGGCAAAGCCCCGGCTGATCAGCGCCGCGCGGGCGTTGAGGCCCAGCCCCGCGCCGTCCGCCACGCCGCACGCAATCGCCAGCACATTCTTGACCGCGCCGCCGATTTCCGCGCCGGTGACATCGTCGGACAGATAGGGGCGGAAAGCGGGGCGGGCGATCCGCGCCGCCAGTTGCGCGCCCAATATGGCATCGTCGCACGCCAGCGTGATCGCGGTCGGCAATCCCCTGGCCACTTCATGGGCGAAGGTCGGGCCGGACAGGACGGCAATCGGCGATGTCGGCTGCGCTGCACGCGCCACTTCCCCCATCAGCAGGCCGGTCCCCGCCTCTATCCCCTTGGAACAGAGGATCAGCGGCACGCCGGCGGGAGCCTGGGCCACGACGCCCCGCAAATGCTGGGCCGGGCTGACCACCAGCAGCATGTCGCAATCGCCAAGGTCGGCCATCGCGCCGGTCGCACGAATGGACGGGGCTAGTTTGATACCAGGCAGATAGAGCGGATTTTCCTGTCCGCCATTGATCGCGTCGACCACTTCGGTCTCGAGCGCCCACAGCGTCACGGCCTGCCCGTCGGCGGCCAGCAATTGCGCCAGCGCCGTGCCCCATGCACCCGCCCCGAGGACTCCAGCCTTCATGCTTTCACTCCGGCGCCGCGCGCCTTTTCTGCCGCCGGATCGAGCGGCCATCGCGGCCGGGCGGGAACGGTCAGGTCATCGATCAGTCCCACGGCAAAGCGCTCCGCTCCCGCCCAGGCGATCATGGCAGCATTATCGGTGCAGAGCCATAGTGGCGGCGCGACGAAGGGCAGGCCATGATCGGCCGCCAGCTTTTCGAGCGCCCCCCGGATCGCCTGATTGGCCGCGACCCCGCCTGCCACGACGAGCGCGGTGATGCCGTCCGCCTGCCCCAGTGCGCGGCGGGTGCGGTCGATCAGGCAGTCGATGACGGCCTGCTGGAAACTGGCGGCAATGTCGGGCGTTGTATGGTTGCCGGACTGGACCGCACGCATGACCGCGCTTTTAAGACCGGCGAAAGAAAAATGCGGTTCTGCCGTGCCGAGCAGCGGGCGGGGGAGGGGAACGGCTTTAGGATTGCCCTGCGCTGCGGCGTTCTCCACCTGTGGGCCGCCGGGATAGCCAAGGCCCAGCAGTTTGGCGGTCTTGTCGAAGGCTTCGCCCGCTGCGTCGTCGATCGTGGTCGCGAGGCGAGAATAGTCGCCAGGCCCGCGCACCAGCAAAATCTGGCAATGGCCGCCCGACACCAGCAGCAGCATATAGGGAAATTGCAGCGTCCGGTCGGACAGGCGCGGCGACAGGGCGTGGCCTTCCAGATGGTTGACCGCGATCAACGGCTTGCCCGCCGCATGGGCTAGTGCCTTGGCGGTCACCAGCCCGACCATCACTCCGCCGATCAGCCCCGGCCCTGCGGTCGCGGCGATCACATCGACCTGATCCAGCGTCATCTCCGCGTCTGCCAGCGCGGCTTCGATCAGGGGGCTGAGCGCCTCGACATGGGCGCGGGCGGCAATTTCGGGGACGACGCCACCATAGGGGCGGTGCGCCTCCTCCTGCGTGGCCAGCCGATGCGCCAGAATCCGTCCGTCGGCCGTCACCAGCGCCGCTGCGGTTTCATCGCAGCTCGATTCCAGGCCGAGGATGATTGTCATTGTCGCTTCCATCTAATGCCCGTGGTCATTAGAGCAAGCCGCATATGATTTTGTCCGACCGACCGTTGCGCCTCGGCACCAGGGGCTCGCCCCTTGCGCTGGCCCAGGCCCGCATGACCGCCCGCGCCTTGTGCGATACCCATGGATGGCCCGATAGCGCCGTGGCGATCGTCACCGTCCAGACCAGTGGTGACCGGATACAGGACCGCGCGCTGGCAGAGATTGGCGGCAAGGCACTGTGGACCAAGGAGCTGGACCGGGCGCTGGTCGAGGGCGAGATCGATTTTTCGGTCCACAGCATGAAGGATGTGGAGACGCTGCGCCCTGCCGTGTTCCGTATCGCCGCTATGCTGCCGCGCGCCGATGTGCGTGACCGGCTGGTAGGGGCGGACAGTTTCGATGCGCTGCCCGCCAATCCGGTCGTCGGCACCAGCTCACCGCGCCGCGCTGCGCAGGTGACGCGGCTGCGGCCCGATGCCACCATCACCCTGTTCCGGGGCAATGTCGCAACGCGGCTGGCTAAGCTGGCGGCGGGCGAGGTCCACGCGACCCTGCTGGCGGCGGCTGGGCTGGACCGGCTGGGGCAGGGCGATGTCGGCGTGACCATCCCGATCGACATGATGCTGCCCGCGCCCTCGCAAGGCGCGGTGGGGATAGAGGCGCTGGCGGACAATGAGGCGGTGCTGGCGGCGCTGGCGGCGATCAGTGATGCTGACACGTTTGATTGCGTCATGGCCGAGCGTAACGTGCTGATGGGGCTGGGCGGCACCTGCCATTCGCCGATCGCGGCGCTGGCGCTGGTGGATGGCGATCGGCTGCACCTGCGCGCGGAGATTATCAGCCCCAACGGGCAGGAAACGGTGAGCGAGGACGCCCATATCGACCGGCAGGATCATGACGCCGCGCACGCAATGGGTCGTGCGCTGTTGGACCGGGCCAGTCCGGCGCTGCGGTCGCTGTTCGAAGCGTGAGGCGGGTTCTCATCCTGCGGCCCGAACCGGGGGCGGGCAGGACGGCGCAGGCGGTGGCGCGGCTGGGTCTGGAGGCGGTGGTGCATCCGCTGTTCGCGCCGCAGGCATTGGAGTGGACAGCGCCGCTGGCCGCGGATTTCGACGCGTTGCTGATGACCAGCGCCCATGCGGCGCGGCTGGCGGGGCCAGCGCTTACGGCCTATCGCAAGTTGCCCGCTTATGCCGTGGGCAGCGCGACGGCGGCGGCTTTGCGGGCGCAGGGATTTGACCGCGTGGTCGCGGGCGATGGCGACGCCAGCGCCATAGCGGCGCGGATCGTGACTGATGGCCACCGCGCTGTGCTGCATCTGGCGGGCACGACGGTGGCGCCGATGGAGGCGGGACCGCTGCATGTCACGCGGATCGCGGTGTATAGCATGGCCAGCCTGCTGCCTGATCCCGCCCTGTTGCGTGATGCGGTGCCGGGAACGGTGCTGCTGGTCCATTCGCCCCGTGCGGGGGAGCGGCTGGCGGCGCAAGTCCCGATGGCGGCGAGGGCGGGGCTGCATATCGTCGCCATCAGTCCGGCGGCACTGGCGGCGTGCGGAACGGGCTGGGCCAGCGGGACTTCGCCGGACCAGCCACGCGATGACGACATGCTGGCCCTTGCGCGTGGTTTGTGCGAATGACGGGTGGAATGACAGGCAAAGGGGGCAGCATGAGCGACGAGGACGGCCTTGGCAGCATGACCCCGACCCCGCCTCCCGCGCGGCGGCGCAGCATGGTGCCGTTGCTGATCCTGATCCTCCTGGCCTTTGTCGTAGGGGTTGCCGTCACCGTCTGGGCCTGGCCGCAGATCCAGCGCCGCTGGGGTGATCCCCAGCCGCAAGTGGCCAGCGTGGCCCCGCTGCTCGGCAGCAATCCCGCACCCTCTCTGGCGCAGCGTCCGCTCACCGCTGACGCCGCGCAGATGCTCGATGCGCGGGTGGTGCAGTTGGAGGAGCGGCTGACGCGCATCACCGTGGAGGCGCAGGCCGCATCGGGCAATGCCGCGCGGGCCGAAGGGCTGCTGGTCGCCTTCG
The DNA here is from genome assembly GCA_023266575.1 of Sphingobium sp. Classification (GTDB taxonomy): domain Bacteria; phylum Pseudomonadota; class Alphaproteobacteria; order Sphingomonadales; family Sphingomonadaceae; genus Sphingobium. The sequence goes on from JAHFPV010000013.1 coordinate 85,287, forward strand.
CCGCGCGCCGGGCGCTCGATAGCGGCGCGCCGCTCGGCTATGTCGAGGGACAATTGCGACTACGCTTTGGCCAGGCGCAGCCGCGCGCGGTCGCGACCATCATCAATGCCGCGCGCGAGCCGGTGACGCTGGCCGACCTGCGCGGCGGGCTGATGGACATTGGCGACCGGGCAACGACCCCGCCTGCCGATGCGAGTTGGTGGAGCGCGATCGAGCATGAAGCGCGCGAACTGGTGACGATCCGCCGGGCATCGACCCCTTCACCCCGTCCGCAGGCCGGGTTTGACCGGGCGATCCATTATCTCGACGGCGGACGGGTGAATGCCGCGCTGGCAGAGGTGGAACGATTGCCAGGTCGGGCTGTTGTGGACCGTTGGGTGCAGTTGGCCCGCCGCTATCTGGAGGCGCGTCGTGCGCTTGACCTGATCGAGACAGCGGCCATATTGGAGCCACGCGCGCTGCGCAGCGTTGAGGGCGCGCCGGTCGCGCAGACGTCGCCGCTGGCACCCTGATCCAATATTGCGATAAACAGTTTCTTTGCTGCGATGAAACCGATGGACGCGGACGGCGTTTGTCACGACACTGTCATCTTTGCCTTTGGGCCAAAGGGATTTTGTCGTCGTGCCACCTCATGCTGCCGTCACCACTTTCTGGAAGGATCGCCTCGCGTCCGGCCCGCGCGCCGTCGCCCGGCCATCGATCCAGCATTTGGTCGGCAATATGGCACTCCCCTTCGATCTGGCACGCACGCGGGCGCAGGCCGATGCGCTGGCGCAGACTATTCGGGGTGATGGTCGCGCGCTGCTGCTGATCCCCGGCTTGCTGGCGTCGGACGCGCGGATGGAGCCGATGCGCGCGATCCTGAACAGGGCCGGTTTTGACGCGCATCATTGGGGCCAAGGGCGCAATTTCGGTCCGAAGGCGGATAGTCTGGAGGCGATCGACCGTCGGGTGGACGACATACGGCGCATGACCGGTGGTCCGGTGACGCTGGTTGGTTGGAGCCTGGGCGGGCTGTATGCGCGCGAATATGCCAAGCTGGCGGCGGCCAAGGTCGGCGGCGTGGTGACGATGGGCACGCCCTTTTCCGGTGACCCACGCGCCAACCATGCCTGGCGGCTCTATCAGCTGGTGTCGGGCACGCCGGTCGACCGCCCGCCCTTTCCCTGTACGCGCGAAGCAAAGCCGCCGGTGCCGACGGTCGCGCTCTGGTCGCGACGCGACGGGGTGATCCTGCCCGAATGTGCCAAGGGCCGCAGCGGGGAGCGGGATAGCGCGATCGAGGTCGACTGCACCCATATGGGCTTTGCCGCCGCGCCCGAAGGCATTGCAGCGGTGGGCAAGGCGCTGGAGTTGATCAGCGTCTGAGACGCTCGCGCTTTCCTTAGGCCTGGAGGCGGGCCAGGGCCTCGTCCCGGCCGATCAGCGGCAGCAATTGTCCCATGTCCGGCCCATGATCCAGTCCCGTCAGTGCGCGACGCAGGGGGAGGAACAACGCCTTCCCCTTGCGGCCGGTTTCGTCCTTCAACGCTGCTGTCATCGTGCGCCAAATGTCGGCGTCGAAGGAGGCGTTGGTCAGGATGCGGTGGGCGCTGGCCAGGAAGTCGCGATCTTCTGTTTCCGGCACGGGCGCGTCCACGGGTCCGGTGACGATCCGCCACCAGTCGGCGGCACCGGCGACGGTCTCCAGATTGGGACGGATGGCATCCCATGCCGGGGCGTCCATACCTTCGGGCAGGTGGGTGGCGACCGCTTCATAAGGCAACAGATGGACGATCTTCTGGTTGAGGGTCGCGAGTTCCCCTTCGTCGAATCGCGCGGGGGCGCGGCCGAAATGGGCGAAGTCGAAACTGTCGATCAGGGGTTGCATGGTGGCGAATGGCTCGATCGGCTGACTGCTCCCCAGCCGTGCCAGCAGCGAGGCGATGGCGGTAGGCTCCAGCCCGATCTCACGGAAATGGGCGACGCCCAGCGATCCCAGCCGCTTGGACAGCTTGCCCTCGCTCCCCGTGAGCAGGGCTTCATGCGCAAAGGCCGGGAGCGGTGCGCCGAGCGCTGAGAACATCTGGATCTGGGTCGCGGTGTTGGACACATGATCCTCCCCACGCAGGACGTGGGTGACGCCCATATCGACATCATCGATAACCGACGGGAGCATGTAGAGCCAGCTGCCGTCGGCGCGGCGGATCACCGGATCGGACAGCAATTTGGGGTCGAAACGCTGGTCGCCGCGAATCAGGTCGGTCCAGACGATCGGCTGGTCATGATCCAGCTTGAATCGCCAATGGGGCGCGCGGCCTTCGGCCTCGTAAGCAGCGATCTGGTCCGGGGTCAGCGTCAGCGCGGCGCGATCATAGACCGGCGGCAAGCCACGCCCCAGCAAGACCTTGCGGCGGAGGTCCAGTTCCTGGCTCGTCTCATAGGCCGGATAAACATGACCCGATGCTTTGAGCGCTTCAAACCGCGCTTCGTAGAGGGCAAAGCGCTCCGACTGCTTCGCCTCTGCGTCCCAGTTCAGCCCCAGCCATTGCAGGTCGGCGCGGATCGCATCGGCATATTCGGGGCGTGAACGCTCCAGGTCGGTATCATCGAGCCGCAGCAGAAACTGCCCCCCGCTCTTTTGCGCCCACAGCCAGTTATGCAGCGCGGCGCGGATATTGCCGACATGGAGGTGGCCAGTGGGTGAGGGGGCGAAGCGGGTGATGACGGTCATGGGTTAATCCTAAATCCGTTCGGGCTGAGCGAAGTCGAAGCCATCCACTGAGCGGAGCGAAGTGGCTTCGCTACGCTCAGCTTGACCCTTCGACTTCGCTCAGGGCGAACGGGGAAATCATAATGTTCTAAAGGCATTGGTAATCGGATAACGGCGGTCGCGGCCGAAATTGCGGCTGCCCAGTTTCACGCCGGGGGGCGACTGGCGGCGCTTATATTCCGCGACATAGAGCAGCCGTTCGATCCGCGCGACCGTATCGCGCTCGAACCCGCGCGCAACCAGCTGATCGACCGACAATTCCTCCTCGACCAGACCATAGAGGATCGGGTCCAGTACCTCATAGGGGGGCAGGCTGTCATCGTCGCGCTGATCGGGGCGCAGTTCGGCGCTTGGCGGCTTGGTGATCACCCGCTGCGGCATGACCGGGCCGGTGGGGCCAAAGCCCTCACCCAGCGACGGGACATGCTCGTTACGCCAGCGCGACAGGTCGAACACGGTAGTCTTATAGGCGTCCTTCAGCACCGAATAGCCGCCCGCCATGTCGCCATAGATGGTGGCATAGCCGACCGACATCTCGCTCTTGTTGCCGGTGGTCAGCAGCATGTGGCCGAATTTGTTGGACAGCGCCATCAGCGTCACGCCGCGGATACGCGACTGGATATTCTCCTCGGTCAGGTCGCGCTGGCGCTCGGCGAACACATCGCTGAGCATCGTGTCGAACGCGCCGACCGCCGGTTCGATGGGAATGGTGTCGTAACGCACACCCAGCAGGCGCGCACATTCGACCGCATCGTCCAGGCTCTCCTGACTGGTGAAGCGCGATGGCATCATGACGCACCAGACCCTTGTCGGCCCCAGCGCATCGACCGCGACGGCGGCGGACAGCGCCGAATCGATCCCGCCGGACAGGCCCAGCACCACGCCGGGAAAGCGGTTGCGGTTCACATAGTCGCGCAGGCCCAATACCATCGCGTTGTAAATGTCGGCGGGCCGCTCGTCGGGGACATGGCAATCGCCGGGCAGGCAGACCCACTGGCCATCCCATTTTTCCCACTGGGTCAGCACCAGCGCCTCTTCCCAGACCGGCAACTGCTGCGCGATGCCGAAATCGGCGTTCATGACGAAGGATGCACCATCGAACACCAGCTCATCCTGCCCGCCGACGCGGTTGAGATAGACCAACGGCAGGCCGGTTTCGCGCACCCGCGTGCCGGCCACCATGGTCTGGCGCCGGTCATCCTTGTCGACCTCATAGGGGCTGCCATTGGGGCTGATCAATATCTCCGCGCCCTCGGCTTTCAGGTGCGCGGTGACGAAGGGGAACCAGATATCCTCACAGATCGGCACGCCGATCTTGACGCCACGAAAATCGATTGGTGCTGGCAGCGGGCCGGGGGCAAACAGGCGTTTTTCATCGAACGTGCCATAATTGGGCAATTCGCGCTTCTGCCGGATCTGTGTCACCGCGCCACCCTCCAGCAGGGCGACGACGTTGAACAGGACGCCATGCGCGGCGACCACGGTGCCGACCAGCATCGCCGGTCCGCCATCCGCCGTCGCCTGCGCCAGCCGGTCCAGTTCCTGATTCGCGCGCTCGACCAAAGCGGGTTTCAGCACCAGATCTTCGGGCGGATAGCCGATCAGCTGCAATTCGGGATAGACGATCAGGTCTGCGCCAGCGGCCTTGTCCCGCCATGCCAGCATCGCGTCCGCGTTGGCGGCAAGGTCGCCCACCGATTGGGTCATCTGGGCGAGGGCGATCACAAGTTTGTCGGTCATGAACCGGGCCGTTAGAGCATTTTGCCGCCACGCGCAAAAGCGCCTTTCCAGCAGGAACGGACGCGGCTAAAGGGGCGGCGTTTTCACGCAGCGTCATTAATTCGTCACGCCGCCAAATAGCAGGGGGACTTGGCCATGAAGCTCATGACCGGCAATTCCAACAAGCCGCTCGCGGCCGCCATCGCCGACTATATCGAAATCCCCCTGACCGACGCCAGCGTCCGCCGCTTCGCTGACGAGGAAGTGTTCGTGGAAATCCACGAAAATGTCCGGGGCGAGGATGTGTTCGTGATCCAGTCCACCAGCTATCCGACCAACGACAATCTGATGGAATTGCTGATCATGATCGATGCGCTCAAGCGCGCGTCGGCCAAGCGGATCACCGCCGTCGTCCCCTATTTCGGCTATGCCCGGCAGGACCGCAAGCCCGGCCCGCGCACGCCCATCAGCGCCAAGCTGGTCGCCAACCTGATCACCAAGGCGGGTGCCGACCGCGTCCTGTCGGTCGATCTGCACGCGGGGCAGATCCAGGGTTTCTTCGACATTCCGACCGATAACCTGTTCGGTGCGCCGGTCATGTCGGCGGATATTCAGGCGCGCTTTGGCGACCGCAATATCATGGTCGTGTCGCCCGACGTCGGCGGCGTGGTGCGTGCGCGGGCGCTGGCCAAGCGGCTCGACAATGCGCCGCTCGCCATTGTCGACAAGCGCCGCGAGCGTGCGGGCGAATCGGAAGTGATGAACATCATCGGTGACGTGAAGGGCCGCTTCTGCGTGTTGATCGACGATATCGTCGATTCGGCGGGCACACTGTGCAACGCGGCCAGTGCGCTGAAGGCGGCGGGGGCAGAGGAAGTGGTCGCGTATGTCAGCCATGGCGTGTTGTCGGGTGGCGCGGTCGCGCGGGTCGAGGCGTCGGACCTGCTGGAACTGGTGATCACCGATTCGATCCAGGGCACCGATGCGGTCAACAATGCCGCGCATATCCGCCATTTGCCGATCGCGCCTTTGCTGGGCGAGGCGATCAAGCGGATTGCCGACGAAAGCTCGGTGTCGAGCCTGTTTGATTGAAAGCTTCAGGCCGCTGGTAGCAATATCAGCGGCATGGACAGGATCATGATCAGCGCGGCCACGACACGCTGGCCGCGCGATATGCCGAGCGGCTTGCCCTGCCAGACCATCGGGCAGGCCAGCACCGCCAGCGCGATCAGCAGGTTGGACAGGATGGTAGCGCCGCCGACCGGCATGTCCTGCCGCAGCGCAAGGCCCGAAAACAGGGCGACAAAACTCAGGAACCAGCCGATCAGCGCCATGGGCAACCCCTTTGTTCGCGAGTCTTAGCGTGACGGGGTTGCCGAAGGCTTAAGCCCAAGGATCGTAGCTGCCAAAGCTCCAGACATTGCCTTCCGGGTCGAGCGCGCTGTAGCCGCGTCCCGGATAGCCGTCATTGTCGCGTGGCTCATCGACCACCACCGCGCCTTCATTGCGGGCGTGGAGACAATGGCCATCGACATCGGGTATCACGACATAGACGCATCCGGTGACCCCGCCCAGGTCGCGCGCGGTGGACCAGGTGTAGAGCGATTCGCTGGCCATATCCTGCACGCTGCCCAGCATGATCATGCCCGCACCCAACACAAGTTGGGCATGGTGGATAATGGTCGGGTCGGCATCATCGGCATAGACGGCGTGGCGCACGAAACCGAAGGCGTCGCACAGAAAGTCTATCGCGGCAGGGGCGTCGGCATAGCGCAGGCATGGGATTACAGGCGAACCGGGCATTTTACCCTCCTTCTCCATAGAGGCGCAGTCTAGCGCAAAGGGCGCGCAGCCGCTAGGCGAAGGGGATGACCACCCGCGATGACCTGGCCCTTGCCAACCGCCTTGCCGACGCCGCTGGCGCGGCGATCCGCCCCTTTTTCCGCGCCCGCTATGACATGGAATATAAGGCGGACAAATCGCCGGTAACGGAGGCCGATCGCGCGGCTGAGGCCGCGATCCGGGCGATATTGGAGAAAGAGCGTCCGGGCGACGGCATCATTGGCGAGGAATATGGATCGGTGCGGGAGGATGCCGAACGGGTGTGGATTCTCGATCCGATTGACGGCACCCGCAGTTTCATCGCCGGTCGGCCGATCTTCGGCACGCTGATCGCGCTGACGCAAGGGGGGTGGCCGACCATCGGGATCATCGACCAGCCGATCGCCAAAGAACGCTGGGCCGGTATGGCGGGGCAGCCGACGACCTTCAACGGCCAGCCGATCCGCACCCGCGCCTGCCGCGCGATCGAGGGCGCAGGCATTGCGACGACCAGCCCGCACCTCTTCGATGATGGCGACGTGCCGCCTTATATGGCGCTGGTCGCGGCGGTCTCCGGCGGATCGCCGCGGCAGGGACCGGTCTATGGCGGGGATTGCTATAATTACGGCCTGGTTGCGTCGGGCTTCCTCGACATCGTGATCGAATCGGGGCTACAATCCTATGATTTCGCCGCTTTGGTGCCGGTGGTAGAGGGTGCTGGCGGGCTGATGTGCGACTGGCACGGTGAACCGCTGACCGCGGACAGCGACGGCCATGTGCTGGCGCTGGGCGATCCGGCGCGGCTGGAGGATGTGCTGGAGGCGATGGCGAACGCCGCGCATGGCCACAGCCACTAAGTTACAGGGGTAGGGTGGTCAAAAAATTCCCAGAAACTTCTTGTCCTGGCGTTTCTGCTCGCTTTTGCTGCCCTTGCCCTTCTCATCCTTTGCCGTCGTGCCCTGGCCGACATCGTCGCGCGGATTGCCGCGCTTGGTGCGCTGGGCGATCGCATTGGCACCGGACAGGATCGGGCCGCACGCCGCACCCTTTGCGTCGCCGACATCGGCGAAGGCGATAACCGCTGCCAGTGGCGTCCCCACGACCGCCAGTCCTGCGGCCACACCGCTGCGCGCCAGCAGTTCGGGACTGATGACCGACATGCCGGGCCGGGCGAAATAGCCGTTGATGCCGATCGGCGACTGACCGGAGAAGAGGCTGATCTTCTTGCTGTCGGCGCGGAAAGCGATGTCGAGGCTTTCGTTGCGGAAGGAAAAGCCGCCCCGCCCAGTCATTACATTTTTCTTCGTGTCGATCAGGATCGGGTCGGCGGCTGCCACGCCATTGCGCACGGTGAAGGCGATCAGGCCGCAATTGATCTGCACCGGATCCTTGAGCTTGCCCGCAAACATCTTGGTCGCGAACGTGCCGATGTCGAGTTCGGACAGTTGGACGTTGCGCGCCCACATCGTGCCAGCGGGCAGGATCACGGCGATGCGGCCATTGGCGGTCGCGAGCGAATCGTGCAGCGTGTCGCCCATCCCCGTCATCTGCACGCGGCCCTTGATCGTGCCGGTCGTGCCGGACTGTTCGACACCCCAGCGTGCCAGCAACGTACCCATGGGCGTGGGGGCAAGGCGAATGTCGTAGCTGGTCCTGACCGGCGTGCCACGCGCATTGATCTCTATGTCCGACGCGACATGGCCGCCCGACATGTCGAAGGTCAGCGGTGAGAGGGTGAGCAGGCTGCGGTCGAGTTTCAGGGTCAGGGCGATGTCGGAAATGGGGACGCGCTCGGCCCGGACGCGCTTGACGCTGTAAGTTACTTCGGCGTCGGAATTACGGATCGCATCGACACGCAGCGGCGTGTCAGGCAGCAGGCGCGGTGTGCCCTGCACCGTCTCGATCGCGCCAGCCGCGCCCTGCTTCTCGATCTTTTCAGGATCATAGCCAAAGAAAGGCGCGGCATCGATGATGTCGAGCGTTTGGGTCGACAGATCGGCTTTGAGCAACAGGCGGCCATCGGGAAGCGACGCAGTGAAGCGGCCCGCCAGATCGCTGGCGCCAAAGCGTCCCTGCAATTTCGTAAAGCGCCATTCGTCGCCGACCTTGGTCAGGGCCGATGTGAAGCGATAGGCGCGGGTGTCGGGAATGGCTGCGCCCAGGAAATCGAACAATAGGGTGAGATTGGGACCGCGGGTGACCAGGCGCAGGTCGCTGCCTTCCAACTGCGTCGCGCCGGGCAGTGTGCCGGTGACGTCCACGACCGTCGCCCCCGCCTGCGCGCGCAGTTGCAGGCTGTTCTTGCCGCGTGAGACCGTGGCATTGGGAGAGAGCAAACTGCCTTTGAGCGTGAACGGCTTGCTTCGCATAGAGCCGGTGCCGGACAGGCGTATATCGCTGATAAAGCGCGTATCTTTCGCCCGGACCGTCTCGAACCCGATGTCGGCATTCAGTTGCAGGCGTGGATCGCGGTAGCGCAGCGTGGTCCCTGCCAACCTGGCCTGGGTTATCAGGGGGAATACCATCGGCTTGCCGTCCGCCTTGGGATCGCCCAGCGTCCAGGTATTATGCTTGTGGTCGCGAGACCATTCTAGATCGACCGCGCCATTGCGCAACTCCAGCCATGGCAGGCGGACCTTGTCGCCGAAAATCAGGCTGAGCGGCGCGATCCGCGCGTCGATCAGGTCGGCGCGGAACAGGTCGGGCTGGCTCGCCCAAGGCAGATTGGCGATGCGCGCCTTCTCCGCCCGGAACTTGATGCTGATCGGCGCGAAATAGAGCTGGAAATCGCCGCCGACCCGGACTTCGCGTTCGAGCCGGGTGCCCAATATCTGTTCGAACGGGCTTTTGAGGAAGCGCCCCTTGGTAATGAACAGGATCAGCCAGATCGCGAAGAGAAAGCCAATGATGCCCAGAAGGAGGCGCACGGGCCATGGCAATCTGCGCCACCGTTCGCGCAGGGCGGTCGCATGGGCGCGATAGCCTGCGCGGGGCGCGTGGGCCGGGCTTTCCGAAATCTGCGCATCACCATCGACCATGGCGGCCTCAACGCCCCGGCGGGCGAAATGGCTCCGAAGCGCGGCATGTGCGAATCGCTTGCCTTTCCTTGCCCACCCGCCTATGCGCGCCCTTCGCGATATTCAGTGGGACCGCCCGGCTAACTAGGGCTGCCGGGGCTGTCTGTAATCGTCGCGCTACGCAAAGGAGACGAAAATGCCCAAGCTCAAGACCAAGAGCGGTGTGAAGAAGCGCTTCAAATTCACCGCTTCCGGCAAGGTCAAGCACGGCGTCGCTGGCAAGCGTCACCGTCTGATCAGCCACAATGCCAAATATATTCGCCAGAACCGTGGTACTTCCGTGCTGTCCGATGCCGACGTGGCTCACGTCCGCCTCTGGGCGCCCTACGGCCTCAAGTAAGGAGTAAGGGACAATGGCACGCGTCAAACGGGGTGTAACCACCCGCGCCAAGCATAAGCGGCTTCTGGTACAGGCGAAGGGCTATTATGGCCGTCGCAAGAATACCATCCGCGTCGCCCGTCAGGCTGTCGAAAAGGCCGGCCAGTATGCGTATCGCGATCGCAAGGTTAAGAAGCGCAGCTTCCGTGGCCTGTGGATCCAGCGCATCAACGCGGGTGTCCGCGCTGAAGGCCTGACCTATTCGCAATTCATGCATGGCCTCAAGCTCGCCGGTGTGCAGCTGGACCGCAAGGTTCTGGCCGACATTGCGATGCACGAAGGCGAGGCGTTCAGCGCCATCATCGCCCAGGCCAAGGCTGCGCTGCCCGCAGCATAAGGCCGGTCGATCGCAAGATCGTCAAAAGGGCGCCGGGGCAGATGCTTCCGGCGCCCTTTTTGTTTTCTGGCCACACTAATCCCCGTTCGGGCTGAGCTTGTCGAAGCCCCGCACTTTCTTGAAGGAAAGAACGGCCCTACGACAGGCTCAGGGCGAACGGATTTTATGATGAGCCGCCATCATGAGGACCAACCCCATGTCGCTGCATCTCTGGTGGCTTTATGTGACCGCCGTGTTCCTGATCTCCGCCACGCCGGGGCCGAACATGCTGCATGTGATGACGCAGAGCATCGCCCATGGTCCGCGCCGCGCGCTGGCGACGATGGCGGGGCTGATGAGCGCGGTGCTACTGTGCCTGATCGCGTCGGCGCTGGGGCTGGGGGCGTTGCTCAAGGCCTCGCCGCGCCTGTTCGACGTGCTGCGTTACGCGGGCGTTGCCTATCTGGTCTGGCTGGGGATCAAGGCTTGGCGCGCGCCGGTTGGCGGGGTTGATGGCGCGGTGTCCAAGCGTTCGGATCGCGCGCTCTATCTGACCGGGCTGCTGACCGGCCTGTCCAACCCCAAGCTGATCATCTTCGCCGCCGCGCTGTTTCCCCAGTTCATTGACCCTGCCCGTCCGTTCGGGATGCAGCTGGCGATCCTGGTGATCAGCTTCGTCGTGATCGAATTGGGCTGGCAGGCTGCTTATGCGCTGGGCGGGATCAAACTGGCCCGTTGGCTGGCACCGGTGAACCGCCAGCGCCTGTTCAACCGGGCGACCGGCGTGATGTTCATCGGTTTTGGCGGCGCATTGCTGGGCGCGCGGGCGTAAGCCTTCCCTTGCACGGCGCGCCTCGCTAAGGCGCGCCTATGTTTCCGCTCCTCAGGAATGACAGTAGATGACAGACATTAGCGCATTGAAAGCCGGGCTGATTGCCGACATTGCCGTCGCGGACACGCTGGACGCAGTCGAGGCGTTGCGCGTTGGCGCGCTTGGCAAGAGCGGAGTCATTACCGGCCTGCTCAAGACGCTGGGCGGCATGTCGCCGGACGAGCGACTGGAAAAAGGCCCGCCCATCCAGGATCTGCGCGAATCCGTGACCGCCGCGATCGCCGCGAAAAAGGCGGCGCTGGAGCAGGCGGCGCTCGACGCGCGGCTGGCGTCTGAGAAGATCGACATGACGCTGCCCGCCGATCTTGATCCGCAGGGCAGCGTGCATCCTGTCAGCCAGGTGATGGACGAACTGGCGGAAATCTTCGCTGATCTGGGTTTCTCGGTCGCGACCGGACCGGAGATCGAGGATGACTGGCATAATTTCACCGCGCTCAATATTCCTGAGACGCACCCGGCGCGCGCCATGCACGATACTTTCTACTTCCCCGACGAGGAGGGGCAGAAGCGGATGCTGCTGCGGACCCATACCTCGCCGGTGCAGATTCGCACGATGATGACGACGCCGCCGCCGATCCGCATCATTGCGCCGGGCCGCGTCTATCGCAGCGACTCAGATGCGACCCACACGCCGATGTTCCATCAGATCGAGGGGCTGGTGATCGACAAGGGGATCACGCTGGGGCATCTCAAATGGACGCTGGAAACCTTCCTCAAAGCCTTTTTCGAGCGGGAGGATATCGTCCTGCGGCTGCGCCCCAGCTACTTCCCCTTCACCGAACCCTCTGTCGAGGTCGATGTCGGCTATACGCTGGTCAACGGCCAGCGTGTCATTGGCGGGGACGGCGATGCGGCGGACGGCGGCTGGCTGGAAGTGTTGGGCAGCGGCATGGTCAACCGGCGGGTGATCGAGGCGTGCGGGCTGGACCCGGATGAGTGGCAGGGCTTTGCCTTTGGCACCGGGGTCGACCGGCTGGCGATGCTCAAATATGGGATGAACGACTTGCGGGCCTTCTTCGACGGCGATCTGCGCTGGCTCAAACATTATGGCTTTTCGGCGCTGGACGTGCCGACGCTGAGCGGGGGAGTGGGCGCATGAAGTTCACCCTGAGCTGGCTCAAGACGCATCTCAAGACGGATGCCGACCTTGCGATGATCCTCAAGACGCTCAACGCCATCGGGCTGGAGGTCGAGGGCGTCGAAAATCCGGCGGAGAAGCTGGGTGGCTTCAAGATCGCGAAGGTCTTGACCGCCGAACGCCATCCGCAGGCCGACAAGTTACAAGTGCTGACCGTCGACCATGGCGACGGCAATCCGTTGCAGGTCGTGTGCGGCGCCCCCAATGCGCGCGCGGGGCTTGTCGGCGTGTTCGGGACTGAGGGCGCGGTGGTGCCCGCCAATGGCATGGTGCTGAAAAAGACGGCGATCCGCGGTGTCGAATCCAATGGCATGATGTGTTCCACGCGCGAGCTGGAACTGGGTGACGATCATGACGGCATCATCGAACTGGATGCGGACGCGCCGGTGGGGCAGGTCTATGCCGACTGGGCGGGGCTGAACGATCCGGTCATCGACGTGTCGATCACGCCCAACCGGCAGGACTGCATGGGCGTGCGCGGTATTGCGCGCGATCTGGCGGCGGCGGGGCTGGGGACGCTCAATGTCATCATCGTGCCGGAGATTGCGGGCGTTGGCGCGGGGCCGGATGTGCGGACCGAGGATGTGGAGGGCTGTCCGGCCTTCTTCGCGCGGACCGTGCGCGGCGTGACCAATGGCCAGTCGCCCGACTGGATGGCCAAGCGTCTGAAGGCGATCGGGCAGAAGCCGATCAGCACTTTGGTGGACATCACCAACTATATCATGATCGACCTGGGCCGTCCGCTGCACGTCTATGACATGGCGAGCCTGAAGGGCGGGCTGGTGGCGCGCAAGGGCAAGCCGGGCGAGCAGGTGCTGGCGCTCAATGGCAAGACCTATACGGTTGACGAGACGATGACCGTCATCGCCGACGACGAAGCGGTGCATGACATTGGCGGCATCATGGGGGGCGAACATTCGGGCGCGCAGGATGGCACCACCGACGTGCTGATCGAATGCGCTTACTTTACGCCCGAACGGATCGCGATGACCGGGCAGAAGCTGACCCTGACATCCGACGCGCGCGGGCGGTTCGAGCGTGGGGTCGATCCGGCCTTTCTGGACGATGGCCTGTCGATCGCGACCAGTCTGGTGACGCATTTGTGCGGTGGCACGCCCAGCGAGGCAACCCGCGCGGGTGCGCCGCCGGTGACGCCAAAAGTCGTGCACTATACGCCCGACCAGTGCCTGACGCTGGCGGGCGTCTATGTGGCGGCGGACGAGCAGAAACGCATCCTCGAAAGTCTGGGCTTTGTCGTGGGCGGGCAGGAAAACCGCACCGATTATGAGGATGGCGTGCCGGTGATCGTGCCGGGCACCTGGTCGATCACCGTGCCAAGCTGGCGGCGCGACGTCGATAGCTGGCCCGATATTGTCGAGGAAGTGGTGCGCATCGTCGGGCTGGAGCATGTACCCTCCACCCCGCTGCCGCGTATGCCGGGCGTTGCCCGTCCCACCGCCACGCCTGAGCAGCTGGTCGAGCGCCGGGTGCGCCGGACGGCGGCGGCGCGCGGCCTTGCCGAGGCGATCAACTGGTCCTTCCTGTCGGAAAAGGAGGCCGCTTCCGTGGGCGGGGGGCAGTGGGTGCTGGCCAACCCGATTTCGGAGGATTTGAAGGTCATGCGGCCGTCGCTGCTGCCCGGCCTGCTGTCGGCCAGCCGTCGCAATATGGATCGCGGCGCGGCGTCGGTGCGATTGTTCGAGCTGGGGCGGCGCTATTTCAAGCAGGGCGAGCGGGCGACCGTCGGCTTCGTGCTGGCGGGCGAGAAGCAGCCGCGCAGCTGGCAGGATGGCAAGGCCCAGCCCTTCACCGCCTATGATGCCAAGGCTGACATCTTGGCGCTGCTTGCGGCGGCGGGCGCGCCGGTTGCCAATCTCCAGAGTTTCGGAGAGGCATCGGGGGCCTATCATCCCGGTCAGTCGGGGACGTTGCGGCTGGGGTCAAAAGCGGTGTTGGCCGAATATGGCGTGCTGCATCCGGCCTTGGCCAAGCAGTTCGGACTGAGCGGCACGGTGGTGGCGGGCGAGATTTTCCTCGACGCGATACCGGGCAAGCGCAAGACCGGCTTCATGCGCGCGCCCTATGCGCCGCCCGCCCTGCAGGCGGTGAAGCGCGATTTCGCCTTTGTCGTGGCTGACGCCGTGGAGGCCGATGCGCTGGTCCGGGCGGTCAAGGGCGCGGACAAGAAAGCGATTGTCGATGCGCGTCTGTTCGATGTCTTTACTGGACCGGGCGTGGATGAAGGCAGCAAGAGCCTTGCGATCGAAGTCACCCTCCAGCCGGGCGAGAAGAGCTTTACCCAGGAAGAACTGGACGCGATCAGCGCGGCGATCGTCAAGGCCGCGCAGAAGCTGGGCGGCGTGTTGCGCGGCTGAACCGACGCGAGGGCGGGGGAATTTACCCCGCCTTCGCCCGCAGTGCGATCGCCATGCCTGCGATCGCCAGCAAGGCGCCACCAGCGGCTAGCCCGGTCCAGCGATATCCCTCCACCAGCGTGGAAATGAGCATCGCGATGATCGGGATGAGGACGCTGGTGTAAGCCGCGCGGCCCGCGCCCATGCGCTGGATCAGGCGGAAATAGAGCGGGAAGGTGACGACTGATCCGGCCAGCCCCAGCCAGGCGACGCCCAGCCAATAACCCGCGCGCCATTCGACCACCGGCGGGCCGACCGTGGCGAGTGCATAGGCCGCGTCCACCGCTGCGCCGATCAGCATCGCCCAGGTCAGCACGGCTATCATCGGCAGGCGGCGGGCAATCTCCATCCCCTGCATGACATTGGCGGCAGACGCGCTCAGCAGTCCGGCGACAGCGAAGCCGACACCCATCAGCACGTCACCCGGCGCGATGCCGGCGGCGCGATATTCATGGGTCAGCATCAACGCAATGCCGGTCATCGCGATCCCCGACCCGGCGATGAAGGCGCGGCCGACGGGCTGGCGGAAGATCAGGAAGGACAGGATGGAGTTGGGGATGAGCAGCATGGCGTAGATCACGGCGACGACACCCGATGTCAGGGTGAGTTCGGCGCGATAGACGAAGTTGAAATTGAGGACGAATTGCGCCGTCCCCAGCAACGCGGCAAAGACCAGTCCCGCGCCGCCGATACGGAGAGATACACCGCGCATCCGGCAAAAGACGGCCATGACCACCCCGGCCAGCGCGAAGCGATAGCAAACCGACCAGCTGGCTGGCACGCTGCCAATCTGGTCGCGGATGACGATCCAGGTCGAACTCCAGATCAGCGTGACGAGGATGAAGGGGAAGAGGATGCCACCCTTCGCGGTGGGCTCAGCCATGGTCGAGCGCCCGCAGTGCGGCGGCGAGTGGCGCGACGCTCGCGGCGTCTTGCGACCAGTTGGTGACCAGCCGTGCGGCCCCTTCGCTCCAGTCGTAGAAATCAAAGCCTTGGGCGCGCAGCATGGCGGCTTCGGCAGCGGTCAGGCGGATGAACAGCTCATTCGCTTCGACCCGGTGGAGCAGGCGATCCGGCACGGCTTGCGCCAATGCCTGCGCGGCGGCATTGGCGGCGCGTGCGTTGGTCAGCCACAGGTCATCCTCGACCATCGCCAATATCTGCGCGGCGAGATAACGGCCCTTGGAGAAAAGATGCCCCGACCGTTTGCGCCAGCGGGCAGCCTCAGCGGCGCGGGCGTCTGCTTGGTGTCCGAAGAACAGCAAGGCTTCGCCGATCATTCCGCCATTTTTGACGCAGCCAAAGCTGAGCGCATCGACTCCGGCGCGCCACGTCAGCTCCGCGGGCGCGCAGCCCAGATGCGCCACCGCATTGGCGAAGCGTGCGCCGTCCATGTGGAAGCCTAGGCCATGGGTGCGGGCGATGGCACCCAGCGCGGCGACCTCATCGGGGGCATAGACGCGGCCATATTCGGTGGCATTGGTGATGCTGATCGCGCGGGCGGGTATTTGATGCACATCCGGGCGGATCGTAGCCAGCCGCGCGCTGACCGCGTCGGGGGTCAGCTTCGCGCCATCCCCCGGCAGCGTCATCAGACTGGCGCCATGGGTGAAGAAGCCGGGCGCGCCGCATTCGTCGACGACGATATGCGCTGCTTCATGGCAGATCACCCCGCCATAGGGCGGGCAGAGCGTCGCCAGCGCGATGCTGTTGGCCGCCGTGCCGGTCGCGATCCACAGCGCCCGGACTTGCGTGTCGAACAGGGCGGAGAAAGCCCCGTCCAGCCTGGCGCTCCACCGGTCGCCATCATAGCCATGGTCGGCGCTGTCGGCGGCTGCCATCGCCGCCATCACCTGCGGGCAAACCGGGGTCGCATTGTCGGAAAAAAAGTGCATGGCCGAGCGATAGCGGGGTGGCGAGAAAGCGCCAAGAGGCCAGCATGGGCGCAATGGCCTGATGGGTCAGCATAGTTGACGTTGTTTCATGCGCCTATTTGTGACATAGGCACGCCGTCCAACCCAAGGAGACAGACTATGGACGTCGAGCAGACATCGCGCTTTACCGTCACCCCAAGCCCCAGGGCTGTGTCGGTGGACGAGCGTGCCGTATTGCTGGCGGACCCCGGTTTCGGGCGGATTTTTACCGATCATATGGTGACGATCCGCTACACCGAAGGGCAGGGCTGGCACAGCCATGCGGTCGGCCCGCGTGAGCCGTTCCAGATCGACCCGGCCTGCGCGGTGCTGCATTATGCGCAGGAAATCTTTGAAGGGATGAAGGCCTATCGGCTGGAAGATGGCAGCATCGCCATGTTCCGCCCGGAGGAAAATGCCCGTCGTTTTGCCGAATCGGCCGAGCGCATGGCGATGCCCGCACTGCCGCAGGACATATTTTTGGAGGCGGTCGAGGCGCTGGTGCAGATCGATGCCGAATGGATTCCGGGCGGGGAAGGCAGCCTCTATCTGCGCCCCTTCCTGTTCGCGAGCGAGAATTTCCTGGGTGTGCGCCCTTCCAACGAATATATTTTCTGCGTCATCGCCTCGCCTGCCGGTGCCTATTTCAAGGGTGGCAAGAAGGCCGTGACCCTGTGGGTGTCGGAACATTTCACCCGCGCGGCGCGGGGCGGCACCGGCGCTGCCAAATGCGGCGGCAATTATGCCGCGTCGCTGATCGCGCAGAAGGAAGCGATCGGCCATGGCTGCGATCAGGTCGTGTTTCTGGACGCGGCGGAAAATAAGTGGGTTGAGGAACTGGGCGGCATGAACGTCTTTTTCGTCATGGACGACGGGTCGATCGTCACCCCACCGCTGGGCGGCACCATCCTGCCCGGCATCACCCGCGATTCGATCATCACCCTGGCGCGCGCCAAGGGGCATGACGTGCGCGAAGAGCCTTACAGCTTCGCCCAGTGGCGCGCCGATGCGGCCAGCGGCAAGCTGCGCGAGGCGTTCGCCTGCGGCACCGCGGCGGTCGTCACCGCGATCGGCACGGTCAAGAGCGTGGATGGCGACTTCACCATCGGCAATGGCGATGGCGGCATCGTCACCGAAACGCTGCGGGCGGAACTGACCGGTATTCAGCGTGGGACGGTGGCGGATCCGGCGGGCTGGGTGCGGATGCTGTAACCGGCGGATGATTCCAAACCCCGTTCGGGCTGAGCTTGTCGAAGCCCTGTCGTTTTTTCTTGAAAGGAAGGACGGCCCTTCGACAGGCTCAGGGCGAACGGAGTTTTTGTATGGTGCTGCACCCTGTCCTTTCGGGCGTAGGGCGCGCGCACCCGCTTCCCAACCGGCTCCCAAGCGCCTAGATAACCCGAATGGAACGCTTCGACGTCGTGATATTGGGTGGTGGTCTTGTCGGCCTGACCCTTGGCATCGCCCTTTCCGGCCATGGCGTGCGCTGCGCCGTGATCGACCCCGCCGATCCGGTGGATACCACTGCCACCGGCTTTGACGGCCGCGTGTCGGCGATCAGTTCGACCAGCTTCGCGATGCTCTCGGCGATCGGGGTCGCGCCCTATCTGGAAGGGAAAGGCTGCCCGATCGATCGCATCTGGGTCAGCGACGGGCTGGAGCCGGGAGCGCTCGATTTCGTGCCGGACGCCGACGATGGCGTGATGGGGACGATGATCCCCAATCGCGACCTGCGTATCGCGCTGGCACAGGCGGCGGCGGGGGCGAGCCATCTCACCCGCTTCCAGCCCGACCGCGCGATCCATGTCGATCGCAATGCCGATGGCGTGACGCTGACGCTGGCGAGCGGGGCGACGATCCGGGGCGCGCTGCTGATCGCGGCGGAGGGGCGCAACAGCCCAACGCGCGAGGCGGCGGGCATCCGCACCACGCGCTGGCAATATAAGCATACCGCCATGGTCAGCGCGATCGACCATGAAGTGCCGCACGCCAATACGGCCTATGAGATTTTCTATGTTGGCGGCCCGTTCGCGCTGCTGCCGATGCTGCCCGGCACACGATCGGCGATAGTATGGACGGTGCCAACGGAACAGGCACCCGCAATGCTCAAATTGTCCGAGCGCGCCTGGCTGGCCGAAGCGCAGAAGCGGATCGGTGGTTTCCTTGGCGAGATTAGTCTGGCCGGGCCGCGATCCTCCTACCCCTTGGGCTTTCACCATGCCGCGCGGATCACCGACACGCGGCTGGCGCTGGTCGGCGACAGCGCTCATGCGATCCACCCGATTGCAGGGCAGGGCTTGAACCTGGGCTTCCGCGATGTCGCCGCTCTGGTCGAGGTGTTGGTCGAGGGCAAGCGGCTAGGCCTTGATCCGGGTGATGCGCAATTACTGGCGCGCTTCCAGCGCTGGCGCAGTCTGGATTCGCTGTCGGTCAGCGTGGCGATGGACGGGCTGGTGCGGCTGTTCGATGTGCCGGGGCGGTTGCCCGCGTTGGCGCGGCGCGCGGGGCTGGCTGCGGTGCAGCGGACCTCGCTGCTGAAAGGTCGTTTCATGGCCGAGGCGCGCGGGCAGTCAGGCGCGCTGCCACGGTTGCTGACGGGCGAGATGGTTTAGTTACGGTTAGGATATAGCCTCTCCCGCAAGTGGTAGGGAAACCAAAGCCGAACTGTCAGCTTATGATCAAAAGCCGTTACAACATCCGCCGCAGCACATTGTCCTTCAGCACGATATGATGGCGCAGCGCAGCAGCGATGTGGACGATGATCAGCGCGGCCCAGGCGAAGCCCATGATCTCATGCCCCTCGCCGGACAGGCCGACGAGGATATCGCCCTTGGTCACTGCGAATTTGGGCACGTCGAACAGGAAGAACCAGTTGAGCGGTCGCGTGCCGGCTGATGTCATGATCCAGCCGGTCAGTGGCACCAGGATCATGAAGGCATAAAAGATGAAATGGGTGGCGTGCGCCGCCGCTTTCTCCCAACCGGGCATGGAGGCGGGGAGCGGCGGGGGGCGGTAGCCGATGCGCCAGGCCAGCCGCACCAGCGTCAGCGCCAGCACGGTCAGGCCCAGCGACTTATGGACCGGCATCACCGCCCAGTCCTTGGGCAGCGCGTCATGGGCGATGCCAAGGGCCAGATTGACGATGATCAGGACCGCCATGATCCAGTGCAGGGCGCGGGCGACAGAGGTATAGCGGTCCATGACAGCTCCTTTGGATTGGCTGCGCCTAACCCTGCCGGTTCGCGACCAGATTGTCGACTACGGACGGATCGGCCAGCGTACTGGTATCCCCTAGCGCCTGCGCCGACACTTCGCCCTCCGCAATTTTACGGAGGATACGACGCATGATCTTGCCTGACCGGGTCTTGGGCAGGCCCGGCGCGAACTGGATCACGTCCGGCGTGGCGATCGGGCCGATTTCGGTGCGGACCCATTTGACCAGCGTCTTGCGCAACTCGTCACTTGGCTCTTCATGCGCGTTGAGCGTCACATAAGCGTAGATGCCCTGGCCCTTGATGTCGTGGGGGAAGCCGACGACGGCGGCTTCGGCGACGCTTTCATGCAATACCAGCGCGCTTTCCACCTCCGCCGTGCCCATGCGGTGGCCCGACACGTTGATGACGTCATCAACGCGCCCGGTGATCCAGTAATAGCCGTCCGCATCGCGCCGCGCGCCGTCGCCAGTGGTATATTTGCCGGGGAAGGTGGTGAAATAGGTCTGGAAGAAGCGATCATGATCGCCCCAGACGGTGCGCATCTGGCCCGGCCAGCTTTGCGCGATGACCAGGTTACCCTCGGTCGCGCCTTCCAGCACCTGGCCCTCCGCATCGACGATCTGCGGCACCACGCCGGGCATCGGCAGGGTGGCGGAGCCAGGCTTGAGGTCGGTCGCGCCCGGTGTCGGCGCGATCATCGCCGCGCCGGTTTCGGTCTGCCACCAGGTGTCGATGATCGGGCAGCGCCCTTCGCCCACGACGCTGTGATACCAGCGCCAGGCTTCCGGGTTGATCGGCTCACCGACGGTGCCGAGCAGGCGGAGCGATTTGCGGCTGGTCGAATGGACGAATTCGTCGCCCTCCTTCATCAGTGCGCGCAGCGCCGTGGGGGCGGTGAAGATGGTCTGGACCTGATGCCGGTCGACCACTTCCCAGATGCGGGCGGGCGTCGGGTAATTGGGGACACCTTCATACATCAACGTCGTCGCGCCGTTCGCCAGCGGGCCATAGACGATATAGCTGTGGCCGGTGACCCAGCCAATGTCGGCGGCGCACCAGTAGATGTCGCCGGGCCGATAGTCGAAACAGAGTTCGTGGGTCAGCGACGCCCAGAGCAGATAGCCGCCGGTCGTGTGCAGCACGCCCTTGGGCTTGCCGGTCGATCCCGACGTGTAGAGAATGAACAGCGGGTCCTCCGCATTCATCGGTTCGGGCGGGCAGTCGGGAGACGCTTTGGCCGCTTCCTCGTGCAGCCACAGGTCGCGACCCGGTGCCATGGTCACCGCGCCGCCGGTCGCCTGCACGACGATCACCGTCTTGACGCTGGGGCAATCCTTCAGCGCTGCATCGACATTGGCCTTGAGCGGCACCGCCTTGCCCGCGCGACGGCCTTCGTCGGCGGTCACCACAAGCGTGGAATCGCAATCGATGATACGCCCGGCCAACGCTTCGGGGGAAAAGCCGCCGAACACGACGCTGTGGACCGCGCCGATCCGGGCGCAGGCGAGCAGGGCGAAGGCAGACTCTGGGATCATCGGCAGATAGAGGGTGATGCGGTCGCCTTTGCGCGCGCCTGCAGCTTTCAGCACATTGGCAAAGCGACACACTTGCTCATGGACCTGCGCGTAGCTGTAGCGGCGCGGCTGCGCGTCGGGCGAATCGGGTTCCCAGATGATCGCGGTCTGGTCTGCGCGTGTCGTCAGATGGCGGTCGATACAGTTGGCGCTGACGTTCAGCACGCCGTCGGCGAACCATTTGACGCCGAAATCGGCTTCGGCAAAGCTGCTTTCATTCGCGCGGGTGGGGGGCGTGATCCAGTCGAGACGCTGCGCCCGTTCCAGCCAATAGGCGTCGGCATCGTCGATCGAGCGGGCATAGTCGGCGGCGCGGGCCGCCTTGTCCATCAGCGCATTTTTGGCCCAATCCTCCGGCACCGGGAAAAAATCGTCAGACATCGGGCATCCTTTCCGTAACGAAACCGTTGTTTGGCTGGCCTTCTATCGTCCAGACGCCGAGACCGGAAGCGCTGTTCATGCTGTTTATCATCATCCTTTTGGTCGATATGACCGAAGCTCTTGATTGACCGTTCCGCATTTTGTCGCTTTCCCCCGCGCGCAGGCACGCCTAACAGGAATCGCCTATGTGGCTTCTCTATCAATTTCCGCTTTGCCCCTTCTCCCGCAAGGTCCGCCTTCTGCTGGGGGAGAAGGGCGTCGGCTATGACCTGGTGCGCGAATCGCCCTGGTTGATGCGCGACGAATTTCTCGATCTGAACCCGGCTGGCACCACGCCGGTGATGGTGGAAGAGGGCAAGGGCATCACCCTGATCGACAGCCAGGCGATCTGCGAATATTTCGAGGAGACGGTGGAGAAATTCCCGCTCATCTCCGGCACGGCGGCCGGCCGGGCGGAAGTGCGGCGGCTGACCGCCTTTTTCGACCAGAATTTCTATGGCGATGTGGTCGGCCCGCTGCTGCACGAGCGGATGAAGAAACGCCTGACCGAGCGCGCCCCGCCCGACGCCCGCATCCTGCGCGAGGCGATGAAGCGGGCAAATGTGCATATGGATTATATGGACTATCTGCTCGACCATCGCAGCTGGATGGCGGGCGGCACGCTGAGCCTCGCCGATATTGCCGCGGCAGCGCATCTGTCAGTGGCGGATTATCTGGGTGGCATCGACTGGCAGGGGCATGAGCCGGTACGGCGCTGGTATGCGGGGTTCAAATCACGCCCGTCCTTCCGCCCGCTCCTGTCGGAACGGATGGAGGTGATCACCCCGCCGCCCCATTATGAGAAGCCGGATTTTTAAGGGACGCTAAAGCGCGTCTCCCTTTCAATCCGTCTCCGCCGCCAGATAGACCCGGTTGCGGCCATGTTCCTTGGCCAGGTAGAGGGCGCGGTCTGCGGCCTTGAGGGCGCTGCGAGGGTCGTCATAGGCCAGCACATTGGCGACGCCGGCGGAAAAGCTGACCCGTTCCATCCGTTCGCCATTGGAGCGGTTGACCAGGCTACGGGTGGCCAAGTCCTCACGCACCGCATCTACGGCTTCGCACGCTTCAGCGGCGGTCTTGCCCCGGAACAGCATGACAAATTCCTCGCCGCCATGGCGGGCGACGTGACAATGGTCGTCGGACGCCTTGGCGAGCAGCCCGGCGACGAATTTCAGCACCCGGTCGCCCGTGTCATGGCCATGGGTATCGTTGACATGCTTGAAATGGTCGATGTCGCAAAAGGCGACTGACAGCGTCTCGCCATTATCCTGCGCCAGCTTCACTTCCTCCCGCAGCACGCCTTCAAAAGCGCGACGGTTGGGCAGGCCGGTCAGATGGTCATGTTCGGCAGCGCGGCGGGCATTTTCCAGGCTGGATTTGAGCGCCTGCGTCTGCTTCTGATTGTCGCGCAACTGAGTTTCGACCAGCCGGGTCTTTTCGACCATCGAGCGGGTTAGGCCCACCAGACGCGCCAGCACGGGTTCGGCATCGCTGCCCTCGGCCAGGCCCTTGGCCTGTTCCTGCAAAGCGGCGCCATAATCCTTCGCCGAATTGCGCGATTCGTGCATCAGGCCGGTAAACTGGGTCAGGTTTTCCTCGACCTTGTCCAGCATCGTGGCCAGCGAATCGGGCGTGACTTCATCGGCCCGTTGATCGGCGGCGACTGATTCGATCCAGCCGTTGGTGATCTTGCCGCGCTCCATCAGCACGGCCTTGATCGCCTTTTCCACGCCGATATTCGCGCCGGTCAGATAGTCGAGCGCGACGCTGAAATTGATGGGCGTCAGGTCCAGATCATGGGCGAACAGAAAGTCGCCAATCTCGCCATAGAGTTGGCGGCGGCGGTTCACTTCGCGGCTGGATGCGGAGCCGGGACGGGGTCGCTGATCTTCCGCAGTCGCCTCCTCATCAGGCTTGCCCGACAGGCCTTTCGCCCATCGTGCCAGTCGGTCGGTCAGCCCATGTTGCGGGCTAGCGGAAGGTGAAATGGCCCCAGTCATGTTGGCTATAACGGCGGTCGCGAAACAAGGTTAAGAGCCAAGACAGAGAAAAATCTGTGAGGGCCGGTGCGGCACGAATGGGCAAAGCCCATTCTCAAATATCAGCTGTTACCAGCCAGTCGCGGAAGATGCGCACGGCGCGGGTCTGGAGCGCGCGGGGGCGGCAGACGAAATAATAGCGATAGGGGCTTTCGACCCGGATCGGGAACAGGCGGACCAGCCTGCTATCGGCTGCTTCCTTGAAATGGCTGGCGTGCATGAAGGCGACGCCCAACCCCTGGGCTGCGGCTTCCAGCATCAACTGGCCCGAATCATAATTATCGATCGCCAGCGGCTGCAGTTCGGGCAGGCTGACCGCTTCCTTCCACGCATCGAACGCCAGCGGCATGTCGCGGTGGAGCAGCACTGTATGCCGTGCCAGTTCCTCCGGCGACGTCAGCGCATTGGGCGTTTCGAGCAGGGATCGGGCGCCGATGACATAGATTTCGTCATGGTCCAGCTCATGCGCGTAGAGCGCTGCATCAATATCCTTGGCCAGCACGATCGCTGCGTCCAACCCTTCGCCCAGCCGCGCGACAGCATAGGGCGTCGTTTCGATGTCGATGTGCAATTGCGGGTGCAGCGTGCGCAGCGCGCCCAGATGGGGGAAGAGCCGCTGCGTTGCGAACAGCGGCATGACCGCCAGCCGCAGGCGCAGCTGGTTGCCGCCGCTCTGGATATTTTCCAGCGCTTGGGCGAGGGAATCGAGGGCCGGGGCGATATCGTCGAGCAGTCTTTGCCCCTCGGCATTGATTTCCAGCGCCTGATGCTTGCGGTCGAACAGGGGGCGACCGATGAAGCGTTCGAGCGCCTGAACGCGCCGGCTGAGCGCTGGAGTCGAAAGCGCGAGTTCCTCTGCCGCCGCCTTGACCGAGCCAAGGCGGGCTACCTGAACAAAGGCCTCCAGGGCCGTAAGTGGCGGCAGTCTGCGCATCTCTATTCACTAATCCGAAGCCGGTGCGCTGCGTCGCATCATGTCTTTTTGTCGATCGCAGAGCCAGCCGGTCCCAAGCATCCTGACCGCACTGAGCAGGAAAATCTCCAAAATGGCAAGATGCATTTTCTGCAACTCCTCTTTTCTTTTCGCACTTGCAATAAAGTCTGCCGCGCTGCACATAGGGGGTGCCTTTCAGGCATCCTCTCCTAAAACTTTCCGGGCTGGCCTTTGGGTCGGCCCTTTTTTTGTGCCATTCGTTTCGGACCTGCCCCCTTTTTCTGGCTCTGGCGTTTCCTATCTCGTTACGGAAGCGACAAGGACAGGATAGCATCATGGCGCAAGAGGACAGCACGGGACGGCGGATTCAGGTCGCCAATGCGCGGCCGGAAGATGCCGGACGCGGGCTGGCGCGGCTGCCCCTGGCGGTCATGGCGGAGTTGAACCTGGCCGAAGGCGATGTGGTCGAGATCATCGGCAAGCGATCGACCGCCGCGCGGGTGGTGCGACCCTATAAGGAAGATGAAGGACTTGACGTGCTGCGCCTCGACGGGTTGCAGCGCGCCAATGCCGGGGTCGGCTCCGGCGACTTCGTGCATATCGACAAATTGGAATCGCGCGCTGCGCAGCGAGTTGTGTTCGCACCTGCACAAAATAATCTGCGGCTTCAGGGCCATCCCGAAGCCTTGAAGCGCGTATTCTTTCAGCGACCGCT
Source organism: Sphingobium sp. (assembly GCA_023266575.1). Taxonomy (GTDB): domain Bacteria; phylum Pseudomonadota; class Alphaproteobacteria; order Sphingomonadales; family Sphingomonadaceae; genus Sphingobium. The sequence goes on from JAHFPV010000013.1 coordinate 110,605, forward strand.
GACGGCTGGTGATGTGGTTGCAACCGCGGGTCAGCAACAGGTGCCGCCCGGCGACATGCCGCCCCAGCTGCGCCAGATGCTGGCCGCGCCGGCCTATGCCTTGCAGGAAATCCGGCTGGTGGTCGTGTCGACCATCCCCAAAGGGATCGTCCATATCGACGCCGAGACCGAGGTCGAGCTGCGCCCCGAATATGAGGAACCCAAGGAGGCGCGTCGCGCGGACGTGACCTATGACGATGTCGGTGGCATGGCCGACACGATCGACCAGTTGCGCGAAATGGTCGAGCTGCCTTTGCGCTACCCCGAACTGTTCCAGCGGCTCGGCGTCGATCCGCCGCGCGGGGTGATGCTGCATGGTCCGCCAGGGACGGGCAAGACCCGACTGGCGCGCGCCGTCGCCAATGAATCAGAGGCCGAATTCTTCCTGATCAACGGCCCGGAAATTGTCGGGTCGGCCTATGGCGAATCCGAAAAGCAGCTGCGCGAGATTTTCGAGGCAGCGGCCAAGGCTGCGCCGTCGATCCTGTTCATCGACGAGATCGATTCGATCGCACCCAAGCGGGGACAGGTGACCGGCGAGACGGAAAAGCGGCTGGTCGCGCAATTGCTGACCCTGATGGACGGGCTGGAGCCGCGCACCAATCTGGTGGTGATCGCGGCAACCAACCGCCCCGAAGCGATTGACGAGGCGCTGCGACGTCCCGGCCGCTTCGACCGCGAGATTGTGGTCGGCGTTCCCGACGAGCGCGGGCGGCGCGAGATATTGGGTATCCATACGCGCGGAATGCCGCTGGGCGACACGGTCGACCTGTCGGAACTGGCGCGCATGACATACGGCTTTGTCGGGGCGGATCTGGCCGCGCTGACCCGCGAGGCGGCGATCGAGACGGTGCGCCGTTTCATGCCGCGCCTCAATCTGGAGGACGGGACGATTCCGCCGGACGTACTGGAGGAATTGTCGGTTACGCGCGACGATTTCATGGCGGCGATCAAGCGGGTCCAACCCTCGGCGATGCGCGAAGTGATGGTGCAGGCGCCCAATATCGGCTGGTCCGACATTGGCGGGCTGGACGAGGCGCAGATGCGGTTGAAGGAAGGGGTCGAGCTGCCGCTGAAAGACCCCGACGCCTTCCGCCGCATCGGCATCCGCCCGGCCAAGGGCTTCCTGCTCTATGGCCCGCCCGGCACCGGCAAGACCTTGCTGGCCAAGGCGGTGGCGCGGGAGGCGCAGGCCAATTTCATCGCGACCAAATCGAGCGATCTGCTATCCAAATGGTATGGCGAGAGCGAGCAGCAGATTGCCCGGCTGTTCGCCCGCGCACGGCAGGTGGCGCCGACCGTCATCTTCATCGACGAACTCGACAGCCTGGTCCCCGCGCGCGGCAATGGCATGGGCGAACCGCAAGTGACCGAGCGGGTGGTCAACACCATATTGGCCGAGATGGACGGGCTGGAGGAGTTGCAGTCGGTCGTCGTCATCGGCGCGACCAACCGGCCCACTTTGGTCGATCCGGCGCTGCTGCGGCCGGGGCGGTTCGATGAGCTGATCTATGTGCCGGTCCCCGATCAGGCGGGGCGTCAGCGCATCCTGTCGATCCATACGGGCAAGATGCCGCTGGCCGACGAAGTCGATCTGGCATCGCTGGCGGAGCGGACCGAGCGCTTCACTGGCGCGGATCTAGAGGACCTCGCAAGGCGGGCGGGCCTGTTCGCACTGCGCCAGTCGCTGTCGGTCGACAAGGTGACGATGGCGCATTTCGAGGCAGCGCTGGAGGAAACGCGCGCGTCGGTCACACCGGAAATGGAGCATGAATATGAAAAGATCCAGGCGACGCTGAAGCAGAAGGCGATGCAGGTCGATCCGATCGGCTTCGTCGCGCCGGGTATGTTGCGCGGGCGGGAGCGGGATTAACGAAACGCGCAGGCGGCAAAGGAAACCATCTGCCGCCTATGCGTTCCTTGTCATGCACATGCAAAGCAGCTTGCCAGTCGCGCCGATATTTGCGACGCCCGACCACGACCATAGACAGACGGATAGTGATGGCCTCCATACCCTTGAAAAAGAAAAACATATCGGGCGGCAAGGCAGGAGCGGGCCGGTTCTTCCAGCAATGGGGCATGTTTTTCCGCCAGTTTGTCAAACATCCCGGCATGATCGGATCGGTCATCCCCTCGTCCGCCGCGCTGGTGAACCGGATGCTGGATCAGGTCGATTGGCACAATACACGGCTGTTCGTCGAATATGGACCGGGGGTGGGTACTTTCACCCAGGCGATCCTCGACCGGCTGCATCCCGACGCCACCCTGCTGGCGATCGACCTGAACCTGGATTTCGTCGCCTATCTGGAGGCGCAGTTCGACGATCCACGGCTCAAGGTCGTGCATGGATCGGCAGCTGATGTACGCCGTTTCATTCGGGAAGCGGGGCAGCCCCAAGCCGACTATATATTGTCCGGTATCCCCTTTTCGACGCTGCCAGATGGCGTGGGCGCGGCGATCTGCGCCGAGACACGCGCTGCATTGCGGCCGGGCGGGGCGTTTCTGGTCTATCAATATTCGCGCTATGTCCGCCGCCTGCTGGACCCGGTGTTCGGGCGGGTCAGCGATGAACTGGAATGGCGTAATATTCCCCCCTGCCGGATGTTCTGTGCCGTGCGGGAAGAGGCGCTGGCGCAGGCGGCCTGATTTGGATTAATCCAGATCAATATCGTCAAGAATTATAAGATATTATTCTCGCCGTTTATTTGACTTCACTGGCATATTGCGCAACGGATACCCACGGGACTGTGGGGGTTTTGGGGATGGCGTCATACGCCACGGATGGGGATAAATGGGCGGACTTGTTTCTGTCCGCCGCGCTTGATCCGCAAAATTGGGACGGGGCGATCAGGGCCATGGCCAATGCTACGGGCTCGCGTCATGGGCAATTGATCGGCTTTGGTCCCGGTGCCAGCGGCTTCAACTGGATCAGCGACATTGATGACAGCATCATCGCCAAGACCGCCGAAATCGACCAGTCCCGGCCCGACCTGAACTTCCGTGTCGCCGCCGACGGGCTGGCGGATAATCCCCCAATCGTCCACGAAGCCCATTATGACGTCGCCCGCCAGTCGCTGCGGTCCGACGACTATCTCGACCTGTGCGCCGATTTCGACATTTTCGACGGCTGCCAGACCCGCCTTCTGGCCGGACGGGAAGGGATGATCGGGCTGGCGCTGCTGCGCGACAGCAAGGACGGGCGCACGACGCAGGAACAGCGTGACCTGTTCGGCGAGATTGCGGGCCACGCCCGCACCGCCGTGCGGCTCCAGCGCGCGATCGAGCAGCAGGGATTTTCCCTGCTGTCGGGCACGTTCGAGGCGATGGACCGGGCCTGCTGGCTGCTCGATGCGACGGGCCGGGTCGGGGGCATGACCCCGCGCGCCGAAGCGCTGCTGGCGACCAGCCGTATCAGGGTGAGCGACGGCTGGCTGGCAAGCGAACGGGCGGACGAAAGCCGCGCCATCACCCGCGCCGTCCGCACCGTGATCGACCCGCCCAGCCGCGCGGCTGACCCGGTCGCGCTGGGCGACGACGCCGGGGGCGTTGGAATCATGCTTGAAATTTATCCACTGCCGAGCCGCCCCTGGTCCCTGCCCTTCGCGCCGCGCGCCATCGTGATCGCACGGGTCGGTGCGCCAAGCGATCGTCATGTCCAGCTGCTGATGCGGACATTCAGCCTGACCCCGGCCGAAGCGGACATCGCTATCCGATTGGCGGCGGGCCAGTCCCGCGCCGACATTGCGGCCGCACGATCCGTGTCAGCGGAGACATTGAAGGTGCAACTGCGCAGCATCTACGACAAGACCGGGTGCCGCCGGGAATCGCAACTGGTGCGGATCGTCGGTCTGATCAGCCACTGATCGCGACCGTAGGCGACGCGCTCGTCCTGTCCGAAGGGATGAGAACCTAAGTCCAATTTCCCCGTCCATCCGCGCCCGCCACTCTCCTGCTTCAGCCGGGGGGAAACCGGCGTCACGAACGGGAGGATGATATGAAAAGGACGTTGCGCCTGATGAGCGCGGCGGGCGCGCTGCTGCTCGCCGCCACCGCTGCACCGGCCATGGCCGGTACCACTGCCGATCTGCTCAAGCGCCTGCATGAAAAGGGCATCCTGACCGATGAGGAATATCAGGATCTGGTGAAGGGCCAGAGCGCCGAGGCCGCACAGGCACCGCCGGTTACCCCTGATGCGTCGGGTGGCAAGCCGCTTGTCCGCATGGCCGACAGCGGCGTGGGGCTGCAAATGGGCGACGTCACGCTCAAATTCTCCGGTTCGGTCAATGGCTTCTACGTCCATGACAATGGCGAGGCACCCAGCGCCACCAACACCGTCGTGGGCGGCGTGGCGACGGTTGGCGGCAATAGTTCGGCGGTCCGCAACGGGCTGCTGCCTGGCTTCCTGAAGGTGGAGGCGATGACGACACAGGCAGGCTGGGATGTCGGCGCGCATTTCGGCATGTATCCGGGCATCAACTCGGTCAATTATGCAGCGGCGGGCGGGGCCAACGGCCCCGGCAATCCCCGTGCGCTCCAGACCGCCGGGATCGATTTTCGCCAGACTTATCTGACCTTTGGCCGGGCCGGCTTTGGCGAGGTAAAGATTGGTCGCGACATCGGCCTGTTCGGGTCAGAAGCGATCCTCAATGACATCACCCTGCTGTCATCGGGCACGCCTGCGGGCAATGTCGCGCCATCCAACACAACATTGGGGCGCATCGGCACCGGCTACATCTACACCGATTTCCAGCCGCAGATCACTTATACGACGCCCAGTTTCAATGGCTTCACCGCCAGCATCGGCATTTTCGAGCCGCTTTCTTCCCTGACGGGGCCAGCTGAATCGAACAAGCAGCCCGGCTTCCAGGCCAAATTCGTCTATGATGGCAAGCTGGGCGATGTCGCGACGCGGCTGTGGCTGTCGGGGATCAGCCAGAAGCATAATGTGATCGCCGGGCCGGACTATACCGGCTGGGGCTGGGACGCGGGTGCGAAGGTCACGTTCGGGCCGATCACGGTGGTTGGCACCTATTATGATGCGTCGGGCCTGGGCACGACGGCGCTCAACCTGTTCGACACAGATGGCCTTGGCAATCGCCGCGACAGCCATGGCTTCTATCTTCAGGGTCTTGCGACATTCGGCAAAATCTCGGTCGGGGCCAGCTATGGCGAAAGCCATCTCGATTATGCCAATGCCGCCGATGCGCTCGCCAATCCGCTGCTGGTGGACAAGAATGGCAGTTGGGTCGGGCAACTGCGCTATGGCCTGAACAGCTGGGTCACGCTGTTGGGCGAATATGTCCACACGACGTCGAAAGCGCATAATGACAACAAGGCCAGTTCAGACGCGCTGGCCGCTGGGGCGATCCTGTTCTTCTGATCGGCTGATCGACCCAAGGAACAATGTCACGGGGCGGGGGCTGCATCCTAAACAGGGATGCGGCCCCTTTCCGTTTGCAAAGACGATGGAAAATAAAGAGAGGGGCGTCGAGGGGATCGCCATGAAAATTATCGTCCTGCCCGCCTTGCTCTTGTCCATTACCACGGCCGCGCTGGCTCAGGCGCCGGACGATGCGGGCGACACGCCGTCCATCATCGTCACCGGCACCGGCCTGTCGCTGCCGCCCGGCACCCCGGCCTATGGATCGGTCGTGATCGAGCGCGCCCGGTTGCAGGACAGCGCGTCGGGGCGGATCGAAAGCGTGCTGGGCGATGTTGCGGGGTTCCAGCAGTTTCGCCGCTCCGACAGCCGATCCGCCAACCCTTCAGCGCAAGGGGCGACCCTGCGCGCGCTGGGCGGCAACGCGTCGAGCCGGACGCTGGTGCTGCTCGACGGCGTGCCGATGGCCGATCCCTTTTTCGGCTATATTCCGTTCAGCGCGCTGGTGCCTGACCGGCTGTCGGTCGTCCGGGTGACGCGCGGCGGCGGCATTGGTGCGTTTGGTGCGGGGGCGGTGGCTGGCACCATCGAACTGGCCAGCGCCACGCGCGACCAGTTGCCGAGCTTCGCTGCGAGCGGCTTTTACGGCAGTCGCAATTCGACCGAATTGTCCGCCAGCCTGACCCCGGACCTTGGCAGCGGCTATGTGTCACTGTCGGGCCGATGGGACCGGGGCGACGGGTTCCAGACAACGCCCAAGAGCCAGCGCGTCGGCGCGACCGTGCCTGCCGCCTATGACGGCTGGTCCACCAATTTGCGTGCGGTCGCACCCATTTCCACCACCGCCGAACTGCAATTTCGCGCGACCCTGTTTCAGGATAACCGCACGCTGCGATTTGCAGGCGCGGACAGTATGAGCCAGGGGCAGGACGCCAGCATACGCTATATCAATCGCGGACGCTGGCAGGTCGATGCGCTGGCCTATATCCAGGCGCGCAACTTCTCCAACATCGTCATGTCGGCCTCGACCTTCCGCAAGTCGCTCGACCAGCGCAACACGCCTTCCACCGGGCTTGGCGGCAAGATCGAACTGCGCCCGCCGGTTGGCGGCAACCATCTGCTGCGCATCGGCGTCGATACCCGCTTTGCCACCGGCGATATGTTCGAGGACGCCTTTAACGCCAATATCACGAGCAACCCGGCGACCTTCCGCCGCCATGCCGGGGGCGAAGAGCTGACCAGCGGCGTCTTTGTCGAGGATGACTGGACGATCGGTAATCTGGTCCTGACCGGCGGAGTGCGAACCGATCGCTGGTCGATCCGCAACGGTTTCTATCGGCAGGTGAGCGCCACCACCGGGGCGGCGACCAATAGCGCCTTTGCCGACCGGTCCGACTGGGAAGTGTCGGGCCGGGTCGGCGCGCTCTACCGGGCGAGCGAGGCCATTGCCGTGCGCGGCGCGGCCTATAGCGGCTTCCGCCTGCCGACGCTGAATGAACTCTATCGGCCTTTCGTGGTCTTTCCGATCACGACCCAAGCCAATGATGCGCTGACCCCCGAAAAGCTGAAGGGCGCAGAGGGGGGCATCGACCTGACCCCGGCACCGGGTGTCACCCTGTCCGCCACCGCTTTCTACAACCGGCTGGACGATGCCATCGCCAATGTGACAAATCCTTTGGTCGCCAACACGCGCAAGCGGCAGAATGTCGATCGCATCGTCGCCAAGGGGATCGAACTGACCGCAGCGGCAGCGCTGGGCGACCTGCGCCTGTCGGCCTCCTACGCCTATAGTCACAGCCGCGTCCACGCCCCTGGCGCTGCTTTCAACGGCCTGACCCCGGCACAAAGCCCGCGTCATGCCGCCAGCGCGACGATCGCCTACAGCCCGGCGCAGGGACCGACCCTGTCCACCACGTTGCGCTATGTCGCCAAACAATATGAGGATGACCTGCAAAGCGACGTCCTGCCCGACGCGCTGACCGTCGACGCGATTGCGCGGCTGCCGGTCGGCCCTGGCGTGACATTGGTGGCGCGGGGCGAAAATCTGTTCGACAAGGCGATCGTCGCCCGCAATGCGGGCGGGTCGATGGACCTGGGCACCCCGCGCACGCTGTGGATCGGCATCAGCTTCGCGAACTGAAGGCGCAGCGGGAAATTGCCGTTTTTGTCAGGACAGACAAATTTCTCAGCCTGACAGGTGATAGCGCCCGTCCCGCGCTATCAATGGCGCGGGACGGGAAGGCGTGTCATGTTTGCGTGGTTACTCAATGGCGATCATCTGCTGTCGATCTGGCTGGGGCTGTTCGTCGCCAGCGGCATCGCGGCAGGGGTGGTCAGCGGCTATTTCAAGGCGCGCAAGATCCAGCCCAAGGGTTTCAAATGGACGATCTTCCGCAACGAAGCGCTGTTTGCGGTCATCAATCTCGCCATTACCGGTTTTTTGCTCGGCACGCTCCGCCATGCGCTGGAGGCGGCGGGTGCGATCAGCTTTGCCGCGGGGCCAGCGCTTTGGTGGCGCGTGGGGCTGGAATATGCCCTCTATTTCTTCCTGTTCGACACCTATTTCTACTGGCTGCACCGCTGGATGCACAAGGAACCAGTCTATAGCTGGGTCCATAAGCTGCATCACCGCTCAACGTCGCCCAACTTGCTGAGCACCCTGTCGGTCAGTCCGCTGGAATCGCTGATCAATGGCGGCTTCGTGCCGCTGTTCCTGGCGGCTTTTACCGTTCATGACGCCACCGTTGCGCTGATCGTGCCGACCAACATCATCATGGGTCTCTATGTCCATTCGGGCTATGAGTTTCTGCCGCGCTGGTGGAAACGCAGTTGGGCGACAAAATGGTTCATATCGACCACCTTCCACGACCAGCACCATCGCTATTTCACCGGCAATTTCGGCGGCTACACCACGATCTGGGACCGGCTGTGCGGCACGATGCGCCCCAAGTTCGAGGCGGATTTCGACAAGATCAAGGAAAGGTCGCGCCGTGCGCCGACTCAGGCGGCCAGCGAAAGCGCGTGAGGACTATCCTTCCTGCCGCCGCGCTGCTTCTGCTGTCGACGCCAGCCGCGGGGCTTAGCCAGCCGCTCGTGCAGGCCAGCTTGCTCGCGCCTGGTTTGCGTGTCACCGATCTTGAGCGATCGATCGCTTTCTATCGCATCGCGCTCGGGCTGGTGCCGTGCCGGACGCTGCACCACGGCGCGCTGACCGAAGTCATGCTGTGCGCCGATAGTGCGAGCGGCCGTCTAACCCTGATCCTGTTGCGCGATGAAACGCCGGGCAAATCACCGCCGGTCACATTGGGCGATGGTTTGGCCAAGATTGTCCTGCGCGTGCCTGATGTCGCGGCCGTAGCCGCGCGCTTGACGGCGGCGGGCTATGCCGTTGAGGCAATACATCAGTCGGGCCGAGGACCGGCCGTGTTGATGCTGACCGACCCGGACGGCTATCGCCACGAACTGGTCGGCACTTCCCCGCCGGCCCCCGCCACGCCAGGCTGACGCCTGACCTTGCCTGCTTGGGCAGACCGGCTATGGCTGTTGCATGATGAAGCAGGGGAATTGGGCGGTCGGGGCCGATGTCACGATTGCGGATGTGGCTGCACGGGCGCATGTGTCGATTCGCACCGTATCCCGCGTCATCAACGGATCGCCCAAGGTCAATGCGGAGACGCGCGCGACGATCCTGAGCGCGATCGAAGCGTTGGGTTTCCGGCCCAGCGCGCGGGCGCGGGGGCTGGCGACCGGGCGGTCCTATCTGATTGGCATGATCCATAATGACAGGAATGTGCTGGTGCTGGGCGAGGTGCAGCGCGGCCTGGCCACCGAAGCGACGGCGCAGGGCTATGAGGTCATCGCCCATGCGACCCCGACCGGCGACGACGGGTCGATCGAGGATGTGCTGGATTTCGTCCGGCGGTCCCGTGTCGATGGCGTCGTCATCCTGGCCCCGGTATCGGGCGTGCCGGGGCTGGCCGACGCCCTTCAGGATGTCGGCATCCCGGCTGTGGCGCTCTCGTCCGTCAGTCTTGCCGGATTCGACGCCATGCTGGTGTCCGACGAGCGCGGTGCGGCCGCGCGGGTGGCGGAGCATATCGTCGCGCTGGGCCACAGGCGCGTCGCCCATGTGTCAGGCCCGCCGGCCATGCTGTCGGCGCAGGAGCGGCGCGCGGGCTTCCTGTCCGCTTTGACCGCTGCGGGCGGAACGCTGGTGGGCGAGGCGGCTGGCGATTACAGCTTTGAATCGGGCGTGACGGCGGCGGAACGGCTGCTATCGGCCGATCCGATGCCGACCGCCATCTTTGCGGCCAATGACATCATGGCCGCCGGTGTCATCAAGGTCGCCGCGTCGCGCGGCCTGCTTGTTCCCCGCGACCTGACCGTCATAGGGTTTGATGGTAGCCTGTTGGCCAGGATGATCGTTCCGGCGCTGACGACGGTGCAGCGCCCGATGGGGGAGATGGCGCAGATGGCCGCACGCTGCCTGTTCGACATCATCGCCAAACGGCCCACCGATACGCTGATGCAGGTCGATCTGCCGCTGCTGATCGCGGAATCGAGCGCGCCTCCGGACGCTTGACGGCGTGCATGGCCCCGCCGGGCGGGTACATTCGCGAATATATCGGGGAGAGAAATGGTGCTGCCGGTGAGGATTGAACTCACGACCTCAGCCTTACCAAGGATGCGCTCTACCACTGAGCTACGGCAGCACTATTTCATGTCCACGGGCCTGTTCGGCCTGCGGAGCCGGGCCTATGGCTGCGCGCGCCGCCCTTGTCAAGGCGGGTTGCAGCCGATGCCACATTTTGCTTAAGGCCATGCCATGACTAGCGAACAGGATGATCGCAAGGCGCGGCTGGCGCAGGCGCTGCGCAACAATCTGCGTCGCCGCAAGGCGCAGGCGCGCGAAGTCGTGCTGCCCGCGCCCGCGCCAGACAATCCCAAGGATTAAAGCGGCGCGCAGGCGCTTTCCAGCCACGCCTTTGCGTCGCCATCCAGCTGCGGTCCCACGACCGACAGCACCTTGGCATGATAGGCGTCGACCCATGCCCGCTCGTCGGCGCTCAGCAGGTCGAGCGCGATCAGATGACGGTCGATCGGCGCGAACGTCAGCGTTTCAAAGCCCAGCATCGGCTTTTCCGCGCCCGGCACGGCGCGTTCCTCCACCAGCACCAGATTTTCGATGCGGATGCCATATTCGCCGGTCTTGTAATAGCCCGGCTCGTTGGACAGGATCATGCCCGCCTGCAACGGCTCGTCGCCGCCGCCGAAGGTCGCGATCCGCTGCGGTCCTTCATGCACCGACAGGAAGCTGCCGACGCCATGGCCGGTGCCATGGGCGTAATCCAACCCCTGCGCCCAGAGGAACTGCCGCGCTAATATGTCCAACTGGCCGCCGCGCGTCCCCACGGGGAACACCGCACGCGCCAGTGCGATATGGCCCTTCAGCACCAGCGTGAAGCGCTCCTGCATCTCGCGGGTCGGCGTGCCGATCGCCAGCGTGCGGGTCACGTCGGTGGTGCCGTCGCGATACTGGCCGCCCGAATCAACCAAATAGAGAGTGCCACTCTCGATCGGGCGGTTGGTCTTTTCCTCGACCCGGTAATGCACCACTGCGCCGTTCGGTCCGGCGCCGCTGATCGTGTCGAAGGACAGATCCTCCAGCAGGCCGGTCTCCTTGCGGAACGCTTCCAGCCGGTCGGCGGCGGTCATTTCGGTCTGGCCGCCCTTGGGCGCTTCGACCGATACCCAATGCAGAAAGCGGCTCAATGCCGCGCCGTCGCGCGCCTGCGCCGATTTATGCCCGTCAATCTCGACCGGATTCTTGATCGCCTTTGGCAGGATCGCGGGGTCGCGCAGCGGCAGCACGGTCGCCCCGCCATTGTCGAGCGCCTCGAAAATCGCCGCCACCGCCCGTTCGGGATCGGCCACCACGCTCTTGCCCGCAAACCCGGCCAACGCACCGGCAAAAGCAGCGCGATCATGCACGCGCACAGCGTTACCCAGATGCTTGGCGACCGCTTCGTCCATCTTTTCGGGCGCGACATACAGATCAGCGGTCGCATCGGCATGGACGATGGCATAGGCCAACGCCACCGGCGTCCGGTCCACATCCTTACCGCGAATATTGAAGGTCCAGGCGATCGAATCCAGAGCGGACAGCACCGCCGCGTCGGCTTTTTTCTCGACCAGCCAGTCGGCCATCGCCTGCCGCTTTTCCGCCGCGCTCTGCCCGGCAAAGCGGTCGTCATGGATGACCAGCCGGGCGTCGCTGGGGGCAGGGCGGTCGGGCCACACAAGGTCGATGGGGTTGGTGTCCACTGCCACCAGCGTCGCGCCTTTGTCCGCCAGCGCGGCGCTGGCCTGCTCTACCCAGGAACGGGTGTGGAGCCAGGGATCATAGCCGATCCGCCCGCTCGCCGGGGCATGGGCTTTCAGCCAGGCCGCGATGGAGGTTTGCGGCACGCTTTCATATTGCCACAATGCGCCATCGACCTGCTCGCGCACCTGCAAGGTATAGCGGCCATCGACAAAGATCGCCGCCTGTTCCGGCAGCACCACGGCGCTGCCCGCAGACCCCTGAAATCCGGTCAGCCAGCCCAGCCGCTGGGCATAGGCGCCGACATATTCGCTCATATGTTCGTCGGTCAAAGGCACGACGAAACCGTCCAGCCGGTCGCGCACCAATTGTGCGCGCAGGGCGTTGAGACGGTCTTGATAGGTGGACATTCATACTTCCTTGCGTATCGGCCCCCTTGCGCAGGCCATAATGGCAACAACATAAGCAGGCTGTGGCACATATGCCAGCGCCCGCCTTGCTCCCTTGCAGATGGATCATGAATGACCGTAAACACCACGCCGCCCGTTGCCCCGCCTAGGCCGCACAGCATCACCCATCATGGCATCACCGTCAGCGATGATTATGCCTGGCTGCGCGATCCGGGCTACCCGGACGTCAAGGACGCGGATGTGCTGGACTATCTGGCGCAGGAAAATGCTTGGTTCGAGGCCGCCATGGCCCCGCACAAGGGGCTGACCGACGCGCTGTTTGCCGAGATGAAGGGACGCATCAAAGAGGATGACAGCTCCGTTCCGCAAAAGGATGGCGACTATATCTATTGGCGCGCGTTCGAGACTGGGGCGCAATATCGCAAATGGTATCGCAAGCCCGTGGTGGGCGGCCCGGATCAGCTGATCCTGGATGAACCGGCGCTGGCGGAGGGCCATGATTATTTCCGGCTGGGCGCGATGTCGGTCAGCCCCGATGGCCGCTACCTCGCCTATGCGATCGACAATGACGGGTCGGAACGGTTCGAGGCGCGGATCAAGGATCTGTTCACCGGCGAGATTTTGCCGGAATCGATCCCCGATACGCTGTCATCTTTGGTGTGGACGTCCGACAGCAGGGGGCTGCTCTATGGCCTGGCCAATGAAAATTGGCGCACCGACAATGCCCGGCTGCACTGGCTGGGGCAGAGCGTCGAGTCCGACGTCGAGTTGTTCCATGAGGATGATGAGGGGTTCCGCGTCTCGATCGGCCTCACCTCATCGGAAAAATGGATCGTCATCGCGACCGGCGATCATGTGACGACCGAAGCCTGGCTGATCCCCGCCGACAATCCCACCGCGCCGCCTTTGTTGGTGGCTGCGCGGCAGGCGGGGCGCGAATATGACGTCGATGAGCATGACGGCACGCTCTATATCAAGACCAACGACACCCATCCCAATTTCCGGCTGGTGACAGCGACGTTGGACGCGCCCGACCAGTGGAGGCAAGTGATCGCGCCTGATGCCCATTTCTACCTGACCGACTTCACACTGTTCAAGCGCTTCTATGTCACCGAAGGGCGGCTGGATGGTCTCGACCAGATCGAGTTGCGCGATTATGCGACCCATACGCCAAAGCGCCTGCCTTTTCCGGAGGCCAGCTATTCCGCGTCGCTGGACGATAATCCCGAATATGATGTGACGGTCCTGCGCATCGGCTATGAATCGATGGTCACGCCCGACACTATCTTCGACTATCATATCGCCGAAGAACGGTTCGAGCTGCTCAAGGTGCAGGAGATACCGTCAGGCTATGACGCGACCCGCTACGCCACCGAGCGGCTGATGATCCCGGCGCGCGATGGCACGCAGATTCCGGTATCGATCGTCTATCCCGCCGACCTGCCGCGCGACGGCAGCGCGCCGCTGCACCTCTATGGCTATGGCGCCTATGGCATGGCGATGGAGCCGGGCTTTTCGACCGGGCGGCTGTCGCTGCTGGATCGCGGTTTCGCCTTCGCCATCGCCCATATTCGGGGCGGTGATGACCTTGGCCAGCAATGGTATCTCGACGGCAAGCTGGACAAACGCAACAACACCTTCACTGACTTTGTCGATGTGGCCAGGGGGCTGATCGACCTGGGCTATACGCGCAAGGGGCGGATCAGCATTTCGGGCGGCTCCGCTGGGGGCGAGCTGATGGGGGCGGTGATCAACTCTGATCCCGACCTGTGGGGCGCGGTGGTGGCGCATGTGCCGTTCGTCGATGTGCTGAACACCATGCTGGACGAGACGCTGCCGCTGACGCCGGGCGAATGGCCCGAATGGGGCAACCCGATCGAGGACAAGGCCGCGTTCGAGACGATCCTGGCCTATGATCCCTATGCCAATGTGAAGGAGCAGGATTATCCGCCGCTGATGGTGACGGCGGGGCTGAAAGACCCGCGCGTCACCTATTGGGAGCCAGCCAAATGGGTCGCCAAGCTGCGCGCGACCAAGACCGACGACAATGTCCTGCTGCTCAAGACCAATATGGGCGCGGGCCATGGCGGCAAGTCGGGCAGGTTCGAGAGCCTGCACGAAAGCGCGGAGGAATTTGCCTTCATCCTGTGGCAGATGGGGATGGCTGGGGCGTGAGATTTTTCCAAATCCGTTCGGTTCGAGCAGCTTCGAGCGAAGTCGAGAAGCGCCCGTCGAGAACAAGGGTGTTGAGAATTGTTATCGACAAGCTCAGCCCGAACGGAGGATAGATATGGCTTCGTCCTACACCACGCACATCACCGCCCGAGCCGCCGACATCGACATACTCGGCCACGTCAACAACGCGGTCTGGGTCCAGTGGATGGAGCAGGTTGCGACCGAACATTGGACCCATGATGCCGACCCGGCGCATGTGGATGCCTATGTCTGGGTCGTGACCCGCCACGAAATCGACTATCGCGGCAATGTGGCGGAGGGCGAGACGGTGACGGCGCGCACCTGGATACCCGACGGCCCGCGCGGCGCGCGCTTTGACCGGCTGATCGAGTTTACCGGACCCGACGGCAAGGTGAAGGTCACGGCCAGATCGACTTGGGCGATCGTGGACAAAGGCACGGGCCGGATCTTGCGCGTGCCGCCGGAGGTGGCGGCGAACTTTGCGGATTGAGTTCGGGGGACCACCTACCTCCGTTCGTTTCGAGCGAAGTCGAGCATCTGTCTTGTTGGTCAAGCATGGATTGGGGACCAAGTTCGATTTTCGGCAACGAGGCGATTGGCGAGGACGACGATTTTTCTAGCGACGGC